>JAFWYE010000005.1 GCA_017517765.1 Bacilli bacterium | reverse complement strand
ATGTCAATTTTCCATTCTATATCAGCTTTTTGCAATGCAGGGTTTGATATAATGGGGGAATATTCTGGAGAATTTTCGTCTCTTACAATGTTTTCTTCAATGTCCATTATCAACATAATGATATGTCTATTAATCGTTATTGGTGGTATTGGTTTTATCGTATGGAAAGATATATATGATTATAAATTGAATTTTAAAAAATATAGATTACAATCAAAAGTTGTAATCATTATGTCAATAATTTTAATAATTTTACCTGGATTATATTTTTTCTTTTTTGAGTTTAATGACCTAAATTTAAAAGAAAGAATTTTAGTTTCTATATTTCAAGCTATAACACCTAGAACAGCTGGATTTAACACTATTAGTCTTAATGGCGTAAGTGAAGTTGGGTTAACAATATTAATTATCTTAATGTTAATTGGTGGTTCTCCTGGTTCTACTGCTGGTGGTATGAAAACTTCTACTATAGCTGTTATATTTGCATCAATCATTTCGGTATTTAAAAATAAAGCAAATGCTGAATTATTTAAGAAAAGAATTAGTGATGAAAATGTTAAAAATGCGTTTGCGATTTTTTTTCTATATTTATTTATATTCTTATTTAGTGGATTAGTAATCAGCAAAGTTGAAAATGTTCCGGTCTTAACGGGTTTATTTGAAACAGCTTCTGCAATTGGAACAGTTGGACTTACTTTAGGTATTACGCCTGCATTAGGTTTAATATCAAAAATAATTCTAATTATATTAATGTTCTTTGGTCGCTTAGGTGGATTGACACTAATATACGCTACATTAGGAGAAGGGAAACAACAACATTATAAATATCCAGTAGAAAAAATTATAGTTGGTTAGGAGGAAACAACATATGAATAAGAAAACAATACTTTTAATAGGTTTAGGTAGATTCGGACTACATATAGCAAAAAAATTACAAGAACTTGGACATGAAGTGATGGCAGTAGATGTAAATGAAGAAAGGATTAATCAAGCCGTTCCATATGTGACAGATGCACAGATAGGCAATAGCACAAATGAAGAGTTTTTAAAATCCTTAGGAATTAATAATTTTGATTTATGTATTGTTACTATTAGTGATGATTTTCAAAGTTCACTTGAAACAACAAGTTTATTAAAAGAATTAGGTGCGAAAAAGGTTGTATCAAGAGCAGAAAGAGATGGGCAAGCTAAATTTCTTTTAAGAAATGGAGCAGATGAAATAGTATATCCAGAAAAACAACTTGCTTCATGGATGGCAATCAAGTATAGTGCAGATCATATTTTAGATTATATTGAGATAGATGATGAACATGCAATATTTGAAGTAAGTGTTCCAAAAGATTGGATAGGTAAAACCATTGGTGAAATTGATATTAGAAAAAAATATGGAATTAGCATTTTAGGGATAAAAGATGGTAAAAAATTAAATGTTAATGTAAGTCCATCTCAAATACTTAGTATGGAATTATCTTTATTAGTAATAGGAGATTATAAGGAATTAAAGAAGTATTTTAAAATATAAAAAACGATTAAGTATAGAGGTAGTTTATGAAAGATATAATTATATTAGTTGTATTTTTAATATATTGAATAATGGACTATTTTCTAATGAAAAGACTAGATGAATTTATAAAAAAACAATAAAAGGAATAATAGAAAATAAAAGTTAATATAATTTAAATTATATTAAAAAAATGGAATAAATGAAAAACAAGTGAATCAATTTTTAAAAATGGAGGAAATACATTCAAACACATATTGGTGTTGGATATCGAATGTTAAGAATTGAATAATGCTATCAAAGTACCACTCCAAGTATTAAGTGGTATTTTTTTGATGTGATGATTTTCCAATATTGTAACTTGATAAAAATAGCTTGCCATTTTAAATATTTGTTGGAAATTACATTTAAAAGTCCTATCAAAGCAAGGGATGTATTTAAGATTTGCTCTATAATTTTGTGATATAATATAATTTATGTGAACGGCTATGCTAATTAAAAGAAATCAATATTTGGAAAACATAAGAAGATTTTATGAATCTAATTTAATTAAAGTACTAATATTGCTTAGCTTTTTTGCTAATGATAGAATTTTAATGATGGTGAAATATGATGTCTAATAAGGAGTGAGAATAATGAATTCGTTAAGTATTTTTATTTATACTATAATTGCATGTGGAGCAATATTTATTTCGTTTGCAATAGGTTATATTATTTGGAGTATTATAAAATTAGCTAGAGAGGAAAATAAATCTCCTGTTTTTGGAATTTTTCTTGTTTTTGATTTGATCTTTGCGGTTGTGGGAGGAGCCCTTTTTCGCTCTGTGATAATTTCGCTAGTTTGCATGATTATCTTCGTTGCTTCTATTATAGGGGGACTTATATATAGTAAAATTGTCAAAGTATCAAATTCTAGAGAACTCAATAAACCTAGTTCTAATACTTTTGCTGGGAAAATAGTGGCTTGCAAAGAAGCATATGCTACCGTTACAGTTGTTAATAGAGTAAATAAAAAAATGACTTTCAAGTATAAAATTGAAATAGTGTACAATGATGAATATGGCAAAGAGAAACATTGCTTTACTAATGATTTGTTTACACTAGATGAAATTGCTGTTTTAAAAAGTAAGTATAAAACAGTTCCTATTTCGGTTTATAAAGATTACTGTTTGATTAATGATATAGACATGAAAAAACTTAAGGAGGAAGCTAGCTCAATATCTGAAGATGAACTCGAATTATTGAAAGATGTGAAAATTACTAGAATGGATCCTGTGATTGGAGACTTTTTCTATTGGGTCGAATTTGTTCTTGGAGTGTGTTTCTTTTGCTTATTTACTTCAGTCTTTTTAATGCTTATTGAAGCTTTTGCTTGGATAGTGATTCCATTTCTTATAGCTCTGTTATTTGCTATGTTCAAATTGATGGAAATGATTGTTAATGGAATGATTGGCGTGATTGCTAGTAAAAAAGGTGTAGTAGATGTTGTTAGTGATTTCTCTTGTAATAAAGGAATAGAAGGTATAATTACAGTTAAGTATAGATATAAGACAAAGAATGGTAAAATCAAAACAAAAAAGCAACATTTGCCTTGGAAGTTTTATGAAAATATTCTTCGCATTGGGAACTTACCAATAAGAAGATTGAAGAACCATTCCTGCATTGCTGTTTCACTACTTGAGCAAATGTATAGATGACAATTTGTTGTAATGATGATAAAAAAGTAGTATTAATTTATTTTAAAATGTATATATATTTGTTGCTTTTAGGAATTAAAAAAAAGTATTCACTAGTTTTATTCTGTGGTATAATGTAACCGAATTAGGAGGCTAACATGAAAGAGAATTGTAATATGCATATACATACTTATTATTCTGATGGTACTTTATCGGGTACAGAATTATTAGAATATGCTGCTAAGTGTGGTTTAAAAAAGTTATCTATCACTGATCATGATTGTGTAGATTTTTATTTTGATGAAGAAGCTATGAACATGTTAAAACATTTTGATTATGTAACAGGATGTGAATTTGTGTGTGCTTATGAGGACGTACCTATAGAAATATTAGGTTATGGTATAGACGTTAAAAAAGCAAAAGAATATTTAGATGTGTATGGAGTAGTTGAAAACACAATGGAAAGATACAGGAGCGATAATATTCCTAAAGTATTTGCAAAGCATGGAATTATATTAGATTATGATCCTAATACTGTGGATTTTACTCAAAAGTGTCCTATGGCTCTTGAAAGGATACATGAAGTAATTATAAATGATCCTAAAGCAGTAGAATTTTTAAATAAAGAGAATCCTAATCTAGTTAAAAGTGTTTCTGCTTTCTTAAGAGAGGGAATTAATAATCCTAAATCTAAGATATTCATTGCACCGCATAAACTATATCCAAGCTATGATAAGATAACTACTCTTATAAAGAAACTTGGAGGAATATCTTTCCTTGCTCACCCATATCAATATGGTAATAATATGGAAAGAGTTTTAGAGGGTGTAAAGGGAAGTGTAGATGGAGTAGAGTGTTATCACTATACAACTAGAGAACAAGAGAAAACAGATGTATTAAGAGCATTTTGTGAAAAAAATAGTTTAATGATATCTGGTGGTAGTGATTTCCATGTGATGAGTGATACTTTAACTGGATTAAATATTCCTGGAGAATATTTTGATAAGGTAAAAGCAAAACTTAATGTAAAAAAAGCAGGTAGGAAATAATTGAATATTTAAAAAAGCTAACAAAAGTATATTGTTAGTTTTTTTTATTAAAAATTAGTTACCTTTGTACTTATTTTTAGATATATGTCTAGTGCTAAAACTTTCTTAATGGTACAATTTTTATGGTTAGTAATTAAAAAAAGGTGGTGCTTATAGATGGAATTTATTGGCATAATGATTTTAAAAATAGTAGTAGCTATAGTGGCATTATATGTAATTGCAGGATTTACTGTTTCATTAAAAGTATCACGTCCAGGTTTAGCAATAGTTACTTCTTTAGTTAGTGCTGTTATTTCTTTTTTTGCATATAAAAATGATTCATTAAGATGGATACCTATTTTCTTATCCTTGTTAGCATTTATATTTTATGCAGGTGAGGGTTATATGGATGTTAAAGTTCATGAAAATGTATATAAGCTTGTTAGTGTAGAAAGAAGATGGACATCTATATTTGCTGAAAATGACACCTATGAATTGCATTTTGCTCCGCTTGAAACTGGTGGTTTTCTTGTTAATACTTTTGTTTTTGGATTATTCTTTTCAATTGTTTATAGTTCTGCTTGGGGAATACCATCAGGAGGATGGGCATATGCAATACCAATCTATATCATATGTATGTCAATAATGGATATTTTATATTTTAATGGTATATCTTTAGCAGATTTTTTCCGTAAACCAGTTCAAATATTAGTATATATTCTTATCGTTTATGTTGGATTTGTAGGTTTGCCATTTAGTGATCCACCTCCATTAAGAACAGAAAAATTATATAATCAATGTAGCGAGGTTGCAGTAATTGATTATTCTAAAACTTATAAGATAGAATATGTAATTAAAACTAAAGAGGGAAATGATTATGTAGTTAGCGATGGTTTTAATTTCTTGTATGATTCCTCTATAGAAACGGGCGCATATTATACTGTTAAGGATAATAATATTGTCTATAGTAGTATTGTTTACAAGGACTCTAATAGTAATAATTTATTACAATATTCAAATAGAGATTCTCAAATATCAGATTTTGAATTTGAAAAATATGCTACTGTTGTAGGAGGACCATTTAAATATATAACTATAGATAAGCCATTTGATACTTATATGACTTTTGATAGGAATATATTTTTTGGTGCTACACAAGTAGTTAATAATGATAATATACTAGCATTTTATTATTCTCGTGATTTAAGTGAAAATAGTTATTATAATATCTATTATTCTTTTAAAAGAGATGATAAAGGAAAGCCAATCTCTGTAAGCTATGTGGAATGCTCTATAAAAGAGGGAGATAAAGTATATCAAATAGGATATACTCCATTGTCGACTAAAACAAATTTATCAGAGTTATTTAATGAGTATAAAACTATACACTATGGACTTTTATATAATAAGAGTGAAGAGTATGAAATAGATTTCTCTCAAACTATAGCCTTTCTTTCTCAAGAGGATATAATAACTAATTTTGATTTTACTTTAAAAGAAACTTATAATGGAGTGTCATCAATGTATGTATATGATTCTAGTAGAGAAATGGTAGGCTTATATTCAACTAATTATTCAAATAGTTTTAATGCTATAAATAATAATGACTTTGTTAATTATAGCCCAGATTATTATATACTAAATGATTATGAATGTATGATGAATTTTAATAATGGAAGTACAAGTTATCCTGAAGGTGAATTTAAAAAATATACTTATGATAATGAGTTTGCTACTGAGGTAATCAAAACTTCATTTTTAGCATTTTATGATATTATGAGTGATGATGTATTTGTTGAGGGCAAGGATACTATATTAAAATTTATTTGTAAACACTTAGATATAAGTGATAATAAGTTTGTAGAGTATAAACTATATTATAAAAATACAGGTGGAGAATATGAAATCTATAAAATTGAATTAAATACTACATATGAAAATAGAGAATACAGTCTAACTATGTATTATGATGATGTATTTGATTTGATGTAATAAGGACTCTGATACCTTTGGTATTAGGGCTTTTTATTTTACATAGTAAAAATATTATTTTATAATATTTAAAAAGATGAATATTTAGATACTCTTTTTAAGATTGATAGGTGATAAAAAATGAAGATTATTATTAGTGCAATTAAAGAAAATGGCACATATGAACTTTATCTTGATAAAGGTGTTTTTGTAATTAAAAAGGGTAATCAAGAAATTAAAATAGAATCTAATGAGCAAGAAAGAGTGAATACTCTAATATCTTTATTTTCTTTAAAGTCTATTTGGAAAAAAGATAATGTAGAAAGTGATTATCAAGTATCTTTTTATAATAAGGATAGTGTAGATACTTTTTATTTTTCAAATAGTTTTCCAAGTAATTGGATGATTTTTTTAGGAAGTTTAGAAAAGTTAGCAGGTGAAGGGTTATGGAAGACTATTCAAGACTAATAAAGATGGTTGAAGATAACCATGAAAATATTGCTATGGCTATTGCTATGTCTTATGCAGAGGGAGATGAAGCTTTAGCTAAAAAATATTATGAGAGATTTATTGGAGTTATTAATAATCGCAGTGAGTGTTTCTTTTTAGATATAAAAGATGAGTTTGGGGTAGGATATGATCCTAAAGTAAATGATATTTTAGATTCTATTGGAGAGTCTTTAAATAGAGATGTTAAAAAGTCTTTCTTTGATAATATTAGTCAATATAGATCTTTTCAAAGAGCTGAGGCTCCTTTATTTGAAGACAATGAAGTATTTTATTCGTATATGAGAAGATTAAATGAATATAAACTTTTAGGAATAGAGTTTGCTGATTTTAAAAAAATAAATGAAGATCAACTAGATAAGTTAAATGAAAATATAGACCTTTTAAAACAAGAATTAAACACTTATAGTGTTAAAAGGTTTTTTGATACTTTTAAAGTTATAAGAAAATCTGAAAAAGTATCTAAAAAGTTTAAAGTGTTAGCTAGTAAATATGGAGTAAAAAACTTTGATGAGTTATTAACTTTAAATGAAGAAGTTGGAGCTTTTTTAATGGATGAGAAAGTGCTTGATAAAGATGAGATTTATTATGTTAATAAAAAGAAAGACGATTTTAGGAAAAGAATAAATAAAGATTTTAAGTTTAACTTAACAAAGAGACAAGCTATAGCTATTCAAAAAGAAATTAGTGATATTTATAATAATGAGGCTTACAATGAACTTTTACGTGTGACTAATTTTAAAGAGTTTCTAGATCTTAATGGATATGAATATACTCCTAGAAATTTGGATAGATTATTATATTTGTATTTTGATATGAAAGGAAATATAGGAAGTTGTTCTAGATTTGATTTTGGTAAGGGAAAGAAAAATTTATGCTTATATAAATTGGAGAATATTTTGTATGGAAATAAATTTAATCAAAATAATATTATTTTACATGAGTTTGTACATGTTTTAGATGAGTATAATGAGTATAGCGTAGAAAAGCCATTTTCTATTGAATTTAGATTTTTAAATGAAGCTTTAACAGAGTATTTTGCTATTGAGGCAGTAAAGTATTTAAAGGGAGATATCTTAGATATAAAAAATACAGAATATTTACCATCTGAGTCTGCTTATTGGTGTATGTTGCCACTTGTTAGAAAACTTAAAGGGAGTTCTATTTGGAAAGATATAAAGATTGCTAAATTAGCAGGAGATGATTTAGATTTTATTGAAAGAAATATTGGATATAATAATTTAAAGCGTATTGGTAAGTGTTTTGATAGGGTATATAAAAATAGGGACAATAAAGAGATCAAAGAAGAGTGTTTAGAAAAATTAAATGAGATATTAAATGAAGTTGAATATAAAAAGAGTAGTAAAAGATAGTAGGGAGGGAAAATTATGAAGAAGAAAATTGTTACAATATTTTTAATTCTTGCTATTTTAGTTGTAGCTATTTTGGGTAGCTTATATTTTATTTATAAAAATAAAGATGACTCTACTACATTGTTGTTACTAGATACTAAAAATAACTATATTGAATTGTTAGATACACCTGCTACTAAGTTAACAGAAGATACAGTTATTAAAAAGCTTGTTGGTGATAAGCTTGAGGATGCAAGTTATTCGGATTTATATATTGGAATGAATAATTTGTATGTAAAAACTAATGGTGATGTTGTTGAGGTGATTTTAATTGATAATGAGCCTGTTTTTAATAGAGTAAGAGTAGCGATTAGAAAGACTCTTACTAACATTAGTGATAAGTCTACACTTTATCATGATGCAATAACTATTGAGTTATATGCTGATACTAAGATTAAAACCTACGATGGTAGTGAGTCTTATAAAGTAGGGGCTAATCAAAGTATAGAGTTTTTTGTAAATGATAATAAGATTAGTTTTTATGTTGGTAATAAGTTAGTTGAATCTACAAAAAGAATTATTTTAGAAGAATCAGATAAAGAGATGAAGATAACTTCTATAACTAGAAATTCTAAGAAGCTATATAAAGGGAATTTAGAACTATCATTAGTTAATGGGAGAATCTTAGTAATAAATGATTTATTAATGGAAGATTATTTAAAGAAAGTTGTACCTTCAGAAATGCCTGCTAGTTGGAATTTAGAGGCACTAAAGGCCCAAGCTGTTGCAGCTAGAACATTTGCTTATAAATCAATATATAATAAATCTTATAGAACACAAGGATATGTAGTAGATGATAGTGAAAACAGTCAAGTTTATAATAACTTAAATGAAACTGATGCTACTAATAGAGCAGTTTTAGAAACTAAGGGAATAACTATGCTTTATAATAATAAACCTATTAATGCTTATTTTTATTCAAGTAATGGTGGGTTAAAAGGAAAAGGAAATGAAGTATGGATTACTAATCAAGTTGGTAGTGATATTCCATATTTACAAGGTGGAAATGAAACTAATAAATCGGTAAATGTAAATGATGAAGCTAGTGTATTAAGTTTCTTTAAAACATTGAGTATGGATGCTCCTTCGGGTAATAGTAATGATTTCAGATGGTTAATTACAATGAGTAAAAGTCAACTGAGACAAACTTTAAATACTAATTTAAAAGCAATGGGTGCTTCAAATAATAAGTCATTTCCTATATTAGAAAATGGGAATTGGGTAGCTAAAGCTTTCCCAAATGATATTGGAGAAATTAGTAATATATTTGTCTCTCAAAGAGGTAGTTCTGGAGTGGTTATAAGTTTACAAATAGTGGCTAGTAATGTGACTTTTAGAATATATAATCAGTCTAATATTAGATTTACAATTAGACCAGATGATTGTGGTAGTGATGTTACTTTATATAGAGCTAAAGCTAATAGCTCTAGTTATACTCATACCACTACTAATCCATCTACTTTAAAATCTGGATTTTTTGCTTTAGAGTGGAATGGAAATAACCTTAGCTTCTATGGAGGAGGTTGGGGTCATGGAGTTGGAATGAGTCAATATGGTGCTAACTCTTATGCTTCAAAAGGAAAGAATTATAGAGAGATTTTAAATACGTATTATACTGGGGTAGAGTTTGTAGATACTTCTAAGGAATATAAACCACTTAGAAATTATAAGAAGTATTTTGAATAGTAAGGAGATTACAAAATGAATGAAATGGAATTACTTTTAATTATAAAAGACGAACTAGTTAAACTTGATCCATTAGAGTTAATTATTGGAAATTCTAAATTAATAGATGAGTATGATTTAGAGGCTAAATATATATTAGATGAAATGACTAATATTAATGAGAGTAATTTACTTGCTATAAAGATTAGTGAAGTGTTTAAAAAGACAAGTAATGAAGATATTTCTAGTGATATATTTTTGAATTGTGCAAATAATATATTAAGTAAAATTAAATAATAAAAAAGAACGTTAGTCTTCTTTAGGCCCAACGTTCTTTTTCTTTAATCTTTTATAATAGAATACACTGACAAATACAATGAATAATATTATAAGTAGTATTAATACTACATTTGAGTATTTATCAATTATATTAGCAATAGTTACCCAGTTTTCACCAACTTTATTACCAAGTATTAGTAATACTGTATTCCAGATAAGAGAACCTATAGTAGTATAGATTGTAAACTTTAAAACATTCATTTTATTCATACCAGCAGGTATTGAAATAAGGCTTCTTACAATTGGAACAAATCTACATAAGAATACAGCTTTATTACCTTTATTTTCAAACCAGGTGTCAGCTTTATCGATATCATCTTCTTTTAATCTTAATATTTTACCAACTTTTCCTCTTACAATAGCTTTTAATCTATCTTTATGTAAAAGTCTACCAGCATAATAGAGAATAAATGCTCCAAGAAGAGAACCTAGAGTCGAAAATAAAATCATTAATGGTAAATTCAAATTAAATGTAGAAGTTGCAAACCCTCCAAAAAGGAGAATAACTTCAGAAGGAATAGGTGGAAAGACATTTTCTATTGCTATTAATAAAAATACACCTAAGTATCCGAATTGTTCTATCATAGATAATATAAATTCTTGCACAATATACCTCCTTAATCCGTACTAATTATACATTATTATCTAAAAAAGTATGAGAATTATTTTATTAAAAGATGATATTTTAATATCATTCTTTTATCATAGTGGTAAGGATGTGACTTAAATGAGCTATAGTTTTAGAAAATGTGAGTTTGAAGATTTAGATTTTATCTTGGATTTAAAACGATTAGGAATGAAATGGTATATTGAAAAGATTTATGGTTGGGATGAAGAGATTCAAAGAGATAAGACTATGGATGAATTAAAAAATAATATAAATGATACAAGAATAATTACTTTTAATAATGCGAATATTGGTGTCACTACATTTAAACAGTATGATACTTATAATGAGGTGGGATTAATAATTGTTCATCCAACATATCAAGGAAGAGGGATAGCTAGTGAGATTATAAATGAATATATTAAGTTATCTAAAGATAGTAATAAAAGGATTATTATAAAGACATTTAAAGAAAATCCTGCTAGAAAATTGTATGAAAAATTAGGATTTTCTTTATATAAAGAAGATAATACTCATGTATACTTAGATATAGAAAGCGAGGGAATTTATATGAGCAGAGAATATTTAGGAAAAGTAGTAAAAGTAAAGATGGATAGACCCCTTGGGTGTAAGCATCCAAATCATGGGTTTATATATCCTGTAAATTATGGCTATATTCCAGGTACTGTTTCTGGTGATGGAGAAGAATTAGATGCTTATGTTTTAGGAGTACATAAGCCACTTGATGAGTTTGAAGGAAAAGTTATTGCTATTATTCATAGAACTAGTGATGATGACGATAAATTGGTAGTTATGGAAGAGGGAAGAAATTATACAGATGAACAAATTAGAGCTCTAACTGAATTCCAAGAGCAATATTTTGAATCTATAATTATTCGTAAATAGTTGGTAAATTTGCCAACTATTTTTTATTTATATGCTAGTATATAAATAAAGTGGAAAGGAAAAAGGTTATGGCAGAGAGTGTAAAACTAGGATTAAATTTAGAAGTTATTAGGGAAGTAGATTCAAGACTTATGTCTTATAATGTAGAGATGACTGAGATTACAGGTGGTACATTTTGGAAGGCATATACAAAAGGGCAAGTTGAGGGAAAAGAAGAGTTTCCTCCATTAAAGTCAATGATGGATATGTCAAATATTATGCAAGTATATCCACCAATTGATTTATATAATGAAAAGCTTAGAAAATTAGCTAAGGAGTTTGGGCCTGTTTGGGTTAGAGTTTCTGGAACTTGGGCTACTAAAACTTATTATGATTTTGATGGGACTACTAATGGTGTTGTTCCTGAAGGATATCAATCTATTTTAACTAAAGAACAATGGATTGGAGTATTGGATTTTTGTAAGAACATTAATGCTAAATTATTGGTTTCAGTTAATAACTGTGAGGGATTACATAAAGCAAATGAGCCATGGCATCCTACACAAGCTAAGCTATTATTTGATAGTGCTAAAGAGTATGGGGTACCAATTGAGGCTGCAGAATTTATGAATGAACCTAATATGCTAGCTTTCTCTGGAGCACCTTTAGGATATACAGGAAAAGATTATGTTAGAGATCAAGATTTATTTATTAAATGGGTAAGAGACAATTATCCTGAAGTATTACTTGTTGGGCCTTGTACTGTAGCAATGGAAGGTAGTTTTGCTGATGAAGCAGGAATGGGTAATGCTGGTGGTATTGTTTCTATGATGGGAGATAATTGTACTACAGATGATCTTATGGATGGATCAAAAGAACACTTCGATGTATATTCATATCACTATTATAATGGTATTTCAGATAGATTAGCATCTGTTATGCCTGCGATGCATTGGCATCCTGATAGAACATTAAGCGAAGCGTACTTAAGTGTTGCTCCAGGTGCTGCTAAAGCTTCATGTCCATTTAGAGATAAGTATGTTCCTAATGGTCAAATGTGGGTTACTGAATCAGGAGATGCAGGTGGAGGAGGAAACTCATGGGCTTCTACATTTATGGATGTATTTAGAACATTAAATGAGCTAGGAACATTTGCTACAATTACTGATGGTATAATCTTTCATAATACCTTAGCTTCTTCAGCATATGGTTTCTTAGAGCATGGAAGTTTTGATCCTAGACCTAATTATTTTGCAGTTCTTTTATGGACTAAGCTAATGGGAGATACGGTTTATAATACTAATGAACCAATAAGAGAAGGGGCACATGTATTTGCTCATTCTAGAAAAGATGGTAAACCAGGTGTTGCTTATTTAGTAATTAATAATTCTAAAGAAGAAGTAACTACAATAGATTTACCAAAAGAAGCAGAAGTATATACTTTAAGTGCTAGTCATTTACGTAGTGAAGTAATGCTATTAAATGGTAAAGAGTTAGTATTAAAAGATAATAATGAATTACCTGATCTAACTCCTGTTAAAAAAGAAGGTAAACTAACTCTAGAACCTGCTACATGTACATTTATAATTTTATAATTTGAAAATTTAATATATTAAGTTAGGTGGTGTTTATATGGCTAATGTATTTAGTTTTAATAATGTAAAGATGAAAGATGCTGATTTTTGTGTAGATATGTTTAATACGATTTTAAATGAGCAAAAAGAATTAGCTATGAAGACTATGTTTGCATATGAAAAGTTAAAGAAAGAAAATCCTGGTAAATTTGATGGAAAAGATTTTCTTTTAAAAGATTACATAGATAACATAAGAAAAATTGATAATGAGTTTAAAAAGTTTATTAACGTTTTGGAAAAATATCAAGGAGTTAGATTTAGAGTTAAAAAAGAAAAGTCTACTGCGGATATTAAATTGGAAGTTGATAACAGACTAAAAGGGGATTTAAATAATCAAGTCGAAGAGTTAAAAAAGATGATGCAAGAGACTTTTAATGATAATAAGATTAACTTTAGAAAGTTAGCTCAATCTTGTAATGATCCTAATTATAAGAATTTTGAAAGAGAGATATTAAAGAATACTGAAATATTAACTACATGGATGAAACAAAGTGTTATTGCTAAAGTAAATAATACTACTAGATAATGGAGGATTTATGAAAGATAAGTTTTTGGAAGCAATTAAGGTTTTTAAAGAAAGAACAGAAAAAGAATGTTATAAAGTAGATTATGTTATAAAAGATGCTGATATTTTAGAGGATAAGATGGGCGGGAAACCATATTTGCCAATTGGTGAAAAATATCCAGTTAGTAAAAGTGGAGTACCAATGGGATTATTACTTCAAGTTAATTTAAAAAATATTAAATTAGAAGGATATCCAAATGAGGGAATATTAGAAATATTTGTAGATTCAGAATTTGGTTGGCCACTAGAATATGAGATTAAAGTTTTTAAAGAAGGATTAGAGTATCAAAAGGAATTTCCTAAAATAGATTATAGTAATTTTCCTTTTGAAAAAACATTCGCTATTACATACACTAAAGATGTGTGCCACATGCCTTTATCAGATTATAGGTTTTCTGACTTATTTGTTGAGGTTGTAAATGAGGTTTGTGGTCTTGAACTAGAGAATGTATTTGATTGTGATGATGCTTTTGATTTTGATTGGTATGAATTAGTTGCTAATAATATAAAAAATCACCCTATTACAATTGGAGGGTATGCTGATTTTACTCAAAATGATCCTAGAGATGGAGAGTTAGAAGGTGCAGATGAATGTTTATTTAAGTTGGATTCTGCTAGTGATTATAAGAATTTCTGTGTTGGGGATTCTGGTATAATATTTGTACTCATTTCGATGGGAAATATTGTAAATGGTCATTTAGATAAGGCTGTAGTAGATTGGGATTGTTGTTAAAATGAAAGGGTTTGAATTAATTCAAACCTTTTTTTTCATTATATTGAGATTTTATGGAAGCATTTATGTTAATATTCTTTTGTGGAAGTGATTTTATGAACAAAAAAAGAGTTTTAAAAACTATGTTTTTATTTATGGCTACATTAATGTGTACATTACTTTTTGATATGGCAAATATTAGTGCAGCATATGAGGGGGAGACACCTGTTGCAACTTATGATGTTTCTGAGTCTACAGATGGAAGTGTTTTTGTAAATATTTATGAAAACAAGGTTGATTCTACTCAATATGATATGCATGTTACTGGCAATGGAGCGGTAAAAGATTTTGAAAACTCTATACCTTGGGTTAACATGGAAGAGGGGGATCCATATCCATATGAGCCAAAATATAATATTACTTCTGTATTAATTGATGATAGTATAACTAATATTGGTAGAGGATTATTTGCTTTTTTGCCTATTAGTTCAATCGAAATTCCAAGCAGTGTTACTTCTATAGGGGATTCAGCATTTGCTTATACTAAATTAACTTCTATAAACATTCCTTTGACTGTCACAAATATGGGTGATACAGTATTTGCTTACACATATAATCTTACAACTGTTGAGGGATTAAAAGGAATTAGTGAAATACCTGCTTCTACATTTGAGGGAAGTGGACTTACAAGTATAGAAATTCCAAGTAATATAACAGCAATTCATACTAGTGCATTTGAAAATTGTGTTGATTTAGCCTCTGTCTCAGGCATGGAAGGGGTTGAATACATATATGATTTTTCATTTAGAAATACAGCTATAACTTCATTAAATTTACCAGCTTCTTTAATATTAATTGAGCCAAAAGCGTGCGAAAATTGCGAGGACCTTGTTGAATATATTGTTGATGAAAATAATTCTTCATACTCTTCTTTAAATGGTATTTTGTATAGTAAAAGTAAAGAGGTTTTATATAGTTATCCTGAAAATAAAATTGGTGATGCCTATACGACTGATGACTTTGTAACTTCAATTGCTGAGTATGCTTTCTTATCAAATAATAATTTAACTACTTTAAGAATATCAAATGCTGTTACTAGTATTGGAGAATATGCTATTCAAGAATCACAAATATCTACTATTATAGTTGATTCACTAGAAATGGACATTGCTACTTCAGCTTTTGTTTCTGATTCATTAACAATGTTAAAGGGCCATATTGGCTCTACAACTTATGCCCATGCTTATAAATATGATATTTATTTTGAAAGTTTATGTGAATTAATTGTTGAGGTTAGTGATAATGGAAATACTAAAATTATAAAGTCTACCGATTGTAATAAAGTTTATTTAGAAATAAGCAAGCCTATTAATTTTGAATATACTGGTCTATACGTATCTCCTCATGTTGTTAATACATACGACATTATATACGATATCATATACAAAGATGCCCAAGGACATGATGTTGAGCCTATTAATGTAGGTGAGTATACTGCAATAATTGAATTCTTTGGCGTAGAAGTAACAGTTGTGTATTCTATAATTAGAGCTACTCCAGTAGTTACTGCTCCTGTGGCTAATGTATTAGAATATAATTGGCTTCCTCAAGAATTAGTAACGGCTGCTTATTCTACTGGTGGTGAACTACAATATAGAGTAGATGATGGTGAGTGGATTACAGATATTCCTGTAGCAACTAATCCAGGTGTATATGTTGTTTGGTATAGAGTTGTTGGCGATGACAATTATTATGATGTGGCACCACAATCTGTGAATGTTGAAATTACAAGTGCTCCACTTATCGTTACAGCTCCAACAGCAATTGAGGGTTTAAAGTATACAGGGGAACAACAAACTCTAGTTGAAGAAGGAACTACAAGCTTTGGGGCAATGCAATACAAACTAGATGATGGAGAATGGTCAAGCGAATTGCCAAAAGCTAAACATGCTGGAGTATATACAGTATGGTATAAAGTTGAAGTTACTAATTATCAACCACATGGTCCACATTCTTTTAATGTGGAAATAGAAAAAGTTACACCTGTATTGACTGTTCCAGTAGCTAGAGAACTTATATATAATACAGAAGAACAAGAATTGGTTGTTGCTGGATTTACTACTGGTGGAGATTTGGAATATAAAGTTAATGATGGTGAATGGAGTATGGAACTTCCTTGTGCTACTGTTCCAGGTACTTATAAAGTCTATTATAGAGTAAATGGAGGTACTAATTATTATGATATTCCAGAAGCAATGCTAACTATTGTTATGGAAAAAGCAACTCCAGTAGTTACAGCACCAGTTGCAAAAAATTTAACATATAATGGAGAAGAACAAGAATTAGTTGAGGCAGGAAGCACAGATATTGGTTGTGTTGAATATAGTTTAGATAATGTTGAATGGAGTAACAATCTGCCAAAAGCAATAAATGCAGGAACATATCAAATATGGTATAAAGTTGATATTAATGAATATTACAATACTGTAGGACCTATTTTAGTTGAAGTAGAAATAGAAAAAGCTGCCATTCAATATACTGCTCCAACACCAAAAACAATAGTTTATAATGGATGGGAGCAAGTTCTAATTAATGAAGGATATGCTTCTCAAGGAGAAATGCAATATAAGCTTGAAGGTGGAGATTGGAGTAGGGATTTACCAACTGCTGTAAATATTAATACATACTTAGTATGGTATAGAGTTTTAGGAAATACAAACTATGCAGATGTGGATCAACAATATGTTGAGGTAACTATAGTGAAAGCAACACCACATGTTTTACCTCCAGCACCTAAGACATTAAATTATACTGGCTATGACCAAGTTTTGATTGAAGCAGGGTCTACTGATATGGGCGTTTTACAATATAGTTTAGATGGAGTCACTTATGCTAGCGAATTACCTATTGCAAAAAATGCAGGAACTTATACAATTTGGTTTATGGTTAATGGAACTGAAAACTATAATGCCATAAATCCATTAAGTATAACTGTTATTATAAATAAGGTTGAAATTGTTATAACAGCAGATGATAAAGTTATGGATGAAAGAGATTCTTTCCCTAACTTTACATATAAAGTTGAAGGCTTATTAGCAAATGACACTTTAACTAAAGAACCAACTAGAACATTAAATGATCCTGAGACTGCAAAAAATAAAGCAGGTGTTTATGACATTGTTATTAAAGATGCTAATGCAGGAGAAAACTATACTATAACATATGTTAATGCTAAATTAACTGTTAATAACAAATTAACAGGTGGTGAAATTGCACTTATTGTCACTAGTATTACTGCCACTATTGCATTAGGAGCAGGAACTTGTTGGTTTATAATATTTAAAAAGAAAAGAATATTAATAAATAGGGCTTGATAAAAACAAGCCTTTTTTTGTTATATTAATAGATAGTGGGTGAATTTAGTGAAAACGATAGTAATAGGAGAAAAATTTGAATCTAAATATGATTTTAGAGAAACATGTTTTGGAATTGTAAAAGTCAATAATAAGTTTTTGTTAGTTAAGAAAAATAATCAATATTCTTTAGTTGGTGGGGGATTAGAGGAAAATGAAACTTATAAGGAATGTTTAAAAAGAGAATTTAAAGAAGAGTCTGGATATGAAATTGTAAGTATTAAAGAATTTGTATGCATTGATTGCTTTTGGCTTGCTATGGGAAAATATAAGATGGAATCTAAAGCGAATATTTTTATTGTGGAAGTTAATTTAAATAATGTTGGTGCCCCTAGTGAAGAAGGGTGTATTTGTAAGTGGGTAGAGGAAAATGAAATATTAGATAAATTACCTCTACCATATCATAAAAAAGCTATAGAGTATTTTATAGATGAAACTAAATAATAAGATAAAATTATAAAATCTTAGGTTTATCATTTATAATGATAATTATGTGAGGTGTTAATATGAGTTTTAAAGAATTTGAGGTTATACCTTTTAGTAATAATTGGGTGAGTATTGAAAAAATTAATAAAGGCTTTTCTGGAGAAGATAAATATTTAGTAATTGATAATTTAAACAATAAGTATTTACTTAGAGTTGCAAGTATTGATTCTTATGAGGAAAGAAAAAGCCAATATGAGTTATTAAAGAAAATAGAAAAGCTAAATATTAATGCTTCAAAACCAATAGCTTTTGGTAAATTAAATGATGAAAAAATATATACTGTTTTGACTTATTTAGAGGGTGTTGATTCAGGTGAATATATTTCTACTTTATCAAATATTGAAGCTTATAAGTTAGGCAAAGAAGCTGGTAAGATTTTGTCTAAACTTCATACTTTAAATGTAGAAATAAATAGTGAGGATAAATGGATAGATAAATTTAAAGCTAAGATGGCTAAAAAATATAAAGCTTTAAAAGAGTGTAATCTAGAAATAGAGGGGATTGATATAGTTACATCTTTTGTTGAGAATAACTATAATTTAATGGAAAATAGACCGCTTACTTTTACTCATGGAGATTATCATGTTAATAATATGATTGCAAATAATAGTGAGATTGGAATTATAGATTTTGAAAAGAATAAGATAGCTGATCCCTATGATGATTTAAAGCCATTTATATGGAATGTGTTTGTAAGTGAATATTTTGAAACAGGGCTTATAAATGGGTATTTTAATGATAATATACCTGATGATTTTTTTCCTATCTTAAAAATGTATGCTGCAGAAAACTTTATTTCATTTCTTCCTTGGGCATATAAAATTGGTGGAGAAAGTCTTAAAAATGCGTATAAGATTAATAAATCTACTCTTGAGTGGTATGATAATTTTAAATTGACTATACCTACATGGTACAAGGGTATTATAAAGGAGTAATTTATGGAGTTGGAATTAATCTTTCCTAATGAAGAATATAGAAAAGAAGTTGAATTATTTAAGAAAAATATGTTAGATAATAATTCTAGAATGGATGGGTGTGGCTCTTTAAGAATCGATGATTTTGATACTTGGTTAGAGAGATGTATAGATTATAAAGATGGAAAGAATACGCCTAATAATATGCCACCATACATTCAATATATATGTATTAGAAAAAATGACAATAAAGTAATTGGAATGCTTCAAATTAGACATAAAGAAATTAATCCAATATTTGGTAATATTGGTTATTGCATTGCTTTTGATGAACGAGGAAAAGGGTATTCAAAAATGATGCTTAAGTTGGGTTTAAAAGAGTGTAAAAAGTTGAATCTTGATAAGGTTATGATAAACTGTTTAGTAACAAATGAGGCATCAAGAAGATGTATACTTGCTAATGGTGGAGTTTTACTTGATAGAATGTTTGTAAAAGAGAGAAACTATGATATTGAAAGATATTATATTTATTTAGATAAGGGGATGTAGTAGTTGTTTTATATAATTTCGCAAGTATTTGTAATTATAAGTTATGCTCTTCTTGCAGGAACTTATTTTTATAAAGATAGAAAAAAGATATTAATTATGAGTTTTGGGGCTGTAGCTAGTAATGCGATTGCTTTTATATTTTTAGGAGCATGGAGTGGGGTTGTTATGTCTCTTATTGCTATGACTAGAAATATAATTTTCCTATATAGGGGTAACAATACTAAAATAAATTATATAGATTGGATAATACTAGGAATTTTATATGTTATTTCTATTGTTTCTGGTTGTCTTACATATATTGGAATTTTAAGTTTATTCTCTATGTTTGGTACTATGATTTATACATATTCAGCATGGCAAAAGAACCCAAAAGTATATAAATTATTAGGGATTCCAGCAAGTATTTGTTGGGTTATTTATAATGTCTATGTTAAATCTTTTTTTGGAGGAGTATTAGAAAGTGTTTTACTTATATTTGAAATTATTGGCACTATAAAGGCTTATAAAAATATAGATAATACACAAGAAAAATAAAAATTTAATACTTTAGTATTAGGTGTGGAGAGAATAAAAAAATATTTGACACTATAATTAACTCATATTAAAATAAAAGTGCGTAGATGAGGACAAGTACCTTAAATAACTTGTACTAGTGAGTCAGGTATAGTGGAAACTGATTACAAGATTTTTGGGAACGAACACCTCGGAGCTAACTAAGGAAAAGAGAAATCTTAGTAGACTAGTTCGGAAGCAAACCGTTATCATATTGCTGGGCTTATTAGAGCTAAGAAAAGAGATTACTAAAGGAAGCAAAACATATATTAATGTTTAGTAATAATTAAGGTGGCACCGCGGATACCCGTATTCGTCCTTATTGTAGGATGGTACGGGTATTTTTGTTTAAGAAAGCGGGGGAAAGAAAATGAAAGAAGTAGAATTAAGCAAAGTAGTTGAAATGTATGAAAGAAAGGTAGCTAGTAAAGATCCTAAATTTGGATACTATTTTATGGAAGAAAAAGTAGAAGAAAAACTAGCAAGACTAAAAGTAATAAGAGATGCTCTTGGAGATATCAAAATGAAAGAAGAGTATATTAAGATGTTTTTGTATTCTGGATATAGATATAGTTATGGACAAAAAGTAGAAATGGAATTAACTGAAAAGAAAGTAAAAGATATCTATAAAATTATGTTAAGACATCCCCAAATGTCTCTTAGTGCCTTAGACACTCTTATTATGTATTATGATGATGAATGTTATAAAGAATTTGATATGGGTAAGGAATTTGATGAGTTAGTTAAAGAGTATGGTTATGATGATAAGTTAACTAGTGCTTATTGGAAGTTAGTTGATAAGAAAAGACAAGAGTTAAGAGATTTCTATAAGAAAGAAGCTGATAAACTTGAGTATTTAAAAGAGGAATATGATCCTAAGTTTATTAAAAGAATTCAAGAAGCAATTGAAAAAGCTCATGTTAAAGCAGACTATGCTATATCTCTTATTCCTAGTAAAGAATTTATTGCTAAAAGTAAAGTATGGGTTCCTATTGGTTACTCTATTCTTGCAGGAGAAGATATTGTTGTTAGAACAATTTTAGGATATACAGATCCATATGCAGGAAAAGATGATAAGCCTATATTTTTAGGACATTGTAGTACTGGAGATTATATTTATACATCATTTACTAAAAAAGAATATTTCGATGAAATACAAAGAAAAGATAGAATTAAAATCACAAAAAGATAAAAACATAAAGAAAATCCTACAAATATAAAATAGCAACTTAAGATAAGTTGCTTTTTATATTGGTTTATTAATATTATTTTTTTGAGTGTGATAAAATAACTTCAAGGTGATATTAAATGAAAGAGATTAGATTATGTGATGATACAGAAGTAAAAAGAATATCTAAGCTATGTATTGATAATAACTTAGGTATAGAAATACAAGGATTCTATAATCCTAAATTAATGAATACTTTAGAATGTGAGAAATTGTTAAATGAGCATAAAGAAATTTTAAAAGATTTTAAATTATCTAAATCTATGCATGCTCCATTTTGGGATTTAAATCTTGGTAGTAAGAATGAGGATATAAAAGAAGTTACTATGAAAACTTTTAATTATGCTTATAAGATTGCAAAAGAGTTAGGTTGTAAGGAAATAGTGGTCCATAATGGATTTACTCCTAATACAAGCTTTTATTCGGGTTGGGTAAAAAATGCATGTTTATTTTGGGAAGAGTTTTTTAAAGATAAAGATGATTCAATTACTATGATGATAGAGAACCAATGTGAAGAAGATAGTGAATTAATAAAAATGGAAATCGAATCTTTTAATGATCCTAGATTAAAAGTTTGTTTAGATATAGGTCATGCTCATGCTAATTCTAATATGAAAGTAGAAGAGTGGATTAAAACTTTAAAAGATAAAATAGGATATGTTCACCTTCATGATAATCACTCTAAAGTGGAGGGAAGACCTTCATATTTAAATGATGAACACTTAGGCCTTAAAATGGGGAATATTGATTTAGAAAAAGTATTTAGTTTACTTGAAGAATACTCACCTGAGGCAATTTGGGCAATTGAGTGTAAATTAGAGTATATTGAAGATTCAATTAATGTCTTAAAAAGTTTAGGCTATATAAAATAAAAAAAGGAACGTTTTGTTCCTTTTTAATTTAGAATCCAGATAGCTAAATTTAAACATGTAGCAGTAGTTAACCAGGTTGGGTATATCATTAAATAGTATCCCCAAGTTTTATTTGTTTTAAATACTTCTTTTACTAGGAAGAAGCTTGATAAAAGATTAATGTTAATTGTAGCTAACCCTAGTAATATATTTTTATATGTAAAGAAGATTAAACACCATAAAACATTTAAAATACCATTTATTACTAGATACCAAAATAAAGTTCTATTCATCTTTTCTTTATGTGCTATATAGAGTAGGTAAATAGTAAAACTAATATAGATAACACTCCATACAACAGGAATAATAGCCTTATTTAACCATTCACTAGGTTTATCTAGTGTATCTAGCCAATCTAGTCCCATATTAGTAAATATAGTACCTAAAATTGCTACAAGTAAAACTGCTAAAACTGGATTTCCATACTTTATAATATTTTCTTTTTTCATAGTACTAGTTTATGTATGTTTTTCTTTATTATTCATTAAATAAAAAAGTGAAGATTAACTTCACTTTAATTTATTAAATCCAATAATGAATTGTACTAATGGATCAGCTCCAGTATTTTTAATAATTATAATTGCAATAAAATAAGTTAGTAGAGCTAGAATAGATATAACCAGACACCCTGTTACAAATTTAGTGTTATTTTCATTTGTCCCTTTTAATCTAAAGAATAGTAATATTGGAACAATTATTGGGATTAAATATAGTAGAGCTACTTGACCAATAAATTGTATTAATAACCAAATTAGTGATAGGATAAATAAAACAATAATTAGTAGTAAATCTATAACCCAAAGTATCACAGTGGCAATAAATAGCCATATACCATATAAGATGAATTTTGAAAAATCATCTACTGATTCTGTCATGAATTCAAAGACTCCTCCAGACATATTAAAGTTATATCCAAATGATGGATTAAATTCTGCAGTCCAGATAATCTTATCAAGTACTCCAGTTAATCCAAGTACTACAGATGTTACTCCTAGTAATGTTATAATTAGAGCTAACCAATCTAACTTTGGAATTCTAATCTTAAAGGGAATAGCAAATATACTTGCAATAGTAGATGGTAACTCTTTAAAGAAATCTCCAATCCTTGACCAGATAGAATATTTTCTCTTTATCTTTTTAATAAGAGGAGTTTTTTCTTTTTTATTGTTTGTTTTGCTTTCTACTTTTTTAGTTGTAGTATAAGTTCTTCTTGAAGAAATAGACCTTCTACTTTTTTCTTCTAATTCTTTTTTTCCTAATAGCTTTCCATCAACATAGATTTTACATCCTCGTGGGAATGCATCAAGCGATAATCTACAATCTGGATTTTTAATGAATGCTTTTTTAATTTCACAATATCTAAATGAACCATCAATATCGTCTATATTTTTAGGTATTACAATAGCATTAGTTGTTAGCTTATTTGTTATATTATTAGGAAGATAAGTCATTGATTTACTAAATTCTATATCTTTCAATTTTTTACAATCGTGGATTGTTAAAGGACTAATTTTTTCAACACTATCAGAGAAGATAATCTTTTCTACAGGTAAATTTTCAAAAGTAAGAGGCTCAACATACTTAACTGGATGAGGTACGACAATAGTCTTCTTTTTAGAAGTACATTTAGTGATTGTTAGCTCTTCTTTATTGTTAAATTTATATTCAAAATCTTGGAGTGCCTTTTTTAATTTAGGCGACATTTTATCCTCTGGAGTTAATTCTTTTATTGGAGTATCTGATGGAGAAAATGGTATATCTTCACAATAACTTGAATTAACAGAGTGTTTTTTAATATTAAATGTTTTTAAATTAATTTCAAAATAATCATGTGCTGGATCTCTTCCTAGAAGGTCTTGATAAACTTTGATAAACATTGAGTTTTGAACAAATTCAATTGTTAATCCATGTCTTAAACCTGTAAGAAAACTAGAAAAGACAATTTCTTTATTATTTACTAGTAGTCCTAATCCATGTGGGCTAGCACTATCTATAAAACCTACATATTTGCTTCCATTTTTATATGATATACAACCTAATCCACTAGCTCTATTATTTATAAATTCACCGATATACATATCACCTTTATTTATTGGTGAAACTCCATATCCATTTGCATCATCTTGAAAATATTCAATATTAGAATAGTCTTCTAGAGTATATGTCTTTAACTTTTTAGAATTAGTTTGAGCTCCTCCAGCAAATTTGTAATATGGTTTTCCTTTTAAAGAAACACTAGTAACATTAAGTGGTCTAATAGGCTTATTTAAATCAATGGGACTAGCCATAAAACTAGAGTAAAAGGGCTTATAATCCCAAGAACATTCTATTTCCCTAATTGGGGTAGTTTCAACATTGTATTTTTCTCTCATTTCTAAATAAAATCTACCCATTTTATAGTGAATTGTTTTACCAGTAAAAGCACCTGAGTCATCTAATTGACATATAAAATATTCTTCAAAATTATCCATTTGTATATATGCGTATTTGTTTATTTTATCTTCCATACAAAATGGAGTAAGGATTAATGGAGCATCTTTTTTTGCAAATATTGCAGGACCATTTATATACCCATCTTTTAATATACCTAACATTGTTTCATTAGAATCTGCTTTTATTCCAATTCCAGTTTTATTAACCATATCTTCAGATACTAATAATATATTATCTTTTTTAGAATAAAAAGCACCTGCTCCACTAGGAACATAGCCTTCATGAACATTAATTTTGGCTTCTCCAACGTAAACAGCTTCATTTTCTTTATCAGTTATAGAATACACTCTTGTTTCCCAATCAAAATCTGCCATTAAGAATACCTCCTTTATAATAGATGCATCGCAAATATGATATTATCACTGAAAATAATTAAAGTAAAGAAAGAAGATATAGTCTATGACTATAAATTAAATAATTAGTTGATTTTATAGCAAGAGTAATATAAAATCTTTTGTAGTAAAAAGGAGAAAAGAAAATGAAAGAAACAACATATATTATGGTTAAACCTCATTTTGCTAACTATGATTCAGTAATTGAATATGTAACTAGCACTATTAAGGAATTAGGGTTAGAAATTAAAGATAGCTCATTTATTAAGTATTCAATAACTGATGCTCAAAAGCATTATGCTGAACACTTTAGAGGAAGCTATGAAAATGCTAAAGGATTTTATAAAGATCTAGAAGCTTACATTACTTCAGATAAGGCATATGGAATGGTTGTTGTAGGAGAAGATGCTATAGCTACTATGAGAGGTGCTATAAAGCAAATTAGAAGTGATGTTCCTGCAATGATAGGAGAAGAACCAAGAATGACTGAAAATGTAATCCATGGTTCAGATTGTGTTTCATCTGCAGAAAATGAAATTGCTATTTTCAATACGTTAAAGAAAACAAACGTTCGTTAATTAAAGCACTCTACTTCCGTAGAGTGTTTTTATTTTGTATGTAATTTTTACAATGAAAATTAATCTAATTAGAGAAAAAGTATTATAATTAGAATGGAAAGGTTGGAGGAAAACATATGATAGAGTTTAAAGATTTACTAGAAAAGATTAGAAGTATCTATGGAAAAGACTTTTTATATGGTGAGTGGATTAATGAATATACTTTTTGTACTCCAATCTATTTAGATCATTATTCTTTAGTTACTTTAAAAAAAGATAATGAAGGAATATGTGTAACAATACATTATGATTCAATGGGAGAAATTTTAGATAATAATTGGATGTATCCAGTTAGTGAAAAATTTATAGAGAGTGTTGCTAAAAAGTATAGGATTGATCATAGTGATTCTAGATATTATTATTTGAGTATTGATAGTTTAGATGAAAATGAAATAAAAGATAAAATAGGTAGATTTACTACTTTTATCTCGGTTTGTGCTAGCTATAAAGATGTAGGAGCATTTATTTATGATGAAAGTTTAAATAATGAAGAAGATTATATTTTAAAGTATTCTGGAAAAGATATTGAAATAGAAAAAGTAAGAGAAAGTATCTATAAAGAAAATTATAGAGGATGGATAATTGGTGAAACAAAAACAAATGATGGTTATATATTTGAAACTTTGTTAAGAGATGAAAATGGAGAGCCATTAACATTTGAGGTTAAAAAGATAAAAAATAAAACTTGTGCTTGTGTTTATACAAATTATAGAGAAGTCAAAAAACTAAGAAAATTAAAAGCTATTATGTGTTTATATTTGGGTAAATATGATGATGAGTTAGAACTTTTTGGAGAGCAATTAGATGAATATGTGACAAATAATATTAATCTATATTTATCAGGAATTTTAGGGCATTTAGTGGTTGCTAACAATTATGAGTTTTTTGATACTTTCGATGATAATTTAATAGTTAGGTAGTTAGGAAGTGAAAATATGAAAGAAGAAAATAAAAAAATATTAGAAAATATAGCTTATACTTATACTAAATTAGCTAACTTTAATGATGAAAAAGCAATAAATTCAAGACTTGAAAAATTATATGAACTTGATGAAGATGATGTAATAGATAGAGTTTTAGTTACTATCTATGATTTTGTTAATGATGGTAGAATTAGTAAGGACGATGCACTTTATCATCTAGATATGTTATGTGAGTTAAACAGTGTTAAATACAAAACTAGGGAAGATTTAATAAACAGAGTAGGATGGTTAAAGTCGATGAATTTAATGTATCCTAGTATGCCTTTAAAAGAGAACCATAGATTAGTATTAGAGGCTTTTGATGAGTTTAATAAATTAATTGAGGGAGAAAATTTTGATTATTTTTATACAGGTGGCATAATGGGATATTTAGCTACTGGTCACGAATTAGTTAGATATCATGGTGATTTAGATATATTAATTAATGAAGAGGATTTAGAAAGATTAAAAAAGATTGTAGAGAAAAGTGATAAGTTTGAATTTGTCTCACATGTTAAAAAGAAAAATAATATAGGGCATGAATATTTTGTTGTATATAAAGGAATACCAATAGATATTGGTTTATTCTTGTTTGAAAGAAAAAAAGATGGCTCTGTTATTAGAAAAAGTTATTATTACAAAGGTAGTGATTTACTGGTAGATGAAGAATATCTTAGTAAAGATTATGTTTCTTTAACCTATACTAGTAATACTTATACTCATAATGATATACCGTACAAAATGATGTCTTTAGAGAGTGTATATGAGGCTAAAAGAAATGGAAGACCTAAAGATAAATATGATGCTAGTATTATTGAAGGTAATGTAGATATGGAAGTAGTAGAAAAAATAAGTGAATTAGCTAAAGAAATAAAGCTTGTTTCTGGAAAGAAAACAAGTGGTAGTATTATAGAAAAAATAGAGGGAAGTAAAAGGAGATAAGTAAAGTATGATGACTAAAAAAGAAAGAAGATATTATTTATATTGTTTAGTTAATTTCATGATGGAACTCGATGAAGTTATGAAAAAATTTGCATATACTTGTTTTCCTGAGGAAAAGGCAATTAGTAAGGAAGATATTGATTTAGAACTTGACATATTGATGAAAAGATTGCATAACTTGACTGATGAAAAAGGAAAGATTTATGATCATAATGATTATTTTGAAAGTGATAGAGATTTGCAAAGGATAAAAGATGTTATAGATCAATTCTTATTTACACTTATGTGGGCATCAACAAATGTTTATATGGTTGAAGATCATACTAGTGGAGATTCTATGTATAGGTGGAATAAAAGACGAGAAGATTTCGAGTTCGAGTCGTTTAATAAAGAAGTTGTTGGTGCATATAAAGAACTATGTGAGCTAATAGAACTAAACAAACTTGATATGACTCAAGAGTACATGGAAAATTGCGTTTTTGCTCAAGATTTAGAAGAAGCTCTTATTTTAGATGCAATATTAGATTATATAGGTATATTTGCATTTCCTGGAGCTGTTGATTATAATATTTTGACTTTTGAGTTATTTGAGAAAGCTGTCTTTGGAGGGATATGTTGTTATGTATGTTATGATCATCATGTATATTTAGCAAGGAACAAAGAAGGAAAGGTGTTATATGCTACATATAAAGAAGATGGCCAGGAGAAAGGATATTTTGTAACAGTTCATAATTCTAAATATCTTAAGAGATTTGAAGATATTCCTAGTATAAAAGATCATCCGTTTCATAAAAATACTGTTATATGTGATGCTTCACTTCTTACGGATTGGCATTTTGGAAGAAATAATGAGCAAAATAAAAATGAAAAGCCAGGTAAAAAAGAAGATGAAAAAACAGGTGATGTAATAGATGATATTAATGGTAATAAAAAAGAAAAGAAAGCAAAAAAAGAGAAAAAAGAAGTAGACTATAAAGGATTATTTTCCAAAATATTTTCTATTGTTGCATATCCATTTATTAAGATATGGAGAGGATTGAAATTTATTGGAGGAAAGATTAAATCATTCTTTTCTAAAATTACTAATTGGTTTAAAAAGAAATTTATTGATCCCATTAAAATCAAGAAAGCTGCAAATGAAGTGGTGTATGGTAATAAATCACAAAAGGTTAAGGAAAAAAACACTAAATCTAAAACTAAGACAAAAGAATATAAATCTTTTAGGTTTAGATTACCTAAATTTAGACTTCCTAGTTTTAACTTAAAAATTGATCCTACATCATTATTGTTCTTTATTCCTGTTATTATCTGTTTTGTGGTTTTTCTAGGGTTTGAAAACAATTGGTTTAGCATTTCATTCTTTGATGATTTGAATGCTAGTATTAAATTTGTAGATGATTATGGAACATGGGCAGAAGCAGTACAAGAGTGGTTAAATGAACCTTTAGAAGATATAGGAACTATACCTGGATTTCTAGCGTTTTTTGCATATTATCCTGCAACTTTAATAGCTTACATTTTAGAGGGAATATGGTGGCTATTATCTTGGGTAATAATTGGAGTTATCAAGTTACTTGTATTCTTAATTGCTAAGATAGTATTTATTCTTCCATTTATTTTATTTGGAGGAGGAGCGCTTATGGGAGTATTTATGTTTGCTAAAGCGGATAAAAATACTTCGGTAATTATAGGATTTGCTCTTTCTATGATAGTGTGTATAACACTAGGAGTATTAATTTTTGTTTAGGAGGTCTTTATGAAACTATATGTAATTAATGATAAGAGTGAATTAGAAACTTATAACAAGATTAAATATGAAAAAAAAGAATATAGTGGAGAGATATTAGAAAATATTTTGAATGTTGCTAGTAAGTATCATATAAAAGAAATATATGATTATTACTATACTGATTTTAATGATAAAGATAGTGAATATTCCTCTACTTTTAATGAAATTAAAGATGAAAGCATTGTAGTTAAAAATGATGAATTTTATGGCGTTTATTTAAAGGGTGGAAGTATGTATAAATCTTATGAAGTTATTGTTACATTAGATAAACCTGAAGTTAAAGTTGGAGATGGAAGCAGTTACTCTTATACTTATTGGACATGGATATTAATGAAAAAAGACTCTGAGTAAGAGCCTTTTTTTATCTTGATTTATTTTTTCTTAATGCTTGTCTAAACTTTCCTGCATAATCCTCATATACATAGTCCCAATCTTCACCTTTTTTAATTAATCTATCGATAAATGGAACGGGATTTTTACTATTTAAATTTTGTTTTATTTCATCTTTTCCTAGAAATCCAGATCTTAAAAATCTAATTGTTTGAGTTAAATAATTTATATCATCCTTATCTACTAGACAATTAGGCAAGTTTTCTAACTCTTCCCCTTTAATATCTAAGTAATCTAGATAGTATAAACTAGGATAATTATCGCTAAGATATAGTAGTAAACATATGTCAGTAGCATATGTATTATTTTCTGTTAATCTGTCTATAACTTCACTTATATCACTCATTTATATCACCAAAAATATTTTAACACTGTTTAGGTTATATTTAAAGTGTTATTTTAGATAGGAAATAATATGTTTTGAGTTTGTTGACAAATCAACAAGAAAAAAATATACTTGAGTTTGTTGATAAAACAACAAGAGGTGAACTTAATGGAAAATAGATTTAAATTATTTACTGTCCTTACATCAAAAGTTAATAGATGTATTCGTAAAATTAAGGCTGAAGAAATGGCGGAGTTTGATTTGAAAAGTACTCATGTATCTTGTTTATATTATTTATATGAAGAAGCAGGGTTAACAGCAAAAGAGTTATGTGATATATGTGATGAGGATAAGGCTGCAGTTTCTAGAGCAATAGATTATTTAGAAACTAATGGATATCTTACATGTGACTCTAAAACAATAAAAAGATATAAAACTCCAATAATGCTTACTGAAAAAGGTCTTAATGTTGCAAGGAAAGTAAATGAAAAAGTTAATAGAATTCTTAATGAGGCTAGTGTTGGTTTAAGCGAAGAGAATAGAGTTGTTTTTTATAAAAGTCTAGCTCTAATTAGTGAAAACCTTGAAAAAATATGTGATAAATGAGGAAAAAACATGGCTATTAAATATCAAAACAATTGATTGTCTAATAGATGGTAAAGTAGAAATGATTGGGAAAGCTAGAGGTAGTAAAAAGGCATTTGATTTTATTAATAATTATGTAAAGGATAAGGTAGGTATAGCTTTTTTTGAAAAATAAAAACTCACGTTTTGTGAGTTTTTTTACTTTGAATTTATAAACTTGTTTGTTGTACAAATGGCAATTATTTTTACTATTTCTTCAGGAGTTTCTTTATAGTTATTTAATATCCATTTTTTTATGATAGTAAATATTCCTGCTTCATAGTACTCTAGACAATAATCTAGAATTATAGAATTACTAACTATTGTGTAATTAAGATGTTTTTTTATTACCGAATATAAGATTTCTTCTAGTCTAGTTTCATATTTGTTATTAACTGAATACTTGTAGAATACTCTAAAAAATTCTTGATTAGAGTAAATATAGTTGAGATATGGTAGTAAATATCTTTCACTATCAGATATTTTTAAATATTCTGTAGCATTCATCTCTTTGGTTAATTTTTTCATCATCTTGGCTTCTATTTGTTCTACTAGATCGTTAATGTTATTGTAGTGAAGATAAAAAGTACTTCTGTTTACTCCAACTTCATTACAAATATCTGTGACTCCAATAGTAGTTATATCACTATGTTTTAGCATTTCTAAAAATGCATTTTCTATCTTTTTTCTTGTTTCTTTAGCTTTTTTATTATTTACAGTGTTCATAAATTCACTCCCAACAAAATTTAAAATAGCGCAACAATTAAAACTACAGTGTTGCTTTAATGTGATTAAATTATAATATAATGAAAGTAAGAAAGCAATAATATTGCAAAGGGGGAAAACAAAATGAAAAAGGTTTTGACAGGGCTACTTAGTATAGGAATAGTTGCTAGTAGTGCATATTTGGCAGGTTGTTCGTGTTTTGATAATGGAGATCCACCAGGAAATCCTCCAACAGCAGAGGCAGATGGATTTGTTAGTTTGGATATTAACCCATCAATTGAGCTTGTTGTAGATGAAAATGGTAAAGTTATAAATGTATATGGAACTAATGAAGATGCAAAAGTTCTTTTATATGGAGAGAGTGGTATAGTTGGTAAAAGTATTGAAGATGCAGTAGCTAAAATTACTACTCTTGCTAAAGAACTTGGATATTTAACTGAGGATAATGATGTAGTAAATGTACTATCTTCAGGTATTGATACTGCTAAATTAAATAGTATTAAATCTAAGATTATTGCTACAGCTGAGGGATTAGGATTAACAGTTACAACTGATACAGAAGCTGCATATTCTTTACTTAGAGATTTTGAAGAATATAAAGCTAAGTTTCCTACAAATCAAGCAATTCAAAATATGACAATTTCTAAATATAAATTAGCTCTATCAGTTAGTGAAACTGGAGATATTTCTCTAGATACAGCAGTAACTATGGATGATAGTGCTTTAATTGATGCTCTTGATGCAAATTTAGATAAAGTTGAAGTATTTATGACTGATGCATTCAACGTTGCTAGATCTGAGGCTGAGTTAGCATTTAATCAAGCTAAATTAGTTGCTGAAGAAATGGCATATATAAATTATTTAACTCAAAAGTTTGCTACTCAACCACAAAATTCTTATTATCCTTATTTACATGCTATGTATAGCACTACTGCGAAAGGATTTGAATTAATTGCTGATGTAGTAGAAAAGAGTAGAAATATAGAAACTCATGTTTTAGATTCTGCTCAAATTGAAAGTGTATTTGAAAGCTTAGGAATGAATGCAAGTGAAATAGATAAACTAAAAGATGAAGATGGTAATGTAACTATAGAAAGTGTTGAAGCTTATGCAGATATACTATTTAAAAATAATCCAAGTACAGATTGGAGTGCTACTAAAGAAGCACTTGATACAACTTTAGATAATTTAGAAAGTTCAATTGCGGATATTGCATTAAATGTTAAAAAAGAATTCTACAATAATTTCCAAACTATTCTTAATCAAACTGATGGTTGGGTAACTGTTTTAGAACAAATGCAACCTGTAGTAGAAACATTTAATTCTGCTAAAGGACAAGAATTAGCAACTTATATTCAAGATTATAAAAATATAATAACTCAAATTGAAGATGCAATTAGTGCAACAGAATCTAATTTAAATGTGGATACTTTAAATGGCTTTGTAGAAACATTAAAAGATAAAGCTGATGCAATAGAAGATGATGTAGATGCTATTTTAACTAGTGATGATAAAGCTCAAATAGCTACATTAAAAGCAAATGCAGTTAATGTTTTAACTGCTGCTAAACAAGCATTAGATTTAGCACTTAGTAGTGCAGAAACAAGTGCTAAGGCAGCTTTAAGTAATTTAAAGAGTGCAAGAAGAAATAATGATTAATTAAAAAAGAATCCATTAGATAACTAATGGATTTTTTTATTTGCAATTAATTGCACTTTAGTATGCTAGTAACTAAAATTATAGTTGTAAGGTAGTGATAGTATGTCTAAAAAGAGTGAATATTTTATATTAGGGTCATTAATATTGTGTCTTTTAGTTACTTTAGTAGATGTTTTACCACTTAGAAAAGTTGTAGAAACTAATGAGTGGAAGGAAGATTATGTACAAATTAGTGCACACAGGGGTGGGGCACTTCTTAATCCTGAAAATACTCAAATGGCTTTTGATTATGTTATAAAAGAAACTAGTTATACTGATATTGTTGAACTTGATTTAAGATTGACTAAAGATAATGTAATTGTAATTAATCATGATGAGGATATAAATAGGATGGCACTTGATGAGGGAGAGACTTCTATTAAGCTAAGTGAACATAACTATATTGAACTAGTAGAGTATAATTTGGGAAAAAATTTTACTAGTTTAGAAGGGGAAACTCCATATAAACAATATTCTTCATTAGAAGCATTAAATGCTGGATTAACTCTAATGAGAATAGAAGATTTCTTTATTAGATATAATGAGGCTAGAGATTTTAAATTATTTATTGAAATTAAAGATTCTGGAACTAATGCCATTAAGATAACAGATGAAGTTATGAAGATGTTAGATATTTACTCTTGGTATAAAGATAGAAGCATGATTATAAGTTTTGATGATGATTTGATGGGGTACATGGAAGAGAAATATCCTGATCAATATACAGGTAGTTTGGGTGATAAAGTAATCGAACAAATTGTATTTTCTAAATTGAGTTTAGATCATTTTTATAACCCTACATATGAGTGTATACAAGTTCCATATAATGAAAAAGCTAAAAGTATACCTCTTATTAAACTTATTGATAAAGAGTTAATTAAAACTTTTAAAAAGAGAAATCAATTAGTAGTTTATTGGGGAATAGTAACAAAAGAAGATATGACTCTTTTAATAAATAATGGAGCAGATGTTATTACTACTGATAGACCTGATTTATTAGCAGAAGTTTTAGGGAGATAGAAAACTTATAAACATGTTAGTTTCAATTAGAAACTATAATTTTGTAATGTAATTATATTTTGATATAATTATTTATAGGAGTGATAGTTATGAATAAGAGAAAATTTAGTAAAGAACTTGATAAACTTGTTACAAATAGATTTCTTACTCCTTATTATATTAATGAGCTTTTTAGAGCAAAAAAGAGCTTATTTAATGATGAAAAAGTAGAAGTATTAATTCAAAATAATTTTTCTAGGGTATTACAAAGTATGCCTAAGGGTAGTGCTGAAGTATCTGTAAATGCTTTATATGAGCATCCTGAAATGAGAGAGTTTATGGAAAAAGAAGACACTATTAAGCTTATTTTAGATAGTGTAGATCATTTTGATTTTAAATCTATTATTAGTGATAGTGAGATAAAGAAATTCACTACGGATTTTATAAATAATAATTTTGATTATGTTAGTAGTAATTATGATTTAAAAAAGATGGTTGCTATTTTTGAATATGTAGATTTAAGTGAAGAAAATAAAGATAAAATGCACGAATATTACTTAAAAAATAAAGAAGGATTTTTAAAGGAAATATTAACTACTACTTTATCTATTAGAGGTAATTTAACTGAGAAAGAGTCTGATGCATTAATTAAAATAGTTAGTAACATAGTAGATAAGACTATGGTTCATGAAAAAGCTAAAGTGATGGATATTAAAACATTACTTGCGGGCAGTTTCTCTAGTGTTATTAGAGTGGGAGATACAATTATTAAAGTTGGTACTCCTAGAAAGACTTTTGATATGCCAAATGATAAAAGAATATTACAACCCCATCTAAGAAGAGATTTACAAAGTGATTTAGGAATTGGGGCAGTAATCGAAGTGGCTGATAGAGTAGATACTGATTTTTCTATAACTGATGAAGAGATGTATCAAATTTATAAAGATATGAGAGATAGAGGCGTAATATGTGGTGACTTTAAATATGGAAATATAGGAAAGTTGCTTAAAGATAATCCTCCTAGAAACAATGAAAAGCATGGGTTACATGGTGTTGTAACTGAGACATTAAAAGCTGGGGATTATGTTTTAATCGATACTGATTTTGTTTATAAAGAAGGGGATCCAAAAGTGGAAATATCTAGTGATATGTCTATTCAGTTTGAAAAAAGATATAAAAGAGAAAAAGGAATAGAAATACCTAAAGAAGAGGTAAAAAAGGAAACTAGAGAAGTGAAGACTACACCAGTTAAAAAAGGTAGATAGAATATCTACTTTTTTTATTTGCTATTATATAATGGTTTTGAAGGTGATTTTATGAGAGTGTATTTTAGAATTGCTAATCATTATGATTTTGATGATCCAGAATATAGTGAGACTAATGTAGAGTTTTCATTTAGTGAATATAATAAAAATGATAAAGGATACATGGTTAATTATAGCTATGAGGAGTTTGAATTTGATGAAGATATTGATAAGAGTGTAGTAGAAAAAATAGCTACTACAATGGTTAAAGAATATAATGAGAATGGTTTATCACTTATAGCAACGTATAATAGAGAAATAGCTAATGTTGAGTTAGATAATATTAAGGACATAATAAATGATGATTTATATGATAAAAGTGAATTTGATGATGTTTATCTTAGGCTTACTAATAATGATGAGTCTAAGGATATTATTTTTAACTATTTAGGTCATGGATATTACAATAAAGTTGAAGATTTAATATTAAAAGTTTATTATCCGAGTGCTTCAACTAAAGTTAGGGAATACTTAAAGTTTTTATCATTAATATTAATAAATAAGACAGGTAGCAAAAATGAAAAATTAAATAACTATTCTAGAGAGAGTTTTAACAGTTTATATTATTTAAAAGAGGATAATAATGTTAATCCTAAGGCGGCCAAACTATTTTTTGAAGCGCCTTATAATCCTAAAAAGGAAGAGAAGTTATTACTTAAGGCACTTAAATTAGGGTATTTACCAGCATATAAAGCTTTAGGTGATTATTATAAAAGAAATGGTGATAATAAAAAGGCTCTTGATTACTATTTATTAGGTGAAACATATGGTGATAAAGATTCTATTTTAGAATTAGCTAATATTTATAAGGGTGAAGATAAAGAGGGGGAATATCTAACTAAGATTTATAAATATAATGATATAGAGGTTTTGTATAGATTAGCTAATGTTAGTAAAGATTTAAAAGAGGAGTGTATAACTAGAATAGTAAGAATATACTTAGGAAATATTACTAATAGTTATTATTTAGATTGGGCTATAAAAGAATATGTAGAACTATTAAAGAATGATGATATATATTTAGCATATTTAGTAGCAATGACTAGTAAAGATAAAGATTTAATAAATAAGACTAGAGAAATGTTATTAAATAAAGTTAAGGAGAATATGAATCTTAATAGGATAAATAAAGAAAAAGAGAAAAAGAAAAAAGAAGAAGAGGAAACTAAAAAAAGAGAAAAAATAGAATTAAATATTCTTATTAATGATGGAAGTCATTGGAATAAAAATGAAAGAAAAAGCGATTATGATAAGAAGGTTTATTTATATAAAGAGGCACTTAAATCAAATAATGAAGAAAGTAAGTTAGCATATTTAATTGAGGCTGCTAAATTAAATCATAGTGAGGCTATGTTTGATCTTTATAATTATTATAAGAGCACTAATCTAGTTGAAAGTTTTAAGTATTTAGTTCTTTCTTGCGAGTTTAAAAATGAAAAAGCGTTAAATGAATTTAAAACTTTGAAATCTAGTGATAAAAATTTATTAGAGTATCATGAGGCTTTAATACTTGCTTATAAAGATAGTAAGATAGCAAGAAAAGAATTAGCTAAGCTAAGTGAAAAGGGAATAGCATCACTAGAACTATACAAGAAATATTATATGAGTAATGCACTTATAGCGCTTAGACTTGCTAAATATTATTTATATGTTTTTACTGAAGAAAAAATTGAAAGAAAATATATATGTCAAGCTCTTACATTAGATTTTGATTTATCATTAGATACATTTATTGAAATTATAGGATATGAATGTGATTTAAATGATGAGATGTTTGTAAATACTATTTTAAGAAATAAAGATAAACATAATGCTTATATTTATTATGAGTTATCTAGGATATATTCTAGTGAGAGTGCATGTGAAAAGTATAATTTAGAGTATTCTTTAAAGACATCATTTAACTATTTAGTAGAGGCTAAATTAATATGTAAAGATGACAAATTAAAAAGATTAGTTTATTTGAGTTTAGGCAATAGTCATATGTTAGGTTTAGGGACTGAGGAAAACTATAATAAGGCATATGATTATTTTAAAGATTATGACAAAGAGTTAGCTAATAAAATATATAAAGATGAAAAGTATAAAAAGAGTGTAGCTAAAATAAGTGAGACTACTATTAGTTTAATGAATAAATACAAGTGTAGTCAGCTTGAAGAATTTAAAAAAATCAATAAAGTAAAATATGAAAGAATTATTAATTCTTATAATGTATTACCATCTTCTTTATTAGAAACTAGATTAAAAGAGCGAGATTATCTTTTATCTTTAGGGTTTAGCATAGATGAACTATATGATTATTCAGGTTCTTTTAGAGCACATGAACTAAGAAATAAGAATAAAGTTAGTCAAAAAGAAGAAGAGATTAGATTAAAGAAACAAGAAGATAATATAGCTAGTAATGATAATGTAAGTAAAGTTATAACTAACAATAAAGAAGAATTAAAAGAATCTAGTAATGAAGAGGTAGACACTAAACAAGATAAACTTAAGGAATTAAGAGAGGAACTTGGTTATCCTAGTAAAGTAGAGTTTTCTAGTGATCCTTTATTAAGTAGTAAACAAAAAGAGAAGTTATATCAAAAACAACTTGAAAGTTATAAGGATGAATTAAAACAATATAAGGAGAGATTATTTGAAGTTGAATCTCCTTATAAGGGGCTTAACCTTAGTGAAGTATATAAGTTATTAAAAGATATTTTAAAATATGATGTAGATAGTAATGAGTTTACTAGTATTTGTAAAGATAAGTTTAATGAAGTTTATAAGTATGATAATCTACCTGATGTTGAGTTTATAATTAAAGAAGAAATTTTAGATGTTAAAGAAACTCTTGCTATTGAAAAGATGTTAGTGGGGGCTCCTATTAAGGGAGGTACACTAGTAATAGAGGCTAAAGTTGGTTTATATAGTGGGGAGATAGTAACATTGGGTGGAGGAAACTCTATTGATTACATGTATACTTTAATGAAAGAATTCCAAGAGAGCGATCTTAGTAAGTGGGGTAGTTGGCAGGATTATTCTAGGAGTGATTCTAAAGTTGGGGCTAGTATATATTTAAAAGAAGCTAGTCTTAAAGGTGGAGATTATTCAAGAGGAAAAGAAATATGTAAAAATGCTATTTGGAATGTGATTCAACCAATGTTTAAGCAAAATAAAATATGTTGTAGTAAATATATAAAACTCGATAGGAATCATGGGCATATTATTTATTTTGTTCCAGACAAGATAAAAGTTCGTTTTACTTTTCCAGAATATAATGGAGTCTAATGAGGAGATGGATTAATTATTATGAGAGATGTAGCATATTATAAATTTATTGCAAAGTATGCAGAGATACTTTTACATGTGGGAAAAGATATTGATGCAATAGCTTCAAATGATTACTCTAATGATAATAATGATGAAGCTTGGCTAAGTAAAAGAAAAACAGAATATTTATTAAAGCTTGAAGACTTTATAAATGATAATGAGATTTATATGCAATATGAAGAGTTTATTGTAGAGGGATTAGTAAAACTTGGAGATATATTTTATTCTCAAACAAATAAATTCTTTATTTTAGAAAATAATGATAAGGGTAAGGGAAAACACTATAAAAGAATAAATAAAGATATTCTTACTAATGGTGAATTACATGATGTTATTAATAGGAATGTTGACAATATTAAATGGTATAGTGAGAGTATAGATAAGGGATATTCTTTTAATTCTTTTTTTGAGGATAATGGAAGTAATATAGAGTATGATATTGATTTTTATAATGCCCTATTACTTAAAGAGTTAGAGGAAGGGTATGAAGCACTTACTAATCCTTCACTAATGCCTGATTTTTATCTTAATGGTGCAAGTGAATATAATAAATTACTTTTTAATTGTGTAGAAAAAGGTGTCGAGTATGTAGTTAGAAATGATAGTAAGGATATCATTTGTGATGAAAAAAAAGGAGAGAGTCACTCTACTTATTTTGTTTGTAAAAGTACTCCTAGTAAAGAAAATATTTCTACTTTAAAAGAAGAGGAAACCTCAAAGAGTTATATAAATGGTATTTGTTCTAGAAGCGTAAAGCTTGATAAGAAAACTTCTAAAATGGTAGATAAACTTATGGATGATGAAAGTAAAAAAGATAAGTTTTTAAAAGTATTTAAAAAGATATGGCATTTTATTATTTTACCATTTGTTTTTATATATAAAGGAATAAGGGATTTCTTTAAGTATAAAAAATGGAAAGGGTTATTTAAAAAGAAGAATAAAACTAAGAAGATAAAAAAAGAAAAGATAGTTAAACAAAAAGAAATTGAAGTAAAAAATAAGAAAGATAAGAAAATTAAAGTTAAAAAAGAAAGGAAAAAATTCAACTTTAACTTTAGATTGCCTGTTATTAATTTTGATATTACATTTTTAAAAGATTTGTTAATTTTAATTATTCCAATCATTTTAATTTTACTTGTTCCATCGGGAGCGTTCTTAGCATTTATCGAGTTTTTACTTGATATGGCAGATAAGCTTATGGGAGTTTGTTATAGTGGATTCTTTATAACTAAAGCTATTTTTTCTTTACCAGGATTTGAAGGCTTTTTAGTAATCTTTAGTTTCTTGCTTAAACTAGTTTTTGGAGTTATATTTGCTATTGTAGAATTTGTTTTATTAATAGGAAGTTTTATTTTATCTTTATTAACAGCAATTATTCTTTATGTTTTATCACTAGTTATTCAGTTTATAATTCCTATTTTAATACTTGCATATCTAGTTTATGTAATTATAAAAATGGTAAGGAAAGAATATAAATTAAAACAAATAATAATTAGTTTATTAGTGCTAGTTTTACTTATAGTATCATGTGTTATATTCTTTATGTTATATAAAGAGAGTGTACTTGCTAATAAGTAGGGGTGATAGAGATGTCTAATAAAAATATTTGGGGAACTATATGTGAGTGTGAAAATGAAGTCTATGATTTTTATGATGAGCATCCATGGAGTGAAGATAGTAGTATTATAAAGACATTAAGATGTAATAAATGTAACAAGGAACATTTACTAGACCATGTTAAAGCAAGTGAATTTTATAATAATAAGATATTTGATTGTTTTAAATATGTATCAGGTAAAGTATTAGAAATAGGGTGTGGTGGAGGACTTGTAACTGGTTATGTTTCTAGTTTGGATTCTGTAAGCTATCTTGCTACTTTGGATATGGATAAAGAGAGTATAAGTGATATTTCTAATAAGCATTATAATGTCAATTTAAATGATTTTGATGAGAGTGTATTTGATTTGAAATTTGATTATGTAATATGTAGAGATGTATTAATGTATTTAGATGATTTAGATTATACTTTTTCTAAATTATCAAAGATATCAAATAAAGTTATCTTGCTTAATTGGTATGATATAAATCATAAAAATTGTTTAAATAAAACATCCCCAGAAGACATTTTAAAAACATTAAGTAAATATTATGATAATTTAGTTATTGAGTATCCATACTTTTATAAAAATGGATATTTAATTAAAACAAAATAAAAAAGGGAGATTAAATCCCTTTTTATTTTATGTTGAATTTTATAGTGTAACTAGCATTTAATCTTTCACTTAACAAATTTAGAAATTTTTCTAATTTATTATAGTAACTAGATATTTCAAATATTTTTACATCAAAGTTTTTACTAACATTTATGTTTAATACTATTTGATTATTTTTGTAATCTAAATAAGTATCACTAATATATGGAAAAGTAGACAAGTATTCTTCCTTTAGTTTAGTTATATCATATCTAGTATTTATAAAATCTAATTTATCTGCACAAATTAAACACATAGATATTATCTCTTCATATTCTTCTTTTGTCTTTCCTCCATGATTAGAAATAGCATTTGAGATGATCTCTATATCTTCTTTACTAAATTCCCAAGTTTCTAGTAATTCTTTAGAATAAATTCCTCCATTATAGGCGTGATCATCTTTGCCAAAAAGGTAGCCTATGTCATGTAATGCTGCAGCGATTAAAAGTAACTCTGTTTGCTTATTATTAAGGTTAAATGTTATAGCTAGTCGTTTAGAGTTTTCTATAACATTATTAATATGGATAAAACCATGATTAACCGGAAAATCTTTTTTTAATTCTTCGATTTTTGCATAGATTTCTTTATAGTAATCAGTATTTAAAATATCTATATAATTCATAGTATCACCTAAAATTATAGTAACAAATTTATAATAGTTAGTTAAGGGTTAGTGATTTTGCTTTTCATTTATTGTTTTAAATTAGTGTAAATGTTACACTACAACTAGTGAAGAGGTGTTTTTATGAAGGATATTAATTACTATAAGTTTGTTAACGAATTAGCTAAAATACTAATTGATTTTTGCGATGATTTTGATAATGCAATGAAAGCTAATGTAAGTGAATATAAAGATGATAAATGGTTTAGTACTAGAGGAGACTCATTTGAAAATAAATTAAATGCTATCTTATTAGATTCTAAGTATACTAATTTTCATCATGGGGAGTTTGCTACTACTTTTATTTCATTAAGTGATATTTTCTATGATGGTAAAAAAGCTTATTTTGTAAAGAAAACAGATGAAGATGGAACATCATATTATGTAAGAAGAAGTGATAAGGTTGCAAAAGAGGGTAAATTACATGATGCAATAATAGCCGCTAGAGATTTAATTGTTAACTCCTTAAAAGAGGATGGTGATGATTATATTGTAGATGCCTCTAAAAATAGTAAAGGGTTAAAGTTAGAAACTGATATTGAAGTATATCATTTTTATGCCCTAAAAAGTATTGTAGATACACTGACTAGCTTTACTACTTCATTTTATTTAGCTGATGAAACTTTATCTATTGCTCATAAGTATCAATACCTATTTGAACAAGCACTTATAAATGGGAAAAAGTATATTGTTCGTGATGCAGAGAATAATATGGTTTGTAATAAATGTATTACTTATGAGCATATCCCTTATTATCATTTTATAACAGTAGATACAAAAGAAGAGATAGAAGCTTATAAAGATAGAAGTTATACAAAGAGTGATAAATATGCAATTTGTATACTTGAAGATACTACAAAGAAGAATGAAACAATAAATGTAGAGATTGATGAAGTTGCTATAAGTGAAGCGATGGCAAAGAATAAAAAACCTGTAACAAGTGGAATTAAATCATTTTTTGCTAAACTATTTAAATCAAAGAAATAAGAGAATATATTATGAAAAGTTATGATTGGGAAACTGAGGAAAAAGAGGTTAAAAGATATAGTCATAGAAGTGTTAGTGAATTATCGGCTTTATATAGGAAATATCCTAAAAATCTCAATATTAAGTTTGCATATATGCAACGTCTTTATTATGGGGATGATGTTGATAAAATGGATGATGAGGATGAATACAGGGCTAGAAAATTTCATGATTATAATGAAGATGAACCAAAGGCACTTAAATTATTAGATGAATTACTTATGATGAATCATGGTAGTAGTATGGTGTTTTCTGCGAATGGATACGTTATAAAAAAACCATTAGAAGAAAGAGTTGAGATTTTAAACCAAGCAATTGATTTAGGCTTTTTACCAGCTTTAGATGAACTAGCACACTTATATTGTAAAGATAAAGATAAAGAAATAAAAGTTCATAAAAGAGGAATGGAATTAGGATACCCTAAATCATATATTGATATGGCTTACTTTCTTGATGACAAAGAAAAAAAAGAAGAGTATATTAGCTTTGCTGCCGATGTTTTAAATTCGGGACTTGCTCAATATGTGAAAGCAAAAAATTATCGCATTTGTGAGAATTATAATGAAAGTTTCAAATATTATCTAAAAGCTTCTTTAAATGGGAATAGTGATGCAATGGTTGATTTAGGTCAATTATATGAAAGAGGGCTAGGGTGTCAAAAAGATTTAAATGAGGCAATTAAATGGTATAAAGAAGCGATAGAGTATGGTGAAGAGTATGGAACTCATCATCTTGCTATGATTTATCTTAATAATGGTAAAGAAAAAGAAGGATTTCAATTGTTATATTCAAATAAAAAGAAAACTCCTGTATCTATGGCTGAACTTGGTAGGTGCTATAGAGATGGTAAGGGGTGTAAAGTAGATGAATATAAGGCATTTGAATGTTTTGATAGTGTTATTGATTCTACTTTTTATGAGTACACTGTTGAGTTAGTAGAGTGTTACTATAAAGGTATTGGAGTAGATGTAGACTATGAAAGCGCTTATGAATACTTATGTTATTATGATCCTATAGATTCTGTAGATCCAAAGAAATTCAAAGAACTTAAGGCAGATCTAGAAGCATTAAGGTGTCCTCATTGTGGTGAATTTGATACTAAAGTAGTAGAAGATAATTATGAAATCTGTTCTAGTTGTAAAAGGAAGTGGAATGAAATGAAATTATATAGTGAAGAGAAACTTATTTTGGATGAACTAGTAATAGATGGAATTGAATTTATTCCTGAAAATACTAGTGCAATATATGATCCTCAAGAAGGGTGCTATTTAAGATACATCTCAAAAGATAATAGTGATAATTATGAGAATTGTGATTATGTTGTAGCATATATTAATGGTGAATATGTAGGATCGTTTATTGGAGAATCAATTTTAAATCCTATAATTAAAGCTTATGCAGGTAAAGATCAACCATTGTATTCTCTTAGAGTATTAGCTGCTAGAGATGAAGAAACTATTAAAGTTATATTGAAGTACATAGAGAAACTAGCTAGAGCTAGAGGCGATGGATATATAGATTTTAATAATGAGAATAAAGAGTATGAAGAGTTCTATGCTTTTTTAAGAAATTATGAACATGCTAGTGAAATAGATAATTATATTTTTAATTATGTTGGATATGGGTTAAAAGGAATAGTAGATGGGCCATTGGAAATAAGACCAACTTATATGGGTGAAGAATATGATATTGGTAAGGGTGCTCCTTTAGATATGGAAGAAGGAGAAACTAATTTAGGATATGTAGAGGATGCAAATCTAAGATATACATATAGTATGGATTATCTAGTTATATATGACACAAGTAAGAGAGCACATAGAGCTTATCTAATAGGAGAAGGAATTAGAGTAACTGATACAGAAACGTATAATTGTTTCTTTATAAAGGATTTCTTTGTTTATGAAGAGAGTGATCTTAAATATGAACTTACAGATAAATTATTTGCTTATTTGATAAAGAGATGTGAACATTGCTATTGCAAATATATTAAAGTGAAGATAGTGGATAATAAGTATTTTTCTTATTTTTATGAGTATTGTAAGAAATATTTAAAAATGGAAGAAAAAGAAGGATATTTAATAAAAAAGGTTCTATAGGGAGGATAAACTATGAAAAAAATATTTTTATGTGTGATGGTTTTATTTGCATGTCTAGTAAGTGGATGTTCATGTGTACATACTCATATTTATAATGATTATGGTGTTTGTATATGTAATCATGATATTTCTCAAACTCTTAATTATGCAAATGGAGAATATACTAGCCTAACTAATAATGTAGAAACAAATACTTTTTATTATTATAAATTTACTGCTCATGGAGAAGAATCAATAGATTTTATTTTAGAGAGTGATGAAGTGAGATTTGATAGAATTGAAATAAGAGCAGATGGAATGCTTCAAACGATTGCTATGAGAGTAGATGATACTCAAAAATTATATAGATATAGTGAAAGAAGTGTTAATAATAACAAAGTATATTATCTTAAAATTAGATATTGGAATGATGGTCCTATTAAATTGGTAATAAAACCTACTGAATAATTAAAATGCCAAGTATAACTTGGCTTTTTTATTAAATGTTAGTGATTTACTTTTAAAAAAAGTATATTAATTTTACAATGAAGTTATTGGGGTGATAAAAATGGAATATATTAATTATTTATATATTGCAATTGCTGCTTCACTTATTTCTGTTTTATATGCTTTTGTATTATACAGAAGAAATAAAAGGCTTAAGGTAGAAGATAAGAAAATGGAGGAGATTTCTTCCTATATTCATGAGGGGGCAATGGCATTTTTAAAAAGAGAATATAAAGTAATTGCTATATTTGTAGCAGGGGTAGCTATATTACTTGCTGTATTAGGGTTTATTCCTGCTTTAAAAAATGCTGAAGGTATTGGCTTACAAGCTAGTTTGGCATTTGTTTGTGGTGCTACACTTAGTGCTCTTGCTGGATATATTGGAATGATTGCTGCGACTAAATCTAATTCTAGAGTTGCAAGTGCCGCCAAAGATAAGGGAATGTCTGCTGCATTAAAAGTAGCGTTCAATGGTGGTTCTGTTTTAGGTCTTAGTGTTGTAGGATTTAGTATGTTAGGATTAACTCTAACTTTCCTTATTTTCTCTTGTATTACTAAAGAGATAGCAACTGCTGCTCATGTGGTTACAGGGTATGGATTAGGAGCTTCATTTATTGCTTTATTTGCCAGAGTTGGTGGAGGAATATATACTAAGGCTGCTGATGTT
>JAFWYE010000004.1 GCA_017517765.1 Bacilli bacterium | reverse complement strand
AAAGTATGTGCGAGAGTAACAAAAAGAACTCCGAATTCCCCAAGTCACGAGTACCAGGGAAACACGAGTTCTACACATATTTTAAAGCCCTCTAGAGCCACGAACAATTAAAAATAGTATAACAATACCCGAGTTACGAAAAGTGTCTAAAACCACCCTTAAAACGAGTATTATTGAAGATACTAAAATCACGAAGATTTCAGATGTTCCACGTGGAACTTAGTCGCCTAAGTTCCATGGAATAGTTAAGAATAGACTACCACTATTTAATCCAGAGCCAGGATTAAGATTTAATGTATTATCTTGTGGCCATCTATACATAAAACTACAATGACCTTGTTCATCAGTAACTGGAAAATAACCAGATAACATAGGTAATCCACTCATACTAATTTTTAAATCTTGCGTATTATCATAATTAGAAATATCAATACCAATACTATTTTGTTGAACAGAGTTGATACTTACTGTACCGTTACTATTTGTTGTAGTAAGTGGGGTATTTTTTAAGTTACAATTATTTTCAGCTGTAGTAAATCCGAATTGCTTTTCACCATTTTCAACAAAGTTAGCAATAACTTTTTGTCCTAGTGCTGAAGGGTGACATTGATTAGATAAGTTAGGAGTTTTAAAATATCCTGGAATATTTAATCCTAAATATTCACCATTTCTAAATACAACTCTTCCTAAATTTTCAGCACAAGCATAACTTAAAAATGACTGTAAATTATAAGATCTTTGAGAATCAGATAAGCAACTATTTCCAGAATAGAAATTATAAAATTGGAATGGTAATATTCCTATTACATAGATCATAGCATTTGGAAAATTAGTTATAGCATAAGTTAATGTGTTACTAACAGCAGTATAAAAGTCATTATAATTTAATCCAGTATTACCAATATCATTTAAACCACCTAAAATATATATTTCTTTTACATCATCATTATCTAAAGTTGAATCATTATAAGCAGTTTGTAATTGAGCTAAGAATGTATTAGATCCTGTTGCATAACCAACACCATCAGAAGCAGTAGTATATGCTGCTAAATTATGCCAATTAGCTATATAAGTGTACCAAAGTGGTCCATCAGATTGATTAGTATTACTATAACTATCACCTATTACAATCATCTTTTTACCACTTTTTAAGTCATCTATTTGTTCTTGTAAATCTTCAACAGCATTAGGTATAGTAGTTTCATTAATAGTATTTATTTCATCTTGAATACCTGGAATAGTAGTTTCATTAATAGTAGTAATATCATCTTGAATATCTGGAATAGTAGTGTTATTAATTGTACTAATATCATCTTGAATAGCTGGTATAGTAGTTTCAGTTAATGTTTCTAAAGTGCTATTAATTTGATTAATTTCATAGTTTGGTAATCTTTCACCAACTATAGTAACATTATTAGTTATAGCAACTATATTATAACCATCTACAGTATCACCAGATGTTATTTCTCTTATTTTATAGAATGCACCTTTACCATCATTATAAGTATCTTTACCTAGACAGTAAACAGATGATCCATCATCTAAATTTTCTGAAGCAGCCATATCAGCAATAGTATCATAACAGAATAAAGCAGCTAAACTTAAATATTCTGCTATTATTTCAGTTAATTCACCAGATTCAGCCATTTCATCTAATTTGTTATTAATTTCTTCTTGAACATCTAAGTTCTCAAAGTAATTACTAACAAATTCTTGAAGTTCAATTACTGCAGCAGCATTATTGTTTACAGTAGGTATAACTGTATTTTGTAAGAAATTACAAAACCAAAGTAATTGTTCTTCATAAGTCATTGATACTAGATAAGAGCTAGGTAATTCACCAATAGTCATTAAAAATCTAGTAAATGACTTAATAGTTTCGACCTTTTTTAAGTCCATAAGTTTCACCTTCCTTTTATTATATTATATCATATTTAACCTTATTAATAAAGTCCCATGAAAAGAATACCTAATTCTTTTATTATTTGACTATCAATAGCAATGATATTTTGTCTATATTGCTCAACCATCTTTTGAGCTGTTGCACTAACACCAGAATTACCTTTAACTCTCTTAGTATAATTCTCGTTAGTATTGCCAGTTGCACTAGAATCAGAAGTTGTTTCAGTTGTATCTGTTATATTACCTTCAGTTTCTGAAGCAGAAGTAGAAGAAGCATATTCACCTTGAAGAATAGCACTTTTACTTATTTGTCCTTGTGGAGTATCAGAGTTAACTGTTAATCCAGAAGAAGTATTATTTGTGTTAGAAGTAGAGTTACCACTTGAAGATGTAACATTACTATTTTCAGCTTCTCTTTCAAAAGTTTCAGTAAAATCAACGTTAACAAGTGGATCATATTTAATACTTGCAGAATATATAAGAGGAAGATATTTTTCCATTAATTCTTGCATAGTTACTTTAGCATAATGTTTAAATAAACCAATAGTTTCAAATCCTGATTCTCTCATATAATAATGATCTACTATCTTTTTAGCAAGTTTATCTTTATTCCAGATACCAAATTCTTCAATAGTCCCAATTTGTTCTGGAGTAAGATAATCAGTTAATTCATAGTCTTTAAACCATTCTTCAACATTTTCTCTAGTAAATAGAGTAGGTGAGAATTTAATAGGATCAAATAATTCTCTTAATTCAAAAGTATATTTAGCCATCTATTTCACCTTCTTTTTCTATTTCTTCTTTTTCAAGTATTCCATCATTATCAAAGTCGAAGTCTTTAACTGTTGATAATTCATTTTTAATAACATTATATAAATCTGATCTAACTCTAACAGATATTTCTTTATCAGTTCCAGTTAATCCAAATAATTCATTAAACTGTCTTGCAGCTTCTTGTCTAGGAGCAAGAAAAGACTGTAAATTAAGATTAATAAGTTCATTATTAGATGAAGCTTCATCTGTTATTAATCTTTCTTTCTTTTCTATAGCCATTGTATTTATTCCTAAATATTCTAAAGCTTCATTCCATATTTCTTTTTTATATTCTGTTACTTTATCAGCAATATATGGAGCATTAGTATTAACTGATTTCATTATATCTGTTGATAATTGACCATTATCACCAAATATAAATGGCTGATTACCATCATATTGATTATATAAATTTTCCATTAATAACCTTTGTTTTTCATCTACAACAACCATTATTGGAGTTTTTTGAGCTTTGATATTAGTATCACAAGTTCTTTGAGCTTCATATAATCTATATGCAAATAATTCCATAGTAGAGAATGTAGGTACACATTCCCAGTTATTCATAACTAAAATACATTCATTTGATTTTTTATTCTCAATTTCTTCTTCAGAATCTAGTTCGTTAAAACCTGTGTATAAATTTCTCATTTGTTGAAATTCATACGAATAGCAATTAAGTTTAGTAGGAAGTCCATAAACATTAACATAACCTGCAGAAGCAGCATTTGTATTTATGAATCCATATTTTTCATCATATAGTAGAGCAGCTGTTCCTTTATAAAATAAACATCTCTCTAACCATCTAGCATTCATAGATTTTGGAAGATTAACCCATTCAAATATTGATCTTGCTAATCTTTCAAATCTATTTAAGTAATCAAAGTATGTTGCATTGTTAACGACTGCTGAATCAGTCCACTTAAAATTTTGTCTTTTTTGTGTTTTTCCCATTTAAACACCTTCTTTCATTAAATAATATAATTTGACTGAGAATAATCTAAGAATGTATTAGGATTATGCCATAATGTAATACCATTATTAAATAATGATTTAATTTCTTGTAAATCACTTTGTGGAATATCACCAATAATATTTATATCTATTGTCTTAATAAAATTCCAATTTAATCTAGAGTGTAATTCAGGAACTTTTAAACTATTAACTTTATAACCAAACATAGTAAAGTAATCATCAATAATTTTAGCATATTCATCTTTAATAGATCTACAATAAGGAGTAAATCCTAATTTAGCTGAAAAGTTTAAATCACCTTGATTACTACCTCCATGAGCAGTATCTGGCTCTAAAGATTTTTTATAACCTTCTGCTATAGTTGAAGTTATTCCTGAAACACCAGCACCAATAGAAGCAACTCCTACACTAGCACCAGCACCAGTAGCAAGTAATCCAACACCAGCAATAATTCCTGCTGCACTTGCAGCTGTACTTAAGCCTATGTTTACAGCATTTTGTGAAATCCAGTTTAAGAATGGATCTGTAAGCCATCCACATGTTGGGAACTTATAGCAGTCTAAACCTTCCATATAATTTCTATGTAAACCTTCTATAGCTACTTCAGGATTATTATATAATACAGGATATAATTTGATAGAACATCCTATTGAAATAGCTCCATCAATACCAAATCCACAATAATAACCACCAGCACGATTATTATCTTTAAAATATTCATATTTATAATGGTTTGTTTGACCAGCATTATTTGTAACTGTTATGTATCTATATGGGTAGCATAAAACTTTATTATTACGTGGTCTATAATTTAATCCACATATTCTTCTATCTTTAATAAAACAATTTTGTAAATATTTTTTACTATCAGAATATGCTAATTGATGAAAATAATAGTAATATATATGGTCATCAATATTTACAGTTTCTGAATCCCATTCTGTTTGTTCATCAACGTCAAGTAAATCTTCTGGAGCCATAAATATTGCATATAATCCTTCAATTTTATTTCCTGACATTCTCATCAAGTCTTGAATATAATAGTAAGCAGAATCACCATCTTTCATAATAAAATATCTTAATCCACTATAAACACCATTATATAATCTAGTTCCTGCGGGAGGATCAAAACCTTGACCTGTATGACCTGGATCACTCATAGCAAATACAATTCTACTTTTAGTAACTAAAGAATCCCATCCACCATGATTTTCATCTGTATCAGCATTACTTGGTTGATACATATAATCACCAGTTTCTAATCCTTCTGGAATAGTATGTTTACCAAATGTATCATCATTAACATGTTCTCTTTCTACAAATGACTTTTTAATTGTTATATCATTTTGCCAAGTTTGCCATGCGTCTAATTTTATTTCTATTTCACACATTCCATCATTAATATATCTAATATCTTTAATGAATGCAAAGAATACTTTAGGTCCATAGTTCTCATTTTTATAAGTACAATAGTTATATTGAATTAAATCATCATAAGTTATTTGGTCATTAGTTGGAAATCTGATAACACCATCTTTTCTTTGAAAAGTTGCGTCATCTAGAAATAATCTAGGTAAACTACTAAACCAAGCCCATTGTGAATTAAAATTATCAAATTTTAATTGATTTAAGTTATCTAACTCTATTGGAGTTTTATATAAAATTATATCTGTATTTGGTGTTATCATAAAATCACCTTCCTTAATTTATTTAACGATCCTTGCCTATCCTTCAAACAGCTAAAATTAAATGATCGTTGACCTGTTCCCTTACCTTATAGGTTTCACCCTTATTATACAAAAATAAGAGCTAAGGAATTAAATCCTTAACCCTTATTAGATTATTCACCTGTAACAGTGATTGTATAAGTAGCTGTTACATTACCAGCAGTAGCAGTAATTACTGAAGTACCAGCAGCTTTACCAGTTACAACAGCTATTTTATTATTACCTTCTTTAGCAGCAACAGTAGCTTTAGCAACAGTTCCTGAACTATAAGTAATAGTTGCATTAGCTGGGAATGGAGTTGTTTCTATATGTAATTCAATAGTATCATCAGCTTCAACACTTAATCCAGCTGTATCAGTAAATTTCATAGAAACTATATCAACTGATGGAGCAGATGTAGCAAGAACAACACCATTTGCAAATAATGAATAGTTATACATCTTAGTTAGGTTAAGATAATATTGCCATGTTCTATTGTTAGCATTGTAGAACTCATCAAGATACATATCTTGTCTTTTAATTCTAAACCAACTAGAATCACCTATGAATCCAATAATAGCAGATCCATCAAATATCTTAGTTCCATTATCATCATATTGATCAAAGTTATCAACAGGAATAATTCTACCTAATAAGTCAGCTTTACTCATATTGAATGCTTCAGCAAGTACATTAACATCTAAGTATGCTCTTACATCATTTCTGATTAAGAATACAATATCTTCTGGTCTAGAGTAAGTAAGAATATCTTTACCATAACCACCAACTTTAGCCCAAGCATTATATTCTGTACTAGGTAATTGCATATTTAAGAATAATTCTCTTGCAGTTTGTACAAATGTTTTAGCAGTTGCTTCAGATGAAATAGCACTAATTGTTCTAACTTGAACTTGGTTAGAAGCATAAGCAGAACTAACTAATCCTTTAGTAAATCTAAATTCATCAATGTATGCACCATTGTATAAGCTATTAGATAATTCCATAACGAAATTGTCTAATGAATCCCAAGATACAAATGCTTGTTTTAATTTGTGTCTTGAAACTGTTACTGGGTATTGTAAATCCATATTAACTGAAGTATATTGAACTTTAACATCAGCTTCATATTTAACAAGTAAACCAGCAAAATCATTTACGTCATATTGTCTACCTTTAGCAGGATTTACGTAAATTTCTTGACCAGCATATCCTAGAGGAATACGGTCACCTTCAAGTATTTGTAATGGATTATTAAAATACTTGTTTTCAAAACTTGTATAAACGATTCTGTTTACAAGTCTATTCATAAATTCATTCATAACAGGAGTGTTATTTAATATTGGAGTTCCAAAAGCAGCTATATCAGTATTATCATCAACTATTGGTAAATATTGATGATAAATAGTTCCTTCAGATACTGAAGCTTCTCTAATTGCATTTAAAGAAGTAATAAGTCCTTGAGATGGATTCATGAATATATCACCTTCCTTTCTTAATTAGTGTCTTATAAACACCTATAGACTATTTGTTATAGAGTCAAAATAAAATAGGATTTTGTATTTGTTATGAAAAAATTTTTAAAGGTTAATAAAATTATAATAGTTATGTAGACCTTAAAGGAACTACGTATAAATATAACAAATAGTCCATAGCTGCTTATAAAGCAGCTAGGAGAATATATGAAAAACAGAATATTACTTAATAAAGTTTCCATTTTTATCAAAAGCAGATCTAAGATCTATTTTTGGTTTTTCTTCTTCTTTTTCTTGTTTCTTTTCTTCAACTCCAGCAGATACTTTTTGAAGTAAGTTTCCATTTGCTTCAACTAACATATCAGCTTTCTTTTGAAGTTTATCTATCTTTTCTTCTTTAGCTTTAATATCATTATTTAAAGCTTCATTATAACTCATTAGATTAGCAATATCATCTGATATAGAACTAAATGTTTCTTTATCTAACTTTTCATCTATTGAGTTTAGAATTTCATCAAAGTTCATATTATTACCTTCTTTCTATTATTATAACATATTTATATTAAATAGTCAACGTTTGTACCTTTGTCTATATCTACGTAAATATATAGCCCAAGGAAATTTTGACTTATCTGAAGTAGAAGGAGTTGGTGGAGTAGGACTATCACCATAAGGATTATATATAAATCCTTGACATGTATAATGTGACCAAGCATAGTTATTACTTGAACTTAATGTTTGTGTATAAAAATATGTTCCACCATAAGCTGAATTTGATGTTACTATAGTTCCATCATTATTAATTTGTTCTACTATAGCAACGTGTCCAGATCCACCATTATTATCAGAAAAACATATTACAGCACCTAATTTAGGAGTAGATCCAGTTTGATATACTGTTCTATCTACTCTATTCCACCAAGCACCACCATCATAATAACCTGGTAATTCTCTTGGATTAGGTTTATGCACACCTGTATTAAGTGGATCACCTATTTCCCAAAATCTACCCCAAGCATAACAAGTACAGTTAGGCATTCCATAACCAGTAGCATAGTAAGGATTATCATTACTATACCAGTGAAAATTATTAGCCATTCCATTAGAATTTAATCTAGGAGTGTAAGCCATAAAATAAACCACCCCTTTACATTTTTTGAAGAGCTTCTTCTTTATAAAATCCTGTTGTTACAGAATCTTTACCTACTTGATATGGATAAGGTCTACCTTCCCATATATCAACTATTTGTCTTATATAACCTATTCCATAAGCAGTAATACTATTACCCATACTAGAACCGTTACCAGTTCCAATAATTTTAACAATATCACCTACTTTTAGTCTTTCTGGAGTTGGAGTAGGAGTTGGAGTAGGTTCAGGATCTAAATGATTTAATCCAGCATTTTTAATAATTGTTGGATAATCTTTATAAACATAATTTGCATCTACTCTAGTACCTGCAACATTATACCCAGAAGTAAATTGCCATACTCCATAATTAATTCCATAGCTTGGACTAGGTGGATTATCACCCCAACATGCTATCCACCAGTCATATTTTTTATTTAATTCATTACCAGATAATTTATTTCTATACCAGTTTAGATTAGTATATACTCCAAAATAATATCCACCATTTTCAATTATTTCACCAAAAGCATTTACTATATCATTTAATGTAGATCTAGAAAGTCCATTTAAAGATGGATCTTCTATATCTAAGTAAAGTGGTAATGTAAATTTCATATCACCTATTACTTCTAAAAACTTTCTTGCTTCTTTTCTTGCTTCATCAGTATTCTTAGCATAAGTGTACCAATAAGCACCTAAATTAAGTCCTTGTAAATTATTGTAATGATTATCAAGTTGATTATCTTTAGTAGTTGAAAAACCAGCTCTTAATATACAATAATTAACTTTATTTCTTATTTCATTATAATTAATTCCACCTTGCCATGTAGAAATGTCAAAGCATAATTCTTTCATAAAATCACCTACTTTTCTTTATTTTCATTAGTAAATTCATACAAAAGTTTTTCTAAATACTCTTGTAATTTTTTAGGAATTGGCATTTTACATTTAATCATATTTTTTAAAATGCTTAATCCTTCAAATACAATATATAAAGAATTAAATATAAATGCTAATCCACATTGACCTAAATGAAGTGATTCAGTAATGGATTCAGGTAAAAATCCTATTAAATTAAAATGTGAAATATAATCTATTACAAAACAAAATGCAATAGATAAAATCATTCCTACTTTTCTTATTATTCCATCAATACCAATACAAGAATTGATTTTCTTTTCTTTTAATGCTCTTAAAATACCAAATACAACATCTAGTATTATACAAACAATAAGAATTTTTACACTTTTACTATTACTAATCATTTTAATAATTTCACTCATAAGCATATACCCTTTCTTTATTATATTATATCATATTTTTGTTAAAAAGTCTTTATGTTCTTTAATAGTCTTTTATCACCTTTAATAGTAAATTCAGTTTCAATTAATTTTACTCCACCTTTAACTCTTTTAAATATAAGTTTACCAGGACAAGTAAAACCAGTTTTAAATTTTTCCCATTCAACATATTTATAACAAGACTGTGGCATTCCTGCACATGTTATTTTAACTTCATCATCTATAAATTCTAAATAACATTTTTGCCTTATAAATCTTGCTTTAGTAAAATGTGATTCATGCTTCCAAGCTCCTAGTTTTACATCATCTATTTCACAAAATTTAGTTAACTCATCTATTGGAAGTAAGGTATGCACACTATCAGTATCTGAATAGCAATACATATCTTTACCATATTTATCAATAGAATAGCTTTTAATAGCTTGAGAAGTTCTAATTGTTTTATTCCTAGCATAAGCAGTAATAAATATTCCTATTGGTAAATAAAGACCATCTACAAGTTCTATATCAGATAATTCATATTTAATAAGTTCATCTAATTCATCATAATAAGGTAATTTACTTTGTATTTCTTTACTTGTTGCAAATTTACCTGAAAGAGCATTAAGCATAAGTTTACTTAATGCTCTTTGACCTTTATTACCTTCTTTAGTTGCTTTTATTTTTCTTTCAGTCCATTTATCTATATAATTATCAAATAATCCATGCTTACCTTTAAATTTATAACCACGAATATATTCAAGTTCATATACATTATAATGTTCTAAAAATAATTTTAGATCTACATTACTTAATACTAAACATACAATATCACCATCTGAAGATTTTAAATATTCATTACTTAAAAAATAACTACCTTTAATTTGAATTGTTGGAATCATATTCTCTTTAACTTCAAATGAACATGTAATCATCTGAATATATAAAGGATAATCAGGATCATCTTCATATTTTCCATCATAAGGAATAGGATAACCTACAGGAAGTAATTCATATCTCATAACAGATGGATATAAGCTATTTACATCTAATACTTCACCTTCACCTACATCTACTTCTTTATAAATTGGATTAAGATAAGTAAAACCACCTTTATATGCTTGTCTTATATCTTTATCTATTTCTAAAGGAATAGTTGGAAAAAGTTTACTAAATTTATCTTCTTTATATCCTTTTTTATAATCATGCAGAGCATTACTTGCAGAAGTTATATGATTAAGTCCTTCATCAAATAATACTTTTAAAGCCATTGAAACTATTTTAACATCATTTTTAATATATTCTATTTCTTCAGGCTCTAGAATGTGTCCTAATTCTCGTGGTTTATTATAATCTAGTTCTAATTTAGATATTGGAAGTCCAAAAGCTTTAGCAATTCCAGACACTGAAAAAGGGATTATTTTAAGTGAATCAATAAAAGTTGCTTTTTTAACACTTTTATTTTTTACTTTAAAATATACTTCTATTGTATAAAACATTCCTAAATCACTTATTAAAGTAGTAAATGTTTTATCTTTCTTATCTTGTTTATCTTCTATAAATTCAAAACCATGTTTAAATAAATAATCAAGTAAAAATGTTCCATCAAAAGCTAAATTGTGAAAATAATATTTACTATTTTTATTATTTTCTACAAATTGCATAAATGAATCAATAGTATTACCTATTTTAATATTATCTTCATTACCTATTTCAGATACAGCCCAAGCCCAAACATAGCTAGAATCTTCTAGCCATGTGGCTGTTTCAAAATCTGCTGTATAATTCATTACTCTAAATGAACTACTTGATCTGATAAATCAATAAGTTCTATATCTTCTAATATTCCAAGTTCTCTTAATGCTTTATTAAAAGCTGCTTGATTATTATCAAATCCACCATAAGTTTGAGCTTCTGGACTATCATTGTAATATTCAAATAAATCTGATAAAGTTGTATTCTCTGATACAAGTTCATAGAATTGTTCAGGATTTTTTATTGATTCAAGTTTTTCTTTTAATAGATCATAATTTTCATAATTACTCATGTGTTCTAGTGCTTCCATGTAATTTTTTCTATATTGATCTGCTTTCTTCATTGTTATATCATAACTTCCTAATCTTTTAATTCTATCCATTATTCTGTTTAAATCAAATCCAGGTGTAGCAGTTTCTAATCTACCTAAACTAGATATAGTCTTTTTAGTTTGTTCTATTTCTTTAGTTTCAAGCCCATATTTAGCATAAGGATTAGCAAGTTCTTGCTGTTCTAATTTACCTTCTAAAAATTTTCTTGCTCTATTTCTTGCAAGTTTTAGTTCTTTAAATTCCCATGAAGTTAATTTTAATCCTGAAGGTGTTTCTATTTCTTTAGCTGTTTCTATTGTAAATTTTTTCATAGAATTAATTAATCTATTAAGTTCTTTTCTAGTATAGATGTTCTCTTTTATAGACTGATAACTCTTTACTTCAGGTAAATAATTATATCCTTCTTTCTCTAAAGTTTTTACTTCTTTATTAAATTTATTTATTGCTCTACCAAGTCTTACATAATCACCTTTTTTCCATCTTATTAAATTATCAGCCATAAATGACACCTACCCTTCTTATAATCCTATAACAAATGTTAAGTTTTCTTTTATTTCAGCACCAGTTACTTTATTTATTATTCTGAATCCCCTTTTTTCAATTCGTTTATAAAATGAGAATAATAAATAATAATTTGCAATTATATTTATTTTATATTTATTTTGAATTTTAAGATTTTCTTCTTTTACATAGTTTTCATAACCATTTAAAAATCTTTCTTTATTAAATTCACTTGAGAAGTATATTTTTATTTTATCAAGTTCAACATAGTAGTTGCTATCGTTAATATCATTATAAACCTTTGCTGCCATATTTGTAAACACCACCCTTCTAATTTTTAACTTTTTCTTTAAATACAATTTCTTTAGTATCACCATCACAAATAATATCATAATTTGGAAATAGATCTACTAAATTAAGTATTGTTTTTAAAGTAATTGTTTCATATTTAATTCTCATATTTATTCCTTTCTAAAATAAAAGAGCTAGTTCACCTAAACTAGCTCAAATCCTAATGCTTTATTTGGTGAATTTTTAACACTTCTTTTAATAATTTTTATAGTAAACCCTTTTAATTCTTCATTTGAAGATATTAAATCTAAAAGTTGATTAGCAAACATTTTACTTGCTGTTACATAACTTTTATTATCAACATCTATTAAAATTGTAATCTTTTTAAATACTACTTCACCTGTATCAGATGGAGTTTCAATAACTTTTATTAATGTATCTTTTACTTTTATTTCTTTGTTTTCACATTCGTTTAATTTGAAATCACATTCAGTATTGAGAAGGTTAAATATAACCTTCTCATCTTGAATAGATGTATATATACTTTGTTTACTTTTTCTAATATTATTTAATTCACCAAAACCCTTAATTACTACATCATTCATAGTAATTACTTGCTTTCTTCTTCATTTTTCTTTGCTTGTAAAAATGTTACTTTATCACAAACAAGTGATGTAACTTTTTCATTATGATCTTGTGCAGTAATCATTCTTGTTTCAATTCTACCATTTACAGCGATAAGGTCACCTTTATGACAATATTCTGATATTCTTTCAGCAATATCATTCCATACTATCATATCAATAAAATCAGTATCATAATTACCTTCAGCATTTTTATATGTTCTATTTACTGCTACAGTAATATATCCATACTTCTTTTTATTTTCACTTTCTTTAACTTCTAAATCTTTTACTAATCTTCCAATTAATGTATAATTATTCATATTTATTTTTCCTTTCTTTCATATACAATATCAGTTGAATCTTCTATTAATATTAATTTATCATGTAATAGAAAATATTTCATTTTTCTAAGATATTTTTCTTTTTCTCTAAGAGATTCAAAATATCTTGTAAAACATCTCTTAGTTTCAGTATTCATAAATGTTACCCAGATTTTCATTATTTTTCTTCTTTCTTATCTGAATTTAATTCATTAAGCTTTTTATTTACTTCATTACTTTGTTCTTGAAGATCTATAGCTTTTAGAATTAGTTGAACACATTCATATAAATCTCTATATTCATCTTTTTCATTTGGATGTTTAATAAAGATTTCATTAATTTGTTTATAAAATTCGTTTTTCATACCTTCTACTCCTTTCTAGTGACCTTATAGACACTTTATAGGTAATAACATAATATGAGTTTCAAAATAGGAATTGACTTGTTATTACCTATAAACTAACTATAAAGTTAGTTTCTAGTAAAATCTGAATATATTTTACCAGCAATAATAAATGATATACAAAATGTTATAAATCCTAAATAGCTCCAAGATAATAAATTACCTGTTATAAAGCTATGAATTGTTAGCATATAAAAATCATATATTATTAATCCTATACAAAATAAGAATATAATTAATTTTAACACATTTCCCCATTTAATTCTTTTCATATTATTTTCTTCCCTTCCTTGTTAATATTAAATATAATGTTAATGAGAATGCTCCACATGTAATAAATCCCATTACAAAATCTAAATATTCTATTAATTCAAAATCTACTATCATTATTCTTCTCCTTAAAATATTTTTTATCTATTAATATTTCAAATCTATTGTATTTACTATCTTTATCAAATAATTTATGTATTTTTATTCTTCCTATATCTACAAAACTAACTTTGTCTTGTATCATAAATTTTAATATATTTAATATATAGTCCATTATTCTATTTCCTCCAATGATTTATACATTTGGTCTGCTAATGTTAAATCTTGCATAAACCTTTCTTTTTTATATTCCATTTTATTAGAATTTTCATATATATCTTTTATCTTATCTAATACTTCTTTTTGTTTATTAAATCTATTTATACTTTTTTTATCTATTTCATATTTTATATTTTTTCTTTTTAACCATTGTTCAAAATGCTCATCACCATAGCAATAAAAATATTCGCATCCTAATCCTGTTGAAGTTAATAACTTAAATTTATATTTATTCATATTACTTATTCCTTTCATTTTCAGATATTTGTCCTGATATTTTTGCAGCTGCATAAATTGTAACCAATATAAATGCCATAATCATTATTAATATTATAACTAATGCTATCATAATCTTTCAACCCATTCTATTAATAAAGATAATTGAAACATGTTCTCTAGATGATCTTGTTCAACTTTTCTATATAACTTTATCTTTAATTGATCTAATTCTTTAAACTCGTGTTGAACAGATATTTTATGATTAACCATTTCATATTTTTCAAGTTCTCTAGAATATTCCTTTCTTAAATATTTAACAAGTTTCTTTTTGTTATCTTCTTTCATTTTTAGTCAACTCCTCTCTATTGACAATTTAATAATAACACATAGAAAAAATATTGTCAATAATTTTTCAAAAAATTTTTAAAAAATTTTACAAATTATTTTTACAATGTAAATTATTGATAATTTTTTCCTTTTGTGATATAATAATTATAGTGAAATGTAAAGTTTAATATATTGTAACTCTACCTGGATAACTATAGGTGAAGAATCTACCAGGTATGATTTTGATTAGTTATCTGCAATATAACTTTATATTATCACTTTTAAATAAGGAAGGTGTTATATAATGTATTATGACTTGACTAAAGTTTTATCTTATAATGCTTTCCTTAATATATTAATAGGTGGTCGTGGAATTGGTAAAACTTATAGTGCTTCTAAATTCGTAACTAAACAATTTATTAAAAAAGGTGAAGAATTTGCATATATTAGAAGATATAAATCAGATTTAAAAAAGTCTGTTCCTAAATTCTTTGAAGCACTAAACAAAAATGAAGAATTTCCAGGACATAAACTTTATACTAAAGGTGATTCATTCTTTATAGATGACAAACAATGTGGTTATGCTTTTACTTTATCAACAGCTCAAGATCTAAAATCTTCTAACTTCTCTAAAGTTAAATATATAATATTTGATGAGTTTATATTAGAAGAAGGACAAAAACATTATATTAAGAATGAAGTAGAAAGCTTACTTGGTTTAATTGAAACTATTGGTAGACTACGTGATATTAAAATATTTATGTTAGCTAATGCTGTTACTATAGCTAATCCTTATTTTATATACTTTGATTTATCACTACCTTATGGATCTGATATTAAAACATTTAAAGACGGACTTATTCTAGTTAACTACATAGAATCATCTGAAGAATTTTTAAATGCTAAAAAGAATAGTTCCTTTGGTAAATTAATTGAAGGCACTGAGTTTGGTGACTATGCTATTAATAATACTTTTAGATTAGATAATAAAACATTTGTTGAAAAGAAAACAGGAACATCTAAATGTTCATTTTATTTTCAATTTCAAAATAAATTATATGGTGTATGGTTTGATTTTAATGTAGGTAAAATATTTGTATCAGAAGATTATAATCCTAATGTTCAATTCTTTGCTTGTACTAAAGATGATCAAACACCTAATACAATGCTTATATCAGAAGCTAAAAATTATTCATGCTGGAAGATATTTGTTAAGAACTATAAACTAGGTAATGTTTACTTCGAAAGCTTAAAGATTAAACAGGCAACGCTAGAATTACTTCGTATAATGCTCATCAAATAGCATTGATTTTGGTATCTTCAATAATACTCGTTTTAAGGGTGGTTTTAGACACTTTTCGTAACTCGGGTATTGTTATACTATTTTTAATTGTTCGTGGCTCTAGAGGGCTTTAAAATATGTGTAGAACTCGTGTTTCCCTGGTACTCGTGACT
>JAFWYE010000003.1 GCA_017517765.1 Bacilli bacterium | reverse complement strand
TCAACTTGAATATTTTCTACTACTTTTCTATTAGTATTAACTTCAGGTTGAACTTCTACTGGAGCATTATTTACTACTACAGGAGTAATAACTTCAGGAGTTTCTTTTATTTCTTCTACTTTAACTTCTACTTCTTCTTTAACTCCTTCTTTTACTACTATTGTTCTATTAACTTTATTTACTCTTCCCATAATATCTCTAGCTATACTTCTAACTTCATATACTCCAGGTCTATTTGCATCTACTTCCTTAACCTTAATTCCGTCTAAAGTAATGATTGTATCTACACTAAACTCAATATCACTAATAAATGCTACTGCTATATTTCCTAATTCTTCACCTTCATTAATTACCATATCATTTACTGCCGCATTATCTGCAACATTTGGTGCTGCAATCACGATAACTAAATCTAACAATTCATTAGCATTTGACTTTTGGTTAGTAGCGATCTTTGATACCAATACATCATGGTATACTCCAGACTTTGTAAATGTATATGTATTATTATTATTGATAGTTTGAATTGCATATCCAGTTCCATAAATTGCATCATTAATTGTTTCTAGATTGAATGATACTGTTGTTTCTGTAAAGAATGTAACAATTATCATTCCATCAACATGAATTACTTGCATATCGTTAATATTAGCGTTATTAGAAGTAAATTTAGATGGCTCCATTGAAACATTGGAAGAATTTTCATCACCTTCAACCAAAGTTTTAATAACACATCCATTAAACGCAAAGTCATATGCTGGATGAGTTATATTATCAGCTGTATCATAACATGTTATGAAGTTTCCAGCTCTATCTCTTGGAGTTTCATTTGTTACTACATACAAGTAATGTTTTTGCTTTGCGATATTCATAGGAATGTCACTTGCATTGGTCAAGTCATTACCAACTGGTACAATGAAGTCGCTTGGAGATAACGCATTAACATCTACATTACTCTTTAATGACATGTAGTACAAATACTTACTTCCTAAACTCTTATTTGTAGATATATATGAGTCATTAAAGTTCATAGTTATTGTTCTATTATCAGATAATTCGAACTCAGATACTGGAATAACTGTATCTAATATCATATTTTTAGATGTTTCCACATAGTTACCAGCCTTGTCATATACTCTTAATTTTACTGTATGAGTACCATTAGTAGAATTTGCTAATGTTGCACTTGTTACTTTAGTAGTATCAGTTTTAATTTGAGTTCCATTATCATATACAGTATATCTGTATAAATTAGTATCTGCTGGAGTGTAACTTAGGGTAATTGCCCTTTGATTTGTATAACCATTTTGAGCTGCTGCATTACCAGTTACTGAATATCCAGTTATAGTCGGAGAAGTATAGTCAAACTTGATGTTTACGCTTGAAGTTACTATTCTACCATATATGTTTTTAAATGTTATCTTTGCATATCTGCTAGCTGCATCTGCAATATTTGAATACCATGTATCTACTGTTGTACTTGTTCCAGAATGTCCACTAGCTACTGTGATATATGTTCCAGATGTTACTGTTGTAACTATATTAGACTTATTTGTTTGATATACAAATCTATATGTAGATGTTGTTGAACCACTAGATGTTAATCCAACATAGAACATCATATAATTATTATAGATATAATCAGCATTTTCTAATGTGTATATAGGTGCAACTTTACCACTTGTTAATGACTTTGGTCCAATATAGTTATTTGTTTGTGAACTATATCCTTTAACTCCAAATGATGCTATCTTTATGTCTCTACTTGTATCTATCTTGTAGAATGATTCACAATAAGATGAATAATTTCCTGCATTGTCATAAATATAGAAACAAACTGTTCTTGCAGTGTCAAAGCTAACAGTAACTGAAGTTAAGTCAACACTGAAATATAAATATTCATATGAATCTTGATATACAGAATATGAATTATCATATGTAAGTCCACTTGGACCTGTTACCATATAATCATAAGCATAATAATCATAATATTCTGCTTCTATATCAAAATAGCTTCCTAAAGTATAATAACTTCCATTTGTTCCTATTGTACAGTCATAACTAAAGTATGCATAATTTAGCTCTGGATCTATTTCATCAATCATAATTGGATCTTCACTATATGTATATGTATATTGTCCATATATGTTTTTGAAATCAATATTTGGATAGTAGTAATATTCATATTGATATTCATCCATAATATAGTACAATTCATAATCATACCATTCATCTACTGATGTATATGAAGAATACTCATTTACTATATTAACATAATTTCCAGAAGCAATTATGTCTGTTATTCCTGCCACATTTGATGCATATATAAATGATGACATTCCTGTCGGGCTGAAATATAGATAACTATCGTCTAAGTATTGAGAATTGCCCATTGTGTAATATGCTGCAACATCTCCTTGTGTTGTATATCTACTACCAATCCAGTTATTTACAAATGCTCCTCTTCCTCTTACATAGAAATTACTAACTGTTATCTTTCTAGTATTATCTATTTTATAGAATGATACAGAAGCAGTTTTACTATTTCCAGCATAATCTGTCACTGTTATTGAACGTGATATCCTACTATCAAAATTAATAGCATCAGATGTTATATCACATGTTTCTGTTCCACTCTTTGATCCTACAACTGCAGTTAGTGTATGAGTGCATCCTGTAGAAACTCCTATTGAATATGCTCCACTTGTATTATCTGTATATGACACACTGAACTTAGCTGTGTTTCCTACTACATACCTATATCCATTCTTTCCTACTGTTCCTGATGTAATTGACATTGAGACAGTCGGTAAAACTGTATCTAATACTATACTATAATATGAATATGTTGCATTACCTGCTCTATCTTCAACTCTTAATCCCAATTCATGTGTTCCTTCATATGTTTGTGTGATTGTTCCTGAAGTTGGCTTGCTTGTAGAATAACTCATTTGTGAATTATCATCAGTATGATAAACAAAGTAATCATACAAGTATGTGTCAGATGCTGTTATGTTATATGTAACATTTCTTGTGTTTGTATATCCTGTTCTTGCTCCACTATTACCAGTAACTGTAAAAGTAGAAATAGTTGGGGCAGTATAATCAAATATTACTGAAACTGTCGCTGTAGTAACTCTACCATATATATTTTTGAACATTATCTTTCCATATCTTGTAGATCCTGTTGCAATATTTGAATACCATGTATCTACTGTTGTACTTGTTCCAGAATATCCACTAGCAATATTAATATATGTTCCTGAAGATATAGTACTTGTTATATTAGCAGTACTATATGCATATACAAAGCGATACGTACTTGTTGTACTAGATGTACTTGTTAATCCTACATAGAATTGCATATATTTTGTGCTCAAATATGTTGTATTAGATAATGTATATATTGGAGCAACGTTTCCTGCTGTAATTGCTTTTGAACCAACATAATTATCTACATTAGAAGATTTACCTCTAACTGCAAAATTACTAATTCCTATATCTCTACTGGAATCTATTTTATAGAAATAGAACGTATATAAATGCATATTTCCAGCAATATCAAATACATAATAGTAAATATATTTTTCACTTGTAAAATCAACTGGTAAGCCAGAAATGTCTATATACAAGTTTCCATAGTAATTATATCCATAATAATACATATCGCTTTTATCATATGTGATACCAGATGAAACCAGAACTGTATCTGTATGTAAATTAGAACTGTCATCATATATATCATAATATAGTTCTAGAGAATCTCCTGTGAAATAATATCCACCATTGTCTCCATATGTATATGATCCAGAGTTAATAGAAAACATATCCAACCATGGTGTATCAAAATCATAATATAATTCATATAAGTAATAATAAGTTTCTTGCCCATATATATTTTTAACTCCAAATTCAATACATGGAGAATATCCAGAATCTTTTAAATAATAGAACATATCATACAAATATGTTGTATCTTCATAATAAACTGAATCACCAGAACTGTGGCTTTCCCATGATAATAAGGTAACATAATATGAATAGTTGTATTCATCATACATATAAAGATATTTATATGGTGACAAGTAAGAAGCATTACTCAAATCATAAACAGGAATAAGTCCCCCGCCTGTAGTTTCTTGACTTCCTATCCATCCATCAGCGTATGAGCCTACACCCTTTAAGTTAAAATCATCTATTGTAACTTTTCTTGTTGTATCAATCTTATAATAATCCACTGTTCTGGTTGTTGTATTTCCTGCATAGTCAGTTAGCGTCATACTAAGAGATCTCTTTGTAGTATAACTAACGCTATATGAAGAAGTATTACATGATGATGTAATATATTTTGTTGATGAGCTCACTCCAGTAGTTGTACTACTTGTACTACATATAGATGGAAGAGTTGCAGTCTTTACCCCATAATTATCAGAATAGTAAGAATATAAAGTGAATGAATTTCCTGTTACATATCTGTAACCATCATCCCCTACAGTACCATAAGGATAAAATGTGCTCATTGTTGGGGCTGTGTTGTCTATAATGAATTTAAATATTCTTGCAGAAGATGATGTTGTACCAGTTCCATTTATATTTGTACTATTACTCATATAAATGTTAGCAGCATCTCTAACATCTCCTTCTATCCATAAATAGTGCACACCAGCAGTACTAGGAGTAGTGATAGATCCAGATACACTAGTTTTTGCTCGTGAAGTTCCTATTGAAGTATATGATGGTGTACTAGTAGAACTAGTTGTCCATCCATATCTATAATATGATGTAGATGTATGATTAATTAAATAATAATTATCAGTAAATGTCACTGTCAATGATTTATTAGATTGAGCATAATATGTTGTACTTGTTCCACTTCCTACAACAGAACCACTACTAGGGGTTCCAATAGAAAGAGTAGGAGCAGTTGTGTCAACAATAAATTTAAATACTCTATTAGTAGAAGCAGTCGAAGCAACACCACCTATGTTTGTACTATTACTCATATAATGAGCCATATAATCTCTAGCATCTCCTTCTATCCACAAATAGTGTGTCCCTTGAGTAGTAGGAGTCTTAACATAGCCATATACTCTAGTAATTGATCTATTGCCTGATGAAGCATTAACTGATGTCCACGATGGTGAAGAAGTTGAGCTTGTTGACCAACCATATCTAAAATAGCTAGTTGAATCATAATACAGTAATGCGCCATTGTCTGTGAAGTCAATGAAAATATCTTGGTTTGATCCTGCATAATATACTGTACTTGTTCCACTGCCTTCTGTTATACCAGTTGATACATTGCCTATAGATAATACTGGATGCTCTGTATCTACTAAAACATTAAATTTTCTATCTGTAGCAGAACTTGAAGTTATCCCCCCAACGTTAGTACTATTGCTCACATAATTTCCTGCAAGGTCTCTAGCATCTCCCTCTATCCACAAATAATGTGTACCACCAGTTGTTGGCGCTGTAACTGTTCCACTAACAGAAGTAGCAGCACGAGATGTACCAACAGATATCCAACTTCCACTACATGAAGAACTACTAGTACACCATTTATATCGGTAATAGCTTGTGCTATCATAATATTGTAATCCAATATTTTCAGTAAACGATATAGATATAGTGGCACCAGCTTTAGAAACATAAACCGTACTTGTTCCACTTCCTCTTATCACACCTGTAGAAGGGCTCCCAATTGTAAGTGTTGGAGCCGTTCTATCTATTCTAATATAAGTTGTAGTACCAGAAGTAGAACTGCAATTTCCAGCGACGTCACAAACCCTAAAATAAACAATATCATTTCTTTCTGCACTCCATGTACCTTTCCAAGTATTACCATTCTTAGTCCATCCACTTCCATCTGTCCAAGATGAATTGTCATAACTATACTGATACTTAGAAAATCCACTCATTACAGAACCAGAATCAGCGCCACCACTCAAAGTTAAAACCACATCTTGAGTAGTCCAATTTCCACCAGATGGATTATTAACAGTTACAGAAGAACTTGGCGCCGTCGTATCTATTCTTACTCTCAATGAAGTAGATGAAGCACCGCTACAATTCCCTAATTTATCACACGCTCTAAAATAGACATAATTATTACGCTCTGCAGTCCATACCCCTGAAGCATACGTATAATCAACTCTCCTTTTTGTGTAGTCATAGTCAACCCAATCATTATACCACGTACTCTTGTCATAGCTATATTCATACTTTCCTATTCCAGCCCCATCTTCTGCCCCTTTTACTGACATGGCAACACTTCCGTTTGTCCAATCAGATGAAGAATCCAATATGTATCCAGGTGTCATGCCGGTAATGTTAGGAGGTGCCTTATCAACCACAGTTGCTTCAAAACTAGGACCAAAATAGTTTGTAAAATGGGTGACTTTTATTTGTTTGCCTACAATCTTACTATATGGGATAGTAGCATACACATATGTTTTGTTACCTGAAGAAGGGTTGTTTCCTGCATATGCAGATATACTCGTAGCTGTTCTACTAACAGTTATCTTTAACCATCCATTTTCATATGATCCATCTAATGATGAACTACCAATTTCATTAACATATACTCCATCTATATACATTTCAAAATGGTTATTACCTAAAGTTAAACCATCAGTATCACCATATATATAAAACACAGGATCATCATCACGAGTCAATCTAACTTCTCCATTTGTATAAGTGGCACCACTTCCAGAATCCCATTCGGTTGTTGAAGCATAAATTGTTTCATTATTTATCAAACAAATAAATAAAAATGCGAAAACAATAAGTAAACCTTTAAAAAGAGGGCTTTTAAATATTCTATTTAAACTATTGCTATAAGTTTTCATAGTAAATCCCTCCTTTTCTTAAAACTTGTTATCCCCATTTTACTATGTCAATACTCAAAATTTGAATATATCGTGTCAAAAAAGTGGAAAAACGTAAAAAAAGATGAGATTTCCTCACCTTTTTATAAAATTATCATGTAATAAAGCAAACCAAATAATAATGCAATTATTACTATAACTAAAGAAATAATTGGAAAATTATTTCTTTTCAACATCATATCCTCCCACGATGCAATTATATCTAACTTTAGACATTAACTCTCTAATGTGATCACTAATTGGCTCCTTTGGATAAGAGTAAATAAATGGAACACCCATATTAATTGAGTTAACTGTAACTGTATTAGTATGAGGGATTGTAGTTAATACATCCACATTAAGCATCTTCCTTACATCATCGTTTTTAACGATGAATTTAGGAGAATCATGCTTATTTAATACAAGTTTAATCTTATCAGTTAATGATAACTTATCTAAAATATCAAGTTGCAATTTTGTATTCTTTAGTGCTGCTAAATCTTTAGTAGTTACCATAACGATTTGCTTAGATAACTTATACAATTCTAAACACAAATCATTTACTATACTTGGAGTATCAAACACTAATACATCAAATGAAGTAGATAGATTTTGAATTAATTTAGATACCATTGCTCTAGTAATATAATCAGCTTGTTCTGGTAATACTGGAGCAGGCAATACAAATAAATTAGGATTTACATGTTCAATAAATAAATTCAAATTAGGAGTAAAATCCATTTTATTTAATAACATATCATAAACAGTAAAATTAGGCTTTACATTAGTAAACATAGCTACATCACCAAATTGTAAACTAAAGTCTACTAAACAAGTCTTCAAACCAAATTCAGCAAAACTTGCAGCTAGATTAGTAGCGATAGTAGTCTTACCTACTCCACCACTTGCTCCAATTACACTAACTACACTAATATCTTTATATTCATGCTCTTCTACATGAACATAACTTTCATTATTGAAAGTATCAATTAAATTAGCAGAGTTATTTAATGTATCTCTAATTGCATTTGCATCATTTGCCTTTAAAGAAGCATTAACACCAAGTCTATTTAAATGCTTTGCTTCTAGCTTAATACCATTGTTTACCACATTTAATGCACAACTAGCAAATTTACCTTTTAATACTCTAATCTTTTCATAACAATCATTACTTGTAGAGTAATCAAATAAATAGATAATGTTATTATCCTCAAGATTTAATTTTACAATTAAATCAGAGAATCCTGTATAACTAATAACTTCAAACTTCTCATCATTAGCAATATTCTTCCATGATTTTTCCTTATTAAATAACACCTTGTCTACATAAACCTTATACATTTAAACTCCCCCTTTATGTATTAATCAACTTGTTTAAGTCTTTTAGTTTTCTTATCCGCAACATCCATTTTCTTTTCTTCTGTCTTAAGCTCCCAATGAATAAGCAAGCTAAGAGTTGCTCTAAGTAAGATAATTGAAGCTAATATAATAAACTCTTCCATGGTTCTATTATTTGTAATAACAGTTTTTAACACCTCTGCAACAAGCATTAGCTCTAATCCTATAGACATATAATTTCCTATCATAACCTTAATCGAATATGGTTTGTGCTTTATTTGACAAATAACATATTTCACGCAACTATAAATAGCACCTGCCACCATAACCAGAGCACCTAAAAGTTCAAAGAACCAGATGATCCAATAAAACACATTATTTATACCAAGTTCAAATGTTTCTTGCATACTATCACCTACACTTAACTTTATCATTTTATAATCTCAATTGCAATATTATGTAATGTAAAAAGAGCCCTAAGGCTCTTGTTTTTTAGGAATAAGTATAATATTTTTGCAATGAGGACAAATATACATTTCTTCCTTTATACTTTCATCTTTAGATGAATCAGAGTAAATTTTAGTAATATTTTCTATTAAAGACTCTTTGTTATCACCAATTTTTATCTTCTCTCCAACAATCAACTCTCGATTATTAATCGTGGGATTAAGCCTAGTAATATCCTCTAATTCTAGATTATATAATTTAGCTATTTTTTCTTTGCCTTCACCATATTTTACTATATGAAATTTCACTATACATATCCTCCTAAAAAAGAATATGCATTTTTATCTATTATTATTCAAAGTATTCAAATTCTACATCACCAATTCTTACAGTATCTCCATTATTAATACCCTTTTCTCTTAACTTATCTTCCATGCCAAGCTTATTAAGAATTGATAATACTTTATTCATACCTTCAAATGTAGTTGTATTAATCTTAGCAATTAAGTCATCAACTTTCTTACCTTCAACTATGTATACATTATTGCCCTTCTTATTAATAAGAATTTCGTCTTCGTTTTCATATACATAATTAACCTCTTTAATCTCCTCTTCATATAAAGGAAACTCAGGAGTTGTTTGAACTAGTTCATATAATCTTTTTACAAGTGGTTCTAATCCAATTCTAGATATTGCACTAACTGGGAAAATTTCAGCATATGGATTATTTAATTTAGCTTTAAAATCCTCTAAATACAACTCACTTCCATCTACATCCATCATATTGGCAGCTATAACCATTGGTCTTTCCATCAAACGCATACCATAATTAGTTAGTTCCTTATTAATATCTAAATAGTCTTGATATGGATCTCTACCATCATGAGCAGACATATCTATAACATGAAGTATTACTCTACATCTTTCAATATGTCTTAAAAATTCTAATCCTAGTCCTTTTCCCTCACTTGCTCCATTTATAAGACCTGGAAGATCAGCTAAAACAAAGTTGTAACCATTTAAAATTGATACAACACCAAGATTAGGCTTAAGCGTTGTAAAATGATAATCAGCAATTTCAGGCTTAGCATTAGTTAAAACACTAAGTAAACTAGATTTACCAACTGATGGGAATCCAACAAGGCCAACATCGGCTAATAGTTTAAGTTCTAAGCTAATATCATATTCTTCTCCTGGATCACCATTTTCAGCCACTTTAGGAGTTTGATTTCTACTATTAGCAAACTTAGCATTACCCTTACCACCTTTACCACCTTTAGCAACTTCAATAGTAAGATCAGGCTTATTAAAATCAGCTAATATTCTACCTGTTTTAGCATCACTAACAACAGTACCAACAGGAACATTTACATAGATATCCTCGCCACTTTTACCATATCTATTCTCGATTTGTCCATTTTCTCCATCATTACCAATTATCTTATGAATATATTTAAAATCAATTAAAGTTGTAAGCCCAGAAACTGAAGTAAAGAAGATACTACCACCTCTTCCTCCATCTCCTCCACTAGGTCCTCCTCTATCGATATATTTTTCACGATGAAAAGCGATGGCACCATTACCACCTTTCCCAGCTTTAATATGTAATTTAGCCTTGTCTACAAACATACTTCTTACAACCTCCTTTTTAATTCAAAAAAAGCCCTTAAAAAGGGCTATTATTATTTAGTTGGATAAACTGAAACTTGCTTCTTATCTTTACCAAGACGCTCATATTTAACATATCCACTAATTAAAGCGAATAATGTATCGTCTCCACCACGTCCAACATTATTACCTGCATGGATCTTAGTTCCTCTTTGACGATATATAATTGAACCAGCATTAATTGCTTCTCCATCTGATTTCTTAGCACCTAAACGTTTAGATTCAGAATCTCTTCCGTTTTTAGTAGAACCTGCTCCCTTTTTAGAAGCAAATAATTGTAAATCTAACTTTAAAATCATAACTCTACCTCCTATTTCTCTATTATTTTTATAAATTTTGGATAACTTTCTTCAACTGTATACAATTGAGTAGTTATTACATCTAATATCATCTTGATATTACTATCGATATTTTTCACTATAACCTTGGCATAGCCTTCCTTGCATTCATAATCAATAGCTTTTTTGTTTTCATTAATTAAAGCATTAATTCCACCAACAACTATTGCACTTACTCCAGCACAAACTATATCTTTACCCTTTGTATCATAGTTAGAGTGCCCACTAACCTCTAATACTTTTATTATAGAATCATTTTTCTCGATTATTACTTTTATCATAATTATTTAATTAAGCATTGATTGACTCAATTGTTACTCTTGTATATGGTTGACGATGTCCTTGAGTTCTACGGTAAGTAGTTTTATTTTTGTATTTGAATACAATAATTTTCTTAGCTTTACCTTGCTTTTCAACTTTAGCTGTTACTGTAGCATTAGCAACATAAGGAGTACCAACTTTACTTGATTCACCACCGATAAGTAAAACCTTATCAAATGTAATTTTTTCTCCCTCTTTAACATCTAATTTTTCAACAAAGATTGAATCGCCTTTAGCAACTTTAATTTGCTTTCCACCAGTTTCGATTACTGCGTACATTACATGCACCTCCTATATTATTTTAAAACGGCACTAAGACTCGCCATTAAGGTAAAGTATTATATACTTTTTAGACCTTTTTTGTGCGGTTGTAGCTCCATATGGAGACACAACGCCAATATGTTAACACATATTCAAAATGCTGTCAAACATTTATATTTCATTTTTCTTCATCTATTTTCGTATAACCTTTACTAGTTACTCCCTCAACTAACATAGCAAAAACTTCTTTACTGACCTCTATTGAATAATATTCATTACCATCTTCATCACTATTATCAATAGTTCTCTCATCTACATCTTCACTTAAAATATATCTTTTTCTTTTAGAATCAATGTAGATAATACTTACTTTTCCAAATCCAGTTAAACTTTTATTATCATACTTATAAAATATTTCAAAATCACTTAACATATATTTTCTCCCCTAAATCATATATATCACATAAATTTAAAATAAACTAGTTTATTTTCTTATTTAATTAAGGCTAATGAATGATTCTTATAATTAACATCATCAGTAACTTCTTTTATAACCTTTATAAATTTAGGAAATAAAATCTTTTCATCTTCATCTTTTAATTCAATTTCCATAATTGCTTTATCTTTCATAAATGGGAAAATATCAATCTCATAATAATATCCGTTTTCTGACAAACAATATCTAGTCTTTCTAATTTGTCTTAAATTAGGATCTGCATTCATTAATAACTCTAGATATTCTTCTTTAGTTAATCTTTTCTCTCTTTCTATTCTTTTTACATCATTAACTTTTTCTTTAATAGTTTGAGTATAAATATAACTTCCATCTTTACCACGTTGTCTAATTCTTATTTCTTTATTTTTATCTTCACTTAGTAAGTAAGTTTGAATAATCTCAACTTTATCACAATTATCTAAACTCTCTAAATATTTAGTATCTGGGTAATCAATTAAATATTTTCTTTCAATTTCAAATGGTTCTGGTTCTCCTAAAAATGCTGATATTTCACTAACTAATCTTACCATCTTAGTTTTAAAATCAGTTGAATTATCAATAATTCTAAAATGTGGGTGTCCAGTGTAGGCAGCAATAATTTTATCATCAGCAATTGCAGCTTGTTCTACAGTTTCGCTTCTAGCAGCATTGTTTTCTAATGTATAACATTCTTTTGCCCCTTTAGCAGCAGTCACAAGATGAAATATAGCATCATATCCATCTCTTAACTCTATCTCATCAGTATTTAACTCTTTTAATAATTGTCTATATTCAATGTTAGACATATAACACTTTCCATCTAGAGCCCCTCTATCACAAACAATAAGAACTTTATTATTTTTAGCCCTCTTACATGCTTCATAAACTATTTTTTCTCTTTCTAGTTGATATTTTAAAATAGCTTTTTGGAAATCTTTATTAGATACTAAAACACTTGGATTTAACCCCGCACTAATAATATCTGTAGCGCCTTCTCTTATAAACACAACTTGATATCCTTTTTTAGTAAACTCACTTTGTATCCAACTTTGAGCAGTGGTCTTACCTGCACAAGGACCTCCTGTAATAACAATTTTTGTAATTTGATGCTCTAATTCATCATTTAAAAGTTCATCTACACTAACTCTAAAGATAGTAGCAAGTTTATTAATCACTCCAATACTAGGTTTACTAGCCCCAGTCTCCCATTTACTTACTGCTTTATTAGAAACACCAACCATATTTCCTAACTCACTTTGAGATATCTTAAACTTATTTCTAAGTTTATATATCCTCTCTCCAAAACCATAATCATTCATCTTTAATTACCTCCCACGATTAGAATTATAACACCATAAAAATTTATTTCAATTACCCAAATGTCGAATATCAGTAGACATTTAAAAAAGTGCCCGAAAGCACTTTTAAATAACTTTATGTTTACTTTCTACATCCTTACCTCTAACAACATAAGAATTAGTTATATAATGTAGTATGTTGATTTTACCATATACACTTCTAGTGTATACAATGTCCATCACACCCATATTTTTCTTTAAAAACTTATTACATATCATTACATGTTCTCTTTTATCTCCTAAAGTATTAGGAAGAGCAAAACTAACTTTAAAATCTCTCTTTTTAAAGATATTTTTTCTAATAATTATATAGCGAGGATCTTCTACTAATGAGAGAAATTCTCTTAAAGCTTCATTAAAGGTTCTTTCATCTTCAAATGAAGCATGATCCAAACCAATCTCAAAAGATTCCTTATCATCACTCTCTACAATCTTTAATTTACCTTTATAATCAATCTTTTGAATACTTTTTAAGGAATTTAAAATAACCATAGACATTCCCTTAATTGATTTTTTACTAGTAACATGATTAAAGAAAATAGATAAATGATTAGTGGTCTTAGACAGTAATGAAAAGAAGCAAACAATACCTACAATTATTGCCAATACCTTTAATGAAGAATCCCATGATACCACTAATAAAAGCGCCAAAATATAAGCTAAATTTATCCCAATAGCTTTTGCTAAAGACATAAGTGGCATAATAATAGGTAATCTTTTCTTTTTAGAAATAACATTAACTAGACATAATTTACCATCTCCACCTAATGCTCCTAGCCAAATGTTTTTTAACTCATCTCTATTTAGAGACATCTTTGTCATCTCTTCATTAATTGAAGCCACGCCTTCTGGAGTATATGGCCCTTTAATACAAGTTAATCTAGGCATACCACTTTCTATTACGCCCTTTTCATAATTAGGTCCAACAAAGCAATTAAATCTTCTTGAAAGAGTATTATAATCATAAGAAACAATACTATTTTCATTATTTATACTCTTATCATTATCTAAAATATAACTAGGTTCTAGAGTAACTAAATGCCAAATATTTGAAACTTTATTTGGATCATCTTTAAATATTCTTATTGCTCTACCCCTCATTTGATTAGACAACATAAAGCTACCAACAAAACTAGCAAGTATAAGTGAATTAATACATGGAGAATCCCAACCTTCACCAAGTAAAGATTTAGTACCTACAAGCACCTCTATATGCCCTCTTTTAAATAACTCAGTAATAAGAGTAACTTTATCTCTATTAGTACCCTTTATCTCACATTTAGCATATTTAGTATCGTTAATTTGCTTAAAACTAATATCCTTTTTAGTTAATCCAAATTCTTCATTTAAAAGTTTTTCCATTTCTAGTGGTAAAATTACTAATCCTCCAGATAAAGCCGCCAGTTTAACTCCTGTGTTAGCTCTTCTTATTTTTTCAAATATTGTAACAATACTTATATTAGCAAACTTGCAATCTGTTCCTATATCTCCAATAGATTCCTTCTTTATAAAATCTGTAAGTATTAACATTCTAAGTTTGTTTTTTAATGCCCCATACTCACTTATTACTATCTTTTCAATGCTCTCTAGTTTTCCAACAGATGAAACTAATTTCTTTCTCAATTTTTCATTTAAATCAAGACTAACTTTACCTCTATTAACAAGCGAATATTTTTTGAAAATATTTAGTACTTCTTCTTTCTCTAATTCATCTAAATCTTCAGAATTAAGCATATATCTAACAGCACCCTCAGCACTAGCTAAACTCAATTCCTCTAACTCTTTATCTCCACACATATTCTTAACTATTTTCTTATCTACACTCAATTTAGCGTATTCAAACAAAGATAAAAGCGCAGTATATCCTTTTGTATCTTTATATACTTTTCCATAGTTAAAATTATATCTACTATTAACAAGCCTATATAGTTTAGCAAATGTAGTAGTAGCAACAAGTTCATCTAAAGCCATATATGCCTTACTTCTATACTCTTTAAAATCATCAATTTCTTCCTTACTAGGATAATTAAAATATACATAATCTTGATGAGGACAAAGTGTATTTTGCTTAACAAGCTCAGGAACAAATATTTCTTCATCTATTTCACCACAAATACTAATATATCTATTCCATTCTTCCTCACTTGCATCATATGGAGGAGTCGCAGTTAATGCCACTATATTAACCTTATCTTCTAAACCCTTAACAAACTTTTCTAAAGCCTTTTGCCACTCATTTTGAAGGTGATGAGCCTCATCTAAACAAATAGTAGTAATCTTTTTTTCTTTAATAATTTTAAATAAATCAAGATGACTATAATCAAGTTCCTCATCTTCATCTGCAATACTAACATTATTAATGGCACTATGAAGAGCTTGATATGTAATAGTATTCATTAATTTAATATTATTCAAATCGTTAGAAAAATAGTCTTTAATATCTTCTCCCTCATTTAAAAAAGCCTCTTCAAATCTATCTTGCCATTGATCTCTTATTGTAACTGTAGGAGATAAAATAATACATGGAGAATTAAGTCTAGATATAATCTCTAATCCCAAAATAGTTTTACCACTACCTGGAGCGGCTACTATATGTATCTTTTTATTTCTAAGATATTTTTTTGTATTATCTAAAACTCTTTGTTGATATGTTCTAAATGTCCATTTAAATTTTGTATTTCTAAAGTCCTTCATTATAATCACCACATAATTAATTTTAATAATAAAATTACTATCTTAAAAGAATAAACCAAAATAATTAATAAAAAAGTAGAGTTTTAAACTCTACCTTTATTAATCTTCTTACTCTTTTCTAATATTTCATCACAATATTCTAGTAACTCTTTTTTATCATATGCCCTTAAAACAGGGTTATATCTGCTTGCAATAAATCTTATATATGTTCTTACGGGTTCATACTGTAAATACTTTTTTAGTTCTTCAAACTTAGTTATATCTTTAGAAAAATTTAAACATTTAGAACAAATATCTCTAACTTCTTGAATTTCCAATCTTTTAAAAAGAGGTTCAAATTCATTATATAAATGATCATATCCATTCCTTAATGTTCTTCTTGGTTTATAAGTTAAATCTGTAAATAAAATACTAGATTCAAGTCTCATATAATCACTATATTCATCATAACTCATAACTTTAGTCTTGTTAGTAAGTTTATATCTTAGCATCTTATATACTCTAACTCTTGCCTTGTAATTTAATTCCTTATCCTTAATTTTTCCATTATATTCTTCATTAATTTTAGCAATTTCCATATTTACCATTTCATTAATATTAATCATTATTGTCTCCTTCTAGTTCCTTTTTTTAGGGAATTATTTATGTTTTCAATTCTTTCAAGAGTATAATCAATATTTCTATATACTAAAGGAGATACATCCTTTTCACTTTTAGCATTCATCACAATTGTTACAATGCTCATAAGTGAAGGTGATAATCTTTCTGCAATATCATCCCAATTAGGCTTCATAATCCATTTTTTAAGTTTCTTTTGATATTTAATGATCTCATCTTCCATTATCTTCACCTACTTACAAAACAATTATAATTTATCCCCTACTTTCTTTCAATAAAAAAATAGAGGTATTAACCTCTATTCACTTTTCCAAAATCCATGTAAGTTGCAATATTCATATACACTAACTACACTTTCACCTTCAACTAATGCAACACTAGCTTTAGGTTCTTCTCCTGGATTTAGTTTTCTAATATGAGTATGCAAATTAGTTTCTACAATAATCCATTCAATATAGTGAGATTCCTCCATTGGATGAACTACACTGCCAACAACTACATTAACAACATTACCTTTCACTTCATATACTGGAACATGTTTTTCAATAGCACCATCTCTAGTTAATGGATCTAACTCTTTCATTTTCTCCCCACAACACATCATAGGTACTTTACTATCCTTTAGTAAAAAAGCAACATTACCACAATGACTACATCTTACAATTTTCATTTCTTAATCCTCCTTTTTAAAGAAATCTCTTTTATTAAATGCACAAGTCATAAATCTTAGACTAGCCTTACCATTAGTTAGCCAATTAAATCTTACATTATTTTTATTATTATTCACTATCTTATCAACCAAAAATTTAGAAATAACATCTGGATAGTCACCTAAAATATTATATACTTTCTTAGTTTTTTCAGGTAATTCAAAAGCATCATCGCCCATTGAGTGAGTAATAAAATCAGTAATCATAATACCTGGAGATAATAATCCAATCTTGATATTAAGTTCTTTTTCATCCACTTCTTTTGCTAAAGCTTTAAAGAAATAAGTAACTCCTCTTTTACTAGTACCATAAACACTAAGTCCAAGCATCATAGCATCATTACTACCATATCCTTCAACACCATATATTTGTCCATAGCCTTGCTTAATCATTTGCTTCATTGCTACTTTACTACCAATCATAGCGCTTTTTAAATCAATATCAATTAATCTATCTATAACTTTAGTATCAACTTCCCAAATAGGAACCATTGGTTGATTTACTCCAGCATTATTAATCCACACATCTACACCCTCAAAAGTTTCTACAGATTTAGCCATTAAATATTCTAAATCTGCTTCGCTTGTAACATCTGCATATACACTAATAACCTTCGCTTCACTATTAATAGTTTCTATTAATTCTTTTTCTGCTTTAGCCAAATTTTCTTTGTTAATGTCACTTAATACAACGTTATAATTGTTCTCTCTAAATCTTTTAGCAAGCTCATATCCTAAGCCTCTTGCACTACCTGTAATTACCACTGTTTTCATAAAATCACTCCTATTCAATTATATATTTCCAACCAGGTTGCCAATTTTTTGTATTTCTCCAATCATTTGCAATAGCCTCTTCCCAACTCATACTCTTAAGTATAACGTCTAGTGCTAGTTGTGGTGCTCTATGTGCAACTATTGCAACTTTCTTACCATCAAAGTTTTCTTTTAAGTATCCAATAAAATCTCTAATTCTACTTTCTACATCTTTTAATGATTCCCCATTAGGAAACTTTTCTTCTATATGATCACCATAGATAACTAAACTAGCATCTTTACCATCTAACAAACCATAATTACACTCTCTTATTCTAGAATCTCTAATCATTTTAATATCTCTGTTATAAAAATCAAGCTTACTACTTTGTATAGCCCTATTTAAATCCGATGATATAACAATATCAAAATATTCATCTTTTATAGTTTTAGCAAGAGCTATTGCTTGAGTTATACCCTTTTCGCTCAACTCTCCAGGTAGCCATCCACTAGCTCTTTTAGCTTCATTATCATAAGTAGTACCGTGTACAAAATATGTTATTTCTATCATAATTCCACCTCAATTAAATGATATCATATACTTAGTTATTTATTTTATATATTGAGATAACTTCTCAATTATATTTAAAACATCACTATCTAATAGCCTTTCATCATTCAACACAACATCAAAAATTTCAATTACAGTTTCTATTTTAATATCTTCATTCAATTCATATAACATGTAATATGCTTCTAATACATCATATATACTCTTTCTAGCTTCATCATAGTGATTTAATTTCAATTCACAATCAAAAATATCTTTATTATAATAGCTTGCTCTCCATAAATATGGAACTTTATTTTCTTTTAAGATTTCTAAGTTATTTAAAGCCAACTTAAAATATTTTATTGCAGTTTCATATTGTTTTAAATCTATATAAATATAGCCAAGATTTGCCATGTATTTTGTTAATTCCCAATAATAAATGGAATCAGTTTGAGTTAAACTTAAACATCTATCTATTGCTTTATTTATAAATTCAATAGCCTTATCATAGTTTTTCAGTTTAACATTCATATATCCTATAGCATTAAATGTCTTTACTATCTTATATACAAGTTCATCATCATTATCACTTTCTTTTTCTAAATACTTATATATTTCAAGTGCACTCGTTAAATTCTTTTCCCCCTCTTTATAGTTATCACTATTAAATCCAACATTAAAATAACAATCCGCTATTAGTTTATTTGTACTATAATTTTCTTTCAAATAATCATAAAACCCTTTAACTTCATTTAATGCCTGTTTATATAATTCGTTCGCCTTATTTAAATCATTAAATTTAGTTAATTCATTAGCATATTCACACAATATTTTAGCTAATGTTATAGCAATTTTTTTACTATCTTTATCATCATCATTTGAATCTTTATATTTATAAAGCAAAGCAATTGAACTATTATAATATTCTTTTATATCTTCGTTATTAATCTTAGAAATTAATTTTAGTGTATCTATTCTCTCAAGACACACCTTATTTTCATCTTTAGTGTCATTAAGTGCATTATCTAAATATTCTTTCGCCTTCAATAAATCCCCTTTATCCATATACATTTGAGCCAGTTCATTATAAACACCACAAATTGCACCTTTATAATCAACAGGTGACTCTTTAGTTGCTTTTTTAAAACACTCCAAAGACAATAAAAGAAGTTTTTCAACCTTATCATAATCATTACTCTTACATCTCAAAGTAGCCCCAGCAAAATACAATGCATTCGCGACTTTATAAGATGATGCATATGGACTGGATGAAGGTAATTTTAAATAAATGTCTGTCATTGGTTTATAACAAGAATCATATAAATTTTCCCATGTGATAGAACAAGAATTAGAATACTTTTCAATATAGCAAAAAAACATTAGTTCAAAATAATCATTAGGGTTAATATCTTCAAGTTTTTTTGCACACTCTATAGCCTTTAATATATATTCTTCTGCTTTGTTGGAATAATTTAACTCATTATATAAATCAAAATATTTAGCAAAAGTTAATGCTAATGAATAATGATTTTGGGTATCTTTAACTAATTCATATGCCATATCAATTAATTCTTTAGCTCTAGCATAATTTTTATTTTTTATATATAAATTCGAAAAGTTTCTATATACATTAGCTAAGTTTGAAATATATGAGTCATCATATACAATTAAATCATTATAAATTTTTATGGCCTTGTTATAATAATATTCACTATTAATTAAATCCCCACTCCTATCATACATAGATGCAAGAACTAAATTCACATCAATAGTTTGCTCTAAACAATATTCTTTCAACTCTTCTTTCTTTTGATTTTCTAATACATCAATAACCTCTTTATATAACTTATTAGCAATTTCATAATTACCAGTTATAACTGCAAAATTTGCAATATCAACGAAAATACTCTTAAACATCATTATATTATATCGACGTACTTTACCATTAATATATTCCCTTGATAATTCTAATGCTTTCTTAAATAATGGTTCTACTTTATCTCTTGTAAGTTCAATTTTATCAAGTAAAATTTCTACAACTCCCACCTCATAATAACATTCTGCTAAACTTATTCTAACTTCATTTTTATCGTTTTCTTCTGCATTTAAAATTTCCTCATACAATATTAAAGCGATTTTAAAAGACTTTTTAGCATCATCAAAAAGTTTGTGATATCTTTGTAATTTTGCCACCCTATAATAAGAATCTGCTAACTCTTTTAAATACTCACTTCTATTTAGTTTTACAAGTTTTTGATTACATTCTAATCTTTTATAGTAGTACTCTAAAGCTTTAGTATATTTTTCATCATGCTCATAAGACCCCGCTAATACAAAATATATATTAGATAATTTGTCATAATATTTTATTTCATCTTTTTTTAGATTCTCTACAATACTTAAAGAATTATTTAATATTAATTCACCTTTTTCTATATCAAAGCAAAAAATAGTAGTCATAGCAAATGAAGTAAGCGCAGATAAATAGTTATCATAAAACTCAATATATTCATCACTATAATCATCATATCTTAATCTTATATCTTTTTCTTGCTTTTTATATTCTTCAACTAATTTTTCTTCCCAGTATAACTTTTTTAAATCATCTACTTTTACACTATCTCCAACGCTATACATATCTATTAATTTCTTTATAGAATCTATATTTCCTTTAGAAGCAGAATCTTCAATTAAAAACAAGGCTTTCTTTTTATCTACTTCTACATCAATTCCTTTTAAATATGCTAGTCCAATTAAATAGTTGTGCCTTGGAGTATCATTACTAGTAGTAGCTACTCCTTGTAAAAAATCCAACATTGCCTCAGATATTTTAACCTCATCATATGCATCTATACATTCAGGTATATCAAGATATTTTTCCTTCAAATCATTTTGATCTGTCTTTACAGATTCTAGAGCCATTATCGGTTTATTTACTTCTTTTGCTCTAGGGTACTCTATTCTCATTACATAATTGTCTTTTTCTATAATATTTGGAGTTACAACTAATGCAAAAAACTTACTTTTATTTAATGCCTCATCTATTTCTTCATTAAAATTTTCTCCTGGAGTTAAAAATTCATCATACCAAATCGCAATATCTCTAAAATTATCATTTTTATGAATTAATTTCATCAATTCTTGAGCGTATTTTCTATCCTTTTTCCTATAACTTAAAAATATATAAGCATCGAAAGCCTCTCTTATTTCATTTGCCAATTCATCATTAATTAATATTGCAGAGAGAAAATCATTTAACTTCTTTTCATAACTAATTGCAGTATCATCAACTTTAAATTTATCTAAGAATTGTAAATCACCACATTTTTCATTAAAATCCTTCTCTAGTTTTTCTCCATACATAAGAGGTAAAATGGGAATGTGTTTTTCCATAGCATACTTAAATTCAATTTCTAAGGCCCTATTTTTTGTGTTTAAAAACTTATTTGTTATAGGAATGACAAACATTTGCATTTGATTTAACTGCAACATAAAATCTTCATAATCAATATTTTCGCTAAAATCATCAAAGTAATATATAACACAATTTTCTTTATCCAAAATTTCATCTGTTATTTCATCAAAATACTTATAGTCACTAGGATGTGCAGAAAAATAAACTCTAGGTTTCCCTTTGGGACTTGTATGATCTCTAGTTTTATATTTAAGTTCAATCATTTCTATCACTCACAATCTTTATATCTTCTTTATTAAATATCTTTCTTTTTCTTCCCTTTTTAAATACCCATAAAAATAAGAATAAAACTTACTATCTACTAATTTAACTTATATATTCACAACTTACATACCTACAATAATCAATTAAATAATTAAACAATTTGTCTGCAAGTGCATATTTAAGATCACTTTCTTCATATAACTCTGGATGAGTAAGTATTCTTTTATTCATAATAATACCCCCCTTATATGCTTTCTATATTTTCGCTTTATTTTCAATTTTCAATTCAATAATAAATATTACAATAACAATCAATCGTCACCTATATTGTTATTCTTATCTTAAGAATAACACATTACTCTATAAAAGGTAATTAAATAACTTTAGAAAACAAAAAAAGCCCCGTATGGGACTTGTATTTTTATAAAAATGGCAGGAGTAGTAGGAATCGAACCCACATCAGCGGTTTTGGAGACCGTTATTCTACCTTTGAACTATACTCCTAGAGACAAGCAGTATTATAACATGCTTGTTTTTAAATGTCTATTAATTTTAATTATAAGATTTTGCAATTTTACTAACTATTGACATATCACACTTTCCAGCATAGTTAGTTTTAAAGTGCTTCATAATACTAGGCATAGATTTATCTTCTAAAGACTCTACTATTTCTTTTACTTCTTCTTCACTTAAACATTTAGGAAGTAATGCTTTAGCATATTCCATTTGCTTTAATGTAGATTCTACTCTCTCTACATTATTAACCCTAGCATAATTCTCTTTTTCATCTTCAAGTTCTTTTAAAACCTTTTGAACTACACTAACGCAATCAGCTTCATTTAATTCTTCATTTTTTTCTCTTTTATTAACTTTAATTAAATCTATACGTGAAATAATAACTGAATATATAGCTCTAGCTACAGTATTCTTTTCCTTCATCGCTACAAGATTTAATTTTTTAATCTCATCATATAACATCTTACTTTAACTTCCCTTCAGCACAAGTTACTACATCCCCAATTGTTTTAAAAGATAATAATTCTTCATCTTCAAATTGGATTCTAAGTAACTCTTCTCCCTCGCTTACAATTTCAAGTAAATCTAAAGAATCTAATCCTAAATCTTTTAAATTAGATTCCATAGTAATACTACTAGCATCTTTCACTTTACCTTCAATAATCTTTTTAAATTCTGCAAAACAATTCATTCTTTTTCTCCTTATTTTTTCTTAGTCTTATTAAGCCTTTTTTCTTTTATATCCTTTAATTCACTTTGCTCATATAAAATAGAGTCTTTAATTCTTTGATCAACATTTAATGTTGAAACTAAATTAGACATATATGATATTGCATCATTTAGTCCATTATTATTATATTCATCTCTATTACTTGATACCTTTCCAGGACCTTTCTTTACAATTCTATTTAATGCAGGATATACTTCTACAATTTTTGGATTATTACTTACTAAAGCTTTAGCAAAATCATTACCATGTCTAGAATACTTATTAACTACAGCAACAACCTTACTAACATCACTCTCTAAATCAACTAATTCTCTAATAGCACCATCTATTCCTTTAATCTCAATGGCCCTCATAACACGTAATGATTCATCAATTAAACCACCATAGTTTTTATTTACTTTAGTATGCTTTTTAACTAACGCATTCCAAGAGGTTTGCTGAGTTTCATCAACAAATGCAGCCCCTTCTACTATATAAATCGGAGCAACTAAATTTCTTAACATCATTTCATCTTTTTTAGCAAGCCCTTTCATAAGTGAAATAACTTCATCTGCCTTCTTTTGTAATTCTTCTTCATACATCTTACTTACGTCTTTCATAAAACTCACCATCCCTTAATTTGATTATAAATTTATCTATTTTCGGTGTCAAATCTTTAAATGTTTTTTAAACATTAAAGATAGTTTTTCTTCATTTTTTCCAAAGAATTCTTATAAATTAACTTCTCTTCATCATTTAAATATTTAGAAAATGTTTCATAAACAATATCAATGTAATTACTATTTACTATTTCTTTTCTTAAAAAATCATACTCTACATAATACAAACATGCAGCAAGCATAAGTGCTCTATCAAGTTTACTCTTATATGAATACTTATTTAGTTTCTTTTTATTATTAAAATCATCTAATAAATCCTTATTATATCCTTCTTCACTAACAAATATTTGCTGCATTCCACTAGCTGTAGAAAAAACATTAGAAAAGGCATCAGCATTTTTTATAATCTTAATATATTTACTAACTTCCTCATCATTTCCTTCATACTCTTTAGTATGATATCTTATACTCTCTTTCAAAATGTATTCTTGCTTTTCATTAATACAAAATACATCTTTACAATTCAAATCATCTAACATTTCTTTTGATAATTCTCCATGATCTATACTTTCCTTGTCATTATAAGTCTTATAGATTTCCCATTGTTTAAATCTTCCTAAATCATGAAGCAAACCAATCAAGTAACAAAAATTCCTTTCATTTTCATCTAAGTTTAAATTTGATGCAATCGAATAACAAATTTTGGCCACGTCATAGCTGTGAATTATCTTTCTAACTATATTAGAATCACTTATATCATACTTACTAACAATATTAAAAAACAACATATTATAATCTTGTATTACCTGCTTCATTTCACTACCTCACTAACCAATTTATCTAATAAATCTATTAATTCGGGAATCATGTATATTCTATGATATCCATCAAAATGATTATATCCTTTTAAATACATATCAATAGTATTAAAATCCTTACTAAACCTAGTAAACTTTTCAATATTTTTATCATCTTCATCTGAATAAAATAAATAAATATTTTCAAACTTTTTTCCATACTCAAAATCATCTTCTTTTAAATAAGCTTGATTCTTTACTTCTACTATATAATCCGTTCTAGAGGTTGGATATTCATAGACAGCACCTGGAGCAACTGCAATATAGTTAGATGGGATAAAATCATGATCTTTACAAAATCTAATAAAGTAAGGATTTCCTATACTATGGCAAATAACTATTGATTCTTTATTTAATTCATTAGAATCTAAATATACACTCAATATTTCATTAAACTTTTCATATTTACTCTCTGCTCTTATAGGAAACTTAGGCATATAAACTTTACATTTACCTTCAAACTTTTCTTTTACATCTTTTCCCCAGAATTCTAAAGTATCACCATTTAAACTATGTATTATAAATATATTTTTACCCATTATATACCTCCATCAAATTATCATTATAATTTCTTTTAATTTTTCCATTAAACATTAAATAATTCTCTCCATACACCTTAGAAATATTATCTTTTATCACAATATAACTACCATCTACTAATGCAATAACTTTATTTTTATAGGTATCAGGTAATATTATTTCATTTATATAATCCTTATTATCTAAAACATAATTTTTAAAAACATCATAATGAGGCAATATATTAATATTAGTCAAACAAAGTCCAGATAAATATCTATTAAAATTAATATCCTCGCTTTCTCCTTCAAGTTCTGGAGGACAATAAACAAGACTTGCACAATTCATACTACCAGCACTACCACCAACCACTAATGCATTGGTATTTTTAATTATTTCTTTTAAATTAATATCATTAAAAAACTTATTTTGTGTAGGTAAATGCCCGCCACACAAAAAAATAAAATCAGCATTTTCAACTAAGTTTTTAACATTATTCTTACTAGCATGATTAAGGATATTATAATTTTTAAATGGTAAAGTTAACTCAAAGGACTCACAAGTAATTTTATAATATTCATCTACATCCTTATCTTCAAAACCATTACTTACAAACAAAAAATTTCCATAGCATATATTTTCATTTTTTATAGTATCTAATATACCATTTTCATTACCAAAATTTTGAGCAATTCTATTACCTTCATTATCTTTATAGTACAAGTCTAAACAACTTGTTAGAATTACAGTTTTCATTCAACCCACCCGATAATATCTTATCATACTTAATCATTTAGACATAAGAAATCAAATAAAAAAGCCTTGTGTTATCAAGACTTTTTAATAAATAAAAATTATTTTATAAGCGTTGCAATTAGCCAAACTGCTGCAATAAATACCACCAAAACAGATAATATTACTATTGTATCTCTTATGTGATTTTTCGATGCTTCTGAAGCTTTTTGATCAATCTTAGCTTTTGCTTCTTGAATTTCTTTATTTAGAATTTCATACTCCTTGCTAATTTCCTTGATTTGCTCTTCATTTGCTAATATTTTAGATTTTTCATAAAATCCCTCATATGCTGGCACAGTATAATCAAAACGATATGAAATTTTCTTAGTTAAATGCCCTTTATATGCACTCATGCAAACTTTAGTCAACATCCACCAAAATTGATACATTTCAGGATTTTCATTAGTGGCTTTTATAAGTGCTGCATATGCTCTATCATATTCTCCTAGTTTTATTAAAGCATCTATCTTTTGCAAGTCATTACTAGGTTCATCTCCAGATTGAATATCACCAGAAACCTTAACCTCACCATAAACATTATTTACTATATTATTTGTAACATTATATCTATTATTAGTTATGTTTTCTTCAACTACTTGCTTATTTCCACAATGCAAACATATATATGTATTGTCCTCAGTTTCAATTTTATGTAATTGATTACTACCACAACTATTACATTTTAAATCTACCATAAACAAAATTCCTCCCAATCTCACACATATATCTTAGCATATTATTGCTTCTTAAAAAAAGATTAACAAAAAAATAAAAAAGAAGTTCAATTATTAAACTTCTTCTTATAATTGGTGCTCCCAGTAAGAATCGAACTCACAACCCCCTGGTTCGAAGCCAAGTACTCTATCCAGTTGAGCTATAGGAGCACACATATATTCTAGCACAAATTGAATTAATAACCTCTTTTTCTAATGAATAAATAAATAGATATAGGAATAATTGAAATGATTAATAGTGAAACCACTAATATAGCATCATATTCACTATAACTAACATAGAATCCTGTATCATCTAAAGTATATCCTTCACTTCTAGAGACTTTATATGAAGAGCCATCCTTTGCTAATGCATATAAATAATACGTTCCTGCCGTATTTCTTAAAATTACCCCTTTATCTTCACTATAACTTCCTTTATATTCGCTTCTAGCATAATTAATTAAGAAGTCTTCATATTTCAAAGAATCGTTAGGATTTGTAGACCAATAATACCAACAATAGTCTTTATCTAATTTTTCTCCTATCCCTGCATTTGCATTAATTACTATTCTTCTACTAGAGCTAATTACTTCACTTGAAATACTAGCAAAGTTAATCGAAACATTACTACTTAAAGCATTAATATAATAAGTTTTAGTTACAGAAAATCCCAAATAGTTTTCAACTGTTACAACTACTTTATTAGTGTCTCCTTGACTAAGCAAATTATTAAAGTTTGGTCCAAAGACAATCGTATTATTTTTAATAGTATATTCGTTAGTTTTTACATTATTAATTTTGATTGTTGCACTCTTTATTCCAAAATTAGTTCCAATTTTTATAGTAAGTTTATTTTGTAATTCTATTACATCAACAGCATTATCTTCTTCTATAATTGTTCCATCATAGTTAAAAGAAATAATTCTTGTATTATACACATTAGATACAGTGCCAGAAATATTATATACAATAAGTTTTCTATAGACACTTCCATTGTTATTATATTGAATTACTTCATATATACCATCAGCTAGTGGATCACCCTCATCGTAAAATCCTTCATGTGTCTCATCCACTATCCACGAATCTTTAAATGCTCCAGAAAAAATCATTTTTCCTTCTCTAGATATAGTTGTCCAAATATTATTATTGGCACTAGTTCTATCATCATAAGTTCTATTATAATATCTAAAACCATTGGTATAGAATATACTATAGCCCTCCTCTTCTCCTGCATATACAATATTTCGACCTGGAAGGGTAACAATGATGCTACTGCGTTCTTGTGGACCAAGATATGTATAAATACGATCACCACAATCATAATATTGAGTGTTTTCTATTTTTCTACTGCAACCAATATATCCCGCTTCAACTTTCATTGAATTAACAAAGAAAGACATTACAAAAAGAATGAAACAAATACTAAATATTTTATAAAATCTTTTAATCAACATATTCGCCCACCAAATATCTATAACCCTTTCCTGCTAACCACATCTTAAATACATCTGGAAGCATATCTACTGCCATTCTCCATGCATAATCAAATACTACTGTATTAGAGTAATGCGTTAATCCATACCAAATTAAATCATAGTCTATATAGCCATGCATTGTACCCTCATAAATAATCCTCATGACAATCCTACCTAACATCAATTCTCTTGTCCAATCTTCAACCTCTAGAATAAGTTCTGTTGGAATATCTAATTTCAATCCTGAAGTAGCTATTCCATAATTTGCCAAGTCAAAAAAGAATGTTTTCATTGTCTTACTATGACACATATAATTTACTACTATTGCAAGATATTCAACCTCTTCATCACTCAAATATCCTAATAACTTGAATAGGTTATATGCATTATGTTTTTGAATAATTTCTACAAGACCAAATATATACCTAATAGTATTATCCATTTCATCTGGTTCCGCATCTAAATTAACTTTTATATCTATTGTAGATAAGACATATTTTAAAAGCCTTGGAACAACCAATCTATAAATTTGAGATTCACTTAAATAATCATAAATATTAACTAAAGATTCTAAATCTACAGAGTGAACAATATAAAAGAACATATATAAACCTTTTTCGTCACCAGGAGAATTTTTATTTATCTCATCAATAATTTCATAAATTTCATAAATGTTATCAATATATTCTTGGTTATTCAAAATTAAATTTATAGTAGAAAGAATTACTCTCAATTCATTAACCAATTCTTCATAGGTGAAATTAACTATAACATCTATTCTCAAATTTTCTTTTAGTAAGAAATTAAGATAACTTCGTGACCATTCATAAACATCTTCTAGAATTTCTCTAGTGTATAAGGAGTTTTCAAAAGCACTAATTATAATATCAATATCCTTAACCGTTAATCCTTTAAAATCAAGTTTAGTTACATCTTCAACACTGGTAATTTCTGTATTAATGGCATTTAATAATCCAGTTTTATTTAGAATAATTCCTACTTTAGCAATACTTGTTATTTCACTAGAAAAAGTAGTTTGCATATCCCCATATTCAACTCGTGTTAAAGAATCATAAATATATTCATTTACTGGATTTCTTCCTAACATGGAGAACAAACTACTGTCATAAGCTTCTATAGCTAAACATGCCGCCTCATATTTTGCTAGCATATCATTTTGGTTACAAATATTTTCATTATATGATAAATTTCCTTTTTTACTATCACTATACACTCTTACTAAACCATTAATTGGAGTCAAAACAATAGAAACAACAAAAAGCATTTGGACACAAGATAAAATTCCCGCCCATACTCTACCACTATTTTTGTATTCAACTTCATATAATTTTATGTTGTCTCTTCTATAGCTTAGATACATATAAACAGGCAATAATATAACCAAAGTAATAAAAAACGCCAATAAATAAGCGAATGGAATAAAAACAACATGTGGGAAGTCAATTAACAAGCTTTTAAGATTCGGGAATATATAGTAAATATCATTCAAAACAGGGTTATGAACGATAACTTCCTCAATAAAATCAATTATACGATAAAAGTTCAAACCATTATATTGAATGGCTAAACCTAGTGGATACAAATCTAAATTTAATATAAAATCCGTAAAATAAGGAGCAATTATAAAAGATAGAATTACGCAAAGTGAAATGTAAGTAATTCTATATAATGCCTTCTTTATCCCTTTTCTTTTACCCGATTTATAAACTATTACAGAAGCCAAAAAAAGGATTAGAAGACTTATAACAAAAGATACCACTCTATAAACTACGTTCATCTTCCTAACTCCTAACCGACCATATTTTACCATAGAGAGAAAAAAGTGCCAATATAATTTTTTATAGATACATCTTTGATGTATAATGTTTTCAGGTGAGATAATGAGAAAACTTATTGTTAAAGCAAATGAAAAGGGACAACGAATAGATAAATACATAAGAAAATATCTAAATAACGCTCCCCTAAGTTACATATATAAATTATTTAGAAAAAAGGATATAAAGGTAAATAATAGGCGAGTTGATATAAACTATATTGTTTGTGAAAATGATGAAATTTCTATTTACGCTAGTGAAGATACATTAAATGAATTTAATGTAAAAAACACTATTGCAACTAGTAATAATACCATTGATATTATATATGAAGATGAGAATATTTTAGTTATAAATAAAGATCCTGGAATTCTAGTTCATGAGGGTGAAGAAAACACCAAAACCAACACTTTAAACAACGACATTTTAAATTACCTAAAAAATAAAGGAGAATATAGTGAGGAAGATATTTTCACTCCCTCATGTGTACACAGACTAGATAGAAATACAAGTGGAGTTATCATTGCTGCTAAAAATTTATTAGCATCAAAAGAACTACTTGAGTTATTTAAAAACAAGGAAAATTTAACTAAAGAATATATTGCTTTAGTTAATGGAAAAACCAATAATGATGGGACAATTGATGCACCTTTATTAAAAAATGAAAAAGACAAATACGTAAGAGTAGATAAGCATGGTTTAACCGCCATAACCAAATATAAAAGATTAACTTTTAATGATAAATATAGTTTGTTAAAAGTAAATATATTAACTGGAAGAACCCATCAAATTAGAGTGCATATGGCATATATTGACCATCACTTAGTTAATGATGATAAATATGGTAATTTTAACGCTAATAAAGAGTTTAATAGCATCTATAAATATAAGTATCAATTCTTACATTCATATATGATTACTTTTTCCAATATAAAAGGGCCTTTATCTTATTTATCAAATAAGACTTTCAAGGCCCCACTAAAAACTAAACAAATACAAATATTAAGTGATTTATTCAAAGATTTAATTATTGAGGAAATTTAGAATTTCCTCTTTTTTATTCATTACATCATTATATCCCATTTCGATGGCTTCTCTTACTACATCATTTGAGAAGTTAAGAAAGAACTTCATTTTCTTACTTGGTCTTAAATAATAAATATCTACGTCTTTAGCAACCTTCCTATTTATACCCCACATGATATCAATAGCAAAAATTTTTTCAGCCCCTAATTCAAGAGCTAAATTAACAGGAACATTATCACTAAACCACCCATCTCTACATTTCTTTCCTCTAACTACTTTTCTTTTTAAGAACGGATGAGCCGCGCTACTTGTAAAAATGTAATTAGATATACTTCCCTCTTCCATCTCTTCTACTTTGGCACTTCTATATTTAAAGAATCTTTCAGTAAATACTAGACCACCTTTTATTGGATTGCTTCTTATTGCATCTTCATCAATATTGTCATTTATTAACTTTTCTAATGGAGTTAATGCAAATCCATTATGGAAAGGCGCTTTTAAAATTGTTTCAAGAGATTTATTTTTCCATTTATATTTATAATCTACAACAGCTTCATAATCTATTGTATCCCACATTTGAAACAAAACATCTTTTTTATTTGATAAAATCATAAAGGCATTAATAGCCCCAACAGAAGTACCTGTTATAACATCATATTTAAAGCCTAATTCTTCTAAAGCTTTAAGTGCACCAATTTCATATCCACCTCTGGCTCCACCCCCAGCTAACACTAAACCAACTTTTTTTATGCTCGGCATGCCACAACAACTCCTTTTTCTAATAAACCTCTAGCAACCAAGAAACGCTCTGCTGCACAATATAGAGGTGACTCCTCGTAGTTATTTTTCCATTCATCTAAAATATCATAAATACTAAGTCCTATATTAATCAAATGCTTAATAGAATCTATAGTAATGGCATCTGGAGATATATTAAAATACCTCATTAATTTTTTAACTAATTCATATCCTAAAATCCTTTGTATTCTATGTCTATTTGCAGTATCTAAAATTAAATCGTTGGCAGCATCCACTAAAACCTCAAGTTTATCAGCGATACTTAATGAAGGATTAAAAAAATCAGATAGTCTATTAAGTAAGCCTTCCTCTACAACAAAGCTAAGTAAATCTAGTATCTCTTCATATTGATCTTGAAGTTCCTCAATTGACATTTGTAACTTTGGATTACTAATAACGCCTTCTTCAATTAAACGCTTTTCAAACACAGACAGTATATCGTTAACATATGCTTGTGCAATTGGAGCATACATTGATGATTGAAGAGCCATACCTGCAGTAATTGATATTTCATTAAAATCGAATGTATTATTATTTGTGTTTCTAAATTTAAAACTATTACCATATATGTTTACAATTTTTGCTCTTTCAAAATGGTACATAATAAGATCAACACTTGACAATTGATGAGATAATTCACTTGCTGCCCCCATACTAAAGGCATCGGCTGCATATAAAGGTATTTCTCCAATTATTGTATCAGTATCTGCTATAACAGCAACTTTATCTATTAAATCTATTATTACAGAAAATCTTTTAAACTCAGGATATTTTTCATATAAAACTTCTGTAGCAGTTCCTGTTCCGATAGCATTTCTTGTATTTATATATATATTTGAAACCGTATAAAGAGGAACTAACAAAAATACAGCACTCATAACAATACAACCCAAATTAGCAAACATGGCACCTACTATGTGTTTTTTTCCAGAATAAGGACGAACTTTTTTTACTTTTGCCGGCTTATTTTTAGCATCTACTTTTTTAGCAGCTTCCTTTTTAGCTGCCTCTTTTTTTGCATCCTCAACTGTTTTAGCAATTTTTGGTGCGTTTGGTTGCTTTTTAGCAATATAGATAATAGTAGTAATTAATGAGGCAAGTAATAAATATACACCTTCAATAACAAATACTACTGCAGACTTTACAACATTTTGAGCAAGTGCATACACTTCTGGTTCAAAGTCTGGAGTCATCTCAGTTAAAGTCTCATATTGACTACTAGAAGATAAAAATTCATTTATAATAGCATTAGCATCCATTCCCACAAATGGAATATCAATAGAGCATATAAATGAAGCTGGAATAAACATCATAACAAGCGCAATAAAAACTGCCACTCCTGTTACAATAAGTTGCTTTGTCTTATTTCTAAATGGAATTAAGATATAAAGACCAAATCCTAATCCAAATAATAACAAAGTTATTAAAATTGAAAATAATATAGCCATATTAAATCACCCCGTAAACCATAATTATATTCTACATTATTAAATAAAAAAGGGTCAACAAGTGACCCTACTTATGTTTAAATCCATAATATTCTTCATCTTTTTTAGCATCAATTTCCCCATCATCATCCAGATATACAATAAATTTATTATCTTTATATAATTCTAAAAATTCATTTGTTGTAAGGCTATAGGAAGATGAAGAAGAATAAACATATATTCTTTTGTTTTTCAAAAAGAATATTCTAGAGAGATTATCTTTTAGTTTTATTCCTTCTTTAAATAGTACTAAAGCTTCATTTACCCCATATATTTCCTTATCCATATTACTTACCATTATCAACTTTATTTTTAAATAAGTATATACTACCAATAATTAGGCCAATACAAATAACTACAAGTGATGCCCCATTAATTACAAAATCACTAACGGCATGTGAGTATTCATACATGATATCATTTGACAAAGTTAATGCATAAAATGGTGTAAATACATCAATTTTAGGAATAACATATAAAATACTAAAAACAAAATATGAAGCTATAGCAATTATATATCCATGAGACTTTTTATTTACAAAACTTGAAACAAATAAAGAAAAACATAATGCAAATACTAATAAGAGATAAGTAAAGCTTAAACTTACTACTCCTCTATAACCTGTATATGATCTGAATAAAATCAAATTCATAATAACAAAAACAACTACACTAGCCAAATAACTAACAGTAATAAGAATAAGTTTACTAATAAAGTGAGAAAGTACAATTTCGCTCTCTTTTACCCCATTACTTTTTAACACATAATATGTTGATGAACTCTTTTCTTTTACTAGTGTTATTGAAAACATAATAGCAATAAGCAAATATCCAGTTTCTGCCATATTTGCAACAAATTGAGCATATGAGTCTGCTATTGTAGGTTCATATGTTAACCCCATCATTTCAAATATTGGAGCTAGAGCACTAAGTAATACCTTTGCTAATACACTACTTAAAATAGCAATCGCAGGAAATACTATTAAAAATACTATCCATTTTTTCGTCCTTTTAAACTCTAAAAAATTCTTCTTAAGTAATATCTTAAAATTATCCATTTGACTTCACCTTCTTTAAAAAGATATCTTCTAGTGTTTCCTTTTTTATCTCCATTGAAATTACTTCTACACCTTGCTTTTTAGCATTCTTTAAAATATCCATTTCAGTCTTTGTTAAATCATCATAGGCTATTTCAAGGGTATTTTCATAATTACTAGAAAATAATGATTCACTATATATTTCTTTTAGTTTTAATATTTCTTCTCTACTATTAGTTCTAACAAGTAAATATTTACCAGCATCAAACAAATTATCACATTCTTCATCAAGAACTATTTTACCCCTATGAATAAGTATTACATGATCACAAATTTTTTCTATATCATTTAAAATATGGCTAGAAAATATAACTGTCATCTTTCCTTTTAAAGAGGTAATAATGTCTAGAATTTCTTTTCTCCCAATTGGATCTAAAGCACTTACAGGCTCATCTAAAATAAGTACATCAGCATCTCCTACTAATACTGAAGCAATGCCAAGTTTTTGTCTTAATCCCCTAGATAAATTCTTTATTAATTTATTTTCATGTTCTTTTAAATTGCAAATATCTAGTAAATACTCTAATCTTTCTTCTTTTTTCTCTATTTTATTGATATCAATGAGCATATTTAGAAATTCATTAACTTTCATAAATTCATAAAATACAGGAACATCCATTAAATATCTTATTTTAGTAGTATCTTCACATCTTATATTACCACCAGTTTTATTAATGATGTCTGTAAGTAATTTCATAATTGTGGTTTTTCCTGCTCCATTTGGTCCAAGTAAACCATATATCTTACCTCTTTCAATTACAAAACTAGCATTATCAACTGCATCAACATTTTTATATCTTTTAACTAGATTACTAACTTCAATCAAGTTCTCCATAATTTCCCTCCTATCTTATAGATATTTCGTTATTTTCAATATATTCTAAAACCTCTAAAAAATTATTATCATCTTGATATTTACTCTTATCATAATCTAACCACATCTTACTCCAAGAATATCCCATTTTCAATAATTCTTGAACTCTTGGATCATTTGCAGAAGGATTATTGTTAGGTTGATCGTTTAAATCAACACAACCTTCCTCATCATATAATTTACATTGAAGATCACATTCCAATTTATCACAATGATATGCAAAAATGGCTTCTTTAGTTTTTCTTTCATCAAACTCTAAAACTAATGCCTCTAATTCATCTTTAATAAGTAATTCTCCAAGAACTTTTTTAATAGCTTCATGTCCTAATCTTTCTTTTTCTTCTTTAGAAACTTGCCATGCTGTTAAATCTCCAATTAACACTTCTTCAAGTTCATGAATAGCGATCATAAGTATTACTTTGTATAAATCAATATCATACTTATATTCACTATACATAGCTATAGCTAAAGCTTCCACTCCATATATATGTTCAGCAACACTCTCTACTCTTTCTTTTTTTACATTCCAATTAGTCCATCCAGTTCTAATTAAATGTTTTAATTTGTTATTTAACACATAATACTTAACTACACTACTTGCTTTCATATTTACCTCCTAAAACTCAATTACTAACATTGTATAATTGTCTTTTGCTCCCATAAAAGAAATTCTTTTTTCTATCTTATCAACCTTAACTTCTAATGCTTCATCTAATGATAAATAATATTCTAACTTTTCCTGACTTACCATATCACTAACGCCATCACTACAAATGAATAAACAATCTCCTTTAGTAAAATTCTTTTCAAATGAAGAAACATGTATTCCTTTTTTTGTAAAACTTTTACTCCCCATACATGCAGTTATAATATGACTATTTTTATAGTTAACGTATGAAGCATCATTTATACTTTTTAAATATTCATAATAAGTATCATCAATACTTATCATGTCTAATTTCTTATCTTTTAATAAGTAAACCTTACTATCTCCTATATTTATGGATGTTACACGTTTATCATCTAAAATAACACCCGCTATAGTAGTATGGCTATCCTTAAGTGATTTAACTAATTTATTGTTAATACCATTTATGTAACTAGCAATATCACTTGTATTTTTACTTAGCAAATCTAAATATGAAGAAGCAATTTCATTACAAACAAAATTACTAGCTAAGTTACCTCCATTTGAATTACTAACTCCATCACAAATAAATGTAACTTTAGCATTATTTAAATCGCAATTACTATCATATAAAACATTATTATCTACTAAATAACAATCTTCATTAATTTCTTTCTTTAATCCTTTGTTTGAAATTCCTATAATTCTCATAAATACTCACTTTCTAAATACCTAAATATAATACCACTTTTATAAATAAATAAAAATGTTTTTATATTAATATAAAAACAAGAGACATATATCTCTTGTTCAAATACCAAACACATTTCTAATTATACCCCACGCTATTAATAAAATAACATACACAATTGCGCTTACTTCAAAAAACATAATCTTCTTTTTAGTAACAAAATTATATGAATAATACCCCAAAAAAACAACAATAACAGGAATAGAATATCCTAAAAAATAATTATATGATATACCTTCACCTATATTCAAATTAGCAAAACTAATAAGCATTCTACTAATACCACATCCAGGACAATTTAAACCCGTAATAAGATTAAATAAACATGGTAGTCTAAGAAATGGCAAAAATAAATAAATAGGTAAATATGCTAGTAATATCACTATTACTATTAAATAAACAAAAAAAAGCTTTTTCAGCCTTTTTTTATTTCCTTCATTAAGCGTACTAGAATTCGCTAACATGATCATTAATTGTATTTTGAGCTATAATATAGTTAACAAATCCAAATCCAAATACACCTAGTATAAGGAATAAAACACCTGTAGAGATATCAGCATTTTTATTATTGATTTCATCTATACATGCTCCCATTTTCCAATACCATACATAACCATAAATACCACATGTAACAAGAGTTAATAAAACAACAACTCCACCACTTGGTCCCTCTTTACCAGACATTTGAAGTAATTCATCATTTAGTTTAACCATCCAATAAATACTATAAATACCACATGTAAGAATAGTCCAAATTACAGCAGCAACAATGTTTCTTTTGCTAATACCACTAGTATTAACTGGTCTTCTAGGGCCTCCAGTATAACCTTGATTATTATTTTCACTACCCTCTTCTACTCTAGCTCCACATGATTCGCAAAACTTATTGCTATCATCTAATTGAGCTCCACAATGTTGACAATATTTCATATTTTCACTCTCCTATAACATTAAGTTCATTATAACAAATTAACTAATTATCAATCACAAAAGTGACAAAATTCTACTTAAATATCTATTTTTCTTTAGTTTTTAGCTTATTTATTACCTTTTTATATGGTGCAATCATGCCTTCATTAAACTTATTACCCATTTTAGCTTTAATCTTTTTATTTCTAACCATGCTTCCTAAAAGACACATAACTAACATTTTTCCTCTTTGTTTTTGAGGGAAATCATATACACCATGCTTTTTATAAAATACATGGTCAGCTTTCATAATACCTCTCATAATCCAAATAAGATCTCTAAATATCTTCATACCTCCAACACCATAAAAATTCCTAGGTTGAACATACTCATTTATAAGAGCATATACTAGTCTTTTGCTAGTAGCCTCGATTGTTTCTTTATCATAGCCAACACCTGCCAAGAAATTATGCCCAACTTCAGCTCTTGCCTCTACTATTGTTTTTAAATTGTGTTCACTTTCATAATCACCATTTACAAGATATGCAAAAGGCATACCTTCAGTTACAGTTCTATGTCCATTACAGAATTGTCTATCATCATACATTTTAAATAAAGAACCCATACTATGATCTTTTATACTAAATGCTATAACAATTGCATTACAAGTTTGAATTTCATTTCTTAAATATTCATCAAAATTATCTTTATACACACACTTGCCATCACCAGCACAATTAAAACAACCTAAACATCCCCCATGAAACTTAAACTCTCTTAGATTAACTAATTTAGTCTTATATGGTAATGAAGCTTTAAAATCTTCAATCATGTTTTTTAAGTTTTCATCATCATCTTTTAAATCAGCAACTATAGCAACCGTATAAGTATCTTCTTTTTCTATATTTGTAATACTAGGAACATATTTTTCTACTTTTTTATATTTAATATTAGGTATAGCTTCATAGATATCATTTTCTATACAATTAATAAAGTAATTAAAAAACTTAATAGCGTCAGTTTGTCCTTTAACTGTAGTCATATCTTCCATATCTAAAGATAAGCCATGGACTACTTTCATTTCCATATCAAAAGAATTATCCTCTACATACTTGTGAGCAGTCATATCATAGAAATGTTTAGATGTTGTAATTTGAGTAACAAATTTATCTTTAACACTAATTTTACTCTCTTTCAATAATTCAATAAACCTGTGTAATTGGCTTGGAGCAATAAAAGTATATACAGGATATGAATAAATAATAGCATCTGACCATTCTATATCTGCTTTTATCTTATTAATATCATTTTCATAAGTTCTTATTTGTTGACCAACATTTACTATTTTAAATTCATGATCTTTAAATATTTCTTGCAAGAATAAAACCGTGTGCACAGTAACACTAAAATCCCCTTTAGGTGAACCATTAATAACTAAAAATTTCATTTAAATCCCTCCATAATTACTAATAAACTCATTTAATTTCTTTCTATGTCTAAATTGATATACCCTACTTTGTTTTATAACTTTTATAAACCATTTTATTTTATCTTTAAACTTATAATCTTTTCTTTTTATATAGTCTCTTTTTATCCTGTTTCTAAGACTATTTATACTACTAGTACCTTTAATAATAATTTGATAATCTTTTATTATGTTAAAGTCAATAAGGGTAAATAATTGCAATCCCTCAACAATATAATTTCCCTTGTCTTTTATAGTATCAACAAATTCTTTCACTAATAAATTAATATATTTTTTTAACTCTTCATTATTATCTTCATCTTTGACATTACTCCATTTTGTATCAACATAATTCCTTATATTATATTTATTAATAAAAGAATCCAGAAAATGTTTAAACTCTTCATCACAATGCTTATAGTGAATAAGCCACTCAGGTTGAAATATCTTTGCACTATATTTACTAGCTAACTCTCTAGATAAATAACTTTTACCACTTCCAGATAATCCCGTAACAAAAAACACATTACCCTTCATTTCGTTAAAAGTAATATCTTTAATATTTCTAATTATACCAATCTTTCTTTTCATAATTACATTATATCAACTCTAAAATAATAGCCCATAAAAATAACTCTATTTATAAAAAAAAGGACCTAAGTCCTATTTTATTTACCACTTTTAAGCAGTTTCTTATTACTTGAAAATAAACCTATAATCTTTTTAGCATCATCATTTAACTCAGGCACTTTATAACCTATTGTTTCAATTGTTTTAGCTACTGTTTCAATAGTGGGATATAACCCCCTTACATATTCTTCTTCATGATAAAAATGATTCCCTTGTTTATGCTCTTCAATACTTCTTTTTAAATAGTTCATATATACTTCTTTAATAACTTCAAAAGCTCTTTTGTTATATGGCCTTTCTTTATCTTCGTAATACTCATGACTTAAAAACCATAAACCATCAGTAGTTCTTATCTTTTCTCCATAGTTTAAAATAATATTTAATGCCTCTTTAGATTTGGTTGTCTTATAAATATACATTAAAGCCTTCATCGCCTCTTCTTCAGCATCTAATTCTCCAGGGCAATTACTATACTCTAATTCTAATTCAAATCCCAAAAAGATATTCTCTACTATATTAGATAAATCTCCCAAACTAATTAAATCATTTCCCTTATTTCTTTTTGTTCTAACTTTAGGAGCTTTTTTAACTTCATTCATTTTCTTATCTATTGAATATAATGATAATTTTTCTCTATCACTAACACCTTTATCATACATTTTCTTTAAGTTAAGGTGTTGCCATAAGTGTCTAGATTCATGAATTATTGTAGTAATTAATGCATATGGGTAATAGCTATTTTTACTATCTTTGCAATCATAAAAAACGTCTAATAGTTTTCCATTTATATAAATTACACGATCAGCATAACTATAACATCCATAAGTGTTATTCTCTAAATCATAGCTTATCTCTACTCTTGTAGGTTTAATTTTATTTTCCATGCAATAAGCCCTATGTAAAGCACTCATAAATTCTTTTACTTCATTTTTAGTTATTATATGGCTATAAAAATCTTTACTAGTAGCAAATAGTAATAACTCTTTATAGCTTAGTTTACTTATCTCCATATCATTTCACCTTCGCCTAAATTATAAATTAGCTATCATTACATTTCAATGATTATTTAATTAGCAAAAAAAAGAGATAACTTATACCCGAGCTATCTCTTTTTTATTTTAAGAAATGGATTATTTAATTATAGTTTTTGTCTTTATATGATATGACCATCTAAACTTGCTTTATCTTTTACCTTAAGTTTTTATTTAGTGCAAGTGTAGCTAGCCATCATATACCTTGAAAAACCATTTAGAAAATAGTTTGAATGTACCTTTGTTTTCTTTATTCTTCTTATTCTTTTCTTCCTTTTTCTTATATCCTTTTACTTCTTCTTTATTTTCAATTCTCATTTCAACTTGAATATTTTCTACTACTTTTCTATTAGTATTAACTTCAGGTTGAACTTCTACTGGAGCATTATTTACTACTACAGGAGTAATAACTTCAGGAGTTTCT
>JAFWYE010000002.1 GCA_017517765.1 Bacilli bacterium | reverse complement strand
TTTAGCACAAGGATATATGGCTTTTCCTAATGGATTAGTAAAGATGCATCCAGACTTTAAAGTTGTTGCAGCGGGTAACACATATGGCAAGGGTGCTAATAGACAATATTGTGGTAGAAATTCTCTTGACTCTGCTACACTGGATAGATTTATGATAATCGAATGGGATTATGATAGAAAACTTGAAGCTAAGATCATAAAGGATAAAGAGTTATTAGAATTTGCATGGGCTGTTAGAGATTCAATTGAATTAAATAGATTACAAATTATTATCTCTACTAGAGGAATTAAAGCTACTTCTAAAATAATAGAGGCTAGTGCTGAAAAAGAAGGATTCTCTTTAGTTGAAAGTCTAGAAGGAAATTTATTTGAAAATGTTAGAGTAGATACCTTATATAAAATTATTGGTGATTTAGAAAGTAAAAAAGGTATGGAATCAAACAAATATTTTAAGGCGCTAGTTGAACTTAAAAATAAATTGGAAAATAATAAGAGGTAATTGTTATGGTACAAAAGAAAGTAGGAACTCTTGGAAGAAGTGAAATGATTGAGTATAGATTTGACTCTATCTGGTCAGTTATTGAATATTTAAAAAATGCTCCTGATAATAGATTTTTTAGGGAAAAGTCTAGTGAGACTGGAAGCTTTGATTTTACTGGTACTTACTCTTATGGAGAGGCAGAAAAATTATGTTTATATGGTGGAGAAAAAAGTGATTTTGAGAGATTTATGTATTTAAAAGAATCACTTGATGACACATTAATTGAAAAACAAACACGTACAACACAATTTAATGATTTTGTTGGTGATGTGCCTAACGTACCTTTATATTTAATGGGATATCCTTTAAATATGATTAGACAAAAAAGGGAAGAGTTAAATGAAGACAAGGTTATAGACATCTATTTTAATGTTTCTGTACCCGCTTATACTTCAAAAGAACAAATATTTAATAGAGGTGTTATTGCCTTATCTCTTATCGATTATTTAGAGGGGTTAGGGTATAAGGTTAATTTACATTTATTTGAATTATCTACTAAAGATGATCAAGTATGTTTATATGAATTTAACTTAAAAAATTTGGATGAGGCAGCTGATTATAGAAATTTATTTTTCCCATTAACACATCCATCATTTTTAAGAAGAATTATATTCAAGTTAATAGAAAAAACTCCTGAATTAACTCAAGAATGGACATATGGTTATGGAGCACCTGCAGGATATGATTTGATAGAGCAAGTATTTCATATTGAAGAAGGAAATAAATTTGTTTTTTATAGCCCTAGTGATATGGGAATACAAGGTATGGATTTGGAAGAAGATTTTGAAGCATGTATATCTAGAATGGGCGTTAAAAAGAAAATTGAAGAAGATAAGCGTAATAATGATAAAAGATAAAGAAGGGTGGTAATAATAATGGCAAGCAAAATTAAAGAATTAGAAGGAAAATTAGGACAACTTACGGCTGAATTAGAAACATTAGATGGCGTTTTAAGAATATTAAGTGGTAAAACCGAAGCCAATAAATCTACTCTAATAGAACTTGATAAGGAATTAGCTGTATTAAGACAACAAGTAGAAGATTTTAGAAAAAGTATTGCCGCTGCTGCAGTAAGTGATGCTAAAGAAATGCTTAATAAAAATGCTCAAAATATTATTAATCAAAACTTTGGCGAAATGGTTAGAATAGAGAGAGAAGCTATTGAAAAAGTAGAACAATTTAGTAGAGAAATATCATCTTTAAGATCAAAAATAGATAGTTTGTATAAAGATGTAAAAAAGATGGCTGAGACAGTAGTAAGCGAAGAAATTGATAAAGTTATACATGAAGGATTATCTAAAAGAGTATCTACTACAACTTTAGATTTGTTAACGGCTCTTATTGGAGAAGAGGCAAGGAAAGAGGTAGATGCCAAGTTAGATATCATTGAAAGAGAAGCTGGAATAGAGAGAAAAGAAGTATACTCAATAGCTATTGGACAAGCGGTTGATTCAATTGCCTCAAGTATAGCTAGTAGTGTTTTATCTAAATTAAATGTAACTACTGCAACTGATACACCATCAAAACCAATTGAACCATTTGATAGAGAAAAAGAACTAGTTCATGAAAAATTTGATAAGCTTAGAACATGTGTTGAAGCTGGAATTATTCCAATGCTTGTAGGACCAGCAGGAACAGGTAAATCTACAGCAGTAGAACAAGTTGCTAGAGCAATGGGATTACCTTTTTATACAATGAATAGAATTCAAAACTCATTTGATTTAACAGGTTATAATGATGCTAATGGTAGATATGTTTCTACTCAATTTTATGAGGCATATACAAAGGGTGGTATCTTCTTTTTTGATGAAATAGATGCTAGTTCACCTGAAGCACTTGTTACTATTAATACCGCTTTAGCACAAGGATATATGGCTTTTCCTAATGGATTAGTAAAGATGCATCCAGACTTTAAAGTTGTTGCAGCGGGTAACACATATGGCAAGGGTGCTAATAGACAATATTGTGGTAGAAATTCTCTTGACTCTGCTACACTTGATAGATTTATGATAATCGAATGGGATTATGATAGAAAACTTGAAGCTAAGATCATAAAGGATAAAGAGTTATTAGAATTTGCTTGGGCTGTTAGAGATGCGGTTGAAGTAAATAAATTACAAATTATCATTTCTACTAGAGGAATCAAGGCTACTTCTAAAATAATAGAGGCTAGTGCTGGAAAAGAAGGATTCTCTTTAGTTGAAAGTCTAGAAGGAAATTTATTTGAGAATGTTAAGGTGGATACACTTAATCAAATTATTGAAGAAATAAGAAGATCTAATAAGATGGAATCAAATAGATATTTTAAAGCTTTAGTTGAACTAAAAACTAAACTAGAAAGCAATAAGAGATAGGTGATAGTATGACTAAAAGTAATAATATAAAACATTCAAAGTATAATGAATTCTTTTCACTTGTTAAAGATTATGATAAGCCTGTAATGATTCTTGGAAATGTTGGATGTGGCAAGTCTACTGCCATAAGACAAGCTGCTGAGCAATTAAAAACTGATTTATATTATCTTGGTAGTATTGAAAATAATAAAGATTTTTTTGGTATAGACAATTTGAATACAAAAGATGTTCCTTCGAATCTTATTTTAGCATATTTAAAAGGTGGTATTTTATACGTTGATGATGTAGCAAAAAGAAAAATAAATGTTATTTTAGATTTACTAAATTTAGTGAAAAAGAACACACTAACAATAGGAAAAACAAAATATGAAAAGCACAAGGATTTTAAAGTTGTTTTATCGTGTGAAAATGAAAATGAGTTAATTGTAAAATATTTGAAAGATACAATAATAAAAAAGAAATTAGTTAATGTGGTAGAATTTGGTTATGATGAAAAAATAGAAACTAGCATTTGCAACGATAAAGATTTTTATAAATTCTTTTTAGAAGTTAGAAAGTTTAATGCTGACTCTATATACACAGGAGCTACTACAACAGCGTTAAGTAAGTGCAGCAAATTGCTAAAAACAGATGTATTTACTCCAGAAGATGTAATAGAAGCTCTTTTAGTAAAAGGATATAATATTCATGTATTAAAAGATTTATATGCTTCATGTGCACACTTGGGATTAGAAAATAAATATGTTATAGGATTAAGAAATTTAATAACATTAAATAGTTAAAAAGAAGTAGAAAAATCTACTTCTTTTTTTATATTATTTCTTTTATAACTTCATTTGTTTTAGCACTTTTATAGGCGGTTTCCATTACTTTAAATACTCTTAATACTTGTTCTTCTTTTACTATGGTTTCTTCATTGTTTAATATAGCATTCATGAAGTTTCTATAAAAGGCATTTTTGTCTCCCATAATTACTTCTAGAGGCAATTCATCTATAGTTTCATTTCTTCTTTTTGCCATAGTTTTAGTGAATCCATTACCGGCTTCTATTCCTTCAAGTTTATCGTCTTTATAAAGATTTACTTTACTCACTTTTCCCTCTACTAGATTACCTTTCCATGTAGTAATAGTAGCTGTACCATCCTTGCCATATACTTGCCATCTAGGAAGCTCATGATAGCAATTAGTATCTACAACAATTCTATATAATAAATCATTTTCAAATCTTACTTGTAAGTCAAATCCATCATCTACTTCTTCTTTTGCTTGATATGAATAAGTACAATAAATAGAAGTAATTTTATATGGTATCATTTCTAACATTTGATCAATTAAATGAACACCCCAATCTAACATCATTCCACCACCTTGAGCAAAAACTCTTCTCCAAGATCCTGGAATACCATTAGAACCCATTACTCTACTTTCAATTTGATATATATCACCAATGATATTTTTGTCATAAATATTCTTAATAGTTAAATAGTCATTATCCCAACGTCTATTTTGGTGTACTTCAAATACTTTCCCAGTTTTCTTTGCTGTTTCATACATTAGTTTTACTTCTTCACTATTAAGCGCTAGTGGCTTTTCACAAATTACATGCTTATTATGATTTAAGGCATTTATAACATAAGGTAAATGTAAATCATTAGGAGTAGTTACTAAAACGATTTTGATGCTTTCATCACTATATATTTCTTCAGGGGAATTAAAACAATGAAGTCCTAGCGATTTTGCTACATCTTTTCTCTCTTCACTTATATCATAGATACCAGCGATTTCTAGTTTTTCTGGGTAGTCGCTATCATTTAGTCGAGGAATAATGTATTTATTATGGTGCCCAGCCATTCCTCCAAAACCAATAATTGCTATTTTCATATTCTTTCTCCTTTTTGGTAGCGTTGACTTTTTATGTTACCAATAGTAGTATATTCTTAAATATTGTTAAAGTCTTTTCAAAAATAGCTATATTTGTTTCAAAAATTGCACAAAAGGAGATTAATATGAATGTAATAATTTATGAAAGTCACCATGATAAAAATAAAGATTTAAAAGTCTGGTATAGTAAAAATAGCAATATAAATCCTCACTTTCACAGAAGCTATGAGCTTTTGTATATAGTTAAGGGAATATTGCAAGCAGAAATAGGAGATAAATCCTTTATTGCAGAGCCTGGAGATTTTGTCTTTGTAAATAAATATTACACCCATGCATATAAATCAATTGATGGATATGAAAAATATGTAATGATAATACCTCCCTATATTTGTAATGATTTTGAAAGCATATTTAAAGATAAAACATTACCTCCACTTTTAGCTGATAAAGAGTTTAACAAAAGTTTATATCCAATATTAAAAAGTATGAAAGATAAGTTTAATCAAAACACATCTTTAGTGAAAAAAGGATATGTAAATGTAATTATAGGAGAACTATTAAATCACTATAAATTGATCCATATAAAAAAGAATAATAATATTGAATTGTTGATGAATATTTTGGATTATATAGATCAAAATTATAAGAAAGATTTGGACTTAGAAATAATTTCTATGGAAATGGGTTATAGTAAATATTATGTATCTAGATTATTTAATACGTTTATTGGACAAAATATTAATAATTATTTAAATATGGTAAGGGTAGAACATGCTTATACAATGATTAATAGCGATGATAAAAAGAATATATCTGAGATTGCTCTTATGTGTGGCTTTAATAGTTTACCTACATTTTATCGATGCTATAAAAAGGTTTATGGAATACATCCTAGTCAAAAAGATAATATATAAGGCTATTTATGTAGCCTTTTTTAATTCGTATATATAGTAAACTATATATGGTTTTAAAAAATATGTTGAAATATGTCGCTTGCAGTATTAAAATATGGTCGAGAGACGAGGTGTTTATATATGGGCAATGAAGTAGTTGCAATTGTTAAGATTAGAAATTATGAAACAGGAGAGAGAAATAGAGAAAGATTATGCTATCTTCAATCTTCACCTAAGTATTTAAATTATGATAATAAATGGTTTTTTGATCATATGAAAACATTATGGACTTTAGAAAAATATCTAACAGGTAAAGATGTTAACTATGAAATAGAATTAATAGATGAACAAGAAATAGCAGTAGAAAGATTTAATAAAAGATTAAGAGGAGAAAAGCTAATTAATTTTTATACTTATGATCGTTGTGTTGCTTTGGATTTTATTGAATATTTAAAAGGGAAAACAGATGATCAACATATAATAAATCTTTTAAGTGAATTCTATGAAAGACTAAGACTTTTTAATGATGGAGCAAATGAATATTATAGGTTACGTAGATACGTAGAAGAAGTTTCTAAACCAAAAGTAGAAGCGAGTAATAAAAAAAGTAAATCAAAAGTAAGATAAAGTATAGGAAGTATGGCTTAATGTTGTCAAAAAAAGTCATGATAAGTAGAATAAAGTGTAGTTTCATAGTATTATATACTATGCAAGGGTGTAGATAATTTCCATTTGTGTAGTAGTTAAAGTAGTTTAATGGACTTTGCTTTTTATAATTTGGAGGTTATTTATGAGTAAAGAAATAATAGTAGAAATTAATAATTTAAGTAAAAGATATGGTAAAAGAGAAAATTTTGCTATTGAGGGAATAAATATTGAATGTAAAGCTGGAGAGATTGTTGGACTTGTTGGTAAAAATGGTGCAGGTAAGTCCACTACCATTAAATGCTTAACAGGCTTTTTGCCATTTGAAGATGGTGAAGTAAAAATCTGTGGTCATGATATAAGAAAGTCTCCAATTGAGGCTAAAAAGAATTTGGGATATGTTCCAGATAATCGTGCAACATTTGAAAAGATGACAGGAATTGAGTATATCAATTTTATTGCAGATATCCATGGTGTATCATTACCTAGAAGAGTTGCAAGAATAAGTGAGATGCAACAAATATTTAAACTTAACGATAAAATCAATGATGTTATATCTTCATATTCTCATGGTATGAAGCAAAAAATATGCTTAATGGCTTCTCTTATTCATAGTCCTAAGTTATGGCTTCTTGATGAACCGCTTACAGGTCTTGATCCTCAAACTAGTAAAGCTCTTCATCAATATATGAATAGATATAAAAAAGAAGGTAATACAGTTATGTATAGTTCACATAATCTTTATGCCATTGAGCAAACTTGTGATAGAGTGTATATAATTAAGAAAGGTAAAATAGTAGCTAATATTAATATTTCTAAGTTTATGAAAGAAAATCCTGGAAAGAGTTTAGAATCAGTATTCATTTCAGAATTTGAGGATGAAGCATGAAACACGTAGGATTATTATTTCAAAAAGACTATATAGAATTTAAAGCGTCATTAAAGGAAAGAAAAGATATTAAAGGATTAATCTCTTCTTTCCTTTTAGTCGTTTTGGTGTATGGTGTTTTTATCTTTGTTTTTAACAATTTTGCTCATATATACACTCAAACCGATTTTGGTAATATAGCTGCTAGAGGAGATAGAATACAAGAATTATTTACTCTTGGTTTTACAGTTATATTTATTGTTAATGTAATAGTTGGAGTTAAACGTTTAACATCTCAATTAATGGATTCAAAAAATAATAATATTTGGGTATATCAACCAGTTAGTAGTGGTTCACTATTCTTGTATAAACTTATAAGAGTTTATGCTTCTCAAGTATTGTCTACTTTGCTTATTATTTTACCAATTACAATAGTTCTTGATACATCATCAGATATGGCTGGAGGTATCATCTATTATTTACTAACTGCTGCTATAGTTATATTACTTCCATTAATTTCATGTGCATTTGCTACACTTATATCTATTCCATACCTAGAAATTATGAGAAGGATTTCTTCAAAATTCCTAATAATGTTAGGCATTTATATTGCAATTGTATTTTTAGGATTCTGGTTATATGGTAGTTTCTTAGAAGTTTTAAGTGAACTTGTAAGAAGTGGTAATATTAAATATGTCTTTGATCTTGAAGCTATAAATGGGATTAATGGTATATGCAAGTACTTATATCCTAGTAGATTCTTTACTAACATTTTATTAAAAGAAAATGTTGGGCTTAATATTTTAATTGTAGTTACAACATCACTCATTGCTATAGTATTAGCATATTATTTGATTCGAAAGATTTATGCTAGAGTAATTCAAAAGCAACTTGAGGGGAATGATAAAGTATACACTAATACTACTTCACTTGAAACTCATAGTTCAGCTTGGGCATTATTGCATAAAGAATATTTGATGGTATTGAGAACTCCAACATATGCATTTCAATACTTTGCAATGGCTATTAGCTTACCATTTATGGTTTATATATGTAGTTCAATACTTCAAACAATGATAGAAACTTTAACTATTATAAATTGCAACTATGCATTAGCAATATTTGTTGTTTCAATATTTAGTATTTTAACTAACACTTTCTGTACAACAAATATAAGTAGGGATGGAAAAATGTTTGCTATTATGAAAACACTACCAATCTCTATAGAAAAGATTGTTGGAATGAAAATATTATTTTGCAGTATTGTATCGGTTATTTCAGTTTTTGTTAGTTGCTTAATATTACTTTTAACAGGATTTCTAAGTTTTACATATTTTGCAATTACCTTTGTAATTGGAGTAGTCTTCTCATTAGTACAAATAATGTATGCAACTAGAAAAGATATGAAGCACCCTTCATTTCCAACTAACAACCAAGAAGAGATTACAGAAGGAAATAGTAATATGTCTACATTAATTTTAGTTGGATTATTTACGGCTTTATTTACTGGTGGAGGTGCTTTACTTCTTTCTATTGTACTAGGTATGAATTATAATGAAACTTTAGCATCTTGGGTATCAATCGGCTTTGTATTTGTGATTGCATTAATTGCGTTAATTGCTTCTAGTGTTTATTTATTTAGAGGAATTAAAAAGAGATATTATATTCAAGAAAATTAAAAAAAGGAGGTGTCATAGTGAAAAAAACGGTAACAAAAATAATAATATTAATAATGGTTATACCAATGCTACTTATTTTTACAATGGGTACTGCAATTGATGTTTCTACAGTTATGCTAGATCATATTCCTGTAACTAATGTAGAAATTGAAGGGGATGAAACATTATTTGTAGATGTATATGCCTCAGACAACAGCGTAACATTAAATACTATTGTAAGTCCTGTTGAAGCAAGTAATAAAAAAGTAACTTACTCAATTCAAGAAGTAACGGGAGAAAAATTAGCTGATGTTATTTTAGATGAAAATGGAAAAGTTATTCCTAAATCTACAGGGTCTGTTAGAGTAGTTGCTACTGCTGATGGTGGTAGACAAGATAGTGTACTTATTAATTTTTATAGTAATTTGCCTACTGAAGTAGAACAAATTAAAAACAACTATACAATTGAAGTTGGTGAAACTATAAATTTGGTAGAGGGGGTAGACTATAGTGTTTCTCCAGTGAGTTCAAATATTACTTATACTGCTAATAACAACAATGTTAAAGTAGATAAATATACTGGAGCTGTATTGGGATTATTTAAGGGTGAAAGTATTATTAATGCAAAAATTGAAGGACTAAAATATGATTCATCTACTCAAAAGTTTGTTGAAATGATATATGAAATTAACTACAACATTTCTGTTGTAGGTGGAGATGAAGATGCAATATTTAGTTTTGCTGGTGGAGTTAGTCAAACTCAAGAGATAGTGGCGTTAAATACTAAAGTTATACCATTTGCTTATTATGGATATGCTGATTTAGGCCAACTATCATATGAAATTGATTCAGATGATGAAGCCTATATTGAAAGTCTAACATTTGACTATGGCGCTGATAATAGAGGAAATATCCTTATTACATTTAAAAATAATGCAATTGAAAAGAATTATATATTTACAATAAAAGCAAGTAATATTGAAATAGGCCAACTAACAATTAAAAAACAAGTTCCTACAATATCAATAGTTACTAATAAAACTATATTTGCTAAATCAAATGCAAATATACTATTCTCAAGCTTAGTTAATGGTCTTGATGATGGATACAATATAAGATATGAATCTACTAATCCTAGTGTATTCTCTGTTAATACAAGGGAAAATGATTGCGTTGCAAGAGCTAGAAAAGAGGGATATGCAACTATTAGAGCTAGATTATATGTAGAAGGAAATGAAGTTGCAGTGTCAAATGATGTTGTTATTTCTGTTGTAGAACCTTATATATCCTTAGCAATAAATGAAGCTTCAAAAATCTATGGATTAGAAAATAGATTTGTTCTTGGAAAATATACATATAATGCTAGTGCTAGAGGAGAGGAACATTATAAGCTAAATTTAAAAGCTAGTGATGCAAGTGGTAATGTAACTAATATCGATTCTAGTAAAGTTGTATGGACTAGCAGTGATCCAAGTGTTGCAACAGTAAATGCTAATGGTGTAGTTAGTATTGTTAATGATGGTGTTGTTACAATTACAGTTGAGAGTGCTTACAATGAAGTTTTATCTACTAACATAAAGAGTTCTTTTGAAATTATTTGTAGAAAAAATGGTGTCAATGTTTATGATTATGAGGATCTTATTTTAGCTAATAAGAATCTATATGAAACAGTATTAATGAAAAATGTAATGCTAGCAGATGCTATGAATGATAGTAACTATCGTGATTACCTAAATAATGTGGCTACCAAAGAAATGAACACTACTGCTGATAAATCTTATTATGATAATCTTGGAAAATCTGATGATGCAAAAATTAGATATTGCTTAGAGTTAACTAATAATGTATATGGTAATGGCTATTATATTGATGCTAACAATATAACTAGATCAGTCGATAAGTACAATTATTCTGTATTTAATGGACCTTTAGATTTAGTTGCTCTTAAATATGAAAATACTTCAGCTGCTAATGCTAGAATTAAGGCTCAAGATAACATTGTATTTTTAGTAAGTAAAGACAATATTTCTATCAATAATGTTGAACTAAAAGGATGTAGTGATTCTGTCTTAATAGAAAATGGTCAAACAAACTTAGGTAAGCTAGATAATGTTGGTACAGTATTAGAAATAGTAGGAGATGACGTTAGTTTATTATATAGTAGAGTAAACAATGGTAGAACTTTAGTTAGAGTGTATGGAAGTGCATATGAAAGTGATAACACTAAACTTATTAGCAATATTCAAGATTATAAAATTGAGACAACAATTTCTAATTGTATCTTAAGTTATAGTAGAGAATTTATTTTGAAAGTTGGTAGCAACCAAATTTTACGTAATGAAAGTGTCTTAGGACAAACATTAGAATTACCAACTTCAAACGTAAATAAATATAATCATGCAGCACCATATTTAAAGAAAGAAGATAGTAGTAACTATTCTCTTACAGATGAAAAAGATGAATATTTTGTAAATAATTATTTGATGACTGATATAACATTAAAAGATTCTATATTCTTTGGAGCAGGATTATTCTGCATTGGATTTGAAAGCCAATTTGCAGGTTTAGTATTACATGGATATGATTATGGAAGCTATAAATTCTCTGAACTAGGATGGAAGAATGTAGCAGGAACTTCATATCCTGCGAGAATTAAAATGCAAGGCGATGTTAGATTCTATGACTGGAAAGAAGTAAGTAAGATTGATAGTTCTACTTTAATTGAAGGAGACCAAAGTTTACTTGAAACAGTAGGTCTAGATTTAAATGTTTCTAATTTGTTAAATAAATATAATGAAAATAATCCAGGAAACAATGTTGTATATAAGTATCAAGGTAATGATTATGTAAATGGTGCTATTGTTTTCTATGGTGGAGGTAAAAACTATAGCTGGGTAGATACTAGTGAAGTTAGTGCTAATTTTAATGCTTTAAATTCATATGATGTACCATTATCATATTTTGGCTCTAGAGTAAATCTTATCTATTATGCAGCAGGTAAAGAAAACTTTAGATTTATGACTTATGAAAGTGATGGAAATATAAATTATGAAACGCAAAGAGATGCACTAGCAGATGGAAGTGCATACTCATGGTTAATTAGAAATTAGTAAAAGGAGGCAAAGACATGAAAAGAAAAATAAAATCAATTATCTTCATATTTATGGCATTCTTTGCCTTTGTTGTGATTGATAGTAATAAAGTTGAAGCAGCCACTGTACAAATAACACAAAATATTACTGGTGCAGGAGAAATTAGTGCTCCAACTTCATGTTCCTCTGGTTTTTTGGGATTTGGAAGAGACACAGTTAATATTAATGTATTGTCTGTAACAGAAGGATACATTTTTATTGGCTGGTATGATAACAGTGGGACTTTTGTTACTAGAAGTAATCAGCATTCATTTTCTTGCAGTAGTTCAACTACTAGTAATACCTTTGAAGCTAGATTTGTTGCTATTGATAAAAGTAAATTTGCTGTATCATCTAATGGGGTTCATTATAATTCAATTGGTGAGGTCTTAAGCAGTGAAGAGGAACTTGTTTCTATATTACAAAAAGATATTACACTAGAAAAAGTAGATAATCAAGACACTACATATACTATACCTAGTGGACTTACATTATTATTGCCATATGATTATAATAGTTTTAGCCCAACTGAACCGGGAACAAAAGAAACTGCTGGGACTAGAGTAGCTTGGTATAGTGATGACTCTAAGAAACTTTATAAGAGAAGTCAATTAACTATATCTAGTGGCGTAACATTGCAAGTTAATGGAACATTAATAATAGGAGCAGTGCAACATTATCCTGATCAAAAGGTATCTCAAGGGATAACATCTGGGGCATATTCTCAAATTACAAATAATGGGCAAATTATTGTGGCAAATGCCGGTACTGTGTATTGTTATGGTTTACTAGATGGCGAAGGCATTTTAACGATGCAATCTGGAAGTAAATTATATCAACCATTTTTAATAAATGATTTTGCAGGAGGATGGAATTCTACTGCTTTTGTTACAGCTAAGCAAATGCCTTTTAAACAGTATGCGATGACTAATATTCACTGTACTCAAATCATTAATTACAAAGCTATTGTATTAGCTATTACATCATTATATGCTGATAGCAAATTCACTATTGAAGATTCAGTTGTTTTTGGATATCAAGGGCAAGACTCAGTCCTAGGTAGTGATTATAAGAGTTCCATTTTTGTATTGAAAAATAGCGACACATATGTAAGAGTTGATTATAACCCCGATAAAGCAATAAAATTGGCAAAATTAGGAAATATTAATGTAGCAGATAGTGGTGTTCTAAGTATTACTACATATGGGGATATATCACTAGGTGAATTTGATGTGCAAGGGTATAAGTCTTCTTCGCTAGGATATTTTGGCTTGCCTTATACTTTTAATATAACTGTCTCATCTGGATCTCATTTATCAATTAAATCAGGATATTTTTATAAAGCACTTCCTGGAAGTGTTATAAAAATAGAATCAGGAGGAGAAGCCACTATTGAAGAAGGCGGAGGATTTATTGTATATGATGCATTAATTCAAGGCGATAGAAGTGGTAAAGCTTATCCAAGTAGTCAAATTTTATATGATTACCATTTTGATAAAAGTGCAATGTTTATTGTTGATGGAAAGTTTAATATAAATGGAACATTTGCAGGCATAATTCAAACAAATAATGAGACAGGAACAATCAATGTAGGTAGTAGTGCCACATTATCTGTTAATGTAGTAGATGGTATAACAGGAAGTATAAGTGATTCTACAAATAACCAAACAAAATTTTCTATGATTGCTAGAGCATATGGAGTATATGGTTTTATTAATTTAGAAAAAGGTAAAACATATAAGTTTTTTGATGAGTCAGGGTTTAATTTAGCTTCTTTTAGTGTGACTACTGTTGGTGATTTTGCTGACACTTTAGCAACAACCATTGAATTAAATCAACCTATGTCAGGAAGATTTTTAGAATGGAATGGAGAAAAGTATGTTGCTAATATTACTCATTATGTTGGAGAAAGTGTTACTGTAAACAATTTGGGAGTAGTAATAAATGGTACTACTTATCAAGTTAATTCTGATGGCAAATTTTCATTAACTTACACGTTTTCTAAAGATGATGAAATATATTACTACACTAGTGGAAAGGAAAATGAAAACACTAATCACAAATTTATAATAGAGGAAATAAATGAAGGTAATGATTCTTCTCTAGAATACATTCTTTTAGATGAAGTGGTAAAAAGTGTTACTTTAAGTAGCACATATTACGAGAAATATGATGATGAAGAAAAATATAATATTACTGCCACTGTAGACTTTTATGGTGAAAAAGCTAGTATAACTATTAATGTGGCAGAGCCTACAATTGATGAGAAAGTAATTATTAATTCCAATATTTCTCTTTTAGATAGTAATGGACAATATATAATTGAAAATAATCCTGTAGAAATAAGAAATATTCCTAGAGCATTAGAAGAATTTAATAATGCTGTTTTAGCCTTAAATACTTCTCAAAGTATAGTATCTGATGCAATTTCTTTATGGAGTGACTATGATTCATTATTAGAGGGAAGAAATGATGCAGATACTAAGTTTATACAAGGAAGGGTAGATATAACTTTTGCTGAAACAATAGTAAAAGAAATTACTTCAGTTGGAACTATATATTATGCAGATAAAGTAATTAGTTTATCTCTTACATTTGTAGATGGGCATACTGAAACTAAAAATACTGAATCAACTAAAGATATTCTTGAATGGAATTATATGCAAATATTATCTGTAATGGTTACTTATAATTGTGATTACAATGGAAATAAATATTCTCATACCCTATCTATAGATAATAATATTGAAAGTAGACCAATCGAATTAGATATTGAGGGTGCTATTGATGGTAAAGTGCAATCTAGTTATTGTACTCCTCAATCATTAAGCTTGACATTGAAAAATAACTATACAATTTTATCAACCGATAAGTTAGATGAAATAATAGAAATAACTAGGGAGAATGGAAAAAATATTGGAACATATACAATATATTTAAGGCCGCTTCATACAGGATATACTGTATCTAATCTTAGTGAACTTGAAAATACTAAGTATATTATTAATCCATGCGCTGTAGACATTACAGTAAGAAATCCATATCCAATAAGAGATGATGCTATATCAAAAGATTTGAATATATCTTCAAATGTATCTATAGAGGGCACATTAGATACTCCAATTACATATTTGATTCAAACAACTGATGAAGAATCAGTTACAGTTGCAAGTATTGATAAAGATGGCGTTGTAACACCTGTAAATGAATCTCTATATGTAGTAGGAACATACAAAGTAGTTCCAGTAGTAGCATCAGATAACTATGACCTAACATATACAGCAGGAACATTGGAGGTAGTATCAAAGGAAGAATTTTACGTAGTTGATTTAAAACTAGGTGATAGTACAATAACTGGTGAAAATCCAGTATTAAGTTATCCATATAAAGGATCTGCATATACTTTGGTACATAATGTTGACTATAATGTGGAGACAGATGCTGAAAGTGTTGCATATGAGATTAAAGTAAATAGCATACAAGCAAGTAATGCCGTGATAAAAGATGCAAAAACATATGCTATAGTAGTAACAGTCAAAGAAGTCGCATTAGATGATGTAACATACACATATACATTTGAAATAACACCAATAGTATTAGAATTATCTAGTAACTATGTTGATCCATACCTTTATAATGGTAATCAACAAAATCCAACAATATCAATAACAAATATTGCTAACGATGCCGATAAGGAAAAAGTTCAACTAATAATTAATGTACCAACAAGTGAAAATGCAGGAAATTATTCAGTTATAGTTGAAAAATTGGCAGATGCATCTGGTTCAAATTATGCATTACCAACTGATTCAAGTAAGTTGACGTTTGCATATACAATTGCACCTAGACCAGTGACAATAGTTGTTAGCAAACAAGATACAATTAGAAAAGACATGCCTGTCATTAATATAAAGAAAAATATATCAATGGGAGGGGAAGATGGCTTTGAATTAGATACGCCAATTACATATTTGATTCAAACAACTGATGAAGAACCAGTTACAGTTGCAAGTATTGATAAAGATGGCGTTGTAACACCTGTAAGCGAATCTCTATATGTAGTAGGAACATACAAAGTAGTTCCAGTAGTAGCATCAGACAACTACGATCTAACATCTACAGCAGGAACAATAGAGATAGTAACTAAAGAGAACTATTATAATGTATCAGTTACTATTGATGGTTCAGTATTAAATAGTAGTTA
>JAFWYE010000001.1 GCA_017517765.1 Bacilli bacterium | reverse complement strand
TGGTGATAATGTTGGAGATATAGCTGGAATGGGCAGTGATTTATGTGAATCATACATTGGCTCTATTGTCTCTGCAATTTCTTTAGGTTTGTTTTTAACTATAAATGGCACTATTGAAGCAGGAAAAGGAGCTATTTTCCCTATGTTAGTTGCTGCTATAGGAATAATTTCATCAGTTATTAGTCAAATATTTGTTGGAAGTAGGGAATGGAAAAATCCTAAAATGGCACTAAATGTTGCTACTTGGGCATCAAGTATTATAACAATGATAGGATCACTTGTTTTATCATTATTATTCTTAGATTCTTTTAAGCCTTTCTTTGCTATAGTAGCAGGTTTAGTTGTTGGAGTATTGATTGGTTATATTGCAGAATTATATACTTCAAGTGATTATAAGCAAGTTAAAGAAATTGCTAGTCAATCACAAACTGGCCATGCTACTAATATCATTGCTGGTATTGGCAGTGGTATGCAATCTACAGCTTTAACTATTATTGTTTTGGTTGGTGGTATTATTGTTGCTTACTTATTTTATGGTAACTATGGTATTGCTTTAGCGGCTGTTGGTATGTTATCTACTGTAGGTATTACTGTTTCAGTTGATGCTTATGGACCTATATCTGATAATGCTGGAGGAATTGCTGAAATGTCTAAGCAAGAAGAAGGTGTTAGAAAGATTACTGATAAACTAGATTCAGTGGGTAATACTACTGCGGCGGTGGGTAAAGGATTTTGTATTGGTGGAGCTACATTTACAGCTTTAGCAATGTTTATTGCCTTTATTCAAGCTAGTGGATTAGATGGTATTAATATTGTAGAACCAGGAACAATTGTTTGTTTATTGATTGGGGCAATGTTACCTTACTTATTTACTTCATTGACAATGAAATCAGTTGGTAAGGCTGCTAATAAGATGATAGAAGAGGTAAGAAGACAATTTAAAGAAAATCCAGGAATAATGGAAAATAATGATAAACCTGACTATGCTAAATGTGTAGATATATCTACTAAAGCAGCATTAAAAGAAATGGTTCTTCCTGCACTAATTGCAGTTGTTTCACCTATTTTAGCAGGATTCTTATTTGGGGCTAGAGGACTTGGTGGATTACTTGTTGGTGGTTTATCTAGTTCTATCATGCTTGCAGTATTTATGGCTAATGCAGGAGGAGCATGGGATAATGCCAAAAAGTATGTAGAAGAAGGTAATTTTGGTGGTAAGGGTAGCGAAACTCATAAAGCTGCTGTTACTGGTGATACTGTAGGGGATCCATTTAAGGATACTGCAGGACCAGCGATGGATATTTTAATAAAACTAATGTCTGTTATTGCTTTAGTGTTAGCACCAATTTTAGCTAATGTCACTCCGTTATTAGAGTTCTTATTTAAATAAAATATTAAAGGGGATTAGATTCTATTCCCCTTTTTATTTTGACTTTTGATAAACAATTTTTACTTGTTTAAATTGCAAAATTATCTAGAAGATAGTAGATTCTGCGATTGCTGCCCATTGGGATCCTAATGCATTTGAATTTATATTTGTTTCAAAGAAATAATATGGTGTATTACTCATAAGTCAAAGCTTATGAGTTTTTTTATTGGTATATTTTTCTAAATATTTTTATTGTTGAGCAATATTTTTACATGGTAAAATTTACATATAGTAGAGTAGGGGATGAAATATGAGGAAATTTAAAATGGTTATTTTTAAGAAGGTAAGTATGACTTTATTATTAGTGCTCTCTTTATTTTCTTTTGTGATGAAGGATATGTATGTGTATGCCATTAGTAGTGAAGAATTAAATACTATTGAAATTACTCAAAATATTTCTTCGTATAACAATAGTACTAATAGAGCAAGTATAGATATAACTGCTAGTGATTTAAGAGGCTTAGATTTGAAAAAATCTACAATAGCTTTAAATAATAAAGATAATGTTAAAGAAACCATTTCTTTATTTGATGGAAGGGTAGTAACTATTAGTGATGGAAATTATACATATGGAGACTATAACACTTCTGGATATATGGATATTGTCTTAAGTAATTCTTCCTTGTCTATTTATATAGCAGCATTAGAGTCAGATATGGATAATTTAGAAGGAACCTCTGTTACTCTAGATTATGAATTATATTTAGTTAATAGTTGTGGTAATAGCGATACTGTAACAGGAGAATTTACTAACAAGTATATTGATTATAAAATAGATAATTATAGTGCAGGTAAATATGGATTTGATGTGACTTTTTCTTTTGATTTTAGAGGGCCATTAGATAGAAAAATGTACTTGCCATTATTTAATGAAACAACAAAAGAAGTAACTATAAAGGACTATTATGGTAATAGTAAAAACTTTAGTTTAACTCAAAATCAAAATTATGATCCAGGTACATCTATAACTTTTGATAAAATAAGTAAAACTTATGGACCTGTAAATATTACAATTACACGTGAACCATATAGTATAGTTGCGGCTAAAGATTTTTATGGGGATATTTATATTAATGTTGATGATATTATTAATAAGGTTTCAAATCCATTAATAGATCTTTCTAATATTTCTTATTATATAGATGATCAATTTAATTATAGGTTTCATAGTTCTACTATAGAGGTGAGTTTACAACCTGGTTTTATTTTGAGTTATGCTATAGATAGTGGTGCATATGATGATTATGACACGTATACTGCTAATTCTTATTTAATAAATGGAGAAAGAAGTATTCAAGAATATGATGAGGATTGCTACTATGAGGCTAGTAAAAATGAAACTATTACAATTGAAATAACAGAAGGATCACCAATCTTAACTTTTATGAAAATTGAACATAGTGGTTATGCAGTTAGTGATGAATTAACTATTACGGGCAATGATTCACATCTTGTGACAGTTACAGTATCTGAAAATACTACTTTTAAATATAAGTATACAGATAGTGATTCAAATGAAATGATTCGTGAAATTGAGGTTAAGAATATAGTTTTGCCAACTCCTGTAGTAAAGTTTTCTACTTTTGTAAATGGACTTAGTAATATCGATGATCAAGGAAATACTTATTTTTATGGCAAGACAAGAGCATATTTAGTAGATGATAACTTTGAATATGTAAGTAAGAGTAGTGGTTTACCTATATTTTATGAATTTAGTGCATCTACTCCAACTAGTTATATAATTGATAAAGATGATGTTAAGATACTATTTAATGGGGAAGAAACTAATTTAACTTTAGAGAGTGATATAGTTGTAGAATTACCAGTAGACAAGTTAGTATCTTTAGAAGAGTCAAGTGAGAATGATGGACCTGCAGACAATGATATAACAAGTGGCGATTCAGATAACTCAAATACAGGTTTAATAGTTACTATAGTTGTAGTTTCTGTTATAGGAGTATCTTTAGTTAGCTTTAGTGCTTATTGGTTTATTTTTAAGAAGAAAACAATAACTGATTTAATCACTGTTTTTAAAAAGAAATAATAAAAAGGGATAAAATACTCCCTTTTTTTATATTCGCTATTTATGGGTAATTATTTTTTTATTTAGTGTGTTATGATAGAGGTGAGGTGATAATTATGGAACAAGCTAGAATTGGTAAAGTAATTGCAAAAAGAAGAAAAGAATTAAAGATGACTCAAGAAGAGTTAGCTAATAAATTATTTGTTACAAATAAAACTATATCTAGATGGGAAAATGGTAATTATATGCCTGATTTATCATTAATAGTTTCTTTATCTAATATTCTTAATATATCTACTTATGAATTATTAACTGGAGAGATTAACTTAAATAATTCTAATATAGAGACAGAAACTAGAGTGCTATTTTCTTTAAGTGAAGAAGATAAAATAATAAATTATTTAAAAGGAATAAATGATTTAAGTTATAAGGGAAAGTTTTATGAAAAGACTAGCCAATATAATCATCCTGATAAGAGTATAGATTTTTATTCAAAAGAGATAGATGCTAGATTTAGAGTAAGAATTAGTGAGAGTGAAAGTAATAAGAAATGCATGATTTCTTATAAAAGAAGAAAAGAAAATTTCTTAAAGGAAGATATTAATAATGAAGAAGAAGTAGAAGTTAATATAGATTATAAAGATTATGATAATCTTATCTATATTTTAGAAAATGTTTTAAAGATGAACTTAGTAGAAAGTTATGAAAGATATAGATATGTTTTTTATAATGAAGATATAGAGATAGATGTAGATATTTATCCTTTTATGATTGCTATAGAAATAGAAAATAAAAGTAATAATAAAGATCCTAGAATGGTAGTGATGTATTATTTAGAAAAATTAGGATTTACACTAAAAGATACTTATAAGTTATCTTGGGATGATAAGTATGAAGAGTTATGTAATAAACAAAATATAGAAGTTTATAAGATAGTTACATTTGATAAAAAGATGCCTGAGTTTAAAGATAAACTTTTTAAAATGATTATATAATGTAATTGGAGTGATGATTATGAATATTAAAAGGGATTTAGAGTATTTTAAACCAGTTAATAAAGATGGGTATATAGAAGTTATTTTACCTGTTGTTATAAAGATATATAGTGCGTGTTTAAGATTGCGTATTTACAATACAGATAATGGATTTTTAATAAGAGATGATGGAGATACTTTTTATGATGCTAATGAAGATAGTGAGTATTACTATAACTTGTATAAAAAGAGTAATATGAATGATTATAATATCTTATTGAAAGATGATTATTTTTATAAAGAGTATCCTAGTAATTTTAATATAAATATAGCACTTGATGAATTTATTAGATTTTTCATTAACTTAGATAAAGTATGGAAAGATAGTTTTAACTATGAATAATTGAAAGTCTTATTTAATAAGGCTTTTTTTGTATCTAAAATAATTCTTGTAATCACTCTTATGTGGTAGTAAAATGTTACTTGCAAAAGGGAGTGTTAATATGTTAATAAATTGTTATACAGTAATGCGTTTGCTTGGTTACAAGAGTTCAAAGTACTTGGACAAAGATGAATACAAGGAAGTTATGCTAGATGAAGAACTAGTAAAGAAAGCCGTTAAATATGATAATGATTGTATAAAAGAAATGGAAACTGATATTTATGCCGATTTAGAGTATCTTAAAAAGGTTAAAAATTCTTTAGCTTTAATCGAAGAATATAAGGATAATGAAGAGTATAAAAAATTAGATAAGTTATTTCATGAGTTAAGATATTTTAATAGAGATTATATTGTAAGAGATAGATGTAATTATTTATCTGATGAGTTATATAATGATGTTATGAAGCTTGATGATTCAACATTAGGAAATGTTAAATCAAAAAGAATAGCAACATATATAAAGAATCATCCTCTAGCTAATATTTATGCAGAGATTAATGCTCCTAAAGATGATCCTAGATATTATGATATTACTTCTAAACTTTCAAGAATAGTAGAGAAAAGAAGAGAGATTGAAGAGTTAATTGAAAATTTTGAAAAGTATGGAGTTCCTAATAAGAAATATAAGGATTTAATAAAAGCTAATAAAAAGAAGCGTTTTAAAAGATAATAAAAAAGCCTAAAACGGCTTTTTTTATTTTGGTAGTATGCAATAAGAGTTATAATAAATTTAAGGATGTGTTTGTATGGATAAACTAATTATATTTAATTTTATTTTAATACTCATAATTGTAGGTATTGTTATTTTACTTAAAAGATATGTTAAGTCTAGTAAGTTTCAAGATATTGTATTATTTATTGTTTCTTTATTAACTGTAATATGTCACTATAGTTCTATCTTATATCATTATTTATTAGATGGATCACAAATGAATTTTTTGAGAAGTAATCCTAATTTATTATTACCTATATATCCATGTAATGTAGTTATGTGGTTAGCACTTGTTTATGGATGCTTAAAAAATAAAGAATCTAAGTTTGCTTCTTTTGTGGGAGATTATATATTTTGGTTTGGAATTATATCAGCCTTAGTAGGTATGTTTGTTAATATAGACTTTATAAATAACCCTACATTTAAAGATTATGATGTTACAAAAGGAATAATAGCACATGCGATCATGTTATTAAATGTGGTTTTACTTCCTTTATTTGGACGAGTAAAAATAAAGTTAGAAAAGAATATAGTTCATATTTTAATATCTGTTGTAATGATGTATGTAATTGGTGTTTATTGTAATTTAGTGTTTGAAACTTTAGTATCAGCTAAGATGGCTTATAATGTTAACTCAATGTTTATTTTACACTCTCCATTTGATGGGGTTGAATTTCTAACTTATCCAATTATCTCTGTAATAGCAATAGTATTTTATCTTGTTTTATTTGCTATTTTAGAATTATTTATTTATAAAAAGGGAGAAAGATTTTATAATCGTATAATGAATAAATTTAAAAAGAAGGAAAACTTAGAGTAATCTAAGTTTTTTTCTTTATTATAATTTATAATATAATGAGTTTGTATTTTTAAAAGGAGAGGCATATACATGGATATTAAAAGTGAAAAGATGTTTTCAATATTTTCCAAAATATTATTTGCTTTATACTTAATTTTTTTAGTATGGGTTGTTATTTTTAAGTGTAATATAGCTATTTCATTAACAGATGGATACTTATATTTAAAGACTATCACTATACAAGAGAGATTCCTTGTATATATGGTGCCATTTAAAAATGGTATTACTAAGTGGTATAGTGATACTATATTAAATGTTATTGTTTTTATTCCAATGGGATTATATGTTTCTTATTTTATTAAGCATAAGAAATTTTTAATGGCATTACTTATTTCTTTTGGGGCTAGTTTATTTCTTGAAGTATTTCAATTATTTACGTTAATGGGCTCTTATCAGAGTGAAGATTTAATTGTTAATACCTTGGGAGGAATTATAGGATATTTAATTTATAAATTAATATATAAAGATACTCCTAGAAGAATGTGTGTATTTAATATCATTTCTTTAGTAGTTCTTATATTAATTGTGCCTGTAGTTATATATGCAATTGTTAATACTATTCTTAATTTTGATTTATATATAAGCATAGTGAACAGGACTTATTAGTTTTACAACATGTTTTTAATTCAAAATAGATACACATGTGTATAAATTGGTAGTAATTAATTAGTAGGAATAATTATGGCTATAACATCACAACAAGAAAGAGAATTATTAAATGCAATACAAGGGTTATTTGATCAACTAGAAGTAGTAACCTCAAACATTAATAGTTGTCCATGAACTACTAAAGAATCAGCATTAAGAGCTGTAGCAGAAAGAAAAAATAAAGTTGAATCAATGACGGCTCAATTAAAATCTCACTCAGATTATAGTAGTGTTATAACTAGAGTAAAATCACAAGTTAGATAAGGCTCACACTAGTGGGCTTTTTCTTTGTCTAATCGTTAAATTTTTAGGGTTCTAATTAATGAAAATAAATTCAATAAGTGTATAATGAAGGTAAGGAGTGAGTCATATGATAAAGAAAATAATGAAAAGTATGATGGCTGTTGCATTGATGTTAACATCGATATTTACAATAGCTGCTTGTAGTTGTGGCAATAAAGTAAAGATAGAATTTGCAGGATATAATGACGAGGGTCTTGCTTATTTACAAGTTTATGTTGCTACCCCAGATGAAGAAGGAAACGTAAGTTATCCAAACTATGTGGGAGGGTTTAACTTTAATGGTAAAAATTCTAATCACAAAGTAGAAAAGGGATCATTTGTTGTTTTGGGGCTAAATATGACCAGTACGGATTATTTAATAAATGATTTTAAATTATTGAAAGATGGCGAAGCTGTTGCCCCTATTCCTAAAGCGTATTTAGAAAATGGATTATTTGATGAAGACTATATTTATATGGTTGGTTTAGTAGAGGACACTACAAAAATTACATTTGAAGGTCATGCAAAAATGAAACAATATAATCTTCATGTGGAAGTAAATGATTTTGATACATATAAAAATGATGATAGAACAAAAGATTTAAGATATCAATTAATGGTGAATGGAAGTTTGCTTCAATATGACTCTCAAACAGAATTTACTGGTGAAAACGTTAGAGAAGCATTTGCAAGTAGAGTATTTATGATTACTGATGAAGTAACTATGAGAGTTTATTACAAAAATAAAGATAAATTAATTAGTTCTGATATTTTAGATGATTTTATTACTGCAACTTATTTGGCAAATGGAACTGGAATTGCAGGTAATACAGATGATTATGTTGGTGAAGTAAATATAAGTTATGATATGCACTATGTTAGTGTGAATTATGATGTATTTGAAGATGTAGATATGAGTGAGTTAACAGATATAGAACTACAAAATGCTAGAGAAGGTGGTCTATATGATTATATGTTTGAGGAAGGCAACTATACATATATATTAACAATCGATGGCAGTGAGGTAGAAAGAAGTCAATTAACATATGGTGATTTGTATAAATCTAGCAATTTGAAAATTAAATTTAAGACTACTAAGTTGGTTAGAGAAGTAATAATGGATGAATACACTATGGTTAGTCCATTCCCTATTTCTCATGGGGATGAAGAAAATGCTGAGATTGTAGAGAAAAACAAAATAACTTATGAACCTATCACTGGGGAAAATTATGAGTATCTTACTATTGATTTTGGTAATTATAAATCAATAAATAGGTATTTTGCATTATACATTCAAAGGAAATCTATTTCTCATGGGGATAATGTATTTACTGAAAAGTCAATTTTAGAGATTGAATCATTAAAACATGCTCTAGTAACTGCATCAGGAGGTTATACAGTATATTATGATAATGAGTTTCAAGTTTTAGAATATGATGAATCAATAAGTCAGACTGTTATGCTTTATTCACAAGGAACAGATTTAAAGGTTAGATTGTATGCACCGTTTGGCAATACTGTTACACATGAGCTAACAATAACAATAGTAACTGAAGATGATCAAACATTAACATATATTTATAATGATGAAGAATATGGGGAATATGATAGATTGCTAGTGGATTCTAATTATGAAGATGTTACATTTAGTGTGGAGTATGAGTATTTTGAACCAACTTATAATTATGATTTTGTATTCAGTCATGAAATAGGAAATATAAAATCTATTAATTTCGAATTAGTAGGAACAGCTATTCAAGATAACTAAAAATAGATAATTATACAACGGCTCATTAGGAAACTAATGGGCTTTTTCTTTGCCACTTTTATTGTTTGATACTTGGGTTAGTAGTATTCTTTAATTAGAAAGAATGGTGATGACTATGAAGAAAAAGTCTTTATTGCTTATGCTTATATGTTTGATAATTCCATTATTTATATCAGGATGTAGTTTATTAGATTTATTTAAAAAGGATAATACAGAAATAAAAGAAGAATATGATAAGGAGCTAGATTCTTCAACTGGTAAGTGGTATTTGTTAGATGATAATACTACATATTTTTCATTTGATGGAACAAAGGATGTAATGACTTTTGAATATTATGAGAATGGTAATAAAAAGATTAATGGAAAATATAGAGTTATATATAGAGGGGAAGGAAAGGATGTTTTAACTCCTTTAACTTTTATTTTTGATATAAGTGGGGTAGAGGAAGAGGATTGGTTAAGTTGTTATGTAGATGATTTTAAAATAAACTTCACTCAATTTACTATTATGGAAGAAGAAAAGGATTTAGGGATGATTGATGGGAATATTTATAGTCGAACTTATAGAATTAGTGAGTTACCATACAAAATGGGAACTTATGTAAAAGAGGGAAAAGAACCTAAAAAAGATAAGGATAATTGCAGTGGAGTAAATAATTATTATATACCTACAGGCACTTATACTTTACAAACAGGAGAGAGTTTTACTTTCCTAGTTACTAAACCAAAATCATCTTTTTTATTTCAATATAAAAATGGTGATGAAATAGTAGAGGGATTATATTGGGTAGCTCAAGATAAGAAAACTATATATTTATATATTGAACATGATCCATATACAAAGGTAACAAAAGCTGATAAAGATGATTATGACACTACCTTTGATTTGAATTATCCTCCTGATTTCTATCTTAGAGGTGATTTTAGTAATTCAAATAGTATAATTATAAACGATTTGTATCACCATACTTATAGTCCTACCTTAATACAAGACTCAGTGTGGGTGTTTGGAACTTACTCTAAATAAATTTAATTTGCTCATCATCAATGGTGAGCTTTTTTTCTATAAGTATTTCTATAAAATAAGCCGATTTTCACATTGTTTTTATTGTTTGCGTGTCTTTATCTTTACCATGTGAGAAGTAATGAATTAATACTAAATTATAAATTTTTGAGTGGCTTAAATATAGGGAAAATAAAGTTTTTTTCTTTTGTGGGTTGCTTTTATAGAATTATAGTTATATTTAGTTTATTCTAAATATAAGGATATACATGAAATTAAAAGGAGAGATTAAAATGATATATGTACTTATGAATCCTAAAGCTAATAATGGATTAGGAGAAATTAATGCAAGAGAGTGGGCTAGCAAGAGTTTAAAAGAAGAACCTACATTTATTAATGTTTTAGAAACAACGGATATGAAAGGATTTTTATCGTCATTAGATGAAAATGATGAAATTATTGTAACTGGTGGAGATGGAACGATTCATAATTTTGTCAATAATGTATATGATTTGAAGCTTAAAAATAAAATGTATTATGTTAAAAGTGGTTCGGGAAATGACTTCTATAGAGATAATGCAGAGTATGTAGATGAATTAGGAAGAATTGAATTATCAAGATTTTTAAAGAATTTGCCATTAGTTAAGGTTAATGGTATAGAGAGAAGATTTGTTAATGGTATAGGATATGGATTAGATGGTATTGCTTGTGCAATTGGTGAGCAAATGAGAATGAAAACTAGCAAGAAAATTAACTATACTAGTATTGCAGTAAAACAATTGCTTGGGAAATATAAAATGAGACATGCTACTGTAACTGTAGATGGCGTAACTAAGGAGTATGACAATGTATGGGTATGCCCTACAATGAAGGGTAAATATTATGGAGGAGGAATGAAAGTTGCTCCAAACCAAGATAGATTTGATCCTGAAAATAAAGTTACTGTAGTAACTCTTCATAAAAAAGGAAGAATTGCCACTTTATTGAGCTTTACTAATTTTAGTAAAGGTAATCATGAAAAATTATCTAAGAATATTGATTCTGTTAGAGGTAGTAAGGTAGAAGTTAAATTCGATATTCCTTGCGCTCTTCAAATTGATGGAGAAGTAGTAGAAAATGTAACTTCTTATGTTGTTGAAATAGATGAATAATAAAGGTGGGGTAACTAATGAAAAAATATGATGTTGTAGTAATTGGCGCTGGTAATGGTGGTTTGGCTGCAGCAGTAAAAATATTAAGTGCAGGTAAATCATGTTTAGTATTAGAAAAACATAATATTCCTGGTGGATTTGCTACTAGTTTTGTTAGAGGTAGATTTGAGTTTGAAGCATCTTTACATGAATTTAATGGTATAGGAACAGTAGAAAATCCTGGTAGTACAAGACAATTGTTTGATGAACTTGGTGTAAGTGATAAGATTGAATGGATTCAATTGCATGATGCATATCATTTAATTTCTTTAGAAGAGGGGTATGATTTTACTATGCCTTTTGGGGTAGATGAATTTGCTAGAGCAAATGATAAACTTCATCCTGAGGGCAGTAAATATATATATCATTTCTTCGAACTTTGTAAACAAATAAGAGGGGCTATGAATTATTTATCTGAAAGTAAAGGAAAACCAGATCCTCAAGTGTTAATGGAGAAATATCCTGATTATTTAAGATGTGGTTCTTATACTACTAAAGAGGCATTTGATGCACTTGGGTATCCTCAAGTTATAGTAGATAACTTAAATGCTTATTGGTGTTATTTAGGTGCTGATGGTAATAATTTAAGTTTCTTACATTATGCCAATATGATTTATAGTTATATTTCTGGTGGTGCTGCTATTCCTAAATATAGAAGTCATGAATTATCTTTAGCTTTTGAAACTAGAATTCATGAATTAGGTGGAGATATTTGGTTTAATAGTGAAGTAGTTAAAATATTAACTGATGAAAATAAACATGTATGTGGAGTAATGCTTAGTGATGGAACAAAAATAGAAACAAGACATGTTATTGCTAACTGTTCTCCTCATAATGTTTACTCAAAATTATTAGATGAAGATGCAGTTCCTGAACGCGCATTAAAATTAACTAATTCAAGAAAATTAGCAGGAAGAGGATTTACAATTTTCTTAGCTTTAAATAAATCTCCTGAAGAGTTAGGGTTAAAAGATCATAACTATTTTGTATATGATAGTAGTGATAATATTAAGCAATATCAATCTATGAAAAATTTAAAAGGAAATGTAGGACAAGCTACTGTTTGTTTAAATAATGCAGATCCTGATTGTTCCCCTAAAGGAACTACACTTCTTTATATGACTACCTTATTTACAGATGATGTCTGGAAAGATGTAAAAGAAGAAGAGTACTATAAAGTTAAAAATGAGATTGCCAATGGTTTAATTGAAAGATTTGAGATGGCTACTAAAACACATATTAAAGAATATATTGAAGAAATAGCAATTGCTACTCCTCAAACATATGCTAGATATTGTGGACATCCTCAAGGAGTTATTTATGGTTATGAATCTACTCCTAGAGATGGACTTCTTAATAGAATTCAAGCTGTTGAAGAAGATAGATTTGTCCCAGGATTAAGAATAGGTGGCGGGTTTGGAGAAAGACTATTAGGTTTCCCTAGTAGTTATAAAAGCGGTGCTAATGAAGCAAATAGAACTTTAAAAGATATGGCAAAGGAGGGTGAATAAGATGTTATTTAATAAAAATCCTGATGATATAAAGAAATTTATGGAAATGGCTAATGACAGAAGGAAGATTATTGAAGAAACTCCTGCTACACCTCTTCCTAAAACATATGCTGTTAATGAATTATCTAAAGCATTACACCCAGGTGTAATACCTGCAAAAATTGTTAGTATTGAAGAAGTTGGAAATAATTGTAAAACTATAAGATTAAAATCTATTAGTGAAAATAAGAGATTTCCTTATTTTAAAGCTGGTCAATTTGTTACATTGAGTACTAATGTTGATTCTTCTTTTGTAACTAGACCTTATTCTATTTCATCTTCTCCCAAAGAAGCTATGGAAGGAATTTTAGAGGTTACAGTTCAAAAAGCTGGATTCTTCTCTACATATTTGATTGAAAGAGCAAAAATAGGAGATGAATTAGTAGTAGGAGAACCAAGTGGAGATTTCTACTATGATAATTTGAGAGATAAAAAGAATATTGTAGCTATCGCTGGAGGAAGTGGTATTACTCCATTTATGTCAATGATTAAGAGTTTAGAAGAAAATAGTGATGATTTCAATTTAACTGTTTTCTATGGCGCAAGAACTAGAAAAGATTTAATTATTGATTATAAAGATGTTAAATCTAGTAAAGTTAAACTTGTAATTGTTTTATCTGAAGAAAAAGTAGAAGGTTATGAATATGGTTTCATTACTGGTGAATTACTAACTAAATATTTACCTGAAACTTATAGTGTGTTTATGTGTGGCCCTGATGGAATGTATAAGTTCGTTAGAAGTGAATTTGAAAAGTTAGGCGTAAGTAAATATGCGATTAGACAAGAACATAACTCTATTGGTAATAGAAATGTAGAAAATCCTAGAGAATTCAAATTAACAGTACATATGAGAGATCAAGTTTATACTGTTGCTGCCTTAGAAAATGAAACATTATTAGCTGCGATGGAAAGAGCGGGATTAAAGGCTCCATCACGTTGTAAGAGTGGTAGTTGTGGATTCTGTCATAGTAGATTAATAAGTGGTAAATATTATGTTAATAAAGAACATGAATATCGTAGACAAGCTGATTTGAAATTTGGTTACATTCATCCATGTTGTACATATCCAGAATCAGATATGGAAATTGATGTACCACCATTTAATGTATAGGAGGAAAGAAAAATGATTATATTTAGTATTATTTATCTTTTATTCTTATGTGCTTACTTTGTTACTAGAGTAGGTGACAATATTAAGCATAGAGCTATAAATAAAACTATATTAGCAACAATGTATTTAGTATATGCAATAGTAATGTTCCATGTTGGTGGCTTCTCAGGTTATCATTATGTAATGATGGCTGCGTTATTTTTAGCTTATATGGGAGATTTATTCTTAATATTTGATTTAAATAGAGGAGGAGATTTCTTCCTAGCAGGTAATGTTTGTTTTGCAACATTCTATTTAGCGTCATTAAAGGCTGCAAATGTTCCTTTTGTTAATTATTTCTGGATATTTATTATTTGGGCAGTTTTAATTAGCTTATTTATATATTTAGCTAAAAAATATCCAAATGTTTTAAAGCTAGGAAAAATGAAATATCCAATGGCTTTATATTTAGCTTCCATAACATTACATGGATTATTGGGCTTAGTAAGCGCAATATTTATTGGTACTACTCCTCTTATAGTTATGGGTATTGGATCAGTATCATTTATGATAAGTGATTATATTCTAACTCTAGATAGATTTGTTATCCCAAAAAGAAAATGGCTTATAAGATGTAATAGTTTAACTTATTTTGTTGGATTACTATTAATAGTATTAAGTTTAGGTTTATAGGAATGTGATGTTCACATTCTTTTTAAATATTAGGGATTATGTGTATTTATCTCTACCATTTGAGAATTAATGGTTTGAGACCATTCAAGAATATCCTAAATTTAAAAAATATATTAAGGAGTGAGATTGTGAAAAGAGTAATAAGAAAAGGAGTGTTTGAAACTAATAGTTCATCTACTCATTCACTTGCTTTTGAGAACTATTGTCCATTTGATGATTGTGATTGGTATGTAGATAGTGTTGATGGTAAGTTTAGTCTTGCAATAGACTTAATTGATCATGCTTTATATGAAGATAGTGGCTGGAGAGATTACTACTATGAAGAGGATGTAGCTTGGGCGATGGATAAGTTAGAAGTTTGTCTTAAAGAGAACTATAGTGATTTATTTATTGAGTTAGTGAATAGATTTGGTGAATTCAAAGATATTCCTATTCGTACTATTTTATTTGAACTAGAAGAAAAAGATATTGAAATGCCTGAGTTTATAAATGAAAATGAGCACATGAAGGAACTGTGGGAACGTTTTGATAGTAGAGGAGAACTTTTATTAAGATTTAGAAAAAAATTAGCAGAAGAATACTTGAAGATTAAAAAGAAGAACACTAAAGAAGAAATGGAAAAATATTTCTATCCAGAACCTGATGGCCATGGCTTTGCTTGTTATAACTGGTTTAGTGAAGGTGCTTTATATGGGTGCAATTGCGGATTAGAAGATATAGGCGAAGTTTATGATAAAATAATGGATTATGCTGATACTGATGAAAAAATAGCAAAACGAGTAAAAGAGTTTTTTAGTGAAGATTATTTTTTCTCTGGTAAAGAGGAGTGGTAATGTGAAAAGAGTTATTAGAAGAGGAGTATTTGAAACTAATAGTTCTAGCTCTCATTCTCTTTCTTTAGTTAGAGTAGAGCGTAATGCAAGTAAAGTAAAAAAAGATGTTTCTTTTGAAATTAGAAGTAGAGTGGCTAAAGCGGTATTTATTCTAGGACTTATTGATAATGCTGATGATGGATACATGCATTATTGGGATATACTTGAAGATAATGAAGAAGCTGAAGAAGAGAGACAAAAAATCATTAAAAGATTATATAAAAGCAAAGATGAAGGGATTGAAAAAATTAAAGAAGAATATGGGAATGTAGAAAAGCTTTCTTTTTATAATTTAATAGAATCCATAGAAGAACATTGTCATGATAAATATCCAATATTAGGAAAAGTGAAAAATTATGACGTTAATGATGCACTTATACATTTTAGTAGTTATAGAAAAGAAGTTTTAAAATTTAAAGAGTTCATTATAAAAGCTTTTTGTGAATTAGAAAAAATAAATAAAAAAGAAGCGATGGATAAGTTGTATTATGAGGCGTATAAAAATATACCCCTTGAGAATATCTTGTTACATTCAAATAACAAAGAAGAAGATTTAAAAGAGTTTATGAAAAGTGTGTTTATGTATGATTTTAAACAGGGGTATAAGAAAAGTAAGAATAAGGATATTGTAGAATACGCTAAAAAGTATTTAGTTAGTAATGCCAAAAGATCAATAAAACAACATGATGGAAGATTTTATTGTACTAGATATTTTAGAGAAGGGTGCTTGAACGATTGTTATTGTGGCTTTGAAGATTTTAATCATATATCATGGAATTTGATAGGTACTTGTGTAGATGATGAAAGTTTGTATAACAGAGCTAAAGAGTTACTATCTGATAATTATAAGTTTCAGGCAGTAGAGATGTATTGTGGTAGTTATTTTGAAGGTAATGGAGAAATATATTAATGAAAAATAAATTATTGGGTAGTTATTTAAATGGAAATTATGTAGTTAGGCTATATGAAGATGGAACTAAAATTAAAGATACAAGTGATGATAAGTTTGTAGCTTCTTTTCCTGATAGTATGGATGTGAAAATTACTAATTATTGTGATCTTAATTGTCCAATGTGTCATGAAATGTCTAATACATTAGGTAAAGAAGGAGACTTAAATAGCGAATTCTTTTCATCTTTGAAAAAGGGGGTAGAGCTTGCTATTGGAGGAGGAAATCCACTTACTCATAAAGATTTAATTCCTTTTTTAAAGAGAATGAAAGATAAAGGTATAATTTGTAATTTAACGATTAATGAGAGACATTTATTAAAGGATAAAGAACTAGTTAATAATTTAATTAAAGATAAATTAATCTATGGATTGGGTGTTTCTTTAAATGAAATAAATAATGAGACAATCGAGTTTGCTAAAGTTAATAAAAACACAGTATTTCACATTATTAATGGGATATTTACTGATTTTGATAAGATAGCAAATAAAGGGTTAAAAATATTAATATTAGGATATAAAAAGTTTGGTAGAGGTAAAGATTTCTTTGATGAAGTAGTAGAAAAACGAATGGAAGAAACAAAAAAATTACTTCCTTCACTATTAAATAAATTTAAGTGTATATCATTTGATAATTTAGCTTTAGAACAATTAGAGGTTAAAAATCTAATTAGTGAAAAGCAATGGGAGTCTATCTACATGGGTGATGATGGTGAAGCTAGCATGTATATAGATTTAGTAGAAAGAAAGTTTGCTAGGAGTTCTACAAGTGAATTAAGATATGATTTAGAAGATAATATTATAAGTATGTTTGATAGAGTAAGAAAGTGCACTGAGCTTAGCTAATTGGGGAAATAGTTAAAGATAGCATTTATAAAAAAATTTCAAAATATTTAATTTAAAATAAGGCTCACATTAGTGGGTTTTTTTTATGATTTGTGTGTCTTTATCTCTACCAAATCTGGATTAATGGTTTGAGACCATCAAAATATGCCTTAAAGTAGCCAAAATATGGGTGAAATAGGGCTTTTTTAGTATAAATTTGAGAAAAATATGAGAAATTAGTGAGAAAATAATGAAAATATGACTATTGTGTTAACGATAACCCCTGCACCTTTTTGGGTTAGGGTGCTAGTAAAAAATCAAAAATTTAACGATTACTTCAATAATTTAACGATTACATCAATAAAATAACGATTACTCTTAAAATTTAACGATTACTAGGGGTAAGGGTGCTAATTTTGGTATTCCTTTTATTGTTTGAGATTGGGATTAGTGTTAGACTTTAGACGGATAAATAAGAATTTTTAGGATGGGGGCAGTAAAATGAAAGAAAGAAGTTTTATAGGAAGTCTAGGAATTTTATTATATGTTGTATTGTCGTTAATAGACAGATTCTTTTATAAGATACCTGATTACATTTATATTCCATTAATGGTTTTAGGAATTGTAATTATAATTGTAGGGTTTGTTATTGATAAAAAGAATAATAAAAAGTAATACAAACTTGAATTTGACGGAGAGATAGTATGGCTATTATTAAAAACGAAATACCGATTTTGGAGTTTGATACAGAGCAGACAGCAGTTCTTAATCCCACTCATGAAAATCTTGGTTTGAACTTACCCAAGAAATGTGTGTTCGCATTTC
>JAFWYE010000010.1 GCA_017517765.1 Bacilli bacterium | reverse complement strand
TATGACAACTGGAGTAACACCAGTAGCAGTAGCAACAGTAGATGAAAATGGAAATGTAACTTTAACAGGAAATGCAAGTTACATAAAAGGTAACTACAAAATACAACCAGTAATTAAATCTACAAACTATACACTAACAGGAGTATCAGGTAATTTAGTAGTAGTGAAAGATCATGAATATTACAATGTAACAGTTAATGTTAATGGAGAAGCATTAAAGAGTAGCTATGAATATGCAAGTGCAGACTTTATAGTAACAACATCAGTTAAAATTGTAACTCCAGAAACAGTAGTAGATGATTATTCAGTTACTGTAAATGATTGGGATTTAGCAGATTTAACCATAAGAGATGCTGCTACATATTCAATAAAAGTTAATGTTGATGGTGTTGTTTACGAATACGAGTTTGAAATAACTAAAATTTTACTTGAATTAGCACTTGAAAATGATGTATTTACATATAATGGTATGAGCCAAATTCCAACAGTTATAGCCACTAATTTAAAGGGTAGCGATATGTTGTCATTTGTAACTGAAGCACCTTCAAGCATCAACAAGGGTGACTATACTATCAAGGTATTAGGAATAAGACAAAGAATAGTTTCAAATTATTATCTTCCTGAGGAACCAGAAAAATTAGAATTTGACTATAATATTGAAGCAAAACCTGTTGATATTGATATGGCTAATCATAATCAAATCAGAGCAGGAAAAGTAACTAGTAATATTAGTTTTGAAAAGACTGTAAGTGAACTTAATGGCTTGAATCCTGATATAGGATATATAATAAAAGATGAGGATGGCAATTCTGTTGCTAACGTAGATAAAGATGGCAATGTAACTCTTGAAGAAGGGGCAATATATGGTCCTGGAACATACACAATTCATCCTTACATCGAGTCAGAAAACTACGCTTTGAATTACAATTTTGGTACAATTGTAGTTGTAGAAGATGAAAAGTTCTATGAAGTGGATGTAAAACTTAATGGTAATGAATTAGAGTCTAGTTATGAATATAATAGTAGTTCATTTACTCTTACTACTGCAGTAAATGTGGCAAATCCTTATGAAGAAGTTCATGATTATTCTGTTATGGTAAATAATGAGGATATTAGTGTAGCAACTATTAAAGATGCTAAAAATTATTCAATCGTTATTAATGTAGATGGAGTTATATATAGTTACTATTTTGAGATAACTAAGGTAGTGCTAACTTTAGAGTCTAACTATGATGAGCCATATACTTATAATAGTAGTGTTCAAGCTCCTACTATTATTCATACAAATGTTTATGATGGTGATACAGTAACATTAATTATTGACACTCCTAATAGTAAGGATGTAAATGATTATACAATTAAAGTTACTGGTATAATGGAAGGATCAAATCAAAATTACATTTTACCAGAAGAAGAAAAATTAAGTTTTGAATATGAAATTATTCCTATGGATGTAAATGTAAAAGTAGATAACCATAATCCTATTAGGATAAGCAAGATTTCAGATAATATTACCTTTGTGAATACAACAATAGTTGATGGCATGCTTGATACACCAGTTACATATTTAATTAAAACTATTGATGAAGAGCCAATTTCTGTTGCAAGTGTTGATCAAAATGGTAATGTTACAATAATTGATAAAGAACATTATATTTCAGGAAATTATAAAATATATCCAATTATTGATTCTAATAACTATAAATTAACTTTTGAATGTGGAAGTTTAGTAGTTGTAGAAGATCATGAATACTATAGTGTAGATGTTAAAATTAATAATAAAGCATTAGATACTATATATACTTATAATAGCGAGATATTAGAATTATCTAGTTTAGTTAAAGTAGTAGAACCAGCATCTGTAGTTAACGATTATAAAATTAAAGTTAATAATAAAGATATAAGTGAAGCTACTATAAAGGATGTTGGAACATATGATATAGTAGTAAATATTGATGGTGTAGTTTATATATATACATTTGAAATAAAGCCTAAAGAAATTGATTTTACTATTGATACGAATGAGTTTATTTATGATGGTGAGTATAAGCAACCTAAATTTACTTTAACTGGTATAGAAGAAAATGATGATATTGATATTGAAGCATATAGCAATAATCGTCTAAAGGGCAACTATGTGGTTACAGGTAGCTTAGTAGGAGAAGATGCTTCTAACTATACTTTAACTAGAGAATTATCTGTAGAGTATGTAATTAAACCTAAACCTATAACTGTTAAAATTATTAGTCAATCTAGTGAATATGGTAATCCTATTGCAGCACTAACACTTGAATGTAAGGATACACTTGCAAGAGGTGACAATATTTATTCATTTATCAAATTAACAAAAGAAGATGGATTAAATGTTGGTACATATGATATTGAGGCTGTAAATATTAATGATAACTATGATGTAACTTTTGAAAATACAAAAGACTCATATGAAATTACAATTAGAACGATAAGAGTAACAGTTGATAGCAAAAAATCTGCTTATGGAGATGAAATTTTACCTCTTAGTGCTACTTTAGTTTATGGACAATTGGCAACTTGGGATGATCTTTCTACACTAGTATCTTTAACTAGAGAAGATAATATTAACGTTGGTACATATGAAATTGTTCCTACTAACTTATCTAAGAACTACAATATGATATTTGCTCCTGGAGTTTATACTATAACTCCAAGAAATATCAGTGTGTTTGTAGATGATTATACTAGTGTATATGGTACAAGTTTTGAAGAAATTGAAATAGATATTACAAAAGGAAGTTTAGCATTTGATCATAAACTTAGTGATTTATTGACTATTAATAGTAATGTTTTACCTGATGTTGGAGTATATCCTCTATCACTAGATAAAGTTGATAATAATAATTATAATATTACTATTAATTATACAGGTATTTTCAATTCTATTTATGAAGTAGTAAAAAGACCTATTACAATTACTGCAAATAGTTTCTCAGTAGATAATTCAGCTAGTTATGAAGAGATTATAACAAATTTAAGTTATAACATTACAAAAGGAAATATAGTAAATAGCGATAACTTAAACATATCATTATCTGTAGTACTTCAAAGTGGAACAACACTTACTAGTGAAAACTTTGCTTCTAACTTTAGTGGAGGAGAGCATAGCATTGTTGTTAATGCCTCAAATAATAATTATGATATAAAATTAATTGATGGAGTATTAACTGTAACAAAGAGAATAGTTTCTATAGTAGATATTCAAACAGAATACACTTACAATGATAGTAATGTAATAACTGTCTTTGATTGGGAAAAGAATATAAGTAATTATGATGCAATAGCAACTTCAAGAAGTTTTAATTGTGATATTTATATAAAAGACTATGAAGGAAACTATATACAAATTCCAAGCATTACAGAAGCAGGGGAATATAAAATTGTAATTAGTATTGTACATACTCATGCATATGTATTTGAAGAAGGCACAATCACTGAATATGAGATTATAGTAAATAAAAAAGATATTAGTAATGACTTATTTATCTATAACATTCCTAATAATAATGTCGCTGTTTATGATCCATTAGGATTTATTCCTGGAGTTGAATTACCAGAAGAATATGCTTATGTTGATTATAATGAAGTATTATTATTCAATGGTAATGAAGTTTATGAGGCTGTTGAAGTAGGAGATTATGAATATAAAGTAGAAATACTACACTATAACTATTCTGGGCTTATAAGTATTAAATTTAAGATTATTAAAAAAGATATTTCTTCGAACATAATAGTTAATGTTTTACCAGATGAATTAATTATTATTGATGATTTAGATGACATTGAGATAGTTATTACTGGATATAATGTAAATAAGAGTGTTACATATGCTAGTGTAGATGATTCTTTAATAACATTAGATGAAGTTACCGAATCAGGTAATTATTACATGACTATAAGAGTAAATGATTCTTGTTATCAAGGTTCAAGAACTGTTCAAATTAAGGTTGCTAAGGATGTAAAAGTAAAGATTGATAGATTACAAACTCTTCAAAATAACTTTAAGGCAACCTCAGATATTGAAGATAAAACAGAGATAATGGAAGAAATTAATTCTATAATTGAAGGATTAGATACGTATGATAATGAGCAAATATCTAGTAATAGTAGCTATCAAGCAGTTGTTGCTAGTGCAAGCGAAGATTATGATGATTTTATAAATTATCTAAATTCATTAAATAATCCTCCAGAAGAAACTAATGATAACAATATTCTAATAATTATAATTGTAATAAGTGCTATTATAATTATTATAGGAATCATTATAACAATCTATTTAGTTAAAAGAAAAAAGGCTTAATTTAAGCCTTTTTCTTTTATATATAGTTTTTCGCTAAATAGTAGCAATATAGAATACATTAATCCTGGTCCAAAATTATGGAAATGACAATCTAGTAAACATATAAGTGCATATCCAATTATAGTTATAAAAATTATTAAATTTCCGATATTTTTGTTTTTATAAATATTTTTGAATATTTGATATTTATGATAGATATATGCAAGTATTCCAATACTACCACAAGAGGCTAGTATTTGAATATAAGTGTTATGATATCTTCCTGGTAAGAATCCTCCATCATAAGGAACTCCCCAACGTTTAGCACCACACTCATAAAATCCATTTCCTAATATTGGATTATCTAAATATTGTTTAAATCCCTCTATATAAATTTTAAATCTACCACTATCTTTAATTCCAGCTTTTAATAAAGAGGCAAAGATATTAATAATCTTTTCTTTAAAAGTAATAACAACAATTAGTAGTAGTAATACTAAAATAGAAAAGGTAATAATATTTTTTATTCTTTCTTTGCCTTTAGTAAGAATTAAAGTTGTAATAACACAAGTTATATAAATAATAGATGACATTAAAATACCATTTCTACTTTGATTTAAAATAATAAAGATGAAGAATAAAGATCCAAGAAGAGAATATATCCATCCGTTTTTCTTTGTTATTGCAAAATAAAATGGTGCAGGAAGCGTCAATATACACATACATGCGACATTATTATAGTGACCCCATCCTGTATATAGTAAACTTCTTTTAAATCCTGATTCAAAATTTAGGGCACCAGCATCAATTAGCATATTAGATATTTCAAATACCATTAATACTCCAACTAAAGTAAATAGCATTGGGAAGTAATCCTTACTTACTTTTTTCCAATCTATAGTATAGTAAAAATAAAAATAGAATAAAGAAATAGATAATATTTGTATTAAACCAAAGAAAAATGTTTTAAAACTATAGTATTCACTAAATAACCCACCTAGCATATAAGCAATTCCTAGGGCAATATAACCATATAAAAGTTTAGGAATTGTTCTTCTTTCTTTTATCTTTATAATATCAAAAACTAATCTTGATATAGCAAATATAGCGATTATGATAGCAATAATAGTTAATTGAATTATTGTAGCATTTTCTAAAAAAGCCGATGTTTGCTCTAGCGCTAATGGATTACTTTTTTTTGAAAAAGTCATATATCCTATACATGCTATAGGAAGAGTTGGTAGCATATCATCATTTAACATAGCTACTACCATTACTAAAAGCATATAAAAATAGTATGCAAATAATTCTAAACCAAATATATTAGATAGTGCAGCAAAAAGGATGATTGTAACTATCATCCATATTGAGTTCATTCCTTTTTTTAATAAATAAATTAAACGTAGATCATTTAATTTAGGAAATAATTGCACTAACATATTTTCACCTATCTTATTGTTTCTTTACTTAAATCATTAATATAAGAATTTAACAACTTCTTATTTTCATAAACATCTTTAGGATCTTTCATTTCAATAAATACTCTAAGAGCAGGTTCAGTTCCAGAAATTCTTAATAATATCCATTCATCATTTGAAAAGTGATATTTGACATTATTATTAATTTTTTCAATTCTAATCGGCTCTTTATTGAATTTTGGAGTAGTAGAATTTAGGCATTCATACATATTTAAACTCTTATCATATGTAGATATATCTTCATCAAATATATAATTGTACTCACAAAACTCTTTTACTTCTTTTACAATCTCTGATACAGATTTATTCATTACTATTACCATTTCTAGAAACAATAATGAAGAGAAAGTAGAGTCTTTACCAAATAAGTAATTTCTAATTGTTAATCCTCCAGATGACTCACCACCTAATAAGGCATTGACGTCTTTCATTTTAGAAGAGATGTTTTTAAAGCCAACATCTACTTCATGGCATTTGTATCCAAACTTATTACTAACTTTATCCATTAATATAGATGTAGCTAAGTTTCTTACACAATCGCCAGACTCATTTCTATATTTAATTAGGTAATAGTATAGACAAGCCATAATTTCATTACTATCTACATAATTACCATTTTCATCTATAATACCAAGTCTATCGCCATCACTATCCATTCCAAAACAAAAAGCGTAATTATTATTAATAACTTCTTCTTTGTTTTTAAGCATATTGTCTTTAGTTGGATTTGGTAGGGCACCACCAAATAAAGCATCATGTTTGCAATGTTTTAAAGTGATGTTTGACAACTCATACTCTTTAATAGCCTCTTTTATAGTTCTTTCTCCAACCCCATAAAAGCCATCATATAAAACTTTTATCTCATTTCCTTTAATAACTGGAGAAATAAACTCTTTTACATATGAAATATACGATTCTGTAAAATTAGTTTCTCTAACATAATTTTTATATGTTTCACTTAATGATGAAACACATTTTACTTCGTTAATCGAATTTAATTCATATTCAATTTTTTGAGTTGTCTCAATATCCGCATCCATACCACCTTTTTGGAATACTTTAATTCCATTGAATGTAGGTGGGTTATGACTCGCGGTAATCATAACTCCATAATCAATGCCTAATATTTTAGTTGCATAGATCATAGTGGGAGATGGTGTAGGTTCGCATGAATATGAGACTTTTATCTCATTTGCTGCAAATACTTCACTCATCCAAGTAGCTGCTTCAGGAGATAAAAACCTATAATCATATCCTATAGCTGTTTGTCTCCTTAAATTGTTTTTGATAATAACATTCGAAATTGCTTGGGCAATTAATTGGATGTTTTCTTTATTAAAGTCATCACCAATAATACCTCTGAATCCTCCTGTACCAAATTTTATCATCTGTTTCACACCCCTATATTTAATTTGGAAACCATATAATAGCACTTTTCTATTAACTAATAAATAAATACTTAAAAAATTATGTCTAAGTAGGCATGTAATAAATAAGCCCTGTGGGCTTTTTTATTTATTGTAATTTTTAGTATGCGGTGATAAAATTAAGCGGGAGTGAGATAAGATGGCGGTTGAAATGCAAAAAGGTTATGAATACATTCAAGAAGAAATCGAAAGAATGCTAAGTTATAATTTCAGTGATTCTTTTATGCGACTTGAATTTGATGAAAATGAAAATCGTCAATTTAACTTTGATTTAGATTATGTAAAAACGTATTTATCTAAAGTTAAGGAACAATTTCCTAATAATAAATTCAAATTATATATTGAATATGTGATGAAAGAAAATTTTATATTAGATACAAATAAATGCAAGGAATTAGAAGAAATTGACAACTATTTAAGAGATAAGTATGGTATGCAACTATTAATAAGAGCAAAAAAAGATTTTATGAATAGCTATGGATTCAGAATGACCTTATATGCTAATAGACAAATTGATGAACTAGCAGATATAATTAAAAATTTAAAAGATGAAGAGGGAAATGAATTATCTCCTTTTGAGAAATTTATGTTTGTTTATGAAAGTGTTACTGATTTCATATATAACGATGAAGGTGAGAAGCTTCATTTTAACTCTAGTCATTGGATTCCTGTGTTAAATGGAGATAAAATTGTTTGTACGGGCTATAGTTCTCTAATAGAGGCCATATGTGAAAGAATTTTTGATGAAAATGAAATTAAAATATTAGGAAATAGTGTTGATGTATATAATAGTGAAGGAGAATATTTAGGTGGCCATGCAAATAATATTATTTTTATAAATGATCCTAAATATAAAATAAAAGGAATGTTTTATCTAGATTCTTGTTGGGATTCTATAACCAAAGAAGATGAAGATAAAGCATATGCTTATTGTTGTATTCCTTTAATAGATATTCATAAAAATAAAAAGTACAAATTTAAATTTAGGGAAACCTATATAGAAGATTTACAAAAAGAATATAAAAAATTTTTTATGACAGGTGAAAAAAAGAAGAGTTTTTTTGATAAGTTTAAATTATTTAAATTTATCAATGAAGCTTTTGAAATGTCTAGTGATAGAGTTTCATTGCAATATTTTATTGATAACTATGAAAGTTTAAATAATAATGGTGTTGTACCTATTAAGGCATTTGTTAATTCATTTTATTTAATTGGAGCAGAAAGAGGATTAGAGGGCGAAGAATTAAAAGAATTTGTAAGTAAAAGAATGAATTACTCTATTGCTAGATGTAAGCATATATATGATGAAGGTTGTATTAGTTCACTGACAAGTTATATATATAAAGAAGATGCTAAAGAAAATAAGGGTAGGTGATAGTGTGATAATAGAATTAATAAAAAAATTGTTTACTAAAAATGATAAAGCTATTAATACGGTAAAAGAGAATATTGATAAAAGAGACAACTCTTTTATTAGAGTTGAAGATAATGAAAATCATGTGATAATAGAAATATCAAAAGATATGCCTATGAATGAGTTTTTATCTAGAGCTAGTTGTATAGATAATTATAAAATTCCTATGAGAATGTTTCTAAGACAAAATGAATGGATTGCAGGGCAAAAACTTCATATTATGACTAGAGAAGATGCAAAATATATGATTTCTAATAGAAATAAGAATATCAGAATATCTCAAAGCAAAACTAATGATATTAATATTGAAGAAACTGTTATCGATATAGATAAAATAACTAGTAGATATAAAATTACTAGATATATTCATTCATTAGATCATAGCACTATATCTACAAAATGGTATCCATTAAAAAATGATACGATGTCTGTTTTTTCTCTTGATAAAAAAGAAGCACTTGAGTATGCAAAAGAATTACTAAAGGATTTAGAAGAGTTAGATTTGACTGGAATTACAAGCATAGATCAATTATATAACCATTTAAATTTAGTTATGGAATATCGTTATTTTCCTGTTATAAGTGATGAGGAAATAACCTTATCTTGGCCATGTAGATTTGGTGAAACAGACATTAATAACAAAAAATATGAGTTTTTTGAGATTCTATTAAATGATACAAATGAAGTTATAGGAACAATTTCTTATGACTATCAAACTTCTAGTGGATTTAGTTATGGAGGCAATATTTCATATAATGTTAAAGAGCAATTTAGGGGTAATCATTATGCTACTAAGGCATTATCTTTGTTAAAAAGATTATTAAAAGATAATAAATTCGATGGTGATAAAGATTTATATATTGCTACATTACCAGACAATTATCCTTCACAAAAAGTAGCTGTTAGTAATAATGCTGAGTTAGTTTATCAAGGAAATGTTCCTGAGAATGATTCAGTTAACTATATTGATGGGGTCAAAAAAGTGAATGTATATAAGATAAAGTTATAAGAAGACGTTTGGCGACGTCTTTTTATATTATTTATAATTTTATTTAGGCAATTTAATTTTTTAGGAAGAGAAAAAGTGATATCCTAGACTTATGGGATGTGATATTGTGTTAGAAAATTTAGAAGATATAATTTTATTTGCATCTGTTGCTCATAAAAATCAAATGATGATGGATCCTGAAGTTCCTTATTTAACTCATTTAATTAGTGTAGCAAGTAATGTGTTAGAGGCTTATCATAATGGAGAGGAAAAATTTAATCTAGATTATGCATTAAAATTAGCAATTTTACATGATACAATTGAAGATACTGAAGTTACATATGATATATTAGAGCAAAGATATGGAAAAGATATTGCTATGGGAGTACTAGCGTTGAGTAAAAATGATAATTTGCCATATAATATGCAACTTGAAGATTCTATTGAGAGAATAAAGAAAGCTCCTAGAGAGGTAGCAATAGTTAAGTTATCTGATAGAATATATAATTTGATGATTAAACCAGAAAAATGGAGTAAAGAAAAATGGGATAATTATCTAAAAGAATCTGAATATATGCTAAATGAAATTGGTATTGCTAACAAATATTTAGAAGATAAGCTACAAGAGAGAATTAGTCGTAATAGGACTAATACAAGTAGGTGATATTTATGGATATGCGCCAAGAGGTAGCACAATTTTGTCGTGAATTAGATGTAGAGGTTCCTAAATATAGAGATGGAGTAATAGACCCTGATGCTAAAAGTGTACATAGTTTACAAGATAAGGTATATAGAAATGTGGTGAAATTAGAAAACCCTGATTATACTTTAAAAAATATTAATGATATGATACGTTGTACTATTACAGTAGATAACTATGCTCAAATACCACAATTATTAAGGAATTTAAAAGAACAAATTCCTAGTTTAACTGGATATATATCAGAGTGTGAGAATGGTTATAGAGGAATTCATCTTAACTTTACAATTGATGGTTTTAATGCAGAGATTCAAATTCATACTCCTGAAGTTGCCTTTACAAATCAAGCAACTGAGGCTATATATACTAGATGGAGAAGCTTTGATGAACAAGCAAAATTAGAAGAATTAGCTGGAAAAAGAATGAGTGCAAGAAGATATGCTAAAAAAGCTGAAGAGATAAGACAAGATGGATTGAGAGCAGCAAGAGAATATGAGGCATGTCAAACTTTATATGGAAAGCAAAATTCTCAAACTGATTTTGATGCTCACAGCGCTGAAATAAGAGGAGTGTTAGATTCATTTTCCTATGAAATGAGGGGCACTCCAAAAGAAAAGTTGCCAGATGAAGTAGATGCTGTATTAAGCGTTAAACCTCATAATGGAAAAACTCTAGATAAAAGATTATTGAAAAAACAAGCAAAATTTTTGAATGCACAAGCTAGAATTAGGCAAAGAAGATTGATTCAAATAGCAACTCAATGTAGAGAGCATGCTATTAGTAGTAATATAGACTTTGAAATGAGGCCCATAGAAAGATTTTTTATGGAAGCTAGTAAATGCTGGGATAGAGTTTTTTATGGCAAGATTGAACAAGTTACTGGTAGCAAAAGAAGTTATAACTATTTAATTAACAGGAAAAAGTTTTCATGTTTGCAAAAAATGTATGAATATGCTCTTAACAATAATTTAGATATTACAAATGCTAATGAAGTGATGAGGACCTTCTTTAATGATCCTAATGTAAGAGCAAGTATAAACCCTAACCCTACTAAATATAGTGAGGTAAGTGATGTTGATTTGCCTAGAATGATAGAATTTACAATTAAAGAAGAAATAAAAGCAAAACATAGGGAAGTTAAGCAAACTCCTGAGCAAACAAAAAAAGTTACGACACAACCTCAACCAGTAACTCAAGTTATATATACTAATCCTGTTGCTAAGCCAAAAAAGAAAGCTCAAAGCACAGGAAGATAATTATTATTTGAATAAATTAAATAACTAGATTATAATATATTTGATAGGAGGAATTTATGATGAATCAATATATGTTAGTGAATAATCAAAAACTATTTGCCTTTTCAAAAAAACATGGATTTACTGCTAAATATAGTGAAGGTAAATGGGGTCCATCTAATATTTCTTATATGGCATTACTTGCAGAAAGAGATCCTAATTTTGTAGAAATAAGTGAAGATGAAGCTATAATTTTAACTAAAGGAAATACTCCTGATGAGTATTTTGAAAAATTAGCAGAAAAATTAAAAAAGCCATCTAGTAAAAGAAGATAATAAAAAATATGCTCTGTTTGAGCATATTTTTATTTCTTGAAAGCGCTTTCTTTTTTAAAACTATCTTTATTGGTATCTTTTCTACTTATTACTGGTAACTCGAATAACTTGTAACCATTATAAGAATGTGTTTTTGGATTTTTCATTTGTGCTAATAGTGATAGAAAAGTTGCCTTATCTACAATTATTGTTTTGGCACCATATTCACCTTCATATACTCTAGCCAGTTGAGAATGGCTATAGCCAATTTGCCCTTTTGAACTAATATCTCCATTTATTGATGGATCCCATTTAATAGGTTTATACCTAGATGTTAAGAATTGGCCATTTCTTAGGGAATTTGTCATCTTTACTACAGCTTCAGGTAATTCTTGAATAACAAACTCTATTCCCTCTTCTGCATCAGGACAAAAGACATATAATCTATCTGCTAATTCTCTTTCCATATTAATCACTCCTAATAAAATGATAATAAATAAAATATAGCATGTCAAACTTCTTGAAATCTATAATCTAATATTGTTATATAATTATTGGGTGAGGTGTTATCATGGGATATTATCAAAATAAAGCATTGATAGCTAAAGAATTATGTGAAAAAGGATTACCATGGGTAAAGGTTTATGCGGTAGTTAGAGATAATGATGAATTTATTGTCTTAACTAAAGAAAAAGACGGTAAGATTGAATATATGCTTGCAGGTGGGGGCGTAGATAAGGGCGAGAGCTTAGAAAAAGCAATTAAAAGAGAAGTTAAAGAAGAACTTAATATGAAAATCGAAGTACTAGGTGAACTTGGTGTTTATGATAACCTTTATGTGCCTTGGACTTACAATGGTGTTACATACAATGTTCAATATGAAATTCATGTTTTAGATACTAAAGTATTAAAAATAAAAAAAGGTAGATTAGGACTTAAAGGGGAATTTGATAAGAATACTAATATTGCAAGAATTGATGAAAAAACTCTTTTAAATAATGTTGTAGAGTTTAATTCATTTGGAATAAAACTAAATAACAATCAAACAAAAAAGGCTAATTAAATAGCCTTTTTTATCTAGATTTACTATTTTCTTTTATTTCTGATAGCGAAGGATCAGGTTTAGACTCATAATCAGGTTCAATATTCTTATCATTTACCAAAACTTTTTTATAAAAATCTTTTTTAATATGAGTGTATCCATCATTTTGTAACTCTTCAATACTATCATATGGTTCACTCTCTTCAATTGTTATTTTTCCATCTTCATTAGTAACGATTTTATAACCTGTATATACATAGCAAACATCTCTAGATTCACCAGTTAATCCTTCATGTTTAGGATCAAGTGTCCATGCATAATCAGTATGATCAATATAAACCATATTGCTATATGTTTGACCACCGATTTCATAATTATCCATATATGATTGGGTCCATTCATATTTATAACGATATTCTTTGACTGTCTTATGCTTCTCAGTTATATCATTAATTTGCTCTAGATTATTTTGAATCCTAAATAATGTGTTTTTACATTCAAATTCAATAATCGCGGCTTCTCTTTCATCAACATGAATATATTCAGGACACCTTTTATATTCTCCAGATAAATCAGAATATTCTTTTTCTCCTAGTCTATACATAGAAAATGAATCTTTACTTTTATATAAATGAGCATGACTATCTTCTACATCACAATCAATTGTTTTAACACAACCGCTGAATAACATGATAGGTAGTACTAGAAATCCTAAAAAAGCATTCTTGCCAATACTTAATCCACTTTGTGAACTAACTTTACCATTTAAATGGGTATGAGTATTATCAAATTTTAACATTATAATCTACCTCCTTTAACTAGCGTTTCATAGATTTTAGTTAATGCTAAAGTCTCCTCTTTTGAAAAAGTGGTAATTAGTGTAGTATCATTTTCATTTTCAACGAATTTTGCTGCATAATGTTCATCGTTTAATTTGTAAAATATATAATCATGATCAAATTTATCTAATTTAAATTTAGCAATTAGTTCTACTTCTTGAGTAGTTCCATCACTTTTATTGAGTGTCATAATATTCATAACTATCACCTAATTTAATTTTAACATATACATGAAAAAATCATAGATTTTAATAATCATTATTAACAATAAAATATTATTAAGGTATCATATAGACATAAAGTAAGAGGAATTTTGAGATGAGTTTATATATTGTTCAAGGGTTTATTGCTTCAGGTAAAACCACGTTTTCTAAAAAATTATCAAAAGAAAAAAATGCTATACATTTAAATCCTGATGAAATGTTGACAAAAATGTATGACAAAGAATACTACATGAAAAATTGGGATACATGTTTTGATAATGCGCTTACTACTATGTGGGAGAAGGCTAAAGAGTATTTGCTTGAAAATAAAGATGTAATATTAGATATGGGGTTTTGGAAGAAAGCAGATCGTGAATATGCTAGAAATATTGCAAAAGAGTGCGGGGTAGAGTGTATTCATTATTATTTATACGTTCCAGATAATATATTAAAAGAAAGAATTATAAATGATAGACCTAGTGAGTGGGCAAGCATTCATTTAAAGAATTTTGATCATAACAAATCTAAGTTTGAAGAACCTGATAGTGAAAATGTGATAGTAATACACAATTATTGATATATAAAAATTTAATGTTTGTATTCCTATGTAAAATAACTTAAGATATAAAAGGAGATAGATAGGAGTGATATAAATGAGTATAGATTATCAAAAAGTTTATGAAGGATTAAATGAAGTTCTTACTACTAATTTAGATAAGATAGATATTAATGGTAATGTTAGTGTTGCTGAAATAGATAATATTATTGGATATTGTCGAATATCAAATTTATATTACTTAGAAGATATAGCAAAAAAACTTGAAAAAAGACTATTGAAAAAAGGTTATTTACCAGGTAGATTTGGTGGATTCGAATATGACTATAAAACGAATAAAATGAAATTAATTTTGGAATATAGTTTAGGTGAAAAAGAAGAATATGTATTTGAAAGATTAGATAATAATGACATAATTCTTATTGATTCTACATATAAAGATAAAGGTCAAAAGTTGTTACCTATGATAGGAGATATTCTTCATGATTTAGCTAATCATAAAATAAAAATGAAAGAATATGAAGAAATGAATGTAAAGGGAATAAAAAGTATAGACAACAAATTTCTTATAAGTCTTATTGGAGATGAAATAAGGATACTAACTGAAGGTGCTAAAATTAAGCTATCATATGATGAATTTAATTGTGATAAGCAAGATGTCTATTGTGACTCCTATGAAATTAGTAAATTACTTAAAACTAATCTCGATAAATTTCTAAAGAAAATAAGAATAAATATTAGTGATTGTCCTAAATGGATGCAAGAAGAACTTAAGCACATAAATAATAAAGAAATTAAAAAAAGAGAAGATAAAAATAAAATTAAAAAAATATTTAAAAGATAGAATACTCATCAAAAACTCGTTGATGAGTTTTTTTGTGAATGTAACCTATTATATAGATTTATTGACAAAGGGGAGTTTAAATTATAAAATCAGGTTGGTTTTATCAAATAAACGGAGGATTTTTTATGAAAAAGTTAAGAGTAGGAGTTATTGGATGTGGCCGTATTTCAGTTAGGCATCTATTACCTCTAACATCAATCGATGAGGTAGAACTTGTTGCATGTTGTGACATAAAAAAAGATAGGGCAGATGAAGCAGCAGAAAAGTATGGAATCAAAGCTTATTATTCATATGAAGAAATGATTAATTCTGAAAAATTAGATGCTGTTCACTTATGCTTGCCTCACTATCTTCATTCAAGCGTGGCAATTTATGCATTTGAGCATGGTGTTAATGTGCTTACTGAAAAACCAATGGATGTAAATTTGGAAAATGCTATGGAAGCTGTTAGAGTTGCTAAAGAGAAAAAATTATTATATGGAGTGATATTTCAATGTAGATATAACAATCCTGCACAATTAGTAAAAAAAGCAATGACTAGTGGCAAATTAGGAAAAGTTTTATCTGCTAGATCTGTATTAACTTGGAATAGATCTGATGACTATTATAACAATAGTGATTGGAAAGGTACTTGGGATAAAGAAGGTGGAGGAGTAGTTATTGATCAAGCTATTCACTCTATTGATTTAGTTAACTGGATTATTGATAGTGAAATTGAAAGTGTTGATTGTACTATGCATAATCGTGGTCACAAAATAGTTAAAGTAGAAGATACTGCTGAAGGTTATATAACTTATAAAAATGGTGCTAAATATGGTTTTTATTGCATGAATAACTATGCTTGTGATGAACCAATTGAAATTCGTATGTTTTGTGAAAAAGGTAGAGTCACTTTTAGTTATCATGATGCATACATTATTTATAATGATGGTACAACTGAAGAAGCTCATGAAAATAATAAAACTAATGCTGCAGATGGTGGTAAGGATTATTGGGGATCTTGGCATATACGTCAAATACGTCAATACTACAATGCTTTATTAGGAAAAGAACCACTTGAGATAAGTGGAGAGGAAGCATTAAAAACACATAAACTTATCATGACTTTATATAAAAAAGGTGGCATGCTTGAAGAATAAATAAAAAAGACTAAACTCATGTTTAGTTTTTTTTATCTTTTCATAGTCTTACTTTGTTTAGAAGAATTTGATTGATTTACTAAGCTAGCATTACATTTATCTGTATAGAAGTAATAACTTGTTTTAGCAATGCTTTTTTCTATTCTTTCTTTTACAAATTTAGATAACTCTTCATCTTTTAATCCTTTTTGTTTACCTATTATTTTGAAAGCATTAATATATGCATTTATTGGGACAATAGATTTATTATCTAATGATTCATAATTATTAATGTAGTAATGTAAAGAATTTTTATCTTCAAGATAGTCTTCACGGATAAATTCTTTTATTAGGGGTATCTTTTTTGCTATTCTTTTAGATTTATTTATATCAAAGAACTTATCATAGGATTCTTCTAAATTATATTGATAAACATTTCTAAAATGGAAATAGAAAAATTTATGATGAGGAATATCACCTAGTGGGATACAACAATATGAGTATGATTTAACTTCATCTTTGTTTTCAATAGAATCCCAACATGGATCCAAATAAAATAAGCCATTGATATTATATTTTTTATCCTTAATAAAAATTATATTATTTGAATGCGCACTAACAAGTTCATCTCTACTTTTATCAAAAACATCCACATCATTTTCTAGTACTAATAATTCATTTTCTTTGAAAACTCTCTTTGTTAATTCTTGCATTAAAGAGGCATATCCAGTACATACGATTTTGTCGCTATTTACTACACTTATCCAATGACTTGCATTAAGTTGATCATATCTTTCTTCCTCTTTATAAATAAAATCAGTAACTTCTTCATAAATAATCATAAATTGTTCAAATGTAGAAATATCAGGATTATCATTTTTTGCCTTGTTAACCTTATTAATAATTTTCTCAATTTGTCTATTCGCATTTATAACACTTTGAAAAGGAAAACTTCTATCTAATTCCTTATCTCTTCGAATTAATAATTCACTTTTATAGTTATCAATTAAGAAATTATTTATTTCTTCTAGTCTTTTACATTTATCTGAGTCAATTGAAAAATCATTATGTTTTACATATGTTATTTCAAATTTGAATTCATTATTGGGATAGTCTTTTTGTATTTTAGCGATAACTTTTTTTAAATTTATTAAATTAAAATTATCTTTTTTTGTACTTTTATTTTCATTGAACTCTAAAGAAATATTAATGGGTTGATTATCTTTATGGTTAGCTATTTCTCTTTCAATGTTCTTTTTTAAGTTTGAAAGATCATTTAATAAAACTATCATAATCTCACCTCATAAATATTCTACCATTAAAAATATAGGATGTAAAATAAAGAAAGAGTATGAGTTTGTATTAATAACTGTGTTATAATAGCTTCAGGATGTGAAAGTATGGATAATAAAATGATAACAGGAAAATATTTAGATGCTAAAAGATCATTATCTTTACCAAGCCATGGTGGAGCTTATATAAACAGAGAGGTTGTTCATTATAGAATTAGGTTTTTATATACAGAAAATAATATTGAAAAAGTAGGTATAACAACTGAACAATATACTTTAGAGCAAGTTGCCTATATTAAAAAGAATAAGCAAGTTTTGAGCATTACTTATGAAGATAATAAAATTTATATAAATGATATTAATGAAATTGATGATGTTACTTCTAAAGATAAATTAGATTTTGTAATGGATAATAATAAATATAAGGATAATAGAATTACAGGAAATATCATAGCAATTACTTTAGAATTACTATTCTTAGCAATAATAATTTGCCTGGCCATATTTATTCCTCCATTACTTTCTAATGTTAACTTCCCATCTTTTATTATTTATTTAGTATGTTTAGGGTTAGGAGCATTTTGGATTAAAATAGCTTATGAAAGTATTTGGAAATTTATTATTAAATTAAAAGGAAAAAAGGTTATTGCTCATATTGATGAACTATATAATGATCGTTCACTTTATAATCAAAGAGTATATAATTATAATAAGCCAAAAAATAGAAACTCTAGTCATGATTTTGTGTTTGTTAGATATACATATAAGGATGAAAATGGTACTGAGCTTTCTTTTGATCAAATAGTGGTTCCTAAGATATATTCAGTAATTACAAACCTAGAAGATTTACCAATAATTGTCTATAAAAATAGATCATGCATTAATGAAGATTTATTATCATAAAATGGAGATGATGTTTAACTTATGAAAGCATATTTAATTGCAATCAATTCTAAATATATACATCCAGGAATGGGTGTTTTTTCTCTTGTTAGTAATAGTAAGTATCCAGTTATCTATGATGAATTCACTATAAAAGACAAAAAAGAAAAGATTATTAATGCTGTTTTAAATAATGATTATGATGTTTTAGGGTTTAGTGTATATATTTGGAATTCTACTATAGTAAAAGAAATTCTTACTTATTTAAAAGAAATTAATTTTGATAAACCAATATTTATAGGAGGACCCGAAACATATTTTAGTAGTGAACTATATTTGAAAAAATATAATGTTAAATATGTAATTAATGATGAGGGAGAAGAAAGCTTTAACGAGTTATTAGAATATCTAGATGGTAAAATAGAAATAGAAAAAGTTTCTAATTTATATTATTTAGATAATGGCGAACTAAAATATACTTATCATAAAAAACCTGATATAAATAATGTGAAAATGGATTTAAGCTTAATTAAAGACTTTAAAAACAGAATAGCTTATTTGGAGTCTAGTAGAGGGTGCCCATTTAAATGTAGTTATTGTATGGCATCATTAGATGATAAAGTAAGGTTTTTTCCAATTGAGAAAGTAAAAAAAGAAATTAAGTATTTAATGGATAATCAATGTAGAACTATCAAATTTTTAGATAGAAGCTTTAACATTAATAAGGATTATATGCTAGAAATATTGGAGTTTATTAAAAATAACGATAATGGTATTAGTGTCTTTCAATTTGAAATTGTAGGAGATTTATTAAGTAAAGATGTTATTGATTATATAAATAACAATATGAGAAAAGGAATTCTTAGATTCGAAATAGGTATCCAATCATCAAACGATATGACCACTAAAGCTGTATGTAGAAGACAAGACTTCAATAAACTAAAAGAAAACGTAAAACTATTAAAAGATAATGTAACCTTACATTTAGATCTAATTGCTGGACTTCCATATGAAGACTTAAACTCATTTAAAAAATCTTTTAATGATAGTTATTTACTAATGGGAGAAGAATTACAATTAGGATTCTTAAAAGAATTAAAAGGAACTAAAATAAGTAACGAAAAAGAAACTCATAATTATAATTTTGACTCTAATCCACCCTATGAAATTATAGATAACAAGTATATAAATGAAAATGAATTAAATGTTATAAGAAAAGTAGAAGAAGCATTAGAGAAATATCACAATAAGGGTTGTTATAAAAGAAGTATGGAATACCTATTTATTAATAAAAAACTAGATCCATTCGATACATTTTTACTTTTAAATACTAATAATACTAAAGAATTAAAATATTTGAATGATGATGAGTCATATAAATATCTATATGAATGCTTAAAAGATCAAGTCAATGAAAAAGAGTATTTGGATGTAATTAAAATGGATTATTTATTAAAAAATAAAATAAAACCTAAAATATGGTGGGAGCATACAATATCTAAAGAAGATAAAAATAAATATTTTGATTTATTTAATAAAAATCATAATATAGATAACTTTACTTTTTATAATTATGGATATTTAGATATTATTGATAATCATCCTTGCTTATTTATATATAAAGATAATTTAGTAGAATTTGTAAAATTATAGAGGCTTAAACTTGAAAATAAGTGATATATTTTATATTTTTTAGTTAGGAGGATTTTTGTATGAAAAATATTAAAAAAGTAGGATTTGCAGTTATGCTATTTGCAACACTATTAACAGGTTGCTTTGGAGGGGAAACTGAGAGTCATGTAGGTGAATATAAACTTGAATATATTGGCGTAGAAGATGATGAAGGTCAATACTATAGAACTAATAGTTGCCAAGTAATTGAGGATTTAGGAAGCGATTATGCTTCAAGTAGATTGGTTACTGAATGTAAAAGATTAGAAGGTGTTAAAATTGAATTAACTAATTCAAATAAATTAGTTATGAAAATAGGTGATGAGAGCGATGAACTTAGATATATGATTGATGAGAATGGTACTTTGCTTGTTGGGCCAACAGATTTAGAAATGTTTAATGGTGTATATTTTAAAATGCCATTTATAGAATACAAAAATAATAGATTATATTTAACACAACCAGATTTTGATGGCTATTTTCTTACAATGGTCCTAGTTAAAAAATAAAATAATAATTTACAATAACATTAGATATGCAATCTTAGCATATCTTTTTTATTTATTTCCCACATTAGTTTTATACTCTATATAAATGAAATATTTAAAGTGCTAAAATTAGTTTTATTAATGAAATTAAGGGGTGACCACCTATGAAAAGGAAGAGTTTTTTACAAATTATTTTTGTAATGATATTTGCTTTAGCATTATCAGCATGTTCTATTCAAAAGGATGTAAACATAAAATCTATTGTTATTGACGAAAAGTCTATACCAGAGTTTATTGTTGCAGGTGAATTTGATGAAGCTGGAATTAAAGCGATAGTAACTTATGAAGATGGTACTTCACAAATAGTGGAAGTCAATTCAAACTTATTAAAAGATGCTTATCAAGATAAGATTAATAAAGCTGGTGAGTATGAAATTGAGATTCTTTTAAAAGGACAATCTACAAAGTTCAAAGTAAAGATTATAGATGCCGTAGGTGTTCATGTAGTTAAATTCTTTAATGGATTAAATGAGTTAGTATCTATGCAAGTTGTAAAAGATGGCGAGGCAGCTATTGCGCCTTCTGGTCAATCTCATCTCATAAAGGGATATGAATTTTTAGGATGGGATAGAAAATTTGATAATGTTAAAGAAGATATGAAAGTCTTTGGAATTTATGCAAAGATTGATGAAACAACAGAGGAAGTAGTTAATCCAGAGTACAGAGAAGAATTATTTAAAGCTATTGAGAAGATGAGAGAAGTAGATGTAAATGTATTAGAAATATGGGATTTGGTAGCTAGAAGATTTGAAAAGACTCTTAGATATGATAATCAAGAATTAAAATCTATAGTAAGAAAAGAGATTGATGAAGATAAAAATATTGTTTTCCATAAATATGCAAAAGAGTATGAAGGTTCATTATTAAAATATGTGTATGAGAAATATGATGAAGATGGCTTCTATTCTAAAATAGACATCCCAGGTGATGAATTTGATCAATATGATATCTATGCTAGAGTAAAAGCAATAGTTTCTTCTACTGATATATATAACTATTCATTATTGCATATGGATGGAGAAAAACTATATAAATTTGAAGCTACAATTCCAAATGCTGGAGATGGTAACTATCAAAGCGAGACAATTGAGATTCTATTTAATGATGAACAAATTATTTCATTAAAGAGATATCTAAACTTTCTAACTTCAGATGCTATGATTGAAAAGAAGCTTTCTACTAGTGAATATTTTGAAATAGAGCCAGAAAATATTGTTATTTTCCCTAAAGATTTAGATCTAGGCGAAATTGTTAGTGAAGTATTTAACCATGATGTAATAATAGATATATATGAGTTAAGAGATGAACTTTCATTAGCGAAAGTTATTAAAAATGATGCTCAAAATAGAGCTGCTAAAATAAGTGAAGGTAATGAAGAAAATTATATGTGGGATAAGGATATTGCAACATATTATACTAAGCAAGTTCAAGAAGTAGGAATGGTAGTTAGTAAGGTATATAAAACAGTAACTTCTGAAAATAGATATGGTACTATGTTCTATTATGAATGGAAAGATTTAGCTAATGTCTCTTCTAGTATAAGTGTAGAAAATGGTAGAGTAGAAATAATGTTTAGAGTTGAAGAGACAAGTAGTTCTAGAGCACACAATGTTGTATTTGTAATTGAAGATGGAAAGTTAGTAGAATTTGAAAAGCATTACTATAATGCAAACGAGCTAATAGTAATGGAAAGAATGGAATTATTCTATGAAGATGTAGAAGTGTTTATTCCAAATGAATTTATTGCTTCAGAGGATAATGCTATTTTAGAATAAATATTTAATTAAAAAGAGGTACACATGTATCTCTTTTTTTATAAAGACTTTGTTAGGAATAATCGATATGTTATACTTTTTTTGAAGTGGGGATTTTAATGAAAAGTTGGAAGGGTTACACAATCTTTGATTTATTACTTATCTTAACTGGGGTAATTACAATATCTATTATATCATTTGTATACGATTCTCCTTGGTATATTATTGTAAATACACTTTTAGGACTTTTTTGTGTGTTTACTCAAGCAAAAGGAAAGATACTAACTCAATTTATTGGAGTACTTTGGTTTTGCTTTTATATAGTTATATCATACAAACAAAAATTTTATGGAGAAGCAATTTTATATTTAACTATTATGTTACCAATGTATATATATGGAATCATACATTGGTTAAAGAATAAAGACTTAAAGGAAACAAACACTGTATTAGTTAGAAGTAATCTGTCTAAAAAAGAATGGTTATTAGCTGCAATTTGTTTTATTCCCTTATCAATAGTCATCTATTTTATATTAAAGATATTAAATACTTCTCAGCTATTAATTAGTACTTTATCCTTTGTTTCTATGTTACCTGCAGTATATTTGCTTATACGTAGGTGTAAATGGAATCAAGTGGCATTTTTAGCAAATGACTTTATAGTACCATTACTTTGGATATTCTTAGTGATAGAGGGTAATACAATTTTTGTTACAATGTGTATATATCACATATTTCAAATTACATATGATATATATGGTCTTATAGAATGGATAAAATTAGAGAAAAAGCAAAAGGAAACAACAAATGAGGAGGAATTAAAATGAAAAGAGAAAGAGCAAGAGCAATAATAATTAAGGATAATAAGCTAGTTACTATGTATAGGGAATTTGATGATAGAGTTTTCTATGTGTTTCCAGGTGGTGGCATGGAAGGTGATGAATCAGAAAAAGAATGTGTAGTAAGAGAGGTTTATGAAGAATTTGGTATTAATGTTAAACCAATTAAAAAACTCTATGTTTATGAAAATGAAAAAAGTATTGAGTACTTTTATTTATCAGAATGGATAGATGGAGAGTTTGCTACAGGTAAGGGAGAAGAGTTTGTTGGTGGTAAAGATGGAGTTTATATACCAAAATTAATAGATATGACTGAGATAGCTAATATACCATTAATGCCTCCTGAAGTTGCTCAATCATTATGCGAAGATTATTTAAAGAATGGTTTAACTATTAGAGAAGATGTAAAATCAATTTTAATAAGTGATAATAAGAAGCGAGGTTAATATTATGAGTATTTTTAATTTTTTAAAAAAGAAAAAGCCAGAGCACATTGTTACATGTAGATGTGGTTTTAAGTTTAGATTTGATTGGAGTAAGTTTCATGATGATGTAAAGACTACATATACTGAGTGTCCACATTGCCATATGGAACTAAAAATAGGAAATCCAAAATATTTTCATGGAGAGGAAACAAAAAATGATTAGAAAAGAGATTTGTAGAGTATTTGATTTAATAGATAAAGACTTCAATAATGCTGATAGATTAAAACAAGCAAAAATGGCTTTAGAAAATCTTAATATGGTAGAAGATAAACTCTTTAAAATGAAACAATATGTAGTTGATGAGGAATATAAGCTTAGTGAAAGACAAAAATGGGCTATATCTACATTAAAAGATATTTTTGATGACAATTTTATTGATTTTAAAAATCAAAAGAATGACTATCGTTATTTTTTATCTGATATTTATTGGGCAATATATGATTTCTTTTATGATTATGGTAATAAAGATCCTAACTTATATAAGTATGAATTAAATTGTATTTACCCTTACATATGTTTATTTAAGAGTCAGTTAAATTTGTTTACTAAAGAAAATGAACAAATAAATTTAGATAGGGAAAAACTTTTAGAGTTTTCTTTAGAATATGAATCTGGACCAGTTTTATATAAAGCAGGGGATGAAGTAAAAGATAAAATAGTTTTAAAACGTTATTATATTGATAATGATTATCAATATGAATCTAACATTAATTTTAGAGGCGAAAAGAAAGAAATCGATAACAATAAAATAAAAGAAATAGAAGAAATTACTAAAAAAAGTTTATCTAAACTAGCAGATTGTGCTTCTAGCCAAACTTATTCTTATATATCAAATAGAATATTAGATGGTGTCTACGAACATATCATTATTAAACTTGGAGGATTAGAATTATCAATTAATTCAAGTATATCTGATACTAAAACAAGAGCAGTATCTAGAAAATATATAGATAAAGTTTATGATATTTTAAAATAAAATTTTTAAAAATCTGTTGACTCTCCCCTTTACTGGAGGGATAGGATACTAGAAGGGAGGAAAAGAATATGAGTTTGTATAAGATAGGAGAGGTATCAACAATATGCAGTATCTCAATAAAAACTCTAAGATATTATGAACAACTAGGTCTTATTAAACCAATAAAGGTCGACATTTATTCTGGGTATAGATACTATGATGAAAGTAATATTGAGATCATTTATAAGATACAATTGCTAAAAGAATTGGGTTTTTCACTTCAAGAAATTAAAGAATTTGATGAAGAATCATTTGAAGAGAAAATAATAGACATAAATAAGCAAATGGAAAAACTTAAAACAAACTTAAATTTAATTACTTCCTTAAAAAATATGAAGGGAGAGAAGATTATGAAACCATTTATAAATGATGAATTAGCAATAGGCAAATGGAGTTATGACTGTAGTGCTATTTCTAAAGATGCTTATATTAAGGGCGATATTTATCATGATGAAGATGTATTAATGCAAGAATTATACTTCTTAGCAAATGGCAAAGGTTATTGGATTTTTGATAGATGGAGTAAAGGCGTACTATACCATTTTAGTGGTACTACTTATAAGTATGAAATAGAAGATGATAAGTTATTTGTAGAAGTGACAAATGAAGATGGTGAATATGAAATTACTTTAATATTTAATAAAGTTGATAATAAAGAGTATAAAATAGAAGAAATAGAAAAAACAGATAATACAGATTTAGAATTTGTATTGGATGAAAAGGCTCTTGGAAGCTTTGTTGCAATAGACTACATTAGCATAGAAAATAAGGAAAACTATGTGCCTAGTAAAAAAGATAATTTATTCTTAAAATCGCTTACACTTACAAGTAATGGAGAATGTTTTAAAGAATATTCAAATGGTAGAATAGATAAAATTAAATGGACAAAAGATTATATACTTTCAACTTCACTATCTTCTAATTACATTATAAAAGATATAGATAATGAAAGATATCTTATAATGGATTGGAAGAGTGGCGATTATGTATATGGTGGTAAAGTATATGGTTGCTATGTATTCAAATTAGTAAAATGATTATTACATACTAAAAAAGATGTATTGATTCAAATGAATTGATACATCTTTTACTTTAAATATGGTCTTTCTTATGCAACTTGAATGTTCGCTTTTTTTAGATGTGAAGGATTATTATCAAATTATTGTTTAATAGGATTAAATATTGTGAGATTTTATTAAATGATTTTTGTGGTGTCACTATCTTTTGAGATTTTTAAAAAAAGATTGACTTTATCCACAGTAGAAAATTTTGTGTTATGCATCGTCTTGATAAAAGACTTATAATTAAGTTGGGTGGTGTTGTGTATGAGATTTAAAGCTAGATTATTGATGTTATTTTGTTTGTTAATTAGTAGTTCCTTTTTAATTAGTGGTTGTCAAGCTACTTTAATAAATGTTTTAAGTTTAGATACAACTCAAGTATCTACTCAAAGTAACACTACTTATGATAATGTGGTTGATGGTTTACTAAACACAACAAATGAACAAGGCTTAGAAGTTCATTATATGATTTTACCGACAAATCATAAAAAGGTTGGTTATGAAATGAGCAAACCTACTTATATTGTTGTACATAATACAGCAAATACAGCTCCTGCTGTTAATGAAGTTAAATATTTGAATTCTAAAAGCAATACAAGTTATACTTCGTTTCATTTTGCAGTAGATGAGGTTAATGTATATCAAGCTGTAAATATGAAATATAATGCGTGGCATGCTGGAGAAAATAAAATGAATAAACAATCTATTGGTGTTGAAATTGCTAAATCAATGATAAGTGATACTAAAATAAAAGATAAAGCTATTAATAATGGAGCTAAGTTAGTTGCTATGCTAATGAAAGAGTATGATATTCCTATTGAAAGAGTTATTACCCATCAAGCTGTTACTGGAAAACATTGCCCACATGATATCTTAGATAGATATGGATATGATAACTTTTTAAATTTAGTTAGATCTTACTTGAAATAAGTAAAAGTAAAAATTTGAATAAAAAAAACAGTTCCAAGATATATTTCAAGGAACTGTTTTTAATTTAATTATGGTGTTCCCGACACGATTCGAACGTGCGACCCCTTCCTTAGGAGGGAAGTGCTCTGTCCTGCTGAGCTACGGAAACATACTTAAATATTTTATAATTATTTCATTTATTTGTAAAGATAGAGCTGAAGCAAAATAATTATTGAAATGATATTGAAACTATCGTAAAATATCTTCGGTGATAGAAATGAAAAAAACAATGGATATAAAGGATTTTACTTATTTATTTTTAGCTACTTTAGCAGATAATTCTAAAATTATTAATTTGAGAGATAAGAAGATAAGAACAATTCATTTACCAGTAAACTATAAGCAAATATTTGAAAATATAATGTATGCTGGTAATGGTTGGGATGAAGAATTTTCTATATTTATTGATACTGAAGAATACTTTGATGATCATTTTGCTTGGGAAGAAAAATTTGCTTCAGCATTAAAGGAAACCTTAATTGAGTTAGAAAAGCCATATAAGTATGATTTTGTTAATGATAGATTGCTTATTGATATGAAACAAGAACAAGTTGATGCAATCTTGGCTAAATATCCTAGTGAAAAGTTAAGAAATATAATGGATCATTTTACTAATTTAGTTGTAGATTTTATTTATACAAGAGAATATGCTGAAAATTATCATGATTATAGTGCAATAACAAGTGCTAAGATAAGAGAAATCAACAAAAATAAAATTGAAGATAGGATCCCTCAAGCATTAAAAGTAAAAAGATAAGAAGTCCTTTATTGGACTTTTTTTAATGTTTACTTAAATGAATTATGTGTTATAATGAAGTTATGAAAAAGAAAATGCTAAATACAAAACAATTAATGAATAAAATTTCATCTTTCTATGATGATATATGTTCTCCATGTTCTAGAGAGAGAATTATTTTTTTATCTCAATTTATAAGAGGTAATAAAATAAATTCTTTTATTGATGCATCTTGTTCAACGGGAGAAACAATTTATAATTTAGCTAATTTAAATTGTTATTTTACAGGAATAGATTTTTCTAAAGGCATGATAAAAGCTGCAAAAGCTAAAAACATAACAAATAATGCTAAGTTTTATTGTGCCTCAATGTCTGAGTTTGTAAAAAAAGGAGCTAAATATGATTGCATATACACGAATAGTATAAACTGGCTTCCCTCGCTAAATTTATTTAAACAAACCTTAAATGATATGCTAGAAGCCTTAAGTGATGATGGTTGTTTGATACTAGATTTGCCTACTAATGGTAATATTTTATATGGTGAAAACATGTCTAAATCTTTAACAAAAGGTAATACCATATATAAAAAAAATACAATTATATATAAATCAAAGGAATCTTATGAATATAGTTCTGATACCTGTATTCAAACTTATGAAGTAATTAACATGAATAATGGAAAAATAAAAAGATATATTGGTTCTCTTAATCTTTTGCCATTAAAAGAGAATGATATTACTTCTGTATTAGTTGAATTAGGAAATAAAAGATATGATAAAGTTACAGGTTATGGTGTGAATCACACTGATACATATGAACAGTTTATCATATATAAAAAATAGGTCAGTATTGCTGACCTATTTTATTTATTTTAGTAACGGCTTTTAATTTAGATTCTATTTCTCGCTTGATATTTGGATCATCTTTATAAATTTCTAATTTGTTTTTGTAATATAAAGGTAGATATTTATGGTTTCCATCATTTATAATTGCTAATTCTCTTTCAAGTAATGGATAAAGTATGTCTTTGTTTGAAATATTATTTTTAATAGTCATATCTATTAGGTACAAATAGCTTATATCCTTATTACTCAACTCTAATATATTTTCTATTAAAATTTTGTCTAATGATTTTGTTCTGGGTACAATTAACTCATATTTTAATAATTCATGGTATGCTAATAGCTCTGTTATATTATCAGTTTTAAAATTCTTTGGTTGATTTAAACTTCTCAATAAATAAGCTTTTGCCTTGTCCATTTTATTATCATTTATATAAATTTTAGCAATCAAATAATTATATAGTTGCTGATCTTTTATAGATAATGTTTCTATATCAATATTGCTTAAATATTCACTAATTTTTATTATGTCATTATTAAATAATGAATCAAAAATCATTTTTTTATCTAAAGAATACGAGTTTGATAAAGACATGTTAATGAATTCATCTAAAGTGACTCCTAATTTATCACAAATTTGCAGAATAAAAATAAATGATGGTATTTTAGAAAAACCATTTTCTAATTTAGTGATTGTAGTACGATCACAAATATCTTTTGCAAGTTCATCCTGACTAAGACCTCTACTTTCTCTTAATTTCTTTATACTGGCTCCTATGTCAAGGCTTGCAATCAACCCCGCTCTTTTCATAAATAGCCCACCTTTCGGTAGTATAATTGTATAGTAAAGAATATATAAAATATAATATGTGATAATAAAGTTGTTGAAAAGGTTGATTGGAATTAATAAAAACACTATGTGGTCGATTTTCACATAGTATTTTTAAATCTATAATAATAGAATGTTAGCAAAAGGAGGAACTCATCTAGTAAAAGTAGAACTTTCTAAGATGATTACATTAAAAACATTTTCTCTTAACAAAAAAATAGCCACATGGCTATTTTTATTTTCTTCTTTTAGTAGTTAGATCATTGTTGTTCTTATTGAAATAAGGAATAATTTCTTTTGCTTCTTGTGCTTGTACTGGATTTACTAGAATCTTTTCTTTTTCAATGCCATTTCTATCAAGACCTCTAACTCTAATCTTGAAATCACTAAATGCACGCGTTCCTAATATTACTCTAAATACAGGCAATACTTTACTTTGATAGATGGCTACACTAGGAGTTCCATCTTCGAGTTCAACTTCTCTTATGAAGTCTTTGCTAGACACACCATATTGCTCATGAAAAATAGAGATTAATGCATCTTTAGTTTCATTGAATACTTGTCTACTAGAATTACCTGGAGCAAACAAAAACTCAATAGATCCGCCATTTCTTTGAAGGAAGAATTCAAAGTAAGGTCCTTTACTCTTAGCCATAACTACCACCTCATTATATCTATATTATAACTCAAAAAAGATAAATCACCAAATGAGAATAATAAAAAAAAGGAAACATTGTTCCTTTTTCATTTATTAAGCTGCTTTTTTTAGGGTTCTTAGTGCACGTGCAGATACGTATACTCTTTGAGGCTTACCATTTACCATGATTGTAGCCTTTTGTAAGTTAACATTCCATTTACGACGTGTAGCATTTAATGCGTGAGAACGCTTATTACCACTCATAGGTCCCTTACCTGTGATTGAACAAGTTCTTGCCATTACATTTACCCCCTTTTTAATTTCTAATTACATTGACATGCCTTGATATACTACCATTAAAAAAAACAAAAATCAACAACAAATATAAAAAATAATTACTTTTCAAGCAAAAAAATAACAAGATTATTGCAATTTTGTAAATTAAGCATTGCTATTTAACTCATAAAACAATCTTAATATTGACTTTAAATCTCGTTTAAATTATAACTATATAGGTGTTTAATAATTATATTATTAAGGAGGTAGTAATATGATAGAAAAAAGCAAACTAAAAGATTATGCAAATAAGTTGATGTTTGATATGAATGATGAAGAATATGAAACACTTGCAAGTGAATTTGAGGTGTTTTTAAAACAGTTTGAATTAATTGGTAAAATTGATGATATTGATAAAGTAGAACCTATGACATTTCCTTATTTAAAAGAAGATGTTACACTAAGAGATGATTCTGTTTCAAGAGTTGTAGATGTAGATGTGGCATTTAGTAATTGTCATGGTAAAAAAGGTGACGAAATTAAAGTTCCGAGGGTGGTTGAATAAAATGGTAGAGAAGACAATTGAGGAGTTACTAGAACTAATTGGTTCTAACAAAATAAACAGTGAAGAACTTGTTAAAGAAAGTGTAGCAAAAGCTAAGACTTTACAAGAACAATATAATAGTTTTGTTACTATAATTGATGAACCATCAAGTAATATTGAAAATCTTAATGATACTTTATTTAAAGGTATACCATGTGCTATAAAAGATAATATTTCTACAGAAGGAGTATTAACTACAGGATCTAGTAATATTTTAAAAGACTATGTTCCATTTTTTGATGCTACTGTAGTTAGTAAGTTAAAAGAAGCAGGAGCTATTAATATAGGAAAGACTGTATTGGATGAACTTGCTATGGGTGGTAGTGGTACTACTGGACATACAGGTAGTGTTAAAAATCCATGGGATACTACTAGATTAATTGGTGGTAGTAGTGCAGGAAGTGCTGCTGTAGTTGCTAGTGGTATAGTACCATTTGCTATAGGTAGTGATACAGGAGACTCAATAAGAAAACCTGCTGCTTATGGTGGTATTGTAGGGTATAAACCTACTTATGGATTAATATCTAGATTTGGATTATTTGCATTTGCCTGTTCTTTGGATCATGTTGGATGCTTTACTAGAAGCGTTAAAGATGCCGCTATTGTTGTAGATGCAATCAAGGGTATAGATAATAAAGATATGACTTCAATTGATAGTAGCGATATTAGTTTGTCATCTATTGAAGGTAATTTAAAAGGTAAAAAATTATGTTACATTAAAGAGATGTTAGATAGAAACACTTATAAAGATTGTAATGATGAAGAATTAAATGCAATTTTAGATAATTTTGAGATGATTATATCTAAAGCTAAAGAATTAGGTGCTAGTGTAGAAGAAGTAAGTGTTGACATAAAATTACTAGAAGCAATTTTCCCTACATATTTTGCAATTTCGTGTGCCGAAGCAACATCAAATAATTCTAATTTAACAGGTATTATTTTTGGCCCTAGAGGTGAGGGAAATAGTGTAGAAGAAATTATGTTTGATGCTAGAACTAAAGGATTTGGCGAATTAATTAAAAGAAGATTTGTAATTGGTAGTTATATATTACAAAAAGAAAATCAAGAAAAATTATTCCTTAACGCTCAAAGAGTAAGAAGATTAATAGTTGATAAAATGACTGAAGTATTTAAAGAATATGATGCATTAATTTTACCTGCTCAAGGTTCTGTTGCGCCTAGATTTGAAGAGAGTAGTGAAAAGATCACAGATAAGTTATCTACTAGATACTTACTTTTAGAAAACCATATGGCTATAGCTAATTTTGGAGGATTTCCAAGTATTACTATTCCTTGTGGCTTTGTAAATAAAATGCCAATTGGCCTTTCTATTACAAGTGGAGTAAGAAAAGATATAGATTGTTTAAATGTTGCTTATGCATTAGAAAAAGAACTAGGTTATAAAGGACAAATAGCAAAGGAGGTAAAATAATGGAATATGATGTTACTATTGGACTTGAAGTCCATTGCGAAATGAAAACTAATACTAAAATGTTTTCTCCTGCACTAAATTCATATAATACTATTCCTAATTTTAATATTGGTGAGATAGATTTAGCGTTCCCTGGAACTTTACCTCAAGTGAATTTTGAGGCTGTTAAAAAATCAATTATGATGGCATTAGCTCTTAATTGCAAAGTACCTAATTATATGTATTTTGATAGAAAAAATTATTACTATCCTGACTTACCTAAAGGGTACCAAGTAACTCAAGCTCATGACCCAGTTGGTACAAATGGATATTTAGATTTATTTGTTGGTGATACAGTAAAAAGAGTTTATATTCATGATATTCATCTAGAAGAGGATACAGCTAGTTTGGATCACTATTCTACATATTCTTTACTAGACTATAATAGATGTGGTGTTCCACTTTTAGAAACAGTTACTGAACCATGTTTACATAGTGTAGATGAAGCTTTAGCATTTTTAGATGCACTAAGAAAAGTATTCATCTATTGTGATGTAAGTGAGGCAAGAACTGATAGAGGTCAAATGCGTTGTGATGTTAATGTTTCTTTAGCTCCAAAAGGAAGTAAAACATTAGGAACAAGAGTAGAAATGAAAAATATCAACTCTTTTGTTAATGTTAGAAATGCTATTGAATGTGAAATTGCTAGACAAAAGGAAGCACTTGAAAATGGTGAGGTAATTGAACAAGAAACAAGAAGATATGATGATACGGAATGTAAAACATTTAGGATGAGAAGTAAGGCTGATGCAGTAGATTACAAATATTTTATTGATCCTAACATACCTCCATTTAAAATTAATGAATCATTAATAAGTGAAGTAAAAGCAAGGATTCCTGCATTGCAATTTGAAAGAATTAACAAATATATGAATGAGTATGAAATATCTAAATATGATGCTACAGTTCTTGTTAAAGATAGAGAAATGGCTGAATATTTTGATAATTTAATTGCAAATGAAATAGATGCTAAAACTGCTTGTAACTGGGTTACTACTGTAATAGCAGGATATTTAAATAAAAATGATTTAGAGATTAAAGATTTATATTTAACTAGTGATATGCTTGCTTATGTAATTAAATCAGTTAATAAGGGAGATATTTCTGGTAAGCAAGCTAAAGAGGTAGTAGAAAAGTCGCTTACTGAGAAAAAGTCACCTAAAGATATTATAAAATCTATGGGAATGAAACAAATTAGTGATGATGCTACTATTAGAGGTATTATTGTTTCTATTTTAGATGCTCATCAAGACTTAATTAATGAGTACCATAATGGAAGAAGTAATGTTTTTGATTTCTTTATTGGACAAGTTATGAAGCAAACTAGAGGACAAGCTAATCCTAGTATGACTAGTTCTATTTTAAAAGAAGAAATTGATAAAAGATAAAAAGTCGTTTTTTACGACTTTTTATAATATGTGTATTTATAAAAGGGGAGAAGAAAAAATGCATAAATTATATTTTAAATATGGGGTTATGGGGTCTAGTAAAAGTGCTCAAGCATTAATGACTAAGTTTAACTATGAGCAAAAAGGTTTTAGAGTATTATTAATTAAACCTTCTATTGATAATAGAGATGATAATGGTAGCGTAAGAATGGTTTCTAGTAGAATTGGTCTTAAAAGTGAATGTATTGTATTCAATGATTCTATGGATTTATATGAATTCTTTTTAAAGGAAAATGAGAAAAAGAAGGTAGATGTTTTAATTATTGATGAAGCTCAATTCTGTAAAGAAAAGCAAATTGATGATTGTCAAAAGATATCAGACCATATTCCTGTACTCTGCTATGGACTAAAGACAAATTTTAAAGGCTATTTATTTGAAGGCAGTAAAAGACTTCTAGAAATTGCAGATTCTATAAGCGAGATTAAATCTATATGTAAGTGTGGTTTCAAGGCTATTATGAACGCTAAATTAGTAAATGGAGTAGTAGTTACAGATGGTGCTGAAATTGACATTGGTGGCGATGAAAAATATGAAGCTATGTGCTATAGATGCTGGATAGAAGGACAAAAGAAAAAGGATAATTAATTATCCTTTTTTTTATTTTCATCATAAGTAATACATTCTTTATTATCATTATTCACTTTTATACAATGTGCTTTACATATATGATCTTTATTATGAATACATTTACATGCTTCACATTTTATTTTCTTATCGTTATCTTCAAATAAAGCAAATTCAAAAGAAAATGTTTTATCTAACATTCCTTTCCTGTAGCTTTCACAAAATGTATCATCCCTTACATATATGCCTTCTTTTATACAATAATTTTTATTATTATATTTGCATTCATGTGCATCGCATCTGATTTTGCCCATTAAAAAACCTCCCATATTAGTTTTATCTAAAGGAAGGTTTGTATACTTACATTTTTAATTTTTTATGTGTTTCTTCAAGATCTTCATTGCAATTATGAAGTTCAGGGAAAACTTTCATATTATCATTGTTTTTTCTAGGAATAATGTGAAAGTGTAGGTGCATTATACTTTGCTCTGCACTAACTCCACTATTATTTAAAATGTTAACTCCATCAAATCCACATTCATTTACATAATGATTAGATATTTTAGAAATAGCTTCCATTACATGCGCTAAAGTTTCTAAATCTGCATCTAATACATTGTTGACATGCTTTTTACTTACTACAACAGTATGGCCAATGGCATCTTTAGCAATATCCAAAAAAGCATATGTATATTCATCTTCATATATTTTGTATGAAGGAATATCTCCATTTATTATTTTACAAAATAAACAATCCATAATTTCACCTCATAATTAGTATATATTATATTTATCTTTTATTATTAGAATTTAAAACTTTTATTCTTACTTTTTTATTGCTATTTAAATATTGTTGAGCATATCCCACCCACAATAACTCGCTACCTTTGCTATAATCGTTAGTTTCATATTCTTGTATAGCAAGGTGATATTTAAAATTATTACCTACATTTTTACAAGCTGTATTAAATACTTTTTCAAATATCTCTATATTTATCATATCTTTATAAAAATAAAAAGATATTAAGTCGCCATTTACTAAATTTGGATTATTATTACATCTAAACCCTTCAGCCATATAATTAAGCTTTTCATTTAACATAATATAAGTATCTCTAACTAATATATGATTTTCCTTTTCTAAGCATAAAAATAATCTAGTCATTTCACCAATTAACTGATTGGTTTTAAAAACAAACAATTCGGGAGAATTTTTTCTAGATTCACCTACACCATCTAATGTATATAAGATATATTTTCCTGTAGTTTTAGCTCTACTTATATAATCTAAGTATTCTTCATAAGCCATATACTTCACCCACAAACATTATAAAAAACTCTTTAATAAAAATCTATAAAAAAATAGTACCATGCAGTACTATTTTAAAATTACGTATTTAGTAAACCATTTATCAAAACCATCAGTAGTTTTAAATGCATTTTTATGCAAATCCTTGCTAGAGTGGCTATCTAAGAAAGTTACATATTCACCTTTATTAAATAAGAATATAGCAGGTGTACCTTCCATTTCTTGTTTAATAACATTATCTTTGCTTTTAGCTATTCCCACATTAATTCTATATATAGCTAAGTTTTTGTTATCAAGATATTCTTTAAGTACTGGAGAAAAAGCAATACAACCTCCACAACTTTCTTCATATACGTATAATGCAAATGATTTTTTACCATTTACTAAAGCTTGATATTCATCATATGTAGCTAAATCTATAAATACATTAGATGTTTGATTGTTATATAAGTTTTCTTCCATGTAAAAAGGATCAGGTGAGCAGCCACAACCAACTAGAATAAAGGACAATACTAAAGTGAAAAAAGATATTAATTTCTTCATATTATTTCTCCGTCAAAACGCTAAAATCAATAGCGTGATATGGCACAATCGAAAAATCATATATCCTAGTTTGATCTGATTCTGTTCTTAAAACTGTACTAACAGAATTTTTACCCTCATATGACCAATAGCCACCTATATTATAAACTTTTTTAGCATTCCATCCTAATTCAACAAGAAGGTCTCTAGTCATACCAGCGTATCCGCCACCACCACACATAACAAAGATTACTTTATCTTTAGGAAAAATAGTTTCTAAAATGTCCATTGATTCTTCGTAATTAGCAACATATTTTCCATTAGAATTTTTACTAAATAATGTTGGACCATTATAAGGCGCACCACCAACACCTTCAGGAGCTGCAACTGGAGCAATATAAGGGAAAGGTATAACCTCAAATCCTTTTATAAATCCAGATAAATCTGCATCTCCGCCAGGCATATCTCCATATTCAATTGGATCTTTTAACATTCTCATGTCTCTATAAACAACACCTTTAAGCTCTAGATATTTATCAATGGTTTCCATATTGATGTTAGCATCAACACCAAATTGCTCCCCATAAAAACTATTTTCAGCTTTAGGATCTGGTAATATTTTTCCATCAACACAACTACAACCGGTGGCAATCACACATGTTAGAGCTATTGTTGTAAGTATACTTTTAAATTTATTCATAATCTCATCTCCACTTTTTTATTTTAAACCTAAATTATTTCTACATAAAGTAATAGTAAGAATTTTTTATTTTTATTTTTAGCACTCTTGTGTTGACTTTGCTAAAAATAAGAATATAATAAAATTAGCACTTAAACAATAAGAGTGCTAAAGGAGGAACTATGGAAGAAAAATTTACTAATAAAGTTGAGCAAACTTTAGCTAAATCAATAGAGTTAGCAAAAAATAGTGAACATAGATATGTTGATATTGTCCATTATTTGAAAATTTCAATCGATGATAGTAGTTCTTTATTTGTATCTATTCTCAACAAGCTAAATATTAGCATAAATTCTTTAAAGAAAGAAATTGATAACTATTTTATATCAATCAATAAAAATAATGAGCAAACTAATTTTAGTATGGATATGAATAAACTTTTGAATGATGCAAATAATTATAAAAATAAAATGGGAGATGCGTATGTTTCAAGTGAACATTTGATTTTATCTTTATATGATAACCCTAATACATTAGCAAAGAAAATAACTTTCTTAATGGGAGTTAGTAAAAATAAAATAGAAGAAATTATTAATAATATAAGAGGTGATAGTATGGTTGATAGTAAAAATAAAGATGATACTTATGAAGTGTTAGAAAAATATGGTAGGGATTTAGTTAAATTGGTTGGAGAAGGCAAGATTGATCCAGTTATTGGTAGAGATGAAGAAATAAGAAGAATAATGGAAATCTTATGTAGAAAGACTAAAAATAATCCTACATTAATTGGTGAGCCAGGAGTTGGTAAGACAGCCATTGTTGAAGGGTTAGCATGGAGAATATTTAAAAAAGATGTACCTTTAAATTTAAAAGATTGTACTATATATGAATTAGATATTGCTTCATTACTAGCTGGAGCTAAATATAAAGGAGAATTTGAGGAAAGACTTAAAGCTGTTGTAAATGAAGTAGTGAAAAGCAATGGTAAAATAATTATGTTTATTGATGAAATTCATCTTTTAGTTGGTGCTGGTAGAAGCGATGGAGCAATGGATGCCGCTAATATTTTAAAACCATTATTAGCTAGAGGTGAACTACATTGTGTAGGAGCTACTACTTTAGATGAATACAGAAAATATATAGAAAGTGATCCAGCATTAGAGAGAAGAATGCAAAAAGTTTTAGTAAGTGAACCTACTGTAGAAGATACAATATCTATTTTAAGAGGATTAAAGCAAAGATTTGAAATCCATCATGGAGTTAAAATAAATGATAGTGCAATTGTTAGCAGTGCACTACTTTCTAATAGATATATAAGTGATAGATTTCTTCCTGATAAAGCAATCGACTTAATAGATGAAGCATGTGCTTCTGTAAGAATGCAAATTGATTCTCTTCCTACAGAATTAGATGAAGTAAATAGAAAAATTATGCAATTAGATATTGAACTAGAGTCTTTAAGAAACGAAAAGGATGCTTCCTCTTTAAAAAGGAAAGAAAATATAGAAAAGGAAAGAGCTAATTTAGATGAGACTAGAAATGCCTTAACAACAAATTGGAAAAAAGAAAAGGAAGATTTAGATAAGTTAAAACGTCTAAAAGAAGACTTAGATATCAAAAATAATGAATTAATGAATGCTAGTCAAAATGGAGAATATGAAAAAGCAGCAAAGTTAAAATATGATACTATACCTAATATTGAAAAAGAGATTAAAGAATTAGAGTCTATAGAGAAGAGTAATAGTATGCTAAATGAAGTTGTAGATGATGAATCTATAAGTAAAGTTATATCTAAATGGACTGGTATTCCACTTGATAAATTAAAGCAATCCCAAATAGAAAAATTATTGTCATTAAAAGAAGAATTAAGAAAAAGAGTGGTAGGACAAGATATGGCAATTGAATCTATTGGAGATACAATTTTAAGAAGTAAAGCACTAATAAGTGATAGTAAAAAACCAATTGGATCATTTATGTTTTTAGGCCCTACTGGTGTTGGTAAAACTGAAATAAGTAAAGCTTTAGCAGAATTCTTATTTGATAATGAAAATCAAATAGTAAGAATTGATATGTCAGAATATATGGAAAAATTTAGTGTTTCTAGACTTGTAGGAGCACCGCCAGGATATGTTGGTTATGATGAGGGAGGACAGTTAACAGAGGCAGTAAGAAGAAAACCTTATTCAATAGTATTATTAGATGAAATAGAGAAAGCACATCCAGATGTATTCAATATTTTACTTCAAGTATTAGATGAGGGAAGACTAACTGATTCAAAGGGTGTAACAGTAGACTTTAAAAATACTATAATTATCATGACTAGTAATTTAGGGAGTGAATATTTACTAAGCGATAATAAGGATGATTATAAAAATGTAGATATTTTATTAAAACAAAAATTTAAGCCTGAATTTTTAAATAGAGTTGATGAAATAATTTATTTCAATAAATTAGATATAAATAGTATTAATAAAATATATGAAAAATTCATTAATGAGTTAAAAGATAGACTAAAGAATTTGAATAAAGAATTAAAAATAACAAATAAAGCTAAAGATGCTATAATAAAAGAAGGGTATAATCCAATTTATGGGGCAAGACCATTAAAAAGATACATAGAAAAAAACATAGAAAATATAGTAGCGGTAACATTACTTAGTGATTCTAGTAAAAATGTGATTGAAATTGACTATATAAATGACAAATTTATTGTTTTATAATGCCAAAAAAGACTTGAAACAAAACAGTAACTTTTATATAATTATCTTAGGAAAGGATGATATATATGGCAAGAGCACAATTTTCCGAATTAGATGAAGCTAAAAGAAGGATCATATCTAAAAAATGTTATCTTGCTACTTTGGAGTGCAAATTCAGAGGTAGTGTCATCAAAGATAAATATAATTTTGCTTCGCCTCAATTCATTCTTGATAAAGCTAAATATTATGTAGATAATTTTGCTAGTGCATCAGAAAAACTAGAATATATAAAAGAAAAGAATGAATATGAAAATTTAACTAAGAGTAATGGTATTTATTATAAAGAAAATACAAAATACCAAGGATATATTGAAGATATAAGCAAAATTGAAGATATGGATGAACTTGATAGATATATAAAAGGAAATAATCCTAGCGGCAAGGAAATTCCTATTCACTCTTTAAATTTGGCTATTCAAGATAGAACTAGAGCACTAGGAGATAAAAATGGATTATATTCTTCAGTTAAAGAAAAATTACTTGCTTATGGTAAATATAAATACGAAAAGAAAGAGAAAAACAATAGAGAAAAATCTAGATTAACTCTAGAAGAAAACAAACTACTTTCTAAACTAACATTGCAAGATTTTCTTGATAGTGAGCACATAACTAAGCAAGATTATTGTAAAGATACAGGTTTATCTATTAATGTTTTTGATAAAAGACTTAGCAATGTTAAAGAATATGATGATGACTTCTATACTTTCTACTTAGCAAAATTAGAAGAAAAGAAACAAGCATATTATGAAAAATTAAAACCTGTAGTAGAAGATATTTTAACTAGTATTGCTACTGATGAAGATTACTCTATTATTGATTATTATTTAAAATATAAAGATGAATATAAGTTTGAAGATTTATGTCAATCATGTAATAAGTATCATCTTGATATAAGAGCTCTTAAATCTTTCTTATCAAAGGCAGATGTTAGAAGTAGTCTTAATCATGATGCATTTATCAATCAATATTATAAAGCTTATGATCATGAGTTTAGTGATGAAGAAAAAGAACAAATATTTGCTTACTTAAAAGATAATTGCATACCTACTAACTGGCACAATGTTTCTTTAGTAGTAGGCGGTTATTACAAAGCACAAAGTAAAGCAAAGACAAAATAAGATTCACATTTGTGGATCTTTTTTTATTGTTTTTACCCAAAATAGTTAATATTATTGGCTTTTTTTGCTTGTTTTAATTGAATTTATGTATAATTTAATTAGATATAATTAATAGGTGGTGAATGTTATGCACTGTACTAGATGTGGTAATCCGATGTCTTCTCATACAAATGTTTGTCCTGTATGTCACTATACACTTACTGAAGATGAATATAAAGAAGGTATAGAAGAAGAAAATAAAGCAAGAGCACAAAAACATAAAAAACCAATAAAAGAAAAGAAAGAAAAACCTATTCGCCCACAAATAGTTAATAGGGGTAAGGTTACACCTGAGAATGCAAGTGAAATAACAATTATAAATGATAAGTCTGTTACTGTAACTAATACTGGTCAAGTATCGGGTTCTAGATTTATAGGTTATATTTTATTATTATTATCAGACGTCTCATTTGTACTTGGAGCTTGGTATTTATGGTATATGGAGAATAATATTGAATTAATCATGGGAGTTGCATTTGTTTTGGTAAGTGTAGCATTTGTAGTACTAGGAGCCAATATTATTAAATCTGCTGGAGTTAATGCTGAATTTATAAAAAAGAATAGTATAACAACCGCTATATTAGGCTTACTAGTTTCATTAGGCGCATTTATATTATTACTTGTAGAAATGGGTCATAATAATCCTATATTAATATTTGTTTCTATAGGATTATTAATTATGGGAGTAGCTTCATTTGGAATAAGTATGTTTGCTAGAGAAGCAGATAATCATAACAAAAAATAAATAAACGAAAAAAGATTGCGAAATGCAATCTTTTAATATTTAAAAATTTTATTCATAGAAAGTTGTGGTACTTTTTTAAATTTTCTTTTTAGTTTTTGAGGCCATTTATCTACTAACCCAATAACTATAAGTAGAATTCCTAGAAAAAGTAATGAAGAAAATATTAAAGCTAAAGTTATAACGACAAGCGCAGAAATCCATATTGCATTCCAAACATTACTTCTTTTTATTTTACTAATAAGATCTTTTAAGTTCTTATTATTTATATTCACGTAATAATTGTATTCATCTATTATTTCTTGAGGATCTACATCATTTTCTTTATTAAACTCTCTTAGCCTAATTAAGTTAACATATGCAGAGGATAATAAATGATTGCATCTACCAACATATGTAGTATCTTCTATTAGATGAGAAACCTCTAAAAGATCTGCCTTAGCCAAGTAATAATATGTAATTGGATTACCAGGGTATCTTTCATAAAGTAAATTACAGTCTTTTCTTAATACTCTTTGATCATTTAATCTAATATGAGCATTGGCACTTTCTACTAATCTAGAAAGTTCATCATCTGCAAGATCATAAATTACCTCATGCCCACAGTATTCGCATTTCCCAGTTTTATTAATTTTATTTATAATTAAATTAGAGCCACAATTTGGACACTTAAAACTATTATAAGCCATCTAATCACTTCCAATAATCATTTAATCACAAATTGAAAGTTACTTCAATTAAACTCAAAATAAACATTTGTAACTAAATGAATATTAATATCAAAGTATTAATTATTTGTAATAATTATGATATGTTATAGATGTGTGTTGGAGGAGTTATAATGATTGTATATTTAGTTATGGTATCTATAATTTTACTTTTAGAAGTACTTTTGACGGCTTATGTTACTACTACGATGATTAAGAAAAAATCTATTATTAGTAATGATAATGTTATTTACTTGGGAGTAAGTGCAGGATTATTGTATGTATTATATTTAATTGCTTTACTTGACTCTACAGGGGTAGATTTCTTTGATTTTTTTGCAACTATTAATAATGCTTTAGATGCTTTTGCATTTAAATTTGAATTAGATTTGATAAGAAGTTTAACTAGTAAACATGTATTATTTTTAATAGCATTTATCTATACAGTTTTATTAACTTCTTTATCTACTGTATTAACTGTAATTACTCTGTTTAAGCACAGAATATTTAATTCAATTAGACTAAAAAGAGTATTTAATAATAAAGGAGATATTATTTTAGGAGATAGCACAACTGCTAGAGAATATTTAAAATCAAATAAAAATTCTATTATTTGGGATGATAAAGCTGATTATAAAGAGTTAACAAAAGAAAATATTGGAATATGTAATCTTAAATTAAATGCTAAAAATTTGGCTAGAAAAATAAAAGATAGTGAACATCATATTATATTATTTAAAGATTCATCATATTCATATTCTGATGTTTTAGAATTATATGAGGAAGCAATTAGTATAAGAAAAGCTAAAGGGTATAGTTTAGATGAAAACAATGCTTTATTTTTACATATTGAGGCAAATGTTGAAGAACAACCTACAATTAATGAACAATTTATTGCTAATGTTAGTGAAGGTGGAAATTCTTATGTTACCTGCTTTAATAAATATGAGTTGTTTGCAAGAAAGTTTTTAATGGATTACCCAATCACAAAATATATACCTAGAAACTTTTTTGAAGATAAGAATTGTGCTTTAAAAGAAGACAAAAAAATAAATGTTGTATTTTTAGGTTTTGGCAAAGTGAATTTAGAATTATTTAAAATGATGGCTATGGAGTTCCAATTTGCTTCATATAATAAAAAGAAAGAACAATTTTATGTAAATCAAGTTAATTATTATTTATATGATAATAACAAAAATAATCTAAATGAGAATGCAATAGCAATTTTAGAGAGTGATTTAGATAAAATGTATAAAAATGCTGACTTAGAAAAAATGGAAAAAGTATGTAATATTTACAAAAAAGCAGATAATGTATATTCTTATGAGACAAAAGAAGAAATAAGTAATCTTATAAATAATGATTCTTATACTTACATTGTAGTATCATTAGAATCTGATTTAGAAAATGTTGCGTATGCTCAAAATTTAGTAGGCTTTTTAGAAGAAGGAAATTATAAAGTATTTGCAAGAGTAAAAGAAGATGCCTTATATAATGAAAAGAATAAAATAAAGCAAGATAATTTAATTACTTATTTTGGTAAAGAAGATATTTTAAATCATGATAATATAGTTAATGAGAAGCTAATTGAATTTGCTCAAAGAACTAATATGATTTATAGTAAAAATTCACCAATTACCAAAAAAGAAATATTGGCATGGCAAAAAATTATATTAGTTAAACAATATGCTAATATTTATCAATCTATAAGCATGTTTTTCAAACTTAACTTAATGGGATTTGATATTGTAAAAAAAGAAGATTTAGATGGCTTTAAAATAATTAGTAAAGAAGAATTTGAAAAGGCATGTCCAAAAGTGGATTATAACTCATTAAAATACGAAGATTACTTTAAAGATAATTTATATAACTTAATTGGATTTATTGAACATTCTCGTTGGAATGCACATTTCTTATTATCCGGATATAAACCTATGAATTTTAGCGAATTTGCTCCAATTAATGGGGAAGGTAGATCTAGTCATCAAAAACATGGAATGATTAAAAAGCATGCATGTTTAACTTCTAATTATAAAGGATTAGACAAGTTAATTAAAACTCAATATTTAATGGATGAATACAAAGAGAGATATATTGAATGTGATATTGATAAGATAGCGGCGAAATCTTATAATTCTAAGGCATTTAAAGAATGTGCTAAAACTTACTATTATGATTTTATGGTAGTAAGTGAAATTTATGATATTTTAGATGTATTAGGGTATGTAATAATTAAAAGATAAAGAGATTTAGTTTACTAAATCTTTTTATTTATATTTAAAATGTTTATGATATTAGAAGTGGTTGGTGATAATATGCTAAAGTCTGTTAATGTTTATTTTAATCCCAAAATAGATACAAAAGATAAATTAAATAAAATAAAAGAATTAGGCTATAATGAGTGTTTTACTGGTTTAGATAGATATGCTGAAAATATGTCATTAAAAAAAGAGATAAAGTATATAAAGAAATTAGGTTTTAATATTACAATGATTCATTGCAAATATGATGGCAAAATACTAGATAATTTTTGGTTAGACAATAAAATTGGAGATTATATTGTAAAAGATTATAGTAAGCAAATGAAAAAGATAAAGGGTTTTACTAAAAACTTTGTTATTCATTTAAATGGAAGCAGAAATAGTACTACAAGTGAAATAGGGCTAGAAAGAATTAAAAAACTATTAGAAGTAGCTAAAAAATGTGATTTGAATCTTTGTATAGAAAACTTATTTTCTTCTTTTGAAATACCTTATATATTTGATCATATAAATGATGAGCATTTAAAGATTTGTTTTGATGTTGGTCATAAAAACTGTTTAACACCTAATTTTGATGTAATAAAAGATTATGGAAAGTATATTAGTGTGTTGCATATTCATGATAACAATTCTAAAAATGATGAACATAAAATTTTAGGTACTGGCACCATAAATCTAAAGGAATTAGCAAAAGATTTATCTATGTATACTAATTTAGTATTATCAGCCGAAATAAAACAAAAAGATGATAATGATTATATTGAATATTTAAAAGAGAATTATATTGCTCTTACTAATTTAGAAAATGATATTTCAAATTTAATCAAATAAAGGAGTTAATATGAAAGATGTTATTATTGGTATAGTAAGTAAATATTATCAAGTAGATATGACTCAAGATGGGGATGAAAATCCTTGTATATTTAATTTTTATAGAATAATGTCTGAGGTTAATGATGCTTTAATTAAGGAAGGGGTAATTACTTTAGCAATATTACCAAATGAGACATATCAAAATTTTGATAATGAAGATGAACAGAAAGAATATTTATTTACTGATAAGAATAAAGAGGCAATAAATAAAATTATAAATATTTGTGATGGCATTGTACTTCCAGGTGATGTTGCAAGTAATCCATATGAAGAGTATATTGCAAAACACTGTTATGATAAAAATATACCAACTTTAGGAATATGCGCTGGATTAAATAATATGGTTAGAGCTCTTGGGGGATCTACTAAAAAAATAACAAATTTAAATGTTCATGATAGGCCGGATTTGAAATATGCTCATGAATGTAAAATTATTAATAAAAATTCAATCATTTTTAAATGTATAGGCGATGAGACGTTTAATGTTAATAGCATTCATACATATGTTGCTGACATTATTCCTGATTGCTTTGAAATATCTGCTTTAGATATGGATAATAATCCTGAAGTAATTGAAGCAAAGAATAAAAGGTTTTATTTAGGAGTAAAGTTTCATCCTGAATTATTAAAAAATGACATTAAAATATCTAGAATATTTAAAGAATTCATAAATGAATGTGAAAAAACAAAAATTTAATCAACAAGTTTTAAAGAGTTAAATAGATAAAAATTGCCTATATCATAAGGTGTATAGTAAAATTTAGGTAGTGGGGTGAGTTTATGAAGAGATTTTTAAAGATTGTTGTTTCAGTATTGTTAGTTACCGTTATATATTTTTCTATCATCAGTCCTGCAGTTATTGCATACATGAAGGGCGAAAATATTTTTGTTGGTATTTTAAATAATGCAGGTATTGAAATTACTGAAGAGGGAAAATTAGATTTTAGCGGTATTATAAATTTGGGTAAAGGCGAAAATGGTGAAGCAGTTATCGAAGATGTAGAAAAATTCACTAATAATAGTAGTTCAGGAAACACTACAAGATTTCAAAAAATATGTAGCTTTGATGAAGATGGATATGTTTGGTGTACACAAAAAACAAGTTTATTAGGTTTCCATAGTGGATGTCTATTAACTTCTTATTCAATGCTTATTATTAATGCTGGTAGACATGTAGGAACAGAAAAGAATTATGATCCAGTAGATGTATATTTAGGTAATAATTATGAATATACAACTACACCATCGAAAAGAAGAATTTCTGCATATCACTATGTTATTGCTGGGGCATTTAATTATTCTTGGCAAAGTTATTCAATAAAAGGATATACTGATTCTGCTAAAGTAAATAAATTAAAAGATTTGCTTAAAGATAATCCTTGGGGTGTTGTAATTGGAGGAAGCTATACTAAAAGTGGTGGAGGTACTAGTACACACTATATAGTAGCTAGATTAGATAAAAATGGTAACTTAGTATTTGATGATCCAGCATTTACTGCAAGATCAAGTGGAGCAAAAATTAATGATATTTCAAAAGTATGGGGAATAAACACCTGGGGTAATATCACTTCAATTATGACAATCACTCCAAAATTAGATTCTAATGGGGTATGGCAACCTGGAAAATGGGAAAAATGTTTAAATGATTCTAATTGCCATGTATGTTATAAAAATCAAAATTGTTAATTAAAGGGACATAAATGTTCCTTTTTTTATTATAGATTTTAAAATTTTTTTAATATATTATCTAATTTACATTCTTTTTATTATAATAAAATTGTGATTATAAAAATCATAATTTTTATATGGAGGAAGATAAAATGATTATTTTAAGAAATGTAAATAAGATTTATGGTAAAGATGAAGGAGCAGTTCATGCTTTAAAAGATGTAAATTTAGTTATAGAAGAGGGTAAATTTACTGCAATATTAGGTAAAAGTGGTAGTGGTAAATCAACACTTATGAATGTTATTGGTGCTTTAGATAGTCCTACTAGTGGGACTATAGAGTCAAATGGTGTTATTTTAAATGACTTAAATAAAAACCAACTTGCTGAATATAGAAATAAAACAACTGGGTTCGTTTTTCAATCATTTTATTTAGAGCCTACTTTTACTGTTTTAGAAAATGTGGCTATGCCTTTAACTATTGCTGGAATGAATAAAAAAGAAAGAGAAGAAAAAGCTATAGAAATTATAAAAGAGCTTGGTTTGGAAGATAAAATTGAAAAGAAAGCAAGTGAACTTTCAGGAGGGCAAAAACAACGTGTAAGTATTGCTAGAGCATTAGTTTCTAATCCTGATATAGTTTTAGCAGATGAACCCACAGGTAACCTAGATAGCCAAAATGGTGCTGAGGTTATGAATTTACTAAAGGAAATTGTAAAAAAAGGAAAATCTGTAATACTAGTTACTCATAATATGGAAGATGCTAAAAATGCAGATAATATAATTGAAATTAAGGATGGAGTAGCAACTGCTAGTTATATGAGTAAATATGAGGAGTTATTTAAATAATGAAATTTATAGATAGATATAAGCTATCTTTACATAATATAAAAAACAATAAATCTAGATCCATCCTAACTACGATTATTGTATATATAATTTCATTGCTTATAATGACTATATTATGTATTGGTATATCTTTTTCAAATAATATGACTTCCATCATAAAAGAATATTATCAAAGTTCAGATGAACCGATCCAAACTGAATACTATTTGTATGAAAATCTTGGGGATGGAAAAGTTTTAAATAAGCAAGTATATGATGCATTAGATCAAAAAATCATGTTGCATAAATCGATAATAGATTATTCTATATATCATAATGATTACAATCAAACATATGCAATTAGCGATCACAGATTTCCTATCAATTATTACTATGAGATTATTGAGGGAAGTAATGTAAGCTCTTTAGATACAAATACAAATGCTGTTTTAGTATCAACAAGTTTTGCTAATGAATATTATAATCAAACTGGAATTAAACTTAATCCAGGTGATGAAATAGAATATCAACTAGAATATATAATTCCTTCTTCAGGAGAGTATAACTATATTACTAAAAATATGAGTTTTAAAGTAAAAGGAATCTATAAATTAAAAGAAATGGACGTTAGTAGTTATGGTTATTATGCTAAACCGTTAAAGGATTCTGTTGACTTAATTATTGATGTAAATTATATGTTTAATAATGTAGAAGATTTTTATGCTCAATCTGCAATATATTATTATACTGTAACAAGAACTAACTTTAGTAATGAAGAATTACTAGATAAATTAGATGCTTTTGTTAAAGACATAAGTAGTGTATTGCCTAAGCCTAGTGATAGAGATTCAGTATCATGCAGTGCTCTTAATGATATGAAAATGACAAATGTAATTGGTATAGCAGTTATAGGTATTGCATCATTTTTATGTCTAATACTAATTTTATTATCAATTGGTTCTCTTGCAAATACTATTATGATTTCTGTAGATAAAAACAAGAAATTTATCGGTTTATTAAAGGCTCTGGGTTTAAATGAAAAAGATTTAAAATCAACGATAAAACTAGAATCTATTACTACTATTGTATCAGGTATTATATTGGCTTTTTTAACTATATTCATATTTAAAGGATTATTGTCTAATTTAAATACTATAATAATTAATTCTATGTTCTCAGATTATCTTAGAGAAATTGATTATGTTACAGTGTTTAACTTACCAATTTATGTGCCAATTGTTGTTTTATTATTCTTTGTTGCATTTACTTTATTATTTGCTAGAGAAAGCATGTCAAAAATTGCAAAGACAGATCCAATGTCTGTTATAAGTGAGGTGGCATAAATGAAATTAAAAGATTATTTTAGACTTTCAAAAATAAGCTTAAAGTCAAGGAAGAAAACTACTAGAAGCACTGTAAGAGGAATAAGCTTTGGATTAATATTACTTATGCCATTATTATTTATAGTTATTGCCTTTCACATTGATTTAAATAAAGAAGTAAATAAAGATGCTTCTATTAGAGTATTTAATATAGAAATGTCTAATCAATATACCCAGGATTCATATTCTGGAGCAATTCATGAGTCTTATATTGATAAAATTTATGATATTGATGGAGTAAGCACAATCATTAAATACAATCAATATACTTTTGAAAACTCATATAGAATTTGGGATGATGAGTCATCAACAGAAATATCTTCTCCTAGATTTAATGTAGTATTAGATGGAAACACTTTTGCATTAGATAAAAATTTATCCATCGAAGGAGATGGATATAATGGCTCTGGAAAAGTAGGTATTTTAGTTATCGATTCTGAGTCTAATGATAATATATTTTTAAGATCAGATAATGATGCTGCAACTAATGGTAACCCTCTAATAGCAGGTTCAGTATTTAGTGAAAATTCTAATAAGGAAATTATGGTATCAAGTAATTTCTTAGCACATTATAATTTAGATACTACTATCATTGGTAAAAAAATCACCCTAAACTATCAACTTAGTACAAATGGGGAAATTACTACATCTAAAACATCTATAACAGGTGATTTTTCTGCATATAACAATATACCAGTTAATATATTTAAAGAATTTACTATTGTAGGTGTATATGATTCTAATATATATAAGACTTCTCCAAGAAGATCTACAGCTCCTTCTGATTCTAATAACCATATATATGACACTTATTTTTGGCTTACTACAGATTCTGTATATACTTCAACTGAGAAATCATATATTCCTGAATTAATTTCAATTGAAGTTAATGAGAGTGATGGTATGAATTATTCTAGAAACGTTTTCTATTATCCAAATGATATAATAACTTTGTCAAAGAATGCTACTATGGATCAAAGACTATTTATTCCATGTGGTATGGGTGCAAGTACAACTTCTAATGGCAATTCACTTGTAACTTCTAAATTGCTTGTTGAATTTGATAGTTATGGAGAAGCAAATAGCGCAGTAAGCATTATTGATGACTTACTTAAAAAATCTTCTACTTCAAGTGAAGAAATAAATGCAACTTCATCATATATGTCAGAAACATTTCAAAATTATCGTATGTTTTATACTGTATTTACTTATATAAGTATCATACTAGCAATATTTGGAGGAATTATTTTCTTTGCTACACTACTAAACTTATATAATACAATTCACTACTCTGTACAATCCAGAAAGAATTACCTTGGATTATCTAGAGCTATTGGTATGAAAAATAAGGAAGTAACTAGATTATACTTTATTGAAATATTCCAAATATTTAAGCGTTCATATATTTGGACTGCTATATTTGGAGGAGGTATATGTGGTGGCATTTGTTATTTATTTAAAATGATTATGTCATCTGAGGCCGCTGCTATTATAACAATAGACTTATCTTTGAATCCAATATTCATCTTAGTAGCATTTGGAGCTCTTGTAATAGTTAATACAATTATTTCAATTATATTTGCTTATGTTGCATGTCATAATGTTGCAAACAAACCAATATTAGATGTATTGGTAGAGAATAGGTAGGTGAAGCATATGAATAAAAAATCAAAATCAATATTTCTTATTTTATCTGCACTTGCGATTAGTGCTTGTAGCACTCCTACAATTGAGGAAGAAAGAACGATAATATTAGAGGTTGATAGCGAAGTTACTCCTAATTTTTCTAGCAATTATGGTAATGGTAGTTATGATGAATCAACTGGTAAATACACTCATAAAATTAATTCTATTAAAGATGTATATATTACTTTATCTTATGAAGATTTAAAATCAATTACTGTATACATACCTACAAGCGAAATGAATAGTCCTACAATCACTAAAACAGTTGATTTTGGAGTTGAATTAGATGCTGAGGTAGAAATTACTATAGAAGGAGTAAAAACTCTTGAAGGAATAGTATTTGAGGATAATCCAAACATTTCTAATTTAAAGCTTGGCAAGAAAAATACATTTACGTTTAATTTACCTTCTAGAGAACATGATGAGATAATTAAATTTACTCTACCTGGATATAAAAAGTTTGAAATAAATATTGATAAAGAAGATTTAGTAACTGGTATTGCAAAACTTAGTCAAGTTGCTTTAAGAATGGATCAAGTGTATGTTGCTATTGATGGGGTTGAGCTTTCATATGAAATATATTCAATGTCAACTAATGAATTAGTAGCATCAGGAAGAAAATATTCATATGAAAATAAAAGTAGAGAATATATTTTACTAAATAATGATGATTCATATTATATGAATGTTATCTATCATTACAATGGCACAAGTAATTTGTATAAAATTAATAAAAATGAGAATTTTATCTTAGAGGGAAAAAACATTCGAAATGATTATGGGTATCTTGAGCTCACTTTAAATGGTGAATATTATTATCGCCCTAGCTATCTTTATGATAAAGTCAATAAAATTATCACTAGTGGTAGCTCAATGACTAACAAAATAAACTTCCTAGGAATGATAACTCTAAATGAACAAGATGAATGGGTGTATATTGATAATTTGGTTACAAATAACCTAGGTAATGATACATATAATCACTATTATGAAATTGATTATTCTGCATCTATACCTATCGAATTTAATGTAACACGAATTCATTCATTTACAAATGAAATAATTTCAAGTGGTATAGAGAATGACTATAACGTATATGATAATAGTATAATTTCAGTTGAATTAGAAGGTTCAACATTTAATATATCTGTATATGAAAATGAAACTGATATGTTAAGTATAGATTTATATGATAGTGAAGAAAATGTAATTCATACTATTACTCATCCTATAAATCAAACTTTTTCAACTTCGATTATAAATGGTACTTTCACATATCAAGGAAGAAAGGTACCTTATAGAGTGCCTCTATTTAAAGAGGATATTGTATATAATGCTGGTACATATACATATATTGGTAAACCAATTGTAGATACTAGTGTATCTCTAGTAGAAATTGTATATCTTGATAAAAATATTAATAAAGGCAATTTGTCAGACTCTGCCTATCTTACAGGGCCAGATGGTATTCCTATCTTAAAAACTGATATAGGTGATTGGAAAACTTATTTTGAGTTAGAAGTAAATGTAACATATACTTTACATAATGACGCCAAACAATATGAGTTCACCCTAACTGATGAAGATATAAGAAATGGTGAAGTTATTATTTGGGATTCTTCAATAAAATATGCACAAGTTAAAGTGCCAAATGGATATCATATATTAATTCAAAATGATATGAAATTACTTCCTAATGATAATAATATTGTCAATGTTCCTGTTGATTATGAAAATTATGAAAATAGAATTTGTTTAAGTAATGGATTAGTTACTGCATGTATTGATCAACCACTAGAGGAAAATCAATACGTTGAATTAGGTGGTTTCTATACATTTGGGTTAAATAATGCATTTGTTGAAGAAATACCAAATGTACAAATTTTTCATGCCTATGATAATAATGGAATTGTATACTATTATTTTAAAGGATTATATCCTGGTATGATAATTAATACTCATATGTTTAATAATGCTGGTGAACCAGTAGTATTTAACACAGATGATTTTGAGTATAATGAAGATATGAATGCTTATTATTACTCAATTGAAGATGCTTCTAATTATATAACAAATTGGGTTCATCTTATTGATTATAACCAAGTAAAATACTTCCAAATTGATCAATACATTTATATTACAGAAGGTAATATTATTACATACCGTGATGTAGATTATGATTTATCTACTTATGGTAGTAAAAAGCTTAATATAAATATCGTGGATGATGGATATACATCATCATTAGAAATTACTCCAATGGAATAAAAAGTAAAAAGCATAGTAACTCTATGCTTTTTTTAATTTATATTAACCAATATTAATTTTATTCATATCATAATTTAGGAAGTGAATATATGAATAATAATGAATATTTAATAGCGGGTAATGATGAACATGGATTAGCACCTCTTGCTACACCAGGAAAAAGAACTCCATATATTTCTGAAATTGGAAGAAGTTTTTATGAAAATGAATTCAACAAGGAAGCAAAAAGATATTTTTTAGAAGCATGTAAAAGACAAGGATTTAGAGTATTAGATGTTAAACCTAGTAATTATGATGTTAGTCTTTCTACTAGGGCACAAATTGTAAATAATAAAATACCAAATCTCTTAGTTACGTTTGCTTATAATGGATATGGTGATGGAACTAAATTTAATAGTGTTAATGGGTTTGAAGTTATATATTCTAACTTAAGTCCTGAAAGAGAAAAATCTAAGGTATTAGCAAATAATATATTAAGCTTTTTAGATGATGGTACTAAGCAAAGAAATAGAGGAGTTATAAAAGGAAATTATTATATGTTATATGCAGTGAGTTGTCCCTCTGTTATAGTAGAATCAGGTTTTATGACTAATCTATTGGAGGCAAAAAGAATGATGGATCCTGACTTTCAAAAAGAGGTAGGAGAAGAGTGTTGTAAAGGTGTATGTAGATATTTAGGAGTTACTTATAAGTCTAGTAAAAATAGGAATTATCCTTTAATAAAAAAAGGGAGTAAAGGAGATATAGTTAATTATCTTCAATATAAGTTATTTTCTAGATTATACAATCCAGGAACAATTGATGGAATATTTGGAAATAAAACATTAGAGGCAGTTAAACTATTTCAAAAAGATAATGGATTAGTTGTAGATGGAATAGTAGGAAATAAAACATGGAGTAAATTAAAACCAATAATAAATTCATAAAGGAACCATATTGGTTCTTTTTATTTGAATTATAATAATTCAAATGTTACTTTATTTGACAATTTTTGACATAAGTTCTAGAATGCATATTAGTTGCATTTTGGAGGTAATTATGTTGGCGATTATAAATTTATTTATTGCTTTTATCATATTATTCGTTAGTTATATCTTATTTACTTTTATATGCAGTTTATTTGTAAATATGGATAAAACATATAATAAAAATAATAAATTCTACAGATTTTTATTAAATAGTTGGACAAGTATTGGACTTAAACTTTGTAGGATAAAGATTGATTTAGTAGGATTCGAAAATATTCCTGAAAATACTAGATTTGTTGTGGTAGGCAATCATCGTTCTAATTTTGATCCTATAATCACTTGGCACATATTAAAAAAATATGATATTTCATTTATTTCAAAAAAAGCTAATTTTAAAATTCCTATATTTGGTAGAATTATAAAAAAATGTTGCTTCATGGACATTGATAGAGAAAATCCTAGAAATGCATATAAAACAATAGAGCATGCTGTTAACCTAATTAATGATGATGTTGCCTCAATTGGAGTATATCCAGAAGGTACTAGAAGCAAAAATGGAGAACTATTACCTTTTCATAATTGTGTGTTTAAGATAGCACAAAAGTCTAAAACACCATTAGTTATTATTACTTTAGATGGCAGTGAAAAAATTGCTAAAAATACACCTTTTCACAAGACAATAATAAAGGCATATATAAATACAATAGAATATGAAAAGATTGAAGACCTTCCTACATGTGAGATAGGAGATATGGTAATTAAAATATTAAATTACAATTTAAGTGAGGAAAAAAAAGAAAATGAAAACAATTTATGTACTTTATAATCCATTATCAGGAAATAATAATAAACAAAGCTTGGAAAATAATTTTAAAGAAATTTATAGAGAAGATACTTTAGAATTTATTAGTGAGTATACTGCAAAAATTTAAAATAATAAGCTTATTGAAAAATGAGCTTTTTTATTGAAAATTTATTCAACATTTACAAAATCTTAACAATTAATAAATCAAACTTTAATATTAACCTTCTAGAATATAGTTAAAGATAGGAGAGATTAATATGAATACGAATGAAAAAAAATATGTAGAAAAAACATTAAAAAGTTATGAGGAAAAAGAACCTACAAAATTAGATGAACTTAGAGCACTTGATGCCAAAGTTAAAAAAGGACCTGCTATATTTGCTTATGTATTTGGCACTATAGGTTCATTAGTTCTAGGTAGTGGTATGTGTATGGCAATGGGAGTTATCCTTGCTGAATACATGATACTTGGCATAGTTATAGGACTTGTGGGTATAGCTATGGTTAGTGTTAACTACTATATCTATAAAAGTATGTTAGAAAAAAATAAAAGAAAATATGCTGAGCAAGTAAAAAAACTTAGTAATGAATTATTAAATGAATAAAAAATAAGAGATATGTTTTGCTAGCATATCTCTTTGTTTGTTTTTTTTTAGATGTTATAATTTTTATGAAAAAGGTGAAAGTATGAAGGTAATGGAATTAGTTAATAAATATAGAAAACTATCATTTGAAAATAGAGCTATATTTAATACCAAAGTCTCTATTATTTTTAATGCTACTTTAGCAATATCTAAGGCTATTATATCTATATTTACTACTGTTTTCTTTTTAATTGCCGGTATAGTAAACCTATTTATTATGCTTTCAAAATATGTTTGTTATAAGGGTATAACTAAGCCAGAAGAAAAAATATTTAAAAAAAGAAATGCTCTTGTTGGATCATTTTTACTAATTGCTGGAGTAATGTATGCAATATATATGGGGAGAATGATATTTACTGATGTTTCTGTAATGAAATATGATATGATTCTAGGAATAGTTATTGCTTGTGTATCCTTTATAGAGCTTGGTGTAGCAATATTTGGATGCTTTAGGGTAGTTGGTAAAGGCCATTATTATAGAAACATTAAACTTATTAATTTATGTAGTGCATTAACTGCAATAGTTTTAACTGAAGTTGCTTTAACTAGTGCCGTGGGTGAAACTGATACGCGATTATTAAATGGAATATTTGGATTAATTGTAGGATTTGTTATTTATTTAATTGCTTGTTATATATTTGTTGCCCCTAGAATTAGTATTGTAGATAGAGAACATAATGTATATGAGGCAATTAATGAAGCTAATGTAATAAACGAAGAAAAAATTGAAATTGTCTTAACTGATAGCAAATTTTATGGAAATTATACTTATGTTGGAGTAAAAGAAGAAAATAAAATAAATGGTCATATTATAAAAGGTAAAAGTCCAATTTTTTCTTGGAATATTTATATTAAAATATTAATTATTGTATTATCAGAAATATTGATTTTTGTATATGCAGGTGGTGCTTTAATACATCATTTTAAAGATTCTACATTAATAAAAAAATTAGATGGAATCATGTTAGATAAAGGATATAAAAAGATATTAATGCAAGATTGGGAGGAAGAGTTATGATAAATATTTTAATAGTAGAAGATGACAAAGATTTAAACTTTCTTGCAACATCATATTTAAAAGAGGCAGGATATAATATTGTTTCTTGTTTTAATGGATTAGAGGCATACAATAAGTTTTCTAGCGAAAGATTTGATTTAATAATTAGTGATATTATGATGCCAGAATTAGATGGTTATGAACTAGCCAAAAAAATTAGAGAAGTAAATGAAATTATACCTATAATTTTTATGTCTGCTAGAGATGATAAGCCCTCTAAACAATTAGGATATAAAATTGGTGTAGATGACTATATAACTAAACCATTTGATTTTGATGAATTAGTATTTAAAGTAAATGCTATTATTCGTAGATTAAATATAAGTATTAGTAAAGAATTAATAGTAGGTAATTTAAAAATGAATAAGGAAGAGAGAACTGTTTCTATTAATGGGGAAGAAATTTCTTTTACAGTAAGAGAATTCGATATTTTATATGCTATGCTTAGTTACCCAAAAAAGACTTTTACAAGAGGAAAATTAATGGAGGATTTCTGGGGATTTGACAGTAGTGCTACTTCTAGAACTGTAGATGTTTATATGGCTAAATTAAGAGATAAAACCAAAAATTGTGATGGATTTGAAATTCAAACAGTTCATGGTCTTGGATATAAGGTGATTTTAAAATGAAACATTGGCAATATACATTACTAGGATATTCAGGATTCGTCATTGCTAGTGCCATATGTACTACTTTAGCAATACTAACGTATTCTAAAATTAGTGATAAAAATGTATTTCTTATAGCATTAATATTAGTTTTAGTTACAGTATTTAGTGCCACTATACTAGCATTTTTAGATCATTTTCGTAGGAAAATAATGATAGATAAGCCCGTAAATGAAATACTTAAGGCAACAGATAAAATAACTAAAGGAGATTTTTCTATCAAATTAACCCCTACTCACTCATATGAGTGTTTAGATGAATTTGATATTATTAAAGAAAATTTAAATAATATGGCAAGCGAATTATCAAAAAGTGAAATATTAAAAACTGATTTCATCGCAAATGTCTCTCATGAAATAAAAACTCCAATTAATGTTATTCAAAGCTATGCTAAATTATTAGAAGATAAAAATTTAAAAGAAGAAGAAAAGAAAAAGTATTTACATGCTTTAAACGCATCGTGTTATAAGCTTAATAATTTAATTACAAATATATTAAAATTAAATAAATTAGAGAATAATAAATTACTACCAGAATATACAAAGTTTAATTTAAGTGAAGTTTTAACTAACCAAATATTACAATTTGAAACAATTTTAGAAGAAAAAAACATTAACTTAATTTGTAATATTGAAGAAAACTTATATATAAATAGTGAAGAAAGTTATATGGAAATTATCTTTAATAATCTCATGAGTAATGCAATTAAATTTAGTAACACAGATGGTACTATTGAAGTAGATCTAAAAAAAGAAAATGATTTATATGTAGTTAGTGTTAAAGATAATGGAATTGGAATGGACGAAGAAACAGGTAAAAGAATCTTTGATAAATTTTATCAAGGTGATACATCCCATTCAAGTGAAGGTAATGGGCTTGGCTTATCGCTTGTAAAGAAAATTATTGATGTAATGGGTGGTAGTATCCAAGTAGAAAGTGAAAAAGGTGTAGGCACAACTTTTATAATAAAGGTAAAGGAGGTAATTTAAATGTCTAGGAAGTTTGAATATAAATATAATGCTCCAACTAGTGAGGAAAGAAAAGAAATTGAAAATATTAAAAGACAATATGTAGTTAATGATCCCTCTACTTCTAAAATAGATAGATTACGATTACTTGATAAAAAAGTGAAACAAACTCCAATTATTGTGTCTATTACTCTAGGAGTAATTGGTTTATTATTTTTTGGACTTGGTATGTCTTTCTTTTTAGAGATTACTGAGTTTTGGTATTTAGGTATACCATCATCTATAATTGGTATTATATTAATTTCTATTGCTTATCCAGTATATGCAAGAATACTTAAAAAATTAAAAGCTAAGTATGGTGAAGAAATAATTAATTTAGCTAATGAATTATTAAATGAAGAATAAAAAAAGTTCTCGGATGAGAACTTTTTATTTACTTGCTTTTATAAACAAGAAATATGGTCTATCATTTTGATTTTCATACTTGCTATTTAATTTTATTGCTTCTTCACTAGCTGTACTTTCTCTGACCTCTAGTAAGTTATATTTGTTTTGAATTAATGTATTAATAGTATAAGAAAAGTTTCTATGATATTTTATAACCCCATCAACGTTCCAAAACATTTTTCTCTCACCATTTTCATTATAGTTACTAACTACATAGTATCTTTTTTCATCTAAAAATATATAGCTTTTCATTTCTTTATGGTATTTGCTAGCAGTGGCAATAGGATGCTCTTGAGAATAAATTAATATACCATTTTCATCTAAAAGGTTATAGATATCTTTTACTAATTTATCGTAGTCTTTAACATAGTGGAAAGCTAATGAAGAAAATACAATATCAAATTTTCCTTCAATTTTAGATATATCTTCCATACCTAATACTACATAAGTTATATTTTCAGCATTATTTTTTTCTTTAGCTTCATTAATCATGTTACTAGATAAATCAATAGCAAGAACACTTTTGGCTCCTTTTTCAATAAAATACTTAGACATTCCTCCATTACCACAACCTAAATCCAATATTCTTTTTCCTTTTAGATCAGGTAACATATCCTTCATTATAGGAATTTCAATAAGTTCATTAGCATTTAATCCTTTTTCTCTCATATCTCTATAATCTTTATAAAACTTTTCGTTATCATAAATATTTTGTGGTTTATCCATATATATCACTCCTTGTTATTATTTTAAACTAAAACTTATATTAACCAAACAATTAAATAAAAAATCCTAAAATTGATTTAGGATTTAATGATGGTGATGGTGATGATGGTGATTACCACTATGATTAACTACACACTCATGACTATCACACACTTCATCTTCACTTTCAAATTCGATTGTCACATGATTTATACCATGTTCATTTAACTCTTCTTTTATTTCATGCTTTAATTCATGTGTAGGAAAGTTAGTTACTACATGCATTGTAGCATAGTTATTTATTCCATCCATACTCCATACATGAATATGATGTACACCTTTTATACCTTCAATTTCTAATAAATGATGTTTAATTTCTTCAAGGTCTATATTTTCAGGAGTTTTTTCTAAGAATAAATCTAAAGCTTCTTTTAAATGTGAGAAAGCATGAATAATGATATATATGGCAACACAAATAGATAAAATTGGATCTATAATTACAAAGTTAGTAAATTTAATTACAATAGCACCAATTAATACTACAGCCCAACCCAAAACATCTTCGATCATATGAAGACTTACAGCCTTTTGATTTAGTGATTCACCCTTATGAGTAACAAATGCAGCAAGCAAATTAACTAATACACCTACAATAGCAAATATAATCATACCATCATAATTAATGTCTACAGGATTAATAATTCTTAAAATGGCATTATATATAACAATAAATGAACCAACTAATAGTATTAATACAGTAATTACACTTCCTATAACAGAGTACCTTGAATACCCATATGTATATTTACTATCAGGTTTTCTTTTACTCTTCTTTTCTAAAAAGAATGATACACCTATACTACATGCATCACCTATATCATGAATAGAATCAGATATAATAGCTACACTCTTAGTAAAAATTCCTCCGATTAATTCAAAAATAGAAAAGAAAAGATTTAGTAAAAAAGCTATTAAGATATTTTTATGACTTTTCATATAAAACCTCCAAAACACTAATATGAATTATACTACTTATTAATTAAATTATATAGATTAGTATCAAAAATAATCCTTGAAATAGTATCTTTGCTCTAGTAAAATAATGTTAGTAGTAACGATAAATATGGAGGTAATTATGTTAGAGAGAGAATTTAATAAAGCTAAAAACAACGTAATCAGTTTATTAATGAAAGAAAGTTTATTAGATAATGTAAAATTATCATATTTAAAAAGAATAAAAAAAGAAGACATAGATCCTAATTTAAGCATCAGAGAACTTGTAAAAAAAGAAACTCTAAAGCTAGATGTTAAAAAAAGCAAATTAATAGAACTTGAATATACAAAAATTTTATTAAAAAAATATTTAGATGATAAACATTCATATTTAACTGATATTGAAAAGAAAATTGCAATAAATATTGGATTAAAGAAAATATTTAAAATCAAATCTATGCCTGATAAGAGTATTGAACTAAAAGAGGCAATTCTTGAATATGCTAAACATATAAAAACAGGAACTTTCTATTATACTTTTAGTGATTGTATAAATAATGCAAAATTAAAAGAAGCATATGGGGAAGATTATGATGCGCTAATAGAAACATTTGAAATGCATGATAAAGGAGTTAAAACTAATCCCGAGGCAATAGAAGATTTACTAAGAGGACAAAGAATCATAGCAGAAAATGCACTAATAGATTTATCTCAATATGAAGATATATCAGACTATATAGTAAGAGCTCAATATGTTCTTGAAACACCTTTACAAGATGATGATAGAATGGCTGAATTAATACATAAGTCTGATTTAGCATTTATTAAAGCTCATAAAGTAAATACAAATTCTGGATTAGTTAAGATATATGCACTAAGAGATTGCATTAGTGCCCTTAATGATACTTATAAGACAGAAGAGGATAAATACAAGTATATCGCTGAATACAATAATTTAGTTAAAGCATTCAATAAACTACCAAAAATAATAAGAAAATAATCTAAGAGAAATCTTAGATTTTTTTGTTTTCACAAAGAAATTTAAAATGTAATAATTTAAAAGAGGTAATGACCTCTTTTTTTTGATATTTTACATACATATAAAAAAATTCTCTAAATATTGCCAAACACACGTATATTTTATTAATATATGGGTAAGGATAACATTGAGTTATTTAGGAGGAAACGATATGAAAAAAGGACTAATCATTGGTACATTGGCTTGTCTTGGAGCATGTGCCCTAATGCTAATTCTTACAGTATTTGGCATTAGTTTCTTTGAAGGTGTTAAGGGGAGCATCTTAGCAACTACTGCTACACTTACAGCAGCTGGGTATTTTGGTCTAAGAAGCCATACAATGCTTTCAAAAAATAAAATCTTAGGATATGTGAGTTTTGGGCTAATTGGATTATCACTTATCTTTATGGTTCTATTTATTTGGGGTATTGTAAAAAATGATACATTTAATCTTGCCGTATTAACTGTATCTTTACTATCAGTATTATTTATTTTCCTTGTTTCTAACAATTTGAAATTAGGAAAGCAATTTTTCATTGTTCAAATAGTTTGCGATGCGATATTAAGCTTACTAATTGTACTAATTTTAGTTTGTAGTTATGGTTGGATAAAACTAGATGATATTTCTACATTATTCTGGATTGTGATTATTCTATCAGTAGTAGCCTTTATTACTATTTCAGTACTTGCAAGTAAAGTCCAAGGGGACAATGTTGCTGAGGCTAAAGGAAACTATGTAAAAATTAGTAGATCTGAATATGAAGAATTATTAGCAAAAGCTAAAGAATTAGAAGAACTAAAATCTAAATAATTTTAAGACGCCTTTTTGGCGTTTTTATTTGATTAACTTTCTCATATTTGTCCCAAACTAAATACAAATGTTATTTTTAAAAGGAGGAAAATATAACATGGAAAAAATTAAAGTAGTTCAATATGGTTGTGGTAAGATGTCTAAATATATTTTAAGATATCTTCATGAAAAAGGAGCTCAAATTGTTGGAGCAATCGATGTTAATCCTGACATCATTGGTATGGATGTAGGTGACTTTGCAGAACTAGGAATTAAAACTGGAGTAAAAATTTCAAATGATGCTGATACAGTATTAGATGAATGTGATGCTGATGTAGCAATCGTTACATTATTTAGTTTTATTCCAGATATTTATGATCATGTAGAAAAGTGTGTTGCTAGAGGGATAAATGTAATTACAACTTGCGAAGAAGCAATTTATCCTTGGACTACATCTGCAGAAATGATTAATAGAATTGATGCTCTTGCTAAAGAAACTGGTTGTACTGTTACTGGTAGTGGTATGCAAGATATTTTCTGGATTAATATGCCTGCACTAGTAGCTGGAGGATGTCATAAGATTACAAAAATTACTGGAGCATATAGTTATAATGTAGACGAATATGGTCTAGCTCTTGCTAAAGCTCATGGATGTGATTTAACTCCAGAAGAATTTGAAAAAGAAATTGCTCATCCAGAAACATTTGAACCATCATATGCTTGGAATGCTAGTGAAGCAATTGTTAGTAAACTTGGTTTAACTATCAAATCAATTGAGCAAAAAAATGTACCTTACATCATTGATAAAGATTTATATAGTTCAACTTTAGGTAAGACTATTAAAGCAGGAAATTGTATTGGAATGTCTGCTGTTGTAACTATTGAAACAATGCAAGGTATTACAATTCAAGAAGAAACTATCGGTAAGGTATATGGACCTGATGATGGTGATATGTGTGATTGGAAGTTTGAGGGAGAACCTACAACTGAGTTCCACGTAGTAAAACCTGCAACTGTTGAACATACTTGTGCTACTATAGTAAACAGAATTCCTTCATTACTTAGAGCACCAGCTGGATATGTAACTTGTGAAAAGTTAGATGAAGTTGAATATTTAACTTATCCAATGGAGTTCCATTTATAATAAAAAAAGACAAATAATAAAAAACATTTTTAGTAGATAATTATATTTAAATTAAGATCTAGACTAGTTATTGCTAGTCTTTTTCTTTTTGCTTGTAGGAATGAGTATATTTATGTATAATTTACTCGGTGATAAATTATGCTTAGAAATGAAGTTGTATTAGTAGATATATTTGATAATGAATTAGGAGTAGAAACTAAGGAAAATGCTCATAAAGAGCCTAAACTACATAGAGCATTTTCTATATTTATTTATAATGATAATTATGAATTATTGATTCAAAAAAGAGCTGCACACAAATATCATAGTCCTCTACTTTGGGCTAATACTTGTTGCTCACATCCTAAAATGGGTGCCAATATAAAAGAAAGTGCTATTGAAAGATTAGAAGATGAAGTAGGAATTAAGGCTGATATCGAAGAATTATATACTTTTATTTATACTAGCAAATATAATGATAATTTATATGAATATGAATTAGACCATGTATTTATTGGTAAATATAATGGTGATATAGTTTTAAATCCTGATGAAGCATGTGAAGCTAAATGGATAAGTTTAGAAGAATTAAGTGACGACTTAGTAAATAATCCTAAAAATTATTCGACTTGGTTTATATCATGTGCTCCTAGAGTGATTGAATATCTAAAAAATAAAAGAGGTTAATCATTAACCTCTTTTTTATTAAGCAGTAACTTTTGTAGTTGTCTTTTTAGTTGTTGTTTTCTTTGTAGTAGGAGTTTTACTCTTAGTAGTAGTTGACTTACTAGTAGTAGTTTTTCTACTGCATGTTCTTTTAGTTGTTTTAGTAGTAGTACTAGGAGTCTTAGTTTGATAAGAATCTTTTGAAGTAGTAGTACCATAGAACTTTTCATAAGCACAAGCACATGGATAAGATTCACTCTTATTACATTTACAACAATAGCTATATTCACCACAAGTGTCATATGACTTAGTTTCGCTATCAATCCACTTTTGGATATCAAGTTCAGTTTGTTTCTTTGAATAATCCATTTTTCTTAATTCCTTTCTTATTAATACAAGACTTATTATATAAATAAAGTGTCATCAATGTAAATAATTAAACTTTAAAAATTAGTAGTTATTTTTTAATAATATTAGTTGTAATATTATAGTAAGTTTGTTAGAATACTTTAAGTTAAATTACGACTATGTCGATTGGAGGAAATAATATGAGTGATATCGTAAAGATATTTGCTCTAGGCGGCCTTGATGAAGATGGAAAGAATATGTACGTTGTTGAAATAAACGATGACATTTTTGTTTTGGAAGCCGGGATCAAATATCCAGAAAGTAGTTTACCTGGAATAGATATTATCATTCCAGAGATGAATTATTTACAAGAAAATAAAGAAAGAGTAAAAGCATATATCATTACACATGGACATGATGACAATATGGGTTCTTTATCATATGCCCTAAAAGCTGCACCTGCTCCTGTATATTGTAGTAATGTTACTTGCTCAATGATAAAAGATAACTTTAGAAGATATAAAGAAAATCCAAAAGTAGATTTTCATATAGTAGATAGCAGTGGAAGTGCTAATATTGCTGGAAGAAAGTTCAAATTCTTCTCAACTTCTCACTCTGTTGCTCAATCATTTGGTGTAGCAATTGATACTAGCCAAGGATATATTGTATATAGTGGTGACTTTATTATTGATTGTGGTAGCTATGACAACTTTAAAACTGACTTAAATGCTATTGCTAAAATAGCTGAGAAAAAAGTTTTATGCTTAATGAGTGAATCTAGTAATAGTTCTAGCCCAGATTTTACTTCACCTAATCATAAACTTACTCCACTTATTTCAAGTGCTGTAGAAGAATATGAGGGTAGAATTGTAATTGCTATGTATACTCAAAACTTATACAACATGCAAGAAGTTATTAATTTAGGTATTAAGTGTAATAAAAAGATTTTACTTTTAAATCCAGATCATGAAAACTTAATAAATAGTATAAATGTTCCTGGATTATTAAATATACCTGAAAGATATAAAGCTACAATGGATGATCTAAAGAAAGAAGATCAACGTGATTTATTAGTGGTTGTGTGTAGCCATGGAGAAAAATTATTTAGATTATTAGAAAAAATTGCTAATGAAGAATATCAAGATAAGGGATTTGTTCTTGATGAAAATGACTTAGTTATTATGAATGCTAAATCTGTTCCTGGAGTTGAAGTGGTAGCAGTAGAAATACTAGATCAAATCTATAGAACAGGTGCTAAAGTAATCAATATTACTAATAAACAAATAGCTAGCATGCATGCAAAAGAAGAAGACTTGAAAACTATTATTAGTATTTTAAGACCTAAGTACTATTTACCAGTAAAAGGATATTATAGAGATTTAATATCTAATGCAACTTTAGCAAATAAGATGAACATTGGATTAAATCATAATAATATTTTAGTGTTTGATAATGGTATGGTTGTTAAATTTGAAGATGAAAAAATTAAACCAGGACAAGAGCCAGTACATACAGGTGAATTAATGGTAGATGGATTAGGTATCTTTGATACAGGTAGTGTAGTAATCAATGATAGAACTAAACTTGCTGATGATGGAGTAATTATTTTAGGAGTTACAGTAGATGGTGCTACAAAAGAAATAATTGCAGGACCTGATGTACAAACTAGAGGATTAGTATTTGTAAAAGAAAGTGACTACTTAATTAAAGAAATTGCTAATATTTATGTAGATACAGTAAATGAAGTTTTAAGTAATGACTATTATGATTATAATGAAAAAAGAGTAGTTATAAGAGAAAAGATTAGTAAATATGTAAAAAAAGAATTAGGCAAAGACCCAATGATTCTTTCTATGATAGTAGAAGTATAAGTATCACCAGTGTGATACTTTTTTTATTGATTTCTTTTTTTTATATAGTATAATAAATATAGAGTGTTTGGAGGATTATATAATGAAAAAAGGAATTCTATTTACAAGTTTAGCTTTATTATTATCAGTTGTTTTTACTGGATGTAGTTGTTCTAAAGATGGAGCATATAATTTTTCTTATGTAGAGTATGCTGAAAATGGAGAAAACAAAGAAACAGATTGTTCTAATCCAACTGGAGAAAGAGAAGTTGAAGTGTGTGCTTTAGTTAGTGCAATAAGGTTCAATGAAATATCAATTAATTTAGCGGATAAAAATATATCATTTATATTGGGTGATGAAGCAGCTGAAGAAGGCTTCTACAAGATTAAAGATGGAAAAGTTTTAATTAGCGAAACTGAAGATGGAGAATATGTAAATATATTTAAAGATTTTAATATGGATATCAGATATGATGATAAAGCTATTAAAATCCATCAAGATTTCTTTACAATTGTATATAAAAGATAGTCTTAAGAGTTTGCACTTAGCAAACTCTTTTTTTATTATATAAGTATAGAGGTGATGATATTAATGAAAAAAATATTATGTTTATTAATCCTATCATTATTATTTATTAGTGGATGTGGTTGTAATAAAAATGGGACATATACTTTTACTTATATTGAATATACAGAAGGTGATGAACTAAAAACGACAGATTGTAGTAATTTAGAAGATTTACGAATTGGGATACAAACAATATGTGAATGTAAAAATATGGTTATGACTTTGGAGGATAACTATTATACATTTTCTATGAAAGAAGGACATATAGAAGATGGTTATTTCAAAATTGTAGGGGATAAAATGTATTTAAGTGCTACTGAAGATGGAGAATACAAACATACAGGTTGGTTTCATTATAAAAATGATATGATTTATTATGGAATTAACGATACATATGTTGTCTTAAAGAAATAAAAATCTTTTTTTAGCATATTATTTATGGGATTGAATTATAAAATAGTATAATTTAGTCAAAGGGAGGAATTAATAAATGAAAAAATTATTAAGTTTGACTAGTGTTGCATTACTAGGAGTTGTAGCACTAACTGGATGTAGTTGTGGAAAGAATGGTACATACAGTTTTTCACACGTAGAATATAAGGTGGGAGACAAAACTGAAACAACAAATTGTGAAGATATAACTAATCTTGATCTTGTTGATGATGGTGCAGTAATAGCTGCTTGTGGAATGGGTAAGGCTCTTGGCAAATTTGTTATTGACGGAAACAAAATGTATCCAGAAGGAGAAGAGGATGACGCTGCATTTATTAAAATTGAAGATGGCAAAATCATGGCTTCTGAAACAGAGGATGGAGAATACAGAGAAACTGGTTTCACTTATAAGTCTGGAAAGATTATTATGGGCGAAGATGATGTTTCAATTGTTTGGAAAAAATAATTCAACTAAATAACTTAATAAAAAAGACTTATCAAAAACGATAAGTCTTTTATTTTATCTTCATTTAATATAATCTATTAGTGGTGATAGTTATGAAAAAAATAATAGTGTGTATCCTAAGTGTTATAACTATATTTATAAGTGGATGTTCTTTTAATGAAAATGGAGAATATTTCTTTTATAAAATCAAATATGAAGAAAATGGTGTATCTAAAGAAACAGATTGTTCTAATAGCGATGGACTACCAATTGAAGTTGCTAGTGCTTGTAATATTAAATACAATTTTGATTCTAATTATGTATTTATGAAAATAGATAATGGAACAATATATATAAATGGTATAGATTCAACTAATTATAAATACATAATAGAAAATGATACTATAAAAGTGGATATTAATGGAGAGTATATTGATTCTAGTATGAGATATAGTTTTGGGAAAATATATTATATAGATGAGGATATAGAATACATATTCAAAAAATAGGCAAATAAAATTTTGCTAGTCATTTTACATATATAAGTGTATAATACCACACGGGAGGAAGTAAAGTGAGAGGCAAAATGACATTAACAGGTATAATTTTGCTAGGATCTATGTCAATTTCTGCTTGTAGTTGTTCTAAAAATGGAGAGTATTACTTAGAGTATTTAGAATATGAAGTAGAGGGAGATAAAAAGAAAACTGATTGCCTAGATACAAAATCATTACCTGAAACAGTTAAATCAGCATGTCAACTTGTTAATTTAACTAATTCCAAAGAATCTTTAGCATTTAGAATAGAAGAAGATAAAATCTACTATAGAGACTCTAATATAGGATTGTACTTTAAAATCGAAGATAAATATATATTCACTAGTGATACTAAAGATGGCAAATATACTAAAACTAATCTTATATATAAAAATGGTAAGATTATTGATTCAATTAATAATATTGACTATGTATATACAAAATAAAAAGAGGTTTACGGACCTCTTTTTGTTATATATAAGCTTTTATTGTATTTTCTATCCAATACTTAAATTTAGTATTCTTATATTTGTTCTCATATACTTTCATTTTATTATATACTTCGATTGCATCACTTACATCATGATATATATCAGTAAATACATAATCACATTTAGTATTTTCAAATATACTTTCCATATATTCAAAAGCATCTGCCTCTACTATAGTAATTTTATCCTTGTTTTTAAATTGAGGTAAGATTACTTTTTTAAATAATTCTATAACATTACTATCTTTTTCTACGATAGTTACAGTTTCTACTTCATCTTTATTAGATGTCATATAAGCAAAATATCCCATACCTAATCCAAATGTTAAAACATGTCCTTTTGCCTCATTAATAGGTTCTTTCATTGTTTCTATCTCATTTGGAGTAATAGACATCCATAATCTATCTTTTTGATATATAGCAGGATATTTAAATACTTTATTAAAAAAGCCTATTTGAGGAATTACTCTTCCATCATCTTCATATTTGAAATCATTATAGACAAACCCTTGATATGGAACATATTTATCATAGCTTAACTTCCAATCACGATTATTTACTTTAGAAAACTTAATATTTTTGTAATAATCATTATTAGTATACTCTTCAGTATCAAGAAGTTTTACCATATTAGGAAAGTATAAATCTACAAATTCTGGATCTAGATCTAGTCTCATATAACTTTCTAGTAAAAGAGAGAATGCCCTAGTTTCATCTACTCCTGCTTTCATAACTTTTTTAATATCACTAGCAGATATAATATTATCATATTCATTTAGATATACGCTTAATAAAGATAGTATATCATTATTGTACTTATTAATTTTTTCTTTACTCATATTACCTTTTATTTCCTTTTGTTAATCCTAATTCTTTAAATCTTTCTAATATATTATCTGAAGTATTTTCCATTACTTTAAATAATTCTTCTTCATTTAATATTGTATATTGATGATTATTTTTACTTACTTCATCTAGATATGCATATATCTTACTAAGCATTACTTTAATATCATTTTTATTTATAAAATTTGGTTCTAATAACTTAGCGTGGTTAATAAGATCAGCACTATATTCAGGAAAATCTACTAATCCTTTGTCATATAGCATTTTACCAAACTTAGCAAAATCTTTTCTTTTTATTTCTTGAAGACTATAGATAGATCTTGTTTTCTTTTCTTCACCATTTATAAGTTTTACTCCAATAATATTTTTATTTTCATCCATTAACCAATGATTAGTATATGTATAGTCATTAAAATAGTAATCAGTTAATAAATGACAATAATATCCCATAATAAGAGGATCATTTAATTTAGATTTATAAATATCATAAAACTCATGAATATTTGGTAGCTCTTCGTTAGGACAAAAACTAGATGCAAGAGTCCCATAAAAGTGAGTAGCATAACTTCCATAATGATTAATATCATCATCAACGTCTGCCACTATATTACCAAATAAGAAAGTATTTTCATCTACATCAAGATGACTTATAATTTTTTTTGCCACTGCACAATGTATAGACCAACTTGGCATACCTTATCACCTTCATAAAAGATTATAACCCAATTTATATTTTTTCAAAATATAACATTGATAAATTGATATAAAAATAGTAGAATGGCTTTAAACTGATGATTTGGAAGAAAACTATTAATGTTTATGTAGAGAGTTTATGGTTGGTGAAAATAAACTAAACAGGTAGATAATATGGGCCAATGAGGGCGAAGTGAAATATAGTAGCAAAGCTGGGTTCTCCCATTATAGAGAAAAGAGTGCAAAGAGTTTTTCTTTGAACTAGGGTGGTACCACGTATTTTATTGCGTCCTTAGATTATCTAGGGATTTTTTTATTTTAAGGAGGAAATATTAATGGAAGAAACTAAAAAAAGAATGTTAAGTGGAATTAAACCTACAGGTAAATTAACACTAGGAAATTATATAGGCGCTATTAAACAATTCATTACTTATCAAGATGAATATGAAATGTATATCTTTATCGCAGATTTACACTCTCTTACTTTACCTATAGATCCAAAAGAATTAAGAGAAAATACTAAAGATTTAATTTCAGTATATCTAGCATGTGGTTTAGACCCAGAAAAAGTAGTTTTATTTAAACAAAGTGATGTAAGCGAACATGCTGAACTTGGATATGTTATGACTTGTAATTCTAATATGGGTGAGTTATCTAGAATGACTCAATATAAAGATAAATCTAGCAAATTGGGTAGTAATGAGTCTATACCTACTGGATTATATATCTATCCAACTTTAATGGCAGCAGATATTCTTTTATATGATGCTGACTATGTTCCTGTAGGAGTAGATCAAAAACAACATGTAGAATTAACTAGAGACTTAGCTATAAGATTCAATTCTAGATATAGTGATACATTTAAAGTACCTACACCTATAACTGCTAAAACGGGAGCTAAGATTGCTTCACTTGCAAATCCTGAAAAGAAAATGTCAAAAAGTGAAAGTGATAAAGGAACTATTTATTTATTAGATGATTTGAATATAAATAGAAAGAAAATTATGTCTGCAGTAACAGATAGTGATAATACTATTTGCTATGATCCAATTAATAAACCAGGTATTTCTAATCTATTAACTATTATGTCTTCTTTAACTAATAGAAGCGTAGAAGAGATTGCAAATGAGTATAATGGTCAAGGTTATGGTACATTTAAAAAAGCAGTAGCAGATGTAGTAATTAATGAATTAGAAATACTACAAAATAAAGTAAATGAAATTAAAAAGAGTGGCATGATTGAAAAAGTACTTGAAGATGGTGCTAATAAAGCTAGATATTTGGCTAGAAAGAAACTATCTAAAGTATATAGAAAAATTGGAATAAACTAAAAAAAGGGAAATCAATCCCTTTTTTATTTTATTAATTTGAATATTTCTTTTGGTAAATATTTAGATGCTTCTTTATTATTAAACATTAATTCTTTTACCATACTAGAACTAATTGCACCATATGCACCTGCTCTAATGTAAATAGTATCTAACTCTGATATTTCTTCATTAACTAATGCTAAATTTTCTTCAAAATCATAGTCCATACCATTTCGAATACCTCTAATTAGGTAGGTAGTATTATACTCTTTAGCGGCATCTACAGTTAACCCTTCATAGATAATACATTCACAATTATCTAAACCTTCATTTTTAAATAATTCATTAATTGCATCTTTCATTTCAATCTTACTAAAAGTTCTAGTTTTTTTAGGATTAACTCCCATACCTACGATTACTTTATCAAATAATAATGAAGCTTTCTTTACTAAATTTAAATGTCCAATTGTAAATGGATCAAAACTTCCAGCATAAAATCCTACTCTCATATCAATTCTCCTTATAATTTAGGTTCTTTAAAACCTGCTACGCTTTCAAGATCTTGTAATTGAAAACGATATTCTTGCTCTACATTTGGATATTTCTCCTTATCAACCTTACTCATGAACATCTCAAGTGGTCTTACATATCTTAAGCCATTACCATATAATGCTCTATATAATACCATTTTTTCTTTACTTTCAGAATGTAAAACAATCCCTTCAACTAAATATAAATCACCTTTAAAGTGCTTATAAATTCTTCCTTCGATTAATTCCATATCATTACCTCCAACAAAAATATTCTATCACATTCTCAAAAATTACTATCATAAAGGTGAATTTTTAATAATTGAAATCTAATATTAGTTTTGATAAGATATAGATAACGTTAGGAGAAAGCAATATGAAACATGACAAATTAGAAGAGTTAAGCGTAGATGCAACAAAAAAAGCTGATGAAATATTAAAGAAGAGTAGGAAACTTAAAAAAGATGCCGAAAAGCTTCTTAAGGATGTAGAAGAAACTAATAAAAAATATGGATATAAAGTTTCTAAAAAGACAAATAATAGATAATAAAAAATCTCTAGTTTAATCTAGAGATTTTATTTTATCTTGTTTTTGATTTTAATACATCAGGAGCAGTTAAATAAGCATCATGATATACTTCAATTATGTCTTCTTTATTAAATCCTTCTTCAAACCAGTCAAAATATCTAGTTCCAAGAACTGATTTTTTAAATAGCCTATTATCACCATCTACAGTAATTAAATCATAGGTAGATTCAATCGGTTCATCAAACATAGTTTTAATTTTAGAAAAAGCTTTTGCCTCGCTTATTGAATGATAATGTCCAGGAGTATAACTAGCTTCTAATTTTTCAAAACCATAGTCTTCAAGCAGTTTACTTACTAAAGCAACACTATCTTCACTAGCAGGTTCGATATTGTTTTCTTTTTCTACTTTTTCAGATAAATAAGAAATAATTTTGCATGCACCTTCAACACTCATACCTTTTGGGATCATAAATGGTGAAGAAACTCCTAGAGTAGTTCCAATCCTATATCCCTCATTATAATATCTATTAAATTTTTCAAATCTTACATACATTAGTCTTATTCTAGGAAATCTTTTAGTATAATTTGCTCTTGCTAATATACTAACATCTCCTAGTTGCATATTTTCTTGTCTTTTTTTCATTTCTTCTGCCAAATTAACTCTAGCAATTAAAGGAAGATCCTTTTCTTTCTTTTTCTTATTAAACATATTATCAGCTCCTAATCCAAACTTATTATAACTAAGTTATAATCATCTTTCAATGATTAATTTGTCCGATAACTTGCCAATAAAACAATTAAATTTATATATTTTATGATATTCTAAAAGCATATTAGGAGTGATTTTATGAAGTATGTAGTTATTACTGGTGGAGCAAGTGGAATGGGAAGAGCAACATCTATAAAACTTGCAAATAATGGTTATCATGTTTTTTCTTGTGATATCAAAAAAAATGATGAGGAAATAAAAAATATTACTCAAATAGTCATGGATGTAAGAGACTACAAAAGTATAGAAAAGGCTTACAGTGATATAGAAAAGATAACTAATAAATTAGATGCAATTATTAATTTCGCAGGAATAATTATGATGAATTCCTTAATTGAAATAAGTGAAGAAGAATTTAGAAAAATATATGATATTAATGTGTTTGGAGCATATAGAGTAAATAAAATATTCTTTAATATGATTAAAGATAATAAAGGAAAAATAATTAATACTACAAGTGAGTTAGCACCTAATAAGATATTACCTTTCAATGCAATATACTCTATAAGTAAAAAAGCTAGTGATGCTTATAGTCAGGGATTAACAATGGAACTAGGCCTACTTGATATACCAGTAATTACTCTAAGACCTGGAGCAGTAAAAACACCTTTATTAATTGACTCTGATAAAGAAATGAAAGCATTAAATGATAATACAAATCTATATAAAAATACTATAGGTAAATTCAAGCATATAGTAGATAAAGAGCAAGGTAGTGGTATAGAAGCTAGTAAAGTAGCGAATCTTGTATATAAAATACTTAATAAAAAACATCCTAAGCATATATATTCAATAAATGTTAGTTTGAAGTTAAAGTTATTAAGTTTTTTACCAAGCAAATTACAAATAAAAATATTTAAAATGATACTTAAATAAAACAAAAAAAGTCCTTTAAAAGGACTTTTATTTGTATTTGGTGCCGGAGAGGGGACTTGAACCCCTACACTATCGCTAGTAATGGATTTTGAGTCCATCGCGTCTACCAGTTCCGCCACTTCGGCTTTTATTTAAAAAAATGCATTTCTGCACTTAATTAACTTAAAATGGGGCGAGAAATGAGAATCGAACTCACGAGTGTCTGATTCACAGTCAGATGCGTTAACCACTTCGCCACTCCCGCCATAAACGCTTTATTAGTATATATAAAAAAGAAACGAAACGCAACTGTTTTTAAAAAATAAATTAAAAAATGACTTTTAATTAAGATTTGTTTATAATTGTCATAGTTATGGGGTGCTATTATGGATTTTATATATGATGTTTGTAACTCATTAAATATTAAATATGAAAAACACAAATATTTTAATGATGGGGTTTCTAGTAAGGTAATGCTTATTAATGATAAGTATCTTGTAAAAGAAAATACTGTAGAAGAGCTAAAAGGGGAAGTTTTATATTTAAATGCTAATGTAAGTGAAATAATGCAAAAAGTAATATATATAGATAAAGATTATAAATATGTAGTATTTGATTTTATAAAAGGAAATGTAATGAAAGATGTAGTAGATGTAGAGGATTTATTAAAGAAACTATCTAAAGTAGTCTTTAACTATAAACCTACTAATATAGAAGGATTTGGTTACATGGATGATATTAAAATAAGTTGGAAAGAGTTTTTATTAGATGAAATATCATCATGTGATAATCTAAAAGAGTATATTCCATCTGATGAATATGTAAAAAAATGTATAGATAATTTAGAAAAATATCCTTTTAACAAAAGTATTATTCATGGAGATTTTGGTACTCACAACTTTATTGAGCATAATGGTAAACTCGTAGGAATTATAGATCCTCAAGCTGTACTTGGAGATCCCATCTATGACTTATTATTTGCAATTGTTAGTAATGTAGATATATTGTCTACACTTACATTAGATGATATTTATGCTTTAGCAAAAGAAGATAATAATAAAATACATGATTTACTAGTAGTAGTTCTTTATTCTAGAATATCTAGATGTTTAAAATATCACCCTCAAGATATATCAATTTATATGGATTTTTATAATAAGATTAGTCTATAATACTAGAGTGTTAATGAAAGAAGGAATAATAATGGCAAGAAAAGTAGAACCAAGAATACTATCAGGATTTTTAGAGTTACTTCCTGAAGATCAAATTGTTTTTGATTTTATGAAAAATACAATTGAAAAAACTTATGCTAAATATGGATTTGTAAATGTAGAAACTCCTTTAATTGAATATAGCGAAGTATTACTAGCAAAAGCTGGAGGAGAAACAGAAAAGCAAATATATAGATTCAATAAAGGAGATAATGATTTATCTCTTAGATTTGATCATACTGTTCCTCTTGCTAGATATGTAGCTAAAAATGCTCCTTATTTGGTATTTCCTTTTAAGAGATATTCAATTGGTAAAGTATATAGAGGAGAAAGGCCTCAAAAAGGTAGATTTAGAGAATTCTATCAATGTGATATTGATATAGTTGGTAATGAAAGTTTGGATATTGCCTATGATGCAGAACTTCCTCTTATTATTTATGATACATTTACTAATTTAGGATTTGATAAAATTACAATTAATTTAAATAATAGAAAAATCTTAAATGGCTTATTTAATGAATTAGATTTAGTTTCTGTTAAAGATGATGTAATGAGATTGATTGATAAATTAGATAAGATAGGATATGAAACTTTTAAAGAAAGTTTAAAAGATTATATTAGCGATGAAAATACTATCGATAGTTTACTTAAATTCTTAAATATTGATGGTAATGCAAAAGATACAATAAATGCTTTAAGAGAACTAAATTATAGTGATGAAACATTTAACTTAGGTATTGAAGAGTTAGAAACAGTTATAAATGATATGAATTCACTTGGACTTAGTGAAAATAACTATAAAATTAATCTAAAGATAGCTAGAGGTTTAGACTATTATACCGGTACTATTTATGAAACATTTTTAGATGATTATAAAGAATTAGGTAGTGTTTGTAGTGGTGGTAGATATAATGATTTAGCTTCGTTCTATACTGATAAAGTATTACCAGGAGTTGGAATTTCAATTGGTTTAACTAGATTATATTCAAAATTAAAAGAAATTAATTTCTATAAAAATGAGATGAAAAGTTTAACTAAAGTTATGGTTATTGATTTAGAGGGTGGAAAAGAAAAAGCACTTGAGTTAACTAGTTTGCTAAGAAAAGAAAATATTAATGTAGACATGCCTCATCTTAATGGAAAAGGCATGAAGCAAAAAATGCAATATGCTTCTAGACTTGGTGTTAATTATGTAGTTATTTTAGGCGAAGATGAAGTTAAAAATAATGTATATGCCCTAAAAGATATGTATAAGGGAGAGCAAGTAATTGTAAGCTATGATGAATTACTTAAAATATTAAAATAATGAGTTATAATGGTGTTTTATTAGTTAATAAAGAAAAAGGTATGGGTTCTACTAAAGTTGTAAGTAAAGTAAGAAAAGCGCTTAATACTAGAGATGTAGGGCATTGTGGTACTCTTGATCCTTTAGCAGAGGGATTACTTATTATAACAATTGGTAAAGCTTTAAAAATATCTAGGTTTGTAGAAGCAGATACAAAAGAATATGAAACTACAGTTACTTTGGGTAAAGAAACTGCCACTTTAGATGCAGAAGGTGAATTTATAAATGAAAAAGAAATATCTCCTTTTAATAGAGAAGATATTTTAAAAGTATTTAAAAGTTTAACTGGAAAAATAAAGCAAAGACCACCAATTTATAGTGCTTTAAGTAAAGATGGTAAAAGATTATATGAGTATGCTAGAGAAAATATAGAAGTAGAAATACCTGAAAGAGAAATAGAAATAAATGAATTAGAGCTATTAGAGTGTAATGAAACCTCAATCACTTATAGAGTAAAATGTAGCAAAGGGACATATATTAGAGTTTTAAATGATACTATTGCTAAAGCATTAAATAATATTGGCTACACTACTTTTTTAAAAAGAACTAAAATTGGTGATTTTAGTCTAGATAATGCCTACTCTATTGAAGAAATAGAAGCACATAATTTTAAATTAATAGCAATAAAAGATAGCTTGCCTGAATTTAATAAATATTATATGAATGATTTTGAATATAATATTATTAAAAATGGTAATATCTTTAAAAAGTATCTACCGGGTTATCAATTGATGATTGATAAAGAAGGTAATGAAATTGGTTTATATATGGGTGATGAAGAAAATAAAGTCACTAAATGTATACGTATATTTTAAGAAGGGTAATACCTTCTTTTTTTATTTCTTTTTATCTATAGATAAAAATTACTATTTTCTTTTTTACAATAAGTATTTTAATGGTATAATGGTAAATGGTGATAATATGATAGGTTTTTTAAGAGGAAGAGTAGAGAGTATTAGTATTGATTCAATAGTATTAGATGTTAATGGGGTTGGATATAACATTTTAGTAGCTAACCCAGGAAAATTTAGTTTATATCAAGATACTATAGTTTATACTTATTTAAAGTTAGCAGAAAATGATATCTCTTTATATGGTTTTTTATTTAAGGAAGAAAAAGAATTATTCTTAAAATTAATTAGTGTTAAAGGCATAGGGCCTAAAAGTGCTTTAACTATGTTATCTAAAGCTGATTATAATAATTTAATTGAAGCAATAGAGGTTGGTAATTTAAATTATTTAAAGAAATTACCTGGTGTAGGTCCTAAGGCTGCTGGACAAATTATTTTAGATCTTAAGGGTCAATTAAGAGTGGATAAAACTGTAGTTGTAAAAGAAAATCCAGTATTTAAAGAAGCTAGAGAAGCACTTAAAACTTTTGGATTTAAAGTTGCTGAAATTGATAATGCATTAGCTAAAATAACTGATGACAACATTGAAGTAAACGATTTAATTATTAAAGCATTACAACTTTTGAATAGAAAGTAGGGATAGGATGGATAGATTAGTTAATAGTAGTATTAATAAAGATGATAATGAAGAATTATCTTTAAGACCTACAACTCTAGAAGATTATGTTGGGCAACATGCAATAAAAGATAATTTAAAAGTATTTATTCAAGCAAGTTTATCTAGAAATGAAACTTTAGATCATGTCTTATTATATGGTCCTCCAGGTCTTGGTAAGACTACTCTTGCTCATGTTATTGCTCATGAAATGCATGGTAATATTAAAGTAGTAAATGGTCCTTCAATTGAAAAAAGTGGTGATTTAGCAGCTATACTTGCTTCATTATCTCCAGGGGATGTCTTATTTATTGACGAAATACATAGATTACCTAGAGTTGTAGAAGAGGTTTTATATGGCGCTATGGAAGATTTTGCTATTTCTTTAGTTGTTGGTAAAGATGAGGGAAGTAGAGCTATTAATATAGATTTGCCTCCATTTACTTTAGTTGGCGCTACAACTAGAGTGGGAGATTTATCTTCTCCATTAAGAGATAGATTTGGTATTGTAAATAAATTAGAGTATTATTCAATTGATGAGTTAGAAAAAATAGTAAAAAGAACTTCTAAAGTATTTAATCTAGATATCGATGAAGATGCTAAAAGTGAAATTGCAAAAAGAAGTAGAGGTACTCCTAGAATTGCTAATAGACTATACAGAAGAGTTAGAGACTTTGCTACAGTTAAAGGTTTAAATGTAATTGATAAGGATATTACAATATCTTCTTTAAATGCTTTAAAAGTAGATGAATTAGGATTAGATGATGTTGATTTAGCATACTTAAGAGGTATTATTGAAAGATTTAAAGGTGGTCCAGTAGGAGTAGAATCTATTGCTATGGCAATTGGTGAGGAAGTTACTACTCTTGAAGATGTATATGAGCCTTATTTAATTCAAATTGGTATGATTAATAGAACTCAAAGGGGTAGAGTTGCTACTGAAAAAGCATATAGACATTTAAAATGTTCATATCAAGATACTTTATTTTGATGTGTTTACTCCAAGAACCATGAAAAATATAATAAATAATGTTTGAGTAACTATTTTTATAATATTACTTAAGCTAGATAGAGTATTACCAAAAATTATATTTAATACTAAAAATAATATAGACAGACTAAGGCCATGGATTAATCCATGCCTTTTTAATTTTAATCCTATAATGTAAGAAATAATTATGGTAATTAAATAAGAAATAACTATTCCTATAATATTTAAAGTAGATTGGCTAAAAATATTATTGATATTGAAAATGGTTAGTATTAGAGCACTGATAAAGCTAAAAGTTAATAGTGCTAATGTAGAAAGAAGATAGTATTTAATTATGTTTTTCATTAATATCACCTAATTTAATATATTAGAGAGGAGCTATTAATATGAATGAATATCTAATAGTAGGATTAAAAACAGTTTTATTTTTAATTATAATTTTAGTAATTATTAGAATAATGGGAAAAAGAGAACTAGGAGAACTAAATGTTTTTGATATTATTATTTCCTTTATGATATCAGAACTATTTTCTAATGCAATTTCTAATCCAAACAGTAGTATTTTTTTAGCAATATTTCCTATCATAATAATTTTCTTGGTTCAAGTTTCAATTTCCTTTGTAGTGCTAAAATTCCAAAAAATAAGATCATTAATTGAATCAGAACCTACCATTATAATAAATAATGGAAAAATTGATTATAAGGAAATGAAAAAGCAAAGATATAATACCAGTGATTTATTGCTTCAAGTAAGAGAAAAAGGTATAGAAGATTTAAATGACATTAATTATGCTATTCTTGAAATTAATGGAAGCCTTTCTATTTTTACTAAAAAAGATTCAATATATAAATATCCTTTTCCAATTATTGCAGATGGAAGTATTGATAAAAATATTTGTAAAAAATTAAAGCTAAATGATACCTTTATTGATAAAGAACTAAAGGGAAAAAATTATAAAATAGATGATATTTTTTTAGCTTTTTTAGGAATCAATAATCATCTTGTCTTTTTTGTAAAAGAATAATGTTGTCTCAATGATAAAAAAGATTACTAAAAGAGAAGAATTTATAATCGCAGTTATGGCTATTGCTACTATACCCATAGAGTTAAGAAGGAAATATAAGGTAACTAGTCTAATAATTGAGACAATAGTTTCATAGGTCATAATTCTTTTTGTTTTGTTTAATGCTATCATTACACTGATTAAAGGAGACTCAATATAATATAAAACAAATGGTAAAGCAAATGTCTTTACATACTCACTTCCAACGCTACTTCCATACAATAAATTCATTAATAAATCAGGAAATATCATCATTACAAATGAAAAAAACAAACCAATAAGAAAGGAAGTTGTTAAAATACTTATGATTAGCTTTTTTGCTTGTACATACTTATTATTACTAATAGCTTTAGTTAATGGTTGTAAAATAACTTTTGCTAATGCACTAGCAAAGAATCCTGGTAGTAATAAAAGAGGGAAAACAAGTCCTGATATTATTCCATATTCGCTTGTAATATAACTAGATGAATATCCTAAATTTACTAATGTAGTTGTCATTATTATAGGTTCTAAAGAGTAGGCAACAGTAGATATAAGTCTGCCTCCGGTTAATGGAATAGCGGTATTTAAGATATCTTTTACTACGTAATTTTCTTTTTGCCTAATGCCTTTTAAAAATAATTTTGGCTTATTTTTGAAATTTGGCAATTTAAAGATCATATGACATAGTGAAAATATTTCACTGGCTGATAATGACAAAAATGCTCCATATGCAAGATATGCATCACCTTTATTTTTAAATATTTCCATAAAAACAATAATAAAAATTATCCTAGCTATTTCTTCGCTAACTTGAGAATATGCTGTTATTTCTACCTTTCCAATTCCCATATAATAACCCTTTATAAGTCCACCTAAAGAGATCAAAGGAACTAATAAAGCTAATGAAATAAGCGATAATCTAGTATCAGGATTTTTTAATATTCCATTAGCAATATATGTAGAACTAGCAATTATAGCTATCATAAAAATAAAATTTACTATTAAAGCAATTAAAGAAGAAGTAATAATTATTTTACTTGTGTTTTTAGGGTTACTAGCTATTTTAGTTGCAATTGTATTTGGTAAACTAAGTTGTATAACATTAATAAAAAATATATAAACAGGCACAACAAGCATATAAATTCCCATTGCATTAGTGCTTAAATTTCTTGCCATGATAATTTTTGCAAGACTAGCTAGTAGTTTTGTTACAAATCCAACCATTATAAGTGAGACCATAGATTTAAAAATTTTGCTTTTATCCATAAATAAACCCCCTTCTTTTATTGATTAAGGACCATTAAAATGGTAAAGTAGTAAAGTAAGTCTTTAAATATTTATATTTAATTAAATGTTGGCTTAAATTTTTTTAGAACTATGATAGGGGGAAATTTAATGCGTAAAATATTTGCGTATGTAGTAAGCTTACTAACTATAGTTATGGCAATTGCTCTTTGTGTGCCATCTATTAGTGAATCTACTAAGTTTGCTATGGAATACACAGGAGGTTTTGAGGTTTTATATAAGGTAACTTCAGAAACTGATGATGTAAAAAATAACGAGGTTGCAAAAACTATAAGTGATGGTATGGTTAAGATGTTAGACATCAACGAAATTACTGATACAGTTATTACTGTAGAAAACGGTAATTATATCCGTGTTAATGTAACTAGTAAGAGCCAAATTATTTCTGATCAAATTAGAAATGTATTACAAAATAAAGAATCATATGAGATTTCTTTTAGAGATTCTAACGATACACTTCTAGCAACAGGTGATGAAATTTTAAAATCTGTAGGTGCTAGTTATAGTGGTGAAACAGATTACAATGGCTATCCAATTATTAATCTTAACATTGCTAAAACAGATTTATTAAGAGATATAACTACTACTGTATCTAATGCAGATACTAAAAACTTAGTAATTTGGGTTGGATTTGAAGAGGGAGTAGATAGCTATGCTAATATTGAAACTAATTCTGAAACTGCTAAAAAGGTAATCTACAATGCTACTGTTAGTGAAGCTCTTAGTGATGAAGTAATTAATATCACTGGTAATTATACTGAAGATATGGCAAAGAAAACTGTTAATTTAATTAATAGTGGTACTTATGATTATGAATTAGAGCTTGTTCAACTTAAGAGTATAAAAGAAGCAGATGCCGCTAACACTAAAACTCTAGTAATTATTGCTTGTGGTGTTATTGCTGCATTAACTATTGTTGCTTTAGTTGTATTATTTAAACTTAATGGTATACATGCTATTGCAACTGTTGTTTTAGCAGATGTTTTAACTCTATTTGCTTTTACAAAGATTGCAGGAGTTATTAATCCTCAAGTTATAGGTGCATTCATCCTATCTACAATTGTCATGTTTGCTTTGTATTATTTAGTACTTAACAAATATAAAGCTGTAGTTAAAATTAATAAATCACCTATCAAAGCATATAGAGAAACATTCAAGAAAAATAATCCTATAGTGATTGATACTTGTCTTACAATGTTAATATTTGCTCTTGTAACTTATTTCTTAGGAAATAACGCAGAACAATTCGCAATATATTTAGCTTGTAGTAGTATTGTTACATTATTCTCTTTACTTGTAGTAGAAAGATTTGTTATGTATTTATCATGTGACTGGTTCAATAAAAACGATAAAACTGTTATTATGAGTGCTTCTTCACTATCAAAAACTAGTAGTGAAAGTGGCGAAAATTCTAATGAAGAAATTGATATTGATGCATATGCTAAACATACTGCAATTGGATTTGGTGGACTTGCTGTTTTAGCAATTATTGTTTCATTAATATTTACACTTGTTATTAAAGCTCCATTTGGATTCTATGGAGATGCAAAAGAAAGTTCTAGATTAGAAATAATTGCAAATGAGGAAAAATTAGTTGATGAAGAAGAAGTAATGGAATTCTTTGATGCAGTAAATATGGAATTAACTGATATTGAATTAAAAACTGAAAATGGAAAATATCACATTATTGTAACAAGTGACACTAACTTTACTTCAAATGAATCATTACTTCATGAAAAGTTAGCTGATCTTTATGGAGAAAATAAAGCTGATGGTTCTATCGAATACTATGTAGTTTACATAAATGATTATAATCCTACATCTGTACTTATTAGCTTTACATCTACTTTATATACTAGTTCTATTGCATTACTTGCAATCGCAATTTACTTTGCAATTCGTTACAAATATAGTTATTCATTAGCTACTGTTACAACTGTAGTAATGACTACAGTTTCCTTACTTGCATTCTTTGCAATAACTAGAATTCCTGTTAATACCCAAACAACAATTGCTATTAGTATTGTAAATACATTATCTATAATTACATTAGTTCCTTTCTTTAGTAAGATTAATGAGTTAATGAAAGAAATTAAAAAACCTTATTTATCTTATGATGAAAGAGTGGCATGTTTTACTAAAGGTAGAGATTTAATAATGATGCCTACAATTATTACCGTTGGTTTATTTGTAGTATTATCACTAGTAACAATGTTCTTTGATTTACAAAACTTTAGTATGTATTTAGCAGTTATTATTGGTAGTTTATTTGCATTAGTATATAACATGATTATTGTTCCTAGAGTATGGATTCTATTTGAAACAAAAAGAGAAGAAAGAAGAAGAATATTCAAGAATAGAGATTACTCTAAGTCTAAATTTAGACCTATTGATGAACAAGTATTTATTGGAATAAATGATTAATAATTAGGCTGATTTTTCAGCCTTTTTATATGGGGAGAGATTATATGAAATATGAATATTTTGAATTGAATAAATATGAAGAAATCGCAAAAAAAGAAAAGGTTTCTACTTTAACAGCAAAAGCAATCGAAGCATATAATCTTTCTAATGATAAAAACTTAGAACTATTAAGCCCTTATAAATATGAAGGAATGAATGAAGTTGTTTCTTATTTATTAAAAGCGGTAAATAATAAGAAAAAGATTATGGTTTATGGCGATTATGATGTAGATGGTATATGTTCTGTTAGTATCCTTAAACGCATGTTTACTTTAATGAATACTAATATTGGCTACTATTTACCAAATAGATATAAAGATGGATATGGAATAAATGAGGAAAAGGTTAAAGAAATTCATAAAAAAGGATATGAAGTTATAATTTGTATTGATAATGGAATTAATGCTAATGAACCAATTGAATTAGCAAGAAACCTTGGAATGGATGTAATTGTATTGGATCATCATGAGCTTATGGGAGATATTCCTAATTGCAACCATTATTTGCACCCAAATTTATCAAATTTCACTGAATATAATATGTGTGCTAGTTCTGTTGCCTTCTTCCTTTCTATTGCTTTATTAGGCTATGAAGATGAAACTTGTGCAATCTATGCTGGTATTGCTACATTAAGCGATGTAATGCCACTTACTAGCCAAAATAAATTACTATTAAAAAATGCTATAAATATATTAAATAAGCATAAACATAACAACTTAGATTTATTAGTTAATAAAGAGGACTATGATGAAAATATTCTATCGATGCAACTAATTCCTAAACTTAATAGCATTGGTAGAATGATAAACGATATCAGAGTAAATAATGTAATAAAATACTTATTTAGTGACGATGCTAATGAAATAAAATATCTTTTAAATTTCATAAATAATTGTAATGAGGAAAGAAAAAATATGTCTAATGAATTCTTTAATAATGTATCTAAAGAAGAATTTAAAGAAGTAATCATTGTAAAAGATGACTCTTTGCTTGAAGGTGTATGTGGCATTGTTGCTAGTAGACTCTCACATAATTTTAATCTTCCTGCAATTGTTTTTGCTTTAAGTGAAGACAAAGAATTTTATAAGGGTAGTGCTAGAAGCATTGATTCTATAAATATAGTAGAGTCACTTTCTAAACTAGATTATTTAGTTAGTTTTGGTGGACATAAAAAAGCTGCGGGAATAACTATACATAGAGAAGATTTTGATAAATTTAAATCTGATTTATTTAATATTATTAAGAATCAAGAAAAAGAAGAAATCGTTAATAAAGTCATATTATTAGATAAGGATGAATTAACATACAAATCATATATAGAATTATTAAAATATGGTCCTTTTGGCGAGGGTAATCCTTATCCTGTTTTTGCTATTGAAAACATAGATAAAAGTCTAGTTGGTTTTAGCAAAGATCAAAAACATTTAATTATAAAATTAAATGGAGATGTAAGTTTGCTGGCCTTTAATCTTGCATGCCAATATCAAGAAAAATATAATAATTATAGAAGTATATTTACTTTGGATAAAAATAACTTATTTAAAAATAAACTATCATGTAAATGTATTGATGTATTAGGAGGGTAAATATGGAGAAAATATTAGATAAACTTAGTAAATATCTAAGTGATAAGGAAATTAATTTATTTACTGAACTTTACAATAATAAAATTAAGGAATATGAAAAATTAGAAATATATGAAGGATATAAGTATAATGATTATTTATATAATGTTTTATATCGTCTAGCTGAGCTAAATGTGAGTGCTTGTAGTTTATATACTACATTACTTGTTAAAACTAAAGTAATCATTGATGAAGAGATTATAGAAAAGTATGGTGAAGATACTTCTACTATGTTAAAAGCTTTAAAGAAAATAGATGATGTTAAAGCTAAAACTAATAATGAAATCGATAATGATAATTACCGTAAAATATTCTTAGCCCTTGCAAAAGATTATAGAGTAATAGTAATCAAATTAGCTATGCAAGAACAATTAATCTTGTCTATTGAAGATAATAATTCTATTTTCGCAAAAGAAGTAGCTCAAGAAACTTTAGATGTATTTGCTCCAATTGCTCATAGACTTGGTATATCTTCTATAAAAACTAATCTAGAAAATAAATCATTATTCATTCTAAACAATGATGACTATGTTTTAATTGAAAATATGTTAAAACAAACTAAAGAAGAAAGACAAAAGTGTATTGATTCAATGTCTAATGAATTAAAACTAATGTTAGAGTCTCATAATATTCCATATTATAGTATCAAAGGTAGGCCTAAATCTATCTATTCAATATTTAATAAAATAGTAAAAAAGAATTTATCTTTTGATAGTTTATATGACTTATTAGCACTTAGAGTTATAACTGAAACAGAAGTTAATTGTTATGAAATATTGGGTTATATTCATGCAATTTATAAGCCTATAAATGGTCGTTTTAAGGATTATATTGCAGTACCTAAATCTAATATGTATCAATCTTTACATACTTCAGTTATTGCAAATGACGGGCATACTTATGAAATTCAAATAAGAACTAAAGAGATGGATGAATGGGCTGAAAGTGGTGTGGCTTCACATTGGAGATATAAAGAAGGAAATAAAGCTAGTAATGCCGTAATCGAAGAAAAATTACATTTCTTTAGTGAATTTGTAAATGATAATAAAGATGTTAAAGATGAAGAATACATAGAGAACCTTAAAAAAGAAGTTTTTGAATCTAGTATCTATGTTATGTCTCCTAAAGGAAAAGTAGTTGAATTACCTATTGGATCTTGCCCAATTGATTTTGCTTATAGAATTCATAGTAATGTAGGTCATAGTTGTACTGGAGCATTAGTTAATGGGTTGATGGTTCCATTAAATACTGAATTACACACTGGTGATATAGTAGAAATTAAAACAAGTAAAATACATACTGAGCCTAGTGAAGGTTGGATGCAATTTGTTAAAACTAGTGCTGCTAAAAATGCTATTAGAAAATATCTTCAAAAGAAACAAAAAGAAAATAATAAAGATATTATGATAGCAAGTGGTAAAAGCTTACTAGATGAGCAAATAAGAGAACAACAATTAAATGATAAAACTCTTGATGATACTTTAAATGATGTAAGTTTCTTACAACAATTTGGTGTTACTAAACTAGATGAATTATATTTTGCTATTTCTAATAGAACAGTAAATGTAAATAATATTTGCGATAAGATTAAATCTAGGAAATTCAAAGAATTAAAACCTACTTTTGAATTTAAAAAGAGAACTGTAAAGAAATCTAGTAATTGTGGAGTTATTGTTAATGGTATAGATAATATTAAAGTTGAATTATCACTTTGTTGTCATCCTATTCCAGGTGATGAAATTGTAGGTTATATTACTCGTGGTAGAGGAGTGAAAGTACATTGTAAAGATTGTCCTACACTAGCTACTCTTGATAATAGACTTATCGATGTAGAATGGGATATGGAAGTTAGTGATAATGTATTACATCAAGCTAATTTAATTGTCAGAGCTGGTGATAGAAGTAACCTGCTTCTTGAAATTATGAATGTACTATCTACACTGAAAATTACAGTTTTAGAATTAAATGCCATATCTCATAAAGAAAGTTTAAATGCTTCTGTACAACTATCTATCATGGTTAAAGATAGTACTCATTTAAATACTATTATGAATTCTTTAAAGAATTTAAAAGGTGTATTTGAAGTATTTAGAGTAGAGAATGCTTAATATGAAAGAAAGATTAGATGTATATTTAGTAAATAAAGGATATTTTGAAACCAGAAATAAAGCTCAAAGCGCAATAGAGGCAGGAGATATTTTAGTTGATAATAAAATTGTAAATAAGGTTAGTTTTAAAGTCGATGAAACTAACCTTGTTTCTGTTTATAAAAATAGTCTCCCTTATGTATCAAGAGGAGGATTAAAACTAGAAAAAGCATTAAAAGTATTTAATCTTGATGTTAATAATAAAACTTGTATTGATATAGGTAGTAGTACTGGAGGATTTACTGATTGTTTATTACAAAATGGTGCTAAATTAGTTTATGCAGTTGATGTGGGCAGTGATCAATTGGTCTCTAAACTAAAAGAAGATTCTAGAGTTGTAGTTAAAGAAAACACCAACTTTAGAACTATCGATATAAAAGAATATTTAACTTACAATTTAGAAATAGCAACTTGTGATGTATCTTTCATTTCTCTTGCCTACATCTTTGAAAATGTAAGTAAAATAATTAAAAAAGATGGATTTTTTGTTGCACTTATTAAACCTCAATTTGAAACCGAAAAAAAAGAACATAATAAAAATGGGGTAGTAAATGATAAAAAAATTCATTTAAAAGTAATAGAGAATATTATTCATTGTGCTAATAAATCTAATTTATATTTAAATAAATTAGACTACTCACCAATAAAAGGAGAAAAGAGTGGCAATATTGAATATATAAGTTTGTTTTCTTTTAGTCCTAAAAACGTTAATTTAAATGATGTAAATGCTATAATTGACTTAGCATTTAAAGAATTAAGGTGATGTTTTTATGAAAAAGAAAAAATTTGATAGAAATGTTATAGGCTTATTATCTAATACAGCTTTGCATCAAATAATTGCAATTTATATGAATACTTTTTTAGTAGCACATATTCTAAATATTTCTGCAGGTAACTTTCATGGTGTAGCACTTTACTATGTGATTGCTTATGCTACTATGATTGTCTTTTATTCTGCATTCAGTTTCATTGCTACTAAACTAAACAAAACTATTCTTACTAGAATTGCTGTTATTTTGTATGCTCCAATACTAGTAACTATTGCAGCTCTAGGGGCTAATATTGTAAATTACGTTGCTTTAATTGCTTTTTTATATAACTTAGTCAATGCTTTATATTATGTATCTATAAATTCTATTTCAAATGAGATAGTGCATGCTAAAAACATGAAAACTTTTAATACTTATAGCAGTGTAGTAGGAAGTCTAACATCAATTATTATCCCTATCACATTTGGTAAAATAATTGATACTAGTAGTTTAACTGTTATTTCAGTATTTGTAATTATTGTCTGTCTTCTTGAAATTGCAACTACATTCTTAATTCAAAAGACAAAATTATCTCATAATAAATTTGATTTAAAAGGATATTATAAAAAATGTTATTCTGGAAGTAATAAAAAATCATTTAAACTATTATTCTTTGGTCAATTATTAAATGGTTGTAGAGATGCTTTAAGTGTACTTGTAACAATTTTAATTGTTTTAACTTTTAAAACTAATACTAGTTTAGGAGCTATATCTTCATTTATTTCTCTTGCAAGTATCTCTATTCTAGTTATTACTGATAAAATTAAAAGTCCTAGGTTCTATAAATGTTTCCTACCTTTAACAATTATTACATCTTTGTCTGTACTTGCATTAATTTTTAATGTAAATAAGATTGCAATTATTATATTTAATGTTTGTTACAGTTCATTACTTGCAATAATTTTAAGATCATATTCAGTAAGAAGAAGTGGTCTTATTAGAGCAGTAGATAAAAAAGAATATATTTTAGAGCATCAAGCTGTTTCTGAATTATTCTTAAATATAGGAAGAATGATTTTCTTTACTATCTTACTATCAGTATCATTTACTAGTGATATTTGGATTTATAAATTATTACTTGCAATTGGAATGGTATGCATATTACTATTTGGTACATTTGGTTATCTTGGAGAAAAAGAATATGAGAAAGTACTTATTCAAAGAGAATTTAAAAGACAACTTACTAAAACAGATGATGTTGTTCCTTCATATTCTAATAGACAAGGAGAGTTATTACTTACACATCTGCCAATAAAAAGTTAGGACAAACTTGAGACAAATTTATATTTATTTAGTTTTATAATACAAGAGGGTGATAAAATGCTTAAAGAACTTAACATAAAAGATTTTGCTATAATTGAAGATATTAATATTGATTTTAGTAGTGGCATGAGTGCAATTTTGGGGGAAACTGGGGCAGGTAAATCTATCATCATTGAAGCATTTTCACTTCTTTTAGGTAATAGAGCAAATAGTGATATGATAAGAAATGATAAAAATAGAGCTATTGTTAGTGCTACTATATCATTTAAAGATGTTCCTGAATCACTAGAAGAATATAAAGATGAAGGCAATGATTTTATCTTCACTAGAGTTATTAATAAAGATGGAAATAACAATTGTAAAATTAATGGTGTTAGTGTACCTACAAGTGTTTTAAAATCCACTCTTGCTAAAAAAGTAAATTTGCATTCACAACATGATTTATTTTATCTATTGGATTCAAAATATCATTTATCTTTACTAGATAAATTTGTAGGAAATAAAATAAATGATCTATTAGTAAAGTACAATGAGTCATACAAACTTTACTTACAAAAAACAGATGAATATAACAAATTAATAAATGAAAATAATAACATCGATATAGACTATATAAAGTATCAACTTGAGGAAATTGAAACTATAGATGTTAAAGAAAATGAAATCGAAGAAATAGAATTAGAATTAAACAGGATTTCAAAATTTGATAAGATTTCTTCTTCAGTTAATAATATCATTGAACTATTTGATAAAAATGAGGGAATTAGCGATTTATTATATAGTTTTAAAAAGAACTATTTGCAAATAAGTGATGATCCTTTATTTAGCGAGTATGAAAATGAAGTTATTGATTTAACTGAAAGAATAAATGATATTTGTGAAAATATTAAAGAAGCTTATTCAAGCCTAGATTTTGATCCATCAAGACTTGAATATTTAAAGAATAGACAATTTACTATAAATAAATTAAAAAGAAAATATGGCGGCTATAAAGATATAGTAAATGCAAAAGAAGATTTTACTAGACAAATTGATTATTATGATGATAAAGATTATTTCATTGAAAAATCATTAAAAGAAATCGAAAAATATAAAAATGAAGCCTTTAACTTAGCATTAGAAATTTCGAATATAAGAAAAGAAAATGCTAAAAATATTACTAGTAAAGTTATTAAAGAATTAAAAGATTTATATCTAGATAAAACAATCTTTGAAGTTAAATTTGATGAAACTAATTTAACACCTACAGGAATTGATAAAGTTGAATTTATGATATCTACAAACGTTGGAGAAAATCTTAAGCCTCTATCTGTTGTAGCAAGTGGAGGAGAAGCTAGTAGAATAACTTTGGCTTTAAATGTTGTATTCAATGAAATATATGATATAGACCTAGCCATATTTGATGAAGTAGATAGTGGAGTTAGTGGTAAAGTTGCTAGGAGTATGGGTAAGAAAATGAAAGAGTTATCTAACAACTATCAAACTATTACTATTTCTCACTTACCTCAAGTATTAAGTTTCTCTAATAATTTTTACTATATTGGAAAAGAAATTGTTAATGGTAAAACTAGAAGTTATGTTAAGACTTTAGATGAAAATGAAAGAATTATCGAAATTGCTAAAATCTTAAGTGGTAGTGACACTCCATCTGATTCATTTTTAAATAATGCAAGGGAATTATTGGAAGAGTATTAATTAATTAAAAGCAAATAATAGTAATGTAATCTTGCCAGAAGAAGGAATGCCTATAAAAAGAAGATATATTACATTAATATTTGCTTTTTTATTTACCTTTTTTGCTCCTTTAGTAGATGCTAAAAATGTCTATTTAGGAGGAGATAGTGTAGGTATAGAGATAATAAATGAAGGTTTGCTTATTTCAGGTACCTATGAAGTTAAGGATAATAAAAGCATATATAATCCAAGTGCAGATAGTGATATTAAAAAAGGTGATATTTTAGTTGCGGTAGATAATATTAAAGTAAACACTTTAGAAGATTTAATTGAAGTTATTAAAAATAATGTAAATAGTGAGGTAAATGTTACTTTAAAAAGAAATGGGGCTTCCATAGTTAGAAAGTTAAAACTTATTAGAGATGATAATAATAGTGTTAAGACAGGACTATACGTTAAAGATAGTATGTTAGGAATAGGCACTATAACTTATTATGATCCTGAAAATAATTCATATGGTGCACTTGGTCATAAAATGAGTGATTCTAATAGTGAGGAAAGGCTAGTCAAAGGAAATGTATACTCTAGTTCAGTAAAAAAAATACAAAAAAGTATCAATGGTAATCCAGGAGAAAAAATAGCTAGTATAAATAAAGATGAGCTAATTGGTAATATAGAGAAAAATAACACTTATGGTATATATGGAGAGTATGTTAATGTAGTGAAGGACGAGTTAATAGAGACAGCATCCATAGATGAAGTAAAAGAAGGAAAGGCATATATTTATACAGTAGTAGATGATAATAAGATAGATAAGTTTGAAATAGAGATTACTAAAGCTAAAAGGCAAGATACTAAAGATGTAAAAGGAATAACTTTTAAAATAACAGATAAAAGATTACTTAATATTTCAAATGGAGTAGTGGCAGGTATGAGTGGGTCTCCGATTGTACAAAATAACAAGCTAATCGGTGCTGTTACTCATGTAGTAGTAGACAATGTTAAATATGGGTATGGTGTATTTATAGACTGGATGCTTTTAGAATCAGAAAGTATATAGATAGTCTTAATGACTATCTTTTTTTTATTTGATATAATAGTTATGAGGTAATGATGATGAAAAAATATATATTAAATAAAACTATATACATTGTTTCAAATGAAGTAAAAAAAGAGATATTATCTTATCTTAATGATCAAAAAATGATTTTAGATATTCATTTCTTTTCATTAATGGAATTTATAAAAAGATGTTACTTTGATTTTGATTATAAATCAATCTATGAACTTTCAAAAAAATATAACATCAGTTTTTCTAATGCAAAATCATTTATTAATGAAATGAAATATCTAGTATATTCAAAAGAAATTGATGATGAAAAATATATACGTTTATTAGAAATGAAGAATTACTTAGATAGTCTAGGGTTACTTCAATATGATAATAAATTTTTAAAGTATTTAAATGATTATAGAATAGTAACAGACTTAGATATATCATCACCTTTAATTAATAAAATAAATGAATTACTAAATAATAAAATTGAAGTAATGAAAAATGAGCTCAATGAAGAAACAATAATTTATGAATATAAAGATAGTGAAAATGAAATAGAGGATTTAGCTAATAAAATAGGAAACTTATTAACTAATAATATAAGCCCTGATAAAATTCATATTTTAAATTATTCAAGTGATTATTTTAATTATATAAATAAAATTTTTACTTTATATAATATTCCTTTTTCTTTGAATAATGAGTCATATTTATATGATTTAAAATATGTAAAAGATTTATATACTTGCTATATAAATGAAGAAGATATTCCTTTTATAGATACTTGTGATTCAATCAATAATCTTGTTATAGAGTGTATTAATTCCTCATCTTTTATAGAAGACAAAGATAGTAGAAATGAGTTTCTTTTATATTTATTAAAAAATACTAAAATTAAATATCCTAAATATAAAAATGTAGTATCTTTTGATACTGATATAGGTTATTTTTTAAATGATCATTACTATTTCTTTATTGGTTTAAATAATAAAGTTTTTCCTAAATATAAAAAAGATGAAGATTATTTTAGTGATTTAAATAAAATAGATATGGGTTATTTTGCAAGTTACAATTCAAACAAATTTATGAAAGAATTTTATATTAATAAATTAAAATCGAATGTTAATTTGACTATTTCTTATAGAAAAGCTGATTATTTTAATAAATATAGTGCTAGTGATATAGTAAGTTATATTAGTAATAATATTGTTAAAGATAGTAAAAAAGAAAATATATATTCTAATGAGTATAATAAGTTAAAGTTTACAAGAGAATTAGATACATATTACAAATATAATTCTCAAAGTGAGGAATTAAAGTATTTATTAAATATTTTAAATAAGGAAGAATATAAAAAGTATGATAATAGTTATACTAGTATTGATAAACAAAGATATTATGATGCAACTTTAAATAATGAAATTAGTATCTCTGCCTCATCTTTAGAAAGATTTAATGAATGTAATTTTAAATATTATCTTAATAGCATCATAAAAGAACCTAATACTACTTTTTCTACTTACTTAGGTTCACTCTTTCATCATGTTTTGGAAAAAGTATATGAAGAAAACTTTAATTTTGATGAAAGAATTAATAACTATGTTAGTGACTACGTGCCTACTGATCTAGAAAAGATTTTGTTAAAAAATTCAATTAATGATTTTAAGGAAAAAGTAGATATTATAAAAGAACAATATGAGCGCACTAAATTTAAAAAAGTTAAATTAGAGACACATATATCAATTAATAAAAAAACAGAATTATCGATAAATATCCATGGTTACATTGATAAATTAATGATAGATGAATTCAACAGGGCAATTGTAGTAGACTATAAGACTGGTAATAAAAAGCTAACATTATCATATTTAAATCATGGATTAGAGATACAACTCCCATTCTATTTTTACTTAATTAATAAAAGTAAAGAATATGCAGATATCTTTTTGGTAGGATGTTACCTTCAACTTCTTAATTATAAAATTCAATCTATAACACAAGTAAAAAAAGAAATGTTGCTTGAAGGATATAGCTACAATAATGAAGAAATTATTGCTTGTATTGATACCTTATATAATAGTGGTAGCTACCTTAAAGGTATTAGCCCTAATAGTAAAGGCTTAGGTACATATGCTAAATTATTTGATAAAGCTTTATTTGATGAAATCATTGAAAAGATGGAAGTAAACATAAATAACATGATCCAAAGCATTAATAATGTTAGTTTTGAAATTAATCCTAAAATATTAAAAGATAATTCTACTACATGTAAATATTGTAAATTTAAAGATATTTGTTTTCATACATATAAGAATTATATTGATTTAAGAGAGGGTGATGATGATGAAATGGACGAATGATCAATTGGAAGCTATTAATCACTCTGGAGAAAATATTTTAGTTAGTGCAGGAGCAGGTAGTGGTAAAACTGCTATTTTATCTGAAAGAGTTATAAGAATACTAAAAGATGGGGCTCATATTAATGAATTGCTTATTTTGACTTTTACTAAAGCTGCAAGTGAAGAGATGAAAGAGCGAATAAGAGATAACATCATTAGTGCTAAACTAGATAAAGAACTAGATTTAATTGACTCTAGCTATATTACTACTTTTGATAGTTTTGCATTAAGTATGGTAAAAAAATATCATTATCTTGTAAATGTTGATAAGGATATATCAATAATGGACTCTTCAATACTTGCTATTGAAAAAGAAAGAATTATAAGATCAGTACTTGAAAAGTATTATAGCAATAATGATGAAGATATCCTTTTTCTTATTAAAACATTACTTAGAAAAGATGATGATTTACTAGTTAACGGATTAGACTCATTACTCGATAAAATTGATTTAGAAATAGATACAAACAAATATTTAGACAATATATCAAAAGTAGACAATAATGAAAGATTTAAAATTATATATGAGGGGTATTTGTCTACTTTATTCACTCTAATAAGAAATATAGAAGATAATATTGCTTCAATGGAGGATTTTATCGAGGGAGAAAAAGATGAGAAATTAGTTAGTAAAATTAGTGATCATTATTCTATTTTACTAGAGGCAAAATCATACAATGATATTATTAATTTTATTAATAATTCCCCAACTTTGTATACAGGTAAAATAGCTAATTCTGACATAAATGAACTAAAAAAAGCTGTAAGTGAGGCCTATGGGGAACTTAAAAAGATTTGTCTTTATGAAAGTGAAGAATTTATTGAAACCAAATATAAAGAAAGCTATCAATTATCACAAATTATTTTTAAATTATTAAAGGAAATATATCTTAAATATAGCTCATTTAAAAAAGAAAATAAAATGTATTCTTTTATGGATATAGCTAAACTTGCTATTGAAATTTTTAAGAAAAACCCAAATATTGCTAGTGAAATAAGATCTTCATTAAAAGAAATTATGATTGATGAATATCAAGATACTTCTTCATTACAAGAAGAGTTTATGTCATATATTAGCAATAATAACATGTATATGGTTGGAGATATTAAGCAATCAATATATAGATTTAGATATGCAAATCCAGATTTATTTAAAAGCAAATATAAAAACTATAAAGAGCATAATGGTGGTTACTTAATAGATTTAAATACCAACTTTAGAAGTAGAAAAGAAGTATTAGATAATGTAAATGAAATATTTTCTAGAATTATGCAAGAGGATATTGGAGGAGCTAATTATAAAAAAGATCATATGATTGAGTTTGGTAATCTTAATTATTTAAAGGAGCCACTAAAAGAGAGTCATGATCTTGAAATTTATACTTATAATAAAAAAGATTATGGTGGATTGAATGCAGGAGAAATAGAAGCATTTATTACTGCTAATGACATAATTAATAAAATCAAATCCGGTTATAAACTTGTAAATAAAAAAGATGGAAAAAGTTATGTGGCTAGTTATAAAGATTTTGTTATTTTAGTAGATAAAAGAAGTGATTTTAGTAATTATAAAAAAATATTTGAATATTTTTCAATTCCTACAATTATGTATGAAAATGAAAATATAGTAGGTCAAGATGATATGTATATTTTTAAGAGTTTATTAGTCCTAGTAAATTCATATAAAAATAATAATTTTGATACTAATTTTATTCATGCATTTTATAGTGTGGCTAGATCATATTTATTTTCTTATACTGATAATGAAATTTATAATTTAATATTAGAAAAGAATTTCAAAGATAATACTATATACAAAACGTATGAATCTATTATTAGTAAACTAGATTTTATGTCTTTAAAAGATATCTTTAATGAATTGATATTCCTTAGCAATTGGTATGAAAAACTTATCATTAAAGGAGATGCTAAGAGTAGTGAAGCTAAGTTATCTTATCTAATAAATTTAGCTAGTAATCTAGATAAATTAGAATATACTATAGAAACTGTTATTAACTATTTTGATGTAATAGAGAAAAAAGAAATAAGTATAGAAATACCTATGTCTTCAGAAGATATTGATGCTGTTAGATTTATGACCATTCATAACTCAAAGGGCCTAGAATTCCCTGTTTGCTATTTTCTGGGATTCAATAATAAATTTAATACTAGTGAAACAAAAGATACATTTATTTTAACTAAAAATGGCATTATTATTCCTTTCTATACTGATAAGTATAGGTATCCAAATGTAGAATTATATAGTTATAAAAATTCTTATTTAACCGAAGAGGTAAGTGAAAAAATTAGATTACTTTATGTATCTTTAACACGTAGTAAAGAAAAGATGATAATAGTAACTGACTTTGATAAGGCTGAGAAAAAAGATATGGAAAAATCATCTTGTTTTAATAACTTTATGATCAATATTTTAGAACAATTAAATAAATATATTAAACCTGTTAATATTGATGAGTTAGATATAAATAAAGACTATAAAAAATATGTTGCAAATAGGAAACTAAGTAATAAATTTAGTAATTTTAATTATATTAGTATTCCTAATTGTAAAGAAGAGGTAATTACAAGTAAGTATTCAAAAGAATTGAAACTTGAAGATGCAGATGATTCTATTTTAATAAAGGGTAATAAATTACATAACTTGTTATTTGAAATAGACTTTAAAAATCCTGATTATACTGGTATTGATAATAATGATAAATTTATTATTAATAGATTCATAAATTCAGACATTTTAAATATTAAAAATAGCTTAAATATTTTTAAAGAATTAGAGTTTATTGATAGTGATAAACATGGATTTATTGACTTAGTTGTAGAATATGAAAATGAATATAGAATTATAGATTATAAATTATCTAATATTGAAGATGATAACTATATATCTCAATTAAAAGGATATAAAAATTACCTATCAAAAATGGTAAATAAACCAATTAATTTATATTTATATTCTTTATTCAAAGGAGAGGCTAAAAAGATAGATTAATTATTTATATAAGAGTATAATAAATATAAGAAGAAGGTAGATTATATATGGCTAGAAATAATGATTATGAAAAGATTGTAAGTGAGTTAAGGCAACTTGGATATACAATTGCTACTATGGAGTCTTGTACTGGTGGTAGTGTTGCTAGTGCTATTACTAATGTTAGCGGTAGTAGTGAAGTTTTAAAGTTTAGTGCTGTTACTTATGGCACTGATTTTAAGATCAAATTTGGAGTTAATCCTAGAACTATAGAAAAGCATACTGTTTTTAGTACTCAAGTTAGCAAAGAAATGGCAAAATGCATTTCTAGATATGCTGATAGTAATATTGGAATTGGAGTTACAGGAAACTTAAGTCTTAATACCACTGATGGTAGTAGAGGTGGAGAAGTTTGCATAAGTATCTATAATAGAGAAACTAAAGAATTTATAACTAAAGTAGTGAATGTAAAATCTCCAAACAGGGAAAAATCTAAAGAAGCAATTGTAGAATTTATTGCAAAAGACTTAATAAAATTATTAGCAATTGATAATTATCAAAAATAAAGCTTCATCAACTGATGAAGTTTTTTTATTAGAGAGAAAAATAATTATTGAAATGGTATTTAAACTATATTAAAATATCTTCAGGAGAGTGATGGAGATGTATATTAAAGCAAGAGGTTTATACAATAATTTGAGTGATGAGTATAAGGAATTATATGATAGTATCATAGAAAAAACAGAGACTGAGACTTTTAAGAAATTAACAAAAAAGGAAATAGCATATCTTTATAGATTATATGAACAAAAAGTAGCAGAAATTAAAAAAGAAAAAGAAACTAGAATTTATTCTGAAAGAGATGTTTATGCATTAGCTTTAAGTATTAAATTACGTAATTTATTAAGAATCAGAAACGTTGCTATTACTCAATCAAGATATAATCCTAAACATTTAACTACTGCTGATATGACTATGGCAAGATTCAAACTTGAAAGATCAATCAGAGCAATTGTAAGATAATATAATATTATTCAGATTTTTTAATTTGATTTAAGAGCTTGATAAGAGCTCTTTTTTCTATTCTAGAAACATATGATCTAGATATTTTAAATTTTTTAGCTATTTCTTTTTGAGTATATTCTTTTCCTGTTATCCCATATCTTAAGTTAATAATTTCTTTTTCTTTTTCATCTAATATGCATAAATTATCAATTAACTTATATAACCTATTTTTTCTAGTTAATTTATCATCTAGGGTTTCATCATCACTAGCTAAAATATCTACTAAAGATAACTCTATTCCATCTTTATCTTCACTTATAGTGTCACTCAAAGACATGACTTGATAATTCTTTTTATTGCTTCTAATATGCATTAATATTTCATTTTCTATACATTTAGCAGCATAAGTGGCTAATTTAACATCTTTTTCAATTGAGTAAGAATCAATGGCTTTTATTAATCCAATTGTTCCAATCGAGAATAAATCGTCTTCTCTTTCATTATTTCCTACATATTTCTTTGCAATATGCATAACTAATCTTAAATTATGTTCAATTAATTTTGTTCTAGCTATGTCATTATCTTTTCCTTTAAGCATAGAAATGTAATGTGCTTCTTCTTTTTCATCTAGGGGTAAGGGGTAAGTATTATTTTTAATATACCCTACAAAAATTGATATTTCTTTAAGGGCATTTATAATAAATTCAAACATTTAATTCCTCCTAGTTAAATTAATGCTCTTAAAGTATTTTAAATTACTATAATTTAAAGTAAAATTACTATGGGTGATTATTAATGGCACGTTTACCTACATGGTGTTGCACAAATATTTATAAAATAGATTTAAATTTCTTAAAGGAAAACAATATTAAATATATTTTAACAGATTTAGATAATACTCTTGCCCCATATAATGTTCCATTGCCTGATGAAAAGACAATAGAGTTTTTTAAGGAATTAAAAAAGGAAGGATTTGAAGTTATTATTGTTTCTAACAATACTGGAAAAAGAGTTACTGCATATTCAAATATGTTAGAAATTAATTGTGTTTCGGGTGCTAAAAAACCCTTTGCTACTACTTTAAGAAAATATTTACTAAAAAATAATATAAATTTGGATGAATGTGTACTTATTGGAGATCAGATGATGACTGATATATTATGTGCTAATAGATTAAAAATAAAGTGTGTTTTAACTGAACCATTATCAAAAGAAGAATCATTTGTTACTTTTTTTAATAGGAAGTTAGATAATTATTTCAGAAAGAAATATAATTTAAATAGTGTAGAAAAAATAGATAGGGGTGTAGGAAAATGAGTGAATTAAGATGTTATGGTTGTGGTAATGTATTACATAGTAATAATGAGAATGAGGCTGGATATGTGCCTGCTAAGATTTTAGAGTCTAGAGAACATATATTATGTCAACGTTGTTTCAAATTACAACATTACAATACTAATAGTGAGATACAATTAGTAGCAGAAGATTTTGTAAATATCTTAAAAAATGTAGGAAAACATGATGCATTAGTAGTATATGTAATTGATTTATTTGCTTTTGAATCATCTGTTATAGAAAACCTATCTTCTTATTTACTTGATAAACCTATTCTTATTTTAGCTAATAAAAGAGACTTAATTCCTGCATCTGTTAAAGATAATAAATTAAAAACATGGATTAAATCTAGATTAAATACTTTAGGTATTTCTCATGTTATAGATGTAATACTTTCAAGTGGTCAAACTAACTATAATACAGATTTAATATTTGATAAAATTGAAGAACTAAGAAATGGAAGAGACGTATATATTATTGGAAATTCTAATGTAGGTAAATCTACATTTATAAATTCATTATTAAAGAATTATTCAAATTTCACAGATAAATTAATTACTACTTCTTATTTCCCAGGTACTACATTAAATGTAATCAATATACCTTTAGATAAAAAGAGTTATATTTATGATACTCCAGGTATTATAACTAAAAATTCTATTTATTATGCAGTAGAGCCTAAAGTATTAAAGTACATCTTACCTAGAAAAGAAATTAAGCCTACTACATTCCAACTAAAAAATAAGCAAACTCTTATTTTAGGAGGATTGGCTACATTTACTTTTAAGGGTGGAGAAGATACTAACTTTACTTCATACTTATCTAACTTTATTAATGTAGTAAGATGTAAGGAAGATAAAAAAAGCAATACATTTAATAACTTAGTAAAAACTAAAAACATTCATCCAATAAGCAATAATATAAATAGTATTAAAGACTTAAAAACAGTCAACTTAACTATTGAAAAAGAAGGAAAACTTGATGTAGTGATTTCTGGATATGGATGGCTAAGTTTTGAAGGTAACAAACAAGAATTAGAATTACAAGTTCCTTCTTGTTGTAATGTATATGTTAGGGAGGCCATGATTTAATATGCTTACTGTTAAACAAAAAGTTAAGCTTAGATCTATGGCAATGACTTTAAAACCTATCTATCAAGTAGGAAAAGAAGAAATTACTAATAATTTAATTAAAGGGCTTGATTTAGCTTTAGAGGCACATGAATTAATCAAAATAAGTGTACTAAAAAATGTAAGCTCACCGCTTAATCAAATAGCATATGATATAACTAGCGCTACTAATAGTGAGCTTATTCAAATAATTGGAAGAAACATTGTTTTATATAGAGAAAGTAAAAAGAAACTTATTAAATTATAATGAGAAATGTAATTTTATTTTTTGGTAGCTTTGATCCTCTTCATTTAGGACATGTTTCAATGATTGAAAATGCCATAAAAAAAGTAAAAGGGGACATTGTATACTTAGGATTAAATAAGACTTCAAAAAAGGGAAAATTAACCCCTTTTTCTATTAGAAAAACAATGTTAACTAAATTTTGCAAAGATAAAGATAATATTAAATTATTAGATTTTTATTTTAACTATAGTGATATGGAAACTACATATAATAATATATTTTCTCTTTTAAATGAAGATGATAACGCCTATATCTTACTAGGAGCAGATCAATTATGTCATATAAAAGAATGGTATAAGTTTGATATGCTCTATTCTAGATTCAAGTTTATTGTAGCAAGAAGAGAGGGTGTAGTTTGTCATAAAGAGGATTTAGTAAATCCTAATTATATTTTTATAAATCATGCCTATAAAGACATATCTAGTTCACTTATTAAAAGAGGAGAATATGAGTACACAGATAAAACTATAAAAGAATATATATTAGCTACTAACTTGTACTTAAAAGAACAAGTTTCAATGTATTTAAGTGGCCCTAGATTTCATCATGTTGTTGCTGTTAGTGATACTGCACTTTTAATAAATAAAGAAGCAAAATTAGGAATTAAAAAGAATAAAGTAGAAAAAGCTGCTTTATTACATGATATTGCTAAACATTTAGATGAAGATACTAAAAATGAAATAATGAATAATTATTATATAGAATATTTAGATGTAGATGAGAAAATAGTACATCAATATACAGGTGAGTATATCGCTAATAATCATTTTCATATAAATGATAAAGATATATTAAACTCTATTAAACATCATACTACTGGTAGAGCGAATATGTCTACACTAGAAAAACTAATCTATGTAGCAGATAAGATAGAACCAAATAGAAATTTTGATACAACTCATTTAATAGAATTATGTTGCAAAGACTTTGAAAAAGGATTCATCGAAGTTTTAAAAACTAATAAAGAATATTTAGAGTCAAAAGAGGTTATAAAAGATAAAGATACTATTGAATGTTTTGAATATTATTTAGCCAATAAATAATCAATATATAACAAAATATAGGAGCTTATTACGATGAAAGATATTAGCGCATATAATAATTTTTTTGGAGATAGGATCTAGTTGATCCTTTTTTCTTTTTTATGAAATTACTTTTTTTCTTTTCATGTCATCATTTAAAGAATATTTGTAATATATAAAAATTATGCTCGCATAGTATTTACTTTTTTTCTTTTTTGATAAACAATTAAAGAAAAGAGGTATAAGATGAAAAAAGAAGATTATTTATATGAAATTATTAAAAAAGAAGGAAAGATTACATCTAAAAAGGTAACCGAATTAGGTTATCACAGGATATATCTAACTTTCCTATTAAAACAAAATAGAATTTACAAAATAGGTAGGGGAGTATATAGTATTAACAAAGAATACAGTATTAATCCTTTATATGAATTTCAAAAAAATAATAAGCAAATAATCTATTCATGCTTTACCGCCTTAAATTTGCTTGGTTTTTTAAAGAAAGCACCCAAGATGGTAGAAATAAGTGTCCCACAAGGTTACAACGCTTCTAGGTACCAAAATTGCATGATTTTCTATAATTCTAGTGTCAATTATAACATTGGAATAACAAAAATAAAAACTAATGATGGTTATATAAAGGTTTATGAGCTAGAACGTTCTATTTGTGACATAATAAAAAATGAAAATAGATTTGATCATAGAGAATATAATAAGCTAATTAATTATTATTTCAATAAAGATGATATAGATTATCATAAGCTATTAGATTACTCTAAATTATTAAAAGTAAGTCATAAAGTACAAAATTACTTATCACTTTTTAAAGCATAGCACACGTTATGCTTTTTTTCATATACATAACTAGGAGTGATTATTTGAAAAATTATGATTATTATTCGATGTATAGGGAAGTGAATGAACTATCTTCCTTAAATAAGCTATTTGCAGCTTTTTTAACTGAAAAAATAAATATAATGAACTATTCTAGTAATGCAATAATAGAGAAAAACTTGGGATTACCATCCAATCTAGAAGAATTATCTTATTTAATAGATGATTCTTTAGAAAAAGTAAAAAATTTAATAAAAATCAAAAAAGGATATCCAATATTTAAATTAGATGATTTAGAATTAACTAGTCCTATAAAAACCTACGTATCACAAGATTACAAAGAGGAGAGTATTATAGAGAATATAAATACTGAAATAGAAATAATACTAGATATAATTAAAGATATCATATCCAAAACTAGTGAGGCAGGGGACTATGATACAATAAATGTTCTCTCTAATATATCATTTGATTTAAAAACACTACTTTTATCTATATAAAAAAAGAGATCAATCGATCTCTTTATTCATTATCATCTGAAATGCTTTGTAAGTGAGCAGAAAGTTCACGTATAAAATCTTCATCTAAAATAATGTCTACTGAAACTTTTTCATCGTCTACTCTTTCCCTAGCAAACAAAACAACGGGATTTTTTTCATCATAGTCAGTTCTTTGAAGAAACACCACATATGAATCTCCCTCATATTCAAAAACTCTCAAAACAGAATAACTTTTGTTATCTGATAATACAACAACATCATCTTTTTGAATTACGTTATCCAATTAATTTCACCTCGCTCCTGCTGGCATTGCTTTAGTAAATAGGGCAGTGGCACCATCTTTGAAGGCCGCTACTGCTTTACATGCAAAATCAGCGATTGTACCCATGTTAGCAGCACCTACAAGTAATGCAGGTATAGCAAAAGCAGGATTAAATAGTTTAATAACACCAATAACTGCTGCTGCTGCAATTAATCCTTTAACAAGCATACCACCAGCAGCCTTTAACTTAATTCTCCATCTTTGGCCTCTAGTTAAATTTTCTCTAGATCGTCCTTCAGTAATTTCAGCATTAGTAGGAGCATCCTCAGGAGTTATAGGCTTATCTGTTTTTTGTTTTTCAGCCATTCTATCAAGAGTTTCCTTGGTAACGATAGCCTTTACATCTAATGTAGTGTGTTTCATAGTAAATCACCTCAATAATCCGTATAAACCTATTATATAAAAGCAAGGCAAGAGCTTCAACTTAATGAGAAGATAAAAAATAAAGTTGTGTAAAATTGTAGGGAAGGGAATAAAAAAAGGCGATATTCAAGTAATACCACCTTAATAAATTTATTTTTTATAACTTCGCATAATTTACATTATGTGATTTTTATTTAATCATTGATAATAAAGATTTACCAATTTGATGATCTTTTGCATCCACATTAAAGTTATCAATGATAGTAGCACCAATACAAGCAAATGTATCTTGACTAGAAATCATATGTCCTTTATTAACAAGAGATTTTGAATATGCAACAAATGGAACTTGTTCACGTGTATGATCTGTTCCTTTGTATGTTGGATCATTTCCATGGTCTGCAGTAATGATTAATAAATCATCATCTTTCATTGAATTAACTAATGCTCTCATTTTCACATCAGCATCTTCCAAGCATCTTAAATAGCCAATAGGATTTCTTCTATGACCATATTCGCTATCAAATTCAACCAAGTTAACAAAACATAGTCCTGTAAAATCTACATCCTTAGCAATTCTAATAGTTTTTTCCATGCCATCAATATTAGATTTAGTTTTTTCAAAATAAGTTATTCCTTGACCATTAAAGATATCATTAATCTTTCCAATAGCAATGACATCATATCCAGCTTCTTTTAAATTATCCATATATGTAGGAGCAAATGGTGAAGTTGCATAGTCATGTCTGTTACTTGTTCTAGTAAAGTTAGTAGCATTAGTACCAATAAATGGTCTAGCAATAATTCTATCTACTTTCCATTCATCCTTTAAAGTAACTTCTCTAGCTATCTCACACATCTTATATAATTCTTTTAATGGTATTACAGCTTCATTAGCAGCAATTTGAAGAACTGAATCCGCACTAGTATAAACTATAGCTTCACCAGTTTTCATATGTCTTTCACCTAATTCTTTAATAATTTCAGTACCACTTGCACTCTTATTACCAATAATCTTTCTTCCCCATCTTCTTTCAAGTTCTTCAATTAGCTCATCTGGGAACCCAGTTTCAGTAAAAGTAACTGAAGGTTTTTCTACTTTTAATCCCATTATTTCATAATGTCCAGTTAATGTATCTTTTCCTGCACTAACTTCATTTAATTTACAAATAATACCTTCATAACCATTTTGATGATACTTTCTATCACTAGACAAATTTAAAAACCCCAATTTAGAAAGACAAGGCAAATTAAACTTCCCTGCTCCTAATACACTATTTAAAGTATTACTACCTACATCATCAAACTTTTTAGCATCTTTCCCATTTCCAATTCCAAGTGAATCAAACACTATTAAAAATATTCTCTTATACATAAATAAATCACCTCTAATATTTTAAATCAAATCTTTAAAAATACCTATTCTTTAAAGTATTTATTATAGTCATCTATTAATTTTTTCTTATCTATATGCGTATATATCTCAGTTGTAGACAAATTTTTGTGCCCTAGCATAGTTTGAATACTTCTCAAATTAGCACCATTTTCTAATAAATGAGTAGAAAAAGTATGCCTTAGCATATGTGGATGTATTCTTTTATTAATACCTGCTTTTTTACTAGCTTTATTTAACATTTTATTTATATATTCTCTTTTTATTACTCTTCCCTTTTTATTTAAAAGCAAGACATCATTACTCTCTTTATATTCGAGTTTACTTCTAAATTTGACTAAATAATCATTTATCGCAAATAATGCAGCTTCATTAATTGGGACATATCTTTGTTTATTTCCCTTACCAAAACATTCAATAAGTGACTCTTCAAAATGAATATCACTAATCTTTAAGGAGCAAAGTTCACTAACTCTAAGACCACAGCCATACAAAACTTCTAATATAACTCTATTTAAATAATTATCTTCTACAACTTCTAATAATCTTAGTACTTCGTCATAACTTAAATATTCAGGAAGTTTCTTTTCCCTTTTAGCAAATTCAACCCCATAAAAAGGATTATAATCACAATAATTAAATGAAATTAAGTAAGTGTAATAGTTATTAAGTGCACTGATCTTTCTATTTTGACTTGCACTACTATAATTATTCTTTGCTAAATATTCAAAATAATATTCTACTCCCCTACCCTTAGTTAGTTCAAAATATTGTCTTATATCCCTTAAATAAGAATTTACTGTATTGATACTATATCCTTTAGTAACAATCATATAATCTCTATATAATTCTATATACTTATTCATCTTTTTTTACCTCACTGGCCTTCATCAAATAATTACCTTCAAGAAGTTTATTTAAATCATTAATAATCTCAGTAGTAGTCTTTTTATTAATGTTTAAGTCGAAGATACTCATTTGTTGTAATACTTCTTTTTTCTCCTTTAATGAGGATAATGTAACCCCTAATAATCTTACAGGTCTATTATCATAATTTTTTTCAAATAAGGATACTGCTTTCATATATATTTCTTCATCATTACATATAGGCTCTTTTAAAGTAACAGATCTAGTAATAGTATAAAAATCTGTGTATCTGATAGTGATAGACACAGTAAAACCAAGCATATTTTGGCTAATAACACTCTCACTCACACTTTTTGAAAGTGCCTTTAATGCCATTCTTATCTCACTTTCATCTTCTAAATCTTTCTCATATGTGGTGGAGTTCCCAATAGATTTAGCATCCACTTTTTGATATATAACTTCACTATTATCAATTCCATTTGCATTTTCTTTATAAAATATATAGTTTTTTCCTAAAACCGCCTTTAATGTATATCTATCGTCATAATTTGCTAAATCACCAATAGTTTTAATACCTAGCTCTATTAATCTAGGAGCTGTTTTCTTGCCCACCCCATACATATCAGCAATAGGTAAAGGCCATATAAGCGATGATACATCTTTATTTCTAATTACTGTAAATCCCATTGGTTTTTTTAAATCACTTGCCATTTTAGCTAAAAATTTGTTATAGGAAACACCAACTGAGCAACCCAACCCTAATTTTTCACTAACTTCTTTTTGCATAGTTTTTAGATGAAGTATTGGATCATTACATTTAGCCTTATAATCACTAAAATCTACATAACATTCATCAATTGATGCAACTTCTATTTTGTCTCCCAAATAACTTCTAATAAGTTTAAAAAACTCATTTGAATACCTATAATAATCTTCATGATTACCTTCTACTATAATTAGCTGAGGACATAATTTTAATGCCTGTGATATTGGCATAGCACTATGTACTCCATATTTTCTAGCAACATAGTTAGCAGTAGATACTACTCCCCTTCTACCTTTTCCTCCAACTGCTATAGGCTTATTTTTTAATAAAGGATTTTTAATTTCTTCAACTGATGCAAAAAACGCATTTAAATCTATATGAACTATTACCCTTCCCACATCAATCACCCAACTAAATTATAACAAAAAAAGGATATATACGTACCTATATCCTTTATTTACATATTTTCTTTAATTATTTATTTTTAAAGAACATTAGCAAATAGCTTTAATGTATTTATCACTCTCTTTAGACGAATATGATAATTTAAGTTTATCAGTAATCATTGAAATAAATTCAGAGTTAGTAGGTTTAGCTTTATAAGCACTTACTGTATATCCAAATATTGAATCAATAACATCAATATTTCCTCTACTCCATGCAACTTCTATTGCATGTCTAATTGCTCTTTCTACTCTTGATGAGGTAGAAGTATATTTCTTTGCAATATTAGGATATAACTCTTTAGTAATTCTTCCATTCATCCCACCCTCAGAAAAGAACATTTCTATAATTGCACTTCTTAAATAGTTATATCCTTTAATATGAGCAGGAATTCCTATCTCGTGTAATATGTAAGTTACATCATTCATTAATTTATTTTCTGTGATGCCATCGCTATTAACAGTATTATTTACAATGCATCTATTAGAATTAGTAAAATCATGAGCAGTTAAATGCTCTAACTTCATGAACAATGAATCTAAATCATATGGTTTCATAATCATAAGATCAATACCATAAGTATTGAAAAATGAATATATACTATCATTTACAATGGCAGTAGTTACAACAATTCTATTTACATTATATTTATTATAATCATTTTTAATTCTTCTTATGATTTCAAAACCATCAATCCCAGTTAATAATACATCTATAATTAAAAGATCTACTCTATTATTTTCTAATACTTCGACAACTTCTTTACCATCGCTATAAAACCCTAGATAGTTAATGCTTGTAATACTACTCATTCTTTTCTCTAACTCTTCTTTTTGAGTTTGGTTACCATCGCACACCATTACATTTATTTTATCTTGCATTATTGCAACCCCTTTCGCGAACTCTATTATAATGGCATCATTCTACTATTACAAACAAAAAATATGTCGCAAAGGGTCATATAAATAAAAAAAAGGATTATAAATCCTCTTTTTTATCTTTTTGTATCACTTTTGTCGAATTATGTCTATCAACTTTCTCTTTAATAGTAGCATATAAATTCATAAGTAGCATTGATAGTACAAACACTGCATAGAACACAACATACATTCTTGTATTAGTTAAATACATCACATTTGTATAAATACTCATATCCCAAACCCAATATGCAATATACATATCTAGAATAATAAAAAATAAAGTAATTCCAGAATAACCAGCCTGAGTTAATGACTTAAATCCAGAAGATTCATTATCATATTTAATCATGTTGTATCCAATAACTGCAAAATTTGAAATTATATTAATCAATAATCCAATTGTAAAATACACTGTAGATTTAATGAAAATAAATGTAATACAAGTTATAAATGCTATTAGTATTCCAATAATCATAGACAAATACGTTGAGTTTTTTAGTATAGCCTTCATATCTTATCCTCCTTATATAGCAGAGTCTTCTATAATATATTTACCATAATGCCCAAAATATTCCTTAGGGCAATATGCCTCTATATATATACCTTCCTCTTCCTCATTTTTAATAATTTCGAATATTAATTTATCAATTTTATAATATTCGCTAATTTCATTATAAGGAATAAATAATTTATGGTAAACAATATTTGGATATAAGGTGGTAAAAATAAGTTCTACAAGGTCATTCATACCTTCCCTAGTTTTACTAGAGACAAACACCTCATTATCTTCAATTTCAATAAGATTATTAGTAGGTAAATCTATCTTAGAATACACATTAATTATTTTCTTCTCTTCCCCTTGTAGTATTCCCTCAATAGTATCTTCACAAACTTTTTTCTCTACTAAATAATTAGGATTACTAGAATCTATAACATGAATTAATAAATCTGCATTCCTAAGTTCACTTAGAGTAGATTTAAATGACTCAATCAGAGAGTGAGGTAATAGAGATACAAACCCTACGGTATCAGAAACAATAATATCTTTTTTATTGATAACTATTTTTCTAGTAGAGGTATCAAGAGTAGCAAATAGCATATCTTTTTCAAATACTTTTTTATCTTCTTTTACACCATACATTTCAATTAAAGTATTCATTAAACTAGATTTTCCAGCATTTGTATATCCAACCAAACAAACTTTAGGAGTATCACTTTTATTTCTTTGTTTGCTAGTAACTATCTTTTGCTTTTCTATTTCTTGTAGTTCTTTCTTTAAAGATAAGATTCTATTAGTAATTCTTCTTTTATCTAGATTTAATAATTTTTCTCCTAGTCCCTTATTCTTATTGCCTCCGCGTTGTTTATCAGCAACATGAGAAATAGTAAGCATTCTAGGCATCATATATTCAAGCATAGTTAGTTCTACTTGTAATTTTGCTTCTTTAGTTTTAGCTCTAATACTAAAAATATCTAAAATAAGCATAGTTCTATCTATAACTTTAACATTTAAAACATTCTCTAAATTTTGTAATTGTAAAGGAGAAAGTTCATTATTAAAAACAACATAATCTAAATCTTTACCTTTTATCTTAACAGCAATTTCTTTAGCTTTTCCCTCTCCAATATAGAAATTTTTATTAATTTCCTTTAAATTTTGCGAATACGAATTAACAACTTCATAGTTAAGTGCATCGCATAATGAAGCGAGTTCTATCATAGACTCAAGAAAATACTCTTGTTCATTAACATTAGCCCCAACTATTACTACTTTTGATTTATCTTCCATTTAAATCACCTATAACTATTATAAACCAGAAAAGAAAAAAGTCCTAACTTTAGGACTTTTCACTTATTAATATTTCTTTCTTTTAGAATTTTTTCTTGCTTCTTCAGACTTTAATTTACGTCTTAAGCCTTTTGGAATGTAACATTCTTTTTTCTTTGCTGCAGCAAGAGTTCCATCTTTGTTAACTGAACGTCTAAAACGTCTTAATGCGTCATCTACATTTTCGTTTTCACGTACTGCTACCTTTGCCATCAATTTCCCTCCCCCTGAAGCACACTAGCTAATCCTGTTAAATAATAATATAGTTTGAAGAAAAAATCAATAAAAATTATTATAATTCCCCTACTTTAGTAGAATTTTGTTTGATTTCTTCCATAATAATGGTTCCTTTACTAGTTCCAATACGACTAGCACCAGCATTAATCATAGCTTTCATAGTTTCAAAATCACTAATTCCGCCACTAGCTTTAATAAGAATTCTATCTTTAACTGTATCTTTCATAATTTCTACATCTTCTACTCTAGCGCCATATTTGCTAAATCCTGTAGATGTTTTTACAAAATCAGCACCACTTGCAACTACTATTTCGCAAGCTTTTCTTATTTCATCTGGAGTCAATAAACATGTTTCAATAATAACTTTAACTAAAGCTTTACCCTTACTTATTTTTACTATATTAGCAAGTTCCTTTTCTACGTAAGTATACTTTTTATCCTTAAGCTTACCTACATTTATCACAACATCTATTTCACTAGCTCCATCTTTTATAGCTTGCTTTGCTTCAAATAGCTTAGTTTTACTAGAATTAGCTCCTAAAGGAAAACCAATTACTGTACAAACCTTAACATCTGAGTCACTTAAATATTTAGCACATGATTTAACATGTACTGGATTAACACAAACACTACAAAACTTATATTCTATAGCCTCTTTACATAACTTTTTAATCTGACTTAATTTAGTATCTGCTTTCAAAACAGTGTGATCTATAAAACTAGCATAATTCATCTATAATTTCCCCCTCTATTTCATAGTCCATTCCTACATCTATTATCTTATTTAGTTTAACTTGTTTAAAGCATTTGGAAACATTTTCATCGCTCTTAACTCTAACTTTCAAATAATTAGTGGTAAGTCCCTTATAATAACCCTCCTTATTTTCCTCAAATAAGACCTCTACAGACTTATTTAGATGCTTAGAGTAATATTCCTTCTCTAGCTCCTTAGAAAGCAAAATTAGCCTATTTACGCGTTCTTTTTTGATATCTCCATGAATTTGATTCTTCATGTTACTAGCAACAGTTCCTTTTCTAGATGAAAATGGGAATACATGTAGTCTAGAGAATCCGATTCTTTTAAGTGTATTATAAGTAATTTCAAAATCCTCATCACTCTCATTTGGAAAACCTACAATTACATCCGTAGTAATACTTAAATCTTCAATATTGTCTTTTAATATTTTTATTCTTTCTTCAAATTGAGCAAGGTTATACTTTCTATTCATTGCTTTTAGGGTTTTATCACAACCAGATTGAATAGGAATATGTATATGATTAACAATAATATTATTAGATTTAATAAGTTCTATAACCTCATTTGTAAGCTCATTAATTTCAATCGAAGAAATTCTGATCCTTTTAATTCCTTTCACATCATTAATTAAGTCTTTTAATAAATCATAAAATCTATAATTTTCAAAATCCAACCCATATCCACCCGTATGAATACCAGTTAATACAAGTTCCTTGTATCCTTTATCTGCTAATATTTGAGCTTCCTTTAATACCGTTTCTCTAGGCTTACTTCTCACTAACCCTCTAGTATAGGGAATTATGCAATAACTACAAAAATTATTACAACCATCCTGAATTTTTAAGTATGCTCTAGTATTATCATAAAAATTATATACAGTTAAGTTTTCATACTCACTATTTTCTCTAGCATTATCAATTTTAATAATTTGCTTTTTATTCTTTTCAAATTCAAGTGCATATTCTAAAATTCTGTCTCTATATCTAGTACCTATAACAATACTAACTCCCTCGATTGCACTTACTTCTTCTGGAGCAATTTGACTATAACATCCCATAACACAAATAATTGAATTTGGGTTTTCCTTTATTATTCTTCGTATTTTTTGCCTAGATTTACTATCGCTTGTAGCAGTAACACTACAAGTGTTAATGACTATAAGATCAGGATTATTCTCATCTAGTATATATCCATTATCTTCTAAAATATTAGCAATAGCATCACACTCATATGCATTAACTTTACATCCTAAATTTACAGTTAAGAAACTTTTCATCTACTTATTCCTCTCATTCATAAATCCAATGACACTAAGCATATATAAAGGTGCAGTTTCACTTCTTAGTATTCTTTTTCCTAAAGATACAGAAATAAATCCATTTTCACTTAAGAAATCTACTTCACCTTTATCAAATCCACCCTCAGGTCCAACAACTATTGTAATACTTTTAGGATTATTTCCAAGAAGTGAATATAAATGACTACTACCAACACAATTTAAATCTTCATATGCAATCAAATTAAGTTCACTTTTATAGTTTAATAGATCTTTTAATTTCACTGGTTGAACAACTTTAACTAGTTCATTTCTTTTTGATTGTTCGCATGCTTCTTTAGCAATCATATTCCATCTTTCTAACTTCTTATTTGTATTTTTATCATCAAGTACAGGAATACTTCTTTTAGCTAAAAAAGGGACAATAGAAGTAACACCTAGTTCACAACTTTTTTGTACTACCATTTCAAATTTATCTTTTTTTGGCAATCCATATATTAAAGTAACCTCACATTCTAACTCATTAGAAACTTCTAACTCACAAAAATACGTAACATTTAATCCGTTTTTAAAATCAATAATACAATCATATTTTTTAGATTCATAAGTGACTATTATATGATCACCATTTTTCATTCTTAAAACTCTTTCAATATGAAAATTATCTTGTTCAGACAAGATAAATTTTTCATTTATTTTATTAATCGCAAAATACTCTTGCATATAATCACCTATTTTAAATCTTCATATTGAGACATCAAACGATTATTCTTTTCTTTCAATATTGCTCTACGTTTCTCTCTTCTAGCTTTATTAGAAGCATTAATTTTATCAATTTGAGCTTGTAGTCTCTCTTCTTCTTGCTCTAAAATAACACGCTTTTTCTTAGCCATTTCAATAGTTTTATTCCATTGAATAATATCTGCCTCAATCTTCTTTAATTCAGCTGTATTTTCTTCCACTCTAATACCAGCTTTAATTTCTCTATTAAGAAGAACTTTACTTCCATTAGCTTTCTCAATACTTCTTTCACTAATTTTCTTCTTATCTTCCCAAGAAACAAGTTTAGAAACAACATCATATTTCTTATTTCTAACAATCGCAACTTTTTTAGCTTCTTGAGCAGCGATTTCTTTTTCTTTCTTATCTCTTGCTCTAACAACAGCACTATCCTTGGCATATTGCTTCATTCTCAATAAATCTTTAATTTCTCTTTCTTTAAGGATAATGAACTCTTTCTTATTAGCTTCCATTTCCCTATTTTCTCTTTCTTTTTCTCTATGTCTTTCTTTCATCTCTGAAAGTTGAGTTTCAAGTTTTTCTTTTTCTGCATAAAGTTTATCAAGAGCTTTTTGTTGTTCGGGTTTAAAGATAGTTTTATCAAGTTCCTCTTTAACAACTTCAACTTGGCTTCTATCAATAGTATCCTTGATAAGCTTAACTTTACCCTGTTTAATATTAAGATTTAAAGATTTATTTAATGCTTCAACATATTTTTCATTATCTTTTTGAGCTGCATCAATTGCCCCATGAAGATACATGAAAGCCTTATTCATTTTCTTTTTATATTTATCGCTTAAAACAATAGGAATTTCTTCTACCCTAAAATCTAAAACCATGCCTTGATAGTTCATGATGTGATTCCATAAATGATAGCAAATATTGTATTGAGGGTGTCCTTTAATAGTATTAGTTCTTTTTATTTCACCTACTACCAATTTTTCTCCATTAAGCCTCTTCATAAAATCAGAGTCATATAACTTAGCTAGAGTATGCTTAATCCAAGCAACTCTTCTAAATAAGTCATCAAGTTGAATAATGTCATCTCTATTGAAGTTATCTGTAACAATAGTCATTTGCAAATCTAAATTAATTTGAGAATTTCTTACTACAAAAGCAGTTTTATTATCTAATTTAGTCATAGATGAAAAATCTACATCATCTAAAAACTCACTAAATCTTCTATCAAAGAAAGTAACTAAGTTAATAATAAGAGATCTAACAAATCTGTTCTCATACAAATTAATAGTGTCATCTTTTAATCCAGTAAGAATTCTAGTTGGCATAACCATTCCATCATCTTCAACTCTATTAATAAGATGAGAATGGCTAGATAAATGTTTAATAGAATCTTGATTTACTTTTTTAGCAAGTTCTACTGGGATGATTTCATCATCAACCTTCAGGAATTGCTTAGGATTTCTTACAATTGTGTCTATGGCTACTAATCCATCTTCTATTTTCTTTAATGTTTCTTCATCATACTCTCTAACTACAACTCTAGTGATATGATCTAGCTTAATCTTAGCTCTATCAAAGCCATTAGAAAAAAGTGCGTAAAAAGAATCATCTCTGCCAAGATTATCATGCCTACGGCTTAATTTATCCCAAAATTTCTTAATTATATCAGTAGCCATTATAACACTCCTAACTGTTAATTATACTTGTTTCAATAAGTCATTAATATATTCTTTTGCATCGCTAAATGCATCTTTTCCAAATTGTTTATTAATTTCTACAATTAATCCTTTTAATTCATTCTTAATGAATGAAATATTCAATGCTTCTAGTTTATGTAAAATCTTACGTGTAATAAGGTGGTCTAGCGCATCATATTCTTCTCCTCCACAACCAATATAACAAGGAACAAATAATCTGAATTGTTTCATGATACGGTTACCGAAAGAAATCTTGAAGTTTTGTACCATATATTTATCAATTGCAGCTAACTTAGATAAAGCCTCTTCACTAATTGAATATTTAGCTTTAGCATCTTCAAATAGTTGTACAAAGAACTCATTGTCCATATACATACTATCTGCATCCCATTCAGGTTCGAATACTTCAGTCTTTTTATTAAGTGACATACTCATAGCACGGTCATAAACCTTATCTGTAATTGAGAATGTAGAGTCATCGTTATTAGCTGTTCCAAGGAACCAAACATTCTTTGGAATAAGGAACTTACCATGGTCTAGTAACACAGGGTCACCTTCAAGGTCAGTATTAACAATTTCAATAATCCATTCATCCATACTAGGCATTTCCATGATAGATAGGAAGTCAGCGAAATAATACTCAATACGAGCCAAGTTCATTTCGTCTAGAACCAAAATATGTGGGTCCTTTTGCTTAGCAATTTTATATAATTCTTCAAGGAAAACAGATTCATTAAACTTCTTAGTAAACTCATTTAGATATCCAATAAGTTCTGATCTATCCTTCCATGAAGGTTGAACAGCAACGATAGGACTTCTATTTCTAAAGAATTTACCAAATGCATATGGAAGTGAAGTTTTACCTGTACCTGAGATACCCTCAAGAATAGCAAATCTTGTTGTTCCCATTCCAGAGAAGAATAATGCTAAAGTTCTAAAACTATAGTATAGATGTAATTTTCCTGCAGCGAAATTTCTAAAACGATCTACAAGTTCTTTTAAATTCATCTTTTTATCTTCTTCTGTCATACCAGGAAATTCATAGTTTCTATAGTCCCAGTCAATACGAATAAGTTTAGGGAATCTAGCTTTAGCAATTAAGTCACTAGGAATTGCTTCTCCATCTTCACCAACTTCTTGATTTCCTTCACCTTCAAGTGCTTTATCTGCTTCAATTTGATTTTCTGCAGCAACTGGATCAACAGGAATTGGTAATCCATTAGCATCAAATAAAATTTTACCTTTTTTATCTGTTTTAAATTCAATTAAAGGTATAGGTTTTTTATTTTCATCTAATAAAGGTTTTCCATCTTCTCCAAGCTTATATTCAAGCTCAATAACAGGTAATCCTCTTTTATCAAATACAGGGGCACCTTTCTTAGTTGTTTTAAATTTAAATCCAACATACTTATTTTCTTCAGGATTATCAATTGCTTCTTGTGCTCTTTTTCTAGCTGCTTCAATTTTCTTTAAATCCTCTTTAGTTGGAGCATACCCAAGTTCAGCTGTTTTTAATGCTAATAATTGGCTTCTTTGATCCATCAAGTCAATAACTTTATTATTTAACTTATCTATTTCTCTTAAAAGAACAATTTTATCTTTAACTTTTCTTTTAGCAACGTACCTTCTTTTACTTATCTTATAGATACCCCAAACTAAAAGAGCAAATAAACCTAAAACTAATAAAATAGATAAAACAAATAATATCCATCCTAAAGCATCGAAATCTTGTGAATATAAATCAAAAACTGACTTATAGTAAGAAAAATCACTAATAAGTTTTTGAAATATACCTACAATAAAATCAAATATGCTCTTAAAGAAAGCTATGATATCTTTCCATAAAACCGACATTATTCTTCCAAAAAATTTTGTAAATCCAGACATATCTATTCTCCCTTCTAAACTTTAACAGCTTGAAATGCTATATTAAATTTCAAATCAGCAATTGCGCTAAGTATTGATGTATCCAAATTGGCACCTTCAAGCCAAATAACAACTTTTATCTTTGTTGTTTCATTTTTTATTGTTTCAGCAAGTATAGTTCCTTCTCTAGTAGTTGTGTTATATCCAACTTCAGTAAACATATAATCTTCATATGTATCTCCAGTTGCAGAAACTGAGTAAATATTTGCAGATACAGGCGAATCGCTATATCTTATATTAATACCAGTATAATCTTCAGGATAAGTTGTAGCATATGTTAGAAATGCTATTCTCATACTAGATAATAAAGTTTGCTTTTGAGTTGCAGTAAAACTCAAATTAGCAGTAGAACTTTCATCTAATGTAATAATGTTTCTAACACTATCATTCCCTAGATATAAATTCATATCGCTACTTCCAATAAAATACAAATTGAATTCTATATATTTTTCATTAACATTAACGTTATCATCAGATGTTTTACTTGTATATACCGTATTTCCTCCGCCATCTTTCAAAATAAGATTAGTATAATCATTACCAGTTTCTTCAATTGTTGCTTCTAATGGTTGGATATTAGTATCTGTACTAGAAACCAAATCAGAAAATTGAACCATATCAGCAAATGTTGAAGGATCTCCTGTTGTAGAGATAAGCATGTTTTCTTGAGTTGCTACAGTAATACCAAACGATTTTACTTGAGGAGTATATTGTCTAGTAAACCCAGCATAAACAACAGATGAAACACTAATAGTCAAAACAAATATACATATATAGAGAGATAACTTTTTCAAAAAATTCATATCACTCACTCCCCTATCCTGTAACCGTAAATTGGATAGACAAGTTAATTGATCCACCAATCTTTTCATTAGTTGTATCTATGTCATTTTTATCAATCCAAATTACAATACTATATTTTCTGACTTGATTCACCTCAAAATCCTCATAGTTTCTAGTAAATATAGTTGTAGAATTTTCAAAATTAGTAAATACGTCACTTGCTCTAGAATCTTCTCTTCCATATGTTGTAGGAATTTCGCTATCTTCATATACTCTAACTCTAATGGCATCTCCTAAAGATTTTTCTTCATGTTCTATATTAAATTTCATAGAATAATCAAGTGACTCGCTACCACTATTAAACAAATAGAAAGTGTAAGCCAAATAATTTTGACCAACATATTTATTTACAGAAGGGCTAGAATCATAAATTGCACCATCAAATCTACTTTGGTCTCCATCAATTAAATCCGAATAATCTGGTAATGCACCTGGATCTTGATCCCAAGCCCCAGTCATTGATGGACCATATAATAATCCTGTTGGATCAGTAAGCTGACTAGACTCAGATAAACTAAGCGTTTTTTTAGCAGTAGTTTTATCTACATAAATAGTCATATTACCATTTGTATTGTCATTAATTGCAAGGACAAGTAAAAACCAAGTAATAGCAAAAGCTAGAATTAGCAATGCCACTCTGATTTTCTTCCAATAATATCTCTTACTAATACTAATCCCCTCCACCTATATTCCAATATACTTTTTATTGATTGTTAAATCAATAATTGAACTTTTCTTTTAAAAAGATTGTTATTTTAAACCATAAATTAACTTATAATTTTAAAAAAATAACACTGATTTACAATTTTTTACAATTAACTACATATTCTTATTATACTAATAAGAAAAAAAAGAGTTAAGTAAACTCAACTCTTATTTTAATTTAAATGCTTTTTTAAACTTTGCAAAGATACTATCTCCTTGCTTTTCTTCAATTCCTTTAAGCTTTTTATATAATTCTTTTTCATCTTTAGATAACTTAGTAGGAACTTTGATATCCAAAATTATATATTCATCACCAATCGAATTGCTTCTTAAGTCTTTTATACCCTTACCTTTAATTCTAAGTTGTTGTGCATTTTGAATACCAGATGGCACCTCAACACTTACATCACCATGAATTGTAGGAACATCTATCTTACATCCAAGAACAGCATCGACATATGATATAGGAATTGTCACGTATATATCAGTACCTTTTCTAGTAAAATGCTTATGGTTTGAAACAAGAATTTCGATATATAAATCCCCATTAGGACCTCCATTAATTCCTCTTTCACCCTTACCAGCAATTCTAAGTTGTTGTCCAGAATTTATACCCGCAGGTACATTTACATCAACATTAACCTTTCTTCTGTTATATCCTTCTCCATGACATGCATCACATTTAGTTTTTATAACTTTACCTTTACCATTACATTTTGGACATGTAGTTGTTGTTTCAAATACACCAAACATTGTTCTTTGTTGTGTTCTTACACTACCATGACCATGACAATCAGGACAAGTTTCAAACTCAGTACCATTTTTAGCACCAGTTCCCTTACACTCGTTACAACGTTCATCAACATTTAAAGCAATAACTTTTTTACATCCAAAAGCCGCCTCTAAGAAGTCAATTTCCATTTGAAGATATTTATCTTCTCCTTGCATAGGTGAAGTTCGTCTAGCGCCCTGAGATGCACCTCTTCCCCCAAAGAAAGAAGAGAAAATATCTCCCATATCGAATTCGCCGAAATTAAAACCATTGGCTCCACCGAATCCACCAGCACCAAAGCCACCATTAGCTTGAGGATCAACCCCTGCATGACCATAACGATCATACAGAGATTTTTTATTCTCATCACTTAATATTTCATAAGCCTCTTGTACTTCTTTAAATTTTTCTACTGCATCCTCAGATTTATTAATATCAGGGTGGTATTTTTTAGCAAGTGTTCTATATGCTTTCTTTATTGTATCTTGATCCGCACTTTTATCTATACCCAAGACTTCATAATAGTCTCTTTTATTTTGTGCCATAATACCCCTCCCTAATATTTAATTATTTTTCACTATAATCTACATCTACTACATCATCATTATTTCCAGCATCTGTTGTGCCAGTTGTAGTATCATCGCTACCTGTAGCAGTTCCTGCTTGGTTAGCATATTGAGACATCATAGCAGCAGCTTGCTCTAATTGCCCAATCTTTTCTCTTAAAGTTGCATAATCTTCTTTTTCTAATGCTTCTTTTAATTCATTTCTTAATTTTTCTGTTTCTTCTTTTTGCTTAGCATCTAATTTGTCTTTTTGTTCTTCTAAGCCTCTATCGATACTAGCAATATATCCTTCAGCTTTATTTTTTAATTCAATTTCTTCTTTTCTTTTCTCATCAGCTTCTTTATTTAATTCAGCTTCTTTTACCATTCTTTCGATATCTTCTTTTGATAAACCACTATTTCCTTGAATAACAATAGATTGTTCCTTACCACTATCTAAGTCTTTAGCTTTAACATTAACGATACCATTAGCATCAATATTGAAGCTTACTTCGATTCTTGGTTCACCACGTCTAGCTGGTTTAATACCATCTAATTTGAAGTGACCTAACATCTTGTTATCTTTAGCCATTGGTCTTTCACCTTGATATACAACGATATCAACTGCAGGTTGGTTATCTTCAGCTGTAGAGAATACTTGAGATTTAGTTACTGGAATTGTTGTATTTCTAGTAATTAATGGAGTCATAACTCCTCCTAAAGTTTCAATACCTAAAGTTAATGGAGTAACATCAAGTAATAGTACATCAGTTACATCACCAGCAATAATTGCACCTTGAACAGCAGCACCAATTGATACAGCCTCATCAGGGTTTACTGACTTGTTAGGTTCTTTACCAAGCAGACTCTTAACCATATCTACTACTGCAGGCATTCTTGTAGAACCACCAACCAATAAGATTTCATCAATCTTGCTAGGATCAATCTTAGCATCTTTTAATGCTTGTCTTACAGGTCCTTCTGTTCTTTCAAGTAGGCTTCTAGTCATTTCTTGGAACTTAGCTCTTGTGATAGTTGTTTCAAAGTTAACTGGACCAGTTGGAGTCATAGTTAAGAATGGAAGCATAATTGTAGTTTGAAGCATACCAGATAAGTCAATTTTAGCCTTTTCTGCAGCATCTTTAAATCTTTGCATAGCCATCTTATCTCCACTTAAATCGATATTATGCTCTTTTTTAATTTCTTCAATAATGAATTTAACTAATACATCATCCCAGTCATCTCCACCAAGTTTGTTATCACCAGCAGTTGAGATAACTTCAAATGTACCATCACCAATTTCAAGGATAGAAACGTCAAATGTTCCTCCTCCAAGGTCATATACTAAAATAGTAGCATCTTTTTTATTTTCCATACCATAAGCTAATGCAGCAGCTGTAGGTTCATTAATGATTCTTACTACTTCAAGACCAGCAATTGCACCAGCATCTTTTGTAGCTTGTCTTTGAGCATCATTGAAATAAGCAGGAACAGTAATAACAGCCTTTTTAACTGGTTGTCCTAAATTGTCTTCTGCATATTTTTTCATATAAGCTAAGATCTTAGCACTAATTTCTTGAGGAGTAAAATCCTTATTTAAACAACCAATATGTACCTTATCATTAGTACCAATTAATCTCTTTATTGAGCTAACTGTATCAGGATTTGTAACACTTAATCTTTTAGCTCCATCACCAACTATTTCTTCTCCACCATTTTTAAATGATACAACTGAAGGAGTTGTATTCTTTCCCTCTGGATTAGGAATTACTTTCCATTTTCCATCTGCTTGTAAATATGAAACAACAGAGTTTGTTGTTCCAAGGTCAATACCAATAATAATTTCTTTTGCCATCGTTTATTCCCCCTTATCTTCACTAACTTCGGCAGTTTCTTGTTCAACATTAGTTTCCTTTAAACTGTAAACTTTAACTGATACAGGTCTTAGAATCTTGTCCCCAATTCTATACCCTTTTTGTAATACTTCAGCGATTGTATCATGTTCGCCTTCCTCAATTTCTACTTTTTCTACTCCATTATGTACATTGTGATCAAACTTGTCTCCTTTATTAGTTACAATCTCAACCACACCATGGTTATCCATAACTTGCTTAAATTGATTAAATACTAATTCAAATCCTTTAAAATATGCTTTAACCTCATCTGGAACATTTGTATTTTCAAGCACCATTCCAAAGATATCTACTATAGGAAGTAACTCTTCCATTAAATCATAGGTAACATACTTAACTGCAATAGCATTTTCTTTTTCATATGTTTTATGTAAGTCCCTCATTTGTGCTAAGGCATATAAATATTTTTCATTTAGTTCAGCACACTTGTCCTCAAGTTCACTTACTATATCCTTTTTCTTTTCTTTTTTCTTTTTCTTATCTTTAACTTCTTCACTAGTAGCTTCTTCTAGTTCTTCTTGTAGTGTTTCATCACTCATCTTCATTTTCCTCCCCATAAGCTTCATCTAGTTGCGATAATAAATATTCCATAATTCCAATAACTTTAGAGTAGTCCATTCTTTTAGGACCAACAAGAGCAATTTTAGCTTCTTCTTTTCCTCGAACATTTACATCAACACTTACAACACTCATATCATTAAACTCATCATCAACACCAATTTGAACATTTATTTTTCCTTTTCCTTCATTTCCAATAAACTTCCAAACACTATTAGTCTCAATAAGTTTAACTGCATTCTTTAGTTTTTCTATATCAGTACTATACTCGGGTTGGTTAAACAAATGTGTAGTTCCCCAAGCACTTGCTTTCTCATTAGACATATCTTTAAATAAGTCTTTAAATGCCGCAATTAGCAATTCATATTTTTCAATTTGAAGCGACAAGACAGGTTTTAATGTTACCATTTTTTCTACCAATCCATAAAGTGGAGTACCAACAAGTCTATCATTTAATATTTGAACACACTTTTCTAAGTCCTTTGCATCAATGCCATTAGGGACATTGAATGTTTTATGCTCTACATGACCATTACTAGTTATGAATATACATACAGCACTATTAGTATTAATTGGTATTAATTGAATTTGAGATAATAATTCCCCAAGTTCATCAGGACCAAGCATTATTGTAGTAAGCGAAGTCATTTCACTTAAAATCGCACAACTATGTCTTAAAACATCACTAACATGGCTTGTAGAATCATTAACTAATCTTCTAAGCTTGCCATAATTTTCTTCATCATTAAATTCTTCTCTTAGATGATCAATGTAATATCTATAACCCTTTGCGCTAGGAACTCTGCCACTAGAAGTATGAGTTTTTTCTAGCATTCCCATATTTTCAAGTTCTAGCATATCATTACGAATTGTAGCACTAGAATAAGGTAAATTATATATTTCAAGTAAAGTGTTACTACCAACTGGTTGAGCACTCTTTACAAATTGTTCAACTATATATTTCAAGATAGTATCTTTTCTAGTTAGACCCACTATTTTCACCTCTTTTAGCACTCTTGTTTTAGAATTGCTAATTTCATTATATGCTCTTTTTTAGCAGAGTCAACAAAAAAGTGCTAAAATTTATTTTTATATTAAAATTAATAAAAAAAGTATGCAAATGCATACCTTTAATAATATGTAATATTATTGATTTTTATTCACCTTATAAGCATCCCCAATAGGAGCCACAAATGAATCACTCAATTCATCAAATAAAGTAACTTCACTTTTATTAATAAATAAATATAATAGATTTAATATATATATAACTATTGTTGTATATGAAACACTTCTTAGAAGAATAGATTTTAGTGTTGGTTTACTCCAATCTTTATTTAAAATCTTTAATTCCATAATTTTTAATCCTAAAGTAGTATCCTTACTAACAAGCATAAATATAAAGAAGTATAAGAATGCCACTATTGCATATATAAGAGCAAACAAAAACGTATTAGCATAATCTAGCTTAGGAACAAATAAATATAATATTACAGTAAGTACTAATACAACAGCAATATCAATAAGCGCTGCCAAAAATTTTCTTTCATGCGTTAACATTCTTTCCCCTCCTTTTATATTAATTTAACTACAACCGTATCTAATAATAACATACCTTGATAGGTAGGAGTTACTCTATTTTCCTCAATTTTTATTAAATTTCTTTCAATCAATGATTTTATTTCCTCTTTTTTAGTATCTAATAGATTCTCATTAAATAGATTTTGATACTCATCTAATAGAAATCCTTCGTTTAGTCTTAACTTAAGCATGATATACTCTTCTTTTTTATCTTGATAGGATAATTCTTCTTTAATCCTAATATTTTCTTTATGTAAATATTTAGTTAAGTTTCTAGTATTAATATATCTTATTCCATTTACATAACCACTTGCCCCTAATCCAAATCCATAATATTCTTTGGCATTCCAATACACTAAATTATGTTTTGATTTATATCCTTCTAGAGAATAGTTACTAACCTCATATTGATTAAATCCTCTTTTTTCTAATTCTTTAAATATATAATTATATTGATCCACAACAACTTCTTCATCTTCTTCTACATATTTTTGTGCTTTAAGACAGGTGTTATCCTCTAATATTAGACTATAAAAAGATAAATGCTTAGGTTTTAGTATATCTATATATTTAAAATCATTTTTGATATGGCTTATTTTCAGACCTTTTATTCCATATATAAAGTCAAATGAATAATTTATGATATTGTATTTATTTAGTAAATCTACACATCTTTTAATATCTTCATATTTATGTTTTCTAGATAAAAACATTAGCATTTCTTCACTAAATGATTCTACCCCAATACTAACTCTATTTACTCCATACTTAGCAAATAGTTTAACCTTTTCTTCATCTATAGTTTCTGGATTCACTTCGATTGTAAACTCATATTCTTTTTCTAAATACTTAGATAAAAAAGATAATAATCTCTCTAATCCATTTAAAGATAATACACTAGGAGTTCCTCCACCTATATAAATAGTATCACATTTATTTGGATTATCATTTACTATTTCATTTTCTAAACTATCCAAATATTTTTCTTCATACAAAAAGGAGTAAAACACTTTAGTAAAATCGCAATATGAACAAATACTTTTACAAAATGGTATATGCACATACATTGATTTTACCTCACTCATGTTTTACCCTCTCCTTTTATTCATCATCAACTGATAAAATAGCCATGAATGCCTCTTGTGGCACATCTACACTACCAACAGACTTCATTCTCTTTTTACCTTCTTTTTGTTTTTCCAATAGTTTTTTCTTTCTAGAAATATCTCCACCATAACATTTAGCAAGTACATCTTTTCTCATTGCTTTGATTGTACTTCTAGCAATTACTTTACCATTTAAAGCCGCTTGAATAGGAACTTCAAATTGTTGTCTAGGAATCAATTCTTTTAATTTTTCACAGATATAGTTTCCTCTATAATAAGCACTATCTTTATGAACAATAACAGATAAAGCATCTAGAGTATCACCATTAATTAAAATATCCATCTTAACAAGTTTGCTAGCCTTATAACCACATAGTTCATAGTCAAAAGAAGCATAACCTTTAGTAGATGATTTTAATTTATCAAAGAAATCGTAAACAATTTCTGATAGTGGCAATTCATATACTAGTTCCATTCTATTAGAATCAATATAAATTAAATCTTTATACACTCCTCTTTTCTTTTGACACAAATCCATTAAAGGACCTACATATTCATTTGGAGTCATAATAGTTGTTCTAACAATTGGTTCCTCAATACGTTCTATCCTTGTCATATCAGGTAACTTACTAGGGTTATCTATTTCTATCATACTACCATCATGAAGGTATACATGATAAATAACTGAAGGAGCTGTAGCAATAAGAGGAATATTGTATTCCCTTTCTACTCTCTCTTGAGTTACATCCATATGCAACAATCCTAAAAAACCACATCTAAAACCAAATCCTAAAGCTTGAGATGTTTCGGGTTCAAACACTAAAGAGTCATCATTTAATTTCAATTTTTCTAACGCCTCTTTTAAATCATTATATTTAGCATTATCAATTGGATAAATACCACAATAAACCATCGGTTCCATTTCTCTATATCCAGGAAGTGGTTCTTTACATGGGTTAGCTGCTGAAGTTATTGTGTCACCAACTCTTACATCTCTAACTTGTTTAATTGATGCACCAATCCATCCAACTTCTCCTGCGACTAATTGATCTTTTTTTACTTCTCCTGGAGTTCTAATACCAAGTTCAAGAACATCATATTCTTGTCCTGTAGCCATCATTTTAATTTTATCTCCAACTTTAATTGTTCCTTCTTTTACCCTTACAAAAACAATTGCTCCTCTATAGGCATCATAATAAGAGTCAAAAATAAGCGCTTGTAAAGGATTTTCATCCCTACCTGTTGGAGCAGGTACATATTTAACAATAGCTTCTAAAACATCTTTTGTATTAAGACCTGTTTTCGCACTAATAAGTGGAGCTTCATCACATGGTATGCCAAGAACATTTTCTATTTCTAATTTAATTTCATCTGGTCTAGCCGCAGGTAAATCAATCTTATTTATAACTGGTACTATCTCAAGGTTATTATCAAGGGCTAAATACACATTAGCAATTGTTTGAGCTTGAATACCTTGCGCTGCATCTACAACTAATAATGCACCTTCGCATGCAGCAAGTGATCTACTAACTTCATAGGCAAAGTCAACATGGCCTGGAGTATCAATTAAATGAAATGTATACTCATTTCCATCATCCGCTAAATAAGTCAAAGCTACCGTATTTAATTTAATTGTTATTCCTCTTTCTCTTTCAATATCCATATTATCAAGTAGTTGTGCTTTCATATCTCTTTTACTTACTGTACCAGTATACTCAATGATACGGTCTGCTAAAGTAGATTTTCCATGATCAATATGTGCTATGATAGAGAAGTTTCTAATCTTAGACTTATCCATACTAATTACTCCTCACCATTAAAATCTTTTAATTCATTATTTTCAAATAGTTTTATTGCTTTATTTTCAATACTAGAAAGTTTTTCTTCCAAATATTTGCTAAGCTCTATTCCTTCTTTAAAAACCTCAATAGATTCATCTAAATTAAGTTCACCACTTTGAATTAATCTTACGACTTCCTTAAGCCTTGCTAAATTTTCTTCAAATGTCTTATTTTCCATTGCTATCATCCTTTCTAGTAATACATGCATATACTTTTCCATCTGACATAGTTATTTTAACTACATCATCAACATTTACTTTATTTACACTGTTAATAACACCTTCAACACCACTTACTAAACTATATCCTCTAGAAAGTACTTTAAGTGGCGATATGTTATCTAATATTTTAATTTCACTGCTTAATATATTTCTTACATTAGCCAAATAATGACTATATTCAACCTTTAAAGTCTTATTAAGATCCACTATTTCTCCTTTATAAAACTTACTAAAGTTTAAATAACTGATTCTTAATTGCTCTTTTCTATCTTTTAGTGTTTCTCTTTTGTTTTCTAATAATTTATCAAAATATTCTTTTGTTAAATATGATTCATAGTCAAGTAATATATTTCGCTTATCCATAACTAGCTTTTTAGAACTATGCTTTATGATTTCATTATAATTTTTTATAAGTGTTTTGACCTCTTCAATATCAGGAGTTGACATTTCTGCTGCCCCACTTGGAGTTGGAGCCCTACAATCACTTACAAAATCTGCTATTGTAAAATCTATTTCATGCCCAATTCCTGTAATAATAGGTGTCTTATAATTATAAATTGCATATGCTAATTTTTCATCATTGAAGCACCATAAGTCCTCTTGACTACCCCCACCTCTAGCCAAGATAGTTAAATCAAGGTTAAATTTGCTAGCTTCATCTAATGCTCTAATAATAGATTCACTTGCACCATTACCTTGGACTAGACATGGAAAGACTATAATTTCTGCTATTGGCCATCTTCTTTTAATAATAGTTAATATATCTCTTAAGCCAGCACCTGTTTTTCCTGAAATCACTCCTATAGTAAAAGGGAATTCTTTTAATTTTTTCTTATGTAATGGAGAAAATAGTCCTTTTTGCTCTAGTTCTTTCTTTAGCTTTTCAAATTCTAAATACAAATTACCTATTCCATCTTTTTCTAATCCTTTTACATATATTTGATAAGACCCTGAAGCTGGATATAAGCTTAAACTTCCATTTACAATAATCTTTTCTCCCTCTTTTAACGTAACAGTCAATTTAGAGGCATAACTAGAAAACATGACACATTTAACTACACTATCTTGATCTTTAAGCGAAAAGTAAACGTGTCCACTAGGATGATATTTTAAGTTGCTTATTTCTCCCTTTACTAAAAGATTATTTAAAACAACATCATTATCTAAAACATTTTTTAAATAAAAACTTAATTGGCTAACACTAATGACATTAACATTGTGATTTAGCATAAGCAGTTATCTAATACTCCATTTATAAATTTATATGAATTCTCATCACCGTATTTTTTAGCCAAATCTACTGCAACATTAATTGCAATTTGCTTAGGTTGATTAAGATATTTATTTTGAGTATAAGCAGATAAAAGTATAGCTTGCTCAACATAATTTAATCTTTCAAATTGCCAATTATTTAAATAAACACTGATTTCTTTAATACTAGAATCAGCATTCTTAATTGCAGCCTTTATTAATTCCTTAGCAAATTCATCACATTCTTTACTAGGGCAACCAAAAACACCTTCGATTATTTCTTTTAATCCAGGTCTTTGTTCATATTCATAATAAAATAAGTATTGGTATATGGCAAATACTGATAATTCTTGTAATTTACTTCTACTAGTAGCCATAATTCTCACCTCAATCCTTAGAAATTCTATCACAAAATAATATTTAAATAAACTATAAAATCATCTAAATGAAAAAAAAGGTATGTTATACATACCTATTCAGTTATTTTTATAAGTTTCTTACTCGCTTTAGTTAATATTTTATAGCCGTCTTTAGTAACTAAAACATCATCTTCTATTCTTATACCACCAAGATTTTTAATATAAATACCTGGTTCAATTGTAATAATCATATTTTCTTCTAAAACCATATCACTTCTAGAAGAAACTGATATAGGATCATGCACCTCTATTCCTAGTCCATGCCCAGTTGAATGAGTAAAATATTTTCCATATCCCTTACTTGTAATATAATCTCTAGCAACTTTATCAACTTCACTAGCCCTAACTCCTGCTTTAACCGATTTAACAGCTAACTCTTGAGCTTTTTTTACAATATTATATATTTTAATCATTTCTTTATTGTCATTACCAACTAAAAAGCTTCTAGTTATATCGCTACAATACCCATTATATATACAACCATAGTCAAGTGTCACAAAATCTCCATCTCTAATCACTTTATTAGAGGCAGTCCCATGAGGCATTGCTCCTCTTTTACCACTAGCCACTATTGTTTCAAAAGACTCTTTACTAGCACCTAAACTTTTCATATAATGAATCATTTCATTTGCAACTTCTTTTTCTTTCATTCCAGGTTTAACAAAATTTATTATATGATCATATGTTTTACTAGCAATATCACATGCTTTTTTAATATTTTTAATCTCTTTTTCATCTTTTATATTTCTTAATGAATCAATATTTGTGGCGACCAAATTACACTCTAAATTACTAGAATAGGCATTATATCTAGCATAAGTCATAGATTCTTCAAAAAGAATATTACTTCCTTTAATAATAAGTTTTTCTAATTCTTTTAAAAATCCATTTTTAAAGACTATAACATCATATCCTTTTGCCTCTTTTTTTGCTTGTATTGTATATCTAGAATCTGTAATCAAATATGCTTTTTCTCTAGTTATGTAAAGAAGCGCATTTTCACTAGTAAATTCACTAAAATAAAAGATATTTGGATAACTACTCACAATAATTCCATCTGCATTATTTCCTAATAAAAAACCTCTTAATTTATCTAGTCTTTTCATTTTTTATCCAAGTAAAAAATAACTCAAATGAGTTATTATTTCACTATTATCCCTTCTAATTTAATATTTGTTTTAACGTTTGTAATCTCACACATATTAGCTAATGCAGTACAAATTCTTTCTTGAATTAGTTCACTAACATCATTAATATTTGTCCCATAATCAACTTTTAATCCAATATTAACATTTAAAACTTTATCTTTACCAACTTCAAAAGTAATACCTTTAGAAATTGTTACATGTTCAATGTCTTTAATATTTTCTTTTAGCATTTCTCCCATTGCTGTATAAGAAATACCAATTTTTCCTACATTAGAATAGTTTTCAATATAATGATAATCTGCTTGTGCCATAATATATCCCTACCTTCAGGTTTAATTATATTAAAAGACTATCAATCTTGCAACAAAAGTAGTCAAATTTACATTATTACCCTTTAAAAGTTACAATAGGTGTCTTATTTATATCAATAAGTGGATATATAGATTCTATAACTAATTGCGCATCACTACTTGTAGCATCTTTTTTAGAAACAAGAATATTAATTGTATTGTTTTCATACTCTACATAAGCATTTTCATATCCTTTATCTTTTATAACCTTAGTTAAAGACTTCTCACTTTCTTTTAATTTAGCTTTATTATTTTTTGCTTCAAGTGCCGCCACTTTCTCTTCGCTTGTTGCATCTTTGCTTGCCACAATTGCATCAAGAGCCTTAATCTCCTCTAGGTAAGCACTTTCTTTTAAAACATCTAAATTTTTAAAATAAGCACTCTCCCCATCCACAATTTCAACATTAACTCCTTCGTTATTTTCAATATTAGAAACACTTTGATCAGTTACTCCAATTGGTGATAAAACATAATATACAGATAAAATTAATACCAAACTAAACATAGAACAAAAAGAAATTATTTTTTTAGCCTTCATTATTATTCCCCCTAATTGTATATATTCAAATACAACATTTTTTAGAACAACAAAAAAGGATAGCCTTAGCTATCCCTTAATAAGGTAATCCTTCTTTCATTTTATTATCAATATATTCAGCTTCAACATTTACATCTAATCTAGTAAATAAAGGTTCAAGTTTACTCACATTACATCCAGCACTTAAATTTTCCCTTAATGTAGAATAAGCTTTATTTTCTTCTTTTGTACCAAGTTGAGCAAACATCTTTTCAGGAGTTTCTACAAAGAAACTAGTAAACATAATTGCAATCTTTCTTAATGCTTCTGCAAGCAAGTTCATACAATTAGCAAGTTCTCCTCTTCTAGATTCATCTTTTGCTAAAATCCAAGGAGTTTTTTCATCAATATATTTATTAGCGTAATCTCCAATTTCAAAGATATTAGTAATACCTTCAGTCAACTTCATCTCATCCATATTAGATTCAAACTTGTCTACTAGATTGTTTATAGCACTAGTTAACTTAGTGTCATATTCATTTATACAAGATTCATCAATACTAGGAACAACTCCATCAAAATACTTAATAATCATTGCTACTGTTCTAGATAATAAATTTCCAATATTATTCACTAAATCAGTATTAATATTTTCAATAAACATTTCTGGAGTAAATGTACCGTCTTGTCCAAATGGAACTATCTTAGTCATGTAATATCTTAATGTATCAACTCCATATTTATTAATTAAATATCCTGGATACACCACATTACCTACACTCTTAGACATCTTACCGCCCTTCATTAAAACCCATCCATGAGAATAGATTTTTGATGGTAATCTTAATCCTAATTGTTTAAGCATAATTGGCCAATAAATAGTATGGAACCTAATAATTTCCTTACTCATAAGATGAACAACTTCACAATCTTCATCTTCCCAATATTTCTTAAATCTAGAATCATCATCACTATTATAACCTAATGCACTAATATAGTTAGTTAAAGCATCAATCCAAACATAAATAACATGTTTTGGATCTTCTTTTACTTCAATTCCCCAATCAATGCTAGTTCTAGATACACACAAATCATTTAAACCAGGCAATAAGAAGTTATTTAGCATTTCATTAATTCTAGCATGAGGCACTACAAAATCAGGGTGTTCTTTGTAATAATTAATAAGCCAAGGAGCATACTTATTCATTCTAAAGAAATATGCTTCTTCTTCTTTAACTTCTGTTACCTTACCACAATCAGGACATTCATTATTTTCTCCAACTTGTGTAGGAGTCCAATAAGCTTCACATGACCTACAATATAACCCTTTGTAGCTACTTTTATAAATATCATCTTGAGCCAAAAATTTAGAAAATACATCTTGAGCAACCTTAACATGTCTTTCGTCAGTAGTTCTAATGAAATCATCATAATTAATGCCAAGTTCAGCCCATAATTTTTTAGCTCTAGAAACAATATCATCTACATATTCTTGAGGTGTTTTATTTACTTCACTAGCTTTAGTGGCAATCTTTTCACCATGCTCATCTGTACCAGTTAAAAAGAATACATCATAGCCTCTATTTTGTTTATATCTTTTAATACAATCAGCAATAACTGTAGTATAAGCATTACCAATATGAAAATTACCACTTGGATAATATATTGGAGTAGTTATATAAAATTTCTTTGCCATTACATTTCCTCCCCTAATTGATACTTAATCATCCTATTTACCATTTCAATTGCATCATTAGCATACATTTCTACTTTTTCATTAGTATACCTATCTTTTACTTCAACTATACCTTCATTTGCTCTTCTACCAACGATAATCATATATGGTATACCAATCAAATCCCAGTCTTTAAACTTAAATCCAGGTTTATAGTCTCTATCATCTAAAATTACTTCGTTATCTAATTTTTTATATTCATTATAGATTTCATCACTTAGTTTTTTCATTTCTTCATCTTTATAGTTAACAGGAACTACAACCAAATGATATGGAGCAACATTAACTGGCCATTTAATACCATATTCATCATGATATTGATCAATAATACTTTGAAGAGTTCTACTAACCCCAATACCATAACAGCCCATAATCATTGGTTTATTAACTCCATTTTCATCTAAATAAGTACAATTCATAGAACTACTATATTTGTCTTGTAATTTAAAGATTTGGCCAACTTCAGTACCTTTTTCACCTTTCATTGGCTTACCACAAATTGCGCATATATCTCCATCTTTAGCAAGTCTAATATCTGCAATTTTATTAACCTTAAAATCTCTATCTAAATTAGCATTAATTAAATGATAATCTGCCTTATTAGCACCTGTAACAAAATTCTTTTGCTCAGCTATTTCAAGATCCATGATAATCTCTAAAGGCATTCCCCTAGGACCCATAAATCCTTTTACTAAACCTAATTCTTCAATTTCTCTATCACTAGCTAGTCTAAGTTCAAACTCAGCAACGTCTAATGCATGGCCTAATTTGATTTCATTAACATCTCTATCTCCTCTTATAAGAACACAAACATACTTATCTCTAGCATAATAAATAAGACATTTAGCTAAGTCTTTTTCACTAATGTTTAAGAAACTAGAAACTTCTTCAATAGTTCTTGCATTAGGTGTATGTACCTCATCCAAATCTTGAACAACAACATCAGTATTATATGGTTCCATTTTAGACTCTGCTTTTTCTTCATCTGCAGCATAGCCACAACTATCACAATATACAATGTTTCCTTCTCCAACATCACTTAAGGCCATAAATTGATGTGAACCATTTCCCCCAATAGCACCAGTATCTGCTAATACTATTTGATAATGTAAATGAAGTTCATCAAAAATCTTTTTATAAGTCTCTTTCATTAACTCATATGACTTATCTAGTCCTTCTTCATCTACATCAAAACTATATGCATCTTTCATTAAGAATTCCCTACTTCTTATAAGTCCAAATCTTGGCCTCATTTCATCTCTATATTTAGTTTGAATTTGATAAATATTTAAAGGTAAATTTTTATATGACTTAACCTCATTTTTTATAATGTCTGTAAAAATTTCTTCATGAGTAGGACCTAAGCAAAAATCACGATCATGTCTATCCTTAAATCTCATAAGTTCAGGACCATATTTATACCATCTTCCACTTTCTTCCCATAACTCTTTAGGTTGAACAGCGCTACATAGTATTTCCAAAGCTCCTGCTTCATCCATATGTTTTCTTATTACTTCTTGAATTTTATTAAGTACTCTTTTTCCCATGGGCATGTAGTTATATACTCCAGAAACAAGTTTTCTAACCATACCAGCACGCAACAATAAAATATGGCTATCAATAATAGCCTCGTTTGGTGCTTCTTTTAGTGTTGAAATTAACATTTTTGACGCTTTCACTTTAACACACTCCCTTAAAACTTTTACATTATATCACTAATTATTAGTTTTTTCTATCAAATAGTATCTTCAAATACAAGGAAATCAAACTTTTTATAATTGATTTCATTAGTTCTTTGTGCTCTTTACTTATCTTGGCACTACTATCTATTATTTTAGTAATCTTCTCTTTAGAGTTCTTTTTTAATTCTAAAAAAGAATCTATGTCATTATTTTCAAATAAATCAAAGACAGTTTCAAAAAAAACTTGTCTTTCTTCATTAGTAAAACTATCAATCCAAGCCTTATTAGATTCTGCAAAGGCAACAGATTTTTTGGCAAGTTTTTCTTCATATAAAAATCCGTTTTCATCTAATAACCAATTATAAATATTATGTTGAAACATGAATGGTTTATTAGAGGCAACAATCTTACAATCCTTTACTTGATGCATTATAAGTCCAATAAAAGATGATTCAGGTATATAAGAATCAATTAGTGTATCATCAATAATTTTATCAATGGTTTCTTTATTGAATCCCGGTGCATCATAGGTATACACTTTAGTAATTCTCTTCTTTATATTTTCACTTGAATTAAGATATGAATAAATCGCAACATTGCCACCTTTAGAATGCCCTGTTAATACTATCGGTAAATCATACTTACAAGCTATCTTTTCAAGGTAGGAAAGTCCTTCTTTGTGGCTAGCTATTTCAGGTAAATAAGACAGAGCAAAATCTTCCTTCCAACCGACAATTGTATCATCTGTTCCCATATAGGAAACACAAATAAAATCTTTAAAAATAAATGTTATTGCGCAGAATTGTTTCTCACTATGATCGTTTATGTAATGTGCAAATTTTAGGTCTTGATATCTTTTTGAAGACAATATTTCCTTTACTAATTTTTCATCATTTTTTGTATCACCCATATTTCTAGAGGATAATAAAATACTAGTTTCGTAGGCATCTAGATTACTTCCATCTATAACGTCATCAAAACTAGTAATTAATTCATTATAATTCATGTATGAGAGTTGAGCTAAAGCAAGAGCATCAATCTCACTAAAAGGTAATACAGAAAAACTTTTATGACCATTAATTTTTATAAAATCAATGACATTCATAAACTATTCAGCATTCTTTAAATCTTCAGCTAATTTATCAAGTCTATTTCTAATTAATTTTACACTTAGCGCAATATCATCATGTCTTTCCTTAACTGCAATAAAAGCCTTCTTAAAATTAGGGTTATTTCCATCAATTGGTTCTAACTCTTTTAATTTATCATAATCTGCCTTGCAATCAGCCATTTCATCTTTAAACTTTGCAAGGATACTGTTACATACATCTATTTCTTCTTGAATTACTTTCTTATCCATCGTTAATTCCCCCTAAGTCACAATAAAATTATACAATAATATTTTTAATAAATACTAGAAATTAGTCATAAATAGATACTTTTTTTGAAGTAAAGCAAACAAATATTGAATTAATAAGCGCAAAACCTATTATGCCAATATAAATTATAACTAATTTATACATTCCCTCAACATGATCCATATTCACAAAATAACTACTATTGAATAAATGAACCATATAATATGAAAGTAGAGCAATGCACACAAGAGCCAAAATGCCCTCAATGATTTTTGAAACTTTCACATAGACAGACTTGCTAACTTTTGGTATTGCTAGCAAAGCAAATATATTAAGCAATAAAAAGCCAAAAAACACCAGTATTGCTATTGATAAAACTTTAGTATAGCAACCAGCTGGATCAGAGAACAAATAGTTCACAGGTGACATAGCTGTCATTGTTGTTTCACTTTCCCCTTTAACAACATTATATGTTATAGGAATTAAAAAAACCGCTATACATCCAAGTATTGAAATAAGTAATTGTACAAGTTCAAAAAACCAACTATTTTTATACTCTCCAACCTTAGTATCATCTAATCTTCTTACCATAACTACTCCCCCTAAAAGAATTCAAGTATATTCGATATAAAAATTATATCATGATTCTATATAAATCCATAAAAAAAATATATTTTTATTTAGAAAAGACACTATTAAAAATAGACGGCATCTTTGCAACAAATTTATACTCTTTGTTAGATATAGTAATATCTAATTCATATGCATGAAGTCCTAATCTTTTAATAACACTAACTTTATTACCATATTTATCATCTCCAACTATTGGATGATTAATGTTAGATAGTGCCACCCTAATTTGATTTTTCCTTCCACTATCTATATTTACATCTAAAAGACTGTATTTAGAACTAGACTTAATAACTTTATAATGAGTCACAGCTTTTTTGCCATGTTTTTTGTCATTACTAGCATACATAACATTAGTAGAAGTCTCCATTAAATAATTTACTATGGTATCTTCATTTTTCTCTAGTTTTCCTTCTACTAGGGCATAATAACCTCTTTTAGAAACTATATCATTCCAGTTATCTTGAAGTTCATCTCTTAACTTTTCACTTTTGCTAAACATTAAAACTCCTGAAGTTTCTTTATCAATTCTATGAGTTACATATACTCTACTTCTCGGGTTATTTTTCTTAACATAGTCCAAAACCAATCTGTAAGCTGTTTCTACTTTTTCATTATCACTTGCAATCGATAGTAATCCTGCAGGTTTATTTATTACAATTATATTTTCATCTTCGTAAATAATATCTAAATTACTCTTATTTTTGCTATAGCGAACACTCTCTTTTTGATTTGTATTAACTGGATTTTTACAAATAGAAACAATATCTTTAACAGATAATTCATAGTTATATTGGCTCACAACACTCCCATTTACCAAAACGTATTTTCTAGTCAATAAATTTTTTATATTATTTCTAGATTGTCCTTTTACATTAGCAAGCAAAAAATCTAGTAGGATTGTCTTATTTCTTACGACGTAATCTTTACTAGTATTTTCATTTTTATGATTTGTTTTGTCCCTATTAAAATCTTTTTTGTAATGTGTTTTCATTAATTTCTCCTAGAATGTTTCAACATTCACCCAAACAATAGCTCCTGGTTTTTTGGTATATTTTTTAGGTGTGTCATATCTAACTACATCTTTTAATACCCAAGCATAAGTTCTCTTATATGGCAAAATATCACTTGTTATTTGTGTAATATGGTGCTTACTCACATTATTTTTATAGCCAGTATAATCAAGTTCTATACAATCTACTAAATTACACTCTCCATATACTTTATCAGTACCACTCTTTATAAGTAAAATAGGACCTCTAATGGTAGTACTACTACCCCTTATTTCCCATATTTTTTCTTTATCTAGAATATAATCAATCCATGGCGATTTAATTATTAATCCCTTCATCTACATCTACCCCTTTAACTACGTTATTTAGTATAGCATAAAAGTAAAATAAAAAAACCAAAAATTGGTTTTCTTATTTTTATTTGAATTGACTAGATGAGAATTTTTGAATTCCAAATGTAGAATCAAATAAATTATATAATTCTAACTTGCCGCTTGTCTCAACAAAATACGAGAATTCATAGTGAGGAAGCAAGTCTACTGAATAAGGCAATCCAGATATATGAGAGGAATTTAATGGTATATAAGAATTTGATTCTATAGTACTTCCATTAAATCTTGTGAATTTTAAGACACTACCACTAGTGATTGTACAATTAGATTTTAATATATATCCAACGTTCTTTGTGTAATCTCTTAAATCTCCGCCTCTTTCAGATGCTTTAGTTATATTAGACAAGATAATTTTGTAATATGTTACTCCATTAATTATCACTTCAGATATTACAATCGCTTTTTTAGCAGATAATGTAAGAATAGCACTTCCATCAGTTACCGCTTTAATAGATCCATAAACTTTTCCTGTAGCATTTACAACTTTTGGGGTAGAAAGTACATTTTCCTCTTTATTTAAATAATTGTTATAGTAAGCTTTTACTTTAGCATACAAAGTAGGATTTGTATTTAAATCTTTTACTGCACTAGTACCTGTTAAAGAGTTTCTTTCATCAGTATATGATATATCATAATCATTTTGATCTGTAACAGCCTTTTGACTTACATCGTAATACATATCTACATAATCATCTGCTAAAATCTCTGAAGGCTGAATATAATATGTATCATTACTATCATACTCTTGTAATAAACCATCAGGATAAATCACATCATATTGATCCCCTAATCTAATTTTTAGATATTCCTCATAATTTCCTCTATTTTTTAGAATCATATGATAATAAGTAGATACATGACCATATTCATGAGCAAATGTATCACGTTTTGGTTGATATCCCATTGTATCGTTTAAAAACTCATTCATTGAGTTAACACCATTTAAATTAATCGCTGCATCAACTTGATCATAATCTGCGCACCCCATGATTTGAGAATAACTAGGATCCATTGGTGATCTACATGCACTTGTAGCATAATCCGAATAAATTCTTATTACATTAATATAATCCCTATATTCGCTTTTTCTAGCATCACTTACAAAATAATATAATATATGTTCTTCAATTAAAGCTAAATCTCTAGCATCTAAAGTTTGAGTGTTTGCTCCATTCTTAGTGTAGGCAATATATAATGTGTCATACTCACTTGAATAATAACTTGAGTACACACTAATATCTGTTGCATACTCATAATAATCTCCTCTTTCTGCAATCAAAGCCGAGTTATTACTAGGATATGATAATACTCCATCAGGAATAATCGTACTCATTAAAGTCCCTGGTGATACACTTGGAGTTTGTCCACTTCCTGATTCTCCTCCTGGAGTTTGGCCAGGTTGAGTAGTTCCACTTCCTGATTCTCCTCCTGGAGTTTGGCCAGGTTGGGTAGTTCCACTCTCTGGAGGCGTTTGCCCCCCTGGGGTTTCACCATTTAATATATCATCTCCATAAAAAGCAAAATAAGCTTTATAATCAATAGTACAACCCGATATAGTTATCATAAATATTGACAATAAAAAAATAATACACTTTTTCATATTAATCACCACTTAATTAAAGTATATTATTTTTTACTTTTTTTTACATTATATTTGATTAATTATGTTTCTTATTATTTAGCATTTCCGTATCTTCTATCTCGTTTTTGATACTCTAAAATACACTTTTTCAATTCTTTTGAATTAAAATCCGGCCAGTATGTAGAGGTAAAAATCATCTCAGTATAAGCTAGTTGCCACAACAAAAAGTTAGATAATCTTTGTTCACCACTTGTTCTAATCATTAAGTCAATTTTAGGCAATCCATGTGTCATAAGATATGTTTCAAATAAGTCTTCATTTATCTCATCTATCTTAATCCTATCCTCTTTAACATCTTTACTTATATTTCTAACCGCTCTAATTATTTCATCTTTACTTCCATAGTTAAATGCGATATTTAAAGTTATGCCATCATTATTTTTAGTATCATCAATAATCTTTTCTATTTTTTTCTTTAATGAATCATATTCACCAACTAATCTATCTAGAGTTCCTATCATTCTAACTTTAATATTATTTTTTTGCATTTCTTCGTATTTTTCTTCAAATACAGTTTCCATTAACTTAAATATATAATTTATCTCTTCCTTATTTCTTTTCCAGTTTTCAGTAGAAAAAGCATATACAGTAACAACTTCAACTCCTAGTTCTTTAGCATCTTTAGCTAGAGAAAATAATGTTTCTGCTCCAGCTTTGTGTCCTGCACTCCTCATTAATCCTTTATTCTTTGCCCATCTACCATTACCATCCATTATAAAAGCAACATGCTTAGGAATATTATTATAATCTATATCAAATTTTGCTTTTTTAAAAATCATATTTTCCTCCTAATTTAATAATCAATATTATATTTAAATACCTTTTTCCTCTAAAAGAACAACTACCTCTTCCCATTTTAAAGTCAAAGATTGTATCTCATCTTCTAACTCTTCACTTTCATTTTCTAATTCTTGCATAATCATAAAATCAGAATATACTTCTTCTTTTTCAAATTCTAATTCTATTTCCTTTATTCTATTTTCTTTTTCATTAATAAGTTTCTCTAAACTAGATAGCTCCTTTTTTAGTGTGTTTCTATCTTTTTTTTCAACCGGTTTTTCCTTCTTTACTTCTTCTTTAACAATAAATGTTTTATCTTCCTTTTTAGACATGTATTGACTATATCCATATGGATAATAGTTAACTCCCCCATCCTTTAAAACAAGCAATGAATCAGAAATCTTTCTAACAAAATATCTATCATGGCTCACAAAAATAACAGTTCCTTTATATGACTTTAACATCTTTTCAATAGTTTCTTTACTCACTATATCCATGTGGTTAGTAGGTTCATCTAAAATCAATAGATTAGGTCTAGTTTTAAATATTTTAGCTAAAGATAATCTAACTATCTCTCCCCCGGATAAAACATTAATCTTCTTATCTACATCTTTACCACTAAAAAGAAAACATCCTAAATCGTTTCTAGCCTCTTGATTAGTTAAAAAAGGAAATGTATCTTGATAATCTTCTAAAATGGTTTTATCACTAGTTTTACTAGCAACTTGTTGATCAAAATAGCCTATCTTAACATTAAATCCATATTTATATTCTCCAGAAAGAGGAGAAATCATACCCATAATTGTTTTCAATATTGTAGACTTACCACTACCATTTTCTCCAATTATAGCTAACTTTTCCCCTTTATATATATCTAAACTTATCTTTGCTAATTCGCTATTATATCCAACTGATAGTTCTCTAATAGAAAGTACTTCCTTACCGCTTTCACTAACTGGATTAATATTCATTTTAAAAGTCTTCTTCTTAGTCTCTTTGGGCGCTTCTATAACATCCATTTTATCTAGTTGTTTGATTCTTGATTGCACCATTTTAGCCTTAGTAGCCTTATATCTAAACCTATCTATAAGTTCTTGTTGATGTGCAATTTCCTTTTGTTGCTTTTCATATTCTTTAACTAAAGTTTTATGTCTAGTTTCTTTTTCTATTAAATACTCATCATAGTTACCACTATATTTATTTAAAGTATTATATTCAATTTCATATACTTCTTTAGCCACATGATTAATAAACTCTCTATCATGGCTTACTACAATAAATGCCTTTTTATAATTCTTTAAATATTCTTCTAGCCATTCTATCGCTTCCAAATCAAGATGATTAGTAGGTTCATCAAGAAGTAATAAATCAGGCTTAGATAGTAATAATTTAACAAAAGCAATCTTTGTCCTCTCTCCTCCAGAAAACGAAGAAAGAGGCTTACTAAACATATCTTTAGTAAACCCAAACTTCTTTAGCACAGTACTATATTCTTTTTGATAATAATATCCATCCATATTTTCAAATAGCTCTTGTGTTTTAGAATACTCACTTATAACCTTATCACTCATATCAGTTTGTAATATTTCTTCTAATTCTCTTAATCTATTTTCTAAAGCAATAACTTTTTTATAGCACTCTAGCATTGCTTCTTCTAAAGTTATACTATCATCACTAAAAGATATTTGCTTTAAATATCCCAAATCAAAATCATTACTCTTAGAAATATAGCCATCTAGATTACTACTATCAAAAGTTAAATCTAATTCTCCTTCAATAACTTTTAGTAAACTAGTCTTCCCACTACCATTACTACCAATTATAGCAATTTTAGAATTATCTTTAATATCAAAATTAATATGTTCAATTATTGCATTACCAGCAAACTCAATCTTGCCATTATTAATTACTAGTCTCATTATTCATCTCTAACCTATCATACTTTTTATATTCTTTATTAATTTTAATTTCAAATTTACTTAACTTATCATGAATTTGATTTATATAAGAATTAATTATTTTATTACACGATTCACTAACTTTATTACTAGCATTCATTATAACTTCATTTTGCTTTAAAATATCATTAACATGACTTTCTAAATTAGAAAGTGGTTTATCTAAATACGTTAATTTAAGTTCGTCAAATTGATTTGATAAGTCAATTGCATTTTTAAGATCTAACTTACTTTGTTTATCAGCTTTTACAAGTGTTGCAAATCTAGAAACAAGAGAAGCAATCATATTTAAAAACGTCATTAAATAAGCAGGTCTTACTACATACATATCTTTATAGTCACTAACCTTAAACATAGGCAAATCATTAGGTTTATCAATTTCTAAATTAGAAACAAGAAGGGCATATTTACAATTCTTCTTAATTCTATTCTTGTCTAATTGCTTATAATAATCAGCATTGCTTTTTTTATTAACTGAATCTGGATTCTCATCTTTCATATCCATACATATACTAGTCAATAAATCTTCTTCATTCTTATCTTCACCAGCATAAATTTTAAAGATGTAATCAGCTTTACTTCCCTTACTTTCCCCTTCGTCTTTAATTACTTCATTATCTTTAATCCATTTGCAATTAAGTAACCCATTTTGCATATATGAAATAACTTCATTATTACACCAAGACTCTAAATCTTCTCCAGTTTGTTTAACATTTAAGCTAGCCTTTTGTCTTTGAAGTAAATTAATCATTTCATCCTTTTCTTTTATTTTATTTTCATATTCCTCTTTTAAAATTCCTATTTCTTTATCTTTTAAAGAAGTAATTTCGCTTTCCTTTTCTTTTACTTTATAAGTTAACTCAACAGAGTGATTATTAATTTTATTATTTAGATCACTAATAACTAAATTATGTTCGTTTTTAATTGAGGTAATTTCATAGTCTTTATTAAGTTTGGCTCTTTCTAATTCATTCTTTAGTTTATTTATTTCATCAATAAATCTTTTTTCTACTTCATTTTCTTTATCTTTAAGTAAAAATATCTTTTCTTTATTCATAGAGTCAATCTTATTATTTAGGGTACTAATTATATTATTTAATTCATTAACTTTTGAATTTAATACCTTTTGGTTTTCTAAATCTATAACTTTTCTATATTCTTCAAGTTTCTTTAAGTATATAGTATCTTTTCCTTTTTCTATAAGTAACTCAATTTGATCATAATCCAATTCATTTAGATCACTTAAATCAATTACATCATCACATTTTGCATCCTCAAGCAAAATTAATGTATTTTTATCTTTTACCATTACCTTTATCTTTTTCATATTATCACCACATAGTAATTATACAATTTAAACGCTTTAAAGTCACTAATATTAAAAAATTGAATAAGCAATTACTTATTCAACTTTCCATTCTATTTGCAATAAATTCTTCTACTTTATCTCTACTTATATCATATACTATTGCTAACTCATCGTATAATAAATCACATGCTTTATTATATGTATTGGTATCTTGTTCCCCTAGTTTTACATTCTTTTTATCTTTATCCTTTTTTAAAAGATATAAATACTTAATTATATAAACTAAATCTTTTTTATCTCCGCTAGATAACAATTTAGTAAATTCGTTTCTTCTCTCTTTACTAGACTCTACTATCTCCTCTTTTAGACTCTTCATATAGTCTAATAATATATCTGCTTCATTTTTTGTCATAAGTTCCATAAGCATTTCATCTTCTTTACTTATTGGTAAATAAATCGTTGTATTTTCGCTTTTATTTATGACATTCATTTTATAATATTCTCTACCTACCATTACAACTATATCATTAACTACACATAGTCCTTCATTTTTATGTATTACATGATCATTTATTTTATATTTCATTTATAAGTATCTCCTCTCTAGCCATTAATTCAACACTTATATTTTAACATTCAAAAATTTTTCATGTAAGCAAATTCATTAACTTCCACTCGACAATTTTCTTATACCAAGAATAAAAAAAGGTAATTTTCATTACCTTTTCACACTATTACTTTTAGATACAAATTTATCTTTTAATGTAGTAATTTCTTCATACTTGCTCAATAATTCTTGTCCTCTTTTTGAATCTGCTTCAAAGAATTTAATTTCACTTGAGACATCACTATAGTTTCCGTCAGTTATTACTCTAAATACCCCTAAAGAATTTGGATATTTTTTATCCTTAGCAAAACAATAAATAGTGTTTGCTTTATATTCAAATGCAATTCCTTTTACTACTCCAACAAAATCATTACTATCTTTTTCTCTATAAATAAAAATATCTTGTTTAGAATCATAGTGATCACACTCTTCACCAAAAGAAGCCCTTATATCAAACTTTCTTAATCTTTCACATTCATTAATTATTCTATTAGCTAATAATTTTCTAAATACTTTACTTGAATACTTTCTCATACAAACACCTCACATCTATATAATATATCATTTACAAAACACCTTCAATAAAAAATTTTTTATCTTTCCACCACTAAAAAAATAATTATTGAATTTTGTTTGCCCTAGACTTATAATGTAGGTAGATAAGTGGTAATTGCTTTATTAAAATACTTTTTCATAGAAAGATACCCCTTTCCAGTGATTAACTAAATGTTGTTTTATACCTTAAGTTACCAATTATCAAAAAAAGAGGTTGGATTCCCAACCTTTTTTTATTTGTAATTGATATCTATAGATAACTTATAATCTACTTTTCTATTTATTTCATTTTTAACTAAATCTAAAAATTCTTTACTTCTAGTGTGATATTTATAAGGCATTTCTAAATCAAAATAAAGTCTATTTTCACTTTTTTCTAATCTTATATCATGAGCAGAAAAGGATTCATCTATATCTTTAAGTGCTTCTTCTACAATAGTTTTAACGCTCGCTAGTTCATCATCGCTTAAATCCACAGGATCAATATGAATTAAAATATCTATATCATATTCATCTTTTATTTTTCTTTCAATTTTGTCTACAATATTATGAGCTTTAAGCAAAGAATAAGATGCATCCATTTCAACATGAATTGACATAAATGCTTTTCCTTCTCCATACTTATGTGTTAACACATCATGAGTTGTAATGACATGCTCATTAGCTCTAATTTTATCAATGATTTCTTCAACAAGATCACCACTAAGTGTATCAGTCATTAATTTTCCAATAGACTCCCTAACTAAATTAATACCACTTATAAAAATATAAATAGATAATAATATACCTAAGTATGCATCTACATTTACCTTAAATAGACTACCAGTATATAAACCACCAACAATAATAAATGTAGTCAATATATCATTTAATGAATCTTTATATGCAGCTTTAAGAGAAATTGAATTAATTTTCTTATAAGTATTTCTATATAAGATAGTCATAAATAACTTAATGATTATATTAATAATAAGAACAATTAATAAAGCTAAATTGATTGTAGTTTCTACTGGAGTTATTATTCTTGATATACATGAACTAAATAATTCAAATGAAACAAACAAAATAAGCACAGATACAAGTAGACCACCTATGTACTCACTTTTTCTATGTCCATATGGATGTTCTTTATCCGCAGGTTTAGCATTTATTTTAAATGAGAAAACATTAATAATAGAGCTTAGAGAGTCACTCATATTATTAATGGCATCACCAATAATTGAGATACTAGAAGTAATAATTCCAATAATAAGTTTTAAAACAACTAGTAAAACGTTGGCAAAAACTCCAACTCCTCCACATACTATTCCAAACTTCTCTCTATTACTTTCTGTAACTGTTTTGCTATCTTTTATAAATAACTTATAAATAAACTCCATTATATCAACCTTTCTAAAAATTTTATTATTTCTTTTTCTTCATTAATTAAGTTTCCTTTCATAATCTCATAGGAAATCATATCAATGTAATAGCTTGTTAACTCTTTTTTATTAGTTAGTTCTATTATCTTATTAGGATTTATCTTTAAATCCTTTTTCGAATAATATCCATTAAGAATAATATCATTATAAATGCTCATTAGCCCTCTTTCATTAAGCTTATCATCATAAGATAATAATTCCTTAATTACTGTATCACCATATTTGTAAATAAGTTTATTAATTTCAAACTTATCTTTATATAATTTTAAATCACGATATTTATACAAATTAGATTTATTTTTAATACCTAAAAAAGTCTTCTTTTCTTCTAGGGAAGTTAGTTTATTGAGATTAATTAGTTTTTTTATTTTAATGTCAAAATAATTTTCAAATAGATCTTTATATTCATTAATTATATATAGATTATTAAGCATTAATATCTTATCAAATTCTTTATTAAAAGATGTTTCACTAAGTTCTTTTAATAAATAAGCATTATCTTTAATAATTTGTTTATCATTGATAGATATATCAAAATCATAACAAGAAAATCTTATCATTCTAAGTATTCTTAATGGGTCTTCTTTAAATCTTGTTAATGTATCACCTATTACTCTTAGAGTTTTACTTTTTATATCTTCCATTGCACCACAAAAATCATAAAACTCTCCATCTTTATAATACAAAGCATTAATAGTAAAATCTCTTCTCAAACAATCTATACTTAAATCACTTGTAAATTCAATTACATATGGATGTCTATAATCAAGATACTCTCTTTCTTTTCTTGCATGAGTAATCTCAATATCATATTCACCTATTTTAAACTTGATACAACCATATTCATCGATATGTTCAAGTCTATATTTAGATTTCAATGCATCCAAGGCTTCTTTATAAGAGGAAACAAGGCAAAAGTCTAAATCATAGCAAGTTTTATTAGTTAAATAATCTCTAATAAATCCACCTACAAGATATGCCTCTATATTATTAGAATGAAAATAGTTTAATAGTTCATTTATTTTTGTTTCAAACTCTATTTTCACCTAAATCACCTTCTTATATATCTAATTTCATTTGACTTGCTGCTTTATATACCGGAGCAAAAGACATTCTATGACATTCTCTTATACCATACTTATCAATCGCTTCCATATGTTTTTTTGTTCCATACCCTTTATTATTTTTAAAGTCATATTCAGGATATTTTTTATCTAACTCATACATTATATGATCCCTAGTAACTTTAGCAATAATTGAAGCTCCTGCAATTGAAGTTGAAAGAGCATCACCATGAACTAGTGGTAATATCTCTTTATCCTTGACCTCTATTTTCATTGCATCTACTAATACTGCATCACATTTATCATTAGCTTCTTTAACTATTTCTTCCATAGCCCATTTGGTTGCATGATAAATATCTAATTTATCAATAGTTCTTTCATCAATAATTTTGACTATAATATGTAATGCATCTTTTTTAATCACTTCATATAATGATTCTCTTTTTGCTTCACTTAACTGCTTAGAATCATTTATAAGGCTATTTTCATAACCCTTAGGAAATATAACACCTGCAACTACAAGTGGACCAGCAAGAGGCCCTCTACCTGCTTCATCTATTCCCATAACACTTTTGTAACCAAGTTCATAGTACTTATTTTCATATTCCATTGAAGCCATTATTGTTCACCTGGTAACTCTAAACATACTTTAGCAATTAACCCTTCTTTAAATTCTTTTAATACTAGATATTTAGCACGAGAAATATCTAAAACATTATTTTTTAGTAATAGTCCTCTGCTCCTACAAATACATTCATATATATTTTCTTTTGAATATTCATTCAAATTATATCTTTTCTCAAGTTCTTTATCATATTTATCAATTAATAGATTAATAAGTAAATTTGATAAGGTATCTTGATCTAATATTTCTTCTTTTATAGTTCCAATAAGAGCTAACTTAATACCAGTACTCTCATCAAATTTTGGCCATAAAACACCAGGAGTATCAAGTAAATCTACATTTGCAGTATTAACCCATTTTAAACTCTTTGTGAATCCAGGAGTATTTCCAACTCCTGCAGCCTTTTTATGTGCCATTTTATTTATAAAAGTAGATTTTCCTACATTAGGAATTCCTACAACTAGTGCTCTAATAGTTCTATTTCTTATTCCTCTTTTTAAATCTTTTTCTATTTTTTCTTTCATTAAAGTATTAATGCTATTTATAACAACTTTTTCATTAAATCCTTTATTTAAATCCATAGCAATTGCAAGACTATTATCACTTTTAAAATATTCTAACCATTTTTTAACACTATTTTCATCCGCTAAATCTTTCTTAGATAAAATAAGTAATCTTGGCTTATTATATTTTATAATCTCTGGATTTCTACTAGATACAGGAGCTCTGGCATCTACAATTTCTATAATAATATCTACAAGTTTCAAATTAGTTTCTATTTCTCTTAACGATTTAGACATGTGCCCTGGAAACCAATTTATATTCATTTTTGATGCATTTTGTTCACTCACTATATTCACCTCCAATTTTAAATCTACTAATCTACTACACTAGGCCAAATAAACTTACGTTTGCTACACTCTCCATTACTATCCTTTTTAGTACAAACCATAAATCTTAAAAGACCTCTACCCTTAATTTCACTTTTTTCAACTGCTCCAAATCTTCTAGAATCACTTGAAGCCCCTCTATTATCTCCTAAAACAAAATATTCATCTTCACCTAATTTTGTTTCAATTATAGTACCCGTAGCTTCTTTAGCTAAATCAACAATAAAGTCTTCCTCAACAACTTCACCATTTATATATAAAGTGCTATTTTTATACTCTATTGTCTCCCCAGGTAATGCAATAACTCTTTTAACTAGTTTTTCACCCTTATGTGGACCACTATCCATTTTTATAATTACAATATCAAATCTATTAATCTTACCCATTTTATAAAATAATGCATCAGTTAATGCCTTATCACCATCATCCAAAGTTGAATACATTGATGTACCATCTACCTCAACACTACTTATTACAAAAGTAGTAAATAATTTAGCACTAACTAAACATATAACAATAGTTAATACCCAACTAACTATAGATTTAATCATTTCTTTAGGATCTTTTTCTTCTTTAGATTCCTTTTCTTTAACTTCACTTGTAACAGATTCCAAATATTCTTGGCCACACTTTATACACTTATATTTTTGAGTTTCGACATCAAATTTAACTCTCCCATTACATACAGAACAAGTTTTTTTCATTTCATCTGCCTCCTTAATTTATTTACACATAATTTTTCAATAGACTCATCAACAACTGCCTCATCATAAGGAATATTAAATGAAGATAATATTTCCCTTAGTTCATCTACTGTTGCATTTTCTTTTCTCACACTTACATATAGCCCAATATTTATAAGATTAATAATATTTAAACTATTATTTCCATCTGAATAAGTATAACAATCAGCATCAACTTCAAATGTTTCTTTAAATCCAATATGATTTAAAAATTCTTCGCAATCTTTTTCATTAACAATTTCAATTTTACTACTTTGCTTATTATAAGAGTCTCCAGTTGTATATAAAAGGTATTTTTTGTCATTTACACTAGAAATAACAATAGAATTATCTACGATAGTTTTATAATTAGAACTAGATAAAGAAACTCCATTTTTTAAAAATACCCTATCATTAATTTGGTTACCACTTATTAGCATCACATTATTATTCGCTAGTATCATTTTAATTTCTTCAAAATCGATTAATGATTTACTGATTATCTCACAATATTTTTCCATAAGTGTCACCCAATAAAATTATAATATAAATAAGAAAAAAAAAGAAACCCAACCATGGGTTTCTTTGTCACTTTTATTGTTCTTCTTTAATTCTTGCAGCTTTACCTGATAACTTACGTAAGTAAGAAATCTTATTTCTTCTAACTTTACCTCTTCTTACTACTTCAATCTTAGCAATTACTGGTGAGTTATAGAAGAAAGTTCTTTCAACGCCAACTTGTCCAGCAGAAATCTTTCTAACAGTGAAAGTTTTACTAACTCCACTACCTCTAGTAGACATAACTACACCTTCGTATACTTGGATACGAGATTTGTCTCCTTCGATGATTTTTACATGAACTCTAACTGTATCTCCAGATGAGAACTCAGGGATATCAGTTCTAATTTGGCTAGCTGTAATTTCATTTACTAAATTCATATTCATAAATTACATCCTCCCATTCATCCATATCTTAGGGTGTTCATTAATGTGACTATAAGCGGACCACCTGCAGCACAAAGCGTTAATATACTACCAAATTTAGATAGTTAATGCAAGTACTATTTAATTATTTAATATATCTTTTATTACTTTATTAGCTACTCTTATTCCATCTAGTGCACTTGTAGTAATTCCTGAAGAATATCCACTTCCTTCACCACATGGAAATATTCCTTTAATATTAGTTTGATATGATTCATCTCTAACAATTCTTATTGGACTACTACTTCTAGTTTCAGGAGCAGTTAACAAGGCATCAGGATTAGCAAATCCTTTTATTTTCTTATCCATAAGAGGAATTCCTTTAATCAGAGTATCAATAACAAAATCAGGCAAACAATTTCTTAAATTTGTAAATGTAACACCGGGAAGATAGGAAGGCTTAATACTCTTATAGTTTGTTGAACTAACATTATTAATTAAATCGCCAAACAATTGGCATGGAGCTTTATTACTCATTGATATTTCATATGCTAGTTTTTCATATTTTTCTTGAAATCTAATACCCCCAAAAAGGTCTTCTTCCAAATCATCTTCATTTACATTCACTAATAGTGCACTATTTGAATTCTCTTTATTTCTAGCATTATAACTCATACCATTTGTAACAATATAGCCATCTTCACTACCACTAGCTACCACAACTCCTCCAGGGCACATACAAAAAGAATATAAGGATCTATTGTTGTCCAAATGAACAGCCAATTTATAATCTGCAGCAGGTAAATATTTATAGTACTTCTCTCCATATTGAGCTTTATCAATATCTTCTTTTTTATGTTCAATTCTCACTCCAATAGAAAATGGTTTTTTCTCTAGATATATATTATGTTTATCTAACATGTAGTAAATATCTCTAGCACTATGACCGGTAGCCAAAATCAAAAGATCACATTTCTTGTTTGATATGGTACCAGTTTCATTATTTTTTAAATATATATCACTAATCTTACCTTCATCTATATTAAAGTCTACAAGAGTTGTATCAAAATGAAATTCCACTCCCATTTTGATAAGTTCTTCTCTCATATTTTTTACTACCTCTACTAGTACATCACTACCAATATGAGGCTTTGACATATAATAAATATCTTCATGAGCCCCAAATTTTATAAAAGTATTTTTGATAAACTCTATTCTTTCATCATTTATATTTGTAGTTAGTTTACCATCACTAAATGTTCCAGCCCCTCCCTCACCAAATTGAAGATTACTATTTGGATTAATTATGCCAGTAGTAAATATTTCATTTACATCATTGATTCTTTTTTCTACCTTACTTCCTCTTTCAATAACTATATTTTTTATTCCATTAAGAGCTAATACATAACTGGTAAATAATCCAGAAGGGCCACTGCCTATTATATATATTTTCTTGTCTGTAGTTATCTTAGAAGTTTCTAAAATATATGGCTTATAAATTTTTACATCTTTGTTTTTACTTACTTTTCCTATAACATTTTTCTTTACATCTACTAAAAAATGACATATATAGAAAACATGATTTTTATCTCTTGCATCAATTGCTTTTTTATAATAAGAAAAAGAAATAATATCATTAGAAGATACTTTTAATTTTTTAGAAATAACTTCTTTAATATTATTCTCATTTATTTCAATTTTTACATTACTCACTATATACATATATTCACAACCCACAATAAGGATACAACTAAATTAATGTATAATCAATTAAAAAAGAGGTATTCCTACCTCTTATATAACTTCAATTCTACAAACTATAAGAAATAACAGCCAAGTATAGCAAGTAAAATAAACAATATTAAGATTACTAAAAAGCCATTTCCATAACTACTATTTCCGCCATAAGTTTGACATCCACAACCTGTATTATTCACAACTAGTACCTCCTTTGTTTTCACTCTATTATATGCTTTCCTCCCCAAGATGTGACTCACTATTATATTTCTCAATAAATAGCAATTTGAAAGCAACCACTAGTAATGGAGATAATATCATACCAATTACTGAAAACAAGTAAGAAAAAACTAAAACTCCAATTATTCCTTCAAGTGGATGAATCTTGATTACGTTTCTAAATATAAGAGGTTGAATTATATTAGATTCAATAATTTGCACTATTAAAACAATTATTAAGCTTGTAACAGCAAAATATGGAGAGACACTATATCCTATAATAAAAAGTGGTATGGTTCCTAATATAGGACCAATATAAGGAATTAAATTAGTAATAGTTATAATAAGAGCCCCAATAAGAGAATAATCTATTCCAAATAATATAAATAGTAAAAATGAAATTGCAAAAGTTATTAAGCTATCAATTAGTAATGAATAAATATATTTTGAAAAAAAAGGTAAATATTTAGAAAAGAAATATATAACTTCTTTTTTTATGATATTTGGTATTAATCCTTTTACTTTTTCTTTTACTTTTGGATAATCATAAGAAATAAAAAAAGCACTCGAAATAGTTATACCAATATTAAAAATAATAGAAAATCCACCTCCTACATAACTAATAATCTTATCAAATTTAAAGTCAGTTAAATTTATTAGATTAGTTAAATCAATATGATATTGTACTAACAAATTATTAATATTAGTTATTAGTAAAGGCAATGTAGTTAAAAACACCTTAACTTGTTTAATTATACTAGGTGAAACAAGCACTATAGATAAGATTAGTAATAATATCATACATATATAGGTTATTATTACAACCCACTTTCTTTGATATCCTTTATTTACAAATCTCGATATTACACTTTCTATAACAATACTTATAAATAGCCCTACAATAATAGGCATAACCACCTTAAATAATCCAGATATAAAACCAATAATTCCTAGTGTATCTAATAAGTAAACTATTCCTATTAAAAGTAAAATAAAAAATAATATGTTTGTTATTCTTTTTATAATAATCACCCATATTATTTTTATCAATTATAAATTATTTACACTTTTTATTAATCTTTCTTTTAACCCAGTATATCTTTTTTGATACTTTTCATTATTAACACCATATAAAAATGAATTATAATCACCTACTAAAACAAGTTTCTTTCTTGCTCTTGTAATAGCAGTATAAACAAGATTTTTAGCTAACATTCTTTGATAGTTATAACTAAATGGAGCAATAATTAATGGATACTCACTTCCTTGAGACTTATGTACACTTATACAATAAGCATGTCTAATATTAATTAAATCTCCCTTACTATACTCTACTAAGTTACCATCGAAATCTACTACTAACTTTTTACCCTTACTGTCTTTATCATCCTCAATACTAATTAAAGTTCCAATATCCCCATTATATACATCATCTTCATTTTGATTCTTTAATTGAAGTATCTTATCTCCTTCTCTATATATAACACTACCATGTTTAATTTCTAGTTTAAATTCATCTCTAGGATTAAAGTATTCTTGTAACATCATATTAATATTATCTATACCATTTACCCCGCTATACATAGGAGCAACTACTTGAATATCATCTTGAGTATATCCTTTTTTATTGGCAAGCTTTATATATTCTAAAATTGTATTTTTAATATTAATATTATTTGTCTCATAAAATGTTACATCATTTTCAAAATCTTCACTTATATCTTCACTATTTTTTATATGATGAGCAAGTTTTATAATATTAGATACCTCATCTTGCCTATATATCTTATTTAACTTAATTACATTAATTAAATCTGAATCGATTAAATCATGTAATACATTTCCTGGGCCTACTGATGGTAATTGATCAGAATCTCCTACTATAATAATTTGTGATATGTTCATACTTGCATCTAATAATTTAGATAAAAGAATATTATCTACCATTGAAAATTCATCTATGATTAATAAATCTCCCTGAAGAGGATTATCTTTATTAATAGAGAATGTATTGGAATGTAAATCCCATTTCAAATGGCTATGAATAGTAGCAGCTTTATGTCCTGTAATTAAAGAGAGCCTTTTACTAGCTCTTCCAGTAGGAGCAGCCAAAATGATTTTATTTTTAGGATACAATAAATCATACACTTGAATAATAGCATCTATAATAGTAGTTTTTCCTGTACCAGGACCACCTGTAATTATTGAGATACCACTATTAATACAATTTATAATAGACTCTTTTTGATCATCATCATAGGTGATATTTATATCTTTTTCTATTTCAGAAATACTCTTTTCTAAATCACTTCTTGGTATTTCATTAATGATTCTTTTTACAAACCTAGATATAACCTTAGAATTAATGATTTCCGCTTCATATTGTTTGTATGGATAATACTTATCATCTTCTTTATAAAGTTTCCCATCCCTCATTAGCATCGCTATATAATAATCAATACTAGTATCATCAACATTAGGAATTATCTTTTTGAAATTATATATTATCGCTTCTAAACTAGTATAAGTTGAACTGCTCTCAAAGGTTGCTTGATTAGCACTATGCAATAATGCAGCCATAATTCTATTAGGATCTAGTTCTTCAAAACCCAGTTTATTAGCTAGTGCATCTGCTAATTTGAAACCAAATCCATCTATATCTTCAACTAATTTATATGGATTTGCTTTTACTTTAGAAATCATCTCATCTTGATATACACTTCTGATTTTAAGTAGCATCTTCATAGATAATCCATCCATCATAAATAATTTGATAGCTTCATCAAAATAATCAGCTTCAGTTAGTTGAGAAACAATGCTTTCCTTTTGCTTTGCACTTACAATACTATTCAAAATATTAGGATTTATCTTTATTTGTTCTAACGCATCTTCTCCTAAAGCATCAACTATTTTTGTAGCAGTTTTTAATCCAATACTTTTAAATAATGGAGAAGATAAATATCTAAGTGTTTCCTCCTTACTTGATGGTAATAATTCCTCATGCCTAGTAGCAACAAATTGAGTACCAAATCTTGGATGATTATAATACTCTCCATAATATTTATAATTATTAGTATTATTGGGTATAGAAAAATTCCCTACAACCGTAAGGTATTTATCATCTTCATCTGTTTTTATTTTAATTACACTATATAGGTTTTCATTATTGTGAAAAACTACTACTTTTAATTTTCCAATTACCTCATCCATACTAACACTTTAACAACTTTCCATTACGATACACCTTACAGATAGTTCCTCCACCAAGGCATTCTTCTCCTAAATAAAATACAGCTGCTTGTCCACTAGTAATAGACTTTATTGGATTCTTGCAATAAACCATAACATGACTATCATCAACTCTTTTTAAAGTTACTTCTTTATCTTCTTGTCTATATCTAAACTTAGCACAACATTCTAAATTATCCATTTCTACTTCATCATCGATCCAGTTAAGATCTTCAACTAGACATGAATCAGCCAATAAATAATCATTATCATCGCCCTTTGCAACATATAAAATATTTTCATTTACATCTTTACTAACAACAAAATAACTACCAGGCGTAACACCTTTTATTCCACCTATTCCTAAACCTTTTCTTTGTCCAATTGTATAGTAAATAACACCATCGTGTTTTCCTACAACCATATTTGTTTCTATATCTACTATATCGCCTCTTTTAGCAGGCAAATAGTTTTTCAAAAACTCTTTAAAGTTTCTTTCACCAATAAAACAAATACCTGTAGAATCTTTTTTATCAGAAATAGATAAATTTAATTCTGTAGCAATTTTTCTAACTTCAGGCTTATCAATTTCATCTAAAGGAAATAATGCTTTAGATAATTGTTTTTGATTAAGTTGACATAAAAAATAACTTTGGTCCTTATTCTTATCACTTGCTTTGTATAACTTACTTTTCCCATTTGGAAAATGTTTTACTTTAGCATAATGTCCAGTGGCAACGTAATCTACATTATGCGTTAATGCAAAATTCAAAAAAGAATCAAACTTTATATATTTATTACATAAAATATCAGGATTAGGAGTTCTACCTTTTTTATATTCCTCTAAAAAATAAGTAAATACATGATCCCAATATTCTTTTACAAAATCTATTCTATATAATTCTACCCCAAGAGCTTTGGCTACACTTTTAGCATCATTATAGTCTTTTTCTTGAGGACATATATCATCTTGATTACTAGGGTTTCCTAGTATATCATTATTGGTCATACTATCCCAATTACGCATAAAACCAGCAATTACTTCATGTCCTTGCTTCTTTAATAAATATGTTGCAACAGCACTATCAACACCGCCACTTAATCCAACCATAATTTTAGCCATGCTCTCACCTTCCTTGTCTATTATAGCAAAACTAGATATGTTTTTTAAACCTAAAAATATAAATAATTATAACTAAAAATATCCATACTGCAAGCACTATAAAATAATATGTATATAGTAGATCATTGCTATATATAATTAAAGTTATATTTTGATATACACGATTACCACTAGCATCAACAGCACTAATTATAATAGTTTGTTCTTTCATACTATAATCTATAACTGATTCCAAAGTTAAAGAAATTACTCCATCAATATTATCATAGGCATAACCATAGTCATTTATAAGTAATACTTCTCCTTTACTCAAATAAATTAGATCCTCACAATAAATACGTGGTTTATCATTATCAAACTCTATAACATTAACAAATATTAATTCTTTTTTACAATTATTGAATTTATCACATGCCTCTATTTCTGCCTGTGTATCTCCTAATTTTATTTCTTTTATAACTTCAACTTTAATGTCTTCCCTGTTGGTCAAATCATCTTCAATAAAAATATTTTTTTTAAAAGTATCTAATTTACCTACCAAATAATTATAAACATTTCCTATCTCTATATACGGGGCTTGTAAATCTATTTTTGAGTATTCAACTACTCCATTATTTAATCCAATAATTTCTTGATTTATAATTGCAATTGGATTTAATAAATTAGTTTTTATATATTTAAGGTCACTTACACTATAAATATAGTTGTATTTTAAATTATCTTCGTAATTGTTAATTTTACTTTTAAAAATAAAGTAACCTTTATTAAAATCTATTATCTCAAGTTCTTTATTAAAACACTTATCTGCATCAGGTAATAAATATAGTTGATTACTCTGAATACTATATTTAAAAATCTGTGTTCCATTACAATCACTTAAATTCATGTAGTTTTCAAATATTACTTCATCATCGCTTATAAAACCATTTCCCGACATATTAATATTTATATCATTATATTTAGTTAACATTTTATATTTTTCAGTCTTTATATTATAAATTCCAATATATGAACAAATGCTATTACAATATAAATCTGATAAATGTATTGAATTATATATTAAATTATTTTCCTCAACATCATTTAAAAACAAATCATTTCCGGGTATAGATAAATATGATTTTTCCATTGTGTCTAAGTTAAATTTATATAATTTATAGCAATTCTTAATATCATTACTAATTATATTTTTACATTTATAATTTTCATCTCCATTGTTTTCATAAACTATATGATTTTCCCAAAATAATCCATTATATCCATAATCTATAAATATTTTTTCATTATTAGTTAAATCCATTAAGTATATTTTATTATCCAAATTAAATAGAATTTTATTTTGATTTAAATCTAATAATTTTGATTGATCTATTCTAAGAGTATTTATGCCTTCTTTATATACTAAGATATTATTATCTTCTTCATATGCATATACATCTTCATTAACTATTAACTCCTTTGAGCATACCTTAACATTACAAAAAATTATAAAAAATATAAATATAAATAATTTATACATATAATCACCACATAAAGTATATTGTTATTTAATTATTTATTTTGTAATATCCTGTCTAATAAAAAAAGGCCCAAAGAGGGCCGAAAAGGGAATAAAAAAAGCCTGGCAATTTGCTATTCTCACGAGCCTAGACTCACTACCTTCGCCTCTACTGAGCTTAACTTCTGTGTTCGGGATGGGAACAGGTGTGTCCTCAGCGAC
>JAFWYE010000009.1 GCA_017517765.1 Bacilli bacterium | reverse complement strand
GTCGCTGAGGACACACCTGTTCCCATCCCGAACACAGAAGTTAAGCTCAGTAGAGGCGAAGGTAGTGAGTCTAGGCTCGTGAGAATAGCAAATTGCCAGGCTTTTTTTATTCCCTTTTCGGCCCTCTTTGGGCCTTTTTTTTATTTATTTAAAATACAAATTGACATATTATAAAAAGTAGAATATTATATTAATAATTGCGATGAAATAAGACATGAATATAATGTTTTTATGTAGAGAGATTTGCGGTTGGTGAAAGCAAATTGCGAAATATTATATTTACTACTTATTAGCTGCACCGTAATGGGATTGCCGTTAACTGCGTTAAAGTAATTGAGTGCATAGATATAAATGATTATCTATGAATTAGGATGGTACCGCGTAATTTCACGTTCCTATTTTAGGAGCGTTTTTTTATTTTAAAAGGAGGAAATTTGAATGATAAATATTAAAGAAAATGAAAAGTTAAGCGTATTAAATCATAGTTGTGCACACTTGCTTGCACAAGCTGTAAAGCACCTATATCCAAATGCAAAGTTTTGGGTTGGACCAGTAATAGAGGGTGGTTTCTATTATGATATGGATTTAGGAAATGAAGTTATTAAAGAAGAAGATTTAGAAAAAATTGAAAGAGAAATGAAAAAAATTTCTAAAGATGGAAAAAGAATTGTTAGAAGAGAATTATCAAGAGAAGAAGCTTTAGAAATGTTTGCTGGAGATGAGTATAAAGTTGATCTTATTTCTAACATGGAAGATAGCACTGTAATTACTTGCTATAGTCAAGGAGATTTTACCGACCTATGTAGAGGTCCTCATGTTGAAACAGTTAAGGAAATCAAACACTATAAATTACTAAAAGTTAATGGAGCATATTTTAAAGGGGATTCAAAAAATAAAATGCTTACTAGAGTTTATGGTATTTGTTTTGATAATGAAGAAGATTTGGCTGCTCATTTAAATATGCTTGAAGAAGCTAAGAAAAGAGATCATAGAAAGTTAGGAAAAGAACTGGATTTATTTATGATGAGTGAGTATGGTCCTGGATTCCCATTCTTTTTACCTAATGGTATGATTATTCGTAATGAATTAGAAAACTTCTGGTATAAAGAACACGCAAAAGAAGGATATGAATTTATTAAAACTCCTATTATGTTAAATCAAGAACTTTGGGAAGTTAGTGGACACTGGGCTAACTATAGAGAAAATATGTATACTTCTGAAATTGATGAAAAGTTATTTGCTATCAAGCCTATGAACTGCCCTGGAGGAATGCTTGTATATAAAAATAGTATTCACTCATATAAGGATTTACCTATTAGATGTGGAGAACTTGGACTTGTGCATAGACATGAAGCTAGTGGTGCTTTAAGTGGATTATTTAGAGTTAGAACTTTCACTCAAGATGATGCTCATATTTTTATGAGAGAAGACCAAATTGAAGAAGAAGTTATTAGACTAATTAGATTTATCGAAAGATTTTATGATATTTTCAATTTGAGTTTTACTATTGAACTTTCTACTAGACCTGAGGAAAAATATATTGGTGATATAGAAGTTTGGAACAAGGCAGAAGCTGCACTTGCTAGTGCTTGTAAAAATGCTGGTAGAGATTATAAAGTTAATCCAGGAGATGGTGCTTTCTATGGCCCTAAACTAGATTTCCATATCAAAGATTCTATAGGTAGAGAATGGCAATGTGGAACAATTCAATTAGATATGAATTTACCTGAGAGATTTGATTTGACTTATGTAGATGCAGATGGTAGCAAGAAGAGACCTATCATGTTGCATAGAGTTATTTTTGGTTCAATTGAAAGATTTATTGGTGTTTTAATAGAGCACTTTGCAGGAGCTTTCCCAATTTGGCTATCACCTGTTCAAGTTAATATTATTCCCGTTAATAATGAATACCATTTAGAATATTCTAAAGAAATTCTTGAACTATTAAAAGAAAATGATATTAGAGCAAAATTAGATGATAGAGAAGAAAAACTATCTTATAAAATGAGAGAATCTCAAACAAGGAAAACACCTTTAACTTTAATTCTTGGTGATAAAGAAAGAGATGAAAATACTGTTTCTTATAGACTATTTGGAAGCAAAGAAACTATTACTGTAAGCAAGCAAGATTTTGTTAAGAAAGTACTTAATGATATTGCTACTAAGGTTATTTATTAGAATTAATTGATTTTAAAATTGATAAAGTATAAAATATGATTAAATTGGGGGAATGTCGTGTGTATTTTGGTAAGAACTTCAAAAAAATCAAAAGAATTTTAAAAGAAGAAAACATAGTTGTTGGATCAAGTAATGAAGAAAAAGAAATTTTAAAATTTGTAACTTATGAACTAGAAAGTGGAGAAAGATATAATTCTATTATCAACAATAAGTATGTTGAAGATACTGCGTGTGCAAAGAAATTTTTATCTAAATTTAAGACTCTAGCAGAAAATATTGAGCATACTGATTTTAGCAAGGATTATAAAGATTTGGCTAGTGATATTAGATTTGAATTTGAAAGAGGAAATTCAAAAGCTCCTATTAGTGTGTGTGGAAAATATGCACATACTGCTATAAAATATGAATCAGAATATTATAAAGCATTAGAGTATATTGATTATTGCTTTGCTAGTGGTACAAATTTAGATTTTTTATCAAGTGATGATTCAATGTGTTGGGTTTTAAGCCATATATACGAATTAGGTGATATGATAGATATCAATACTTTAAACGCGATGACTATTACTTCTAATTTGATTAGTCAAACAGGCAGCGATGCTAATGGATATTTACCAAAGACATTAACTAAAAATGATTATTTAAATGGTACTGCTGCTCATTTAAAACTAACTACTTGTTTAATGAATAAGCAAAAAGATGTTCCTACATATGAATTTTATGAAGCTGTATATGGTAAAGATGCAGCTGATGTATCAAGAGAAATATTCTAAAATATAAAAGACGCAAGTTGCGTCTTTTTTTATTTGTATATGGGTGGGTTTTGGTATATTGGATAGGGATTATAATATGTAGTGTAATATGGGGTAGGGTAATAGGTGTTATTGTTTGGCCTAGCTACTATGTATCCAACTAATGCCCCACCTACAAATGGTAATAAAGGACCTATAAATCTTTCTTCATGAATTTGATTATTGTTTTGAAAATTATTGTTATACAAAATAAAAACCTCCTCATTTATATATATGTTGGAGGTCTATTTTTGCTAATTTAATATTTTATCTAAAACTTCTTTTACTTGGGATGTTGGGAACCCTACAATAGTATCATAATCACCTTCAATATGATCAATAAACTTAGAAGCAATGCCTTGTATTGCATATGAACCTGCTTTGTCTTTATATTCGTCGTTTTCTAAATATTCATCGATATCTTTCTCGCTTAAATCTTTGAAAAATACTTTGCTAATTGAGTTTATTTGGTGAATTTCTTCTTTGTTATAGATAGTAACTCCACTTACAACAAAGTGATAATTATTAGATAGAGAAGTAAGCATTCTTTTTGCATCAGTTTTATCTTTGGGTTTACCTAGTAATTGATTATCAATTATAACAGTAGTGTCACTTCCTATTACTATTTTGTCAGGATATTTACTATGGATATCTTTGGCTTTCAAATTTGATAAGTATAAAGATACATCCATAGAGTTTAATGTATCTGGGTAAACTTCTTCTGCATCACTTGGTATGATGTCAAAATCAGGTGTTATCTTAGTTAATAATTCTTTTCTTCTTGGTGAAGCACTTGCTAATATAATTTTGTTCATAAAATCTCCTTTATAATAAATAAAGCTTGGAAGCCCAACCTTTATTCTTTTTCTTTTGCATCGATGATATTAAATCTTTCATCTTTGCTATATTCGTATAATTCTTTAAGCCAATCAGTATTTTTTCTAGATGATGTGTATCTAAGCCAGATGTATAGAGTTCTAAATGTTATAATTAATCCAAATATTGTAACTAAATCAAACTTGAATAAATTAAGTATCATAGCAATAGGCAGAGCTACACAAGAAGACATTATTGTTATCTTTACACATTGTGTGTACTTGAAACCTTTCTTTCTGTTTAATAAATAGTTTCCTTTGATAAGAAGTGAAGCAATACCAATTAATAAAAGGTATGAGAATAAATTGGATGTAAGTTGAATAAATTGGATTTCAGCATTTGCGGCTTTGTATCCTTTAGCAATAATATCATCTGCAAGCTCATTGAATTTTGTGCTTTTTTCATTTTCTGATAAGGCATTTGCTTCTAAAAACTTATCGTGAAGATTTAAATTAGTTAGTTCTGTGTAGAAACCGTATATTTTAAAAATTGAATAAGTTCCGGTATCTGAATTTCTATGTACGTATCTTATGATAAAAGATTCATTGTACAAAGCAACATAGTTATCACCCGGATCAGAATAAGATTCCACTTTAAAGTGTTCTTGTTCATCAAGTAGTGTTATATCATCGGCTGCATTAATGTATATATCATAGTATATTTTTTTGCCAAAATCATTTTCAAACTCTTTATGTGACTCTATAAATTTGTATCCTTCTTCACACTCTAAAATACCAACAGCACTAATTTTACACTTTACATCAGTTGAAAGTGCATATGAAAGAGCCATATCTGAATAGAGAACTCCTGATTGACTAATAACTTCGTCACCGGTTTTATTATTGTTTCTTAAATATGGTGGTACAATCAAACACGCTGTTACAATAATAAATGCAATAAGAGGAGTTATCCAATGTCTAACTGCAAACTTGAATAAATGCTTAGTACTTACAGTACACATACCTAAGTCTCTTAGATATTCAATTATTTTTTCTTTTTTATTTGATTTATTAGGTTCTTCAGGCTTAACGTTTATTGTTTTGCTTTTTTTATCATGCATAATTAACACCTCGATAATAAGTTTAATACATTTTTGGACATTTAACAATAATATATGCTCAATAGATTAGCGCATGAAACACTATTTTTGAGAATATTTATATATTATATATATAAAACACAATAATTATTGTTGACACTTGTTTCACAGAATGTTAAACTATGTTGTCTAATAGTCTTTTTTATGCCCAAAAAAGACGAAATAATTGAAAGAGGTGACTGCTGTGGCAACAAGCAAATCTAATCAATCTGCTGTTTACGAGCGTAAGAGCTTTTCAAAAATTAGTGGTTCTTTAGCTCTACCTAACTTGATTGAAGTTCAAACAGAATCTTATGATTGGTTCATCAAGGAAGGAATTATTGAAGCTTTCAATGACATTTATCCAATAGAGAGTCCTAATGGAAACTATGTAATGGAATTTGTTAGTTGTAAGTTTGAAACTCCTAAATATACTATAGAGGAAGCAAGAGATCGTTATTTAACTTATGCGTATCCAATGAGAGCAACATTAAGATTAATCAATAACGAAACAGGCGAAATTAAAGAAAGTGATGTTTTCTTTGGAGAAATGCCTACAATGACTGAAGCTGGTACATTTATTATCAGTGGTAATGAGAAAGTTATAGTATCTCAATTATCAAGAGCTCCAGGTGCATATTTCTCTTATTCTTATGACAAGAATGGAAAACTTATTATTACTGCTGAAGTGCATCCTATAAGAGGAGCTTGGTTAGAATTTGAATCAGACACTCATGAAGTATTACATGTAAGAATCGACAGAGAAAGAAAGATTCCTGCAACTGTACTATTAAGAGCTATTGGTTTACAAAGTAATGATGATATAACTGATTTATTTGGTGAGAGTTTATTCTTAAATAACACATTTGAGAAAGATCCAACAAATAACGCAAGAGAAGCTTTGATTGAAATATATACAAAGTTAAGACCAGGAGAACCTGCTACTGAAGAAGGTAGTAAGAACTTAATGTTCCAAAAATATTTCGATTTTAAGAGATATGATTTAGCTCCTGCAGGAAGATTTAAGTTAAAGAACAAGTTAAGCGCTTATTATAGAATGCTTAACAAATATGTTGCTGAAAACTTAATCGATGCTAATGGTGAATTGATTTATCCTGAGGGAACATTAATTACTAAGAAAGAATTAGATCACTTAAAAGAAATTAAATTCTTTGAAAATGGTGCTCACGCAGTAACTTTAAATGTTAACAAAGATTTATATAGAGGTTATGAAGGTGAAGATACAGTTAATATCGTAACAATCTATACTGATGAAACAAAATCTAAGACAATGAAAGTAATTGGTAATGATTGTGCTACTAAAGTTAGATATTTAACTATTCCTGATATTGTTGCAACATTCTCATTCTTCTTAAACGGTTTTGATGGATACTTAGTACAAGATGATATCGATCACTTAGGTAATAGAAGAATTAGAGCTGTTGGTGAACTAGTTCAAAATGCATTTAGATCAGGGTTATCTAAAATGGAAAAAGGTGTTAAAGAAAAAATGTCTATCACTGAGACAAGTTCAATAACTCCTCAAAACTTAACTAATATCAGACCATTAACTGCTGCATTAAGAGAATTCTTCGCTTATTCTCAATTATCACAATTCATGGATCAAACTAATCCACTTAGTGAAGTAAGTAACAAAAGAAGAATTAGTGCATTAGGACCTGGTGGTCTAAATAAAGATAGAGCTGGTGTAGAAGTAAGAGACGTTCACTATTCTCACTATGGAAGAATATGTCCTATTGAAACTCCAGAAGGAGCTAACATCGGTCTTATCTCTAATATGGCAACTTATGCTAAATTAGATAGATATGGATTCTTACAAACGCCTTATAGAAAAGTTGATAAAGTAAACAACAAAGTTTTAGAAGAATGTGATTACCTAACTGCTGATGAAGAAAATGATTTCACAGTTGCTCAAGCTAACATCCATATGGATGCAGAAGGACATATCCTTGATGAAAGAGTTATCGGTAGATACAGAGGAGAAAACGTAATGATTAACAGAGCTGATGTTGATTATGTAGACGTATCTCCAAAACAAATCGTTTCAGTTGCTACAAGTTGTATCCCATTCCTAGAGAATGACGATGCTCACCGTGCGCTGATGGCTGCTAACATGCAACGTCAAGCTGTACCATTAATTAAACCTGATTCTCCATTTGTTGGAACAGGTGTTGAAGCAAAAGTTGCTCATGACTCTGGGGCATCACTTACAACTAAGGTTGATGGAGTTGTAGTATATGCTGACTCTAGAAGAGTAGATGTTGAAGCAAAAGATGGAATTCATTCATATCCTTTAAGAAAGTTTGAATCAAGTAACCAAGGTACTTGTATGAATCAAACTGTAGTAGTTAAAGAAGGAGATAAAGTAAAAGCTGGAGATGTGCTTGCTGATAGTGAATCTGTAGATAATGGAGAATTAGCATTAGGGCAAAACGTATTAGTTGCATTCATGACATGGGATGGATATAACTACGAGGATGCTGTAATCATGTCTGACAGATTAGTAAAAGATGATGTTTATACATCTATTCACATTGAAAGTTATACATTAGAGTGTAGAGATACAAAATTAGGACCTGAAGAAATTACTAGGGATATTCCTAACGTAAGTGAAGATGCAAAAACTAACTTAGACTTAGATGGTATTGTAATTCCAGGTGCTGAAGTAAGAGAGGGAGATATCCTTGTTGGAAAGATTACTCCAAAAGGACAAACAGAACCTACTCCAGAAGAAAAATTATTAATGGCTATCTTTGGTGAAAAAACTAAAGAAGGTAAAGATAAATCGCTAAGAGTACCTCATGGTGGTGCTGGTATAGTATTAGATGTTAAAAAATTCTCTAGAAAGAAAGGCGATGAATTAGCTCCAGGAGTTAATGAAATGATTAGAGTTTACGTTGTGCAAAAACGTAAGATTTCTGAAGGAGATAAGATGGCAGGACGTCACGGTAACAAGGGTGTTATTTCAAGAATCATGCCTCAAGAAGATATGCCATTTATGCCAGATGGTACATCAATTGATATCATGCTTAACCCACTTGGAGTTCCTTCACGTATGAACATTGGTCAAGTATTAGAACTTCACTTAGGTTATGCTGCTAAGAAATTAGGATTCAAGATTGCTACTCCTGTATTTGATGGAGTTAAGAGTGATGAATTAGCTAGCATGATGAAAGAAGCTGGAATTGCTGAAGATGGAAAAACAATTCTTTATGATGGAAGAACTGGAGAACCATTCGATGCTAGAATTTCTGTTGGTATCATGTATATGTTAAAACTTGCACACATGGTTGATGATAAATTACATGCTCGTGCTACTGGACCTTATTCACTAGTTACACAACAACCTCTTGGAGGTAAAGCTCAAAACGGTGGACAAAGATTTGGAGAAATGGAAGTTTGGGCTCTTGAAGCATATGGTGCTGCTCATACATTACAAGAATTGTTAACTATTAAGTCTGACGATATCTTAGGAAGAGCAAAAACATATGAAGCAATAATTAAAGGTAAATCATTACCTAAGTGTGGAGTACCTGAATCATTCAAGGTATTACAAAAAGAATTACAAGCATTAGCTATCGATATGTCAGTATATGATGTTGATGGTAATGAGATTGATATGAAAGCTGCAACTAAGTTCCAAGAAAGAGAAGAGAGAAGATTACAAGATACAATTAAAGCTCAATTCTCAGACTTCGTTGTAGAAGATGATTATAGTGCATCGCAAGAAGATTCTTTCGATGATGATTATGAATAGTAAGGAGGAAATAGATAGATGAGTAAAGTTACAACATTAGATGTAAATCGCTATGCTGCTGTTAAAGTAGGATTAGCTTCTCCTGAAAAAATAAGAGAATGGTCTTATGGTGAAGTTACTAAGGCTGAAACAATTAACTATCGTTCACAAAAGCCAGAATTAGATGGTTTATTCTGTGAAAGAATATTTGGTCCTAGTAAAGACTATGAGTGTCATTGTGGAAAATATAAGAAAATTAGATTCCAAGGAATGGTTTGTGAAAAGTGTGGAGTAGAAATAACTTCTAAGAGTGTTAGAAGAGAGAGAATGGGGCATATTGAACTCGCTACTCCAGTTGCTCACATTTGGTATATCAAGGGTATTTCTCCTAAAATGGGATTACTTCTTGATATCCCAAGCAAACAAGTTGAGGAAGTAATTTACTTTATGTCTCAAGTTGTTTTAGATCCAGGTACAACTAAGCACTTAATGAAGGGTGATGTACTTGATGAAAAGACAGCAAGAGAAAGATTTAGTGTTATCATTAAAGAGATTATTGATACTCTAGATGCAGATTCTTATGAATATACATATGGTTTATCATTAATCGAAAAAATGGCTAACCCTAAAGAACCATTTGAATTCTCACACAACGCTGCATTCATTAGTGATTATACTAATGCTAAATTTGGTGTTGGTGCTGAAGCTATTCAACAATTATTACGTGAGTTAGACGTTAATGAAGAATTTGATAAAATCAAGGCTGAATTAAAATATACTCAAGGTAATAAAAATCAAAGAAGAGTAAAATTATTAAAGAGACTAGAGGCTATTAATGCATTTAGACAATCAGAAAATAAGCCTGAATGGATGATTTTAACTATCCTTCCAGTTTTACCTCCTGATTTGAGACCATTACTACAACTTGATGGTGGTAGATTAGCTGCTAGTGACTTAAATGATTTATATAGAAGAGTAATTTCTAGAAACTTAAGATTAAAGAAATTACAAGATATGAATGCTCCTACTGTTATTTTAAATAACGAAAAGAGAATGCTTCAAGAAGCAGTAGATGCTCTTATCGATAATGGTAGAAAGCAAAAACCTGTTACAGGTGCTGGTGGAAGAGCATTAAAATCACTTTCTCACTCATTAAAGGGTAAGCAAGGTAGATTCCGTCAACACTTACTAGGTAAGAGAGTTGATTATTCTGGACGTAGTGTTATCGCTGTAGGACCAGATCTAAAAATGTACCAATGTGGATTACCAAAAGAAATGGCTGTTCAATTATTCAGACCATTTATTGCTGGTGAATTAATCCAAAGAGGTATCGTTGATTCTCATAAGAAAGCTGATAAGTTAATTGATAGAATGGATGACAAGATTTGGGATGTTGTTCAAGCTGTAACTAAAGAGCACCCAGTATTATTAAACCGTGCTCCTACACTTCACAGACTTTCAATTCAAGCATTCGAACCTAAACTTGTAGATGGTAAGGCTATTCGTCTTCACCCACTTGTATGTGCTGCCTTCAACGCAGACTTCGATGGAGACCAAATGGCTGTACACGTACCTTTGAGTGAAGAAGCAAAAACTGAGGCTAGAGTATTAATGCTTGCAAGTAATAATATCTTGTCTCCAAAAGATGGAACTCCAATTGTTAACCCATCTCAAGATATGCTTTTAGGTATGTATTATTTATCACTTGAATACAACAAGGAAAACTTCTTAGATGTTGCTAAAAACTTCGAGGAAAAAGGCGATACTGCTATGGCAGAAAGCTACAGATTCTTCGCTGAGTGTGATGGAAAGGTATTCCCTGATGTTGATAGTGTGTTAAGAGCTTATGAAACTAATCAAATACATGCTCATAATAGAGTTGTATTAAGAATGACAAGCATGGATAAACCTTGCTTTGCTCAATATGAAGATAGTGATTATTTCTTAACATCTGTAGGAAAATTGATCTTAAATAATATTTTCCCACATGACTTCCAATATTTAAATGAATTCTCATCAAGCAACTTTACAAAGATGCCTGAAAGATTCATTATTAAGAAAGGTACAAACATTAAAGAGTATGTTGAAAACTTACCTTTAGCTAAGCCTTATAAGAAGGGTGACTTTGGACCAATCATTAGTGAAGTATTCAATCAATTTAAAACTGTTGAAACTAGTAAAATGCTTGATAACATCAAGGATTTAGGATTTAAATTCTCATGTAAGAGTGGTGTTACTATTTCAATTAACGATATTAAAGTTGTTCCTGAAAAACAAGAAATTCTTGCTGAAGCAGACAAGGCAGTTGATAAGACTAACTTAATGTATCAAAGAGGATTACTTGATGAAAAAGGAAGACATGAAGCTGTTGTTAGAAAATGGGAAGAAACACAAAAGAGACTATCTAAATGTGTTGAAGAACAATTTAGACAAGATAAGTACAATCCTTTGTGTATCATCTCTGAATCAGGAGCTAGAGGTAGCATTAAGAACTTCGCACAATTATGTGGTATGAAGGGACCAATGGCTGCTGCTAGTGGTGAAACTATTGAAATCCCTATTAAGTCTTCATTTAGAGAAGGTCTTACTGTATCTGAGTTCTTTATTTCAACTCACGGTGCTAGAAAGGGTAATACCGATACTGCTCTTAAGACTGCCGATGCTGGTTACTTAACAAGACGTCTAATCGATGTTTCTCATGATATTATTGTTAATGAGGAAGATTGTGGTTGTGATGCTGGTGTAGTAGTAAAAGATATTATTAACGAAAGAGAAAATACTGTTATTTCATCTCTTGAATCAAGACTATATGGTAGAAATGCTATGAGAGATGTAAAGCATCCTGAAACAGGAAAAGTAATTGTATATGCTAACGAAATGATTTCAGCTGAAAAAGCTAGAGAAATTGTTGATGCTGGTATCAAAGAAGTTGAAATTAGAACACTATTCTCATGTCAAAGTGAACATGGTGTATGTAAAAAATGTTATGGTCTTAACCTAGCTACTGGTAATGAGGTAGAAATAGGTGAGGCAGTTGGTGTAATGGCTGCTCAATCTATCGGAGAAAGAGGTACCCAACTTACACTAAGAACATTCCACGCAGGTGGAGTTGCTGGTAGCGATATCACTCAAGGTCTTCCTAGAGTTACTGAGTTAGTTGAAGCAAGAACTCCAAAAGGAGAAGCTTTAATTACTGAGATTGCTGGTGAAGTTAAAGAAATTAACGAAGCTAATGGAAGAAGTGAAATTATTATTTCTAACAAGTTTGATGTTAAGACATATATGAGTAACTTCGGAAGTAAAGTTATAGTTAATGTTGGTGATATAGTTAAGAATGGTCAACAATTAACTGATGGTAGTGTAAATCCAAAACAATTACTAGAAGTTAGTGATGTTAAGACTACTCAAAACTACATTCTTAAAGAAATTAAGAAAGTTTATAAATTACAAGGTGACGATATTGCTGATAAGCACGTAGAAGTTATCGTTAGACAAATGTTAAAGAAGATGACAGTTATTGAATCTGGAGATAGTGATTTACTTCCAGGTACAAGAATTGATAGTAATGAGTTTACTAAAGTTAATGCTAGTGTATTAAGAAGAGGTGGAAGACCTGCTGTTGCTAGACCTATGATTCTAGGTATTACAAAGGCTTCTCTAGAGACAGATTCATTCTTATCAAGTGCATCATTCCAAGAAACTAACAGAATGTTAACTGATGCGGTTATAAAAGGCAAATATGACTACTTAAAGGGCTTGAAGGAAAATGTTATTTTAGGAAAACTAATTCCTGCAGGAACTGGACTAGTTGCTCACCAAGTTGATGAAGAAGAAATTGAAATCGACGATGTTTCTTCACTATTCGAGTAATTATTACAAAGTAATAAACAAAAAAGAGGTGCATGATTGCACCTTTTTTAATATAAATGTTAATATGATATTAGGTGATAAAAATGTGTAAGAGTAAAAAAACATCAAAATTATTTTCTTTGTTTGCGACATTTATTTTTGTCTTGTTTCTTTTTGCACCGGTAAGAGCGAATGCTGCGTATGAACCAAGTGAGTACGCAAAAATGTTAACCGGGAAAAATCAATTTGTTGTGGACCCTACATCATCTGATGAGGGATTAGTTGTCACAATTCAATACAAATATAAAGTTAAAGACTTAATTGTCGTAATATGTGAAGCTGCAGCTAATCAGGATTCTTGTAAAACAAGTTATGAATCTGCAGAAATTGACGGATATCGTATAAGTGTATTTAAAAAAGCTTCATATGATATGAATACCGGAAGTCAAGAGTCGATGACTGAAACTACTCCATTCTCAGGTGCTACACTAGGATCTCCAATTAGAGACTATGCAAATGGTAAATATAAAGTGTATGTTAGCGCTGATGTTTGTGAGTTGAGAAGTGCTAATAAACAAAATTGTAGTTCGTGGATAAATGACCATGTGCTATACTTTGATGAAATAGAAATCAAAGGGGCATTTACAGGGAATGCAGATGTAAATAATATAATTGCTGATGTACTGACAATTGTTAATAATTATGTTATTCCAGTACTATGGGTTGCAATGGGAATATTGCTAATTGTAAGAGGTGTAATCCTTGCCATTGGAATTATTAAGGCTAGTGATGAAGCTGAGGTTCGTTCTAATAAAATTAAAGGTTTAGTTTGGTTAGTTATAGGTGTATTTGCTGGATTTGTAATGACCATAGGAGCTTCGTGGATTATGTCTGTATTCGGATATGGAGGTATGTTCTCATGAAAAAGAAAATATTAACATGCTTATTAGCAATATTTATGATGATTCCGATTGTTGGATGTGGAGATCCTGACTTATCAAGGAACCCAGAAGGTAATGAAGTTAAAGTTTTGTTAGATTTTGCTGAGGTTTCAGAGGATGGAAATTCCTATATCACTAAACAAGTGGATTTACAACACAGTTATGGTGACTGTGCTACTTTGACTGGAGCTGGTTTTTATAAGTCAGGAGAAAGTGCACCTCTTAATATTACATTCAACCACAGAGCTTGTAGTTTTAAGGGTTGGATTAAAGTTGAAGGTGAATTAGTAACAGTTGTAAGTGACAAAGATGGTTTTAACTATGTTACTCAATCTAAAGAAGCTGGTCAAACAGTAAGAATATATGCGGTTATGGCGCTTTCTGGTGATGCTGGAAGAATTGAAACAACAAAAGTTAAATATCAATTAGAAGCAATCTATGAAAGAAAATTTGTAGGTGAATCACCAAAATTGGTTCCAATTGATGATGAAGAATTAATCAATTACAAATTTCCAGGAACTTCAGCAACTCCATTGTCATTTAATGCATTAAAAACAAAAATGGAAAATGACACTGAGTCTGAACAAGGTGGTAAGTTTGGTGATATTGCACCAGAGTCAAACCTATCTTACTATATGAATAGTTCTGGTGAACTACAATATCACAAAATTTCATGGACATTTGGCGTTGGAAAATGTGCTACATATGGTGGAACAGCTGAAGCAACTACTCCATTTGATCCTGCTACTACAGTATTACCTGCTAGCCCATATATTTGTGTTAGAGCAGAAATAAATTTGGTTGAAAGTATAACTAATTCATTTATCAAAGATGCTGTAAGTACAACTTTCTACAGTCAAGCATATATTGATACAGTGAATAATTCTTCATGTATGAGTGCAACAGTTGCAAATGTAAATGTTTCTGCAACGTGTATGTATGCTAAAAATATAGGTGCATTAACACGTGTTACTCCAGGAACTTCAAGAATTGAAGACAAGCAAACTTTATACCATAGTTTATCAAAAGATTCATTTGGAGGTGATAGAGTAGAGGCTGTACAACAAGAAAGTGGATCTGTGCTTTCTTATAAGACTGCTGCTGTGCTTGGAGACAATACTAATGTTTATAGAACAGCATATTCATTATCAGACCTTGACTATATGAGTAAGTTCCACATGAATATAGAACCTGTATATAGAGCGCTTATTACAGCTTTAAATAATCCAGGATCAATGGCTGGAAAGCTTGAATTTACATATAATGAATTTACTAATAGTTCAGCAGTAAAGAGTATTGTAGTTGGTGCTACTACATATTATTTCAACTATGTAGATCACTCACCTGCATCGCCTCAATACGGATATTCTCCAGAAATTGTTCCAGGTTCTGGTCATCAACAATACAATTTAACAACTAGAGAAGATATTATTCAAACAACATTACATGAATTTGAACTAAAAGCAGATAATCCTGTAATTGTTGATACTGCTGTTCAAGCAAGATTGTTAGAATTGATTTCTTCAAATCCTCAAAATATGATGTTGCCAGTTGCAATGTCATCTAGTGAGAAGAGAAATCATATAAAAGAGTTGATTTATGAACTAGTTAATTCAGTAACTGAATTGAAACATTTCAGAAAATATGAAAATGTAATTGAAATTTCAGGAAATAAAATTAATGTTAAATCTGAAGATAAGAGTTTCAACTTTAATGATTTTGATGATTTTGACTTTATTTATGATGATTCAGATGAACTTAAACTAATGTATTATGATGATAATACAAATCCAACAAAGTTCGATGATGATGCATATGGAGGCGGAATTAGGGACTTATTAGAACTATTAAATATAGTAATTTCTGATGATGAAATTGCAGACTTTGGACTATGGATTAAATTTACTACAGAAGATGACTTTATTGAAGTTACTATCTATGAGCCAAACGGAAATCTTGTTAGATGCTTTAGATATTATAATGAAAATCCTGCTAATCCACGATTTGATGTTATAAATGTTTATAACAATATGCCAACTGATGTTGTTGAATTATCTGTTGGAATGAAAAATAAAGATAATTTAGAATCTTTTGGAGATATAGTTACTATCAATGGACCTAGATATACTCTTACTACTAGCAGTATATACTCTATCGAATATAGCGATGTTAGAAACATTAATACTTATACTGTTATAATAGAAGGACAAGATTATATTATAGATATAACACATCGTAAAGTTTATTACATTTCTGCTAATAGATATTATGATTTAAAATTAAATCTAGCTGATGATTTGAAGTATTATTTCGAATTAGAAGATGAAGAGTATTATGGTATTTATCTAGAAACTGAAGGTAATCCACCTGTAAATAAATTTGTTATATACAAAGTTGAATTACCTACAGACTTAGAGCATACAAAGGGAGATTTAGTTGGCGAGATGACAAAAGTTGATTATTTGGGTCTAGATGGAGGATACTATTTAATAGAAAAAGAAGATACTGAATATACATTACATATTCCAGGAACTACTCCAGAAACATTTATTCTTGATGACACAACTAATACTTCAGTACAAATAACTATCGAAGAGGTAATTGTTAAGGATGGCACAAAAGTTATCCACGACTATAGTGATTTAGATATATATAAGTTATATATATATTTAAATGGTAAACTTACTGAAATACAATCTGTTCTTAATGACATTACAGGTTCATATAAATCTGTAATAGTTGATGAAGGCGCAATACGTGAATTAATAGATCTACAAGGAAGCCCTGAATATGAATTTAGATATGAAGGTATTGACTATAATATAGCCTTTAGTGGATAGTTAAATGAAAAGTCTTGTTATTATACAAGACTTTTTTTATTTGTGATATATTATAAATGAGGATGATAATGATGAATGTTGAAGTGACAAAAGAGAGTGAAGAAGTAATTGTTTCTACTAATCAAGGCATATTAGGATGTGTCAATGGAATTGTTTTTTATAATTATATATATCCATACATATTTTTAATTTTAATTCAGCTGATTTTGGGAGCTTCTTTTGTTGCGACTGTAGAATCTAATGCTTATCTAATTCAAATGCTTTTAAATCTGTTTACAAGTATTTTGACACTGGTAGTTGCAATATTTATAGCAAAACCGAAAATGCTTTTAAACTCGCTTAAATTACCACGTTTAGATGATTTTAAAACCATGATTTATACTCTTATAATAATGATGGCGGTTACAATTGGATATAATTTTTTGATTACTGCTTTAGGAGTAGATATTGGATCGGGCAACGAGAATCAGGCGACTATTGTGGAATACATAAAAAATGTTCCTGTGTTGTCATTTGTTACGTTTGTTTTAGTTGGGCCATTTTTGGAGGAAGTAACATATAGGTATTTCTTGTTTGGATCATTAAAAAAGTTTCATTCAACACTAGCAATTATTGTTTCTGGATTTATATTTATGGCGGTTCATGGATTGGCAGGGTTTATGCAAGAAGATGTAAGCATTGTTAGGGAACTTATATTACTTCCACCATATATGTTTTCTGGATGTATCTTAGCATGTGCGTACAATAAAAGTGGAAATCTTACTACTTCTACTGGAACTCATATGATAAATAATTTAATATCATTTATATTATCGGCACTTTAGTATAAAATATTTATGGAGGTATTAGTATGGAATATGTAAATAACGAACAAGAATTGAATGAAGCTAGTAAAGAAGGCGTTACAATTGTGGATTTTTATGCCAATTGGTGTGGCCCATGTAGAATGCTTTCTCCAGTCTTAGAAGAATTTGAAGAGGAAAGAAAAGAAGTTAAAGTTGTTAAAGTTGATGTTGATGAATCTCGTGATTTAGCAATGAAATACAAAATCAGTGCAATTCCTGCGTTACTTATTTTTAAAGATGGTGCTCTAGTAAAATCAGAAGTTGGATTTATGACAAAAGATGATTTGCACTCAATAATCGACGAAATTATTGCTTAGGAATTGAAAATAAATTTATAAAGAAAGAGATAATGTATGAAAGTATGGTCTCTTTCTTTTTTTGTTGTTCATTTTCTTGTTTTGTCTCTTTTTCTTTAGAATCATACGTCACTATATTTATGTTTAAATATTCTTTAGTGAAATCTGTGTTTGTTATCTGAAATATAATTTCAAATTCACCAACGGTTTTATAGTTGCTAGAATAACTGTTTTCAATTATTTCTATTGAGTTGTACTCCAAAGGATCAACGTGCAAAATTTTTAAAATATCATTATCAGCTACTAAATAATTAGTGCTTAAATACACCATGGATTCATTTATGGATTTTATAAATGTTAAATTTTCATTTACTATAATTTTAACTTTGAAAGGTATACTAATATTGCCACTTTTATCTACAACATAATAGGTTAAATAATATGTCCCGGGTATATTATAATTTTCGCTATATGAATCAGTATCTAATTCGATAAAATGAGATATATCATCATCCACATTATCTGTGGCTGTTAGTGAGTTTAAGATGGAAAATAAACTTAATTTTTCATTAGTTAGAGTAATATAATAGCTTTCTCCATATATTATTGGTAATACATCATCAATGGTGGTTATACTCACTTCAAATAACCCTTCATTATTGGATGAATCCTTAACTATAAATAAAATGGTGTATTCTCCTAATTTGTTTGAATTCTCTGAATAATTTTCATATTCTATATCTATTTTATTAGTAATATTTCCATCATGGTTATCTATAGCAAAGAGTTTATTTTTTATATCATTAATTTTAAAAGAATTAGACATGTAAGACTTATAAATTTTCTCTCCTTGAATAATTGGACTAACATTATCTATCACTTCTATATAAATAACATATGGAAGTGATTCATTACCCGAATTATCGTAGCAAGCAACAACAAATATATATTTTCCTATATGTAACTTGTTAGGTGTATACTCATCATTAACAATGTATAAATTATTATTTATATTATCATCTATATTGTCGTGTGCTATAAGGCCAGACATGATTGCTTGTGTTTGTAAAAAATTAGACATATAACTTTTAAAGTGTGTAGGACCTTCAATTGTGGGAATAATGTCATCAAAATAATTTATTACAACTTTATAAGGAGTTAATATTTCATTTTTTGAACTGTCTTTCACTTTGAATGTTACATAATAAGTTCCTGGATAATTTATGTTGTAATAGGAATCATCCATATAGATTGATGAAGATATATCACCATCATAATTATCATGTGCAAAAATCATGTTGCCTATTTGAAACAATGTTATTGGATTACTCATATAAGAGTCTATTGAGGTTATCCCGTGTATGTAAGGAGGAGTCATATCTATTACGTGTATGGTTTGAATTAATTTAGAGCAATTACTACTTTTATCACAAGCTTTATAAATAATGCTATAGGTGCCTGGAATATTGTAATTTTCACTGTAGTAATCTTCAACTATTTCAGGGATAATATTAGAATCATTTGAATCATATGCAAAGACAGTTATTGAAAAATAATCCAATGGTTTTTGCTCATCCATAGAAAGAGTGAATTCTAAAGCAGAGCTAGATATTGAAGGAGGGGTGGTATCTAAAACACTGTAGATACCATTAGTGAGTTTATAATCACTTTGATAATAAATATCGTTATAGCTATAATAAAAGGTCATAGTGACATAGTAAACATCAAAACCATCTTCCAATATATACATTCCATTATTGCCTGAAAAAGTAGGTATTTTAACACTATCGTTACAAGTGTCTCTATCATATACATATAATGAATCGGTATAGTAATAATTTTTATTTATATCGAAAGGATATGTGGAATTAAAGCCAGAAACATCAACGGTTATTGTAACTGGTAGCGTGAGTTTTAAACTTCCATAACTGCAATAATCTATATTTGCCGCCCCAACTTTAAAAGAGAAGAATAAGCTAATGAATGTAACAAATAATGACAAAAAAATATATTTTAATTTCATATAATCACCTCAATAACTATCATTACTTCAACTTTGGAAAAATCGCCTTTTTACATAAAAAATATTTTTTTAAACAAAAAGGTATTCTTTTGAAACTCAAGGTAATAATTATTAATAAGGAGATAAAAAATATGAAAAATTCAAAAAGAGACATTAGGAAAGAAAAACTGGCAAAGTTGTTTTTTGAGATGGGAATGGATTTATCTCTTGTCAGCAAAGTTTGTGGTATTAACCCAGAAAAATTAAAGAAAATAGTTAATAAGAATAATTAATAATTAGTAAATAATGTATACTATTTTTAGGTGATTTAAATGGCAAGATTATTAAAACCAGATTATAAAAATAGTATATTGAATATCAGTGCTACGTTAGCAGAATTTTTGGGGTGCAAAAATGATATTCCTACATTACCAATTTTAAAAAAGGAATTAGCAAAGAATTACAAAAATGTTGTTTTTATTTGTTTTGATGGATTAGGAATTAATCCTCTTGAAAAGAATTTAGAAGAACCTAATATTCTTACAAATAATATAAAGAAAGTGCTAAAATCAACATTTCCTTCGACTACAACAAATGCTACTACTTCTTTGATGAGCAATACTTATCCACTTACTCATGGGTGGCTAGGATGGTCTTTGTATTTTGAGTCTGTTAATAAGTGTGTAGATATATTTTTGGATAGAGATAATTATACTTTAGAAAAGTTAAACCTTTCTAAAAAAGATAAACCTATTTCATTGCCTGAATATTATTTTTATAGAGCAGATAGCGACTATCAAGTATCAAGCGTTTTTCCAGGTTATGTTGCGGTTAAAGATGAGCTTAATAATTATATTTATAACGATAAAAATGAGTTTGTAGATTCTATAACTAGTATATGTAAAAGAAAAACAAAGCAATTCATATACGCATATTACCCTGAACCAGATGCAACAATGCATGATTATGGTGTGACAAGTAATGAGGCAAAAACAAAGATTAATGAAGTTGTTAAAATTGTTGAAAAGATTTACAAAAATACAAAGAACACATTAATTATAATAAGCGCAGATCATGGTCAAATTGATGTTGAAGGATATGTGGAAATTTACAAAGATAAAGAAATTATGGATATGCTAAAAACGCCAATATATTTAGAGCCAAGAGCTGCTGCTTTTAGAGTAAAAGATGAATGTAAAGAAGCTTTTGAAGAAATGTTCAAAGAAAAATATAGTAAAGATTTCACTTTATTTAAAACACAAGATTTAATTGATCAAGGGTATTTTGGAAAAGGAGATAAGGGTGAATTGTTAGGGGATTTTATAGCAATAGGGACCTATACTCATAAGACATTAATATTTCATGAAAATTCGAATTATTTTAAAGGGCATCATACAGGTTTAACTGAAGAGATGAAAGTGCCTTTAATTATTATTAATAACTAAACCATATTGACAACTAGTAGTAATTAATTTACTATGAAAGTGCAAAATATAACTCTTATTTTGAATTACGTAGGTGGAGGGAACCGTTAAACGTAAAAGCAACCCTAATATAGAAGGTGCTAATCCCAAGCATAGAAATATGAGCAATAAGAGGAAGTCTAGCTAAGTTATCTAAACTTCCTTTTAACAAAGGGAGTTTTTTTGTAGAAAGAAAGAGGAATTAAAAATGGAAAAAGGAAAAGTTTTCACATCTGAGGCAGTGAGCGAAGGCCATCCTGATAAAGTATGTGATCAAATTAGCGATGCTATTTTAACTGAATGCTTAAAGCAAGATAAAAATAGTCATGTAGCATGTGAAGTTCTTATTAGTAGCAATAACCTTGTGATAGCAGGAGAGATATCTACTAGTGCTAAAGTAAATTATGAAGAGGTTGCTAGAAAGGTATTAAAAGATATCGGATATTCTAATGCTAGTGATGGATTTGACTTTGAAAATGCAAAGATTGATGTAATTATTAAAGAACAATCAAGTGACATAAATAATGCAGTTAGCAATGGTGTTGATCAAGGAGCTGGAGACCAAGGAATTATATTTGGATATGCATGTAATGAAACAAAAAATTATATGCCACTTACTATAGAAATTGCTCAAGAAATATTAAAACTAGCTGCGCTTAAAAGAAAAAGTGGAGAGTTTAAGTGGGCAAAGCCTGACATGAAATCTCAAGTTAGTATTGAGTATGGAGATGAAAAAGAAAAGAACAAAGTAGATACTGTAGTTGTTTCTGTTCAACATGATGCTAACTTTAATGAAGATGAGTTTAAAAAATATATAAAAGAAGAGATTGTAGAAGTTGTTCTAGCTAATTATGATTTAGATACATCAAATTATACTTTGTTAATTAATCCGTCAGGACGTTTTGTTATAGGCGGACCACTAGGTGATGTTGGTTTGACGGGTAGAAAGATTATAGTTGATACATATGGTGGAAGAGGACACCATGGAGGAGGAGCTTTTAGTGGAAAAGACCCTAGTAAAGTCGATAGAAGTGCTGCTTATTATTGTAGATATGTTGCTAAAAATATTGTTGCTAGTGGGCTTGCAAAAGAATGTGAAATTCAAGTTAGTTATGCGATTGGAAAAAGCGAATTAGTGTCTCTTAATGTATTCACTTATGGAACTGGAGTATTTGATGATGAAAGACTAATTGAGATGGTTAAAAAGGTATTTGATTTTAGACCATATTCAATGATTAAAAACTTAAATATGCTTGAATTAGATTATTATTCAGTAAGTAAATACGGACATTTTGGAAGAAGTGATTTGGATTTATCTTATGAAAGATTAGACGCGGTAGAAAAAATAAATAAATATTTTAATATTTAATTGATTGTTAATATGGTGTATTTGTGTTACTATTTTATTGCTAATAAAGTATAAAAGGAGAAATGTAATATGAAATATACTGTTGTTGGAAAAAACGTTGAAGTAACTGAAGCTATGAAAAGTGTTATTCAAGAAAAGTTAAAGGTATTAGAAAAGTTCTTCTTAGTTGGCGAAGATGTAGAATGTAGAGTACTTGTTAGAACTTATAAAGTTGGACAAAAGATAGAAGTTACTATCCCAACTAAAGTTGCAACATTAAGAGCAGAAGTTATGGATGAAAATATCTATAATGGTGTTGATGCTGCTGTTGAGAAGTTAGCTGCACAACTTAGAAAAGCAAAAGCTAAGATGAATAGAAAGAACAAAGAACATTTAGGTACTGTTCTAGCTCTTGATGAAATCCAAGAAGAAAAGAAAGACGAAAAAGAAATTTTAGTTAAGACTAAAGTTATCGAAGTAGAGCTTATGGATTTAGATCAAGCTATTACTAATATGACTATGTTAGGACATGATTTCTATATTTATAAAGATAGCGAAAATGAAAATATTGCTGTTGTTTATAATAGAAAAAATGGCGGTTATGGCTTAATTGAAGTTGAATAATATTATGATTTCAGATTAATAACAATGAGAACCTTAGGGTTCTCTTTTTCATTGAATTAAAAGATATCTATGTTATAATTTTTATAAGGTGATAAATATGAGTAATGATTTTATCTATGAGTTTAGAAATGAATGTAAAAAGAATAGAGAATATCTAGGATATTCTTTTTATGATGTTAGTGTAAGCTTGATTGATGTTAGTGAAGCCGATTATGAAAATTTCGAAAATGGAAAGTGTATGTTAAGTAAAGAAAATATAGAGAGATTGGCTAGAGTTCTTTGTGTTAAAAGACCTATTAGTTTTGATATCAATGATTATATTGATACTGATGGTTTATCAAAAGAAGAAATCAAAGATTTATCAAATATTATTTTTGAATTAGAAGGTGATAACAATGCTTAATGTTAATAACCCTAATGTAAACAAAATAATTCAAGCATATAATCCTAGTGATATAGAAGGCTCTGCTGATGCTATAAGAAGTTTGTTTATAGGCAATGAAGTGTTTTCTATTTTTGATATGTTTAGAGCACTAGATACTATGCTTATTCTTCACGATGATGGTGAGGAGGATATTACTAGATATATCTCATTTAAAGATGATGAAAAGAAAAATTATCTTGTGTTAAGCGCATCTAGAAGCGTAGAACAAATGAGATTTGATGCAGCATGCATGCTTAGAAGAGTGGCTAAAGATTTATGTGGTACTTCTTTGAAAAAGTGTCCTAATGTTACAACTTCTAATAAGAAATTTGATAGAGAAGATAAGCATTTCGCTTGTGCTTTATTAATGCCACAAAAAGAGTTGATGAGATTTATTACTCAAAAAGATCAAGATGGCAACTATAAGTATTTGAATTCTAAAGGGGAGTTATCTTTTGCTAATATTAACATAATCGCAGATCATTTTGGCGTTCCTTTTGATCAATGCTGTTCAAGAATATTTAATGTATTTGATACTTTAAAAAGAAATAAAAAAGGAAACTTCATGATTGAGGGATGTACAAGCAAGGTTATTTATAAGGAGAAAAAAGCTAAGTATACTAGTACAGATAGAGAAAAAGATTTAGCAAGATTAGTTAAAGACCATCAAAAACATAGAGAAGTGCTTACTAAGCATTTAATCGATTCGCTTCATTATAGAAGTTTTGATAGATTAACTGATATAGCAAAAAGAAGAATATTGGTTAATTTGACTACAAGTGATTCTGTTAATGAAGGAGTAATAAAAGTAGAAACCACTAAAGAAGAAGCACAAAAAAGAGCCTTGGCAATAGTTAATAATTATATTGCTGCAGGTGTTAAAGTAAGGAATGGTTGCATTATTGATAAAAATGGTAAGCCTGTGCCACTTAGTGATGAGCAATTAGTTGTTATAGGTGAGTATGAACTGTATGAAAAAACATTGGAAGATGGATTACTTACGAGTATTGCTAAGTTTAGTGGAGATCCACATAAGTTTGATGATATGACATATAAAGAGGCAATAGAATCATTAACTGAAAGAGATATATCAAACTTTATTAGAGATTTACATCAAAAAATGTTTTCTAAATTATCAGAAAAGTATGATGAAACTAGAGGCGGATTTTATAGAACTAGCCCTGTAAGTTTGGCGGGAACTAATGTAAGTACAGCATCTCCTAGAATGATTGGGCAATTAGTTGATAATGTTTCTTGGCGAATATTAGAGACTTTAAAGAAATCGGCGGATGGAAAGATTAGTAATAGCGATTATGTAGATGAGATCAACTCATGTATATATGAACTTATCAGAGCTCAACCATTTGCAGATGGAAATAAAAGAACATCTAGATTATTATCAAATATTTTATATCAAGAAAAAGGCTTACCATATGTACTTCTTCCAGTACAAGAATGGAATAATTATGTTGATGCTTGGAGCAATGATGATATAAGCGTTTACAATGAAATGATGCATAGGCTTATTCTTGAATCATATAATTATTTTTATGGCGGTCAAAGTGTAGGTGGGGCTACAAAAGGAAAAGAAAAAGGCACAAAATTAATAAATGCTAATAGAAAATAGGTGGTGCCCAAAAAATTATCTTGCAATTATTGGCACATGGATTTAAAATACTACATAGAAGGTGGTTGGGAATATGAGTAACAAGAGTCAAATTTATTTAGCAGGTTTAGCAATGTATATTGTAGCAAGTCTAGCAGGGTTTATAATTGAATCATATTGGCTTGTAACACTTGCTTCACTTTTAATTGCAGGATTTACTGCATTTAAAGTATTTAAGCAAGATAAAGAAGAATTATATGAGGCTACAAGAGTTGATTGGATAAGTATTTTTGCATTTGCAGCAGTTGAGTGCATTTTAGGTGTTTGTATTTGGTTATTAAAAATGCCTTTAGTGGGATTAGTAGGATACTTAAATTTATTCACTCAAATTATGGGATATATATTTGTAGGATATGCAGTTGTTAGATATACATTAACTAATACTACAGTTTATAAAGAAGTAACAAAGAAATTTACAAGCAAAAGAGAAAATACAATAATCGCTGATGAGGAACCAACTAATACTAAGGTTGCAGAAGAGGTAACTGAAATAATCAAGGAAGAAACTCCTGAATACCATGATGTTGAAGTAGTTGGAACAAAAACTGAAACAGAAATTAAAAGTATTGAGTTGAAAGTTGAAGAAGAAACTGAAATTGCAACTCCTTACATGGAAGAAGAAATTTAATAGTCAAATGTATAAAATTAAGAGGCATTGAAGGCCTCTTTTTTTATTTAAATATAAAATATTTATTTTTTGTGGGTTAAAAAATTAATTTGTGTTGACAAGTTACTTTTTTATGTTTATTATTATAACCGGCTATATGCCAATAACTGTAGCCCCGGTAAAGTTACAATTATAGGTATAGAAGGAGGAATAGTCATGCAACGTCAGACTACAATGATCAAAAACAGCGATTTAAACCGTAAATGGTATGTTATAGATGCTTCAGGAAAGCCACTTGGACGTCTAGCAAGTGAAATCGCACAAGTATTAACAGGAAAGAATAAGCCAATTTACACTCCAAATGTTGATTGTGGAGACTATGTAATTGTTGTTAATGCTAAAGAAGTTCTTTTAACAGGGGACAAATTAAATAACAAAAACTATTATAATGCATCTCAATATTCAGGTGGATTAAGAGTAAGAAGTGCAAAAACTATGGTTGAAAAGTATCCTACAGAAATGTTCGAAAGAGCAGTTTGGGGTATGCTTCCAAAAGGAAGACTTGGTAGACAAATTTACAAGAAGTTATTTGTTTATGAAGGTAGTGAGCATCCACATGCAGCACAACAACCAGAAACTATGGAAGTAAAATTTTAAGGAGGTATAACACATGGCACCAAGAGCAAAGAAAACTGAAGAAAAAGTTCAATATTATGGAACTGGTAGAAGAAAAAGTTCAGTAGCACGTGTTAGACTTGTTCCAGGAACTGGTAAAATTACTATTAATGGTGTAGATGTTAATGAGTATATGCCATATGCTACATTGGTTATGGATATCAAACAACCATTAACATTAACTAACACAACTGACAAGTTCGATGTTTTAGCAAACGTAAACGGTGGCGGAGCATCAGGACAAGCTGGAGCTGTAAGATTAGGTATTGCTAGAGCATTACTTGAAGCTAGCAATAATGAATACAGACCAGTATTAAAGGCTAACGGTATGTTAACAAGAGATTCTAGAGCTAAAGAAAGAAAGAAATATGGTCTTAAAGCTGCTAGAAGAGCACCACAATTCTCTAAGAGATAATTATTATATTTGTTATTTAAAAAGGTTCACATTTGTGAGCCTTTTTCTTTTTGCTAAAAATAAGATAAAAATAATATGATATTTTTTTAAAAAAGTTGTTGACTTGCATAAATAAATGTATTATTATTATCACGCATCAATTATTAAGGAACCCAGATTATGGCGCTTTGGAGAAGCGGCTTAACTCACATCCCTCTCAAGGATGCATTCACGGGTTCGAATCCCGTAAGCGTCACCAATTTATTGGATTCTAGAATAATTGATTTAACATACATGCAGGTGTAGTTCAATGGTAGAACTTCAGCCTTCCAAGCTGACTACGGGGGTCCGATTCCCCTCACCTGCTCCATGTAAAATTTCAAGCCTAGATTATCTAGGCTTTTTATTTTGTTTATAAGTAAAAAAATATTATGAAAGTAAATGGTTTGATATTATAATAGATGTAGGAAGTGATTTAGATGAATAATTTAGAACTACTAGATAAAGTTTTATTATCAGATGATGTTGTTGAAAATTTTTATAGCGAGTATAAAAATAACGAATCATTTAGAAATTGGCTGGATACTAACATTCCTGATATTAAAAAGTGTGAAGAGAGAGAACAAAATAATCCTTGGCACATTTATAATGTGTTAGGGCATATTTTACACTCTGTTGAAAGTGTAAATGAATTGTCTAAAGGATTAGATCAAAAAGAAAGAAGATTACTTGCATATACGATGTTTTTCCATGATATTGGCAAACCTGATACTTGTGTATTTAGAAAGAATAAAGATACTTTCTATGGTCATAATAAAAGAAGTTGCGAGATTATAGAACCAATATTACCTAATCTAGGCTTTAGTGAAAAAGAATGTAATCAAATAATGGCACTTGTTTATAAACATGATGCATTTATTCAAGTTGGTAATGGACAAATAAAATTAGATGATAAATTTTTAGATAAGCAAATTGAGTATTTTAATAAGTTTGGAGATGGGAAGAAACTTATGGATTATTTGGTTATTGTAGCAAAAAGTGATAATTTAGCTCAAAATCCCGAAATGACACAAAGGTCACTTGAAGTATTAGAAGAGACAAAAGAGCTTTTGGCAAAAAGAAATAATAAAAGATAAAAGCATCACAAAACATGATGCTTTTTTTTATGTTAATTATTTATAATTGCACTTTAATTGATTAATAAAAATAAAAGTGATAATTTATAATCATAAATTACTTAAAAAAGAAAGGGAGATAAGATGAGTAAGATTTTAAACGTGTATGCTAGAGAAGTATTAGACTCTAGAGGAAATCCTACAGTTGAAGTGGAAATCACTACAGTTAGTGGAGCTAAGGGAAGAGCAATTGTACCAAGTGGAGCATCAACTGGAGAAAAAGAAGCTGTAGAATTAAGAGATGGCGACAAAGCTAGATATTTAGGTAAAGGTGTTTTAAAGGCAGTAGAAAATGTTAATAAAACAATTAAGTCTAAACTAGTTGGTATGGATGTATTAGATCAAGTGGCAATTGATAATATGCTAATTGCTTTAGATGGAACTAATAACAAGTCTAGATTAGGTGCTAATGCAACTTTAGGAGTATCACTTGCTTGTGCACATGCTGCTAGTGATTATGTTGGTGTACCTCTATATAGATATTTAGGTGGATTTAATGCAAAAGTATTACCTACACCTATGATGAACATCATGAATGGAGGAGCTCATGCTAACTTCTCTACAGATATTCAAGAATTTATGATCATGCCTGTTGGTGCTAAGAGCTTTAAAGAAGCTTTAAGAATGGGTGCTGAAGTATATCACAACTTAAAAGCAGTATTAAAAGCAAAAGGCTTAGCTACTACAGTTGGTGATGAAGGAGGATTTGCTCCTAAACTTGAAAATAATGAAGAAGCACTAAAGTGTATCATGGAAGCTATTAACAAAGCTGGATTTGTTCCAGGTGTTGATATTAAGTTAGCGCTTGATGTTGCTGCTAGTGAATTATATGAGGAAGCAACTAATACTTACAAAATTGATGGAAAGCATTTATTACCATCTGAACTTGTTGAATATTATGATTATTTAGTTAATAAATATCCAATTGTATCAATTGAAGATGGATTAGATGAGTTTGACTGGGATGGTTGGAAACTTATCACTGAATTATTAGGTGATAGAGTTCAATTAGTTGGTGATGATTTATTTGTTACTAACCCAAGCATCTTAAAAGAAGGTATTGAAAAGCAAGTTGGAAATTCAATTCTTATTAAGTTAAATCAAATTGGTACATTAACTGAAACTTTCGATGCAATGGAAATGGCTAAAAAAGCTGGATATACTCCTGTTGTGTCACATAGATCTGGGGAAACAGAAGATGTAACTATCTCTCATGTTGTAGTTGGATTTAATGCTGGACAAATTAAGACAGGCTCATTAGCTAGAACTGATAGAATTGCAAAATATAATGAATTATTAAGAATTGAAGATGACTTAAAAGATTCAGCAATCTATGCAGGAAATGATGCATTTTACAATCTAGATTAATGAAAATAGCAAAATTGGGGTACAATAATAATAAATTATTGCTTTAATTATTGTTTTTTAAAAAAATTGAATGTTATAATTTGATTATGGAAAGGGAAAGGAAGGAATTAGTATGAATTTATGGATGTTAAGCGATATTCTAGATGAAACTGGAATTGAAGGCGAGAAGCTATGTGAACTTTGGAACAGTGTTATCGGTATTGTAACTACAGTTATTTGGATTCTAGTTGGTGTTCTAGCTATAATTCTTATCGTTAAGGGTGTTACTACTGCTTTAGCTGTAGTTAAAGCTGCTGATGAACCTCAAGTTCGTCAAGAAAAACTAGGCGCATTCAAATATTTAGCTATCGGTATGGGTGTAGCATTAGTAATTGCTGTACTTGCTGGTACATTATTGAGCGTATTCGGTGATTCTATGGTTAACAAAGCTCTAGGAACTGATTGTAGTTCTGGTTCATAGTTTTCCAATAAACAAAAGCTTCTTTCGAAAGAAAGTACAAAATTAAAGTTCAGTCATTTGACTGGACTTTTTTTGTTTATATAAACAATAGTGATGAAAAATAAATTCACCAATTTATCCTCCGATAGCTAAATAAATCTTTTAAAACGTAGCATTTTATAGTATCATATACCTATAAGATGCCGCTTTAGGATGTTTTTGACATTATTAAATGTTAGAAATGAAATAAATTTGGTTCTCTTATAAAGTTTCTTATGTTATAATTTTTATAAATGAGAGATTCATGAATTGGAGGTCGTTAATTATGCTTAATATGCTTGGCGTAGACGTGTGTGCCTATGGATTTGGTGGACTAGGAATGGGTATATGTGCCCTGTTTACTCAAATTATGTATGGGGCATTAGAACTTGTTTGTAAACTTATAGGAACATTTGTTGACTTGCTTAACATCGCGTTCTTTATTTTTGCAGGAGTAGATTTTGGCGATGGAATGTTTAATGTCGTTGCTGGAGGAGAGTCCACAAACTTGTTGGATTATTTCATATTTAATGAAACTGTGACTAAATCATATTTATATTTGGCATTAATTGCCCTAGTTTTGGTTGCAATATTTACTATATATAAAATAATTAAACAAGATTATTTTGATAAAGCAGGACCTAGAAGTAAAGGACCTATATTTAGAAACGTAGCAATATCATGTATCTCATTCATATTAGTTATTCCTATATTTTATTTAATTATTCATGCTAGTTCATTACTTGCTGTTCAAGTAAGTGAAGCTATGGGAATGGATCCATATACATTTGCTGGTATGAGAGTGTTTGAATTATCTTGGAGTGACCATGGATATGCAATGCATATCATAAATAACCAATTACACCAATCAACATCTGGTTCTGGTGGGGTAATAGAAAACGCTGGATCTGTGTGGTATCTAGAGGGTAACCTACTATTCGTACTACTAGCCGATGGTGAACTTGTAAAATATGACCAAGAAGTTCTAGAATCTCTAAGACTTTCAACTTATGGATTATTAAGCTGGCAAGGGCCACTAGCATATTATGGTAGATCTACACCAGTTGATGGAATTGGCGCTGTTAGAAACCAATTATTCTATGCCAACTTCTATTGGTATATATACTTTGTAGGTATTGTTGTTGCTCTTAAGGCAATGTGGAACTTAGTACTTGCAATGATTCAAAGAATCTTTAAACTACTAGGATTATTCTTAGTAGCACCTGCTCCAATATCACAATATGTATTAGATGATGGAGCAAAATTCAAAGAATGGTTAAAGAAATCTATTGAAGAAGGATTAAGATTAGTTGTTGCTTGTATGTCATTTGCAATTTTCTTAATGGTTTTAGGATTAGTTACTGACATTGATTTCGCAACTGCCTTCCAAACTTCAATGGAAAGAGTAAGTGGAGGAAGAGTTGAAGACTTAAATGTAAGCGCATCAACACTTTCTTATGCTGGTGAGTTTGCAAATGTTCCTCAATTAAATGATGTTAATTTATTGGCTGTTACAGGCGATGCGGAACCAGAGCTACCAACAAACTGGGAAGCTGCAGTTGATAACTGGAATTATTTCTTTGGTAACCATACTGGTAACATTGCTGATTGGGAAGGTTGTGCCGTAGGAAACAGAGTTATTGTTAAAGGCGGATATAAATGTGAACCTTCATTCTTTGCAAGACTTATAAATGCTTTCTTGCAAATACTATTAGTTATAGCTGCAGGTGGAGCTATAAAAGATTTAGATACTGTATTATCACCATTAATTAGTGGTGCTCAAAGCTCACTAGATTCAGGAAATACAGGTGGAGCTGTTAATGCTGTTGGTAAAGCTGCGATGGCTGTTGCCGGTGCTGCAATTGGTGGTGTAGCTAGTGGAGCTATAAATGCAGTTAAGAATAAAGATGCAGCAAGCGCTGGAGCACAAGCCGGTGCTGCTGAAGAAGAAAAAGATGCAGATTCTGCTAATAAGCCTGAAGAGGCGTCTGGACCATCAGCACCTACAGATGGAGCATCAGCACCTACTGCTGGAGGCGGAGATGGAGACGATTCTGGCGAAACAGATGACGCAGCAGGAGTTGACGGAGATGGAGCTACTGAAACACCTACAGAGGCTGATGAAAATGCAACTGAAGAAGGTGGAGAAGACGGTGGCGAGGATGATAATGGCCAAAGCGATGAAGCTGGAAATGTAGATCCTAATGAAACTGAAACACCTACAGAAACTGATGAAAATGGAGGTACTGAAGGTGGCGAAAATGAAGGCACTGAAGGTGGCGAAAATGGAGGCACTGAAGGCGCTAATGATACTGAAAAACAAGCTACTGCAGCACAACCAGAAGATCCAAATAAGATTAAAGGTAAAGATGTTCTTAAGGCGGCTGTTGGAGATATTGCTAGCATGAAGAAGATCGGTGCTGGAATTAAATCTGGTATCAATAAAGTTAAAGAAGGTGCAGCAAAACTTGGTGACAAGGCTCTTAATACAAAAGCTGGAAAATTCTTTACTAAGAACTTAATTGGTAGAGTTCTAGCTGCTCCTGGTAAATTGGCTATGAGAGCTGCTAAGAACATTGTTACAAATGGACCTAGAGCTATACTTGGTGGCTTGAAGCGTGGTGCACTTGCAGGATTGAAGACTGCTGGTGGAGCTATTGCTACTGCTGTAGTAGGTGAAGGAACAGTAAAATCATTCATGAATGCTAAGAAGGAATCTGATGAGGCAGAGAAGAATGCAGCTAACAAGAAGTATGATAAAGCTAGAAATCAAGCGTTCACTGAAAAGAGAAATGAACGTATTCAAAAAGCACAAGCAGAAGCAAGCAAGGCTAGTGCATCTTATGATGGTGCAGTAGGGGCAGCACAAGAAGCAGCAGGAAAAGAAAATGCTGCAGCTCAAAACTTAGACAAAGCTGAGCAAGGTTTAATGGCTGCAGAAGCGGCAGCATCAAGTGCTAACTCTGATATCTTGGCTCAAGATAAAGAATTACTTGCAGCACAAGCAGAGGCTAGAGAAAACGATGAATTAGTTGCAGAAGCTAAGCGTGATAATAAGAATATACTAAAGACTGCAGGTGTAGATAATTTTGAAGAACTAGAAAGTAAGATTGCACTTCTTCCTAAGGGAAGCGAAGAGAGAACTAAACTTGAAGGATTAAGAAAGAAATATATACCTGAAAAGACAATGAAAGAATGGCAAACAAAAGCTGATAACGCTAGAGATGCTGCTACAGAAAGAGCAAGAGTGCTAGATACTCTATCTGGAAGAGATGGTAGATTAACTAAGGCTGGAGTTGCGGCAGATGCTTCATTTGAACAAGCCAAGGCTACAGTTGATAGCAAGATGGGAGCAGCTCAAGCAACTATTGATACATTAGGTAAGAAGAAACCTTCTGAATTAAGCGCAGATGAGAAGAAACAATTAGCTGAAGCTACAGAAATTAAGCAATTACACGATGACTTAGCTAATTGCGACAAAGCTCAACAAACTTATTTCGGCAGAAAGACAGTTCAAAATGCGAGAACACAAAATGAAAACCTAGTTAAGGCAAGAGCAGAAAAAGCTAAGGCACAAAGCGCATATAATGCAGCTCATAAAGCAACTGCTGCAGCACAAACTGTGGTTGAAGAAAAAGCAGCTACATTTGAAAAATCTAACGGATTAGCTTATAGATTGATGGGAACTGAAGGATATTCTGCTAACATGGGTCAAACATCATTTGGTGGTAAGTCAGGTGGCAGAAATGATGCAGCTAACTCAAGACGTGCTAGAAACGAAAGAATGTTGAAGGCTGGAATGGCTGATACAAAACGTTCTAAAGGATTAAAGAAGAAAGATGGTCAAACTGTTTATGGAGCTGACGCTTCATTAGAAACAAAGATTGTTGGAAATGTATCTACTCCTACTGAAGCTAGAAAGTTATATGAATCATGTGCTGAATACACAGAAGAGGTTTATAATACAGCTCGCGATAAATTTATAGACGAGGGTGGAAAACCATCTGCATCTGGTAGAACTATGAAACAAATTCTTGAAGACAAGGGAGTAAAAGCTGATAAGAATGGACACTATAGTGTAAGAAAGATTAGAAAACTTGCAAATGAAAATGCATTTGGCGAAGATACAGAATATGTAACTGGTAGATTGACAGGTTATGAAGCAGCAACTAAGACATATGATGCACAACAAAAGACTATATCTAGAGTAGAAACATCTAAGCAAACAGCTGGTGCAATAGCTCAAAGAATAGTTACTAATGCTACAAGATCAGCAACACTTGCAAATGAAAGTGCATTAATGCAACAAGTTATAGCTGCAGGTGGAGACATCAAGTTAACTCCTCAAATGACTCAAATACTTAATAGTGTTCCAGGTGCTCATATTACAGCTAGCTCATCTAAGGCTGATGTTCTTGATGCAGCTAAGACTGCAAGACATCAAAGAATCGTAGATCAAGAAGAAATAAGAAGAGAAAATGCTGGATTAAGTTCTCAAAATAATCAAATTCAAGAGTCTATGAAGTCAATGATTAGTGGATTAGCTAATGAGTTAAGAGGAAAAGATTCAGGTGCTAAGTCTCCTACTCAAGTAAATAACAATCAACAACAAACTATTACTAACATCAACAACAATACTATGAACTCAGATAGTAACTCTGCAAATATGTTTGATTTCTCTGCAGCAATCAAGAGTCCAGATCAAATGACTGAAGCTATGTATGAAAGAACTCAAACAGAATTAGCTAGAGCTAATAAGGAAATGTTAGATAGAATTAAAGAACAAAATAGAGATATCTTACAAACTGTTGAAGATATTGAAAGAGAAGTTAAAGAAGACTAGTTATTAATAAAAACAAGCACTTATATTGATAGGTTTAAAATCTTGGTTTAAAATAAAACTGAGGGCTATCAATATTAATAGAGGCCCGTAAGGGTCTCTATTTTTGTTATTATAAAGAAGGGGGTATCTTTAGATGGGAAAAAGAAGAGGTGCTGACATTTCTCACTTTATTGCTATTGAAAAAATTGAGGATGGCATAATTACTTATAAAAATAGAATTATTGCTTCTGTTATCAAGGTTGATAGTTTAAATTTATCTCTTTTAGACTATGAAGAGCAAAAGATTAAGATTAATCAATTTGCCTCTATTTTGCGTGGGTTACGTTGGGATTGCACTATTGTAAAACTAGAGAGACCTGTAGATCTTTCAAGACAAATTAATGCACAAGCAGAACTATTAAAAGTACAACACAAAAAATTCAAAGATGGTAACATGGATGAACATGGTTATCAAAATAGATTAAAGCAAGTAAATTACGAAAAAAGAAGACTTGAGTATTTTAATGATGAAGCAAAAGTATTTGCAAATGAATTTTACTTTATAATGTATGGTAGAGATTTAGAAGATATGAGAATGGGTTATAATGACGTTTTTGCAAGACTTAGTCAATTAAAGCTTGCTCCTTCTAAATGTAGTGATACAGATATTAAATTCTTGCTATATCATATGTATAATCCAATTGGCTCAAAAACAATTGAAGATTTTGAAAATAGCGATGAATATGTAAAGGATATTTTACCTGAGAGCATTCAACTTAAATCTAAATATATTAGAACAGATTCAATGTATGCTTCTACTATGAGTATTTATCAATATCCTATGAATGTTAATGAAGCATGGCTTGCTCCTTTGACAGATATTCCATCAACTTCATGTATTATAAATATCAAGCATATCCCTACAGAAGAAGCTAGACAACTTATGGATAAGGCTATTACTGAAGTTAGAACGCAAATGTTAAATAAGAATAAATCTTCTCAAGATATTGCTAAACAAGCGGAATTAGAATCATTCATGTATATATTGGAAGAGATTGAAAGAGGAAGCGAAATTTTAAAAAGAGTAGATGTTCTTTTAATGGCATATAGCGATAATGAAAGAGAACTTAGGAATATTACTCATAAAGCTATTTCTACAATTAAACAACATGCCATGAGAGCAGATAGGTTAAATTATAGACAACTTCAAGGATATGTGGCTTGTTTACCTACACCTAAGGATGACTTGATGGATGACTTAGGAAGAGACATCCCTTGTATTAGCTTGGGAGCGGGATTCCCATTTGTATTCCAAGCACTTGAAGATGATAAGGGATTTTTACTTGGTAACAATAGATCAAATTTGATTTTCTTTGATCCAAGAGTTAGAAATCCAAATAGAACCAATTCTAATATTATGATTATTGGTAAGTCAGGTAGTGGTAAATCTCACTTCACTAAGAAAATGGTTTTAAGATTGCTACTTCAAGATATTAAAGTTTATATAGTTGACCCAGAAGGAGAATATGGTGTTCTTTCTAAGCAACTTGGTGGACAAATGATAGACGTTGGTAGTGCATTTGATTCAAGAATAAATCCTTTCCACATCTTCTCTACGATGTTAGATGATGATGTAGAACTTACAGAAGAAGCTATTAGAGGTTTAAGAAAGAGTGCTTTTAATGGACAAGTTCAATTCCTTGAACAATTCTTTTCAAGTATGCTAGAAGATTTAACTAATAAAGAATTATCTAGACTTTCTGAAATGCTAGTAGCGGCATATCACAAAAAGAAAATTACTGATGTTACTGATTTTGACAAATTAAAAGCAGAAGATTATCCAATCATGGATGATGTATTAGAATTGCTTCAAAAAAGAATAAGCGAACTTAGTAAAATAATTACTAAGGATCCTAACAGAGCTGCAGATGTAGGTGATGAACTTGGAGACTTAAGAAATCTAGAAGTTTACATGAAGAGATTTGCAGATGGAGGATCACTTTCTAACTTATGGAATGGACCTACTACAATTAATACAAAAACAAGTGACTTTATCTTATTCGACTTTAAAAAGATGAATAGTAGTAAAAATGATAAAGTTATGAATGCGCAAATGATGTTAGTACTTAGATTCCTAGAAAATGAAATAAGTAAGAACAGAGAAAATAACTTGGCTAAGAAGTTAGATAATTATATTGCAGTAATTGTTGATGAAGCGCACGTATTCATCGATGAAAAGACTCCGGTTGCTCTTCAATTTATGTTTAACATGGTTAAGCGTATAAGAAAATACAACGGTATATTTGTAGTTATCACACAAAACGTAAACGACTTTGTTGGAGCAGCAAATATCAAAAAATATACAACCGCTATTATAAATGGTTGTCAATATTCATTCATATTTGGTTTGAACCCAGCCGACTTACAATCGCTAGTTGATTTGTATTCATCTGTTGGTGGTTTCTCTGAGGAAGAGAGAATGTTTATTGGTAATGCTGGTATTGGACAATGTTTATTCATTGTTTCTCCTAACCAAAGAATTCTTATGGAGAGAATTATGGTATCTCCTGAAGAAGAATCTGTATTTAAATAAAAAGATAAGCCTTGTGGCTTATTTTTTTTGTGATTTTTTTTGAGTATCAGTAATAAAATTTATTATATGATACAAAATGCTTATTTAGATGAAATATGGGGAATAATTATAGTTTCTATAATTGTTTCTTTGATTATGTGTATTGCTTTATATTGTGCTGGCTATTATGGTGGAAGTGTTTTATTAGATAAGTTATCAAAAAAGTCTAATAAGTGTAAAAATGGAATTGAATTTTCACAAAAAATTATAGAAAGGCATGGTATAATTTCTATTACGGTTGCTAGATTAATTCCTTTTTCTAGAACATATATTTCACTAGTTGCAGGATCATTAAAATGCAATTTTTACTCATATATAATAGGTTCTAGCTTGGGTATAAGTGTATGGAATATAATCGCTATTAAATTGGGGATTACTATTTTTGATAACATGTCTTTTTTAAAGGATATATCTACAAATTATAAAATATTGATTTTAATTTTTGTAAATGTTAGTATAATAGTGCTTTTAGTGAGGAAATATATTATTAAAAAGAGGTGATTGTATGAATAAAATTTTAAAGGGTGTAATGACTGCGCTTATGACATTTTCTTTAACAGGATGCTTTTCTACTATATATACTAAGGAAGCATCTAATGATTTTTCAGATACTAGCAAGTGTGTTGAAGTTACAAATGTTGATACATTAGTGGATAATACAAAAAATATGATGAATAAGACTAATGCTTTAACAGGAACATATACGCTAACAACAAATAAACAAATTTACAATTTAGAGTTTAATGCAATCACTAATGAAAAAAGAATTGATTGGAATTTATACGCTAAAACTACTATTCAAGATAAGGCTATTAGTGTTTATTTAAAGGAACAAAAATTATATATTATATATCCCAATAATGGAGCTAATGTTATCTTAAAAGATACCATGGTAAATGTTGTAAAAGAAGCTAAAACTACTTTGCAAAATTTGAAGGCTCAATACAATGAGGAAAATCTAGAAAATTTATTAATGGGTAACAAGTTAGAAGGATTTGATTTCCAAATGATGAAGGATAAAGGAAGTTATGTTTTAAATGGCGATATATATACTTTAACTTTAGAAAATAATGGTTTAGTATGGGAATATGATATAGATAAAAATACTTATCTTATTGAAGAAACAAGATGTACTGGGGAAGGGTTTAATTCGGTATTAAAATTCAATTTCCCTAAAAAAATATCTATAACTTATCCAATGGGATTAGACTTCTTAACTATGAATATTGAGGATGTAAAAGAAATCCTAGAAGTAACTAGTTTTTCAGAGTTATTAGAACCTAATGTTGATGTTGAAGAGTAAACTTTAAAGTTTACTCTTTTTTTATTTATATCAATAAGAAAAAAAAGTTAATTGTGATAGTATTATTTTGAGGTGGAATAATGATTAAGTTTGATTTTAATACATATGTAGATGTAAATGAGCAAGATAAGGAAAGTTATAAGCAAAGGGTAGAAAAAATAAAGGAAACAATGTATAAAAAGGAAGCTTTGCTAGATTGGCTTGATACTGATACTTGTATATCTAATGAAGAATTAAAAAAATTAAAAAAGGTTGCAAGTGAAGTTAGAAAAGACGCAGATGTTTTGATAGTTATTGGAATAGGTGGTAGCTATTTAGGAGCTAAAGCAATATATGATATGTTTAATGGGTATTTTACAAATAGTAAGCCAGAGATTATATTTGCTGGATTTAACATGTCTGCTGAATATGCACATGAATTACTTGAATATATAAAAGGAAAAAGTGTGTATGTAAATGTGGTAAGTAAGAGTGGTACTACATTAGAACCTAGTGTAGCTTTAGATGTTATCTTAAAAGAACTTAAAAAGAGATATACTAATGAAGAGTTAAAAAAGAGAATTATTGCTACTACAGATAAGGAAAAAGGAACACTAAAGGAATTAGCAAATAAAGAGGGATATACAACATTTGTAGTACCTGATAATATTGGTGGAAGATATTCTGTTTTATCACCAGTTGGTTTGTTCCCGCTTGAAGTTGCAGGAATTAGTGCTTCTAAATTATTAAAAGGTGCTAAGCAAGCTAAGAAGTATGAAGATAGTGCAATTGAATATGCAGTTATTAGAGACATTTTATATAGCAGGGGAAAAACAATAGAGTCATATACTGTATATGAACCTAAACTATATTATTTTACTGAATGGTTAAAGCAATTATTTGCAGAAACTCAAGGTAAAGATGGCAAAGGAATATTTCCTGTATCTATGGTAAATACTAGAGATCTTCATTCTCTTGGACAATTTATTCAAGAAGGAAATAAAATGATTTTTGAATCTGTTTTGGTAGTGGAAAATACTCGTAAATTAAAATTAGAACATTATAAACAAGATTTGAGCGCTATCAATGTAATGATTAGTGATAGAGTAGCACAAGCGCATAAAAATGGTGAGGTTTCTAGTTTATTCTTTAAAATAGAAAAGATTGATGAAGAACATGTAGGAGCGTTAGTTTATTTGTTTGAATTTGCTGCTGCTATGGGAGGATATTTACTTGATGTTTATCCATTTGATCAACCTGGAGTAAGTGAATATAAAAGACTTGTTAATGAATCATTGGAGGTAAGATAATGAAAGTTGTAGATTTAAGTCCAATATTATTTAGAGAATATGATTTAAGAGGAATAGTTGGAGATTTAATTGATGAAGATGTTGCCTATACGCTTGGATTAAATTATGGTAGCTACGTTTTAGATATGGGAATAGATAGGGTTATTGTTGGTAGAGATAACAGAGTATCATCACCAATGGTAGCAAATGCTTTAATAAAAGGTATTACTGAAACTGGATGTAACGTAGTTAATTTGGGTGAAGTTACTACACCAATGTTTTATTATGGTAGATATTCTTTAAAACTATATGCTGGTATTATGGTAACTGCTAGTCATAATCCAAAAGAATATAATGGATTTAAAATATCATTTACTGACTTAGGAAATGCTTATGGAACTTTAATTCAAGAATTCTATAGATATACTTTAAATAAGAAATATAGAAGTGGTAATGGTAAGGTTGAAACTTATGATATAAAGAATGATTATGTTAACTATTTTGCGAGCAATGTTGATATAAAAGGAAATATAAAAGTTGTAGTAGATTGTGGTAATGGAGCTGGTTCTTTAGTTATTAAAGACATCTTGGATAAGCTAAATATTACTTATGATTTATTATATTGTACTAGTGATGGTACTTTCCCTAATCACACTGCAGATCCATCTGTTGAAAAAAATATGGAAGATCTTAAAAAGAGAGTTGTAGAACTAGGATATGATGTTGGATTGGGTATTGATGGAGATGGAGATAGAATTGGTATAGTTACTGAAAAAGGTGAGTATATTCAATCTGATTTATATTTATTATTTATGGCTAGATATCTAAAAGATAATCTAAATGATAATAAGTTATTGTTTGATGTTAAATGTTCTAGAAGTCTTATTAATGGACTTAAAGAAATTGGTATAACTCCAGTTATGAATAGAACAGGAAATTCATATATGAATATGATGATGAAGAGTGGAAACTTCTCATTTGGCGGAGAATATTCAGGACATGTATTCTATAGAGATAAATGGGCAGGATTTGATGATGGAATATATGCTGGTGCTAGATTTTTAGAAATGTTAACTCATATGGGAGTTAGTGCTAGTAACTTGCTTAATTCATTACATAAATATGCTCATTCAGCATATGAATTAAAAGCTGGGGAAAATGGTAAAAGAGAAGTTGTGGAAAAAATGAGAGAGTATGCTCATGATAAGGGATATGAGACAATTGAATTAGATGGTGTAAGAATGGAATTTGAAAAGGGATGGGCTCTTGTTAGATTCTCAAATACTTCACCTAATTTAACAATTATTTTAGAAGCTGATGATAAAGAATCTTTAGTAAAAATAGAAGATGAAATTCTAACTAAAGTAAAACAATATATAAGTGAAGTAAAGGAGTAAAAATATGAAAGGTATTATTTCAGTTGATGGTGGAGGTACTAAAAGTGAAATATTAGTGGTTACTAGTGATGGAAATGTGGTTTATAGATCACTTGTTCCCTCATCTAATCCAAATGATATAGGTATGGATATAGCATTTTATAATTTAAATGCAGGATTAAAAGATGCATTAACATTTTCTTCTTCTAATGGGATTGAAATAGTATCTATATTTTTAGGAATTGCAGGAATTGAATTTGGAAATTCAATATCTGTGTTAAAAGAAAAATTAATAAATAGTTTGGAATATAAAAATATCTATGTAGATGGAGATTTAGCTAGTGTTGTAGAGTTAGGCCTTGGAGAGTTAGATTCTGGATTAGTTATCATATCAGGAACTGGTTTTAACATGGCATTGAAAGATAATGATAAAATCACTAATATTGGTGGTTGGGGATATATGCCAGATGATTATTTATCAGGATTTGATTTAGGAAGAGATGCCCTAATTTATGCTTCTAGAGCAATAAATAAAGTTGGAGAAGATACAATATTAGTAGATTTATTTGAAAAAGAATTAGGAAATACTTTGTGGTATTCTATGGCGGATATTTATAAAGGAGGAGTTACTCGTGTTGCCTCTTTTTCTAGATTAGTTATGGAAGGCTATAGAAGTAGTGACAAAGTATGTAGTAAAATTGTTAATAATAGGGTTGACTATTTAACGAGTGTTATAGAAAAAATAATGTCTAATTTAAATGAAAAAAACATAGTTTTATTTGGTGGAGTATTTGAACATAATAAAGAAATAGTGGATAGAATTTCTAATAATTTAGGAAGCGAATATAAGATTAGTATAACTACTAAAAAAACGGTTTATGGAGCAGTTAAGGTGGCATTTAAATACTCAAAACTAACACTTAATGATGATTTTGAAAGTAATTTTTTAGAAAGCTATAATGAGGTGAGTAAATGAAAAGAGGAGCAGGGATATTAATGCCTATATTTTCCCTTCCTAATAAAAGTGGATTTGGGACAATGGGTAAAGAAGCATATGAATTTGTTGATTTTTTAATTAAAAGTAAACAAAGATATTGGCAAATATTACCAATAAATGAAGTAGATGATTTTGGCTCTCCATTTTCTTCACCAGCCATGTTTTCTGGTAATCCTTTGTTTATTGATTTAGAAGAATTCTTTAATAAAAATGAGTTATTTGGATATGGGTTTAATAAAAAAATGACTCGTGAAGAGTATAAAAAAATCAAGATGGAACTCTTATATATTTGGTTTAAAAGAACTGATTATAAAAAAGAAATCGAAGAATTTGTTAAAGAAAATGAATGGGCTATGAACTATGCTAAGTTTATGACTATTAAAAGAAAGTATAATGAGCTAGCAAAGTGTCCAAAAGAATTGAAAGATATAAATAGCGATAAATATAAAGCATATTTAGAGAAGAATAAAGAAATAGTAGAATTCTATTTATTTACTCAATATATTTTCTTTAAGCAATGGTATAAATTAAAGAAGTATGTAAATGACAATGGAATACTAATAATTGGAGATTCTCCATGTAATAGTTCTATGGATAGTGTAGAAGTATTCTATGATAGAGAAATGTTTTTGGTAGATGGAAATTTAACACCTACTAAAGTTGCAGGAGTTCCTCCAGATTATTTCAGTGAAGAGGGGCAATGTTGGAATACTCTAATCTATAATTATGATTTAATTAAGCAAAACAATTATGAATATTTACTTAATAAATATAGATATATGCTGAATATTTATGACTATATGAAGATAGATCATTTTAGGGGATTAGAGTACTATTATACAATTCCGTTTGGAATGAGTGATGGGAAGGTTGGAGAATGGTTACCAGGGCCTGCTTATGAATTTATAGATTTATTAAATGCTAATGGATTAACTAATTTAGTATTAGAGGATTTAGGAATTATAAGTGAGGGAGTAGTTCGATTAAAAGAATATAGTAAAATGCCTGGAATGAAAGTTTTCCAATTTGCTTTTGGAGAGGAAAACTCACCATTTTTACCTGAGAATTACATTGAAAATTGTGTTGTTTACACGGGCACACATGATAATGATACATTTGCTTCGATGTTAAAAGATAAAGAATATAAGGAACTTGTAAAAGAGTATTTAGAGATTGAAAGTGACGAAAATAAAGAAATAATATATACTTCGATTAAAAAACTATATGAATCTGTAGGAAATGTTGTTATTATTAATCCGCAAGATTTATTAGTACAAGGAAATAAGCATAGATTTAATGCTCCAGGAACAATGGTAGATAACTGGATGTATAATTCTAGTAAAAGCTTATATAAAGAAGAAATCTGCAAGTTTTTAAGTGATTTAGTTATTAATACAAGGAGGTAATAAAATGGAAAATAGTGAAAAGAATTATTTATTTCACCAAGGAACTTATTACCATAGTTACAACCATTTGGGAGTACATAAAGTAGATGAGGAAACATTTGTATTTAGAGTGTGGGCGCCAAATGCTAAAAGTGTAAGTGTAATTGGAGATTTTAATGGATGGAATGCTAACTCTAATGTTATGAAAAAGATTAGTCAGGGTATATGGGAAGCTTATGTTAAAAATGTTAATATTTATGATTGCTATAAGTATGAAATATTAACTAAGGATAATAGGATTCTTAAAAAGGCAGACCCTTATGCATTTCATAGTCAAACTAATGGAAATGATGCTTCTAAAGTATATGTATTAGAAGGATATGAATGGGAAGATGATATTTATTTAAAATCTAAAAGTAAAAAGAATCATTTCAAATGTCCAATGAATATTTATGAAGTTAATTTTGCTAGTTGGAAAAAATATAATGATGGAAATTATTATTCTTATGACAAATTAACTGAAGAGTTAATCCCATATGTTAAAAAGATGGGATATACACATATAGAACTTATGCCTTTATATGAATTCCCTTTTGATGGGTCATGGGGATATCAACAAACAGGATATTTTTCAATTACTTCAAGATTTGGAACGCCACATCAATTTATGAAATTTGTTGATGAATGTCATAAAAATAACATTGGAGTTATCATGGATTGGGTTCCTGCCCATTTTGCTAAAGATGCATTTGGATTAGTTGAATTTGATGGAACTTATTTATATGAGGATAAGAATCCAAAAAGAATGGAACATAGAGGTTGGGGAACTAGAATATTTGACTTTGGTAAACAAGAAATTCAAAGTTTTTTAGTTAGTAGTGCAATGATGCTTTTAGATGTTTACCATATTGATGGAATAAGAGTAGATGCTGTAGCAAGTATGCTATATCTAGATTATGATAGAAAAGATGGAGAATGGGATAAGAATAGCTTTGGTGAAAACAAAAATTTAGAAGCTATAGCATTTTTACAAAAGTTAAATACTGCGGTGTTTAAAGAGTATCCAAATGCTTTAATGATAGCAGAAGAATCTACTGCATGGCCGCTTGTTACAAAGCCAATTGATATGGGTGGATTAGGATTTAATTATAAGTGGAATATTGGGTGGATGAATGATTCGCTTGAATATATAAAGATGGATCCATATTTTAGAAATACTAATTCATCAAAGTTGACGTTTTCTTTCTATTATGCATTTAGTGAAAACTTTATTTTACCAATTTCTCATGATGAGGTTGTTCATGGTAAATGTTCTTTATTAAATAAAATGTTTGGAGAATATGAAGAGAAATTTGATCTTATGAGATTATTCCTTCTTTACATGTTTTCTCATCCTGGAAAGAAGTTAACATTTATGGGAACAGAGTTTGCTCAATTTAAAGAATGGGCATATAAAGAAGGTTTGGATTTTTGTTTATTAGAGTATGCTAAACATTTAAAAATGCATGAATATTCAAAAGATTTAAACTGGGTTTATAGAGCTAATGATTGTTTATATGAGGAAGATTTCTCTTGGGATGGTTTTGAGTGGATAAATGTAGATACAGTTAATAATGTATTTGCTTTTATTAGAAAGAATACAAAAGGTAGAGAAATGCTTTGTATCTTTAACTTCTCTCCATTAGAAATTAAAGACTATAGACTTGGAGTTAAGGATGAGGGGAATTATGAGCTAATTTTTAACACTTTAGAAGAAAAATATGGTGGAGTTGGTGTTAATAAGAGAATCTATCAATCAATAAAAGAGTCTAGACATGGAAGAGAAAATTGCATCAGTATTGATTTAAGAGGTAATGAAGGTTTACTAATTAAACTTATTTGATTCTAGTTTTTATAAAAAAGGCCTAATGAATAGGCCTTTTTATATTTTTAATATAAAATATAAGGTGAAATAAGAGGTGTGTTTTATGGAAAAGAAGAAGACTCTAAAAGAAGTGGCATTTAATAAGTCAATATTATATGTCGCTAGTGAATGTAGACCATTTTGTTCTACTGGTGGATTAGCAGATGTAATGTCTAGTTTACCTAAGGCATTAAAGAAAGATTACAAAGATAGTGATATTAGAGTAGTATTGCCTTTATATCAAAAAACAAATATAGATAGGAACAAGTTAACTTATATAGGAAGTATATATGTTAAACTTGCATGGAGAAGCGAATATTGTGGAGTATTTACTTATAAAATGGATGATATTGTTTATTATTTTATAGATAATGAAAAGTACTTTAAAAGAGAAGGATATTATGGTTATCCAGATGATGCTGAAAGATTTGCATTTTTCTCTAGAAGTATTTTAGAGATATTACCTCTTATAGATTTTTTCCCAGATATTATTCATGTTAATGATTGGCAAAGTGCAATGTTACCTGTGTATTTAAAGACATATTCTTGGAATAATCCTAAATATTATAATATTAAGACAGTTCTTACTATTCATAACATTTTGTACCAAGGAAGATATGGTAGAGAAATTCTAGGTGATGTTCTTGGAATTAGTGATAAAGATAGAGGATTAATGTTACAACATAATGACGTTAATTTTATAAAAGCTGGAATGTTATGTTCTGATAGAGTTATTACAGTAAGTGATAGCTACTCTAAAGAGATTCAAACAGTTGAAGGTGGAGCTGGTCTTGATGATGTTGCAAGAAATATAGCCTATAAATTAACTGGTATTGTTAATGGTACTGATGATGTAGTTGATAATCCTATGTTTGATCAATTTATCTGGCATAACTTTGATGTGAATAGTTTAGAAAATAAAAAGAAAAATAAAGAGGAGTTACAAAAATATTTTGGTTTAGAAGTTAATCCAGATGCTCCAATATTATCTATAGTTTCTAGATTAGTAAAAGCTAAAGGATTAGATATGGTAAAAGATACTTTAGAAAAAATAATAACTACTACTAATGCTCAATTTGTAGCAGTTGGTGAAGGCGAAAGAGAGTATGAAGATTACTTTAAATATCTAAGTAATAAATATCCTTCAAAAGTTAGAGTTTCATTAGGTTTCTCAACTGATATTGGTAAGAAAATATATGCAGGAAGTGATATATATCTTATGCCATCAATTAGTGAACCATGTGGTATTTCACAAATGATAGCTAGTAAATATGGTGCTGTACCTGTTGTTAGAGAAGTTGGTGGACTTAAAGATACAATAAAAGACTTTGGTTGTCCTGAAGGTGGTAATGGTTATACATTTGGCAATGTGAGCAGTAAAGACTTTGAATATTCTGTTAGAAGAGCAATAGCTGATTATCAAGATAAAGAAGGTTGGGCTAAAAAAGTTGATACTATTATGAAAGTTGATTTCTCTTGGAGAAGATCAATGAACAATTATGTGAAAGTTTATAAAGAAATATAGGGGGAAATTGAATGTTAAGTGAAGTTGCTTTAAATGAACAATTAAAAAAGGATTTTGGAGTAGATTTAGATAGTGCTAGTAAAGAACAAATTCATGATAGTTTAGCTGCTTTAGTTCAAGAGGAAGTAGTTAGAAAATCTGATGAAAGTCTTAGTAAAAATATTGATAAGAAAACTATCAATTATGTATCAATAGAGTTTTTAATTGGAAATTGTTTAGAGAACAATTTATGGAATATGGAGTGGCTTGATAAAGCTGATAAAATATTAAAGAAACATGGTACTAACATTGAAGAAATTATTAAAGTAGAAAATGATGCAGGATTGGGTAATGGTGGTCTTGGTAGACTTGCTGCATGTTTCTTAGAATCTTTAGCTACTATGGGTTATAGTGCTATGGGACATTCACTTTTATATAGATATGGTTTATTTAGACAACAATTAATTAATGGCGAACAAAGAGAGTTTGCTGATGAATGGTTGTCTAGGGGGCATTTCTTTTTAGATGAGAAAAAAGATAAGGCGGTTAAAGTTTATTTTGATGGTAAGATTGAAGAGTTTGTTGATTATTTTGGTGTATATCATTATAGTGCAAAGGATGCAATTTGTGTTGAAGCTGTTCCATATGATTTAATGATGACTGGTTATAAGTTAGAGGGTAATGTTCCTTTAAGGCTATGGAAAGCTAATTATCTACCTGAAAAAACTGAAGGATTAAATGAATATGAAACTAGACTTCAAGAGTCAATTAGAAAAGATATAAATGCAATAAATGATTATTTATATCCTGCCGATGATAATGATTATGGTAAGGCATTAAGATTAAAACAAGAATATCTTTTAAGTAGTGCCTCAATGCAAAATATTGTAAATGAGCACATTGAAAAAGGGCATAAGATTACTAGTTTACCTAAATGGGTAGCAGTACATTTAAATGATACTCATCCAGTTATGTCAGCAGTAGAACTTATGAGAATATTACTAGATAAATATCATCTTAGTTGGGAGACTTCTTGGGGTATTGTAAATAGAATGGTTACTTATACTAACCATACTGTTTTAAGTGAATCATTAGAAGTTCAACCAATGTGGTTAATTGAAAAACATATGCCAAGAATTGCTATTATCATTAAAGAAATAGATAGAAGATTTAGAAAAGAATTAAAATATGAGCATGATTTTGATGATGAAAGAGTAGAGAGAATGGCTATTTTAAGTAAGGGTAAAGTTTATATGACTAATCTTGCTTTATATGCTTCTCATTGTGTAAATGGTGTTAGTAAAATTCATAGTGACATCTTAAAAGATGATTTATTGCATGAATTCTATGAGATTTATCCAGATAAGTTTATGAATGTTACAAATGGTGTTTCTCATAGAAAATGGGTAGCTAATGCTAATCCTGAATTACATAAATTTATCACTAAAAGAATTGGTGATGGTTATTTAAAAGATGCAAATGAACTTAAGAAGTTAGAAAAATTTGCTGCTGATAGAGAGGCATTAAATGAGCTTAAAGCTGCCAAAATTGCTAATAAAAAGAGATTTGCTAAGTATTTAAAAGAAGCTCAAGGAATTGAAATAAATCCTCTTGCTAGAATAGATGTTCAAGCAAAAAGAATTCATGAATATAAAAGACAATTATTAAATGTTTTGAGAATTATTCATCTTTATGCTGAACTAAAGAAGAATCCAGAATGGGATATGACTCCTCAAACATTTATTTTTGCTGGTAAGGCTGCAAGTAGCTATTATATGGCAAAAAGAGTTATTAAGTTAGTATCTCAACTTGCTAAAGAATTAGAAAATGATCCAATTGCTAATAAGAAGCTTAAGATTGTATTTGTTGAAAACTTCTCTGTTTCAGTGTCTGAATTATTAACTCCTGCTACCGATGTAAGTGAACAAATTTCTCTTGTTGGTAAAGAGGCAAGTGGTACTGGTAATATGAAGGCTATCTTCAATGGGGCTTTAATGATTGATACTATTGATGGTGCTAATATTGAGATTATGGAAAAGTGTGGTATTGATAATTCATTCCCATTTGGTTTAACTGAGGCAGATAAAGATATTATCGATCATAATGGATATAATCCAATGGATTATTATAATAGTGATGATAGAATTAGAACTGTTATTACTTACTTGGATAATGGATTTAATGGTGAGTCTTTCCATGATATTTCTCAATATTTATTAGGTGAAACTCCTCATAGAGATATTTATATGTGTTTAGCAGATTTTGGTGATTATATTAGAGCTGATGCTTTAATGGATCAAACATATAGAAATGAGGAAGAATGGTATAGAAAAACTCTTCTTAGTATTTCTAGAAATGGTTACTTCTCAAGTGATAGAAGTATAAAAGAATATGCCGAGAAAGTTTGGAAATTATAATGGAAGAAATAATCTTTAATCCTATAAAAGATAAGTCTCCTTCGGGTACTATAAAAAAAGGAGAAACTATTACATTTTCGTTTAGGATAAAACAAGATCTACTAATAGATAAAATCATGCTTGTTTTACGCTATGAGAAAACTAACTTTGCTTATAACTTAGAGTGTAAATTGAGTGAATATGAAGTTAATTATAATGTTTATAAAACTAGTGTAAAATTAGATGAAGCAGGATTATATTGGTATCATTTTGAAATATTTAAAGATGAGGATGTAATAAAGGTAAATAAAGGTAATGAATACCAAGGAATTTTAGGAGATAATGAAGAGTTTCCTCTTACTGTAATTGAAAAAGAGATTCCTTATGTTGATGAGTATTTAGGTGGAGTTATCTATCAAATTTTTGTTGATAGATTTAATAAAACATGTGAGCCTGATGTTCGCCCTGGTTTTGTTTATAGAGAAGACTGGGGTGGATGCATTACTAAAAATACTACTGATAGAGCAGCTTTAAATTATGAAGTATTTGGAGGTAATCTAGAAGGAGTAATAGAAAAGCTAGATTATTTAAAAGAAATAGGTGTATCTATCATTTATTTATGTCCTGTGTTTATGGCTCCAAGTAATCATAAATATGATACTAGTGATTATATGAGGGTTGATCCTATGTTTGGTAGTGAGGAAACTTTAAAAACACTTATAGATGAAGCTAAAACTAGGGGGATGGGAATTGTTTTAGATGGAGTATTCAATCACATTGGTAGTGATAGTATTTACTTCAATAAGAATAATACTTTTGATACAGTTGGTGCTTATAATAGTAAAGATAGTAAGTATTATGATTGGTTTAAATTTTATGATTGGCCAGATGGTTATGATTGTTGGTGGGGTATCGATACTTTGCCAGATGTTAATCAAGAAAATAAAGAATTGCAAGAATATATTGGTAATGTTTTAAAACACTATGTTAATTTAGGGATACTTGGATATAGACTTGATGTTGTTGATGAAATTGGACACAATTATTTAACTAAAATATGCGATTCTATAAGAGAAAATAAAAAAGATGCTCTTATAATTGGTGAAGTATGGGAAGATGCATCTACTAAGATTGCCTATGGCAAAAGAAGAGGGTATTTTTTAGGACATGAACTTAATAGTGTTATGAATTATCCTTTAAAAGAGGCATTGCTTAACTTTGTCTTACATAATAATGCTAATCATTTTTACTATGTGTGCCAAATAATTGAGGATAACTATCCTGAATTTGTTAAGCATAATTTAATGAATCTAATAGATAGTCATGATACAAGAAGAATTCTCTCTATTTTAGAAGAGGGTAATCATGTGATGGAAAGATTAAAAATTATCTCTGCATTACAATATGGTTTTTATGGTAACCCAAGCATCTTTTATGGAGATGAAGTGGGAATTAGAGAAGATGAACCTGATTTTTGTAGAAAGTGTTTCCCTTGGGGAAATGAAAATAAAGAAATTTTGCAATGGTACAAATTTTTAGGAGAATTGAGAAAACATAAAGTGTTTAAAAAAGGTAAAATGGAGCCACTTAAAGCAGAAGATGGTATTATTATCTTTAAAAGAGTATGCGAAGATGAAGAGATTTTATTTGCTGCTAGTGTCTCAAATGATGTCTTTACTTATCTTTTATATGATTCTTATACTTCTCTTATTGATGGTAGTCAAAGCAATAAGGTAAAGATAAAACCATATCAAATACATATATTAAAGAAGGACTAAGGTCCTTTTTTTGTTTAATTTGCTAGTTAAAGGTTAAAAGTGCTAATAGTTTATGATAAAGTTTGTTATAATATTTAATAATTAAATATTATAGGAGATGGTAGATATGTCACAAACAATTTTCATTTTATTCGGAGTTTTAACAGCAATTGGAGTGTTGCTTGTTTCTTATCCAACATACTTATATATTATGCTTAGATTAAATGAAAAAAAGGTAAAGGAAGTTTACTTACAAGTTAAAGGACAAGTTGATACTAAGTGTGAACTTGCTTTAACAATTAATAACAAAGAACTAAGAAGTGTTATTAAAGAATACACTAAAGATAAAAAAGAAAATTATAATTTAGATTTAAAATATTATAATGAAACTTTTAACAAATATATTTATGCCTATGCAAGTAAAGATATTATTGTTAAATGTAATGAAGCAGAAGAAAAGATAAATCATGTAAAGGATTATTATAATGAAGTTGTATCTGCCCACAATGAATTTAAATCTAACAAAGTTACTTCATATTTATCTAAGAGTTTTCTTATAAATGATGGCAAGTTATATTAGGGGTTAATATGAGTAAAGCTTGTTTAGTTCTTGAAGGCGGGGGAAACCGTGGCATTTATACTACTGGAGTATTAGATGCATTTTTAGAAAAAGGATTATTTATAAATAACATTTATGGTGTCAGTGCAGGAGCGCTAAATGCGATGTCTTATTTGTCTAAGCAACAAGGAAGAAGTTATAGAGTTAATAAAGAATATATATTTAAAGATTGTATTAACTATAAAAGAATGTTGCAAGGTAAGTCTATTCTTAATCTTGATTATGTATTTAATGAGGTTAATAGAGAGTTAGATAAATTAGATATAGAGGCATTTGAAAAGAATATGGGTGACTATATAGTTACTTGTTTAGATATGAAAACAGGTAGACCAGTATATAAAAAGATTGAATCATATGAAGATTATCCCTATATTCAAGCGAGTGCTTCACTGCCACTTTTTGCTTCTTGTGTAAACGTTGATGGAATGAAGTTAATTGATGGGGGATTTGGTGATTCTATTCCTGTTATGAAAGCTATTGATGATGGCTATGACAAAGTTGTTGTAATTTGTACTAGACATAAAGAATATGAATCAAAGCCATACAGTTTGATGAACTTATATAAAATTAAGTATAGGAAATATCCAGAGATGTTAGCTACGTTTAAAAATAGATATATCAAGTATAATATTACTAGAGATATCATGGAAGATTTGGCTCAAAATGGTAAGGTCTTCCCTATATATCCAAGTGAAGAATTGCACATTGGAAATTTAGAAAAAGATATGAAAATTATAGAGCATACATATAATCTTGGATATCAAGATGGATTGAAAATGGTTAGCGAAGTTGAAAAATTTTTAGGAGGCAGAGTTAATGAAAAAAAAGGAAGATAGATTAAAAGTATTTGAAGTTGACTATAAATGGGTATATAGCAAAAATATGTATCATCGTGGAAAGTTTGATAATGTTAAGGTACATGAAAATACTATTGAGGCTTATAGAGCTGCAATGGAGGAAAAGTGTCCAATAGAACTTGATGTTAGACTTACAGGTGATGGAGAAGTTGTTTGCTTACATGATAGATCTCTTAAAAGACTATTTAATAGAGAAAGAGATATTAGTGATATATCTTATAAAAGATTAAATAAATTAAGAGATGACCTTAATGTTCCATTACTAAAAGATGTTTTAAAAGAAATTGATGGCAAAATTGAACTTATGATAGAGATTAAAAGCTCTACTTATAGTCAAAACAAAGCACTAGTTAAAAAGGTATATGAAATACTTAAAGATTATAATGGTAAATATGTTGTTGTTTCATTTAATCCAAATATTTTAAGAAGATATAAAAGATTAGATAAAGGTGTATTTACTGGAAGAATTGGAAGTAAGAATTCGAATGGATTTATAGAAAAGTTAGTTATTAATAACTTTTTATGGGTTGGTTATTCAAAACCTGATTTTATATCTTTTGATGTTTATAACTATGATGAGGAAAAACTTACTAAGTTAAAAGAAAAGGGTTATAAGATTGTTGGATGGCCACTTAAGTCTAAAGAAGAAAGGAAGGCACTTTCTAAAGTTTTTGATAACTATATAGTTGAGGGATTTTCTATTAAGGAGAAATAGTTATGAAGTGTCTGCTCGTATACAATCCAGTGAGTGGTAATAGTAAAAGATTTGTAAAGAAATTACCTTATATAGAAAAGGAATTAAAAAACAAATTTGAGGACGTTACTATTAGACCTACTTCATATGCTGGAGAAGGAAAAAAGATTGCTAAGGAAGCATGTGGAAAATATGATGTGCTTATTGTTAGCGGGGGAGATGGAACTTTTAGCGAGATTTTAAATGGTATTGGGGAAAATAAACATTCGCCAATACTTGGATATATACCATCAGGTAGTTGTGGGGATTTGGCTTATAACCATAATATTCCTCACAATATAAAAAGAGCTTTAAAAGTTATTTTAAAAGGAAATAAAAAGGAAGTTGATTTATGTAAGATTAATGATAGTTATTTTTCTTACATTGCAGGGATTGGTACTTATACTTCAGGTATATATAATGCTGATCAAAAGTTAAAAAGAAAAATTGGAAAAGCGGCATATTATCTAGTGGCAGTTAAAGAATCATTTAATGTTTCTTCATTAGATGTAAAGATTACTGTAGGAAAGCAAATACACAAGATAAAAGATGCTCAATTAGTATTAGTTCTTAACACAAGAAGTGTTGGGGGATTTCCTTACCTAAATTATAAATCAGATATGTCTGATGGTAAGGTAGAAGTGTTAGTTGTTAAAAAAGATACATTCAATACTCCAGTTAATATCTGGAGATTATTTGTTAAAGGTGTTGAAAACTTTAAAGATAATCGTAATATAAAACTGTATAAGGGAAAATATGTGAAAATTGAAACTGATAGTGATGTTTTATGGAATGTTGATGGAGATAAGAGTGAATATAAAAATATAGAAGTAGAAGTATTAAAGAAAAAGATTTGTATGTTTGTGGGTGATTAATTATGGAAGAAATGGATTTAGAGTTTAAACGTATATATGAAAAGATTAATAAGTATATTCATAAGGAAAAGGATTTAGAGTTAATAAATAAGGCTTATGAATATGTTTGTGTTGCTTTCAAAGATATAAAAAGAAAAGACGGAAATCCATATGTTAAGCATTTAATTGATACTGCTGAGATAGTAGTTGATTTAACTGCGGGTCCAAATACAATCATCGCTGCATTATTACATGATACAATTGAGGATATTGAATCAGTTGATTATCAAGAGATTGAAAGAGAATTCTCTAGTGATGTTGCTTCTTTAGTAGAGGCTGTTACTAAAGTTAGTAGTGAAGAAAAAGATAGTAAAAATAAAACTGTACAAAAATTATTTTCTCTTATGAGAGATGATGTTAGGGTAATCATTATTAAGGTTGCAGATAGACTAAATAATATGAGAACTTTAAGCGCTATGCCCAAAGATAAGCAAAATAGAATTGCTAGACAAACTTTAGAATTATATGCTCCAGTTGCTAGATATCTAGGATTAAATGAGATTGCTAGAGAGCTAGAAGAATTATGCTTATATTATTTAGATAGAGAAAATTATAATTTGATTTCTGATTATCTAAATAAGCATATAAAAAGAAGTCAATCGGGTATTGAAATGATGCAACAAAATTTATCTTTAGCTCTTAATAGTCTAGATATAAAAAATGAAGTGTATCATACAAATAAGGAAATGTATAAGATTTATAGATTCCTTAATACTTATGGGGCAATCGAAGAAATTGAAGATTTAGATGTTATTCATATAGTTGTAGAAGATAACCTTGATTGTTATTTAGCACTTGGAGCAGTACATGCAATATATACTCCTTTAATTGGTAAGCTAAAGGATTATATTAGTTCACCTAAATATAATATGTATCAAGCATTACATACTATTGTTATAGGTCCAAGTGGGCAACCTGTAAAGATTGCTATTGCTACTAAAGTAATGAAGGATATTTATAATGTTGGTATTTCTAGTTTGTGGAAATATAATGAAGCTAAAGGATACTCTAAGGAAAAAGAACAAGAGGATATTAGAAAGCATTTAAATATTATTAAAGAGTTAGATAGAATTAATATGGTTAGAGGAATGGATTCTAATACATATGTAAAGATACTAGAAGAAGATGTATTCAACTATAGTCAATATATTTACGTGTACTCTACTAAAGGGGAAGTTATAGTTATTGCTAATGGTTCTAGTGCACTCGATTTTGCTTTTAAAGTGGATCCTAATACTGCATTAAAAACAAATAAAATATTAATTAATGGATTAGAGTGTAGCTTTGATACATTATTAAAAAATGGGGCTATTATAAATATTAAATATAGCAAGAGTAATACAGTTAATGATAAATGGTTAGAGTATGTAAATAGCAATTTTGCTAAGGTTAAGATAGAAGAATATCTTAAAAAATAGGAGGTAATAAAATGGGATTAAAAGCTGGAATAGTAGGAATGCCAAATGTTGGTAAATCTACTTTGTTTAATGCAATAACTTTAAGTAATGTGGAGGCTGCTAACTATCCATTTGCTACAATTGAACCTAATAGTGGTGTTGTAGAAGTTATGGATAAAAGAATCGATGATATGATTCCTTTATATAATCCAAGAAAAGTTATTAGAGCAACATTAGAATTTGTGGATATAGCTGGACTTGTAAAGGGTGCTAGTAAGGGTGAAGGATTAGGAAATAAATTCTTAGCTAATATTAGAGAAACAGATGCTATTTGCCAAGTTGTTAGATGTTTTGAAAATAATGAAATTCTTCATGTTGAAGGTAGTGTAGATGCTATTAGAGATGTAGAAATTATTAACTATGAACTTGCTTTAGCAGACTTAGAGGTTGTGGAAAAAAGAATTGAAAAAGTAGCGAAAAAAGCTACTACTACAAAAGACAAAGAAGCAATGCTTGAGTATGAAACTTTACTTAAGATAAAGAAGGCTTTAGAGAGTGGAAACAATGCTAGAAGTGTTGAATTAAATTCTATTGAAGCAAATATTGTTAAAAACTTCAACTTGCTTAGTATTAAGCCAATTATTTATGTTGCTAATTTAAATGAGAGTGAAGTTAGTAATCCTACTAGTAATGCAGAGTATAATAAACTTGTAGAGTATGCTAGTAAAGAAAATAGTTTAGTTATTCCAATTAGCGCTCAAATTGAAGCAGATCTAGCTTCACTTGAAGCGGGGGAAAAACAAGAATTTTTAAGTGAGCTTGGTATAGATGAATCTGGGTTAGATAAGTTAACTAAAGCTATGTATTCATTACTTGGATTAGAGACTTATTTTACTGCAGGTGAAGATGAGCTTAGAGCTTGGACTTTTAAAACTGGTATGACTGCTCCTGAGTGTGCAGGTATTATTCATACTGATTTCCAAAGAGGTTTTATTAAAGCTGAAGTTTATACTTATGAGAATATCATGGAGTATAAGAGTGAATTAAAAGTTAAAGAAAATGGTAAACTTAGAATGGAAGGTAAAGAATATATTGTTAAAGATGGAGATATTATGTTCTTTAAATTCAATGTTTAATTATGAAATATAAGATAGGTTTAGTGTTAGGTGGTGGAGGTGCTAAGGGAGCATATCAAGCAGGTGTTCTTAAAGCACTGAAGGAGTATAAGTTACTAAAGCATGTTAAGATGGTTAGTGGTACTAGTATTGGAGCACTTAATTCTATGAAGGTTTTGGAAAATGATGTAGATGGGGCAGTAGAAATTTGGGAAAATGTTACTAAAGAGATAGCCCTATCTAAATCTTCATTTTTAACTAAAATCAAAACTAAGAGTATGTTTTCTAGAGAGGGATTTAAAAAGCTTGCCAGTGAAAAAATAGACTTAGAAAAAGCTAGTAAATCTAAAGTTGAATGTTATGTTGTAGCTACTCCTTTAACTAGGAAAGTAAAAGATGCCCCTACTGAATTTTTAGTTAATGGTAAGAGTAAAGAAGAGATTTTAGATTACTTACTTGCTAGTAGTGCTATTCCTGTGGTATTTGAGCCTGTTGTGATTAATGGGATTAAATATGTTGATGGTTTTGGAGTTAGTAATGTTCCTGTAGAAACCTTAAAAAATAAGGGCTGTAATTTAATTTTTGTAGTTCCATTAAGGAATGAAAGTGATGCTTATATTTATAGCGATGATGATACCTTAATTGTGGATTTTGTAGGAAACACTAATGGTAAAAATATGTTAGATCAAACTCTTGATTTTGATGCTAAAAGATGTAAAGAGAGAGTAGAGGCTGGATATAAGGTTGCTTGTACGTTGATTGAAAAACTTATAAAAGAGAGAGTTATTGGTGTTCACTTTTATCAAAAGATAATTATTAAATTTAGAGAATGGTTTTCTAAAAAGAAGAGAGAAAATTATTACTCTTTAACTAAAGAAGAATTAGATAATTTAAATAAGTAAAGCATATGTTTATATAGGGGTAAATATATGCTTTTTTTGTTTGAATTAATTATACTTGCTATATTTCAAGGTATAGGAGAGATACTTCCTATATCTAGTAGTGGGCATTTAATTATGATTCAAAACTTATTTAATATAGATAGTGAAAATATGGTAATAGAGATATTATTACATTTAGCATCACTTGTGGCTTTAACTTTTTATTATTTTGATTTTATAAAGAATATGATAGTAAAAGTTTTCTTATATTTATTTAAAAATAATAAAGAATATTATAAAGAATGGAACTATTTTACTACAATTATAATTTCTAGTATTCCTACTTGCCTTATTGGATTAATATTAAATAATTATTTAGATAAACTAGCGAGTTATGTCTCTATATTATTGATCTTTAATGGTTTTTTACTTCTTATTATTAGAAATAAAGATAATAGTAAAAACATCGAAGATTTAACATTTAAAGATAAAGTTAAATTAGGGATTAGTCAATCTTTAGGATTAATACCTGGAATATCAAGAAGTGGCTCTAGCTTACTTGGATGTAATATTATTAAATTAAATAAGGAAGATAGTTTTAATTTAACTTTTCTTTTACTTTTTCCACTTGTTATAGGTTCGCTTGTATTAAACGTTAATGATTTTGTAATAGATACTACTTTAATTATTCCATATATAATTATTTTCCTTATTACATTTATTACTACATACATATCTATGTGTGTATTACATAATGTGGTAAGTAAAGGCAAGAGTAAAATATTTGGCCTTTATTGTGTTAGTATAGGAGCTATTTATAGTATCATATTATTGGTGATTTAAGTGAAAATAGTTAATGGGTGGAAAACTTTTATTGATGAAGAGACTTCTAAAGATTACTTTCAAAGTTTAAAGAGTTTCATAATTGAAGAATATAACACTAAGAGTGTTTATCCTAGAAAAGGAGATATTTTTAAGTGTTTTGAATTAACCGATTTTAATAATGTTAAAGTTGTTATTTTAGGTCAAGATCCATATCATCAAGTAAACCAAGCTCATGGACTATGTTTTTCTGTTAATAAAGGAATTAAAGTTCCACCTAGTTTAGTTAATATCTATAAAGAAATAAATAGTGATTTAGGTATAGATATACCAAACCATGGAAACTTGACTAAATGGGCTAATGAGGGTGTATTATTACTTAACACTATTATGACTGTAGTAGACTCTAAACCAATGGCTCATAAAAATAAAGGGTGGGAAATATTTACTGATAGAGTAATCGAAAAACTAAATGAAGATGATACTCCGAAAGTATTTATGCTTTGGGGAACACCTAGTAGAAGTAAAAAATCATTAATTACTAATCCCAAACATTTAGTTCTTGAAACTGTTCATCCTTCCCCACTTAGTGCATATAATGGCTTTTTTGGATGCAAACATTTTTCTAAAGCTAATGAGTTTTTAATAAAGAATAACAGGAGTCCTATCGATTGGAGAATTGATTAATATGGAAGTAGCAATGTTAATAGATAAGGACTCGGTATTTAATACAGTCAATTTTAAAAAGATATTAAAAGAAATAGAAAAAGAGGAAGAAGTAAAAATAAATGTGCTTATTGGTATTAAACATTATTTTCATGAAGACTTTATTATTTCTTTTACTGATAAATATGAAGAGTATTTTGAACATATTAAATATAAAGTTTATTCAGTATATAATGATGAAAATATTATTGATATGTTAAATAATGATTTACTTTATCTAAATGAATACTATAGTGATAATGAGTATAATGAATTATTTTTTTATGAAAAGAGTATTATAAAAAAGATTATTCATAATTTCAAAAAGAATAATGGCTTATATTTGGACTCTAAAAAGTTATTAAATAAGTACTCAAATGGTAAAGGAGACTTTATCTATGATAAAGGGAATTTAGATGTTATAGTTAGTGCTCCCCATAATGTATCTCAATATTATAATGGGTTATATAAAAGACCTGATTTTGGTACAGGTACTATAGCTAGTTCTGTTAAGATATTAACTGATTGTAATGTAATAATAAAGACTAAAAATATAGGAAATGTTTTTGTAAATGATAATGCTAATAGAGGAAATTGCAAATATAAAAATAAACTTGCTAGTCAAATTAATAGTCAAAAAATAAAAGCACTGATTGATGTGCATACTTTAAAAAGTAGTAGAGAAGAAGAAATTAATATTGGAATTAATGATGGTGTTAATATTAATAATGATACAACACTTTTAAACTCTATAAGATCAATAGCCATGAAGTATAAATTTTCTACAAGTATAGATACTCCATTCCATGCAGGTAAAGGTACAATTGCCTCATTTGTTCATGATGAATGTAATATAGTAGGAATCCAACTTGAATTAAACTCTAGATTTATTAATTATAACTATAAGTCACAAAGATATAATGATTTAGTTAGTATGATTAGCGAAATGGTTATATACTTAGATAATTATATAAAATAAAAGGAACCTTAAGTAGGTTCCTTTACTTTTTTATTCTTTGCTAGCTTTATCTAGTTTTTCAAATCTGTTTTGTGCATATTTTATAGATAAGTCTAATAGTGCATCAGCATTGCTTGGATTTATCTTAGATAATGAAGCAAATCTAGTTTCATTTAATACAAACTCTTTAAACTTAGTAAAATCAGGTTCTTTAAAGTCTAATTGAAGTGGGTTTTTACCTTCTTCTTTTAGTCTTGGGTCATATCTATAAATATTGAAGTATCCACATTCAGTAGCTTTCTTTTGAACTTGTTGGTGACTTAACATACCACTTCTTATACCATGTTCGATACAAGGACAATATGCAATAATTAGTGATGGTCCATCATAACTTTCAGCTTCTTTCATAGCTTTAATTACTTGCATATTATTAGCACCCATATTAACTTGAGCAACATAAACATGACCATAACTCATAGCAATTTGTGCTAAATCTTTCTTAGCAGTCTTTTTACCACTAGCAGCAAATTTAGCGATAGCACCAGTTTGACTTGACTTACTAGCTTGACCACCAGTGTTAGAGTAAACTTCTGTATCAAGTACTAAGATATTAACATTTTCGTTATTAGCAAGAACATGGTCTAATCCACCAAAACCAATATCATAAGCCCAACCGTCTCCACCAATAATCCATTGAGACTTAGTTACAATATCATTTTTGTAATCTAATAGACGTTTAACGCCTTCATTACTACTTGCCTCTACTAATGAAATAAGCCTATCTTTAATTTCTCTTTGTTTTTCTCTGTTATTAATATTATCAATATAAGTCTTAGCCACTTCTTGTAACTCTGGTTCTAATTCATTCATATTGTCATTTAAAGCATTTAGAATTTGAAGAGTCTTATAATCATTTGCAATTTTCATACCATAACCAAATTCGGCATTATCTTCGAATAATGAGTTAGCCCAAGCTGGTCCTTCATTATTTTCATCAGTACAGAATGGAGTAGATGGTGTAGAACCATTGTAAATTGAAGAACATCCAGTAGCATTGGCAATAATCATATCTTTACCAAATAATTGAGATAGTAATCTATAATAAGGAGTTTCTCCACATCCAGCACAAGAACCACTTACTTCAAAGTAAGGTCTAGCAAAACCAATACCTTTTACTGTATTAGTAGGGAAGTATTGAGTTTTATATTCAACATTCTTATATAAGTAATTAGCACCTTCATCTTCATGAAGTTCTTCAGCGATAGGTTTCATCTCAAGTGCTTTAGCACCAGCTTTACCTGGACACTCTCTTACACATAATCCACATCCAACACAGTTTTTAGGATCTACTTGTACTTTGAATTTTAATCCCTTAACATTAGGGCCACCCATAGCTTCTAAATATTCTTTCTTTACAACTTCAGGAGCAGCTTCATATTCGCTTCCATCAAGTAAGAATGCTCTAATTGTAGCGTGTGGACATACAAATACACACTTGTTACATTGGATACAATTCTCTTTAATCCAATGAGGTACTTCTTCAGCAATTTCTCTTTTTTCTTTGAATGTTACATTATTTTGCATTGTACCATCAAGTAATCCATATTTGGTAAATGTAGATACAGGTAAATCATAACCATCTAAAGTACCAATTGGAGTAACAAATGCATCAAAGTAATTATCAGAATTCTTTCTTACATCATTAACCTTTAATTCACTCCAAGATGAATCAACTTTAACTTCAACATATTCTCCACCTCTATCAATAGCGTCATAGTTACATTTAACAATTTCATCACCCTTATGACCATAAGACTTTTTAGCAAATTGCTTCATTAAAGTGTTTGCTTTAGTATATGGCATTAATCCAGGATTTAATTTAAAGAAGGCACTTTGAAGAACTGTATTAGTTTTTCTACCCATACCAACTTCTTTTGCAATCTTACTAGCATTAATAATGTAGAATTTAGCTTTTTTATCTGCTAATTGTTTCTTTAATCTATTAGGTAAATATTTAGCAATTTCATTTTCATCAACAGATGTATTAAGTAAGAAAGTACCACCAATTTTTAAGTTATCTAGCATGTTATATTTAAAGATATAAGAATCTAGTGAACATGAGATAAAATCAGCATTCTTAATATAATAAGTAGATCTAATAGGAGTAGGGCCAAATCTTAAGTGGCTTCTTGTTGCTCCACCACTCTTTTTAGAGTCATAAGCAAAATAAGCTTGAGTGTACATCTTTGTAGCTTCACCAATAATTTTGATTGAACTCTTGTTTGCTCCAACTGTACCATCACTACCTAATCCATAGAATAAGCATGAAATATAATCTGTTTTAACATTAAAGTTAGGATTAACTTTTAATGATAAATGAGTTACATCATCTTCAATGCCTACAGTAAATCCATTTAATGGCTTCTTTTTCTTTAAATTGTCATATACAGCTTTAATATGGCATGGTTGAGTATCTTTACTAGATAATCCATATCTACCACCAATTAATACATCATAATGTTTGTTTTCTTTAAATAAAGCAGTAACAACATCTAAGTATAATGGTTCACCTGTAGCACCAGCTTCTTTAGTTCTATCTAAAACAGCAATGCTAGTACATGTTGCAGGAATTACACTTGCTAATTTATCTGATAAGAATGGTCTATATAAGTGAACTTTTACTAAACCAACCTTAGCACCTTTTTTATTTAAAGTATCAATTGTTTCTTCAATTGTTTGAGTAACACTACCCATAGCAATAATTACTCTAGTGGCATCACTAGCACCATAGTAAGTAAATGGAGCATATTTTCTACCTGTTAATTTAGAAATCTTTTTGAAATATTCACTTGCAACAACACCTACATTGTCTAAATGTTTATTTTGAGCTTCTCTAGCTTGGAAATAAATATCATCATTTTCAGCTCCACCTCTAGTTACAGAATTTGTATGAGGATTTAAAGCATTGTCTTTAAATCTCTTTACAGCATCCATATCTAGTAAAGCCTTTAAGTTATCATAATCTTGTAATTCAACTTTTTGAATTTCATGACTTGTTCTAAATCCATCAAAGAAGTGAACTACAGGGATTCCTGCTTTAATTGCAGTTAAGTGAGCAACAGGAGCAAGGTCTGCAGCTTCTTGAACTGAATGAGAACATATCATACATGCTCCAGTTTGTCTTACAGCATAAATATCTTGGTGATCACCAAAAATTGATAATGCTCTAGTTGCTAAACTTCTAGCAGATACATGTAATACTCCTGGTAATAATTCACCAACCATTTTATATAAATTAGGAATCATTAGAAGTAATCCTTGGCTAGCTGTATAAGTAGATGCAAGAGCACCACCTTGTAATGCACCATGAACTGCACCACTAGCGCCAGCTTCCGATTCCATTTCAACAACTTTTACATTGCTTCCAAATACATTTTTTCTTCCCTTACTACTCCAAGCATCAACGTGTTCAGCCATAGGAGAACTAGGTGTTATAGGGTAGATAGCAGCAACTTCACTAAAAGCATATGCGCCATGGGCGCAAGCTTCATTACCATCTACAGACATAATAATCTTTTTTTTACTCATCTTTTAAATACGCCTCTTTTCTATAATTCCATTATACCTACATTCCTCAATCTTAAACAATAAAAAGGGCCTAAATGTATTTTAAAAAAATACATATGTGTTAACATAAATATAGGAGGTTGAGTTTATGGAAAATAATTTAAAACTTAACGTAAAACGTACAACGTTTATAGGTCTTGCGTTTTTTACCATTTTAATGCTTTGGCAAGTCTATAACTATTATGCACCATTATTTTTAGAAGATTTATTAATTGCTAAATTTGGTGGTGAGCCTGAATCATATGCTTACATCATTGGAGCAATCATGGCAGCAGATAACTTATTTGGATTATTTATGCTTCCTATATTTGGAGGATTATCTGATAAGACAAATACTAAATATGGAAAAAGAATGCCATATATTGTTGTAGGAACAATATTGGCAGCAATTATCTTCCCACTTATTCCTGTATTCTATCTAAATAATAGTTTAGTAGGAATATTTATTACTATGGGATTAACTTTACTTGTTATGAACATGTATAGAAATCCTGCAGTTGCATTAATGCCTGATATCACACCAAAACCATTAAGAAGTAAAGCAAATGGAATTATTAATCTTGTTGGTTATCTAGGTGCTATCTTTGCTGGTGCTCTACCTATGATTTTAGGAGAACCTGATACTGCAACTCATGCAGCAGTACTACCATTTATTCTTACTTCAGTATTAATGATTATGGCTCTTGTTACTTTATTTGTTAAGATAAAGGAAAACAAGATTGCTGAAGAAGTAAAAGAAGAAATGGAAATTGGTGAAAAATTAGCTGAAACTAATGAAACTATTAGTGAAGATAAAGAGTTATCTAAGAATGATAAATATAACTTATATATTTTAATTGCTTCTACTTTCTTCTGGTTCTTTGGATTTAATGCTATTGAATCATTTGGAAGCTTGTATGCACGTAATGCTTTGAGTGGAGGAATGTCTTGGGGAACAGTTGTTATCGTACTAACTATCTGTTCTATGATAAGTTTCATTCCTGCAGGTATGTTAGCTGGTAAAATAGGAAGAAAAAATACTGTTTTAACAGGATTGGGACTTATCATTGCAGCAGCAATAGCATGCTCATTCTTTACAAGTATTAATATCATATTCTTATTATTAATTGCAGTATGTGGTATTGGTTGGGCTATGATTAACTGCAACTCTTATCCAATGGTAGTAGAACTTGCAAGTAAAAATAGTATAGGTAAATATACTGGATATTATTACACTGCTAGCATGTTAGCACAAACTATTACGCCTGTATTTGTAGGATTATTATTCTACTTTGTTAAGAGTGGATATAAGATAATGTTCCCATATGCAGCAATAGCAATGGCAATAGCTACAGCTTTATTTATAACCATAAGAATGAAAAATAAAAAAGAAAAAGATGCTGAGTAAGCATCTTTTTTATTTATCTTTTAAAGTGTTTTGTACTTATCCAATATCTATAAACTTCGTCTTTCAATTCTTCAAGTTCTTTTCTTGTTACTATTTCAAATATTGGCTTAGTATCAGGAATTATTCTTGTGTCACTTGCAAAGTTAGCATATACAACTCTATTATATTCATCATATTCTAGGCCAATAAATGGTGTGTCGATAAACTTTTTAGATAAAGCATTAATTATTAACTCTTCATTATCTATATCATCATAGCTAAAGAAGAATTTTAAGTCTTTTTCATAATACTCATTACATAAACTAACTACTCTATCTTCGCATGCTTTTTTATAGATATCTTTTTCTTTCTTTGTTAGTTTTTCCCCAGCCCTCATTTTTTGAAGAGCAAATAAAGCATCTTTAGGTAAAGCTGGAATAAAGATTCTTTCTTTTTCCTTATCTAGTTTCATTTCATCTCTCAAAGCTTTGTATTTAGCCATTGCAGTGCTTCTATAAACTTCATCTTCTTTAATAAATTGAATTAGTTCTCTAGTTAATCCATGATCATTAAATCTTTTTAAGAAAGGTGTTTTTTTACAATTCTTTACATCTTTTACTAAACATGATTCATAGAATTGTTCATTGCTAATCATTCTAAAGAATGGGAAATATCTATCTTTTAATTTATAGTAAATGTAATTTTCATGATCGAATTTTTTCTCAGTAGTGAAATCAAAATTAGGATCAATTGTTAATAAAAACATCATCATATTAGCTAGATATTCTCTAGGAAACTTTCCTTCTTCAAATCTAGAATAATGGAAAGGATATAAAAAGTCAGTAGCAAAAGGTTCAACACAAGGAAGATTATCACCATATACTTCTCTTAATTTTTTACAAGTATCATTCCATTTGCTAACTCTTGTTGCCCCAGTTTCTGGATGTCTTTCTTGAATGCCAACAGGCATTAAGTTATTTATAGCATGAGAAGCTTTATCAGTGTATTCTTTAGAAACCATATATGAAATATAATCGTTTGTAAATATCTTTAATAGCATTGGATCAGTTAAAGTGGTTTCTAAATTTTCTTTTAAATAATTAGGAGTAAATGTATTGTCTGTATCTAGAACAACATATAAAGAATCACCCATCATATATGTTTTAGCTTTATTAATATAAACGTGATGAGTTGTTTCGTTTTTCTCTTTATCTCTTACCACTATTGGAAATTCATAGTGAGTAACTCCATTAATCTTTTTAGTTTTAGTGGTAATATTCTTTTTTAGTGCTCTAAATACATATTTCATTTTCATCACTCCAGTTACCTATATTTTAAATTAATAAGGCGAGCATTTCAACAAAAAAATAAGTGGGTATAAAGGATGAAAAAAGAAAGATAATAATTAAGGGAATATAATGAAAAAATTATATCTAGGTATTATTAAAACTGGAAAAATATTTGTACTTGTAGATTTATTAATAATTATTTCAGTTGTTATTCAATCCTTTTCTATAAAAGGAAAAGTTAATTATGGAAATAGATGTTATATTTCATATGATTTTACACCTGTTACTAATTATACATTTGAAGGGATAGAGTTAGTAAGTAGTGAACTAAAATGTAATACTTTTGTTATTAATTATAAGAGTGTCTTAGATAATAAAAGTAATATTTTATTTTTAAATGATTTATCAAAAGTTTTATATGAAAATAATATAGAGAGCGATGTAAATGTAACTATTGTTTCTATTAATCATCAAATAATCGCTAGTATTGTGGATTATAAAGTTAACTATGTAGAATCTTTAATATAAAAAGGCTAAGATGAACTCTTAGCTTTTTTGTTTGTAAATTTTTCTATTAGCATAGCAGATGGTAAATCTCCACATACATTTAGCATAGTAGCTGGAGCATCTACTAACCATCCAATTGTAGCAATCATAGTAAATGCACTAGGTGGGAAGCCATATAAAGAGACAATTAGCATCTCACCAATTAAGCCTCCTCCAGGTACTCCTGACATTACAACACCTGAGAAAACTGCGATTAATATTGCACTTATATAGTTTATAAGTGTTAAATCATTCATCTTAAAAATAGCAAATAAGAAGAATATTTTTAAGATTGAAGCAATAACACTACCTTCCATATGAATGCTGCTAGCTAAGGGTAAAGAAAGACTTGCAACACTTTCATTTATTTTCATTTTTTTACTTGTTTCTAAGTTTGTTGGAAGCGATGCTAAGGAAGATTGTGTGGCTAGTGAAGTAGTGAAAGAGGGAAGGATATTTTGATAGAAAAGTCTTATTCCTTCTTTGCCTTTTGCAACATAAGCATAAAGAGTATAAAAAATAATAAAGAAGACAATTGCAACGATAATATATATCACTAATGAACGTAAATAACTTTCAATAAGTGTGCCACCAAAAGAATTAATTAGTGTAGCAAAATATGCACAGATTCCAATTGGAGCATAATACATAACTATTTTTACACAGTTTAAAATAGTTTTAGATGTGATGCTTAAAATATGGCTAACTTTTCCTTCTTTATCAATACTTCTTAAACTAATTCCAAATAAGATAGAGAAGACAATTAAAGCAAGCATATTTCCTTTTGATAAAAGAGAATAAAAGTCATTTACACTAATAGCAGATACTATCTTAGAGAGAATATTTGCTTTTTCATTAATTGTAGTTTCATCAATATTTATAATGCCATTCACAGGCTTTATAAATAACATAATAACAAGCATAAAAAGTGCGCTTATAAAACTGGTTACAAAGAATACTAAAATAGTTTTAGTTAGGATATTAGATAATTTAATATTCTTTGATAAAGAAGCAATACTACTTGTAATAGTAAAGAAAACAAGTGGTACTACAAGAGTAAACATTAAGTTAACAAATAAATCTCCAAAAGGTTTAATATTAGATATAAAATTATCACTTGCAAATAAACCTAATAAGCTTCCTATAGCTAAAGAAAATATAATAGAAATAGTAAACCAATATTTTTTTATAAAACTCATTTAATCACCTAGTACAATATATTCACATATAGCCCTTATGTTGCTAAAAAAATCATTTAAATGAAGTGAGTAATGAGTTATAATGAGTATGGAAGGAAGTTAAGAATATGAACTTGTGGGATTTATTAGTATACAAAATGTATAAGTCAGAACTTACTAGGTATGTTGGTAAAAAGAAAATAATAGTATTACCAGAACATATTAAAAGAATATGCCCAAATGCTTTTTTTAGATCTAGAGTTACTAGTGTTGATATAAATAAAGTTGAAGATCTAGCTAAGTATGCTTTTCATAATACAAAATTTATTGAAGAAGTTATTTTAAATGATAATATTAAAGAAATTCCTCAAGGATGCTTTGAAGCATGTTTTTCTCTTAACAAAATAGAGATACCAAATACTGTTACTAAAATAGGGAGACAAGCATTTGGTAGATGTTCAGAACTTTCTACATTAACTATTCCAAGTAGTGTTACTACAATTGAACAAGCTGCATTTGAAGAATCTGCTTTGAAAAGTGTGTGTATACCAGAAACTGTTACCTCTTTAGGTGTTGGATTATTTAAAGGATGTAAACATTTGGTTGAAGCGAAAATAGATTGTTTTATGGATGATATCTATGATGATATGTTTTGCGAATGTAGAAGTTTAAGTAGTGTTACTTTGCCTAAAGGAATAAAAAGAATAGGCAATCAAGCATTTGCTAATTGTGTCAGTTTAAAAGATTTTGAAATAGAAAGCAGTGTTGAAATTATTGGAGAAAATGCTCTAGCGGGAACATTACTTAGTCAAATCGATTTAAGTAATGTAACAGAAATAGGCAAAGGATGTTTTGCAGGGTGTGAGAATTTAGAGGAAGTTACTTTAGGAAATAAACTTACTATTATTCCTGAAAGTGCTTTTGAGGGCTCTACTTTATTTGGAATTACTTTTCCTAAGAATATTAGTGCAATAGATGCTAATGCATTTAGTAATTGTGAATTTTTAGAAACTATTAGATTTTTAAGTTCTGATGTGAATATTCATTATACTGCATTTACTAATTGCGAAAACTTAAAAACTATTTATTATAAAGGCGAAAAATTAGATGTAAGTAATATAGAGTTATATTACATTGATAATAGTATTTTAGAGTATTTATATGAGCGTAGGGATATTCTAGATAAGATAAAAGCTCCAATGAGCCTTAATACAATTTCTAATTTAGAAAAAGCAGGGGGTTTGGAAGAATTTATTTCTAATGCTAATTATAAATATTACAAGCAAATTTTAAAGGAGTTTAGAAAGCATAGAGGAGCAAGTGAGGATGATATAGAAGAAAGATTATTCTTGTTCTGTTACACAATGGGCATCTTTGATAAAGAGTTATGTCAAAAGAGTGGAGAACTAATTAAAGATTTAACAGAGCGTAATAGAATTAGACCTAACAATATAACTTCCTTAACTTATAATCTTGAGTTTAAATCAGTAGATAAAAATATGGTAAAAGAAATCACTGATTTAAAAGGTGTATTTTTAAAGGAATTAATTGAAAAAACTGGAGAGTTTCCTAAAGTTGTTGGGCTTAGCTTATCTAGATATAATGAAGTACAACAACATAATACAAGTGAAAATGCTAAGCACAGAAGACTAAGACCTACTGCTCAAAAGTTTATTGATTTCTTTAATGTTGATAAGTTTAGTAATGTAGAAAATAAAGCTGATGAAGAGATTGCTAAAGAGATTGGTAAATTCTATAGTAGGCAATATGTATATGATCTAGCTAAAGTTGTAATGGATAGATTTAATAGAGAAGGAACAACCACTTCTCTTATTAGTGAAGAAAATAGAAAAGAAGAAATGGAAATAGTTAAAGAAGAAATTTATGATTCTTTACATAAATTAGATGATAGTTTAACAAGAATTTATTATGAGTTCTTATTAAAAAATGATCCTAGAAATTTAACTGCAGGTAGATATTGTAGTGATTGTTGTGGACACATTGAGGGTATGGGAGAAGATATCGCATATGGCTCAATTTTGGATTCGCGCACTCAAACACTAGTAATGAAAGATGCTAAAAATGATATAGTATCTAAAGCTGTATTTTATGTTAATAATGAAGGTGAAGTTATTGTAAATGGAATATACTTTAATGATGAACTACTTTCTGGGAAAGAAGAAATGTTAGCACAAAAGTATTTAGAGGCATTTAATATATTTATCGAAGATTATAATAATAATCATGAAGATAAAATAGATAAAGTATATTTAAGTATTAAATCTCCACTTACAACAGAATTTATATATAAGGGTGAAAAAAAGGGCCCTATCAATGTAGTGGATTATGGTATCTATCATATGGATAGAGAGTTAGTATATTCTGGAGATTGTGGTGATGGAGTAGTTTGTATTATAGATAAACCTCAAAATATAGGAGTAAAGTCTAGAAAAAGATAAATACATATTGTAATATTTAGTTATGAGGTGAACTTATAATGAGTGGACAAGAAGATATTAAAAAGTATAATCAAATGGTAGAAAAAAGAAGAATTCTACTTGAAAGATTTGAGACTTTACAAGAAATGGAAAATAAACTTAATTCTGATAATTCATTGAGTGAAGAAGCAAGAATTAAAAATAAGCAAAAGTTGCTTGAAGAATATACTAAAGTAGCTAACTTATTGAAAGAGTTAACTGCAGAAGCTGAAGCACTAGCAGATAAACTAGAAGCTGAAGAATAAAAAATAAAAAAGAGTTGTATCACACAACTCTTTTATTTTATTTATTTAATTTATCTACTAGTTCTTTAATTATATTTAATGTCTTCTCATCTTCGATTAAAGTAGTTAACTTTAATAGTGTTTCTAATCTTATATTTGTATTCTTTTTAATTTCTACTTGTTTAGCTATTTCGCTAATTGGAGTACCACAGTGTGGACAAAAATCAAACTCATATATTTCTTCTTTACAATTTAGACATTTCATAATCATTACCTCTATTTTCTAGGTTTTCTAACTTTTAATTTCTTATGAACTTCAGTGTAGATTGCATCAATTAGCATATCTGTTTTCTTTTCTTGATAATCAAGAGCTAACTCTGCTCCTACATTATTAGAGAATAAGTTTCCAGCACCTTCTACTACAATAGTTTCATTTCTAGATAAATATACTGAGAATACATCATATCCTTTAGGTGATCTATCAGGTTTATTACCTTTGCTTGTTCTTAAATACTCAGCTTGTCCTGTAACATGGTATTCTTCTCTATGGTTAAGCTTACCAAATACATTACCATTTAATACAAATGTAGTAGTACCATTATTTTGTCCATTATATCTTTCTACACTACTAGCTTCGCTTTTAGCACTCTTTCCTTTGTTTCTCATGTTAGTTAATAATTTAATGTCACTGTGGATAACTGTTCCATCTTCTAATTCTCTAACACAAGTTACATAAGGGCTAATACCTTCTCTAATGTAGTGAACGTTTGGTAAATTAAGTTCTTTAACTACATCGTCAAATACATCTACACATAATTTTTGCTTGATAATATGTTCTTGATATCCCTTTATTAAATAAATTTCTACATCAGGGAATCCCATTTCTTTTGCAACAGATAAATATCTTTTTATATCTTTAATTAATCTTTCTTTTCTCTCGATAAGACCATGGAATTGACCTCTGTTGTCGATGATCTTACTGTCTTTATAATGCTTGAATTGCCATTCTTCTCCAAGGTTATTTCCACCAATGATTACTTTAACAGCACCATTAGGATTACATCTGGCAAATTGATCTCTAATATTAGCTAAATCATTACCACTAGTAATACCTTTTTGTGGATTTGATAAATCATAATAGTTAGTAGAACAATAGAAGATTAAATCTAGAGATTCTTTACTAGCAGGAACAGTGAATACTTCTGCACTTATAGGTTCTCTAGCTTTCTTGTCTACAAGTTGTAAGTAATCCTCTTCAGTTGGATCTTCTAATGCTTCAACAACATCATTTCTAGCTAAGTTAATTTTTGTTTGGAATGCTGAGTATGAAGAACTTTCCTCATAATTCTCACCAAATGTCTTCTTATACCAATTATCAAGTAAAAGTTCTAATTTAGTTGCATTGTTTTGATATCCTGGCTTATTAGGGTTTTCCATCTTACTTACCTCCTGTCTTCTTTGCTAAAGTTTTTAGCATTTCAGTAGAAGCATGAATTTTTGTTTTTGCTTCTTTAGTATCTAATAATTCTTTTACTTCTTTTAAGATAGTAGGTGATTTGTCTTCCATTTGAATCATATACTTAATTGCAGGAAGAGAATATTCATTACTATTCTCATTAAGTAGTGGGAATCTTTTAACACATAAAACATAAGGTGTACTTCTGTTATCTTCACTATTATAGAAAGGATTAGGTCTTTCACTTAGTACAGTAACACAAGCATTTGTGTTAGGCCTATCAACGTTAGTAGATAAGAAATGTTCGTTTTCTCCTTGGAATGAAGGATCAACAAGAACTTGGATTTGATGATCTAAAACACCAAGTAGTTTACCATTCTCATCATAATTTTTATATTGACATGGGAATACTCCATGAGCACTTATATGATTGTGCCCTAGGAATAAAGCATCAATTCTGATACCTGTTCTAGAAGAAAACTCTAATGCGTATTTGATTCCACCATCTAGAGGAGCTCTACCAGCACCAGTATGCGCTAATAATACATTATAATTGTGTTCACCAATTTTCATTTGAATTAATGCACTATATTCAAAATATTGAATACCAAATTTTTCTAATACATGTTTTAAAGGAGATATACCAGTATCTCTAAGTCTGTTAGCATATGCAGCATCATGATTTCCTCCAATACCACATATAGTCTTGTCAGCAATTTTACCAATGTAGGCATTAGAACCAGCAAGGTCTAAGCTATCAGCATTGTTTAATATGCTTTGATGTGGATCTGTTTTACCTGATAATGAAGCAATATCAAATACATCTCCACCAAAAACTGCTCTAGCATTAGCAACGTTTCTAATCCAATCAAGTGCTAATGAACATCTTTCATCGTCAAACCCATCTCCAAAGAAATGAGGATCAGTAAAGTTTACAAAAGCTATTTCAGAGAAGTTATCTCCAGTAACTTTCATGAAGCCATACTTTTCGTGTCCTGGATAATTGCTAACTTTTTCTTGATCATATTTAGCCTTTTCATCCATGAATGCAGTGTCAACCAAGAACTTAGGGTTGTTTTTACACTTTACAAATTTGTGTTTACTTTTCTTTGCCATCTGTTTTTCACTCCTTGTAGTTACCTCCATTTTAAATTAGCAAAGATAGAGTGTCAACAATTATTTTTCCTCACCCTATTATTTAAATAATAAAAAAGGATAAGCAAACCTTATCCTAGTTAGTATTTATTATTAATTATTAATGTGTATGCTTCTTTTAAAAATAAGCATTCATTACCTGTAATATCAAACAATTTTATTAAATTATATATTTTTTCATTATCATTTATATCTTTAGTTAATGATTCTTTTAAATCACTTATTTTATTGATTTCTTTAAGAGTTAATCCATCATAATCCCAATATGCACTAAGTGTTATTTCGCTTGCATATTTTATTCTTTCTTGTTTATTTAATACTTTATTATTTATTGTAAATTGTTTTTCTTCAAGATTAGATAACTCTTCTAGGGTAGATATATTATTAGATTCAATCACATAAATAAGTTCTTCTATAAGATTTTTATTAGATTCTTTTAAATGACTCTTAAGTGTGTTAATCATCACTACTACCTCCTATAATTATTTTCTTTGTTATTATGAATTTCTTTAGGAATATCTTTTTTTCTAGCTTTTAATGTTAGTGATTCAAAAGATATAGGACCATGTTCTTTTATATCTTCTTTTAATCTTGGTAATAAAGAAAAGAATGTTACATCCAAACCAAATAACAGTTTTAATGCAGTTAGTGTTTTAGCACACTCTAAATATTCTTTTTCTCTTAGTGCGTGTTCAGCATAATTTACTATATCTTCATATGCTTTAATCTCTTTTAAAGTGGCTCCTTCATCAGCAAATCTAGCAATATGAAATTTTAAGTCATCAAGTTCTCTTATTAGTGACTCTAAATTTCCTAATTCATAATTTCCTATATGTCTAGCTAAAGCTTCTTCTCTATTAAGATCATCGGTTTCTTCAATCATTTCATCTATGTCTTTTATAGTAATTCTTTTATTCATGTTATTTAGTGCCTTTCTTTTGTACTATCTTTTTATCTATATCTAATAATTTTATATAACTATCATCACCAGCAACATTTTGAGCAATATAGTTTTCTTGTACTACATCAGTATCATATATTCCTGCACCATCAGTTGAAATAACAACAGGAATGTTATTGTTTAAGTAGTAATTATAACTTAATTGATTTGGATTGGTTATGTTAGAGAGAGCCATATTACTACTAGCATTAATTTCTATAATACATTTATATTTCCTTAATAATTCTATGTATTCTTTACAATCATCAAAATATATTGCGTGTCCTAATCTTATCTCAGGAGGAGGAATAACTAAATTATTTTGTGTTGCTACTTTGTCAATCATTTTAAGTGTAGCCAATGGATTCCCTTTAGATTCTATATTTTCTCCTGCATGTATTCTAAGTGTACTTTTAGGATATTTATGCAATACACCTATAACTAAGTCTAATTTTCTAGTAAATGAATTTATAGAGTTACTCTTTTTCTTCCATGAATCATTTTCATTATTGTTAAACGGTTCTTCTTTTCCCATGAAGTCAAACCCGATAGCTTTATCTTTTGCAATTGTTTCTTCAATTGCCTCTAAGTCTTTTTCTAATTCTTTGCCTGATCTAATTCTATTAGTACATAGCAAAAATTTAACATCAATCTTATCAGTTATTTTTCTAGGAAGATGCTTTAGCATATATGCTATTTTTTCTTTGTTTGAAAAACTAATCTCTACATAAGTAACTTTATTATCAATTAACTCTAATAGTGAATGATTTAAGTAAATCAAATAAATTTCATTTAATAACTCTTCTTCATCTTTGTTACCATTAGAATAATAATTAGCTATATCTGCGAGTAATTTTGATCTATTTGTATATAAAATTTCCATGTCGCCATACTCAATAGACTCTCCATAAGGAACAATTAACCCTCTTCTTATTTTATCGGTTACTTTTTTTGTTCTAGGAGTATTGGGTTTACCATCAAATAAAAGATTTCCATCACTATCTATTGGGAATCCTGGATAATTTATTTTAGAGAGAATATCTAAAATTCCCTCTAAACTTAGCATTCCCATTAGATGAGTATGTAATTCACTATGCGTTTGTAACATATAATCACCACGAGATTATTATAACCATTATTTTTCTTTAAATAAAGTTTATGGGTATGTTATAGTTAATTTTGTAGGAAGTGAAATAGATGAGACTTGATAAATTTTTAAAAGAATGCAATGTTTGTTCTAGAAGTGAAAGTAAGCAAATATTGAAAAAAGGTTTAATAAAAGTTAATGATAAAATTATCAAAGATTCTTCATATAAATTAGATGAAAATAAAGATGTAGTAACATATAATGACAAAGTTATAGAGTATCAAGAATTTGTTTATATTATGTTAAATAAACCATCAGGTGTAGTAAGTGCTACCACAGACTCAAAAGATACAACAGTAATAGATTTAGTTAGTGAATATGCCTACAAAGAACTATTTCCTTTTGGAAGATTAGATAAGGATAGTGTGGGGCTACTTATATTAAGTAATGATGGTAAACTAGCTCATGAATTACTATCACCTAAAAAGCATGTCAGTAAAGTATATTATTTAAAGATAAAAGGAAGATTAGATGAAAGTGATGTAAAAGCTTTTAAAGAGGGAATAACTTTAGAGGATGGTTATGTTACAAAAGAGGGAGAACTAGAGATAATAAAAAGCGATGAAATAAGTGAGTGCTATGCCACTATAAGCGAAGGTAAATTCCATCAATTAAAAAGAATGTTTATCGCATTAAATAAAGAAGTTGTATTCTTAAAAAGAATAAAGTTTAAAGATATAGTCTTAGATGAGTCTTTAAATGAGGGTGAATATAGATTATTAACAAATGAAGAAATAGAAAGCTTAAAGGCAATATAAAAAACGTGGAGAAATCCACGTTTTATACTTTTACACTAGGCTTATTTTTTATCATAGAAAGTAATTGTTTTTTACTTATCTTTTTTGTCTTATCAGGATGCTTTTCTATTCTTTTCAAATAAGTTTCATCTCTAGGATCTGTTTCAGTATCACTGACATAAACTCTAGAAGCATTCACTCTAGTAGTATAGGAATATCCTGCATCTAATATACTTTTTATTAATACATAATCATTTTCTTTATCTTTAGCTTCTAGCTCCTCTGACAAGCAGAAAGAAAAGGCTTTATTTCTTTCGGGATATTTACTGATTAATAGTTTTAATTCATTGCTTCTAGCCTTATTAGGATTAACAATATTATTGCTATCAATAGCAATATGGTTGCTCAAGTTAATAAGTTGATGTAATGGTGTATCACTTATCTTTTCTAACTCTTTTGCCACTAACATAGTAAGATAAGCATCGTCTTTAGAATTGTGTAACTCTATAGAATCAAAATCTATATCCATACTCATTGCAGCTTTAGATAAAGATTCAGGAGTTTTAAGTTGTTTTATTAACTTGTGAATATGTTGGATATCATAAGCTTTAACATTTATAGGTTCTAAGTCATATCTTTTATATTCTCCATTTAAAAATCTCAAATCATTACCAACATCAAAACCAAAACACATGTGATCTTTATTAGTTAATAATTCTTTTATAAATGGATATATTTCTGCAAAAGAGGGCTTATCTAAAAAGTCTTCTTCTTTATAATGAATTATTTTATTTAAGACAATTTTATTAAATTTAGAGTGAGGGTTAATTAAAATATCTTCTTTTTTAATCACATTAAAATTTGAATCTACAATAGTGTAACCAAACGTGCAAATAGTAAACATGTCATTTACATAATTTGCGCACTCTATATCAAAAAATACATATTTCATAATTAAACCTCCAATACATAAATTATAACACGTATAAATAATTATTTATTGGTTGTTTTCTTATCTTGTGTATTCATACCTACAACATCATCTACTGGAACAGTAAATGCTATTCCTTGTCCTGGAGAATCTAGACCTACATTTTTATATAAGCTATGTAACACAGCTTCTTTTATAGCTTTACTAACTATAATCATTACGATTTCTTTTTCAGGATGAATAGAAATGTTGAATGCATTTTCTACTTCATCTTTAGCAGTACCTCTACCTTGTATTATGGTACCACCCTTAGCTCCACACTCTCTAGCACAACTCATTACAGTTTCACTAAATCCAGAGTTTACAATACACATTATTAATTCGAATTTTTCTTTCATTTTCATTACCTACCCTTCATTTACATTAAGTAAGAATTTATAAACCATAACTCCAATAACTGAGGAGATAGGAATAGTAAATGCTACACCTTTACCACGTTTAGTTTTGAAGTATTTATCTTCGTAAGTTGCAAGAATTTCTTTTATCTTTTCCTCTTTTACAATACTTAGAATCATTGCTTTGTTGTCATCATTTAAACCAACTAATCCTGCAATCTCTTTTGAAGCAGTACCTTTGGCATACACAAGAGTTTGCATGTTTACATCAAACCCTTCAAGCGCAGATAAATAAAAATCAGATTTACTTCTCTCTACAATTGTTACAAGTATTTTTAATTTTTTAGGAGCTTCAAGACCAGTACTTTCTATTTCCTTTTTACTCTTACTAGTAACTTTTTTTGCAGTTTCTTTAACTTTAGTTTTATCTGAAACTTTCTTAACTGTTTCTTTTATAATTTTAGAGGTTGACTTCTTTTGTTTTATTTCTTTTGAATCCATATAAATACCTCCTTACATGAAATTGATGATTTGTTCATCATTTGCATCAATGATTCTCTTCATCAAGATCTTTTCTTTTGCTTTCTTAGATATTACAGATTTAAATCCAAGTAATTGAATTGTAATAAGTGGAGTCATTGCAACCATTGCTACAATACCAAAGGCATTTTCTAAAACAGTTCCAGGAGCAATAGCAGCACATGTACCAATAGCAAATGGAAGAATAAAACTTGAAGTTAGTGGTCCAGAAGCAACTCCTCCTGAGTCAAATGCAATTGCCGTATACATTTTAGGAACAAAGAATGATAATCCTAAAGATATAAAATAACCTGGGATAATGTAATAAAGAATTGAAAAATCAAACACAATTCTAATCATAGATAAGCCAAGAGATATACCTACACCAATAGACAATGCAACTAACATAGCTTTTTTACTAACTCCACCTGTAGTTATTTCTTCAACTTGTTTAGTTAATACATGAACTGCAGGTTCTGCAAGTACAACAACTAAACCTAGGATAAATCCAAATATAATTACTAGTGATTCTCCATGACTTGCTAATTGATTACCCATTTGGTATCCAATAGGTAAATATCCTACACTTGCTGCAGTTAAAAATAATACAAGTCCAACAAATGTATAACCAATACCAATAAATATTTGTAATAGTTTCTTTTTTGGTAACTTTATGAATATAAATTGAATCACTAAAAAGAAAACTACTATTAATGCTAATGCAATCAATACTTCTTTACTCTTTATTAGTAACTCATGAAGTATTACATTAGCGTTTTCACTTAAAGTAAGTGCAATAGAGTAATCGCTAGGACTTGGATTAACAACTAGCTTACTACTATCAATTCCCATTCCTAAAAGTAAAACTGTTAGGATAGGTCCGATTGAACATAAAGCAATTAAACCAAATGAATTTTCTTTTGAATTTCTTCCTCCAATAGTAGAGGCAATACCTACACCCAAAGCCATGATAAATGGAACTGTGATTGGCCCTGTAGTAACTCCTCCAGAGTCATAAGATAATGCTAAAAATCTACCATTTCCATTTGTAATAACAACACAAGACACAGCAAACATTAACATATAAAAGAACATTAACATCATTGATAAATCTTTTTTAAATACAATTTTTAGCACTGACAAAACAAGGAATAATCCAACTCCCAGTCCAATTGAATAAATAAGAGTGTTAGCGCTCAAAACACTACTTACTTGTGAAGCAAGAACAGATAAATCTGGTTCTGCTATTGTGATTAGTAGCCCCATGACAAATGCTACAGCAACCATTATTGATACTTTCTTTGTCTTTGTAAGTGATGATCCAACTTTTTCTCCCATTGGAGTCATCGCCATGTCTGCTCCTAAGTTAAATAGGGCAATACCAATAATTAATACAATTGCACAAATAACAAACATAATTATTTCATTCGTGCCTAAATTAACTAAAGGTGTAAATGATAAAATAAGTACAATCGAGGATACAGGTAGCACAGAGACTAATGCTTCTTTAATTTTATCCCATAATTGAATAAGCATCTCTCTTCCTCCTTAAATATATCTATAATTTAATAATAATATATTTAGGGCTATTAAATTAATTAAATCCTATGAAACTTTTTGAAAAAATAAAAAATAATAGAAAAAAATACAAAATATGACAAATGTTTGAATAAATTTAGTTTTTTTGAAAATTCTTCTTGCTTTTTAAATATAGAGAGGGGTATTATTGTAGGCGGAAAGGATGTGAGCAAAATGATAAATTTAGTAAAAAATTACAAAAAGAATAGTAGAGGGAAAAGCTTTTTTGCTCACGTTTTTAAACGTAAGTAAAATGATTTTTGTCTCTACTAAAATTAAACAAAGAGTGGAGATGAAACAATGAAAAACAACAAAATTTTTAAATGTATAATGAAATGGCTACCACTTTATTTGGGGCTACTTTTGATATTATTCTTTCAACGTTACTTATCCTCTTTGACAGGCCTATTTATTGGTGAGGTGTTAGGAATTTTTGGTGATGAAGCCACTGTATTACCAGAATTTATAAATAACTTCGTAGATTTTACAAATAAGGAGACTAGAGTAACTTCTATTGCTATTATCTATGTAATTATTATGGCGCTTACAATATTGGGCAACATGTTAGCTAGAACGCTTAGAAATCTTCATTATCAATATTTGTATATAGATTTAAGTGAAGAATTCTACAAGCATGTACTAGACATTCATTCCAAGGAATATGTTAGTAGATCTACAGGAGACATAATTCAAAGGAATATTGAGGATTGTAGAAGAATCCCAGGATTATTTAGAAATTCATTATACGAATTATTTAGAATAGTGTTTACTACAACTACTACTTTATATCAAATATTTAGATTATCTAAATCAGTATTCTTAGTTAGTTTAGTAGCACTAGTAATATGTGTATCGTTTTCAACATATTATGGTTATTTTAAGATTAAGAAAAGAGAAATTGAATCTTCAAAACATTACAGTGAACTTAACAGTACGATTCAACAAAGTATTACTAACTATAGTTTAGTTAAAAGTTTCGCAAATGAGAAATATGAATTTGATAAATTCAAAGAAGTAAATGATAAAAAAGAGAATAACAACTATTATATTAACAACTTACATTGTAAATATTGGTTAATATCAGACATCATCACATCTTTCTATATAGTAGGTTGCCTTATTCTTCTTGCATATTTATTCTTTAGTGGAAATGCAACACTTGCAATTGTAAGTGCTGTAGCAGTACTTAGCTCAACATTTTTAAATGATGCTAGCCAAGTTATAAATCATATAACTACATTTGTAAGAACATTTATATCTGTAAAAAGGCTTAATGAGTACTTTAAAATTGAAGAAGAATATAAAGAAGATGGAACTATAGAGAAGGAAATAAAAGGTAATATTGTATTTAACAATGTTAGCATGAAATATGATAAAGAAAATATTTTAGAGAATATTAGTTTTGAGTTACATGAGGGAGAAACATTAGGTATAGTAGGAAAGTCCGGGTCTGGCAAAACTAGTATTGTTAACTTATTGACTAGATTATATGATTATAGCTCTGGTAGTATAACTGTTGATGGTGTCGAACTTAAAGATTATAGTAAGAAATGTATAAGAGAGAATATGGGTGTTGTACTTCAAGATGCTTATATTTTCTCAAAATCTATAAAAGATAATATTTTAGTATTAATTGATAATGACCGTGTTGATTTAGATATGTATTTAAAAAGAGTAGGACTAGATGAAGATATTAATAAGTTTGAAAGTGGTCTTGAAACTGTTGTGGGTGAAAGAGGAGTAACCTTATCAGGTGGACAAAGACAAAGATTATCTTTACTTAGAACTATCATAAAGAATAAGAAAATACTTATTTTAGATGACACACTTAGTGCTGTGGACAACATAGTGTCTAAGAAAATAAAAGATTCTATAAGTAAAGAAAAAGCTACTACAATTATAATTTCTCATAACTTACTAAATGTAAAAGATGCAGATAAGATAATTGTTTTAGAGGATGGAAAGATCTCAGAAATGGGAACTCATGAAGAACTTATTAATAAAGAAGGCTTCTACTCTAACGTTTGGAAATTACAACAAATGATAGAGGAGGTGTGTTAATGAAATCTATTAAAAGAATGATAGAAATCTTTAAAAGAGTTTTACCAAAAAGTGTTAACTTTAAAAAGATATATATTCTTGCTGCAATATATGCTTTGTGTGAGATTGGTATCTTATTTATATTCTCATATTTTGGTATAGATAAAGCTTTTAAAGAAAATAGCATACCATTATTTATTACAGTAATCACTTGTATTATAGTTATCCAACTTACAAGTAATATAACTTTTGCTTTAGCTTTTAAAAATGGTAATAAAATAACAAGGACAGTAAATATCGAAGTAAGAGAGAAGTTATTTAAAAAAGCAATGGATTTAGATAAAGAGTATCATAGCAATCATGCTACTGGTGCCACTATCAATACACTTGTTGGTGATGTAGAAATAATTGGTGAGGGGTTCTTTTGGCCTAGTATGTATCTTGTTATTAATGCTGTAACTATGATTTCTTGTTATTTAATATGTGCAATAGTTAACTTTAAATTAAGTTTAATTATTCTTGCATGTACACCAATCATTCTAATATTAACTAAGGTGACTTTCAAAATGCTTAATAAGATTGATGATAGAAGAAGAGAAGCGCGAAAGAAGAGACTTAGTCATATTAATGATGGAATAATGGGAATTAAGACAATTAAAGCATTAAATCTAGAAGAAAAAAATAATACTGAATATGACATTTTGTGTAGGAATCAAGCTAAGCAAGAGATGAATAGACATTATTTAGGACAATTACTATGGAGAAATATAGACTTAATTGTAGCTATAGCAATAGGTATATTATTCTATCTTTCTTACAATGAATACTATTCACTTAGCATATCTTATGGAGAACTATATTTGTTCTTTATATTATTTGATAGATGCTTGTATTCTATCTGTTCTTTCTCAGATAACTTTGAAGCATTCTCTGAGGTATTAGTTTCTGCAGAGAAAATTGATAAAATGTTATCTTTAACTCCATTAGTAGTAGATAGGGAAAATATTGATATGAATCCTGAAGCTCTAAAGGGAAAAATTGAGTTTAAAAACTTAACGTTTAAATATCCAAAAGGTGAACAAGTATTAACTGATTTTAATTTGCTTGTAGAACCTAAAAGTAAAGTTGCACTTGTTGGACGTACTGGTAGTGGTAAGTCTACAATTGCTAGTTTGATTTATAGATTCTATGAACCAACAAAAGGACAAATCTTATTTGATGATAAAGATTACTTAGATTTACCACAAACATTTATTAGAGAAAACATTGGCTTTATTTTACAAGATGCTATGTTATTTGATGATTCTATTATTAATAACATTAGATATGGTAAACAAGATGCTAGTGAAGAAGAAGTAATAAAAGTTTGTAAGCAAATTGGTTTAGATGAATTTATCGATAAAATGAAAGATAAGTATCATACTAAAGTAGGTGAAGGTGGAGTTCTTTTATCTAATGGACAAAAGCAACTTCTTGCATTTGCTAGAGTATTACTTAAAAATCCTGATATAGTTATTCTTGATGAGGCCACTAGTAGTATTGACTCTAAAACTGAACAATTAATTCAAAACTGTATTAATAATCAATTTAAGGATAAAACATGTATCTTTATTGCACACAGACTTTCTACGATTAAAGATGCAGATAAGATTATTTATTTAGATAAGGGAACTATTATAGAAATGGGTAACCACAGAGAGTTAATGGAAAAGGAAGGTAAGTATTATAAGTTATATACTAACCAATTCTATAGTAAGATGTTAGAGGCAGAACAAGGATTAGCTAATGAAGAATAAAAGGAGAGCAATAGCCCTCCTTTTTTATTTATTTTACATTGTTAGCAAACTTTGTTGTTACTATTTTAGAATAACTTACTCTAGATGGTAATTCTCCTGCAAGTTCTACAATATCCATTAATTTATTAAGAGATTCTTCACTAAGTATAGGTGTCTTGCTCCATGCTTCAATTTTTCTATAGTTATAAATAGCGGTTTTTAAATCATTAATTGTAGTATCGCTAAAATATCCCTTTATAGCATTTGCAACTTCTTCATCAGTGTGACTATATATCCAAGTTTGGGCTTTATATATAGCATTAGTAAACTTTTGAATTACATCTTCATTTTTATCTATATAACTTTTAAGCGCACTATAGGCAGTATATGCTACATTTCCAGAAAGTTCACCTAAAGAAGCCACAATATAACCATTGCCAGCCTTCTCTAGATTAGAAGCTGTAGGTTCAAATAAAGAAACGTAGTCTCCCTCTCCTGAAACAAAAGCTCCAGCCATTGCAGCAAATTGCACATCTGTTCTTACATATACATCTTTACTAGGATCATCTCTACCAACTTCTAAACCATTACTTTTTAAAATGTATTCTAAAACCATTTCAGGCATACCTGCTTTTCTTCCACCAAGTATCTCCTTACCATTAAGCATGGAAATATCAAAGTTATCTATGTTTTCTCTACCTACTAAAAAGCTACCATCTTTTTGTGTTAATTGAGCAAAGTTTATCGCATAATCTTTTTGTCCATTTAAGTAAACATACATACTAGCTTCGGGACCCATTAACCCAATTTGGGCATCTTTACTAAGTAAGGCAGCCATTGTCTTATCTGCTCCATTTGTATTAACAAAACTAACATCTAATCCTTCATCTTTAAAAAATCCTAGAGAATCAGCTAAATATTGAGGCGCATAGAATATAGAGTGAGTAACTTCAGCTACAGTAATCTTTTTAAGACCATTATCATTACAACTACATCCAGTTGTAACAAGTGGAAATACAATAATTAGACTAAGTAAATATTTTAATTTTTTAAACATTTAAATTTCCTCCTAAGTTAGTATATGAGGAAACTTAATTTTTGTTATAAATAAAAAAGTTGGCTAAAGGCTAGCCAACTGATTTAAATATGCCATTAACACATCATTGAAGAAGAAATAAACAACAAGTACTGAAGCAATAACTAATACTACACCAATTATCATAAATATTAGATTTGCTCTAGCCCAGTTTCTAATAGTAGGATTTGTTTTCTCTTTTCTAAATGCAAGTACTAATAAGATTACTAGATTTGCAACAGGGAAACATAATCCAATATAGATTAGAAACCATCTTTTTTTTGAAGTAACTTCTCCACTCTTCAATTTTCTTTTTTCTTCTGCCATTTCTTCCATTTCTCTTTTTTCTTCAGAAGAAGCAGGAATTTTTGGCAATATTAATGTACCAACTACTGCTAAAGCAATAACTATACCTAAAATAAGAAAAATCCAAGTCCACATATCAATCACTCCTAACTTAATTATGCATTATTTTAATTATAAATCCAACTTTTGAGCCGATTAATCAAAATAATGGTGGAAATTATTTTTTTATTAAACACTATATTTGTATATCTAACGAACTTTTTCTTTATTTTTGAGGACTTTGTTCTGTTAACTCTTTAAACGCAGTTACTAACTTTTTATTTGGCTCAAGTAACTTGCCATGAGTTGTAAAACTATTAAGTGCCATAGATAATACTCCACCTAAACGAGATACTAGTATGTTTACAAATGTTAATTCAAATAAAAATTCTTCAAGGCTTAGTGATAAAAAATCTTTATTTGTAACAAAGAAAGATGCATATTTTGGATCTCCATTATATTTATGCTTTCTTATGAATTCATCATGAAATTCCTTCATCATTTCAAGTACCCTTTTATGATAAAGTGCAGTATCATCTCTATTGTCTGAAAAATAGAATTCATCTTTTATGTCTAGCTCTCTAAGATATGGTAAATCTTCCAAATCTTTTTTAGTTACTTGCATTTGCTTTAAAAAATGCTTATTAAATAGGTCTGCTAGTGCTTCTATATATGGATCTATTCCTAGTAAATTAGCTACATAACTGTTGCCTTTTTCATTCATTAAATTTTCCGCACCACATGGGTCATATGCAGCTAGCAAACCTAACATTTGATAATAATATTCTTCTTTAATTGATTTCATAATATTCTCCTTTATTTAACGTTGATACTATTATACTCCATTTCATGAAATTATAGATGTTGACCAAAATAATAATTTTGAAATTATTATCTTTACCTGTGTAATTAATTGTTCCTATTGACACTATTTAATAAAAAATATAAAATGGTTGTGTTGATTTGGGGGAATATAATTTATGATGATCGATGCAAGTGAAATTAAAAATGGTTTAACTCTTTTAATCGAGGGTAATATTTATCAAGTTGTAGAATTCTTACATGTAAAACCAGGTAAGGGTGCTGCTATTTTAAAAACTAAGTTAAAGAACTTAAGAACTAGCAATACATTAGAAAGAACATTCAATGCTAATACTAAGTTTGAAACTGCTACTATCACAAAAAGAAATGTACAATATTCTTATAATGCTGGTGGTATTTATAGTTTTATGGATATGGAAACATATGAAACTTATGATTTAAGTGAAGAACAAGTTGGATACAACAAGAACTTCTTAATCGAAGGTATGGAAGTTGTGGTTGCTTTATATGAATCTGAATTATTAGGTATTAACTTACCTGATAAAGTAGAATTAACTGTTACTGAAACTGCTCCTGCAGTAAAAGGAAATACAGTTACTGGAGCTACTAAAGATGCAATCGTAGAAACTGGATTATTAGTTAAAGTTCCATTATTCATCGAAGAGGGAGAAAAGATTATTATCTCTACTATTGATGGTAAATATTCTTCAAGAGCTTAATAGCTCTTTTTCTTTTGTAAATTACTTTAATATAGTAATATAGTTATCAGGTGATAAGTATGAGTAAAGTGGCTTTAGTTACTGGTTCTAGTAAGGGGATCGGTAAAGAAATAATAAGAGAGCTTGCTAGTAATGGGATGGATGTAGTTATTAATTATAATACTAGTAAAGATGAAGCATATGAACTTGAAAAAGAAATTAGTAAGTATAATGTAAGAAGTTTAGTTATTAAATGTGATGTGAGTAATGAAGAAGAAGTGAAAAGCATGATTGAAGAGATTCACTCTAAATTAGGAAGTGTGGATATTTTAGTTAATAATGCTGCAGTTAACTATAATGATTTCTTTTATAAAAAGAGCGTGGAAGATTTTAAAAGAACAATGGATGTTAATGTTATAGGAGCATTTTTAGTTAGTAAATATGTAAGTAAAGATATGATAAATAATAAGTGGGGTAGAATTATAAATATAAGTTCTACTAATGGGATTAATACTTATTATCCAGTATGTTTAGATTATGATGCTTCTAAAGCAGCACTCATATCTTTAACTCATAATATGGCAATAGAGTTTGCTCCATACATTAATGTTAATGCAATAACTCCTGGGTTTATTGGTACAGAGAGTGAGCTTGAAGGTATGGATGAAGAGTTTATAAAAAATGAAGAAGAAAAGATTCTTGTTAAAAGAATGGGAACTCCAAGGGATGTAGCTAAGCTTGTTAAGTTTTTGGTAAGTGATGATGCAAGTTTTATTAATAATAGTGTTATTAGAGTAGATGGGGGACAATATGGTAGCAATTAGCTACCTTTTTTTATAAATAAAAAAGGATGAATAATCATCCTTAATTAGTTTCAGTAGATACTTCTTTTTCGCTAGTATTACTTGAAGTTTTTATTGGCTTTACACCCTTTGTTAATTTTGAGAAGATTTCTTCTTTTTCACTAGGGTTAGTTATTAGTTTTTTTTCTTTTTGTTCTTTGTTTTTAATATACTTACTCCATTTGATCATTCCATATGTTGTATTAGATAAGTATCCTGCTTTAAGTACTAATAGCACCCATTGACCAGCGATAATGTTCATTGCTATTTCTAGGAATGTAGCTATATACCAGGCAAACCATTGTTCTCTATATCTAAATAGAATAAATAATCCATTTGCGATACCTACAACGCTACAACAAGCATCTAAATAACATACGACTTTATTTAATGTAGGACTATCAGATAAGATTCCTTCTTCTACATTGATTAAAGTTAATAAGTAACCAATTCCAATAGTCCAAACAATAATACCTAGTATTACTAGTAATTCTTGCCATCCTTTTAATGTTCTAACTTCAGTAAGTTCACTTTTTTCTCTATCTGGATTTTTGTGCCATACAAAGAAGCTGATGATATCAACAGGAATCCAAAAGAAGATTGTTGTTGCCATAGTAGCAAATCTATATGCACATACTATACAGATAGCAATCTCAGTGAATTCTACTACAAGTGAAACTAAGAAGTTCCATTTGCTTTGTTTTGAAATAAGCAATTCACATAAGATGTTTGAGAAGATATCTATTAAATATAAAGCCATGATGATTTTACCATTTACTCCCCCAATATCTTCTTCAGGGAATATAAAGGCAAATACAAATGCTAAGATAGTTATTGATATGAACCAAATTTTCTCATATGTAGAATAATAATTCCAAAGTCTAATAAACCAATTTTGTTTTTTTGTTTCTTCCATACCCTTTCTCCTTAATACGTAGATTATTTTAAAAGTGTATTTTTTATTTGTCAATTATCGATAAATATTTTAAAAAAAATAAACACCGAGTATAATACTAGTGGTGATTTTATGTATAAAGATTTAAAGATTGATAGTGAATTATTAAAGTTAGCAAATGAAGCGGAGAAGGAACTAGAAGAAATTTATTCTAGATATGAGGCTAACTCTTTATTAAATAGTGCAAAAGTATTAAGTGCTTTTCAAAAGTTTATGGTTTCAGGAACAGATTTTTGTGAGATTACTGGATATGGATATAGTGATGCTGGTAGAGATAAACTAGAGCAAATATATGCAGATATCTTTAAGGCTGAAGATGCTTTAGTTAGACCTCAAATTATGTCTGGTACCCATGCTTTGAGTCTTACTTTTTTTGGCTTATTAAAGCATGGGGATACAATGATATCTATTAGTGGTACTCCATATGATTCTTTAAAAGGAGTTATAGGACTTGAAGGAGATAGTAGAAATTCATTAATTGCTAATGGAGTTAAATATGAAGAAATAGATTTAATTGATAATGACTTTGATATTGATGCAATCAAAACTAGATTAGCTAAACATGATGTTAAGTTAGTAGAGATACAAAGATCTAGAGGATATAGTCAAAGAAAGAGTTTAACTATTGAAAAGATTGAAAGAGTAATTAAGGTTATAAGGGAAGTTAATAAAGAAGTAATTATAATGATAGATAATTGCTATGGAGACTTTGTAGAGGAAAAAGAGCCAATTGAGGTTGGAGCGGATATTATTGTCGGCTCATTAATGAAGAACTTAGGTGGAGGTATTGCTAAAACTGGTGGTTATATTGTAGGTAATAAAGATCTAATTAATGATGTGGCAGAAAGATTTAGTGCTCCATGTATTGGTAAAGATATTGGTGCTAATATGAACCAAAACATGTCTTTTTATAAGGGATTATATTTGTCTCCTGCAGTAGTATGCTCAAGTCTAAAAACTATGACTTTTGCTTCACTAATGTTAGAAAAATTAGGATTTGATGTAGATCCTAAATATGATGAATATAGAACAGATGTAATTCAAACAATTACTTTAAATGATCCAGATAAAATGGTTAAGTTTTGTCAAGGTATTCAAAGTGCATGCCCAGTAGAGAGTTATGTATCTCCTATACCTAGTGATATGCCAGGATACAATCATCAAGTAGTAATGGCTAGTGGTAGTTTTACTGAAGGTAGCACTATTGAACTTAGTTGTGATGGACCAGTTATTCCTCCCTATACAATATTTATGCAAGGTGGATTAACTTATGAATATGGTAAGTTAGGGATTTTACTTGCTTTAAATAAAATATTAAATAAGTAATATAAAAAGTTAAGGGTTATGCGCTCTTAACTTTTTTCTTTAAACTAGATAATATTCTTTGATATTCTTCTTTTGCTCTATAATCATTATCTAAAATGTAACTTTCTATTTCACCTTTTTTGTTTATAGCGATATAGTAATCGGTATTTATGTATAAAGTTTCAATACTATTTAAAGTAACTATAGAAAAATCAGGGTTATTTGTCTCTTTTAAGTGACGTAAATAATTTAGGTGTTTTTCTATTTTTTCTTTAGTTTCATCATTTATTTGTATCTTACTATTATAAACATAAGTTTCTATTCTCTCATCCTCATAACTAGTTTCAGGAGAATATAAACTATAATTAGTATCTCCATACAAGATATACTGCTTCTTATTAGAGTCACTATAAGAAACATACTCTATAGGTTGAGGTAATGCATCTACTAGTATTGAATTTGAACTAGGATCTTCTTTTAGGGAAATATCTTTCATATACATATAACTACTTAACTCAGGAATATTAAAATCAAAAGATGATTTACCTAGAGTAATAGTTTTTATAGAAGAAGATTGCTCTTCTTTTCTAGAAACATTTATAACTTCCTTAACAAATTCTTTATAAGCTTCAAAGAAACTAGGATCTTTTACACCTTTATTAACTTCAATATTATCAATACACAAAAGATTACCATTTCTCCATAGCCAAGAGTGAGCAATTAACTCACCATTCTTTTTAATAACAAGAACTCTTCCATTGTTTGAGGCCAGTGCATGTTTTAAACAAGTAAATGCTCTACCTTTAACAGTAAAACAACAATTAGTTTTATTACCAACTGAGATACCCTCTAAATTATCATATCTTAATACTTCATAAGTATAATCATTTACTTTTCCTTTTACTCTAGGAATACTAGAGGTTACTCTTTTAAGCATCTTGTCATGTAAAGCCATAGCTTCACTTACAATATTACCCTTACATCCTACATACTTTAATTCTTTTTCTAACTTATAATATTTAGGAGGTAAGTGAACATCTTCTCCCTCTAAAAATTCAAAGATAGAATCTAGATTTTTATCTTTATGATTTATTTTTATAATATCCCATTCATTAAATATTCTAGGGAAGTATTTATATAAAGGAGAAGTTTTATCATTTAGCATTTCTTTTATTCTAGGATTATCTTTATCATTAAACATAATATTGATGAATCTTTTATTTAATATAGGATTGCCTTGTTCATCTAACTTTATATCACTTACATCTACATTACCAACAAGATGCTCTAAAGTAGGAAGTGACTTATCAATACTTAAAACATAACTTGCTCTATTATAGCCAAGCATTAACATTAATTTTAAAGTTAATGCTCTATATTCTTTTGTATAATATGGGGCACCATCATATAAAGAATATAATTTTTTGTGTTCTTTAATGTTATAGGATGCTATTTGATTCACAGATAACTCTTCAGCATTGAATTCTATTTTTCTATGTCTATTTAACATTGCTATATCTTGAATGCTAGTTAAAGTAACAAGTTTAGTTAAAGACTCTCCTTTGATGATTCTATGGAAATAAATATCTAATTGTTTTAATTCATCATTATTTGGAATATCTATGATTTCTTTTCCTGTTAGATATTTAACAAATACTTTTAAATGAGCCATATAAATAGGACTTGTGCTATCTAATTTTAATTCATGTATTTCCTTTAGGTTCTTTAAATATGAAGTGGAAAATATAGTTGTAGAATCATCTATTGTTTCTAGTTTGCCATCTATTATTAAAGAGTCTCTAAATCTTTTTTCTATATGTGATGCTACTAGATTTAAAGAACTTGTAAAGTATGAACGATAAAGTGTTTTATTTAAAAACTCTATGCTATCTAACTTATATGAATCTAATAGTTCACTAAGTAAAGGAGCTTTACACATAAAGTCTTTATTACCCGCTTTTACAAGTGATTCAATATCAATCTTTTTAAATAATTCTTTATCTTTATTATACAAAGATACAATTGAATCTAAAGTACAAGAAGAGATTACTTTGTTAAGCGTATTAGGGTTAATTATATCTTTTGTTAATCCCACTAAAGCAGTTTTTTTAGTATCGCTATCAAGTTCTACTAAAAATGTGTGTAAAAGATTGGGATCTGTAATTGAGAGTGCTTCAACTACTTTATCTTTGTTTTCCTCTATAAAAGAAGCGACCTCAGTGTTTTCTACAATAAACTCAATATACTTAAGTAAATCATGACCAGATAAGTTATTGATTCTCTCTTTATACATTTCTTTTACAATATCAATTAATTCTTCTTCATTACGTCTATTATATCTAATCGAAGATAAGTTCATGATAAATCTTAAGTTTTCAAGCTTATCAATTTTGTCCTTGAACTCACTAAAGAAACTTATGATTTCCTCACTAGTTAAATTCTCTAAAGCAGCAAGAAAACTATCTTCTAATATCTTATCAAAAATACTAGGAGCAACATCATGTAAAACTTTTAAAGATGTATAGTTAAGATAGTGTGGTAAAGATTTAGGAGCCATCATACTATATATAAAAATATCTTCATCATCTTTTAAAATTAACTCAATATTATCTTTTATGAAATTAGCTTGCTTTAAACCTTCAAGTTTACTAATGACAAAATGGATACCACTAGGAGTTAATTCCTCAAGTGTTATCCCATTTTTATTTATATAGTTACAGGCGTCTATTTCTGCTTGTTTCTCATTGTGTAAAGAATGAAAATCTAGTAACTTTAAAAATTCACTAGCTTCCTCAAAAGTTATCTCAGGCATCTTTATTTACCTCTTATCTTTTTTTAGTAGTTAAATATTTATCCATTCCAATTATTAATTGTCTTTTTGCATTGTTAGTGTATTTAGTGTTTGAAAATACTAAATCTTCGATTGTTTTTCCTCTTTTATTTTTTGCATAAATATTATAGCCATTGTCACAAAGTAACTCTAAAATGTGCAAAAAGTTATCTTTATAATCATCGGCATTAATTGCAGTGTGGATAATTGTATCTCCATCTTCTTCTTTATGATTTACATCTAATCCATATTTTAGTGCTTCATTAATACATGCATATATAAACTTTTCGCTATATCCTGTATCAATTGCAGTTTGAATAAAGTTATATTCGCATGTATCTATATGATTAGGATTTAATCCTGCTTTTAATAATGATCTAATAGCAATTAAACATTTGTCTTCGTTATAATGGCTATCTACAAAAAGATGTAATAAGTTTTCATCATAATCATCGCTTGTATACTTTAAATCACCAAATGCTATTTCTATTAAATCAGCATTACCCTCTAAATTATCCTCTTTAACCTTGCTTAAGATTTTCTCGATTCTTTTTTTGTAGTCCATAAATATCACTCCTTTATCCTAGTTCCGTGCATATTTTAACATAGTTAAACTTTGGTGTATAGAATTTTTTTGCGAGGGGAAATAAAAAAATCTTATGCTTTCACATAAGATTTAATTTATTATTTCATTTTTGGTTTAGGTGCATTTACAATTAAGTTTTTAGGTCTAGATACAATATCGTACATATCTTTTATTTGTTTCATTTTTACAATCTTAGTATATTTAGTAGTTTCCATAGCTAAATCTGATATTTCTTTTCCATTATTATCTTTAGCATGAGCATCATAACCATGAACATCAACTAGCTTTAAAAGACTAATAAATGAACCATGATAATTAGTTGCTTTGATTGCACTATGCACAACTGTGTTTCCTTCATTATCTTTGTGATTAACATCATACCCTAGAGCTAGAGTTTGTCTAATACAATCACAAACAAACTTTTCACTATATCCAGTGTTTATTGCGGTTTGCACAAAGTCTAATCCATTTTTATCTACATGATTGGGATTTAATCCAGCTTTTCTAAATAGTGTTCTAAGAACTATTTGACATTTATCTTCATCATATTTTCTACTTACCAATTCTTGAACTAGGTTCTTGCCAGTTTTACTAGAAATTCTAGTTAAATCACCAAAAGCAATTTCAATTAATTCAAGATTGGCATCTAAAGCACCAAATTCCATTTTTTCTAATAACTTTTTGATTCTTGTTCCATCTTTCATAATCCCACTCCTTTTCTTTTTGTATTCGCTAAAAAGATTTTAACATGGTTAAAGGGGGATTTCTAGAACTTTTTTTCATTCTGGTAAAAAAAATAAAAAAACCTAGAAATTTATCTAGGCTTGTTTATATGTTATTGTTTTATTTTTTATCATTTTCTTTAAAGTTAAAGTGGATTTAGTGGCTTTTTGTAATTCTTTATCTAAGCCCTTATAAAAATCAGTTGTATCTTCAAAATATAAGCTTTCAACTTCATCGTTATAATCTTGATAGAAAGTATCATCAATATCTAACAAGTTATATTCATATCCTTTTTTATATTCTTTAACATCTTTACTAGATAAAGATAGTTCACGTAATTTAGATACGTTTTTAGTGATTTCCTCACTTATAGTGGCACACTCTCTAAAATAAGTTAATAATTCTCTATCGCTAATCATTTCTAGGAAAAGTTTGTCTCTTATAATGTAAGAATAGATCGAAGAAATCTCTAATTTTGTTCTTCTCATTTTATTCATTACTTCATAGTAGAATTCCTTACTCATTGCATTGAATTCTTCTTTTTTTTCACTTATTGCATATTCATTATCAGCATCAAACTCTAATAAGTCTTCATATTCAACATGGACATAATTTAATTTGTCTTTCCATGATAAAATTGTGGTGTTTAAATCTTGTAGATACTCGATTAAATATTGAGCATCTATTTCCTTTAGTAAATCGTACTCCATATTATCTTAACTGCCTCCATACTCTTAAAATGTAACAAAATAATGGATGGATGTAAATTTTATGAACAAAATTTGTCAAAAATTGTATTGTGGGTAACTTCTTTTATTGTTTGAAATGATATAATGGTTAGGGTATTATTGTATTAGGGAGTGATGTAAATGAGAAATATGAAAAATATTTATAAATATTTTGCTATCATTTGTGGACTTATAATGGGAATGTTTTTGTTTGGGGCAAATAAAACAGAAGCATATGTTTTTTATTATGACAGTACTAATGCTGTAGGTTCTAGTTATAACTCAAATGGTTATATAACAGATGTAAAAGATCAAATTGTTATATATGGGCAAGATGTTAAAGCTGGGTATACAGTGGCATATTCTAATTCAAAGCAAATAAGAATTAAAAACATTACAATGAAGGTTGGTAATTCTAATGCGGTTAACATCACTAATTATTCAATTAGCAATGTTGCTGCTAATACTACGATTGGTGGAAGCTATGCAATTACTAATACGGGTAGTAGAAGTAATACAGACAAGATTACTATTAACTTACAATCTATATTAGATAGTAGCTTCTCTAATTATTCTTCTAGTAAAGATATTACAATTACTATTTCATTAGAAAAGAAAGGGTTCTGCTTTATTGGATGTAGTTGGGATGATTATACTTCTATTTCATATAAGAACTCTTCTGGGTCTACTACATCACAAGTTACTCTTAATAAAACTAACACTAGCTTTTTAGCTAGTCAACTTGCAAGCAAATCTACTGGTGAACTTGAGTATCCAAGTGCTAAAGTTCTAAATGGAGAAATTTATTATAATAGAGGTGCTACAAAATCTAGCTACTATTATTTAGTTAAAACTAACTTTAAGTTAAAGAGTGGTAGTGCTAAGGCTAACTATACAAATGCAGAAGGAACTTCATTAAGTTCTACTGCGGTTAGCTTTACTGTGTATAGTTCATATTCACAAGCAAAGATAACTAACGCTAAGTTCTCTAATATGTTTGTTAATGATGTACTTACTAAGTATAATTTTGATTCATTCTATGTAAGTGCAACAGACTTATATGGAATTAGTGCTACTAAGACAATTGATAATTCCGATACTAGTTTAACTATTGCTACTATAACTCCTAAAATTGATGATATAGAACTATCAAGCGATGTAAGCGAGGCATATGGAGCAATTCAAGTAAATACTAAGCTTGATATGGGAAGTATGAACTATACTAATAACTCATATACATATACGCTTACTTCAGTTACTTTCAATGTTGGAAGTAAAGCTATTACTAAAGCATGCAATAATTGTAAAGGAAATATTTTATCTAGTACTAAGAGTGTACAAAAGACTTTTACAATATATTCAAATGAAAGCACAGGAGCAATAACATTTAAAAATCTTGTTGCTACAATAACTGATAAATATGGAAACTCAAAGTCATATTCAGCTTCAACTCCATTAACTTCTAGTGTTTCTGGTTCTATAACACTTAAGTCTAATGCTGATGGTGCAGAGTTTGCTAGTACATATACTCATTATTATGATAATGATGTTATGAACTTTACAATTACATTAAAGGGATTAAAAAATACGACAGTTTCAAGTATTGCTTTAATCGATGATGAGGATCAAACTTTTGTTATTTATAATTCTGTAATTACTAAAGATGTTGATGGATTAAAGGTATTTACATTACAAAGTCAAACTATTGATTTTGATAATGAGAAAACTTGGGTTGGAGTTAAGTTAATTGATGTATGTAATGCTGGTACATGTGAAGATGCTGTGATTGGAGCAGTAACTTATTTCAACCAATATAAAGCATTAACTATTGATGATACAATCACTAATGATACAACATTTGAAATTACAGGTGTTGAGGGAAATAGTGTTGCAGTTACATCTTCTAAAATAACTATTACAAATGCAGGTAATGCAAATATTAAATTAAATGGAACTTGTAATTATGTTTCAGGTGATACTCCATACGTTAGTTGTGGATACACTAATAGTAGTGGCGATGGTAGCGCTACTGTTGCTATTGATAAAGGAGCTATTGTTCTAGGCACAGGACAAAGAAATGATGCTATCTCATTTAAGATTGTAGAAAATAAATCTGTTCCTAGCGCTACTCTTTCAAATATTGCAGGAGAACAAGTATATTACAGTTCTAGTAATAAAACATACTACTATAAAGGAACTCAATCTATAACTGTTACTTTAAATGATGGATATTGTGGAAATGGAAAACTACATTACAAATTTGATGATGGTAGTTATGAATTTATTGAATTTGGCTGTGGAACTAGTAATGTATTAGCTAATTCTCAACTTGTAATACCTCTTCCTGGAGAAGATGGTACATATGAATTAAAATACTATATTTCAAGTGATGGCATGAGTCAAAGTGCCGTTACTCATACAGACAAATATGTTTCAAGAAATGAGCTTGTATTAGATCAAGCAGTTATTAATGTTAATGGTGATCCGTTCTTAGCTAATAAGGCTGATGATTATTTTAATAGGGTTGCTATAGGAGTGGATAATGTAACTGCTAATAGTCTATTGAATAAATATAGAATGCAATTTAATGAAGATTTATCTTATACAGAGGCTAGTTTGAGTGAAGGTAATAATTCATTCCTTTATGATGAAGCATCTAGATTAGATTTAGTGGATTTAAATGGTGTAAAGATTCCATTTACCATTACTTTGTTTGATAGGTTGGGAAATTCTAAAGAGTATAAGTATACAGTAAATATTGATACATTAACTCCTCCTAATCCTGATCCAAGAGCTACAACTAGTGGAGAAAATTATATAGTTACTATTTCTAACTATGCTGAGTACACTGAAGGAGATATTATAACAATTGCTTATGATACAGATAAAGAGGCAACATGTACTAAGGGAGTAGATGCAACTTGTTCGTTTACTATAACTCATGAAGTATATGCTTTAAAAGCTACTGATAGAGCAGGTAATGAAAGTGTTGTTACTAGATATACTACTGTAGAGACTAATGCTTCTGTTCAAGGAGAATATTTACAAATATATCCATTCTTAGCAGATGTATATGATGTAAGAGATGATGTAACTATAAGAGTGGTTACATATGCATATACTGAAGGAACTATTTCAAATCCTAATACTGTTAATAGAGTTTGTACTAGTGTTACAACAGTTGGTTGTTATACAAATTATTATTTAACTAGTTCATCTATGTATGAATTAATTGATACAGAATTAAACGTAAAGATTAGTTCTTTGAAGTTAAAAACTAATGCAACATATTTCTTCTTAGTGACTCTAGGTAATTCATCACAATATCTAGTTGATACTAGTGGTGCTTACCCTAGAAAGAATATTGAATATGCTGATGTAGTAGGACCTGAGTTAATTGTTAACTCAATTACTACTAATCCATTATTAGTGAGTGATTCACCTGTAAGTACTAACACATTTACATTTAGATTTAGTGTAAGTGATGCAAACTTAACAGATGCAGCTAAATTTGAATATTTAATTATTAATAAAACACATGTTTCTAACTATACACTATCTAGTACTAAGTTTAATGAATATTTAAACTATTGTCCTAGAAATTGGTCTAGTTATGAATCTATATGTGGACAATGGTCTACTGAATTAGTTAGTTATAGTTCAATTGATGGAGATACAGCTCAAGGACTAATTACAATTTCTAAAAATGGAACTATGTTAAATAATGCAACATATATTTTGTTTATAAAGGCTTATGATTCTAGTGGTAACTTCTCAATTATTACTTTGAATGAGTTTGTTAATATTTCTAGAGCTATTGATGTTTACTATAAAGATGGAGATGCTGGTGCTAAAACATTAGCAGAAGATAACACAATAAAAACAGTAAATGCTAATGCTAATATTATAGTAGAGGCTAAGTCATCTTTATTAAGACCTGTAGATATTTCATCAGTTAAACTAAATGGAAATAGTATTGGTAATACATATAGAGTTGGTAAAGGTATCCACACATTAGAAGTTAGTGATACATTAGGTAATGTTGATATTATTACTATTTATTGTGGTGCTTTAAGTAAACCTGATATTACTATTTATAACTATTATGATGGTGTTTACTATGAAATAAGTAGCGATGCTTCATATGCATATAATAGTTCTACTCTAGATTATTTGTATGTAAAAGTTTCAGGTACTAATATTCAAGATATTTCTATAAATGATGGTACTGACACTTTATATGATAGTGATGATAATATATTTAAATATCTTACTAATGCTGATAGTATGCATGAGTATGGTATGAAATTATCTGATTTAATTACTAACACATCTGGTACTGTAACTATTAGTGCTACAGGCGATGGTGGAGAGATAACTACAATTAACTTAAATGTAGATAATCAAGTTCCAGTTATTCAAATTTTATCAGGACTTGCTACTACAGATATTTACTTGTTTGATAATCCATATACAATTACATTACAAACAGGAACTAGAAATTACAATTTAGAAGAAGCTAATTATAAATATGAACTTAATTATGCTTACTTCTTTGCTACAGCTAGAATTAATTTAATTGTTGATGGAGTTACATTTGATGCAATTAAAGAATCTAGTAACTTAATTGTTAAATTAGATGGAGTGAGAGTTACTAATTATGATAGCCCTATTGCTACAAAGGCTAGTGGAAGTCAAATTAGTATTGAATACTTTGATGATGCAGGTAATATAGCAGAACCATTATTTATAAATTTAAAGATAGTAGATAAAGAAGCTCCTGTATTTATTGATTTAGATGAAGAGAGAAGTGTTGAAACTAATGAGGAAGTAGTGTTGTTAGATGAAAAGACTACAGTTAGTGATAACTATAACTCTCCAGAAGATATAAACATTAAAGCTTATGTTAATGGTACTATTATGTTTGATGGAAAATATTCTAACTTTAGAACTGTAACATATAACTTTACTCAATCTGTTCAATATACAGTTACATTTGTATTAAGCGATACTAATGGTAATGTTAGTTCAGTATTTACTCAAAAAGTAAATCCTAGTGATACTAGAGGCCCTGTACTTGCAGATACATTTACTCTTACAGGTATGGAACTTGGAAAAACTAAAGTTATAGATTTACCTAGACTTATAGATACAGATGCTGCTAACACTGTATATTATCCAACAATAGTAGAATTCTATATTGGAGATGTATTAGTAGATAGTTCTCACTATACATATTCATTTGATACTGATACATTATCAGTTAAGTTTGCTGATATTGCTGCTACAGGTGATTATATAATATTGTTAAAGGCTGTTGATGCTGCAGGTAATACTACTACAGTTACAACTAACTTTGTATTAACTGATACTACTCCTCCAGTAATTAATGTATATGTAAATGGTGTATTAATTACAGGAGATAGAGCAACACTAGTATTTGGTGATCCTAACTATTCAATTAGTTATGAAGCAATTGATGCTCATGATGGTAAACTTGCAGTAACTAAGACAGGCGATAATGTTAACGTTAACAAGCAAGGTAGTTATGAATACACATTAAAGGCTAGGGATAGATCTAATATTCAAACTGTAAGAATATTTACAATTGTTGTAGAAGCAGATAATATCGCTCCAGTTATAAATAAGGTTAATATTGGTAAAATAACACTTATGCCAAGTAATCAATCATTAACATTATATACATCTGTCAACTATGAATATGAGTATATAAAGGTTGATGCTAGTGATAATGCGGCTTTAGGAACTATTACTATTAATTTTGATGGAACTATTGTTACTAATAATAGTCAAGTTAATTTAATTGATGGAAGATCATTTACTATAATAGTGGAAGTAAAAGATACTTCAGGAAACTCTGCTAGTGCTACATATTATGTAAGTGTAGATAATAGTGCTCCTCAAATTAATGGTATAGAAAATTATAGAGTTTATGATAGTGCATTACACGCTACTATTAGCGACCCTAACTTAATGCAAGCTAATTTATATAAAGATAATGTTTTAGTAGAAGAATTTACTCCTTCTAGTAAAAGTGATCCATTTGTAGTTGATTTAACTGAAATTGGTCAATATAGAATTGTGGCTACTGATACATTTAAAAATGAAGCCGTATTTGTTTTTGAAATCAAAGCTAGTTTAACAAGTAACATTATGGGTGGAGATGGCAATGCTACACCTATGACTACGGATGCTACATACTTGACTAAAGTTACTTTAGGTAATGCAGGAAGTATTGTTATTAATGTTAATAAGAATAACAATAATATTGGTAAAAAAGACCAAATATATGTTATTGTAGCTGATCCTAATAGCAATAATATGTATATTGCTTATAGTACTAATGGAGCTTACTATAACAATCAAAGTACAATTGTTGTAAATGGAAATATTATTGCTGGTACTAATAATACTGATACGTTAGAAACAATTGGTGAAAGTTATTACGCTTATCTTATGGTTGTTAAAGCAGATGTAGAAGAACCAAAAGATAATGATTCTGAGGGTGGAATGAGCAAAGCTTTAAAGAGTACTTTAATCTTCTTTGGACTTGCTATTTTAACAGCTGGAATTGTTGTATTAGTCATTAAAATCAGAAGAAAAGTAAGAGCTGCATAAAAATTTAATCTAGGACTGAAAAAATTGTTTGTTTATTGATTGATAATATGATATATTATTAGTCAAGGAGAAGATGTTTATGTTAAATAATAAAGGTGTTTATTACGCAAAGTTAATCGTTAATGATATAGACGATTTAAAAGATGTTTTAATTAATGCAAACATATTAAAACCATCTGATTTAGGTGCTAATTCTAATTTAGCAGATATATCAAAGAGTGTTTCTACAGAATTTTCTGGTGATGACACAAAAACAGCATTCTTAATGATTGGATGCAGTGAAAAGATTTATAAAAACTTTTACTCTATGGGTAGTGTAAATCTTGAGGGTGCAGAACTTGCTCCAGCATATAACTATTTCAAAGAGTTAAAGAGTGTATATGATGCTAAGGCATTCCCTAGATCATTTAACTACTACAAAAAATATGTTGTTTGGGCACTAGCTGCTAGAACAGCTTTAAAGACAGCTTTAAAGAAGGCTGAACTAAATGAGGGTATACCTAATAAGTTATATGGTACTAGCTATTCATTTGAAACTACTCATGATAGTGTAATTCCTAATTTCTCAATTAAAGGTGAAGATTTCACTAAAGTAGGATTAAGATTACCAAGTGTAGAAAATGAGTTTGTTCAAATTGAAAGCAATGAACTATATAGAGAAAAATGTGGTAGTGGTAATAACCCTACTTCAAATGTTGTTGTAAATATAATTTATAACGATGATAAGGAAAAGAATTCTAAGATTTATCCAGTAATCTCTACATTTGAAGGGAAAGCATTTAAGATTATTAGAATGATTAGTGCTAATGATCTAATTAGTATTTTAACTAATGAGTATAAAGCTACAGTAAGTAATGAAATTGTAGATATGGAACCTCTATATAAGAAGTTGAATGAAGTATGGAGACAAAGTTTACAACCTGTATACTTCTTTGCTACAGGAAAGAATAAAGTTCATACTATCTGTAAGTGTGAAGCTGAGAACTCTTGGCCTAATTCAGTTTTAAAGGCTACTTCTAGTAAAGATTTAAGTAACATTACTTTATTTACTAAGAGATCTTTAGAACATGCTATGGCAAGAAGAAGTCAAAAAAGAGACACAAAGATTGGCGAAGTAGCATAAAACAAGTTATTATGTAATTATATAAAGGGGGTATAATTTATATGATGCCATTAACAGGTGGAGAAAAATATATAGTAAAAACATTAGTAATAGAGATAAATGAAATGTATCCTAAAATTTCTGCTATTACAAATAATGCAAAATTTGAAGGAAATAGTAAGGATTTAGCAAAGTTATACGACTTAACTTTAGAGATATTCTTGAAGTTATCTAAAATGACTATTAATATGATTGATACTAATCCAGTAGTTAAAGATACATTCTATAAACTACAAGAAATCCATAAATATGCATCAGTAAATAAAAATAACTCCGCATTAATTGCAGAAGTTAGTAAAAATGTTCCTAATTTGGTAGATGCTCTAATTAAGATGGTAGATGATGATACTAACATGAGAGATGGAGTATTAAGACAAATTATGGAAGAATTAGGAATAGTTGATCCAAATGCTAAAAAGAAAAGAGGATCTTCATTCTGGGATAACTAAAATAAATAAAAGGGACGTTTGTCCCTTTTTTTATTTATAACAGATTCCTAATTTAACATTAGGTTTTACTCTTTTTCCATGATAATCACTACCCATAGTTTCTATTAAGTTATACTTTATAGCCATATCATGAAATTTATTATAATATTCTTCATTGTGTTTAGAGTGTCTAGTTTCTATGGCATCTAAACCTTTTTCTTTTAAATAACCTACTAAAGTATCAATGTCTTCAAAAGAAAGATCATGATCTTCCATTATCTCTATTGGATGAGCAAGTACTACTTTAGCACCTATTTCATTAGAGATTTTGATAACTTCTAATACATCTAGTTTTAAGTCATCCGTATTTAATGCATCCATATCTTTATAGTAAGTTTCTCTATCTAAATCCATATAGTTAGTAAGTATATTATAGATATGTGGTTTACCTACAGATAAAGAGTTTTTCTTTACTTCATTTAGATCATTTTCTGGAATATCGAAGTTATATAATTTCTTTACCATTTTTATCATTCTTTCAATCTTTATATCTTTGAATCCATCATATTTATTAACTAAGTAATTTAGCTTTTCATCATCATAGTTAAAGTCATGAACAAGAATGTGCATATTTAAACTAGGAGAGTAATTTGCTAGTCTACATGTAAACTCTATACCGGTATGAAAAATAAGATCAGAATTAGCTTTTTTAAGTAAATCATATACTTTTTTACTACCTGTATAGATATTGTGATCACAAATAGCAAACTCTTTTATTCCGGCCTCTTTTATCTTTTCTATTATTTCAAATTCATTGTCTTCACCATCTGAATAAATAGTGTGTATGTGGAAATCTTTCATTTATATCACCTTTCTATATTGTAATAAAAGATAATAAAAAAATGTTAGTAAAAACTAACATTTATTATTTTTCTTCTTTCTTGCTGTAATCTTGTTTTCTGATCTTACCATCTACTTTGTGGATAGTAACATTAGCATCTTGATTGTCAGCTTTTTCTTCAGCAAAAGCGATAGCTTCAGCTTGTGTGTCAAATAACTTTAAAGCTTTCTTGCCATTAGCGAATTTAACTTGCCATTTACCATCGTCTTTTCTTTTTGAAACATGATAAGTTTTACTACTAGTTTTCTTAGTTTCAGTAGCAGCTTTTTTAGTTGTAGTTGCTTTTTTAGCAGCAGGCTTTTTCTCTGTAGTAGTTGCAGCTTTAGTTGTAGTTTTCTTTTCTGTAGTAGTCTTCTTTGCTGTAGTAGTTTTCTTAGCTGCAGTAGTCTTCTTTGCAGGAGCTTTTGGAGCTTCTTTAACTTCTTCTTTAGCAGGTTCAGCTACTGGTTCTTCAACAACTGGAGTCTCTTCTACTGGAGCCTCTACAGGAGTTTCTTCAACAACTGGAGCTTGCTCAGCTACAACAGTTTCTTGCGCTTTAGCTTCTTCTTGTTTCTTTTTCTTTCTTTTGAAAAACCACATAATTCATACCTCCTCAAATATAATTCTATTATCACTTTTTTTTCACTATTAATCAATGAAAACTCGACATTTTAATATAAAAACCGAGATACTTTTATAATATTTATAAAAAATGGTTTGTTTGTTTTGATATAAGAACGAAACAAAGATGGCACAAACTTGAGACAAATGCGTATATTAATTATCTATCTAATTATTAACTATCTAGATAAACTAGAAGAAAATAAAAAGATGAAGTAATTAGCCCGAGAAGCTAATAATTCCCTCACCTTATCTATATTATACTTTAATTTTCTTTCTTTTTGCAAGACAATTATATGCAGCCTTTTTTATTTATGATATACTTTTTTTGTGACAAACAAAATTTTAAAATAAGGATGTAATGATTATGAATATATATGTGAATATGCTAGTTAGCGCCGCAGGCGTTTTTAATGTGATTGATACAATCAATATTGTATTACTTGTTGTTGTGCTTTTACTTTATATGGCACAAAATATTTCAGCGATAGTAGGGCTTGTTACTAAGCCTAAAAAATATCCTGAAGCAAAAGTGAATCATAGGTATGCTGTGCTTATATCTGCTAGAAATGAAGAGAAGGTAATTGGTAATCTTATAGATTCAGTTAAGAAACAAAATTATCCAAGTGAGTTAGTAGATGTTTTTGTTGTAGCAGATAACTGTACTGATAATACATATACTGTAGCAAAAAATGCAGGTGCTATTGTATATGAAAGATTTAATAAGGAAAAGAAGGGTAAGAGTTATGCTCTTGATTATCTTTTATCTAAAATCAATGAAGAATATGCCGATAAAGGGTATGAGGCATATTTCATCTTTGATGCTGATAACCTTTTAGATAAGAACTACATTAAAGAGATGAATAAAGCTTATGATAGTGGGGTTAAGATTTGTACATCATTTAGAGATAGTAAAAACTTTGGAGATAGTTGGGTTAGTGCTAACAGTTCTATGATGTTTTATATGGAATGTTGTATGACTCACCAAACTAGAACAAGAAATAATGTGGGTACTTATGTTTCTGGTACTGGTTATTATGTTGATGCAAATATTATTAAAGAAAATGGTGGATGGATACATCACCTTATAATCGAAGATATTGAGTTTACTGTAGATTGTGCTATAAAGGGATATAAAGCTATGTATTGTGCTGATGCTGTATTCTATGATGAGCAACCAGTAAGACTTAAAGATTCATATACTCAAAGACTTAGATGGTGTAAAGGTGGGCACCAATGCTTTGGTAAATATATTGGCTCACTTATAAAGAAGATCTTTACAGGTAAGAATAAATCAACTTGTTTAGGACTTGCGGTACATGTATGCCCTGCTCCAGTTGTAGGATTCTTTTGGATAATCTTATACTCTATTATTACATTTATTGAGGGTATTGTAATGGATGGTAGTATCTATGCTGGCATTGGTAATGTATTTAGTAAAGGATTATTAATTTTATATGTATTTGCTGTGTGCTTTATTTTTTATACAATTGTTGTATATGCTAAGAATAGTCACAGAATGAATGTTGGACTTGGAAAGAAAATACTATATGGTATTACTTATCCTATATATATGGGAATTTTCTTATTAACTAGTGTAGTAGCTTTATTTACTAAAGTAACATGGAAAGCTATTCCTCATGTTAGTAATAAGAGTATTGAGGAGGTAGTTAAATAGTGAAACTGTTTTTTGCTTCATTAAAGCAAGAAATTTGTGCTAAATGGAGAGAATTAACGGTATTACTATTAGTTAACTTATTTGAGTTATTTGCCTTATCTAGTATATTGGTTATGATGCATCCTTTGTGGGTAATACTAGTGAGTGCTATATTTCTTATGCCTGCTCTTGCTTTGATTATATTGTGCATAAAAGATAATAAACCGGATAAACAAGATATAAAAATCTTGTTTTTCATTATAGGACTTTCTATTATCTTTGGAATCATGAAATCTTATTTATATGTTATTTCTTTATTTATAGCGTATTTGTTCTATAAAGATAAGAAACAAATGTATAAATGGTTATTTATTATTAGTTCATTTTCTCTAATTCTATTCATTGTTTTGGCTATGTTTAGACTTATGCCAGATGTAGCAATGTTAAGATATGATGAAATGTGGGAAGATGTAACAAATATTAGACATACATTTGGATTTAATCATCCAAATCATATCTTAAAATACGTGTTAGCTACAAGTGTATTTGGATATATGTGGCTAGGAGATAATAAGATACATACGCTTATATTTAGTATATGTATGCTACTTGTTACATTATGGTTAGGATGGCTAACCAATTGTAGAACTGGAATGCTAGTAATAAGTGTAATGCTACTACTTATGAATTTACCATTCTTAGTAAACTGGTTTAAACCTAAAAGACTAATATTTGTCTTTATCTTAATGTCATTTATAATGGTAGCATTTATGGATATACATGAGATTAATGTAGAATTAAGTGGTAGGCCATATTGGTTTAATTTCTTTTTTGAAAACTTTTCTGAGTATATCTTATTAGGTAAGTATTATTTAATGATGTTATTAAAAGATTTTAGCATAGCTAATTACACTCTATACCCATTAGATAATGACTTCTTAATGACTATCTTTGATGGGGGATTAATCGCATTACTTGTAATTACTTATTTCTATTATGTGGCATTTGAAAAAGCTACAGATAAGAAACTAACTGTAGTAATAATTGGAATGTTTACATATGCATTAACTGAGGCATTTGAATTAGCATTTACTTATCCTATATATATCATTATGTTTGTAGAACTAGTAAATAGATATATGGAAGATAAACCTGATATTAAATTATTTAAAGGTAAGGCAAAAGAAATAAAAAAAGAAGAAACACCTGAATAGGGTGTTTTTTTGTTTTGATAAAAATAGATAAAATTAGGCTTATTTAGGGTTTGTTTTCTCTTATTTCCTAGACAATTATATAAGTAAACTTATATAATATATTTACGTGTTTAGGAGTGTGTGGTATGAATAAGAAAAGATATTTTTACAGATTTATGAAGAGATTTTTAGATATTATAATCTCAATTGTGGGTATGCTACTGCTTATTCCTGTAAGTGTAGGAATATGGATAGCTAACCTAGTTACTAAAGATAATGGTCCTATTTTCTTTAAGAATAAGAGAATTGGATTAAATGGAGAAACTATCTATATTTATAAGTATAGAAGTATGTGTATGAATGCTGAACAAAAATTAGAAGAATTAATGGCTAGTGATCCTAAGATAAGAGAAGAATATCTAACTAATAAGAAATTAGAGAATGATCCTAGAATTACTAAGGTTGGTAAGTTCATTAGAAAAACTAGTATTGATGAATTACCTCAATTTATTAATGTATTCTTAGGTAGTATGTCAGTAGTGGGACCTAGACCATATCTTCCTAGAGAAAAAGATGATATGGGCTATCACTATGACAATATCATTAAAGTTAAACCAGGTGTTACAGGGTTCTGGCAAGTTAATGGTAGAAGTGATACAGGATTTAAAGAGAGATGTGAAATGGACACTCAATATGTTGCTAAAAGAAGTTTATGGATGGATATCAAAATCTTCTTTAAAACAATATGGGTTGTAATAGCAGGAAAGGGAGCGAAGTAATTGTGGCTAAGAAAAGTAAAAAGAAATTTGAAGAAGCTAAAATAGCAATCGTAGGATCATCTGGGGGACATTTAACTCATATGATGCTACTTAAGGATATGTGGAAAGATCATGAAAGGTTCTTTGTGACATTTGATAAACCTGATGCTAATAGTCAACTTAAAGATGAGAAAGTATATCATTGCCATTATCCTACAAATAGAAATTTTAAAAATTTGATAAAGAATACATTTCTTGCTTGGAAAATATTAAGAAAGGAAAAGCCAGATATGATTATATCTTCTGGAGCTGCAGTTGCTATGCCTTTCTTTTTACTTGGAAAGTTATTCTTTAGAAAGAAATGTGTATATGTAGAAGTATTTGATAGAATTGATAAATCAACTTTATCAGGCAAGTTCTGTTATTACTTCTCAGATAAGTTCTTTGTACAATGGGAAGAACAACTTAAAGTTTACAAAAAAGCTATCTATCTAGGTAGTATATTTTAGGAGGGCGTGAAAATGATATTTGTTACAGTAGGAACTCATGAACAACCTTTTAATAGATTAATTGAAGAAATAGATAGATTAAAAGGAGAGGGAGCTTTTGAAGATGAAGTTATAATTCAAAAAGGATTCTCTACATATGAACCTAAGCATTGCAAATGCTTTGATATGCTTCCATATGAAGAGATGGAAAGATATCAAAAAGAAGCAAGAGTTATAATAACTCATGGAGGACCAGCAAGTTTTGTTTATCCTATATCAATAGGAAAGAAACCCATAGTGGTTCCAAGACAATTTGATTTTAATGAGCATGTTAATAACCATCAATTAGAGTTTTCAAAAGAACTATTAAATAGAGGGTTTGATATGTTTGTTTTAGAAGACATAAAAGATTTAAAAGAAACAATAGAGAGTTATGCAAAAGATACTGGATCTAGTTATGTATCACATAATAAAGAATTTGTTAGTAAGTTAACTGAAGAAATAAAAAAATTATTTTCTTAATCAAAAAAGGCTATAAAAAGGGGGATGAAAAGTGAATTTTAGAGTTTTGTTTTCTAAACCAATATATTTTTTGTTTATCTTTTTGTGGCCTATTTTGTTATTACCCAAGCCAGTTCAATTCTTTATACTTATATTTATTTCTGTGTGGCAATTTTTAAGTTTGAAGAAATCAAGGGTTACAATTCTTTTTGAAAAGGACTTTGTCTTTGCTGCGTTTATAACCATAGGGGTTGTTCATTTTGTGTCAATAATAATAAATGTTTTAATTGAAAACTTTACTTTTGAACGAATTCTTGCGGCAATAAATGTTTCTTCAATGTGGATTATATCGGCTCTGTTTTACAAAAATTATAAACATGCGGATATAGATAAAAAGCTTCTTGCTAAGATATGTCTTGTTAATTTGGTCGTTTTATATCTTTTGGCAATATTGTTTTTTTGTTTAACGTTATTTGATGTGCCGGAATTTTATCTTTTCAATAGGCCTCTTTATGGTATTGAATATGCTAATGGCGGTTTGAAATATAGATTTATTGGATTTATGGAATATTCAAATTTGATTGTTACATTTACAATGATTAACACATATTTTGCACTTTTTGCTTGTAAAAAAAACACGTACAAAATAGCTTTGGTAATTTTAGGCTTTTTGCCCATATTTTTAGAAAAGTCAAGGTTTGGAATATTGGCTTATTTAATATTAATATTTATGCTTTATTTTTTGGGTATTGAGTATAAGAGAGAAAGAATTTATTTTTTACTACTAGGCGCACCAATGATAATTGTTTTAGCTATGTCTATGATTGATATAAATTTAATAATTAATTATAGGCCGGGAAGTAATAGGGACAGATTTGATATATATTATTATAGTATTAAGAGTGTTGTCGACGGGAATATATTCAATATGTTTATGGGAAAAGGTGTCAAAGCTTATCATACATATTATCCTATGGGTTCTCACTCTACGTATTTGGGGTTCTTTTATAAAATGGGAATAACGGGAATAGTGAATGCAATTTTTCTTGTTATATCATGTTTGAAATATATATTGTCTAAAAGGAATTATGTTGGCGTTGTTTTTTTGTCGGTTTTATTTGTTTTTTTTGCTTTAGAGGATATGGATGGCGCTAACTGGCTTCTTTGTGTAATAGCGGCCTTTGTTGCAATTGCTGGTCAACAAAATGAGGAAAACAAAAAGAGGTTGCTTGAGTATGAAAAAATAGAAAGAAGGGATTATTGTGAGTAAAAAAATATTGTTATTACCTGTTAATGGATTTGGAATAGATGGAATTTCACAATTTATATATTGTCTTATTTTGCGTTCTAGTGGTTCGGATGTTTCTTTCGATTTATTTGTCAATGGAGAAAGGGATAGTCGTAATGTTTTAGAATTAAAATATGATGAAATCAGAAACAAAGGAACTAATATGTATTTTTCTAGGAGAAAAAGCATATTTAAATATGTGAAAGCCTTAAAAGAAGTAATAAAATCTAACCACTATGATGCGGTATATTTGCATGGTAGTAGTTCATTGGTGTTTTATGAGTGTTTTCTTTTAAGATTGATTGGATTTAAAAATATTTATTGTCATTCGCACAACACAACTTGTAATCATAGATTTTTGCATTACATTTTTAGGCCTTTCACCAACCTTGTTGTAAAAAGAAAATTCGCTTGCTCTCGTCCTGCGGGTATGTGGATGTATGGCAAGAGAAAATTTGAGGTAATTAATAATGGCGTTGATGTTGAAAAGTTTAAATATTCTGAAGTTTTAAGAGATAAAATGCTGAATGAATTTTCCTTGCCCAAAGACGCAGTTGTCATAGGTCATGTTGGAGCTTTTAATGAACAAAAAAATCACAAATTTATAATAGAGATAGCAAAAAAATTAAAAAGCGAAGAAAACATATATTTCCTTCTTATTGGTGGAGGACCTAACTATCCGTTAATTGAAAGTCAAATTAAAGAATACAATTTAAACAATGTTAGATTGCTGGGAATTAGGAATGACATCAATAATGTGATAAATGCGTTTGATATGGCAATTCTGCCATCATTACATGAAGGACTTCCTATCGTTTGCGTAGAGTGGTTATCCAACGGATTAAAGATTTTATGTAGCGATAAAATTTCTAATGATGTGGATTTGTGTTCATCAATTACTTTTTTGCCGTTAGAAGTAAATGAGTGGTGTGCTGCCATTAAGGAAATTATTCAACTAAAGGCATATCAAAGAGATGAAACTTTTTCACAAATTTTAAGAGAAAAGAATTTTGATTCTATTCAATCAATTAATCATCTGTTTTCCCTGCTTATAAAAGAGGAGAAATAATATGAAAAAAATTTGTTTTGTCATACAAGATTTAGGATCAGGTGGTGCTCAAAGAGTGTGTCAAAACCTGGTTCAGTATTTACATCAGAAATATAATATTACACTTTTATCCTTATATCCTATAACAAAAAAATCAGTATTTTTTACAGAATTATCAAAACTTGATATGGGTATCAAAGTAGAGTCTTTGAATGTTGAAAAAAAAGTTCAAGCATTTAAACCATTGAAAAATTTTTTGAATGCAAACGAGTTTGATTTGGTTTTTAGTTTTGGCGCAGAATTATCTATAATTGTAAATAGAGTAAAAGGTAAAAGCAAAAAGAAATTTAAAACTATCAGTAGGTGCATAAATACATTAAGTATTGAATACAAGAATACGTCTATGAAAAGGAAGTTAACAATTTTACCTATTCTTAAACTCTTTTATAGGAGTAATGAAAACATAATTGCTCAGTCTGAAGGAATGAAAGATGATTTGGTGAAAAATTTCGGGGTAAGAGAGGATAATGTTACGGTCATAAATAATCCTGTTTCTCCAAAATTCAAATTTTTTACTGGTGATAGAGAAAAATATTTATTATTTGTTGGAAGGTTGGAAAAGCAAAAAAATGTTATTGATATATTAAAGGCTATAAATTGTCCTCAGTTAAAAGATAGTAAACTATACATAGTTGGAAATGGTAGTGAAGAGCACAATTTAGCGGAATACGTAAAAGAAAACAATCTAAATGTGAACTTTTTTGACTTTACGAATGATATTCAACAATTCTATGAAAAAGCAAGTGGTGTTGTTTTATCTTCTTTATATGAAGGTTTTCCTAATACTTTGATTGAAGCAATTTCATGTGGCACACCTGTTGTATCATATGATTGTCCTTCAGGACCATGCGAGATAATTAATAATGCTAATGGATTTATTGCCCAATATTTAGATGTGAGTGATTTGAGGCAAAAAATCATAAGTTTGATAGAAAAAAAATGGGATTATAGAAAGGTGCATGAAACATCAAAAAAATATCAAATAGAGAACATTATGAAAGAATATTGCTCCTATATTGAAAAAATTTTATTATAACTATGCTTAATTTTTAGAGAGGGGGATTTTGATGAAACTTTTACATTATATTTTGCATCCAAGCTATATAACTGTAAAATTAGCGGAGTATGGAATTATAAGAATGGATGATTACAAATATTTAACAATAAAGTATAAAAAAGAAATGAATAAGGAAATAAATTTCAATAGGCCTAAAACTTTTAATGAAAAAATAAATTATTTAAAATTGAATTGTGATGCTAAAAAGTGGTCTGAATATGTGGATAAATATTCAGTGAGAAATCACATCAAGGATGTTTTAGGAGAACAATATTTGATACCATTAATTGGGGTTTATGATTCATTTGAGGAAATAGATTTTTCTTCTTTGCCTCACAAGTTTGTTATGAAATGCACTCATGATAGTGGAAGTGTTTATGTGTGTAAAAATAAAGATGAAATACCATATTCAAAACTAAAAAAAACATTTAGAAAGGCATTGAAAACAAACTATAGTTTGAGGACAAAAGAAAAGCCTTATCAATATGTTACTCCTAGAATAATTGTAGAAGAATACATTGAAGATGATATTCAACATGAATTGAGAGACTATAAGTTTTTTTGCTTTAATGGAACCGTAGATTGTGTTATGCTTTGCTACGACAGAAACAGCGGGGATACAAAGTTTTATTTCTTTGATGAAAAGTGGAATCTTTTAAAATATAATGTGCGCGGAAAAAAAGCGACTTCAGATTTTTATGTGGAAAAGCCATTAAAAATAGAAGAAATGTTTAAAATTGCGAAAAAACTTTCAGAAGATTTTCCTTTTGTTAGGATAGATTTATATTTATGTAACAATCAAATATATTTCGGCGAATATACATTTTTCCCACAAAGCGGTTGGGATCCGAACTTATTGCCGGAAACAGATGAATATTTTGGCAATTTGATAAAAATAGAAGGGATTGATTAAGACAATGAAAACAATAGGTTTTCCAATTAGTGAAAAAGAAAATGAGCAAAGAAGGGCTATTTTGCCTTGTGATCTTGTTCACTTTGGTATTGCGTGCAACAATATATATATTGAAAAAAATTATGGGGTTCATCTAGGCGTTAAAGATGAAGAATTTCAAAAAATAGGATGCAAAGTTTGTGAAAAGAAAGATGTTTTAAATTGTGATATTATTGTTGACCCTAAAATAGGTGATGCAAAGTATTTAAATGAATTAAAAGAAAATACAATAATATTCGGCTGGATTCATGCTACTCAAAATAAAGATATAGCAGATATTATTGTTGATAAAAAAATTAAAGCTTTCGCATGGGAAAAAATGTATGAAGATGGCAGACATATTTTTTGGAGAAATAATGAATTGGCTGGGGAAGCAGCTGTTTTACATGCTTTTCAGTGCTATGGGAAAATGCCTTATGGAATGAATGTTGCAGTTATTGGAAATGGAAATACAGCACGAGGTGCTATAAAAGTTTTGAATATGTTTGGTGCCAATGTAATTCAATACACTAGAAAGACAGAAAAACTAATTGCTAAAGAAATAGAAAATTATGACGTGGTTGTTAATGCTGTTTTATGGGATGTTTTTAGAAAAGATCATATTATAGGATATAATGAATTAAAAAGAATGAAAAAAAATGCTTTGATTATAGATGTTAGCTGTGATAAGTGTGGAGCGATAGAGTCATCTATTCCAACAACCATTGAGCAACCCACATATTTTGTTAATGATGTAATGCATTATGTGGTTGATCATACACCATCAATTTTCTACAGAACATTCACAGAAGAAAATTCCAAAATAATCGCTAAATATATAAAAGATTTGATGGAGGAAAACATAGATGACGTATTGCAAAATTCTCTAATAATTGACAATGGGAAAATTATCGATAAGGAGATAATAGAGTATCAAAATAGATGATGCGAAGTGTAGGAGATATTATGAAAGCAATTATATTAAAAATATACAGGGCTGTGAAAACGGAGATTAAGGATATTTGCAATTTTTTTAAACTTTTTAGATTTTTAAAGGAACCTAGTTATTATCCGGAAAGAAAAAGAAAAAATTTTTTTCATCGTTTTGTAGATAATGCTGTTTGGTTATTTAAGAATCATGAGATTAACAAGTTTTATAATCTATATGGATTAGATATTGCGGATTCTAAATATAAATCTAAAGAGTTTTTGCCATATAGAAAATTTATGAATGAAAGAAATTCCGTTAATGATTATAGAGAATGCAACTCTCTTAGAGATAAATTTGTTTTTTATACACTTTTGAATACCGTTAATATAAAAACTCCGAAAGTTCACGCTCTTATAGAAAAAACTAAAGGAAGCGTAAATCTACTATATGGGGATTTAAATAAGTCTGGAGACTATTTTTTGAAATGCATAGACGGGGAATGTGCGGATGGTGTTCATCATCTAAAGCGCGTTGATGATATATATTTAGAGACAATTAAGGATGGAACATATATATTACAAGAAAGAATTACTCAATCTGAAGAAATATCTCGAATTAATTCACATGCTATTAACACCTTGAGGAGTGTAACATATCGTGATAATGAAGGTGAAATACGTGTGTTGCTATCTGTGATGAGGATTGGAAATTTAACGTCTGGGCACGTCGATAATTGGGCGGCAGGGGGATATTGTGTTCCTGTCTCAAATCAAGGAATTTTACATAAATATGGGTTTCAAAAAATACAATGGGCAAAGAAAACAACTATTCATGAGGATAGTGGATTTGTGTTTGAGGGCTATCAATTGGAAGATTATAATAAGGCAATTGAATTAGCTGTCAAAGCACACAAATTATTTAAAAAAGTAAAATTTATAGGGTGGGATATAGCCTTTACAGAGGATGGTCCAATGTTAATTGAAGGAAATGATAACTTTGAGATATCTCTTATGCAAATAGACAACCCAATAAAAGAAAAATGGCAAAATATAATGAAAGTAAAGAGTAGTTAATAACAATTCTTTTAATTTTTGTGAGAAGGGAGGGATAAAATGAGGAGTAAAAGAGCAATTGCTAATATAATATCAGGATTGATATTGCAAATAATTGTTATAATATATGGTTTTGTTGTTCCAAAAATGATAATTTCTTCATTTGGCTCAAGTGTTAATGGAATGGTGGAATCTATAACACAATTTTTGGCATATATCGTACTTTTGGAGTCAGGCTTTGGACCGGTAGTAAAATCTTTACTGTACAAGCCAATAGCTAAACAGGACAAAGAATCCATACAAAAAATACTAAAAAGCACAGAATCATTTTTTAGAAAAATATCTTTATTTTTCTTTATTTATATAGTAATACTTGTTATTGTTTTTCCGCTTTTTATAAACGATGATTTTAGTTTTGGATTTACTGCGACTCTTATTATCATTATTGCTATTAGTACTTTTGCAGAATATTTTTTTGGAATGACTTATACACTCTATTTACAAGCTGAACAGAAATCATATGTTATATCAATAATACAGTCTATAACATACATTATAAGTATTGTGGCAGTAGTACTTATGGTTAAGCTTGGCATGTCTATACAATCCATAAAGATTGTAACTTCCTTAATTTTTGTCACTAGACCACTATTGCAGAGTATTTATGTAAGAAAAAAATATAACATAAAATTAAATAAAATTACCGAAAAGTCAGAAATAAAACAAAAATGGGACGGTCTAGCTCAACACGTCGCATCTGTTATACATTCGAACACAGATGTAGTGATAATCACGATATTTTGCTCTCTTGTAGATGTATCTATATATTCTGTTTATTATCTGGTGATAAAGGGGATAAAGTCTTTGATGAGAACATTCACAAATGGAATGGATGCCTTATTTGGTAATATGATTGCTAATAATGAACAGGATAATTTGAGAAAAAAATTTGACATCTATGAGACATTATTTTTAATTATATCCATAATTATATATACGTGTACTTTTATTTTAATTGCTCCTTTTATAAGCGTATACACAGCAGATATAATCGATGCAAATTATGTGAATTATTTATTTGGATATCTTTTGGTTATCGGAGAATTTATTTGGATTTTAAGAATTCCATATAGTACATTAGTTCATTCATCGGGCCATTTTAAGCAAACTCGTATTGGGGCTTGGATAGAGGCAATTGTTAATATTGTTGTTTCTATTGCACTTGTCTTTAAATGGGGAATAATAGGAGTTGCTGTTGGAACAATTTTGGCTATGATTATTAGAACGATAGAAATGATATGGTATGCTAATAAAAATATATTAAAAAGAAATATTTTTACTAGCGCGAAAAAAATGATGATTGCAATTACGGAAGCAGTTATCATAATTTTTATATCCTATAAATTATTTACGATTGACCCACAAACTTATTCACAATGGTTTGTTTGTGCTATAATAGTGTTAGCAGTATCAATTGTTATTGTTGGTTTAATTAGTTTAATTTTTCAAAAGCAATATTTTATAGAAATATGTAAAATATTAAAAAAAATATTAAGGGGGAAACAAGATGGAAATCATATCATTAGACAGTAAGCGTATACTTGTTACTGGATCTGCGGGATTTATTGGGGCAAGTTTAGCAGAAAGATTATTAAAAGAGTATCCTAGTTCACAAATAATAGGATTAGACAATATTAATAACTATTATGATATTGAGTTAAAATACCATAGATTATCTAAGTTGAAGAAATATGGTAATTTTATCTTTGTCAAAGGAGACTTGGCTAGCAAAGAAACAGTTGATGATATATTTGCAAAATATAAGCCAGATATTGTAGTTAATTTGGCTGCACAAGCTGGAGTTAGGTATAGTATAACTAATCCTGGAGCATACATAGAATCTAACATCATAGGATTTTATAATATATTAGAAGCATGTAGGCACAATCCTGTTTTACATTTGGTATATGCATCGTCTTCATCTGTATATGGTTCAAATGAGAAGGTTCCATATTCCACTGATGATAAGGTTGATAATCCTATATCTTTATACGCTGCAACGAAGAAATCCAATGAACTTTTAGCACATGCTTATTCAAAAATATATAACATACCGTCTACAGGACTGAGATTTTTTACTGTATATGGTCCTGCAGGAAGACCTGACATGGCATATTTCAGTTTTACTAACAAGTTGATAAATGGTGAAAAAATAAAGATTTTTAACTATGGTAATTGTAAAAGGGATTTTACATATATAGATGACATAGTTGAAGGTGTTATGCGAGTTATGACTAAAGCACCAGAAAAGGCGGTGGGTGAAGATGGTTTACCTATTCCACCATATAAAGTCTATAACATAGGAAATAGTAATCCTGAAAATTTATTGGATTTTGTGACAATTCTTCAAGAAGAACTTATTGCGGCAGGGGTTCTACCAAAAAATTATGATTTTCAATCACATAAGGAATTAGTTCCTATGCAACCTGGAGATGTACTAATAACGTATGCAGATACAACTCCATTAGAAGAAGATTTTGGTTTCAAACCAAAAACCACTTTGCGCGAAGGCTTGAAAAAGTTTGCTACCTGGTATAAAGAATTTTATAAAATTTAGGAGGGAAAATATGAAAATTGCAATTGCTGGAACAGGATATGTTGGATTATCGCTTGCTGTACTTTTATCTCAACAAAATGAGGTTGTAGCGGTTGATATTATTGAGGAAAAAGTAAATAAAATAAATAATCGCATATCACCTATTCAAGATAAGGAAATAGAGGAATACCTAGCTTTTAAAAATTTAAAACTTCGTGCGACGTTGGACGGGGCAAATGCTTATAAAGATGCTGAACTAGTAATTATTGCAGCACCTACTAACTATGATGATAAGTTGAATTATTTTGACACGTCATGTGTGGAACAAGTTATAGAGTTAGTCTTAAGTGTTAATCCTAATGTTCCTATAGTAATAAAATCAACAATTCCAGTAGGGTATACAAAGAAAGTAAAGGAAAAATACGGAGTTAATAACATTCTTTTTTCTCCAGAATTTCTTAGGGAATCAAAAGCCTTATATGATAATTTATATCCTAGTAGGATAATTGTTGGTGTGGATTTATCTGATAAAAAAATGACTAACGTTGCACAATTATTTTCTACTTTATTGAAAAATGGTGCGATAAAGGAAGACATACCAACATTGTTGATGGATACAACAGAAGCAGAGGCTGTGAAACTATTTTCTAATACATATTTAGCTCTTCGTGTTGCTTATTTTAATGAGTTGGATACATATGCAGAGACCAAAGGACTAAACACAAAATCAATAATAGATGGTGTTTGTCTAGATCCTAGAATCGGCTCTCATTATAATAATCCTTCTTTTGGATATGGTGGCTATTGTCTACCTAAGGATACAAAACAATTGAAGGCAAATTTCAATGACATTCCAGAAAATTTAATAAGTGCGATAGTTTCTTCTAATTCTACAAGAAAAGACTTTATTGCTGAACAAATTTTGAAGAAGGCTGGCTTTTATGGGGAAAATATGGAATGCGGCATAAACGGAGTCCCTGGGAAAAATGTGGTTATTGGAATTTATCGATTGACAATGAAATCTAACTCTGATAACTTTAGACAATCAGCTATACAAGGTGTAATGAAAAGAATAAGAGCAAAAGGAGCAAAAATAGTTATATATGAGCCAAAACTTGAAGCGGTAGAATTTTTTGGTAATGATGTTATATCATCTTTGGAAGAATTCAAACAAGTTTCTGACGTGATTGTATGTAATAGATATGAAGATGCTTTAAATGATTGCGAGGAAAAGCTATACACAAGAGATTTATACAAAAGAGATTAAAAAAAATTAATAAATATTGTATCAAAAAAACTCTTAGTCTGCAGTACCAAGAGTTTTTTTGTTCTATATATAGATAATTTAGAAGTCCACTACTATCCTTTGCGTGCGCCCTTGCGCTAGTTTGGTGTGTGATGGATTTGTTCATGTCCTTCTGAGTAATATTCTACTCTTATTTATATTAGCTTCAATAAATATTTGTTATATGGAGTTATTTTTTGTTAAATTTTCTGTTTTTTAACTAAAAAATGAACAAAAAGGTGCAGTTTTGTCGAATTTTGTAATATATGGCCGATATTGTTACATATATTTTTTGAAAGGATTACAATGTGTAATTCGGGGGTGTATATATGTCAATATTAGTGACAGGTGGGGCTGGATATATAGGTAGCCACACAGTAGTAGAACTAATAGAAAAGGGTTATGATCCTATAATAGTGGATAACTTATCTAATAGTAAGATAGAAGTATTAGATAGAATTGCTACTATTACTGGAGTTAAACCTAAGTTCTACAAAGTAGATGTTTGTAACAAAGATGAAATGAGAAAGATCTTTGAAAGTGAAAGTATTAGTGCTGTTATTCACTTTGCTGGTTATAAGGCAGTAGGTGAATCAGTAGCTAAGCCATTAATGTACTATAACAATAACCTTAATAGTACTATATCAGTATTAGAGTTAATGTTAGAGTACCATGTAGATAACTTCGTGTTTTCTAGTAGTGCCACTGTATATGGTGATCCCAAAGTATTACCTATTACAGAAGAGAGTGAAGTTGGTGGAGTAACAAATCCATATGGTAGAACAAAATATATGATAGAGGAGATATTAAAGGATGTGGCTAAGGTTAATAGTAATCTTAATATAGCTATACTTAGATATTTTAATCCAATAGGTGCTCATCCTTCTGGATTAATTGGTGAAGATCCTAATGATATTCCTAATAACCTTATGCCTTATATTACTCAAGTAGCTATAGGTAAAAGAGAGAGATTAGGTGTATTTGGTAGTGATTATAATACTGTTGATGGTACTGGAGTAAGAGATTATATTCATGTAGTTGATCTAGCTAGAGGACATTTAGCAGCTTTAGATAAACTAGATACTAAATGTGGTCTAACTATATATAACTTAGGTACAGGTATGGGTACTTCAGTATTACAAATGGTTAATGCTTTCCAAACTGCTAATAAGTTAAAAGTTCCTTTTGTTATAACAGATAGAAGACCTGGAGATATCGATGCTTGTTATGCTGATTGTAGTAAAGCAAATAAAGAATTAAAATGGCAAGCTTGTTATAGTGTAGAAGAGGCTTGCAAAGATTCATGGAATTTCCAATCTAAGAATCCAAATGGATATGATTATTAAGGTGATAGGCTAGAAAATCTAGCCTATTTTTATTATTATATATATGGAGATGATAGCATGCCATATGATAATTTTTCTAGTGAAGATGTACCTGGGTTATTTTCTTTAGAACATTTATTATTTATTATAGTTTTTGCTATACTTGCCATATTAAGTTTTTATTTGTCTAGGAAGATAGATAGTAAGTATACTAAAAAAATACTATTTGTTATAGCTATAATTGTAACTGTAATGGAAATTGTAAAAATAGGGATAAGGATATATAAGCATGAACCATATGATAACTATATTCCTGTATATTTCTGTAGTCTTTACTTATATGCTATATGGATGATATTTATAAGAAATAAGTATATAGAAAGAGCTGGATATACTTTTATGGTATTTGGAGGTATATTTGCCTCTATTGTCTTTAGTTTATATCCTACTACTTCTTTATTACTATATCCTATCTGGCATCCTGCTACTATACACTCATTTGTATATCATGTGTTAATGTTTTATAGTGGTTGTCTAGTAGCAAATAGCAAGATATATACTCCTAATATAAAAGATAGTTACTTATATACAGGATTTCTTACTATATTTTGTATTATAGGAGTGATACTAAATCACTATCTTAATACAAATATGATGTTTTTAGCTAACCCATTTGGTTTACCATTACTTAGTGATTTAGCTAGTAATTATAAGTGGCTATATACACTTATAGTATATCTTGCTGAAAGTGTATTATTATATTGGTTTAATTATGGAATTTATAAGTTAATTAAAAGGAGAAATAACTGATGGAACTATTAAAATACTTTTTTACAAATAAAGCATATTTACCTGATGGATTACCAGGTAAACTATTTTCACCTTTACATATAATTGTTGCAATCATATTAACTATTGCAGTACCAACACTAGCAATATTATCTAGAAGGCTAGATAAGAAGAAATTAAAAACTATATTTATAGTGTTATGGGCATTTTTAGTTATCTATGAAGTGGCTAAGATAACTTGGGAGAGTGTAACTAACCCATATGGATTTGAAGTTACAGGTATCTTACCATTATATTTATGTAGTATCTTTATGTATGTTATGCCATTTGTGTTATTTACTAAGGAAGATGGTTTTTTATATAAGATGGGATGCAGTTATTTATGCACATATAACTTAGTAGGTGGTCTAGTTAACTTTGTATATCCTGCTAATGTATTAAGTAATTATTCATGTATCTCTTTTGCAGGATTCCATACACTTATATATCATGGAAGTATGGTATATATAGCACTTACTCTTATGATTACAGGTAAATACAAACTAACTAATATAAAAGAAGCATTATATGGATTTATCCCATTAGTTGTAGTAAGTATACCTGCTAATATTATTAACTTTATCTATAAATGTTCATATATGTTCTTCAGAGGTGGATATGTGTTTGATCCAATCTATAATGCTATGCCAGAAGTTTGTTATATCATACTTGTATATGTAGCATACTTATTACTCCCATTTATATTTTATGGACCAGTGTGGATATATAAAAAGCTAAAAAAATAAGCGATGTAATCACATCGCTTTTTTATTTTCTTTTATAATTTTGTTTATATGCATTATTAATTATACTTACCATCTCTTTATCTAGTTTAGATAATGCTTTATCCTTTAATTTTTTATCTACTCCATACATAGCTTCCCCCATACTACCTACAATACAAGCATTAGTATCAGTATCTCCTCCATATGATATAGCAAGTTTAATAGCATCTTCAAATGAGGTAGAATTAAACAAGGAATATAAACATACATCCATTGTATCCATACAAGTATAATTAAACGTAGTGATATTAGGTTCTTTTATCTCTAAATTTAATTTATTTATTATCTCTTCTTTAGAATACCCATTTCTAGCATAAAAGATAATAAGAGCCACCATAGTTGCTGCTTCAATTGCTTCTTTAGAGTTATGGGAAGGAATAGTAGCTAATCTAGCATTTTCTATTACCTCTTCTTCTGTATTAAATAAATATCCTACAGGTGATACTCTCATCATAGCCCCATTTCCTGCACTAGTACCAATAACATTACTAGTTGCCCATTTTGTGAATCCAGGAGAGAAAGTGGTTTTAAAATAAGGCTTGTGGTCAGGCAAATAATTAATATATTTATTAGCCCATTCTTTTAATTTCTCTTCATAACTAGATTTAGTTAATATTGCATCCATTATAGCAATAGTTAAAATTGTATCATCACTAAAGAAAGAATCCTCTTCGATTATTTTATTAATAGTAACATTACTAACTTTTTTAATTTGATCATATTCATAGATAGAACCAGCAAGATCTCCAATAATTGCTCCAAGCATAATATCACCTCTATATCATTATTATATATAAATAAACTAGAGGCCATATATTTTTATTCGTTTTTTATTTATGTGTTATAATAAAAAAAAGGTTGTGATAATATGATGCTGATTATTGAATTAGTTTCTTCTATGTTATTTCTTATTCCAGGACTAGTTTTACTTGGATATAAACTTTATGATATGAATAAAAATAACACACTAGAAGGGTTTGTTGCACTATGGATTTATTATGGGATATTTTCTTTTGCTGCAGTTGGAACTGTATTAGGTGGATTTCTTGGTGCTAAAACATTGTGCCTTGTTTGTTTTGGAATAGTCGCTTTATGTATTATAGGAGTATACCCAATTAGCTGGGGTATTTATTACTTTGTTATGTTTTTAGTAAAGATAGGTATAGTTCCTAAAACTCCTGTTGTAAGCGAAGATACTCCATATATGCAAGTTAAGGGAAGAATAGTAAAAGCTAAAGAAGTGAAAGCGGAACTTAAAGAAAGAGTTTATCGCTTAATAGTTACATATGAGCAAGATGGCATGCCAAGAAGAGCCAAAACTATTACTACATATTCTCTTAGTGAGATTGCTACAATTATTAGGGATTCTAATGAAGTGGAGATAATGGTAAGAGGGGTAGAGTGTATATTGCCTCCTATTGATAAAGAAGAAGTTATTTGTAGTCATGATACTAATGTTTTAAAAAAGATAAAGATTTCTAATTATATAGATTTTTCTAGAATAACGGACATTCCTATATATTATAATTTACTACCTTTAATAGGTGTTATTCCTGCGGGTGTCTATATTTATTATTTATTTGCAACAGGAAGTATAGTTGTAGGAAGTGTGGTTTCTGGCATTATAGCATTATTTGTAATTGTAACAGTGGTGCGTTTTTTAAGAATAAGAAGAGAATTTGCTGGAAAAGTGAAAATATAAAAAGCTGGATTTTATTCCAGCTTTTTTATTTATTTAAATGTTATTATTTATTATTCTTCATGTGAGGGAATAATAATACATCTCTAATAGAATCAGTATTAGTTAATAACATAACTAATCTATCTATACCAATACCAATACCACCAGTAGGAGGCATACCATATTCTAGAGATTCTAGAAAGTCTATATCCATATCATTAGCTTCATCATTACCTAATTCTTTTTCTTTTAATTGGTTAATGAATCTTTCTTTTTGATCAATTGGATCATTTAACTCAGTATAAGCATTACCAAACTCTTTACCATTAATGAATAATTCAAATCTATCTGTGTATCTAGGATCAACTTTATTCTTTTTAGTAAGTGGAGATACCTCAATTGGATACTCATATAAGAATGTAGGTTGAATAAGAGTTTCTTCTACATACTTTTCAAAGAATAAGTTAACAATATGTCCATAATTCTTTTCGTGTTCTCCAAGTTCAATACCATGTTCTTCAGCTAACTTAATTGCTTCATTTACATCAGTAATGCTAGCAAAATCAATTCCTGTAATTTCTTTAATTCCATCTACCATTCTAAGTCTTCTAAATGGTTTAGATAAATCTAAAGTCTTACCTTGATAATCAAATACTTCATTTCCTCTTATATCCTTAGCTAAAGTTCTAAGTAAACCTTCAGCTAAATCCATCATAGATGATAAATCTCCATAAGCTTCATAGATTTCTACTGTAGTGAATTCTGGGTTATGAGTAGCATCCATACCTTCATTTCTGAATAGTCTACCAATTTCATATACACCTTCCATACCACCAACGATTAATCTCTTTAATTTTAATTCAGTAGCAATTCTTAAATAGAAATCCATATCTAATGCATTATGATGAGTTACAAATGGTCTAGCACTTGCTCCACCAAGAATTGGATCTAGTATAGGAGTTTCTACTTCTACAAAACCTAAATTATCTAAGTAATGTTGAATTCCTCTTATGATTTTAGGTCTAGCAAAAGCGATTCTTTTACTATCTTCATTCATTATTAAGTCTACATATCTTCTTCTTCTAGCTTCTTCTTTATCTTGAAGACCATGGAACTTTTCAGGTAATGGTCTTAAAGCTTTAGTTAAGTGAGTATATGTGCTAGCTTTAATAGATAATTCACCAGTTTTAGTAACCATTAATTGTCCTTCAATACCTACGATATCACCAATATCAGCAAGCTTGAATACTTCCCATGTTTCTTCACCTAAAACATCTTTTCTTAAATAGATTTGAATCTTTCCTTTTTTATCTTGAATATGCATAAATGCAACTTTACCCATATCTCTTAAAGTCATGATTCTACCAGCTACTTTAACTATTACATTTTTCTCATCCAATTCTTCATGAGTTAATCCAGTATATTGAGCTTTTAAATCTTCACTCCATGTATTTCTATCGAATTTTTGTCCAAATGGATCTATGCCTTTTTCTTTATATTTATCAAGCTTAGCCCTTCTTATTGCTTCTTGTTCAGTTAAGTCTAATTCTACTTCTTCCATTATATTCACTCCTTTGACCAACTAATTATAAAATAATTTATATTTATTATCAATAAATATTATTATTTGGGAAAGAGGATTGTAATTTTATTTATATAAAATTATATAAAATGTTATTTTTTGTCACAAAAAGTTGTAAAACGTAGGTGTAATAAAATAAAGCATTACAAGGCATTACCTATCTAAGGGGATATTTAGAATTTGGGTGTGCCTTTTTTATTACAAGTTTTGTCTTAAAAGGAGGAAAAGGATATGGACAAGATAGTAGTAAAAGAAAAAGAAATTAGTATTACGGGTATTGGCGATGGTGATTATGTGTCATTAACTGACATCGCAAGAATTAAAAATGAAAAGGAGCCTAAAGATGTAATTAAGAATTGGTTGCGAAACAGATTTACTTTGGAATATGTTGGCTTATGGGAAAAAATTAACAATCCAGAATTTAAAGGGATCGATTTCGACCCCCCCCTCCCTAATATTGGAGGCTGGGACTAATGCTTTTATTATGTCTGCCATGAGACTTATAAATGATTATAATGTTATAGGGTTTAAGATTATAGCCAACTATCCAAAAATAATTTGTTGTAAGTGATATGAACTTATAAAAAGACTTTTAATAATTTTTATCACTTTATAAATATTAATTTAGAAACTATAAAATATTTTTACTTTCTTATACTATAATAAAGTTGAGGTGATTGTATGACTATATATGAAGCAATAAATGGATTGTTACAATATGGTAAAATGAAAAATATTTATGAAAGTGATGATAAAGAATATATTTTGAATGCATTATTAGATGTATTTAATTTAGATGACTATAAATTAAATGATTATACTTATGATGATACTAAAGATGTTACATACATTTTAGATGAGATGATTAAATATGCAATTGATAATGGCATTATTGAAGATACTCAAGTAAATAGAGATTTATTTGATACTAAAATAATGGGATGTTTAACACCTTTACCTTCAATGATTAATAATAAGTTTGAAAGTTTGAAAGCTCAAAATCCTGTTTTGGCTACAGATTATTTTTATGATTTATGTAAAGATGTTAATTATGTAAGAACTACAAGAATTGCAAAGGATATTCCTTTTGCTAGAATGACAAAATATGGAAAAATTGCTGTTGCTATAAATTTGTCTAAACCTGAAAAGGATCCTAATGATATTAAGAAACTTTTAAATATGAAAAAAGTTGATTATCCAAATTGTATGTTATGTAAGGAAAATGTTAATTACAGAGGAAGATTAAACTTCCCAGCAAGACAAAATTTAAGATTTGTTCCAGTTACTCTTAATAATGAAAAATTCTATATGCAATATTCTCCATATTCATATTACAATGAGCACACAATATGTTTTAAAGATGAGCATTCTAATATGAAAGTTGATATAAATGCAGTAAGAGAAATAATGGATTTTGTTAGTCAATTCCCACATTATTTTATGGGTTCTAATGCTGGATTACCAATAGTGGGTGGATCTATTTTAAACCATCATCATTTCCAAGGTGGAAGAGCACATTTACCAATGGAAGATGCTAAAGAAGAATTTTTAAAAAATGTTAATGATGTAGAATATAGTATTTTATATTGGCCAATGAATGTTATAAGGTTAAAGAGTGCAAATAAGGAAAATATAATTACTGAAGCAAATAAGATTATTGAATTCTGGGATAATTATGAGAATAAAGATTTAATGATAATAGCTAATGATGAAAATGGTCCTCATAATGCTATTACTCCTATTTGTAGATATAAAAATAATAAGTATGAGTTAGATATAGCTCTTAGAAATAATTTAACTACAGAAGATAGACCATTAGGTTTATATCATCCAAGAAAAGAATATTGGAATATTAAAAAAGAAAATATTGGATTAATGGAAGTAATGGGATTTGCAGTTTTACCATCTAGACTTAAAGAAGAAATGAGACTAGTAAGAAAGTATCTTCTTAATGAAGAATTAACTAAAGAGGAATTAGATAAGATAGAGGTTCATAAAGAATTTGCTAATCAAATCAAGAGTGATTCATTGACTGTAGATAATGTTGATATGATAGTAAGCCAAGCAATAATTGATGTATTTACTCTGGCTTTAGAGGATTGTGCAATGTTTAAGGGAGATAATGTTAATATACTAAAAGAAGCTATAAAAAATTTATAATATAAAAAGCCAATAGGATAAAACCTTTTGGCTTTTTTTATATGTTGAATTGCTTTAGATATTCAATAAATTTCTTGCTTGCAAATGTTAGTGATATAGATTTATTGCTAGCTAGATATACATTTATTTTTGGGAGAGTTTTATTTATTTTTAATTCTTTTAAATTTGGATAATTAAGATTAGCTAAATCAATAATTGAATAGCCTATTCCTAATCCAATATTTGTGAATTCAGTTATTAAGTCTTGGCTTACTACTTCCATTTTTGGTATTAGTTTAATTTCGTGTTTCATGGCTATATAATCTAATAGTTTTCTTGAATTAGATTCAGGTTTTTGAAGGATAAGTGGGTACTTGTTAAGCTCACTAAATGAGGAAATATTATCATTAAAGTATATTGGATTATAGATGAATCCTTGTTTTAATTCTTTTATTTTGACAAGTGATAAGTTAGTCTCTTTTATATTACTTTCATTAAAGATAACAATATCTAATTTTCCCATCTTTAAGCTGGTTATAAGGTTACTAGTTAAATCATTTGTAATAGTAATATTGATGCCAGGATAGTCTTGATGAAACTTATTTGTGGCCTCTAGTAAAACTAGTTTAGTAAGTGTTGAAGAACAACCAATTTTTATATCACCTTTATCTAGATTTTTAAAAGAAGTGAATTCATTTTCAGCATTATTAATTAGTTCTAGTGCCCCTTTAATATAATCAAAAAACATTTCTCCTTCACTAGTTAATTCCATTCCCTTGTTGCTACGAATAAATAAAGTTCCTCCAAGTTGATCTTCGAGTTTCTTTATGCTTTGAGATATAGCGGGTTGAGATATATGTAATTCTTCGCTTGCTCTAGTCATATGTTTATGTTTGGCTACTGTGTAAAATATTTTATATAAATCTAAGTCAATATTCATTATAAGCACCTCTTATGAATATCATAACATTTATATATTTTACTTATCAATCTAAACCTCATAAAATTAGAGTGTAAGGGGATGATAATATGTTTAAGAATAAAAATATTTTAATAGGTGTAACAGGTGGAATATCGGCATATAAAGTGTGTGATATAGTTAGTGCTTTAAAACATAAGGGAGCTAATGTAAATGTGATTATGAGTAAAAATGCTACTAAGTTTATTACTGCTTTAACATTAGAAACATTATCAAAAAATAAAGTTTATGTAGAAATGTTTGATGGAGAATATGAAGAGGAGGTTAGACATATTTCTTTAGCTAGAAATGCAGATATTGTTTTAGTGGCGCCATGTAGTGCTAATGTTATTGGAAAACTAGCAAATGGTATAGCAGATGATATGCTAACTACCACTTTAATTGCTACTAAAGCACAAGTAGTTATAGCTCCAGCGATGAATGATAATATGTATAGTAATTTGATAGTTCAGGATAATATTAGAAAACTAAAAGAATTTGGATATAAATTTATAGAACCAGATACAGGTAATTTAGCATGTGGATATATAGGTAAAGGGAAGTTAGCTAAAAAGGAAGTTATATTTAACTATTTAGAAAGTGTATTAAGAGGTGATAATAATGATTAATATAGTAATAACAGCTGGAGGGACTAGTGAGAGAATAGATAATGTTAGAAAGATTACTAATAGTTCTTCAGGAAAACTTGGGAGTATGATTGGTGATAAAATAAGTGAATTAATAAATGAAGAATATAAGATATTTTATGTTTGTTCTAAAAAATCATTTAAGCCAAGTGACAAAGAAAATGTAGAGATTATAGAGATTGAAGATACAAATGATTTAGTGAATGTAACAAGGGAATTATTAAGTAAATATAAGATAGATTATTTTATTCATTCGATGGCTGTTAGTGATTATACAGTGGAGTATGTTACTAATGAAAGTAAATATAAGAAGTACTTAGAAAATGGCGATTACAATTCACTTTTTATAGATAGAGACTCTAAAATTTCTTCCTATGAAGATAACCTTTTTATCAAGTTAAAAAGAACTCCAAAAGTTATTGAAATGATTAAAAATATTAGTCCTAGTACATATCTAGTGGGTTTTAAATTATTAGATAATGTAAGTGAGGAAAAGTTAATTGATGTAGCATATAACTTGAAGGTTAAAAATAAATGTGATTTAGTTTTAGCTAATGATTTAGATTCGATTAGAAAAGGTAATCATGTGGGTTATTTAATAAAGGAGAAAGAGAATTGTTTAAAGGTTAGTTCTAAAGAGGGTATTGCTATTAAGTTAGTAAAGGTGATGCTTAATTATGATTAAATATTTAGTGAAAAAAGTAAGTGATATAAAAGAGGAAATTGACTCTATTTATAAGGAACTTCTAGAAAGTAAATATCAGTTTGTGATTATTAGAAAAGATAATAAATATGTGTGTTTAACTAAAGAAAAAAGCTTAATTGAAATAAGTAATTTAGAAAGATTTATAAATGAAGCAAAAGAGGATATTTACTATAAAAGTATTAAAGAGGATATACATAAAGTAAACAAAGAAGATTTAAATAAATATTATAGTTATTTAGAGAAATTTAAAGAAGAGATAACTAGCGAAGTTTATGGTGATAAGTATTTATTTGGGAGTGTAGCAGTTAGAGTAAATGATGGGTTTATTACTACTATAAGGGGCAAAGAAGATTTAAGTGATTATGCTTATGTTAATTATGTTGATCATTTAAATAAAATAGTGAGTGTTAAAGATAAAAAAGCTAGTCTTAATGCACCTTTGCTAGCTACTTTATTTGAAAATAAAAAGGTAGATGTAATAGTACATATTAATCATAGTTATGATAAGAGTTTAGATAGTTATGATTATGCATTTCCAGGGAGTGTTAGAGATAGTTTAAGGAATCTATCTAAATCTTTTAATATTTCTAATCATGGAGTGTTTTATTTGATAGATAGTAAAGGAGAGATAATAAGATGAGGTATCCACATTATAGGGAATATGAAAGTGTTTATAAAAGATATTTTTTAAAGGGTGTAGAGTATATTATTAATAAAGTTCAAATAAATAAAAATGATAGAGTTTTAGATGTATGTGGAGGTAATGGAAGACTTACTAAAGAGTTAGTTAAATATAGTGACTATGTTAGTTATTTAGATAGGGAGAGTGATATGATTCCTGAAAGTTTAAAAGATTTAGGAGTCACTATATATAATGAAGATATAAATGAGTTTATTAAGCATAATACTGTTAAGTTTGATAAGGTGTTTTGTATGCAAGCTGTTAATTATTACTTATTAAATATTGATATGAAATTATTTGCTAATTTATTTAATAGGGGTGGAGTATTTATCTTTAATACTTTTAATAATAAACCTAGTAATATACCTAGTGTGAAAGAGTATGTGATAGAAGATGAATCATATGTTGAGGTATCTTATTTAGTGAATGATGAAGTTTATCATGTTCAAATAAAAGAGAATCATCTTCCTCACTTTACTAAATTTAAATATATATCTAGAGAAAACTATGTCGAGATATTAAGTGAATATTTTGATCTTGAAGTATATGAAGAGGGAAAGAGTAGTGTTTATGTATGTATAAGGAAATAGAATATTCTAGTGGAAAGTATAATCTTATTTATAAGGATTTGATAAATGAAAGTATAAATAGAGTTATAAATGGGGAATATGATTATAATTATGTTTCTAGTAAAGGAGTTAAAGAGTTAAGAGAAAAGATTGTGGAGTTTACTAATATAAAAGATATAACTTATCATGATATTTTAGTTACTGACTCTAGTAGTGACTCTATTAGAGTAATAGCTAGTTTATTAAATAGAGGTGATACTATATTAGTAGAAGAATTCACCTATTTTGGGGCAATAGATATTTTTAATCAATATGAGTTGAATGTTATAAAAGTTAAGTTAAATAGTAATGGAATAGATATAAATGACTTAAAAGATAAAATAAAAAAATATAATCCTAAAATGATTTATGTAATACCTACTTTTAATAATCCAAGTGGTATAACATGGAATGAACTAATAAGAAAAGAATTTATAGATGTTATTAATGAGTATAATGTTTCAGTGGTAGAAGATGATCCATATGGTCTAATAAGTTATGATAACAAAAAATATACTAAATTGATTGAATTAGATAATAAGCATATTATTTATATTTCTAGTTTTTCTAAATATATAGCTCCATCATTTAGTGTGGGATACATTATTTCTAATAAAAGTATATTAGATAAATTATATCTTATTAAAAGAAATGAATTATGTAGTAATGGATTTATCCAATATGTTGTTTTAGATTATTTAACTTATAATGATTTAAAAGGAATTATTAAAGAGAAAATTAGAGAATATAAAAAGTGTTTAAAAAGAAGTATTAACTACTTAAATATTAATGGATATGATTATAAGTTTATTCCTAAAGGAGGAATATTCATGTTAGTGGAAAAAGATAATAAAATAAGTAGGTTTAATATTTGTTATATGAAATAAAAAAAGCCAACTTATGTTGGCTCTGAATATTTTAATGGAGCAGATGAGGGGAATCGGACCCCCGTAGCAACCTTGGCAAGGTTGTGTTCTACCATTGAACTACATCTGCATGTATATTAAATCAGTTGGTTCACAACTGATGCGTGATAATAATAATACAAAGAGAAGTCATAGTCAAGAGGTTTTTGTATCATTTTTTAATCTTTTTTTATTAAAAAGGAAGAAAATGAATATTTTTTGTAATGTTAGTTAATGGAGAGATAAAAAACTCTCTAGTTAATAGAGTTAGTGATTGATAACATTATTTTCTTATTAATACTAATTAAGCTACATCATATCTTAAAAGAAATAAAAAAAGATAGGTAAGTAGCCTACCACCCAAAGCCCCATATCTATCCTTAATTACATTATATACAAAAAGAATAAAAAAATCTATTAAAAAAGAGTAAGTTAAGCCTTACTCTCTTTTTTTGTTTGTAGTTTATTTTTTATTATTTGTATTAATTGTCTATGATATAACAAACATAAATATACTAGAATTATTGGGAAGCATAATAACATATACCAATAATCATATGGCACCCAACTTCTGAATAAATCTAATACAGGATTTATTGGCCATCTTGAAAACATATAGTTTGTTTTTAAAATTACATTTATAAAGTGAACTAAAGTAAAAGTGACAAATGAAATTAACATAGTAGATATTATACACTTTGCATCTAGCTTAGATAGTTTAAGAGTGAATATTAATATTGGTACACCAAATTCAAATAGGTGTGGAAAATAATACATAATAAAGTTTAGATCCATGAATTTATAGTGATAGTGTTCATCATTTAAAATTATAGCTACTAGTGCTCCTAGAGACCAAAGTAATAACAAATTACAAATTGTTTTGTTTTTTGTTGTTACTGCAATTGGGAGCATTAAAGCGTTAAGGGAACATAAATGGAATGGTAAGTTATTTATTGGATCTTTTCTTACTATAAGATTATAAATAATTGCTACTATTCCAGTTAGAGCCATACATAGTAATGCTATTGTTTTGGTTTTTTCTGATTTGTTTTTTAGTAAAAAATGAATTCCTATTAGTATTGGTATTACAGCAATCATTGTTAGTATATGTAACCAAGAAAAATATCCCCACGTCATAAACTTGCCTCCTGTATTCGACAAATGTCTTCATAAAAAAACTTATCTTAAATGGGATTGTAAATCAAGATTTTACTCTTTATTCCTATTTATAGTAGATAAAAAAACGTGAATTGTCCTATAATTATTAATAGAGGTGATGGCATGAAAAAGGTAGTACTAACTATAGTATGTGCATTTTCTTTGCTATTTTGCGCCTGTAATGATAAGGAAAATGATTTTTATAGTATGAGTTTAGTTGAACTTAATACTAAATATAATGAATTAAGTGATGAATATAATGAATTAAAAAGTAAATATGATATTTATCATGAATTTGTAGAGGGAAAGAGTAAAGAAGAAGTTATTGCTTTAATAAATGAATTAAATAATGAAGTTATTAAATCTAATGTAATGATAACTAATGAGTCTAAAGGATACTTTAGTGGTACTTCAGTTAGTAGTGGTAGTGGAACTATTATTAAAGAAGATTCTAATAAATATTATGTGTTAACTAATAACCATGTTATCTATACTCTTAACTCTAATAGAACTAGTTATTATGTATATGATTATATGAATAATGAATATGTTGCTAATGTGGAATTTTATGATCCTAATTATGATATGGCTTTATTATCTTTTGATAAGAGAGCTAGTAATTTAAGGGTTGCTAGATTGGCTAGTGAGGATTTAAAAGTAAATGATAATTTGATTGCTATAGGACAACCTTTAGGGCAACGTAATATTATAACTCTAGGACAAGTTACAAAATATGATTATGTTAATTGTGAAAATTGTGGTGTTAATGAGTCTAATATTTCTTATCCATGTATGTATTATGATGCGATTACTACTAATGGTAATAGTGGAGGAATGCTAATCAATTATAACTATGAAGTTGTAGGAGTAGTTACTTTTGGATTTACTTCTAATGGAGTTTATGCCTATGGTGCTGGTAGTAGTATTAGTAAGGTTAGAGAATTCTTTTCTAATAACAACTTTGAAGTAGGTGATTTATATGTATAAGAAATTGCTTATGACTTTAGTGTGCTTCATTATTATTATTGCTAGTGGATGTTCTTGTTCATTATCAAAGGGAGAACTAATAGAGAAAAATGTTGAGTTATTGGATAAAATAGAAGGTATAAAAGAGGAATCTTCAGATCTTTATGAAGCAATGAACATTATAAAATTCTATAATAGATTAACCACTGAAACTATGAATGCTTTTGTTTTAGTAGAAGGTAAAAATATTATGGGAAGTAATAAGAAATATAGTAATGGTATTATCATTGGAAGTAATGGCCAAGATATGTATGTACTTACAGATTATAATGCTATTTATATGGATTTAGGTGGGTATACTGTTATGGATTCATATGCTAATAGTTTTTTAGTTAGTGATGTTTATGTAAGTGATAGCACTACAGGTTTAGCGGTATTAAAATATAGTACTTCTAACTCTCTTACAACTAGTGTTAAAGTAGGAGACACTAGTTCAGTATTTGCTCATTTAGATAGTATGGAACAACTTAATAAGGCTACTATTTTAGAGAATATAAAAAGTAGTACCATTGAATACAATAGTACTACTTATACTACACATTATTTAGAAAATACAACCCTTAACAATGGTGCTATATTTATAAATAATAGCAATGAAGTTATGGGCATATATGCATCTAAAGTAAATGCAATTATAACTAAAGATTTATTAAAAGTAATAATAGATTTTATTTAGTTATTAACTTCTTTATTTCTTCTTCAAGAGTAGTAATTTCAAGAGTAAGAAAATCAAATAATTTATATGCATTGATAGAGTTATCTGGGTTAAATATACATTCTTTGTATCTATTTAACATAGGTAACTCTTTTGTTAAATATGGACTTATTAATACTGTTGTAGCATTAATTTTATTAGTGGTATTCACTAACTCAATAAGTGCTCCAAGTCCTGCTTTGATATAAGAGTCATTACATGAAAATTCTTCTCTATTGGAAATAATATTGCTTCCTTGTAATGCTTTTATTTTTTGGATTTTTTCTAGAGTATCAATTAGTAATTTTAAATCATTATTAGGCATGAGTATCACTTCCTTTTATAAGTAAGTATCCATCATAGTTATCTTCTTGCTCATTACCAATGATGTTTACATTTCTTGATATATCTAACTTTATTAGTGTTTCCAAATCAAACCACTCTTGTAATGAAAGTGGTTTTTTTTGCTCACATAAGACAATAGTAGTAGAGTGATGATCTACTTTTACATAAGCGTGTTTAAAACCATATGTTTTAAGTAATTTTGGCAGTCTGTTATATGCTAATTCCATTTCTTTTTTCATCGTTTGTTCCTTCCTAATTTAATTTCTTTTATAACTTCACTTGTGTCTAAGCTTCTAGAAACAGACTCCCCATATTCTATTTCTACTTGCTCCCCATTACTTAAGACTTGAGTAATTGTACCATTTTTATGGACATAACCATAATAAATTGTAGCAATAATATTATTGTTTTTATCTAAAATTTCAATTGGCTTATTAATATCATTATATAATTTGCATTTGCAACATGATAAAAGTTCTCTTGGTAAGAAGTGTTGGTTGTTTCTTCTTAAGAGTACATTTTTTAATCTATCGCTGTGCCCAGGACCAGCAGCATTATAAATAGTTATAATCGGAGCACACTTAACTCCATATTTACTTTCAAAGTAACTACTGTCTGCTTGTGGATAAGATTTTAAATAATTATATGCTTGAAATAAAGAATCTTGAGAGAAATCTACAAGTATAGGCTCTTTATCTTTTATTGGATTGATTTTACTAGGCTTTACAATACCAGTTTTATCAATCTCTACAATTTGTGTGTTTTTAGGAGCTATACACTCATATGAAGACTCACTAAAATAATTGTATACATATAAAGAACCATCTACTTTGATATACAGGTCTGGGTTTTCTTTATAGTTCAATCTTATATACTTAGTTCCTCCAATAAGAAGCGTTTCTCCTGTATGTTTATAGGTATTGTATTCAGTTAACCTATTGTGTAAAAACTTACCATCACCTTGGTTAATTGCGCCATTTAAGTAAGCGTAAGGGTATTTTCTTTTATCTTTAGTGTATAAAGAATAAGTTGGTTGTAAAACTTCATATAAAGCTTCGTTATATTTATCTAAATTAGATATTAATTCTTCTTTTTCTATATCATTTAGTGGTGAATGAGAAAGAGTGTTTCTTTCATTTCTATAATCATAAAATAGCTTAGCTAGGTTAGGATTTGAATTAATAAATTTATCAGAAAGATAAGCTGGGCCATTTTTATATAACTCTAGTAACAAAGCATGTTTGGCATAGATAAATGTATCGCTAGATTTGTCCATCTTTTTGATTTTTTCTTTATATGCATTATATTCTTTTAAGTATAATTCAATATAAAATAAGTCCTTCAATGAAGCTTTGTTTAAAAGCTCTTTTTTATCTACATCAGGTACTTCTACGTCTTTACTTTTTATCAATTTACTTGCATTCTTGATTTGGAATTTTCCTAATACTAGTCGCTCATTTATGACGCGTTTTCTAAAATAGTCACTTAAAACATTGTAGACTTTAGAAAAGTAATTTCTACCATCATAGAAATAAGAAAATTGTAAATCTCCATATGGATCACCTTTAGCCATTTTTCCAATTTTAGCAAGTATGTTATCAAATTGTACAATTCTTGGTTTTCCTCTATAGGCATTGTTAAATTTGCCGCGTTTATATAATTCTTTTAAAGATGTTATAGTGGTAGGAGTTTCATCATTAGCTTTATAATAAACTTTTGAATCTTCGCTTAATTTTAGTAAGTAACTTGTAGTGCCAGTGTGTCTATTTTCAAGGATTACTAAGTGCTCTCTTGGTACATATATTTTTTCTTTTGTCTTTGAGTTTTCTATAAGAAATGAGTTCTTATAGATGGCATCGCTATCGCTTATTGATACCTCAGTTGTTTTATAGATTTGTAAATAATCATTTGATGTAGAAGCCTCCAAGGCATCTAATCTTTCAGCAAGTATATTATCGAATTCTTGAGGTGTATAAGTGATGATATCTTCAGCTTTTGAAGACATCTTATAAAAGTTTGCGCTTTCCCCATAATGAATAGCTAAGTTTCTAGCCTGTTCTATAGTTGCAAAAAGCTTGGTACTTGATCCGTCAATTGCATCATATGCTCCAGTTGACATAAGAGTATAGATGGTTTCAATCATGCCGGTTAATGTGTAACTGTGAGCCACCATCTCATTATAATCGATGTTCTTTTTTCTACTTAGTTTAGCAATGTATGCTTTTAGTTTTTCAAACTCAATTTCTAAGGAAGCTTTGTTCATTGTCTAACACCTCTCAACTTATTTTTATTATATAATAAACTTTCTTCTCTAACAAGGATTAAAGTTGTAATAACTCAACTTGTTGATTTATCAAGAAGAGTGTGCTATTATAGTCCCGGTGATTTTATGAAATATGTTATAAAACACATAGATGAATATGAGCAAATTGAGTGTATACATAATGGAAAGTGCATTGGTTATATTAACTACAAATTTGCAAATAGAAGTGTGTGGCTAAATAAGATTAAAGTTGATAAAGAATGTAGAGGCCATGGTGTTGGAAAAACACTTCTAAAAATATTTGAAAATGAGGCTATGACGTTAAGAAAAGTTGTAGTTGAGGGTAAATTTTATCCAGAGGATGAAGATGGAATGGTTGTTAGAAGGTTTTACGAATCTAATGGATATAAAATTGAAAAAGAAGGATATGAAACAGAACTTTATAAAGTTCTAAGAGAAAAACATGACTTAACGGGCATTGATGTTAGTTATGAGAAGGTTAATAAGAGATAAGCATATAAAATATATAAAAGTTTGCAATAATTTTCTCACTTTTGTATAATCATTATGATGGGGTGATAGTGATATGATGATTGAAAAGAACAATACTAAAGGAAACATCTCAATTAGTATGGAGGCAATCGCTGCAATCGCTGGTAATGCTGCTACAGAGTGTTATGGTGTTGTGGGAATGGTTCCAAAGACTGGTTTAAAAGCAAGTATTGCTGAATTACTTAGATTAGATAACTATAAAAAGGGCGTTTTTGCTAGAGAGAGTAAAAATGGTATTGAAGTAGAAATGTATATAATGGTAGCTTATGGCTTAAAGATTACTGAGGTTGTAAGTGAAGTTCAAAAGAAAGTAAAGTATGTGTTAGAAAAAACACTTGATATAAAATTTAAATCAATAAACGTATTCGTAAAAGGTATTAAAAGCGTTTAAAAGTTTATCGGAGGAATAAAAGAATGAATAAAATTAACGGACATCATTTGAAGCAGATGATTATATCGGGAGCAAACAATTTGTTTAACTGCTACCCACAAATAGATGCTCTAAACGTGTTCCCTGTACCAGATGGAGATACAGGAACTAATATGAACTTAACTATGACTAGTGGTTCTAAAGAGGTTTTAAATAGTACTAATGATAATATTTATGAAGTTGCTAGAGCTTTTTCTAAGGGACTTTTAATGGGTGCTAGAGGTAACTCTGGTGTTATTTTGTCACAAATCTTTAGAGGATTTGCTATGGGTCTTGAAGGAAAAAAGGAAGCAACTTGTTATGATTTTGCGGATGCATTTATAAGTGCTAAAGATGTTGCTTATAAAGCAGTTATGAAGCCAATTGAAGGTACTATTTTAACTGTTATAAGAGAATCTAGTGTTGCTTTAAAAGACTATGTTGATAGCAAAGAAAAGCCAATCACTATTAAAGAATGTATGACTTATTTAATTAAGGAAGCTAATGAGTCTTTAAATAGAACTCCTGAATTACTTCCTGTATTAAAAGAGGTTGGTGTAGTAGACTCTGGAGGAGCTGGATTATTAAAGGTATTAGATGGATTCTTAAGTGCTTTAGATAATAAAGTTATTCAAAGAGAACAAGCTACTGCTACAGTAGAACAAGTTGCTACTGCTAATAGTAATATTGCTGTTGGTGATGCTCAAAGTAAGATTGAAAATGAAGAATTCGGTTATTGTACTGAGTTTATTATGCAATTATCTCCTGAAAAGGAAGGTAAGAAAAACTTCAATCAACATAGATTTTCTACAGTATTAGAAAACCATGGTAATTCTATTGTTGTAGTTCAAGATGATGATATCGTTAAAGTACATATTCATACATTAAAGCCTGGTAATATATTTAACTATGCTCAACAATTTGGTGAGTTTATAACATTGAAAGTAGAGAACATGCAACTTCAACACTCTAACTTACAAGAACAACATGAGCAAGGCGCAACTGTACAAACATCTGCTCCTGCAGCAGAAAAAGAAGAGTATGCTATTATTGCAGTTAGTGCTGGAGAAGGTATTAACCAAATGTTTAGGGATTTAAGAGTTAGTGAAGTTGTAAGTGGTGGACAAACTATGAACCCATCTACTGAAGATTTTGTTCATGCAATTGAAAAGGTAAATGCTAAAAATGTATTTATTCTTCCTAATAACTCAAATATAGTTATGGCAGCTACTCAAGCTGGACAAGTTGTAGAAGGAGTTAATTGTAAAGTGATTCCAACAAAGACTATACCTCAAGGATTAGTTGCATGTATGATGTTTAACCCTGAATGTAGTGCTGATGAAAACTTTGAACAAATGTCAGAGGCTTTAACGTCAGTTAAGTCAGGACAAGTAACATTTGCTATTAAAGATACTACAATTGATGGATTAGAAATTAAAGCTAATTATTTCATGGGATTAAATGGTAAGAATATTGTGACATGTAAAGAAGATAAAGTTGCTGCTACAATTGAATTATTAAAGACTATGATTGATGAAGATAGTGAACTTGTAACACTAATTGCTGGTAATGATGCTCATGATAGCGAAACTAGTGCTATCGTAGATTATTTAAACGATAAATATGATTTAGAAATAGATGTTAAAAAAGGAGATCAACCTGTTTATAGTTATATCATTGGAGTTGAATAACTATGGAAATAAAGGTTAGTGAAAGAAGAAAAGCCTACTTAGATTTACTTGAATTAAATAATGTTTATGATTTGATAGATTATTTGCCTAAAAGATATACTGATCTAAGTGTGGAAAGATTAGACATAACCAAACATAATAAGAAAGCCACCTTACTTGTTAAAATTGCAAGTGAGGTGCTTTTTAAACGCATAAAAACTCATTTATCTAAAATAGAGTTTGAAGGTTTAATAGATGGGGAATATTACTCTATTATTGTTTTTAATAGAGACTATCTTAAAAACTTATTAGTGGAAAATAGGGTAATTAAAATAATAGGTAAAGTAGATTATTATAAGAAGAATATCACAGTGAGTGAGATCTTTTTTGATTATAATAATTTAATAGATTATCATTATAAACTTCCAAGTGGATTTAAAGATAAAGAGTTTAATAGTATAGTTTCAGAGGCTTTTAAGTATTTAGATTTTCATAATGTTAACTTGGATAAATTGCCTAGAGAATTTATGGAAAAATATAAACTTTTATCTAAAAAGGAATCATTAAAATTGTTGCATTTTCCTAAAAATATGGAGTATGTAAAAAAGGGGTATAGACACCTAAAATATGAGGAATTTTTAGAGTTTGTTTTAGTAATGGAATTATCTAAAAGAAGGTTTAAAGAAGAACATAAAGAAATGGGGAAAAGTATTGATGAGAAGAGGGTTTTCTCATTTATTAATGCACTTCCATACAAGCCTACTAATAGTCAAATTTTAGCATTTAATGAGATAAAAGAAGATATGAAAAGTTCGCTTAATATGTATAGACTTTTACAAGGTGATGTAGGTAGTGGTAAAACACTTGTTGCCATACTTTCTTGCTATGCTTCTTTTATAAGTGGAAATCAAAGTGCTTTTATGGCGCCGACTGATATTTTAGCTAGACAACACTATCAAAATTTGAAAGATATTTTTAAAGATGAATTAAATGTTGCACTTCTTGTTAGTGATCTTAAAAATAGTGAAAAAAAGCAAATAAAAGAAGATATGAAAAGTGGGACTATTGATGTAGTTGTGGGTACTCATAGTCTTATTCAAAATGATGTGGAATTTGCATCTTTGGGTCTTGCTATAATTGATGAGCAACATAGATTTGGAGTAGTGCAAAGACAAATACTAAAGGACAAGGGAGAAAAAGTGGATTTACTTCTTATGTCTGCTACACCAATTCCTAGAACCCTAGCACATACAATTTATGGAGAGTTAGATATTTCTACTCTTGATGAATTCCCTAATGGGAAAAGAGATGTTACTAGTAAACTATATGATTTTGAAGATAAGGAAAAACTATTTGATGAACTAGAAGATTTGTTAAAAAAAGATAATAAAATTTATATAGTTTGTCCTCTTATAAATAGTGAGAATAAAGAGAAAAAAAGTGTTAGTAATGTATATGTTGAATATGCCACTCATTTTGCAAATTATGGTGTGGGATACTTGCATGGAAAGATGAGTAATGATGCGAAGAATCAAACACTTAATGACTTTAAAGATGGAAAGATAAAAATGCTTGTGTCTACGACAGTTATTGAAGTTGGAATAGATATAAAAGATGCTAATGTAATTGTGATATATAATGCTAATAATTTTGGACTTGCTCAACTTCATCAACTTAGAGGAAGAGTTGGTAGAGGAAAAAGAGAAGGATATTGTTTGCTTGTTAGTGATTTGGAAGAAGATATTGAAAGATTAGAGTATTTTAAGAATACTCTAGACGGATTTAAAATTAGTCAATACGACATGGAAAAAAGAGGTATTGGAGATATTGTTGGAGTTAAACAGAGTGGGGTTAGTGACCTTAGAATTGCTAACATTATAACTGATTACAATATCTTAGAAGCTGCTAGAAAAGATGCTAAATATTTGCTTAATAATTTAAATAATGAAGAATTTAAGAAATATTTAGATTATATTGAATCTAAATATAAAGAAAATGTGGAAACTATCGCCTAATATTTGATAAAATATTAGCCGAGGTGTTCTTATGATAAAATTAGCTGTTGATGCAATGGGTATGGATAAGGGAAGCAAAGCTGCTGTTGAAGGCATCTTGGATTTTCTTAATACATACAAAGATGTAGAATTAACTGTATTTGGTAAAAAAGAAGAATTAAGTGAATTAGAGGGTAAGTGTACTATTGTTGATTGTAAAGAAGTTATGGATATGGAAGATGGTGCTCTTGCTATTTTAAGAAAAAAAGAAACTAGTATGATCAAAGCTGTAGACTTTGCTAAAAATAGTGATGTTGATGGAGTTGTAAGTGGCGGTAGTACTGGTGCTTTTTTAACTGCTGCTACAGTATATCTTAAGCTTATTGAAGGAGTAGAGAGAGCTGCTCTTGTTTCTCCTTTTCCTACTAAAGATGGGGGAAATGTAATTATTTTGGATATTGGAGCAAATAGCGAAAATACTCCAGAGCATTTAGTTGGTTTTGCTAAGATGGGTAGAACTTTTGCTAAAGCTTATAATAATCTTGAAACTCCAAGAGTATATTTACTTAGCAATGGTGCAGAAGAGAAAAAAGGTAGCGAACTTGTAAAAGAAACTCACAAGTTATTAAAGGATTCTAATTTTGAAGGATTCAAGGGTAATATTGAGGGTAGATATGTTATGTATGGAGATGCTGATGTAGTTGTGTGTGGCGGCTTTGATGGTAATGTGTTACTTAAGACTGCTGAGGGAACTGCTAAAGTTATGTCTGATATGTTAAAAGAAGGATTTAAAAAGAATATCTTTACTAAGATTGGTTATTTATTTTCAAGAAGTGGAGTAAAGATTTTAAAAGAGAGAATGAACTATAAAAAGTATGGTGGTGCTATGCTTGTTGGTGTTAATAAGGTTGTTGTTAAGGCTCATGGTTCAAGTGATGGCTATTCTTTCTTTAATGCTTTAAGAGTATGTTATGAACTTGCTAGTAAAGATATGGTTAATAAGTTGAAAGAAGAGATGAAATAATGAAAGAGTTCTTAAAGGGATTAAATATTGAAACAAACAATTTAGATCTTTATATACAAGCTGTAACTCATCCGAGTTATGCTAATGAGCATGGTGAGGATTGTAAGCATTTAGAAAGATTAGAATTTATGGGGGATGCAGTATTGCAACTTATGGTTTCTCATCTTATCTATTATAAAGAAGGTTCTTTTTTAGAGGGTGAAATGTCTCTTATTAGAAGCAAGCTAGTTAGAGCTGATTCATTGTGTAATGAAGCAAAGAAATTAGGTTTAGATAAAGTTTTAAATTTAGGTGTTGGTGAAGAAAAAAGCGGTGGAAGAAATGGTAAAAACATTTTAGCAGATGCTTTTGAGGCATTTGTAGCTGCTATATATTTAGATAAAGGTTTTGATTTTACATTTGAATTTGTAAAGAGTGTGTTTTCTAAATTAGTTGATGAAATAGATGTGGCTTCTTTGCTTGATTATAAGAGTAAACTTCAAGAATTAGTACAAGCTGATACTAAACAATCTGTTAGTTATAGAGAGGTTAGTCACAGTGGTACTAGTAATAATCCAATTTATGTATTTGAGGTATTATTGGATGATGAAATAGTTCTTGCTACAGGAACTGGTAAAAGTAAAAAATTAGCACAACAAGATGCAGCTAAAAATGCTCTTGAAAAGTGCAGTAAGTAGGTGAAATAATGGGATTCTTTAGTAAGTTAAAGGAAAAGGTGTTTGGTAAGAGCAATGCAAGAAGTGAGAAATATGTTGCTGCATTAGATAAGTCTAGAAGTAATTTTTCTACTAAGTTAAATGCTCTTGCTGCTAGATATAGAGAGATTAATGAAGACTATTTTGATGAATTAGAAGAAATTCTAATTGAGGCTGATATTGGTGTTAAAATAGTTATGGAAATCATTGAAGAAACTAAAAAGGAAGTAAGACTAGAAAAGATTAAGACTACTACTGATATTAACGAAACTTTAGTGGATAAGATGTTTGTTTATTATGCTAAAGGTGGAGAAGAAATGGATACAGAAATCAAGATGAATGAAAATGGTCCAACAGTAATCTTAATGGTAGGAGTTAATGGAGTTGGTAAAACTACTAGTATTGCTAAACTTGCTTATAGATTTAAAAATGAAGGTAAAAAAGTTTTATTAGTTGCAGGTGACACTTTCAGAGCGGGTGCTGTAGAGCAACTTGATGTTTGGGCCTCTAGACTTGGAGTAGAAATTGTAAAAGGTAATGATAAAGAAGATCCTAGTAGCGTTTACTATAGAGGAGTAAATAAAGCTAAAGAAGATGGATATGACATTGTTATTTGTGACAGTGCTGGTAGACTTCAAACTAAAACTAATTTGATGGATGAATTATCAAAGATGAGAAGAGTGCTTTCTAAAGAAGTAGAGGGAGCTCCACATGAAGTAATGTTAGTAATTGATGCTACCACAGGACAAAATGGTGTTATCCAAGCTTCAAGTTTCGCTAAGGCTACTGGTGTTGATTCAATTATTTTAACTAAGATGGATTCTACTAGTAAAGGTGGTATAATTCTCTCTATTAGAGAAGAACTTGGTATACCTGTAAAATATATTGGTTTAGGTGAGAAACTTGATGATTTAGAAGAGTTTGATCTTGAAGAATATATTTATGGTCTTTGCATGAATATGGAAGGAGATAAATAATATGGATTTTGGAAGATTTTTCTTATATTTAATTATTTGTATTTTAGGACAAAGAGTTATTACTTATGGTGTTAGCTATGCTTGTTTATTTTTAGGAATTTATAATCCACTTATAATTCTTATTATTGTGGATGTATTTATTGGTTTCTTCTTTGCGTTTTTATATAGAACTCCAGAGGCAAAAAGAGGATGCTTGAAAGATCCTAATTTTTATAGAGATGCAGGATTATATGCTTTAATTTTTATAGCATTAGATTTTATTATGTAATATGGAATTAGATAAGACTGAATTAATGAATAACCTATTAGATTTATATGGTGGGTTATTAACGGAAAATCAACTAAATGTTATGGAGTTATATTACATGAATGACTTATCTCTTTCAGAAATTGCAGAGGAGTTAAGTGTTACAAGAAGTGCTGTTCATGATACTTTAAAAAAGGCTAGCGCAATGTTAGAAATGTATGAATCTAAATTGGGATTACTAGATAAAGAAAAAGAAAAAAGATTATTACTTGATATGATAGATGAACTTTCTATCGAGGAAATAAAAAAAATGGTAGAGAAGTTATAGGAGGATATTATGGCGTTTGAACAATTATCAGATAAATTACAAGCTGTAATGAAAAAAGTTAGAGGACAATCTAGATTAACTGAAGAAAATATGGAAGAGATGTTAAAAGAAATTAGAATGTCTCTTTTAGAAGCGGATGTTAACTATAAGGTTGTTAAAGAGTTTGTTAATAATGTTAAAGAAAAGTCTATAGGGCAAGATGTATTAAAAACTTTATCTCCAGGACAAATGATTTTGAAAATCATGAAAGAAGAGTTAGTGGCTTTACTTGGAGAAGAAAATGATACATTAAATATCAGTGGTTTAACTAGTATTATGATGGTTGGTTTACAAGGTAGTGGTAAGACTACTACTGCTAGTAAAATTGCTTATTTAATGAAGAAAAAGAATAATAAGAGACCACTTTTAGTTGCTTGTGACGTATATAGACCTGCTGCGATTGATCAACTTATTACTCTTGGTAAAAGCATTGATGTAGAAGTGTTCTATGATAAAGAGAGTAAGGATGTAGTAAATATTGCTACTAGAGCTTTAGCATATGCTAGAGAAAATGGTTTTGATTTAGTTATCTTAGATACTGCTGGTAGATTACAAGTTGATGAAGAGTTAATGGATGAATTAAAAAATGTTAATAGCGTAATTAAACCTAAAGAAGTTCTTCTTGTTGTAGATGCAATGAGTGGACAAGATAGTGTTAATGTTGCTAAAGCATTTAACGATAAACTAAGAATTACTGGATTAGTTATGTCTAAACTTGATGGTGATGCTAGAGGTGGAGCTGCTTTAAGTATTAAGCATCTTACTGGTATTCCAATTAAGTTCAGTGGTATGGGTGAAAAGATTGAAGATTTAGAAGTATTCTATCCTGAAAGAATGGCTGAAAGAATTCTTGGTATGGGAGATATGCTAACTCTTGTTGAAAAAGCTCAAGAAGCAATTGATGAAAAAGAGGCAAAGAAGACAGTTAACAAGATGATGAATGGTAACTTTACTCTTGATGATATGCTCTCTCAAATGCAACAAATGAATAAGCTAGGATCAATGAAGGGATTAATGAAATTAATTCCAGGTATGCCAAAAATTACTGATGAGCAAGAAAAAGAAGCTAATGAGCAAATGAAGAAAACAAAAGCTATAATTTCTAGTATGACTATGGAAGAGAGAAAAGACCCTAAGATTCTAAAGGCGAGTAGAAAAATTAGAATTGCTAAGGGTAGTGGAACTCAAGCTAGTGATGTAAATCGTGTTCTTAATCAATATGAAAAGATGAAAGAAATGATGAAACAACTTAAGCCATATATGAAAAATGGCAAAATGCCATTTTAATTAAAGCCTTCGGGCTTTTTTTATTTGGTATAAATATGAAACAAACTTGAGACAAATGCGTATTTTCACTATCAATATTATTAACTATCTAGATAAACTAGAAGAAAATAAAAAGATGAAGTAATTAGCCCGACAAGCTAATAATTCCCTCACCTTATTTATGTTATATTGATTAACGGCTCATTTTTCAATAACCTATTATAAATCTAATTATAGATTATTTTTAACTTATGTGTTATATTGAAGGTGGTGAGAGGCATGAAAGATATGAATTTTAAAGTCATGATTTTGTTATCTTTTTTATTAAGGGTTTTTATGTGTCTTTGCATTGCTAACCCTTTATATGCTTTTATTTATTCATTGGTGTTTATTTCTATATATTATTCATTAAGAAATTATAATTTGGGATATATAGTAATGATAGTTATGCTTGATTATCTATTTACTTTCTATCTTACAACTTTGCATATAGGAGAAAATATACACTCCTTACTTATTAGTGTCATTTGCTTTGTTATTATGAACTCTATGTTGTACTTTGTTTTAATAAATAAGATTGGTTTTGAAACTTCATCTAAGGCACTAAAAAAGAAATCTAATGTTTATGTTGATAAAGGAATTGAGGCATTAGAAAATGATAATGTTGATATTGCTCTTAGTGAATTTAAAAACGCAATAAAGAGTCATAAGAAGAATTATCTTGGATATATGGGAATGTGTGATGCGCTTAATAAGACTAGTAAAAAAGATTTAAAAAAGTTTAAGTATTATAAGAAAAAATGTATAAAATATGCTCCTAGTGAGTTAAAAGAAAATATAGCAAGAAGGTATGAATAATACCTTTTTTTATTATAATTTATAAAATTTTTAAAATTTATAAAATAAATTTTAATTTTAAATGTTATTATCAAATTGATAAAAAGTGTTGATTTTTGTCTCTCTTATTACTATAATGATAGTAAGAGGTGGCTAAAAATATGAAAAAATTAGAAGAAATTAAAGAGTTAGTTGTAGTGGTGGACATGATAAATGGTTTTGTCTATGAAGGTAATATGAAGGATCAATATATAGAACATATTATTCCAGGAATTAAAGAACTTATTAAAAGGTATATAGATAGATTGGATGCAGAAATCTTCTTTATAAGAGATTGTCATAGTAAAGATTCTACAGAGTTTGCAAAGTTCCCTGTTCATTGTTTAGAAAATACAAGTGAGAGTGAAGTTGTTGATGAACTTAAGGTATTTGAAAATAAAGGAAGAACATATAAAAAGAATTCAACAAGTGCAATGTTTGCTAAAGGATTACTTGAAGATATAGCTAAAATGAATAAACTAGAAAAGGTTTATGTTGTGGGATGTTGTAGTGATATTTGTGTTATGAACTTTGCTATTCCATTAGTTAATTATTTAGATGAACATGATAAAAAAGTGGAAGTTGTTACAGTTAGTGACTTAATTGAGACTTATGATGCTCCATATCATCCTAGAGATGAATATAATGCAATGGCTAATAAGTTAATGGGACAGGCTGGTGTTAAACTTGTTACAAGCAAAGAATTAAATAATGAGGTGAAGAAAAGTGTTAGAAAATAAGTTAATTGATTTTTATGAGCTTACAATGGCTTATAGTGATTTTAAAAATAATAAGCATGAACAAATAGTATACTTTGATGCATATTTTAGAAAGAATATTGATAATAGTGGGTATAGCTTATTTGGTGGGCTAGATGAAATTATTGATTATTTAAATAATGTTAGATTTGAGAAAAGTGATATAGATTATTTAAGAAGTCTCAATACATTTGATGAGGATTTCTTAGAGTATCTATCTAACTTTAAGTTTACTGGTGATGTATATTCAATGTTAGATGGTGATGTAGTTTTCCCTAATGAAACTTGTATAAGAGTTAGAGCTCCATTAATAGAGGCTGAAATTATAGAAACAGATTTATTAAATAGATTTAATCACGCTAGTTTGATTTCTACTAAAGCAAGTAGAATTGTGCATTGTGCTAATGGTAAGGGTGTAATGGAGTTTGGAGCAAGAAGAGCTCAAGGAAATAGTGCAGCGATAATTGGTGCTAAATATGCTTGTATTGCAGGATGTATTGGTACTAGTTGTTATGAGGCGGGTAAAAGATATGGAGTAAGTATTTTAGGAACAATGGCTCATAGTCAAATTATGAAATATGATAGTGAATATGAAGCATTCCTAGCTTATGCTAAAGCATTCCCTAATAATTCAACTTTCCTAATCGATACAATTGATACAATTAATAGTGGATTAGTTAATGCTATTAGAGTACATAAGGAATATTTAGTTCCAAATGGATATAGACTAAAAGGTATTAGATTAGATAGTGGAGACCTTGCTTATTTATCTAAAGAGTGTAGAAGAATCCTAGATGAAAATGATATGCAAGATTGTAAGATTTGTGTATCTAACTCTCTTGATGAATACTTAATTAAAGATTTGTATGAGCAAGGTGCAAAGATTGATAGTTTTGGAGTTGGTGAAAACTTAATTACAAGTAAGAGTACTCCTGTATTTGGTGGGGTATATAAACTAGTTGCAGTCGAAGAAAATGGTGAAGTTGATCCAAGAATTAAAATTAGTGATAATGAAATTAAAATCACTAATCCTGGAGTAAAAGAAGTATATAGATTCTATGATAAAGAAACTGGTTATGCTTTAGGAGATGTACTTGCTTTAAGTGATGAAGTTATTGATGAAAATGAATATACTTTATTTGATGAAAAGTCTCCATGGAAAAGAAAAACAATTACTAATTATACAGTTAGAAAAATGTTACATCCAATCTTTAAAGATGGTAAGTTAGTGTATACTAAGCCTAGTGTAAATGAGTCAAAAGAATATTGTAAAAAAGAATTAGAAACTATTTATGAAGAAACAAAAAGATTAAGTAATCCAAATAAATATTATGTGGATTTATCACAAAAACTATATGACTTAAAATATGGATTAATTAAAGAAAAAAGAGGTTTCTAAAATGGATGAAGTAAAGCTAAATCATATTAAAAATTTAATTAAAAAATATGGTGTTAAGAGTAAAACTTTAGTAAATAATGAAAGACCATTTTTAAAAGTCGAAAGTTATAAGGTGGAACTAAATAATGGTAAGACAATATATCGAGATAGACTTGTTAAAAATAGTGGTAGAGGTAGTGGTTGTGCTTGTGTTGTAGTTCCTATATTAGATAATGGTGAAGTATTACTAATTGCTCAACCTAGAGTGTTTACTGAACTAGGAGCACAACTTGATTTTCCTGCTGGATATTTAGATAGTAATGAAGATCATAAAGCTGCGGCTTTAAGAGAACTTGAAGAGGAAACTGGTTATAGGGCTAGTGAAATAAAAGAAGTTGCTTATTACTATCAAGATGAAGGTATTGGAGATGCTAGAAATAAAGTTTATATTGCTAGAGGATTAAAGAAAGTGAGCGAAGGTAAACTTGATGAAGATGAATATTTAGAAACTTTAACTGTAAAAGTAGAAGATATAAAAGAGTTAATTGATTTAGGTTATTTAGCAAGTGCTGGAGCAAGAATTGCTTATTGCGAGTTAATGCTAGAGAAACTAGGGAAAGGGGAATAATATGCTTAAAGAGTATGGTTATGTTAGAGTAGGTGCATGTAGTAGTAAGATTAGTGTTAGTAATGTTAATGCTAATGTAGATGAGATTATAGTTAATCTAGAAAAATTGAATAAAGAGGGAGTTGAGATAGTTTGCTTTAGTGAACTATCTTTAACTGGTTATACATGTAAAGATTTGTTTTTTACTAGTGATTTATTAAAGGCTAGTTTAAATGGTCTTAACATACTTAAAGAAGAAAGTAAAAAGTATGATTTAGTATTTGTTGTAGGAGTTCCATTAAAGATTAATGCTAGATTATATAATTGTGCTGTTACTATTTTTAAAGGAGAGTATTTAGGAGTAACTGCTAAAAGATATTTAAATAGTGATGAACTTAGATATTTTGAAAGTGGTAATAATTTAGAGGATACTTATATTACTTTAAATGGAGAATCAGTGCTTGTAAGTAATAATATTTTATATAAAGCTAGTGAATATGATTATGTTAGATTTAATGTTAGTGTGGGTAATGATTTTATGCATGTTAATAATAGTGATTCTAATTTAGTGCTTGCTTTAACTAGTAATATAGCATTAATTAATAACCAAGATTTTTATCATGATACAATTAATAATTTAACTGAAGTTAATAGTTCATGTTATGTGTATGCTAATGGTGGAGCTAGTGAGACTAGTAGTGATGTTATTTTATCTAATCAATTAATTATTTCTGATGTAGATGAAGTTATAAATGATATTGATTTAAGCTTTGAATCTAAGTATATATATCACGATGTTGATTTATTGAGAATTGAAAATAAAAAGCTTAAAGGTATAAGAAAAGATAATGAATATAATGAAGTTGTTTTTGATCTTAATAAAAAGGAAAATAAACTTTTAAAGAAGTATAATAAAACTCCATTTATAGTAAGTGAAAAAGAAATGGAAGAAGTAATGAATATTCTTTCATTTGGACTTGCTAGAAGAGTTAAACAATTAGGGAATTCTAAGATGATTATTGGTATAAGTGGAGGTAGTGATTCTACTTTAGCTATGCTTGTGTGTTTGAGGGCTACTAAGATTTTAAATATTTCTAATGAGAATATAGTGTGTGTTACTATGCCTGGATTTGGTACTAGTAATAAGACTTATACTAACTCTGTTAATTTAATAAAAGAAATGGGTGCAACTTTTAAAGAAATTTCTATTAAAGATGCTTGTATTCAACATTATAAGGATATTGGTCATAAAGAAGATAACTATGATATAACTTATGAAAATGCTCAAGCTAGAGAAAGAACTCAAATATTATTTGATTTAGCTAATGAATTAAATGGTTTTGTAGTGGGTACTGGTGATTTAAGTGAATGTGTTCTTGGTTGGGCTACTTATAATGGAGATCATATGTCAAACTATGCAGTAAATGGTAATATTCCTAAGACAATGGTTAAGAGTTTAATTAGATATGAATCTAATAAGTATGATGGAGTATTTAAAGAAACATTAGAGAGTATTTTAGATACTATTATTTCTCCAGAATTATTGCCACTTGATGCAAAAGGAAATATTGCTCAATCAAGCGAGGTAAGTTTAAAGGGAAGCTATACACTTCATGATTTCTTTATTTATCACTTCCTAGGATATAATGCTGGTGTTAAAAAATTATATTATTTAGCGGTTAATACTTTTGAAGAATACTCTAAAGAAGAGATAAAAGAGGCTTTGACTACATTCATTAAAAGATTTTTTATTCAACAATTTAAAAGAACTTGTTCCCCAGATGGAATAAGAGTTAATGACATTGATATTTGTGTGCGTGGCGATTTAAGACTTAATAGTGATCTTAGTTATAAATTATATTTGAGTGAACTAGAGGAGTTATAATTATGAAGGCTGTTGTTTTTGATAATTATTTAAAACAGTTTAAAAATATCAATAAATATCTAAATGCTAGTATAGTTAACTTTGAGATTATTAAATTTAAAAATGGGGAAGGAAAGATTGTTTTAAAAGAAAGTGTAAAGGAAGAAGAAGTTGTTATATTTTCTGATTTTACATATCCTTTGACCTATAAATATAGAGGCAAGAAAAGAGTTTATTCAAGTGATGAATATTATGTTGAACTTAGAAGAGTCATTAATGCCTTAGATAAGCCTAAAAGTATAAGTGTATTTTTACCTCTTATGTATGAGTGTAGACAAAATGCATTAAATGATGGGGAGAGTAAAGATTTTGAAATGTTTATAAGTGATTTAAAACATTTAGGAGTTAATAGAATCATTACTTTTGAAGCGCATGGAACACATAAGAAGGTGGAAAGTTATTCTCTTGCTAGTTTATTTAGTGAGTATAAGTATGATGTGGTAGTGTCTCCGGATAACGGTGGTAAAAAAAGAGCTGAAGAATATGCTAAAGTTTTAGGTGCGCATCTTTGTGTGTTTAGTAAAAAAAGAGATTTAACTAAAATAGTAGATGGAAGTAATCCAATCGTGGAATATTTTAGTGAGGATTATGATTTTACTAATAAAAGAGTATTAATCGTAGATGATATTTTAGATAGTGGTACTACCCTAATTAGTGCTTTAACTGATATTGAAGGAGCAACTAGAGTAGATATTTGTGTTTGTTATGCTCTTTTTAATAAGGGATTAAAGAATTTTAAAAGAGCTTATAAGGATAAACTTTTTTCTAAGATTTATACTAGTGATTTGATTTATTTAAATAAGCAAGTTGAAAAGTGTGAGTTTGTTGAAGTTTTAGATACAGGTAAGCTTGTAAGTGAGGTAATACAATGAAAATAGGTGTATATGGTGGTAGTTTTAATCCAATTCATTTGATGCATAAAGAAATAGTTACTTCTCTTTTAGATAATGGATATGTTGATAAAATAGTATTATTACCTACAGGTAATTATTATAAAAAGAGTAATTTACTTGATGGTAAATACAGAATGAAAATGTTAGAACTTGCTTTTAAAGATGATAAAAGAGTAGAGATTAGTGATTATGAATTTAAAAATAATCTTATTTCTACTTACAGGAGTTTAGATTATCTTAAAAGTGTTTATCCTGGAGATTCTTTGTATTTTATAATGGGAGCAGATAATCTTAAGGGATTTGATACTTGGAAAAAGTATGAGTATATCTTAGATACTTATAATTTGATAATTATTGATAGAGATATAGATTACAAAGAAGAGTTAGCTAAATATAACGGGTATAAAGGGGAAATAGTGATTGCTAGTAACGTAGTTACTAATTCTGTTTCTAGTAGCGAAATAAGAAATTTTTATTATAATAATGAGAACTTTGATTACTCTAAATATTTAGATAAAGCTGTTTATGATTATATAAATGAAAAAGGATTTTATAAAAAAGGATATAAAGAAGATATAAGCGATACTCAAGATGAAAATGAGTTTTATTCTAATTATAAAAGCAGTGATTATGAAAAGATGTCTATTACTACGGATATAGTTCTTTTTAGTGTTAGTGATATTAAAAAAGAGAGTTATAGAGAACTTGATAAAAAAGTCTTTAGTGTGCTTTTAGTGAAAAGAAATACTCATCCATTTATAAATAAATATTGTTTACCTGGAGGATTTGTATCTTTAGATGAAGAGCTTGAAGATTGTGCTAAAAGGGTATTATTTAGTGAAACTAACTTAGATAATATTTATTTAGAACAATTATATACTTTTTCTAGTGTGGATAGAGATCCTAGAACTAGAGTATTATCTAGTGCCTATTTAGGTCTTGTAGATAAAAATAAATTAGAGCAAGAGTTAAAAACTAATGCTGCTTTCTTTAATATTGATGTAAGTCAAGATGATGATATTATTACAATTAAATTTTATAATGATGAAACTTCTTTTGAATGTGTTATAAAAGAAACTGTTAATAAGTGGGGAATTATTAAGTATGAAGATATTAGTAATGATTATTTGGCCTTTGATCATTTAAATGCAATTGTAACTAGTATTACTCGTCTTAAAAATAAAATAGAATACACTGATCTTGTATTCCATATGATGCCTAAATATTTTACTCTAAAAGAGCTTCAATTAGTATATGAGGCAATCTTAGATAAAAAGTTAATAGATCCAGTTTTTAGAAGGGAAATTGACTCTAAAGTTACTAAGACTAATAAGACTAGAAAAACGGGTGGACATAGGCCATCAGTACTATATAAATATAAGGGATAAAAAAAGATGACTTTTAGTCATCCTTTTTTATTTATATGTATCTAAGGTATTTTTTATTGCCACTTGATCTAGGATAGATTTAACAATTTTTTCCATTTTACTGTTTTCACTATAATCAGCAGGAGCAATGAAATTAACTCTGTTATCTTTATATAGTTTGTTAGCAATTTTAATCTTCTTTTCCTTGTTTGGGTTATAAACTGAAATAGAATGTCCACCTTCATTTTTTACTATTTTCATACATGGTACATCAGTTTCTCCATCTCCTACATAAATCATGTTAGAGTGGGGGATAAGAAGACTTCTATCGTTGATATATTCGTTTAACTCATATGAATCATATAAGTTATCTAGTTGTTGTTTTCTAATTCTGTAGATGTATTGAGTTTTACTTGTGTAGTTTATAGCATGATTTGGCCAAAATGGAGTTTCTTTTTCATCATAGGCAAATCCACATGCAAATATTCTTTTGAATTCTTTTGCTATTTTAGTTCCTTCGATAATTTCTTTTAAGCCACATGATATAACATAGTGTTCTACCTCAAGTCCTAAAGATCTACCATAATCATTTATTCTTTTAAACCAAGTTTCTACCCCATTAAAGAAAGTGATAATTTCTCCTTGCTTATAGAATTCACTTTTTGTTATTTTTAGATTTTTTTGTTTAGCCAGATTAACCATCATATACATGTATGCTAAAACACTATCCATATTATGTTCTTTTGCTAAAACTGAACAATGATCCCAGAATTCACCAGCATCAATTTCTAGATTAGGAATAAAAGCATATTCTTGCATATTTCCTGGTGCTAGAGTATCGTCAAAATCATACATAATTGCTACTTTTTTTTCATTATTCATTCATATACACCTCGCAAAATTATTATAACTTAGCGAGTATATGTAAAAAAAGAAAAAAGTAAATAAAAATCAATATTGGAAATAAGAAGGGAACAAAATAGTAAAATTTAATCATATTGGGGTTGGAAAATCATAAAAAAGCAAGAGAAAAATCTCTTGCTGATTAATTATCTTAAAGGATAATCATAGTTTATCTCTTCGTTAAATTCTACCCAATCTAGATATATATTTAACAATATATATCTTTTTCCATCTCTAGGATCACTTATAATGATGTGATCTACACCTGCTGCTTCAATAATTCCTTTATAAATTCTATCTCTCCATTCATTAGAGTCGCTATAACTCATATAGAAGGTGGCTAGCTTGCCTCTGTTTAGTCTTATTATGTTTTCGATATAAGATTCTTCATTTTGTGTTATAGGTTTATTGTATGGTTGTTGATAGGGGGTATTTGTATAATTTGGGTTTGAAGGCAAAGGTGGGGGTGGGGTAATTTGATTTGGTTGAGGATATGGGGCATTTGGTGTGCCATTCGGATAGGGAATGGCATATTGATATTGATTTGTATCCATTTATTCATCTCCCTATTTTAAGTATATGTTTAGGGTGATAAAAGTTTACTAATAAATTAGCCTAGATAATATTCATCAAGTTCACTGCGGGCGGTTTCAAACTTTACTAGTTCTTGATTTATTTTGCTTGATGGGGCAACTTCCATCTTATACCAACCATGTTCAACAAGTTTGTTATAACACTCTCTTTGCTCGTTTAAAATTTCATCTTGCAAGTCATATGCTATATCAAAGACAAAATCATTGCTTGCTTCAATACTGAAATGATGGTAAATTCCAGCCAGTGATTTTAAGCTTGTTAATACGTCAATAAGCATCTCTTTATCTGTTAAATTATTCATTAATTTGCCTCCTCATACATACTAACTAAATCATCATATTGAGTAAGTAGTAAGACGTTAAGATCTTCAAGAAGATCTTTAACGTCTTCTTCCATAGCCATTTCATAATAATAGTTAGTTTTTTTTATGAAATTTGAAGTGTGATTTAATAAGTCGCTAATGTAGAGACAATCCTTAGGACTTAAGCTAAAAGTTTCGTTCATTTTTCTTACCTTTTCCCTTTCTAAAACTTCTAAAATTAGTTTGGAAATAAATTAAAAATTTATACAAAAAAGTAAGCTTTCGACAAATTTGGCAAAAAAACGTCCAAATATATTAATTTTATTAATATGCAAATGTTACAATAGGTATATCTATGAGGAGTGATGAAGTATGTCCAAGAACTTAACTAAAACAAATAACACAATAAAGAAGGTGATTGCAAGACTCTGCAGGTGTTTTGCAATTTTTGCTGTATTCTTATTTGCTGGGATACTAGTTAGTGCACAAGATGTTTCTGCTGGAGGATGTGGCTCTAAGGGAACTACTTATTCATCAAGTTCTGGAGGTACGTGGTCTAGTAATACATTTACTATAACTAATGAGGGCTATGCTTATGTCATTATTAAAAATGTTGCCACTGAAGGATGGTTTGGTACAAGTTTTGAATTGTGGGATGCAAAAATATTTGTAGGTGGGACGCAAGTTAAATTTTTAGCTTACGATGATACATATTGTAATGGATCTACAACAATATATTTTTCTAGTAGTTATACAAAAATAGAGTCTTCATCCACAGTTGAATCAGTTGGAAAGGGGAACGGCCCTTCTAGTGCTTGGATAAAAATTCCTTTTTCTTCAATTTCTAACGGAACTCAAATTAAAGTTAGTACTGGAGATAGCTGGGCTCTTGACACTTCATCTATAACTTTTACAGTTAAAGATGGAGATGCCCCAAACACGCCTACTTTAACTAATGCTAGTGGTGGTAATTGGAAAAATGAAGGATTTACTGTAAAAGCTTCTGGAAGCACAGATGCGTATACTGGATTTTCAAAATATCAATATAGTTATGATAATTCAAACTGGCAAGATTGGGATAGTACTACAACAAAAAGTGGTAATACATATACTGATACATGGTCTGCTCCTCGCGATAAAACATTATATGTTAGAGCTCTAGATGCGGCGGGAAATGCGAGCCCTTCTGCTTCAACTCCAATAAGAATAGATAAATCAGCTCCTAAAATATCTTCGATAAGCGATCCTTCTGATGGTACATATGCTTCAAAAATTTTCTATGGAAAAAAAGGAGCATCAATTACCTTTACTTTTGCAGATACTGGAGATCCTAAATCTTTGGCCGGAAATTCTATAACAGTCAAATATAGGTGGTCTAATAATTCTAGTTGTAGTGATGGTACCGATAAAACAGAAAAAACAAATAGTTACAAGGCTACCATAACATTTCCTTATGAAGAGAAAACAAAATATTTATGTCTTTTGAAATCCAATTTAAAGGATCCTGCTGGAAATGAGGCTACAGAAGGAACTGGAAAAGCTAATACAACTTCGGGAAGTTATTTTGTTTATCAAGTAATAATTAGTAATGCCACTCCAGCATTTACAATGACTGTGGATGGATCTTTGCTTGCTGGAAAAGGCTCTGAAGAAAATGGTGGAAAAGATATTTATACACATAGTGCATCTACAAATGATGAAATAATTTTGACATTAAGTGCTGGCTCAGCTTCTTTAACCGCTATCACAGAGACAGCGTGTGATTCTATTACTGTTACATCAAGCGCTGGATCAACAATTGGATCTGATAGAATATCTAGATTTTCTGATACGGTGTGCAAAATAAAAATAACAAGTGGGGCAGAGGCTACTATAACAATTACAGTTCCTAAAGATAAGTTCTCAACTCAAGCTGGGCAAAAAAATCAGGCTCAAACATTCAAAGTTATTATAGACAAGACAGCACCAACTGTTTCAGTAACTGCAAAAGATGAAAAGAATATGGTTTGTGATTCCATTGATACTTTCTGTTATAATCCTACAATTTCATTGGCGGTTAATGATACAAATGCTCAAAGTTCAGTAACAGGGCTTACTGTTAAGTTGCTCAATAGTAAAGATAAGGTAATGGAAACCGTTAATAATGTGGAACTATCTAAAACAGCTTCAGGCGTATTCCCTACATCGCTTTTCGCTGATTCTCCTGGAAAATATGATTTAACTGTGGATTATTATATTCAAGTTAAGAATTTTACAGATAAAGCTGGAAATAGGTTCTGTGGCAATAATGTTGGAATGGACAAATTATGTGACGCAGCAGAGCACTTATATATAACTAATACAGCTCCTAAGATTAAAATCACTTATGGAGGAGCGGGAAGTGACACTGTTGAAAGTGGTGGAATTGAGATTCAAGATATATTGAAAGTCCCAAAAAATGCTACTAATATAACATTTGCTGATCAAACTGGATTTGGCGCAATTTCAATTGATGCTAAAATACATTTCTTGAGAGGTAGCAAAACGTCTATAACAAATAAAAATGAACAATATAACAGTAATGTTGCAACAATTTCTAATGCGCGTTCAGATACAGGTGCTTTAGAGTTTAACAAATTGACTTCGCCAACTAGTGGATTTTCTATTGGAGTTGAATTACATGTTTATGGTGCGTGGAGAAATAACACTTCTACAACACTTCACGAAGGATTAAAAACAACAATTTTCTTGTGGTATGATAATTATGCTCCTAAGTTTAAATCTAATATTGTAAGTGCTAATTATGAGGTTAAAACAAGTAGTAACCGCCCTGGGGATCCTAGTGGTTATGATATTTATTTAGACTTTGATGAAGATGGCAATCCAGATTCATTACTTGATGCATTTGTTGATGCGGGGTATGGATTTAATACTTCTTCATATAATGGCTCTTCTACCATTCCTACATGGATGGGATTTGAAAGTTTTAAAGTAGACGAGTTAACAGAATATACTTATTCAATAGATTCAAAAACTGCAACATCATCTACATATGTTATAAAGCATGTAAATTCTGCTTCTGTTGAAGGTAGCGTTACTGTAAAGGTTACAAATGCAGAGAGTGGTGTATCGACTTCATGTGTCGTTAAATATGACACACGTCAAGTTGATTTCACTATTGTTGCAATTAATAAAACTAATGCTGAAAATATATATAAAGAATCAGCTTCTGGTGTGGACAATTATTATTTTGTAAGTAAAGGCGAGTTTAGAATCACTATTACAAACAATGGTACTGGAGCAATAAAAGCTCCTGAACTTACTGGATCTGGTGTAACTAAGAAAACATGTTCATCTGCTTTAGCAACGGGTGCCTCATGTACTTTGGATTTGGATGCTAATTATGTGGGTAAAGAATTAACTATCAGTGCTAAAAATGATTATGATTTAGAAGGAACTAAGAGGATAAAGTTTATTAAAATTATTTATTCAATGGATAATTATATTAGTAATACATCTACTAAAATGCCTACATTTACGGTAGGTGAATCAACATTAGTAAATAGTTATATATCTGCTGCGGGAAGTAGTTCTAAAGGCGAATTAATATATACAATGTATCTTGATTATGCTTCATATTTTTCTAAAGCAGGAACAAGTAATATAGTTGCAAGAATTACTAGTCCTACTAGTGCAGGATGGAACACTATGAATACATCTGCACACTTATCGTCTCAAGCTGTAATTGGTTCTACCATAACTGGTGCTTATTATATGGAAGAAATCACTATGATTCACAAACTTCCTGATAGTAAAATGCTAGGATGTATAAAACAAGCTGATGAAAGTGTAGTTTGTGATTCTAATGGTGAATTTAAATATACACTTCATATTTATTATTTAAAGAATAATTTAGAATATGTTGGACCAACATCTATATCCGTTAAAAATGTAAATACAACTTACAATAATTATGATTTCAAGTATATGAATGGTGATTGTAATGATGAAAACTTATTCTGTAATGCATTAAAGAATGGATTAAGAGCTACTAATGTAGAAACTAGTGCTATAGGTTTGAGTATTGTTGATGATACTAATCCTATTACAATCAGTAAGGGCACAGGCTTTGTTGAAGGAAAACATAAAGTTTCATTAACGATACCATTAACTACATACAAGATTCAAACAACTGCTGCAAGACAAAATATTGTATTGGAACAAGAAATTTTCTTCTATGAGTCTGACATGGTATTTAGACCAAAAGTTTATAATACATCAACACTTACTTGGTATGACATGATTGAAAACGGTTCTGAGGTGTATTATTCTGCTATTACTGCAGCTAATCCATCAATCTATTTTGATGTGTTAGTTAACTTACCAGAGATAACAGGCGTTTCTAATCTTCCTGGAAAAGAAGTAACTATCAACATAGATGGCAATACATACACAAGCGCTAGTGCTTTTGGAGTAGAGTCAACTAAGAAAACTTACATTTATTTAAGATTTAATTCTGATATGATTGAGGATATTGAGGATGGATCAACTATCACAATCACTATACCTGCTGATACTATAAAACTTAGCAATCAAGGATATTCTATTCAAAATGGATCTGATATTACGTTCAGTTTTGTTAATGATACAAGTGTAGCTGAACTACCATTTACTGTTGCTGATACTTATAATATAGATGATCTTCGAGTAACATTAGAACATAAGTCATCTGTTACTGGATCTGATTGGACAGATCTACCACTTGGAGGAAATGAAATTTATGCTGTTACTTTTGGGGATGAATTAAAATTAACTATAGCAATTAAAGAAAAATCACCACTTATGATACTAAGTGGTATGGTTTCACATGATGTATGTTCTTCTCCTAGAATAGACTTAACGTCAGATATGATACAATTAGGAAATAAAGGATTTGGTTCATGTACTTCTAGTGTGAGTGGAGACTATATTATTCTTGTGCTAGAATATAAAGTTACTAAAACATGGGCTAAAGAAGTAAAAGATATTTCTATATCTGGATCAATATATGATAGCGCATTTAATCAAGTTCCATATCGTAGTATTGGACTTGAGGCAGTTGTTAAAGTATTACCAAATGCGGAAGTTTCTTCAATTGTAGGATTCTTAAAAGCAACTGAATATAAAGATACAACAACAATAAATTATTTAAATTATAATAATACTCTTGTATTTAAAATGGTTGCATCAGATAAGACACAATTTGATTATTCTAAGCTAGTATTTGATGGAACTCTTACTTCATATACTATACGTTTCACACTAGGTGGGGTAACTAAATTAACTCTTTCTAGTGGTGTTACATTTGAAAGTGATAGCTCACAAAATCGTGTTTTAATGGCGTTTAGTAGTTCTAAAACTACAAATACTGATTTTGATGCTGTTTCTATGGAAATTAGGAATTTCTTCTATGATGGTGCGAAGATGTCAACATCAATTAGCAATGTGCCATTTGCTATAACACAAAGATTTGTTACTAAAGATATTATTTCTTTAGAGGGTATAGCACCTAGTTTAGAAACTTTGTATATGAAAGAAACTGATAAAGAAACATATGCATATATAAATACTTATACTGGATTTAATAAAAATGATACATATTTGTATTACACTGATGCTGGTTCTAATAAAGTACCATTAGGTGATGTTTGTAATGTAACATTAAATAAAACATATAATAATGACATTTCATATAGAATAAGTGGTTGTTCTAATAATATTGTTTTAGATGGAATAGGAATTCATGTAAAAGATAAGATTGATTATGAAAAAGATATAGGTTTAAACTTAAAAATAGTAGTAGATAATATTGCCCCTACTATTGGTGCTTATACATTATCTAAGACAGATGATGCTGCCTTATATGATGATGAAATTTTATATTATGTTATCCAATCTGGTGGAAATTACGAAGTATATTATAAATTTGTTATTGCTGATGCTGGTGCCGGATTTACAATAGGTGGTGCATGTGAAGTTACATATCCATATAGTGCTAGATTCTTAGCTGGTCAAGAGCCTACATGTACAATTGTTAACGCTACAACCGCTAAAGTAAAACTTGTTTTAGATACAACAGTGAGCGCTAAACTATTAGCTAATGATTTATCATTTACAATTAAAATCACTGATAATGCTGGAAATAGTGCTAACACAACAGTAGATGCAAAAATTAGTGCTGTTTATGATACTTCTTTAGCGGATAAAGAAATTACATATAGAGTACTACCATCATCTACTACGTGTGAGATTAATGAATCTAACACTTATTGTAAGAGTGGTAAAAAAATTGCTGTTAGAGCATATTTTGAAGATATTGAATATAGTAGATATTTAGACGCATCAAGCAAATTTATACTAAAATATGATTATAAGAAATCAAATGGTGATATTGACACAGAAACAATTATGTCAAGTGTTGTTACAGTAGATGCTGATTTCTATATGAACTTCACGTTTACAATTCCAGCAACAGTTGCTGCTCCATACGCACTTGGTATAATGGATTCTCAACTAACAAGCATTGCTGGTGGAGATATTTCTGCTTTCTATACTAATGAAAGTGGAGGAAATATCTATCTATATGGAGATACAAGCCAACTAGTTAATTCTAGTTCTATATATTATGCATTTATTGCTGATAATGCAATTTGTACTGTTCAAGATGCAAATTGTGAGATTGCTAGTCAAATTTTCTCTACTGCAATGATAGAGACTTTAAATGAATATGGATACGAATATACATCTGTATTTAATGCTGCTACAAATACTGTAGGTGAGCATAATTTCAATGTTGTTATTTCGCATAAATATATTAGTGATTTAGCTTCTGCTACTGGAACTATTAAAGTTACAGTTTCTAAACGTACTATTTATCTAGAAATGAGCAAATCATCTATGAATTCTGATTATTCAGAAGATTTTGCTGGAAGAGTAGATCGCGCATTTGAAAGAATTGGTGGACAACAAAATGAAATTGATTTGGCTGATATAGAAGGAAAATATGTATTCGCTATTAAAGCTAATAATAATACAATTACATCAGCTAACGTAAAAAATGCTAATGCAGGTATTTATGATTTGATTGTTAGTCCTGCTACAGGTGTAACTGAATATCAATTCGCAATTAGTGGTGATAGAGCGTATACTGTTAATATAAAGGTATTAAATATTAACCTAGCTACAGTTCAAGATAAAGTTAAAATATATAAAGATAGTAATAAGAGTCAATTATTAGGCTCAGGCACATATCTTACTAGAGCTTATGGTGAGGATTTATTAGGAGAAAAAGTATATATAACATGGGAAGATGGACTTGCTAATGGAGAAGATGTAAACTTAGTTGCCAATACATTAGTATTCAAGGGAGGAACTCCAAATATTGGAACTGGTGTTGCAGTAAACGTTTCTGCATTCTCTACTGAAAGTAGTAATTATATGGTTGGATCAATGCCTACATATGAGGCTGCTATTGGAAAAATTACAGCTAAGTCTATAGAGTTAACTTTATCAAGCAACATTAGAAAGGTTAAAGATGGAACTGACGTTGTAACTTATAAAGACGTAGATTCTAGCTTAGAAGTAAAAGTTAGTTATGGAAGTACGACACTAAAGGTTACATTACCAGCTGCTAATCTTGTAAAATATGAGTCAGTTGATGTTGGTATAGTAAGAATATTACCAAGAGATGGCTCTACACCTATAACAACATTATTCAAATTAAATAATTCAAATTATACAATTTCAAAGATTTTTGGAGAAATAACATATGATGATAACGTTCCAGAAATAACATATGTAGTAAATAATCATTCTACATTTGACAATGAGATTTATTATGCAAGCAATGATGTTATTATTTCAGCAATAGTCACTGATGAAAGTGGTCTAGACTTCATTAATGTTGGTGAATTTGACATATATACTTTAGATGGAAATGGTAACAAGAAATTTAAAAATGCAACTGTTGTTGATAAAGGAAATAATAGATATGAATTAACTTATACTGCTACAGCATCAGATACATATTATATCTATGCAAAAGATACAATGAATTCTACTGAAAAACCTATTCCTATAGATATTAATAAAACTGCAATTGCTTTGGGTAATTCTAATATTGCATTAGTAAGACCTGAAGTTGGTACTGTTGTTATGAATGGTAGTGGCTTTGAATTAACTATTGCGGCTAATACATTAGTAAAAGAGATAAAGACTGATGGAATTGTGTTAAATATTAAACCTAAAGATTCAGCAGGAGTAATAATAGATGATTCTATTATTGGCGATTATGCATGTACTTTTGTAAATAACTTTACAAATAATACATCTGTAATAACTTGTTTAGGTAAATTCAAAAATAACTCTGCAGGATATCCAGTATATACTGATGGAGTTAGATTCTTTGTTGAAAAATATCAAATAACTAACTACTATGGAATAACTAACTTTGAACCATTATCTGGACAAATAGATGCTGACTTAGATGTTGATTTCCATACTGTGGGTATTCATGATTTAAGTTCAATCGAACTATATAATGGAGCAACAAAACTTACTTCTTCAACTAATATATATGGTAAGTTTACTAAGTTAGTTGCTACATTTGATTTAAGTATGCCATTAGAAGATGTAACAAAGCCTAATTCTGCGATTGCTGTTTTAAATAATAACGCAAATGTAAAACCAACTGTTAATAATACATGTGAGATTACTGAAGACAAATTACATATTGTATGTACTGTTGATAACATTTCTTTTGCTGATGGTAGAATTTATAACATCCGTCTATCAGGAGAAATTAAATATAATACTAATGCTATGGACTATAGTGCAAATGTAGAAACTATAGCTGATGCTAGTAAAATATTCGAAGAAGGAATTATTGTTGATACAAAAGAATTAAAAACTAGTTTAGAATTTGTAGATGAATTTAGACTTGAGGGTAATACTGCTAAATATGAGTTAAAATGTAATAAAGATGCTGTTTATGTTGATTGCGTTATTACAGATCCAAGCAAGGTTCAAGTTTCAGCAGGTAGTGTTACAGTAATTGGAACTACAATTTATTGGTCAGGAATAAAAAATTCAACTAGACCTACAATCAAATTATTAGAAGGTGCTGTAGTTGATTATGCTAAGAATAATAGCGTTGCAAGTGATACATATACACTTGTAAATACTGGAATTAGTATATCTGCTATTGAATATACTGGTACTGATGGCGCAGTGCTAACAAGTACAGCTAAAATTGGTTATGGCTTTACAATCAATGTTAACGTTAAATTGGATAAGCCAGTTCAGTTATATGGTGGTATAATTTACATAACTTACAAGTTTGGTACTGGTGATGAAATTACAAGTGAAGCTCGCTTTGTAACTTCTGCTTCTAATTCTTCTGTTAGATATGCTATCGTTATTGGAGAAGAAGACTCAGGTGAATTAACAATTGTGTCTATCGACAATTACGATGATGGTACTGTATATGATAGTACATATTTTGTTGCAAAAGCATTAACATGGAATGTTGGCAGTGGACTAGTAATTGATACAACGCTTCCTGATGTGAGTGGTGATCCACAAATTAAATTAGATTCTTCTTTGGAAGCATTCAAATATGATGATTTATATTATCTAGACAAAACTAATATTAATAAAGCTGGAGTAACTATTAACTTTACAGAGCCATTAAAGTTTGCAAGAGTTACTATCGGGGTTGATAATACTGGTGGAGATACAATTGTTCGTGAATTTAATAGTATTTCAGGAACATCTGTAACAATTCCATTCTCAAATGAGTATTTCAGCGTAGATGGAAGATTACAATTTAGCTATACAATCTATATGATTGATGAGGCTGGAAATGTTAATACAAATGAGAATTTAATTGCTATTGAGACAAATATTGTTCTTGATAGAACAGCTCCAGTTATTGAATTAGAAAATTCAACATTAAATATTAATATAAATAATTTAACTCCTAATGAAGGTGTTTATACTGCACCAGGAGGAACTTATACACTTAGTGAAGAAAATGTAAAAGTTGGTACTAATGCTAATGCTAATGTGGTGTTTGCATACGCAACAAATTCAGTTGCATATAAGTTCACATATGGAGCTAAGCCAATAGTTAAAACTATAACTATTCCTGCGGGTATTTATGTTGACTATGCAGGTAATAAGTCTGAATCTGTTGATGTAGTATTAAATATTACAGAAGATAGTTATACATTAACTCCATACATCTATATCAATGGAACATATAAAGAAGCTATATACTACATTGAAGAAGGTGCTGAAGATACATTTGTGTATTATATTGATAAGTACACTACATTCTATTTCGCTTCAAATGTAGAATTAACTTCTAACACAGCATTATTCCAACATCTAAATGGATATTATACTTACACACCTGAAGGTGTTACTCCTGATGCTAACAATAGATTTAATTTAACTATTCCTAGTAATACATTCTTTGCTGAAGGAATGGCAAATGCTAGTAAAACTATTGAGTATAAAGTTATTGATTCTCAAACACTTGTAGAATTAGATGTTGAGACATCAAATGATAAGACTACGCTAATGGTGGGAGACACAATTAGATTTGTGATAACTTATACTAACCCAATTATATATAGTTTAGTACCTTCTATTAGAATTAGCATTGGTGGTATTGAAGCTGTGGTTGCTACACCTAATACACCTGAAGATACAACTACACTAGTTTATACTTATGAATATACAATTGGTAAATATGATAATGGAGCAGTTAGCTTTATTGGCTTTGCTTCTCCAGCTAGTGATGTACTATATAATACAGTTAATATTAATTCAAATAACAATTTAGGTATTGTTGTTGATAACGATAATTTTGCTGCTTCTTTAGAACTTCTTGAGGAAGGAAGAACTGATACACAAGCTAAGTTTAAAGTTGTATGTAATAAGGAAGAAAATGTAAATTGTTATATTACTGATCCTAGTAAGATTCAAGTTCCTGGAGGAACTGTAACAATTGATGAAACTACTCATATTGTTACAATTAGTGGTTTATCTGATAAGAAGCATGAAATCATTATAAGCTCTGGTGCTGTTATTGATAATGCTGGAAAAGAAAGTAGCCCTACAACTTATGTGCTAGATAATACAAATATTTACATAAGCGGAGTTAAGATTAATAAGGCTAATGATAATAATGAATATAATAATAAGTTCTCTACTAATTCTAACTTTATTGTTAGAGTAACATTAAGTGCGGGAACTAAGAGATTATCTGTTACTGGTATTCCTACTATTACTTATATGATAGGAGAAAGAACATCTACTGATGTAATTGGTGAAGCAAGTCTTAACGAATTAATCTTCAACATCTATCCATTATCAGATGATGAAGGAACATTCAAGATTATAAATATTAAGACAAATGCATTTGACTTGGATGCATATAACAGTGCAACTTTATTAACTAATGAAACCGATGAAGCTTATATCAAAGAATATAGAGACATTCTGATTGATACAGTAAGTCCTACATTAGTAAGCGCTAAAGTAATTGTAAATGGTGTTGAAGCAAACGCTAATACAGGAAAATATTATTTAAGTGCAACAACTTTATCTAAAGCAACTTTAGAAGTTGCATTCTCAGAAGCTTTACACGCTAATAGTGTTGTAGAAGTTTATATTAAGGGTTACAACTCATTTGTTACATCTGTTGCAAATAATGTAATGGGTACAAAAGTTGTGTTATCACTTAACAATATTGCAAACTTAGCAGATGGTGCATTTGTAATAGAGTCAATTTCATATTCTGTACTTGACTTAGCAAATAATCCAACAATCTCTTCAACAAGTTCTATTCAATATTTGAATGCAAGTAATCAACCTATTTCGATTGTATATGATAATACAGCTCCTGAAATTGTAGGTATAAGCTTAATTGAAGGAAGTAAGACTACAATTAAGCCAGGTGATAAAGTTGTTTATGAATTAACAACTAGCGATGCAAATCTAGCTACAGAAAAATCTAGATTCGAATATATTTATGAGTATACAGGAAATTACAATCCAATTATTCCTGCTGGTCACGTTATTGACTATGCTGGTAATCCATCTAAGGTTACTAAGTTTGAACATATAATGATTTATGTAAGAGATGATAATCCATTTGTTGGAATAACTGATATTACATATATTAATCAAGATGCAAACAAAGTTTACTATTTTGGTGAGGCAAAGCCTAATACTATAACAATAGTAACGGGTGATGAAAAAGTATTAACATGTACTCTAACTCTTGATGGCTGTGGATCTTATATTTCATTTGATGCTAATAATAAGTTAGTAATTAATGCTGATGCTTATACAGATGAATATGGAAATGGTAATGAGGAAGTTGTTACTCAATACATATTTGTTAATCAAAGTTCTGAATTTACAAGATCTATCTTTGATGATGAATTTAATGAAACTCATAATGTACTATTTAATGGACACTACTTAGTAAGTAATTTAGTGTCAAAAACATATGAATTACACTTCAATACTACAAGAGAAGTTAAGTCTGTAAATTATGGTGAATTATCTTATAATTCTAGTGGTGGATATTATGTATATAAATATAGACATGACACATTCCTTACTAATACAACCGTAACAATTACAGATTATAGTGATAGTGCTATTACTCTTATGTCTGTTGTATTCGATAATGATGCACCAATAGTAAGATTTGATTTGGCAGAATATACATTCAACTCAACTCAAGATATTGTTCTAGGCTATAATGTTAATGATGAACATGCAATTAGAAATACAGCAATTCTATGTGGTGTAAATCATGGTAGTTGTGCTGGTGATAATGCAAATATGAAGATTAGAGTTACTAAGTCAGCTCAACCTAATGCAGTGTATACATTAACAATTCCAGAAGGATACTATGTTGATTTAGTAGGAAATAAGTCAGCTGAAGTAGTTGTAAGAATAAACATTGTATCTGGACCAATATTTATTCCATATGTAAAGAATCCATTAACAAATACATATGGTGCTCCAGTTTCAATTAGTGATGGTAATGTATTAACATATTATGTTAGAGCTTTAGACACAACAAATGTTAAGTTTGTTACTCCTAATGCAGGTAACTTTACTGGTGATCTTGCTGCGGGCCAAATTGAAGGTTCTGACTACTTGTTATATACAGGTGCATGGACTGTAAATAATGGTGTTGTTGTAATTCCAAAAGACAAAGTTACTGTTGCAGGAATCAAAAATATCGAACAAACTTTCAACTTTGTAGTATATGATGGACCTGAAGGGGCTAGAATTACTAGCAATTTAACTTCAATGACTGAAACAGTTTATATTAATACAACTCATACAATTGATATTATTTATGAATTTGATAGAGATATCATTATAGTTAATGGTGCTCCAAAACTTAATGTAAAAATTGGTGAGCAAGATGTAGCGTTCGATGATGTTACAGTTTCTGGAAGAAGAATTACATATAAGTATAGACCTACAACAGGACAAAATGGACCTCTAACTATTGTTGGTTTTGAACCATATGGATTAGGTAAGGCAACTATTTATGATAATGCGTATAATGTATTAAATGGTAATGATATTGCTTACAATACTAAGTACATTGTAGATACAGATCATATTAACGAACCTACATTTACTTTCTCTCATAATGCATGTATAGAGTCTACCAATGTTACAAATGGTGATATAACTTACTATTGTAATAGTAATGTAGCCTCAACTGATAAAGTTGTTGTAACAATCGGCAACTTAGAAGCTGGTATTACAAATAACTTAATTATGAAGATTAATGGTGTTGAATATGAGGCATTTAACAATAGTGGTGCTACTGAGATACCAATGTATGGTAGAACAGGTGCACAAAAGATTCTTATTAGTGGTAAGTTAATTGATACTTCTGGTAATGAGACATCAGTATCACACACAATTAATAATGTTGTTGGTATTGATGGTGGATATAAAGTTACTATGACTGTAGATCCAGGAAATACTATTATTTCTCAAAGAACTCAAATGCCAAAAGTAACAATTAAGAACAATATTGGTAAATATGATAGCATAATGGCTGAGCTTAATAATCCTAATATGTTTGCGCTAAAATGTGGAGATGTATTATGTAGCCAAATTGCAGGATTAGGAGATATTGTAATTACTACTATGAAGTCTGGTAGTCAAGTTGTATTATCTCTTGATGGAGGTATTCAAGATAACTTTGTTGGACCTAATGTTGCAACATTCAACTTCTTGACTATGGAAAGTTATTATGTTATAAGTTCAAATTCATTTAGATTTGATAATACTACTCCTGCAATTGATTCAACTTCAATTACAGCAGGTATTGAATATAATGATAGAGTATATTTAATTCCTAAGAATGCTGATTCTATACTAGAATTTGTTGTTGATTTCAATATACCTCTATATGAGAATCCAACAATTTATTTAGGATTAGATAAAGCTAATTCTATTGATGTTACTAGTTATGCAACTATAACTGAAAGCAATGGAATATATACTATTAGTATTAATAATGAAGGATTAACATTTGTACATAGTAGTAATAAATTCAATAAGTCAGATAATGAAATTGTTGTTTCTCTAGGAATGACTGGAGAAAATAAAGTTTATGCAGTTGAAACTATTACAGCATTCTCTACATTTATTGATAGAAGTGCTCCAACTGTAGTATTTGGTACTATCCAAGATAATGCACAACACAAGATTCCTGTTTCTAGTGAGTATGTTAATATTCAAGAAGCACTATCTACAGATAGTGGACTTGCAAATACTGTATATCAAGTATGTGATAAGTTAGATGTTACTGATTGTGAAACAATCGTACCAGAAAGTGGATATCTTGATATTAATCACTTAGGTGATGGAGATAAAGTTCTTGTTGTTACTGTTACTGATAATGTTGGTAATACTAAGAACTATCCTATTGATTTATTTGTAGATAGAACTGCTCCAGAAATTTATTTAGAAAAATTACATTATACAGAAGAAACATTAACTGCTACAATTGCTGTTATTGATAGAAATAGCGACATAGATCGTGAATTGAGATGGGGTTATTGTGTAACTAATGTTACTACTGATTGTACTGAAGCTCTTTCTTATAGACTTGAACTAAATAATAGTGGGTATGTAGATATAACATATAACTTGAAATTAGATCAAAATATTAATTATAGAAACTTCAAGATTACTGTATTACCAATTTATGATGTAATTGGTAATGTAAGTGAAGAATTTGTTGTTACTCAAGTAGAACATGATAATTACTTTGATGGTGCTACTGATGGACAACATAATTATCTAGTTGCAACAAATGTTGCTAAAGATTATCGTGATATTTTAGTTGATGGTAAAAATGGTGTTGATTCATACGACATTGTATTAGATGAACACTTAGTGATTATGAATGTTATAGATATACCTGAAAATGTATCTGTAAGATTTGGTGAGAATAGCAATGTTCTTACAATAAAAGTTTCTAAGAATGTAAAACTAGAAGATATAATGAAGATGACTATCAATGCTAGATATATTAATCCAGATGATGAAAACTCATCTAAGATTACATTATCTTATCCAATTACATTGACTAATTTACGTGTTGATAATGCTCCAATTGTAGAAGAGGATATTGAAACTAGATTTGCCCCTCCTTATGAAGGTGAAGCATATAGCGTAATTGATTCTTCAACAATTATTTCAGAAGAGTATAGAAATGAAAGAATTACATCTATTACTCCAAACGTAACAAATTGTGAAGCTTCTAGTATGCCTAGTGCTACTTGTCTAATTACATATGTTGTTGTAGAAAATAGTGGTTGGTCTTACATTGTTGATAAGACAATTGATATTTCTACCGCTCAAAATGTAGTTATTACAGGAATATCTAATGACAAATATGCATGGCGTGGTAATGATTACATGGTTGCTTATTATGATGGAAATCTTCCAACAATTAAGTTTGAACATGCAGAGGCTAACGATATAGAATTTGTATTTATTTCAATGACAAGCAGTCATGGAGAAATTACAAGAAACGATACTGAGTTCACTCTACCATTAGGAAGAACTGCAATTGTTTATGGTTACTATACAGAGACAAAGATTATGTTACTAGTAACATATAACTTCTTGGTTGTAGATTTATCTGCTTCTGATGCAGTTATAGATAGTGATAGATACTATAATGAACATAGCATAGATTTATCTAAGTTATTCAATGACTATGAAACTTATGAATATGTTGCAAATTATATTGTTGAAATTGGTAGTGAAGTTTACTCATTTACTAATAGACTACGTAGAACAACTGATAATATTTACTTTGTAGATAATAAATTAGTGTTCGATAATATCTTCAATGGATTATATGACATTAAGATCACAGGATACTTAAATGATGCAACTAACAACAACGTTGTTGCTCTAGAATTATTCAATGTGAAGTTTGATAATGGAATATATGAGGGAACTGAATACATGACTACAGGATTTGATAGCACAAGTCCTGAACAAAGTAAAAGTATAGTAATCACATTAACTTGTGATAGAGACATTATGGCAGGATGTAATTATACAACTAGCAATGTTGATGATGGTGCAAGTATTACTCCTGAGTATTCAAATGGTATATATACATTTACATTCAATGAAGAAGAAAACGGAACATATAACTATGAGTTCTTTGATGATGCTGGTAATAGCGTTGTAATTACTAGAGATGTTACTAATATAGATACATATGCTCCTCAATCTAATGGACATGAGTATACAGGATGTTTGTATATTGGCGGATATAATTATTGTAATGATCCAACTCTTACAATAGATGCAGAAGATAAACAAGATCCAGAAAAACCAAATAACACAATTAGTGGAATTGTGTCATATAAATTTGGTCATATAATGGATGGTGGACCTGCAGATTCGGCAGAGTTCTCAGATCCTATAACTATTCCAACATTAAAATATGAAAAATTAGTTGTTGGTCATACATATACAATTCTAGTTAGAGTAACTGATGCTGCAGGAAATTATGCAGATTACACAATTATTGAAAATGTTAGAGTTGCTAATTCTACAATTTCATTTAATATGGAAACTATTAATGGTAGTTCAAAAGAATTCTCTAAACCTATTACATCTAGTAATATAGTTGGGGATGAAGATACAGTTATCGATATTGTGTCTATAGAAATGTTTATAAATGATGTTAGCTATGGTGATATCAATACATTCCCTAGCGGTAAGATTTCTTATGTTGCTATAGGTGTTGAGGAAGATATCGCTAATGCAAGAATTCACTTCGTTGTAACTGATGCTCTTGGTCGCACATATACAAGTGAAGTATTCGAGACAAATATTGATATAACAAAACCTACAATAAATATTGATGATTATAGTGAAGCATTATACTATGATGAAAGAACAAATACATATTATGTTTCTTCATCAGTAGCATCAGCTCAAGAAATGTCATTTATGGCTAATGAAAATATTAAATCTAGCACAATAACAATGACTAGCAGTGGTGATTTAGTTGGAAAAACTGTTACTCTTGTTAGCAAGGTATATGGCGCTGGATATTCAAATGCTAGAGAAGAGTCATTTGCTCTTACTAAGACAATAAATGATATTACAATTGTTGTAACTGATATTGCAGGTAACGTAAGTGATCAATATACAATAAGAATAATTGTTGATAAGGACAACCCTTATGTTAATAATCATAATACAATAACAAATAGTGTTGGTGGAACAATTGAATATAATGAACCATTCTATACTAACTACGAAAATGTTTATGACATTATCACAACAACTGACACTACAACATTTATAATTACTTCTCAACATATTGTTGCTAAGCTATCTTCAATACTAGATGACACTAGTGGAATGAAAAAGATATGTCTATTTAGTGGAGATGAATTAACATATGCTGCAACAATGACATGTTTGAATAGTAATTACCAATACATGGCTCCTAGTGGAAACACTTCAACTTATTTGATAAGCAATGGTTCATATGTATTGTATGCAATTGATAATGTTGGAAATACATATTCACATAAATACGTAGTTAATAATGTATCTGGTGGAATTAAGTTCACAGTAAATAGAAGTGGTAGTGAAATTATAGGTGCTAATGTAACTTTAACAACTGTAATTGATACTTCAACCGTTGCTGGAAGATACGATATTATATGGTATCAACAAAAAGATGGTGACTTTGCTGAAATTACTGCGGCTAGAGGTATGACAAAACACACAGTAGAGGATAATGGAACATATAGAGTTTGTATTGTAAGCTCATATAGTGTTACTAATTGTACTGATGATCTCGGTGGAGATATCGTTATAAATACTATTGATAAGAGTGACATTGTTAAAGGAACTGATAAGCCTGTATTTGATGCGGATAGAAGTACGTTAACTCATAATGGATACTTTGGTAATGCTAGTGGTAATGAAAAATTAGTATATTTATTACCAGACATAACATCTACATTATCTGAAATATCTGTGTCAGGTACTTACGTTAAGAATTCAAATAATATAAGTATACCATTGCCAACAACAGTAATTAGAGCTGATAGTGTACTTCCAAATGATCCTAATAAGTATAAATATAATAGTTCTATTAGAACATACGAAATTGATATCGCATCATTAGGATTAGTTAACGGTGATACTGTATCAATTCAAGTAGTAATGAATGCAGCTAATCATGAAGTTGGTGTATATAGTGCAATTACAACATTAACTTACATAACTGCTGATAACTATACAGGAGTATCTGTATTACTAAGCGAATCAAATGAGGCTCAACCAGTCACATTAGAAAATGGTGGATATTATAAATCTATATTTGCTAAATTGGGTGCTGTTGATGCGATATTCGATTCAGTTAATATTACAAAAGTTGCTATCACTACATTTGATAATGCAGTTATTAGCCCAGATACATATGTAATAATTGCTAAGAATGGATACTACAATTCAATAACTGTTTCTATCACTGATGAATTTGGTAATGAAAAAGTGATAAATAATATTGCTATCGCAAGTTCATTTACTATTGATAATGTAAGCGATGATATACATGTTGGTACAAACGTTAGCAATCCACCAACAACTAATGATAATGTTGCTTATATCAAATACACACCTTATAAGACAAATCTTGGTCAATTTGTAAGAGTGGAATTAGTTGATGCATATCATTCTAAGTTTACTATTTATGCAGATGATACAAGAGCATTAACATTAGGAACTGCTAATGCCGGTGGATATGTTGAGATTCCATATCAAGCATTCTATGTGGATGCAGTTGACTATGCAGGTAATGTATCTAAATTATCTTCAGAAATAACTCATGAAAACTTTGAAGATTTACCAATTTCTAGTTTTGCGTATAATTTACATCAAGATTCTGATGGTAAAAATGCATCTATTACATTAGTTTACACAACAATTAATGTAAAGAATTTCTCTATTGTTGGTTACGCAGTTTGTGAAATTATTGATAGTCAACCATCATGTCCTCAAAATATTGATGGCGAATCTGTAACTGAGGATACAATTGAATTAATTAGACCAGATGTAATTGAAGATTTAAGTCAATTTGTTGGAAAATACATCAAGGTTTATGCAAAAGATTATAGAGGCGATGAAGCAGTATTCTATATGTATGGCGAATTAGACTTGAGGAGTGTTACAATTACTGCTCCTTACATTACTCAAAATACAGGAATAATGTCTAATGGAGTGGCAGAAGATGAAATTATTTATAATAACTCTCAACAAATTATAAATATTGAGTCTAATGTTCGTACTGTAAGATATATTGTTAAAGATGCAAATGCTAGAGCTAGCAACTATCCAAATATTAATAATAGTTCAATTTTCAATGATGCATGGTCTGCTACATCAGGTATTTCAGACTTTATCTCAAGAGATGTTGTTGACTTATCTACATATGATAGTGATAAGGGATTATATTCTTCTTCAATTACTATTAACTATATGGATGGCGAATATGTATTCTATCTAATTGCTATTGAATCTGACGGTGCAGGAAATGTAATTTATTCTACAGTTAAAGTATTAAGATTAATTGTTGATACTAAGGCTCCAAAAGTATTATATTCTTCTGTCGAAATAGACGAAAATGTAGTTTATAACGCAAATGTTACTGGTGTTCCTTCAATTACATTTACAGTATCTGAAGAAAGAGAAAGTGCTACATTATTTAAATATTCAATTGATGGAGGAAGTTTAAGTTCTAAACAAGATACAAATACAAATCCATATATTGAAATTAAAGGCGATGGAGAACATACAATTATGGTATGTGACCTAGATATCGCTAACAATTGTTTAAATAGCAAGACTTATAACATAAAAGTTGATGCAAGTTCTCCTGACATCGAATTGAAGTATGGAGATACGGCTATTACAACATCTTCAACTATTGGTTATACAATATTAGTTGCAAATAGAACTATTCCTACATTTGAAACGGATATAGTTATCGAAGACACTTCATTTGATTATGTTGACATTACTGTTGATGCAGGAAGTGTAGGATATAAGTTTAGATACAATACAACTAAAGGATATTTATATAGATCAGGAAGTAGAGAGATACCTATAAGTATTCCAGTTATAGATGGATATGCTAATATTGTTACAATTGAAGGTAAATTAATGTCTTATTCATTACATTCAGTTGCTGCTGATGCAGAATATGTAACAATAGAGGGTATAGAATATATTATTAATAGATCTTCAGAACAAATTACATCTATTGTTCCTAAGACTATTTACGAAAATAGTATATGTACAATTCCTCTAAGAGTAATAGTTGCTATGGCATTAGCAAATAATGAATTCCTAGTTGATGTTCCATATATCACAGGAATTAAGTTACAAGCATATGATGGAATGTCTCAAGTTAATAATTCACTAACAGAATTAACTAAAGAATTTGACTTCTTCAATCCAGTTATTTCTACAGTAAATGATGATAAATTATTTACTATTACTGACACTAACATACGTCAATACTTATCAGATAGTTCTTATAGATATATCTTCACTCGTTCAACAGAAGAGATGTCTTTAGGTGATGCTACATCAATGATGTCAGTATGTACTACAAACGCAAGCAACTATTCTACAATATGTACAGGTGCTGAAAATGTATTACATCTACAAGCTACTACTACAGCTAAAGATTCTAGTAAGGCTCTACTAGCTGTATTGAAGCACTTATTAAGATTTGATGGTGTAGAATATGATAAGTTGACAAATAAAACAAAAGTATTCTTGTATTACACAGGAAGCATGAATGAGGGTCAACCTCACACTGAAGGATTAATTGATGATTCAGAAAATTATGTATTGACTCAACTTACAGTTGCTGGAAAATACAACTTCTATGTTCAATACACCGATGAAAATAATAATACATCTTATTATTATCTTCCAATTATAGTAGAAGATACTATAGCACCAACATTTAGCTTAGGAACTTCTAGTGTAAATAAATCAGTTGATATAAATGTTCAAGCTGATGGCGAAGAATATGCTGTATATAATTTAAACACATTAACATATGATGATAATTATTATGGTACTGCAGGTGTAACTTGTACATTCGTATTAACATATGCTAGTTCTCCAAGTCATGTATTTGCACCTCAAAGTTGTGAGGAAAATATGCAATTTACTCATGATGGACATGTCTATGCTAATTACGATGCTGCATCTAGAAAGATTTCACTTAACTATTCTGGTACATATACAATGGTATATACATTAGAAGATGGTGGATATTATAGAAATGGTATGAAGCAAGTAAATACTGCTACTAAGTCTTATACATTTACAGTAATTGATAAGACGCCTGCAAAAATAACAGAATTAACAGTACTTTCTAAATATAGTGTTAATGATAATGTTATTGATTTAGGCACTATGGAATATAAAGACATTAAGGTTAGTGGAATCTCTTTATACAATGCTATTAAGACATTGAAAGTTAACGAACCAAATCAAATAAATGGTTCATATGATAAGAATGCGTTCCAATATGTAGCTTCTGGCTCTACTCTAGGATCATCTAGGTTAGAAAGCAATGAAGAAAACAGACTTGCTACAGCTCTAACAGATGGTAGCGACTTCAGGCCACAAGCATTAGGTAAATATACTTTGGTTTACGAAGTTACTAACTCAAATAATCTATCAACTAAGATTAAATTTAAAGTTAATGTTGTTAATACAGAACTTCCTAAGTTTACATTAACTGATAATTATTTGAAACCAACAGAGCAAGTAAAAGACTTCTTACAAGGAACTAAATATGAGTCAAGCATTGAAATTACTGCTCATAATGCATTATTGTTTACTCAACTTGCAGAACATAGATTAAGTTATATCTCAATTCTAGTTACTGATGAGTTTAGTGGAATTCTACATGAAGGACTAATAAGCGATTCAGCAAGCAAGACATGTACATCTAGTGAAGCTGGTAATTCAAATGGTTCTTATGCAGGATATTATAAGTGTACATTTAAATATAAAGGTACAGCTAGTGAAGGATTATCATTAGAGGTATATGTATACTTAAAAGATACTATTGCTCCAACAATAGCTACAAATAACCAAACAATATATACAAAAACTGATTCACTTACAGTGACACTACCTGGTTGTGCTGATAATGCTGATTCATTATATGCAAATGTTTCAACATGTAAGATTAAGTATAGTACTAATGGCTCATCTAACTTCAAAGACTATGGAAGCAAGATAACATTAGCATTATCAGATGGTGATAATATATTAGAATTCTATGCAATTGATAGAGCTGGAAATATTAGTACTAGATATAAGTATACTTATAAACTTGATAGAAATGCTCCAGTGATTGATTTGTATGCTTCTAGTGAACATAAGCCAACTGATTATGAATATGAAGTATGGTGTACAGATGCTGCTGCAACAGATTGTATTGCAAACAGTAGTAATGATTCATATACATTAAATGATAGCATTAAGTTTGTACATTACATCATTGAAGAGGAGAACAAAGAAACTGTTGCACTTGAAAGATTTAATGGTACATCTTATGAACTTCTTGATCCTAATGTGGTTTCTGATTATATTGATGAAAACGGTAATATTATTGCTACAGGATTATATAGACTTACAGTTAATGATAAGGCTAATAATATTGCAGAACGCGAGTTCTATGTTTACAAGGAAACTAAGAATGAATCTGGCAACTTAACAATCAATGTATCTCAAAATGTTGGTGGAACTACAACAACTACAAATATTGAGTATAGACAATTATTCTTGATTAAATATGACGATGATAGATTAGCAATTCCATATTCTGGAAATGAATCTGCATTCGATAGTATCAAGATGAGTGATGGTGTTCATATTGTTGGTTTATCTGATAATGTGTTCACTTATATAAGAAAATACAATGGTAGTGACGTTCATAACTTGTCTACAAGTATTAGATTGAATGATCCAGCAGCATTACAAAATATGATTGAAATTAATGGAGAAACATATTTGATATTATTGTTAGTAGATAACGATGATGGAAATGGTAATGTTACAGATCCAGATGGAGATGGTTCAGGAAATGGATCTTCTAATAGTGGCGCATCATTTGCATGGGTATTCTATGTACTAGGTGCAGTTGGTGTTGTCGGTGGTGGATTCTTAGTGATGAAACTTAGAAAGAAAGTTAAGGCTGCTTAACAAGTATTTAAAAAGAGTAAGTTTAAAGACTTACTCTTTTTTTATTTGCGTCTTTATGTATTTCACTAATAGTGTTATAATAGGGAATGGAAAGTAGTGATTATTAATATGGAAAAAATTAAATGGATGCGTGTCATGGGCTTTAAACATGACGGTAGTATTCATCGTGTTTGGGATAAGGCGTGTAAAGTATATGAAGATGATGAAAAAATTATGATTTCTAATGCTAAAACACTTATCCGTGAATATGATGGAAGAATGTGGATGGCAAAAGAACCATCTCTTACAACTTATTATAAGCATAGATGGTTTAACATTATTGGTATTATAAGAAGTGAGGGTGTACATTACTATTGTAATATTGCCTCACCCATTATAATTGAAGACGATGTTATAAAATATATCGATTATGACCTAGATTTAGTGAAAACTGTTAAAGGAGAGTTAAAGATACTAGATGAGGATGAATATGCTGTAAATAAGGAAAAATACGGCTATGGGGAAGAAATTGAAAAGATTTTACAAAGTGAATTAGAAAGCTTAAAAGAGCATGCCAAAAATGGAGAGCTTGTATTTAATGATCAAATTATAAATGATGGGTTTAATACATTTTGGAATGCTTTTATGAGGAAAGATTATGATAACAATTAAGTCTAATAGTGTTGAAGATACAGATAAACTTGCTAAGATTATTTCTTCGCTTATTTTTAATGGCTTTTTAATTCTTGCTAATGGGGATCTAGGTGCGGGAAAAACTAGATTTGCTAAGTCACTTGCGAGTTACCTTGGAGTTACTAGTAATGTTACTAGTCCAACATTTAATATATTGAAATGTTATAATGGTGAAAAATATGATTTCTATCATATTGATGCTTATAGATTAGAAGGGGTAAAGCAAGATTTAGGTTTAGAAGAGTATATTGAAGGGGAAGATGTTTGTTTTATTGAATGGAGCGAATATGTTAGTTATCTTTTGCCAGATGAATATTTAAAAATGGATATTTTAGTAAATGGGGATGAAACTAGAACTATTCATATTGAAGGTGTAGGAAGTAAATACATAGAGGTTGAAAAGGAGATAGAGAGAGTATGGTAGTATTATTTATAGATACATGTAATAAAGAACTTGCTATTGGTCTTTCTATTGATGATAAGCTTGTTTATAAAAAAGAATACGATGCTTTTAAAAGACAATCAGAAGTACTTGCTAAGGAAATAGTAGAGTGTTTTAAAGCGTGCAATATAGAATCTAAAGATGTAGATAAAGTTGTAGTTACTAATGGACCAGGAAGCTATACTGGTATTAGAATTGGTTTGACTTTTGCTAAAGTATTTACTTCAGTATTAAATAAAGAATTAGTAGTTGTCTCATCTTTAAAAGCATTAGCGGGTAACAAAGAAAATACGATTGCATTAATTGATGCTAGAAGTAAAAGAGCTTATTATGGGGTTTATAATAAAGGTAAATGTCTAAAAGAAGACACGGTGGATTATTTAGTCAATATTGATACTAATGGATACAATCTAGTGGGAGATACATATTTATTTGGTAAGGAAAATGATAATTCTATTATTGATAATATGTTTGAGATTTATAAAGATTTAGAAGTAGTAAGCGATCCTAAAGGAGCTAATGCTATTTATTTAAAGGATTAATTATGATAGTAAGAGAAATGACAAAAGAAGATTTAGAGGAAGTAGTTAATATTGAATCTTCTTTATATAAAGATAAATGGAATAAAGAAGCATATCTTAGGGATTTAGAAAATGAAATAGCTTATAATTATGTTTTAGAACATGAGGGAGTAATTTTAGGATATTATGGCTTTTGGTTAATGTTTGATAATATAGATATTACAAAAGTTAGCATAAGAAAAGAATTACAAGGTAAAGGGTTATCTAAAATTTTAATGGAAGATATGTTTAATAGAATTTCTAATAGTGATATTAATACAATTACTTTAGAAGTTAGAGTTAGTAATAAAGTTGCTATAGCATTATATGAAAAGTATGGATTTAAAAAGATAAGTGTTAGAGAAAAATATTATGAAAATGTAGAAGATGCATATGTGATGCAAAAAGAGGTGAATTAGAGTGCTCAATAAAGAAATGATATTATCAATAGAAACAAGTTGTGATGAGACTAGTATTGCTGTTTTAAAAAATGGCAAAGAGTTATTAGCTAATGTTGTATCAAGCCAAATTAATAAGCATAAAGAGTTTGGGGGAGTAATGCCTGAACTTGCTTCTAGATTGCATCTTGAAAATATTATGTATTGTATTGATGCAGCTTTAAAAGAAGCAAATATAGACTATAAAGATATTACTTTAATTGTATATACTAAAGGACCAGGATTAATAGGAGCTCTTCATGTTGGTATACAAGCTGCTAAAGCAATAAGTGTGGCACACAATATTCCTCTTTTAGGAGTGGATCATATGAAGGGACATATTTATTCATCTAGATACATAAGTGACTTTAAGTTTCCCTTACTTACTTTAGTTGTAAGTGGTGGACATAGTGAACTTGTTTTAATGGAAAGTGAATACAAGTTTAAATTGCTTGGAGAAACTAAAGATGATGCAGTAGGTGAATGTTATGATAAAGTAGCTAGAGTATTGGGACTTGAGTATCCTGGAGGACCTATTATAGATAAACTAGCACATGAGGGAGAAAATAAATATAATTTGCCATATCCAAAAGTAGAAGGCAAATATGATTTTTCTTTTTCTGGATTGAAGACTGCTGTATTGAATCTTGTTAATAATATGAAGCAAAAGGGTGAAGAATTTAAAAGTGAAGATGTTGCTACATCTTTTCAAAAAAGAGTAGTAGAAATCTTAACTGATAAGGTTATTTTAGCTCTTGATGAATATAAAGTTAATCAAGTATTATTAGCAGGTGGAGTTAGTGCTAATAAAGAATTAAGAGAAACTATTGTAAATAGAGTAAAAGAGAAAGATAGCAATATTGAAGTAGTATTACCACCACTTTGGTGTTGTACGGATAATGCTGCAATGACGGCGATGGCTGGATTTTATAGTGATGAAGAAGAATCTAGTATCGATGATGGAGTAAATCCAAGTTTAGAATTAAATGATTAAGCAACTTTAGGTTGCTTTTTTATATATATTTATAATTTTATGTTATGATTTTAAATGTGGGGTGATTAAATGAAAAAGAAAAATTATATATTTAGACATATAGCTAAGTTTATTCCTTTTTATTTAATTGCACTTGTATTTTCATTTTTGGCAGAATATATAGAATCTATCATTTCTCTTTTTATTGGAGAAGCATTAGCCTTATTTAATAATGAAGGAAGTGTATTACCAGAGTATTTAAGTGTACTTATAGATAGAGAGACTACTAAAAGTGCTGTTATAAGTATTTGTGTAATATTTTTAAGTATTGCCTTAATTGGTTTAGTAATGAAATTACTTAGAAGTTTTGTTAAAGCTTTTGCTACTAATATGATGACTTCAAAAGTAGTAGTGGGATTTTTTAGTCATGTTATCGATTTACCTAAAAGTTATTTAGCGAGTCATTCAACTGGTGATATCATTCAAAGAAATATTCAAGATACTAAAAAATATATTAGATTTTATAATGACTCTATTTGGCATTTATTGTCTTCGATATTTGCAGTATTTACTTTGCTTTTACAAATTTTCAGGCTAGATATTACTAACTTTATTATTTCGCTTTTTGTTATATTAATAGTTATTTCAATTGGCGTTTTCTTTTGTTTTTTTCATATTAAAAAGAAAGAAGAATTGTCTTCAAAATATTCTTCAGAGTTAGATGCTAGAACTCAACAAAGCTTTACAAATATAAGCATGGTTAAAACTTTTTCTAATGAAAAGGTGGAAAAAGAAAAATTTTCTAAGAGTGTTTATCAAAAAGAAAAAGCAGGATTTGAAGTTAGTCACGACTATTCTAAATATTGGCTAAGTATGGATGTATTAAGTGCTATTTATGCTCTTGTTGCAATGTTAGTTATTGGTTATCTTTATTATATTGGAGAGTTAGGATTAGGTATTGCTACAAGTTTAGTTATTTTATCAGGAAGAATAGTAGGAGTAAGCAGTGATATAGTAAGTTATATTAATTCAATGCTTAAAACTGGAGTTGCAAAGAAAAGATTAAATGAATATTTACATGTACCAACAGATTTTGAAATTGATGGCACGTTAACTCCACCAATAGAGGGTAACATTGAGTTTAAAGATGTATGTATGGCATATGGAGATGACCTTGATACAGATATTTTACATAATATAACTTTTAGTGTTAAAAAAGGCGATACAATTGGAATTATTGGTAAGTCAGGAAGTGGTAAGTCTAGTATTATAAATGTATTAACTAGAGTAGATGATTATCAAAAAGGTAGCATTACTATTGATGGGGTTGAATTAAAAGATATTAAGAAAAAATATTTAAGAGATAATATCGCTATTGTTAATCAAGAATCATTTGTGTTTGCTAAAACAATAAGAGAAAATTTAACTATATTAAATAAAAGAGTTAAAGATATTGATAGTTTTGTAGATAAAGTATGTTTAAAAGAAGATATCTCTAATATGGTATCTGGTTATGATACAGTTGTAGGAGAGAGAGGTATTACTCTTTCAGGAGGGCAAAAGCAAAGAATATCAATTGCTAGGAGTTTAATAAAGGGAGAAAACATTCTTATATTAGATGATTCTCTTAGTGCCCTAGATAATAATGTTGCTAGAAAAATTAAAGAAGGATTAAAAGATAATAATTGTACTACTTTTATTATTTCTCATAATTTAATGAATGTAATGGATGCAGATAAGATATTAGTTTTAGATGCAGGAAGAATTGTTGATATGGGAAAACATGAAGAATTAATTAAAAGAGATGGGTTGTATAAGGATGTATGGACATTACAACAAAATATTAAAGTAGGTGATGATAATGAATAAATATTTTAGTAGATATAAATACTTATTTAAAGATCACAAAAAGATTATTATTACTTGTATAGTTTTAATTTGTATACAAGGTATTTTGGGTATTGGTGGAACTTTATTTAGTGCTTATTATGGAATAGATGTGGCTTTAGCAAGTAGAGAAATTAATAAGATCATTATCTTTGCAATTGTTTCATTTATCTTTTCTATGGCTACAGGAATCTTATTTCATACAATGTATCAAATAGGGTTAAAAGAGTCAGTTAAGATTGCAGTTAATCTAAAAAATAAGATATTTAATAAGGCGATATATTTAGATATGAAATATCATAGTAAGCATTCAAGTGGAGCTATTTTAAATATTATTGATTATGATACAGATATGGTTACAAGTCATATCACTTGGACTATTCCCATGATGATAAGAGCGATGCTTAGGGTTACTCTTACTATGTTATTAGTTACTATTATTAATCCTAAGCTTAGTCTTATACTTTGGGTTGCACTTCCTATAGTTACAAGTATCTCTTTGCTTGTTTCTAAAAAAAGAAGTAAGTTACATGAAAAATCTAGAAGAGTCAACAGGAAAACTATTTCTCATATAAATGAAAGAATTATGGGATTTAAAACAATTAAGGCACTAAATTTAGAAGAAGAGAGTAAAAAAGAATTAGTGGCATTAACTAATGAAAGATTTAAATATAGGATGCAAGGTAATGTTTTTGTTCAATCCTTTTGGAGATTATTTGACTTAGTTTTCTATTTGTGTCTAGCATGTATGTTTATTATGTCATATGAACTTAATGTTAGTTATGGGGAAATATTCTTATACTATAATCTATTTAGATTATGTTTAGATTCAATTACACAAGTTACTAATAGTATTGAAACATTTAGTGAGGAAGTTGTATCCATTGAAAAAATACATGATATTTTAGAGTATAAAGATGAAATAGTTAATAAATATGATGCTTGTTATCCAAATAATAAGCTTGGTGGATTTATAGAATTTAAAGATGTAAGTTTTTATTATAATGAGGGAGAAGTTGTTTTAGATAGATTCACTTTAAATATTGAGGAAAAAGAAAAAGTAGCAATTGTTGGTAAAACAGGTAGTGGAAAGTCTACAATTGCTAACTTACTATTTAGATTTTATGAGCCTAGAAGTGGTTATATAAGTATTGATAAATTAGATTATACTAAATATCATTTGGAATATTTGCATAATGAAATAGGGTTTATTTTACAAGATCCATTATTATTTGATGATACGATTATTAATAATGTTAGATATGGAAAATTAGATGCAAGTGAAGAAGAAATAATTAATGCATGTAAACTTGTAGGAGCGCATGATTTTATTACTAGACTTAAAGATGGATATAATACTAATATTGGCGAAGGTGGTATCATATTATCTTTAGGACAAAAACAATTATTAGCTTTTGCTAGAGTGATTTTAAGTAATCCTAGCATTGTTATTTTAGATGAGGCTACAAGTAATATTGATAGTCATACAGAAAGTTTAATACAACATAATATAGATACTTTATTTAAAGATAAAACATGTATCTTTATAGCACACAGACTTTCTACGATTAAAAATGTAGATACTATTATTTATTTAGAAAAAGGTAAGATAATAGAAAAAGGAAATCATAGGGAGCTTATGCTTCTTGATGGTAAGTATGCTGCTTTATATAATAATCAATTTGTAGAAAGAAGTTTAAATACAATTTTGGGAAAAGAAAAGGAATATGAATATTGATCATATTCCTTTTTTATTTAATTAAAATGCTACAAGTAAACCTTTTTCAAGAGCATAGAATGAGCATAAGCCTTTAGTTTCACTTATTACTATATCTTTAAATTGATATCTTTCTTTAATTTTTTCTTTTAAGTAAAGAGCATCGCTTTCATTTTTACAATGAGTTATGACACAAGTTCTATTAGATGTGTCACTACATTGTTTTTCAATTGACTCTACTAATCTATTTAGGGCACCTTTCATAGTTCTAGGTTTTTCATAAACATCAATTACGCCCTCTTTAGCCATACATAAAGGCTTAATGTATAATGCTGTAGCAATGAATGCTGTAACTTTAGACATTCTTCCATTTTTTACTAGGTTATCAAACTTATCTAAAATGAAGAATAAGTTAAGCGAATCTCTATACTTTTCTAATTCTTCACAAATTGTATCAAAGTCTAAATCTAGTTTCATTAACTCATATGCTTTATCTACAAGTAAACGCATTGTTCCACTAGTAGCTTTAGAGTCTACAACATGTACTTTATTTGCTAAGTCATTACTACCTAAATATGCAGAGTTATATGTTCCTGATAGTTTACTAGTCATTGTAATACAAATAACATTTTCTGCTTTTTCATAGGTAGATGCAAAGTAACCACAACTTGGGCATGAGGAAGTAGCTTTACTTGTTGATTTATGCATGGCCGTTAACATTTCATCTATATTTAATGTTTCGTTATCAACATATTCCTTTCCATCTACATTTATAGTTAATGGTACAACTTCAAAACCAATATTTTCATCTTTTAGGTAATCGTTTGTTAAATCTGATGATGAATCTACTACAATTTTATATTTCATAACATCCCTCTTCCTTTTTATATTTAAATTCTAACAATTATATATGTATTAACCCTAGAGAATCTGCTCTACCCTTTCCTTCTTGTACTCTACAATTTGAAAAATAGCACTCTACTCAGAGTAGAATTATGCTTTTTTAGTTGATTAATATTCATCTTTTTTGTATCATGTAATCATGGAAAAGATAGAAAATTTAAAAAGTATTATTACAAGTAATTTAATTAAATACAGGAAGCAAGCGGGATTAACGCAAGCTCAGTTAGCTAGCAAATTAGGGTATTCTGACAAGACTGTGTCAAAATGGGAAAGAGAAGAAGGAGTTCCTGACATCTACATCCTAAAACAGATAGCTGATTTATATAATATAACTGTAAATGATTTGATTTCTTCATCTCCAGTTACTATTGGAGAAAAAATAAAAGAGAAGACAACTAAGTTTTTAACTGGTAGGAATAAACTATTAATAACTTTACTTGCTATTGGTATAGTTTGGTTTGTTGCAGTTACTACATATGTTATTTTAGACTTGGCTATTCCTGACATCTCAGGAACATTATTGGCTAATGTTTATGTTTATGCAATTCCTATTAGTTGTATTGTAGCAATTGTCTTTAATTCATTATGGGGAAAGAAGAGAATTAATTGTATATTAGTCAGTGCTCTTATTTGGACAACAACGTTATCATTGTTTTTAACGTTGAAAGATTATCTAGATAAGATTTCAGAATTATTTATAATAGCAATCCCACTTCAAGTATTAACTATCTTATTCTTTTTATTAGAAAAGAGAAAACAAATAAAAGAAACAAATAAAGATAAATAAAAAAAGTTCACGTAGAGTGAACCTTTTTTTTTATGATTTTTTCTCTTACTCAAGAGGTGGCATTCCAGCCGCTATCATTTCCATTATCGCAGGCAATAAAATTACGATGTATAGTACAACCAAAATTACTGCGATTAGTTCAATTATTAGCATTGTTCTAGCCCAGTTTCTAAATGTTGGATCAGCCTTAGTTTTGTCACCAAAAGCCCATACAAACATCATGATGATACCTACCATAGGTATTCCTACAAGGATATATGTAAGTATCCAACTACCAATAGTCTTGTGACCTGCACCAACTTCTGCAGGAGACTTAGTATAAGTTGCAGTTACATCATTACCACCCATAGCTTCTCCGCAGAAAGGACAATGACTAGCATAGCTTTCTACTTTTCCTCCACACTTTTTGCAATACATAAAACATTACCTCCCATTAATTTAATTATATATAAATTAATATAAACTTTACAATAAAAAACAAAATGTTTGTCTATTTATCTTTTTTTTAGTGTATTAATAGTATAATTAAGGTAAAGATACAGGGGGTTACTTTATGAATCAAGTGGATTCTAGCTTTGTGGGAAAAGATGGAGTAAAGATATATGCCAAAAAAGATATCATTACTAATCCTAAAGCTAATGTTGTAATTGTTCATGGTATATGTGAACATCTTGATAGATATGACTACCTAACAGAAAAACTAAATAATGCAGGGTATAATGTCTATCGCTATGACGCAAGGGGTCATGGAAGAAGTGAAGGAGTAAAAGGGGACCTAAGTGACTATCAAGATTATCTTATAGATCTTGATACATATATTAATTTAGTTAAAGAAGAGCATCCTAACTTAAAGCTAATATTATTAGGTCACTCTATGGGAGGATTAGTTGCTACTAGTTATGCCTCTACATTTAATGACAAAATTGATTATTTAGCATTATCGGGTGCTGCTAATGTCACGCCCAAACAAGCAAGAGCACTAAAGTTTTTGCCAATGTTTTTAATTAAAAAGATTAAATATAAAAATAATCTTGGAGATGGTGTATGTAGTGATAAGGAAGTAGTTGAAAAATATAATAATGATCCATTAGTTTTAAAAGAAGCTACAATGGGACTTATGAAAAATGTATTTATAGGTGGTTGTGGTTTAGTAAAAGATAATATTAAAAGAATAAATGTTCCTACTATTGTTATGCATGGTAAGGGAGATGGAATAGTAGAGGCTAGTACTGCTGAGTGGACTTATAATAATTTAGAAGTAGAGGATAAAGAATTAAAAATTTATGATGGTTTATATCATGAAATATTTAATGAAATACAAAAAGATGTAGTTATAGAAGATTTAATTAATTGGTTAAATAAGAGAGTAGAGGGATAATGATGGCAAAGAAATATATCTTAGCAATTGATCAGGGAACTACTAGTTCTAGAGCTATAGTTTTTGATAAAAAAGGAAATAAAATATCTCAAGCACAATTAGAGTTTAGGCAAATATTTCCTCAAAGTGGTTGGGTTGAACATGATGCTTTAGAAATTTGGCATACAACATATGAAGTTATAAAAGAAGCAATTAATAGAGGAAATATTGATACTAGTGAGATTGCTGGTATTGGTATTACTAATCAAAGAGAAACTACAGTTGTTTGGGATAGGAAAACTAATAAGCCTATATATAATGCAATTGTATGGCAATCTAGACAATCAAAAGAAATTTGTGAAGACTTAATTGAAAGAGGATATAAAGATTTAATTCATAAGAAAACAGGATTATTAATTAATCCATATTTTAGCGCTTCAAAAATTAAGTGGATTTTAGATAATGTTGAAGGTGCTAGAGAGAAGGCTAAAAAAGGAGAGTTGGCTTTTGGTACTATTGATACTTGGCTAATTTGGAAATTAACTAGAGGTAAAGTACATGTTACTGATTATTCTAATGCTTCAAGAACATGCTTGTTTAATATCAATACTCTTGAGTGGGATGAAGAATTATTAGAACTATTTGGAGTAGAAAAGAGTATGTTGCCTGAGGTTAAATCATCTAGTGAAATTTATGGTGATGCAATTAGGCTAGAGGAACTTGGAGAGGAATTAATTCCTATTGCAGGTATAGCAGGAGACCAACAAGCATCTTTATTTGGACAAGGGTGTTTCAAGGTTGGAGATATTAAAAATACATATGGTACAGGATGCTTTATGTTAATGAATACTGGTGAAAAGCCTGTATTTAGTGATGATGGATTACTTACTACTATTGCATGGAAACTAAAGGATAAAGTGGTTTATGCATTAGAGGGGTCTGTGTTTGTTGCTGGTAGTAGTGTACAATGGTTAAGAGATGGATTACGTTTCTTTGAAGATGCTAGATTTAGTGAAATATATGCTACTAGAATTGCTAGTTGTGATGGGGTATATGTTGTTCCTTCATTTGTGGGACTTGGTGCTCCTTATTGGGATGATGATGCAAGGGGAGCAATATTTGGAATTACTAGAGCTACTAGTAAAGAACACATTATTAGAGCTACTTTAGAGTCTATAGCATTCCAAAGTAAGGATGTAATGGAAGTTATGAAAGAAGATGCTAATCATGAATTTACTAGCTTAGCTGTAGATGGAGGAGCATGTGCTAATAATTTCTTGATGCAGTTCCAAAGTGATATTTTAAATTGTAATATTATGAGACCTAAGAATCTTGAAACTACAGCTTTGGGTGCAGCATATTTAGCTGGTCTTGCAACAGGTGTGTATAAAGATACTAATGAAATAGCTAAGATGAGAGAAATAGAAAAAATATTTGTTCCATCTAGAACATTAAAGAACGTAGAAAAGATTTATGATGGTTGGAAACAAGCAGTAAATGCTACAAGACAATTCAAACCTGAAAATAAAAAATAAGGAGGGGTGAATAATGTATGATGTAGTTATCATTGGTGCTGGTGTTGTAGGAGCAAGTATTGCTAGAGAACTTAGTAAGTATAAGCTTAAAACATTAGTGCTAGATAAGGAAAATGATGTTGGTAATGTTACTTCAATGGCTAATAGTGCAATAGTTCATTCAGGTTATGATCCAAAGCCAGGTACTAAAAAGGCTTTTCATAATGTAAGAGGAAATAGTTTATATGATGATATTGCAAAGAATCTTGATGTAGAGTTTAAAAGAATTGGCTCTTTGACTTGTGCAATAAATGAAGAGGAGTTAGAAGTTATTGAACATTATTTGCCTAGAGCAAAAGAAAATAATGTAGAAGTTAAATTGTTAAATAAAGAAGAAACAAAAGCATTAGAACCATTTATTAGTGATAATGTTATTGCTTCTTTATATGCTCCTAGTGCGGGTATTATTAATCCGTTTGAATTAACTGTAGCTTTAATGGAAAATGCTATGGATAATGGAGTAACTTTAAAATTAAATACTGAAGTTATTGATGTTACAAGAACTAATAATGGATATATAGTTAAAACTAATGATGAAGAAATAGAGGCAAAAGTAGTTATAAATAGTGCCGGTTTATATAGTGATAAAGTTGCTAGAATGCTAGGAATAGATACTTTTGAAGTTAAACCTAGAAAGGGCGAATATTTTGTATTAGATCATTTTAATAAGCCATTTGTAAGTCATGTTATATTTCCCACACCTACTGCTAAGGGAAAAGGAATATTAGTTACTCCTACAACTCATGGTAATTATTTAGTTGGACCTAGTAGTGAATGGGTGGAGGATAAAGAGGATTTATCTACTGATAAATTAACTTTAGATGCTGTTAGAAGTAAGTCTTCTACACTTGTTAATAACATTCCATTTCAATATATGATTCGTCAATTTAGTGGTCTTAGAGCTACTGGTTCTACAGGAGATTTTATAATAGAGAATCATGATGGATTTATTGTTTTGGGTGGGATTGAATCTCCAGGACTTGCAAGTGCTCCTAGTATTGCTTTAGAAGTAGTAGATTTAGTAAAAGAAAATATAACATTAGAAGAAAATAAAGATTTTAATCCTGTTAGAAGAAAAATTAATAGACTTTCTAAGATGAGTGAGGAAGAAAGAAATGAATTAATTAAAGCTGATCCTAGATATGGAAGAATTGTTTGTAGATGTGAGTCTATAAGTGAGGGCGAAGTTGTAGATGCAATTCATAGAAATGCAGGAGCAAGAACTATTAAAGGTGTAAAGAAAAGATGTAGACCTGGTTTTGGTAAATGCCAAGGTGGCTTTTGTGAACCTTTAATTGTAGAAATTCTTGCTAGAGAATTAAATAAAGATCCAATGGAGATTAAGTATGACACTAATGAAGCTTATATCTTACAATCTGAAACTAAAGGAGGTAAGAAATAATGAGAACTTATGATTTAGTTGTTATTGGTGGTGGTAGTGCTGGACTTGCTGCAGCACTTACTGCTAAAGAAAATGGAGTAGAAAACATCTTACTTCTTGAAAAGGAAAAGGATTTAGGTGGAATATTACTTCAATGTATTCATAATGGTTTTGGACTTCATGAATTTAAGGAACAATTAGCAGGTCCTGAATATGCTCAAAGATTTGTTGATAAATTCATGGAAGAAAAAATTGATTATAGAGTGGAAACGATGGTTTTAGCGGTGAATGAGGATAAAACTATTATTTACTCAAATAAAGAAGAAGGGTATTGTACAATAAAGGCTAAAGCAATAGTTATGGCTACAGGATGTAGTGAAAGAACTAGAGGAGCTATTGCGATTCCTGGAGATAGACCTAGTGGAGTTATGACTGCAGGATTGGCTCAAAGATATCTTAATTTAGATGGATATTTAGTTGGTAAAAGAGTGTTTATTTTAGGTAGTGGTGATATTGGATTAATCATGGCTAGAAGAATGACATTAGAGGGTGCTAAAGTTTTGGGGGTTGCTGAACTCATGCCTTATTCTAATGGATTAAATAGAAATATAGTTCAATGCTTACATGATTTTGATATTCCTCTTTATTTATCGCATAGTGTTAGTAATATTGTAGGAAAAGATAGAATTGAAAAAGTTGTTATTTCTAAAGTGGATGATAAACTTAATTTTATTCCTGGAAGTGAAATGGAATTTGAAGTTGATACTTTATTATTGAGTGTTGGATTATTACCATCAAATGTTTTACTTGAAGACATGGGAATGGAAATGTATAGAAATACTAGAGGCCCAATTGTAAACGAAATGATGGAAACAACAAAAGAGGGTATTTTTGCTTGTGGTAATAGTTTGCATGTTCATGATTTAGTGGACTTTGTTACTGCTGAAAGTAGACTTGCAGGTAAAGGCGCTGCTAGGTATTTAACTGGCAAGGTTACTCGTAGTGAAAAAGTAGTAGAGTGTGAAGCTGGAAATGGTTTAAATTATATCTTACCTCAAAGAGTAAATGTAGCTAACATTGATGGAAGCGTTGAGTTTAAATTTAGAGTAAGAACGCCAATGGAAAACAAGAAAATTGTAGTTAAGTTAAATGGAGAGGTAATAAGAAGTATTGTAAAATTACACTTACTACCAGCGGAGATGGAAACTGTGAGTATAAAGAAGGAAATGTTTAATACTGATGCAGGAAAACTTACTATAGAAGTGGAGGATAGATGAGATGAGAGAACTTATTTGTATTATGTGTCCTAAAGGGTGTAGATTAACTGTAGATGATGATTTAAATGTTAGTGGTAATAGTTGTGTAAGGGGAGTAACTTATGGAAAACAAGAGGTTACTGATCCAAGAAGATATTTAACATCTACTGTTAAAATAGTTTCTTCTAGATATAAAAGATTACCTGTTATCTCAGATGGAGATTTACCAAAAGATAGAGTTCAAGATGTTATAAAATATTTGGATACTGTTGAAGTTAAAGCTCCTATAAATGTAAAAGATGTAGTAGTAAAAGATGTTTTAGGGTTAGGTGTAGATATCGTGGCCACTAGAACAATAAAAGAATAATAATTAATAAATTAATTACGGCAATGAAAGTTGCCGTTTTTAATTGCCTTTGCGGGCTAAAAAAATGTTGAAACGTGTCATATACGGTGTTATAATTTAGTTGTCCGTAGGAGGTTTTAGTATGTATAAGAGAAAACAAGCATCATTAGAAGGTAATAATATTGTTGAGACATTAATGGCTGAACCAGCTGATGAGACTGTAGTTAATGAAACTGCAGTAGATGTTAATGAGGAAGCTCCTGTAATGACTCCAGAAGAAGAAATGGAAGCTAATGTTGAGTTATTAAATACATCAATTGAGAATGTGGGAGCATCTATTAGAAAAGTATTTGTTAATAATAAATATTTCAATACTGTTTTAGAAAGATTACATTCTAGTAATTGGAATAATTTGACAGTAAAAGAAAGAAAACATATATTCTTAGAGATACAAGGGTATCTTAACTATGTTTATGGTGATGCACTAGTTTCTCCAAAAGTTGCATTTACTGAAAAGATGGTTGATCAAGAGTATGTATATATGGACTTTGGTGAAACTTATATGTATGACAAAGTATTTGAGGCAAAAAATGCTGGATTATCAATACTTACTAACTACATTAAAGCACTAGCAGAGAATATTATTGTGACTATCGGGGATAATATGTATCAAATTGATGTTGATCCAGAAAAGTTATCGCCACTTGCACTAGAATATTATGAAAACATGCAATCTAGTTATTTAAAGGGTTCATGGACTAACTATTTAAGTAAAGGTGATAAATATTATTACAATCAACCTATAGTTAATGATTCACTTCTTTTATCTAAAGAGGTTATGATGGAACACATTAAGTATTTATATGCTAAGTTTGATAGCATAGATGTAGAAATGTCTAATCTTATTAATCAATATATGAATGAGGCTAATAACAGAAAGACTTTAGCTAAGAAAAGAAGAGAAGCTGTAATGGCTGCTAGGAAGCAAATAAAGGCATCATATGGAGAAGTAGAGAGCTATTATGATTACTTAGAGCAAAGTGCTTCAGTATTCTCTAAGTTAACTGATGATGAATTCTATGAGTTATTCAATATTGCATATGTACCTGCACTTAATAGTAATGAAGATGGATTATTAACAAAAAGAATTGATAACATGCTAAATGAACTTCCAAGAAGAGTATTTAAAGGCTTTAATTTAAAAGGAATTGAATTACCTAAGTATAAAACAGTTATAAATGATGAATTAGGTGCTTTAAGTTTAGGTAGAGTATATGAGGGAGAAGCAAGTTGTCAAACAGTTTACAATTGTGGAGAAGCTTTAACTGTTGTATTACAAGATATGGTTATGTTAGCTCAAAAGCATGTTTTATTTAAGTTTAATAGCGAAAAAGAAAGAGAAGACTATATGACTATGAAAGAATGGACAGAATTAAAGAACCGTGATTATAGTAGCCCAGTTGATAGTGCAATAGTTAAAGATGGTTTAAATATCATCCTTAGAAAAACAAATGAGTTATTCTCAGATTTAAACGATAGAATAAAAGAAGCTATTAGTAGATCAAAATATCTTCCTCATGGAAAGAGTATGATATCTCATGATAATAAAGAAGCATTATATGATTATCATGAATTTAAAAACTTGCTAACTAAAGATGAAGTAACTGAACAACTTATGACTTACATTAGAGGCGATATTAAAAGAATGAAAGCTAGCAAAAAGAATGGAGGTAGAAAATAATGAGACAATTAGATTCAATGTATAATGCGATATTTGCTGATACAAGACTAAGAGAATTATTTTTGAACTTCTGGGGTCCAGTATGGAGTAAAACTAGTGTAGAAGATAAAGTTAAAATTATGACTGAGATTAATGAAAGAGTAGCAAAAATATATGGATATTCTACTCCTGCATTAAACCAAGTTAATAATAAAAACTATGGTTCATTCGCGGCATTTAATTGGAAATTAACTCTTAATCCTGATGTGTTAGCTAATGATACAGGTTGGGAAAATATTGATACTTATTTCCATGAATTAAGACATTCTTTCCAACATAGAGCAATTGAAAATGAGCTTACAGATAGTGAAGAAGTTGAAAAAAGAAATAAGTATTTATGGCAAAGAAACTTCCTTCCAGGAAACTATTTTGGTGGGGAACATGCATTTTATTTATATCAACCAGTAGAAGAAGATGCATGGAGAACTGGTATGTTATTTGCTAGAGAAGTTTATAAGTTATGTAGAGAGCATTATAGTGAACAAGAAGATGAAACTTGGAAAACTTATTGTACATTACATAAAAATATTATTGTTGATTTCATTAGTGAAAATGAAGATTCAAAAGAAAAACTTGGTAAAATTGGAGATTCAATCAAAGAAATTTATGATGGAAGACAAAGTGATTTAGCGCAAATTGAAATTGGTAAAAAATTCATTGCTAATTTAGAAAAAGTTCCAGTTAGTGAGATGACATTTGAGCAAGTTGCAATTCTTTTATCTCCATATGCATTTACTTATATTGATGTAGAAAAGAAAGTTGAACTTTTAAATAGATATGTAGAGTTAATTAAAGTTGGAAGAAGAAAGATTCCAGTAAAAGAAAATACAGTAGCTTCAATTAGTGTTGGTGGTCATTTATATTCAGTAAGTAGTTCTCTTACATTAGTTAATGCAGTATTATCTGTTCAATTTAAAAATATTGTAGATTACGTTTTAAAAGGACAAGATGTTGGCTATACAATTAACGAAAATGCTAAAAAAGAATTAATATTAAATCTTTATAGGAATGCTAAAAATAAGAAGATTAATTATGTTGGTGATGTAGATAACTTATTTGTTTTCTCTTTGCAACCATATGCTAGATATGAATCAAGTTATATTTTAAAAGAATTTAAGAAATTAAAAGAAATCGAACTACAATATTATGGTAAAAACTATGATGGTTGGAAATATTGGGAAGATTTTTATGATAATGGAAAGATTTATAAAATGGCTGAAGAAGTGTTTGGTATGAAATTTAAGGATTATTATAAAGCTTTACTTGCTACTTATGCTGAAAGAATTAAGCAAGATAAGGCAGGAACACTTGAATACAGTGATTCTAAGAAAAACTCTATTGAATTACAAAAAGAGGTTAATACAGTATTAAGGGGGACTAAATAGTCCTCTTTTTTATTTTTGTTATTTTTATTATATAAAAATAGAGGGATTTGATTTTATGGTGTTATACTAATAACAGGTGATACTATGTCTATAATAGAAAAAGAATATAATAGTATTAATTTTAAGGAAAAAAGTATTCCTGTTTTTTCTAGTGAAGTTAAAGTTTCTATTTTAGATATATTGGGTGAAAATAAAGTAGAAGTTATAGGAAAAGATTATAAGGATTGTATGTGTAAGAGCTCTACTAATGCTCCTGAATACTTTAAAGAGTGTGATAAGTGTAATGGTAAGGGTATCATTACTTTAAATAAAAGAGTTATGACTTGTAATAAGTGCAAGGGAGAAAAATTAATAAGAGTTAAGCATTGTTATTTGTGTGATAATAATTCTAAAGTTTTAATGGATTCTAAAATAGAGATTGAATTAAAAAACTCGTATAAGCACTTAGATAAAATAGAACTAGATAATGAAGAGTATAAGCTAGTGTTAACTTTAAATGTATATGATAAAGATGATTATTATATAAAGGGTAATGATGTTTATTACTTAAGGGGAATTAATTATAGTATTAATGATCATAAAGAGAAAAAAAGTGTAGTTATTAATACTGTTAAAGGAAAAGAATTTGTTAAAAGTGAATTTAAATGTAAAAAGGAAATTGTTTGTTTAAGTAATAAAGGTATAAATGATGGGGACTTCTATATTACTTTTTTAAATGAAGTGAAAGAGGAGTTAAAAACCACTTATACTAATGTAATCATTGGTAAATCTGGCTATGTAAAAAAAGAAGAGCTAATAAAGAATGTTTCTCTTAGTGCTAAAGATTATATTGATTTAGATAGTGAGGATTATATCTATATTGATAATAGTGTAGATGAGATTATATGTGATAACTATTTAGTTAAACTTAATAAACTTTCTAAAGACAATTATTTTATTTTAAATGGCGATATTGCACGTAATATTAACTTAGATAAAGATGATTTAAATACGGATAGAAAAGTGATTAATTTAGATGAGGAAAAACTTACTATTTCCTATAAGAAAAATTTAAAAGAGGTAGAGAAGGTAGAGGCATATACTAAACTTGTTTTAGATAAACAAGGAAAGAAGTCTAAGATGATAATTTGTGTTAATCCTTATTTTGAAAATGTATATAAGATAAGAATAAAGAATAACAAGAATGTAGTGTATGTGGAAGATTATAAGTATTATGATAACACTTTAGTAGAAACTTTTAAGTCTAGTAAGTATTTAGAAAATTATATACGTCTAGATAAAGAAGATAAGATAGTAGTTGGTAATGATTTAGTTTTGATAGAGAGGGTATAAGATGATATATTTTGATTTTTCTAATTTATATAAAGAAGAATATAGCAAGAGACTTGCTAATTTTTCCTTTTATAAATTTTTAGATCAAAATGATTATAGCATAGATACTTTTATTGATTTATTAACTAAGATAGATAACTTTAGTATTGTTAAATCAGGGCTTGATTATTATTTTATTAGAGTTAAAGAGTATGGTTTATTTATTAAGGGTAGCTTTGATATTACTGGTGATAATGGATATTTTAAAGTTAAAGATATAATTGAACTTGATGTTAATAAAGTTTTAGATTTTGAAAAAGAATATAACTTTAAAATAGGAATTTATAATGATAATAGAAATTGTGTTAGTGATTTAAAACTTATTAAATCTATTATTAAGGATACTGTTAATTTAGTAGATTATAAAGTTCTGGATTTTATAAATAATTGGGATGATTATTTAGAGTTTGAAAGAAGATTTTTTAAAGAGAAATTAGGATTTTATAAGAGTGAGGGATATTCTTTAAAAGAAGTTTATCAAGTGAAAAGAGATTTTGAAAATCTTGATAAATATAAAGATGATATTTACTTTGATGATTTAAACAATTATTTATATGTTAATAGAGCAAGTGACGCTAATAAATATTTTGTAATAGAGTTTTATGTGCGTATTGATAAGAGTGAAGAAAGTTATAGTAAGTTACATTATTTTATAAATCAAGAGATAGAAATTGCTAATGAAAAAGAGGCTTTAATAGATAATAAACTTGCTAGTAAAAAAGAATTAGAATTTGAATTTAAGACTACTAGATTAGGGTCTATACTTTTTTCATTAACTCTAGATAGTGAAGATAGTAATTCTAGAGTTTATAAGTTCTCTAAATTTTATAATGAAGAAGAGAATTATTACTTTAATTTAAATCAAATAAGAGAATATATTGAAAATAATTATGGGGTTAATCCTCTTCTTGTAAATATTTTGAGTGGAGATATATCTTTGTATAAAAGAGGTAAAGATGCTCTAAATAAATTAAAAAGAGGAGATGTTTATAATCCTTATATAGTTAGTTATTTATTTGATATTCATAATAGTGAGTCTAGTAAAGAGATAGTAAGTAAAGAGGGATTAGAGTTTTCTAATAAGTATTTAGATGAATATCAAAAAGAAGCTATTTTTAGTGCGATTAATTCTAACTCTATTTATTTACTTCAAGGGCCACCAGGAACTGGTAAAACTCAAACTATTAGTGAATTAGTTTATCAGTTTAATAAGATGGGAAAAAGAGTGGTATTATCTAGTCAAACTCATGTTGCTATTGATAATGTACTTGAAAGATTGCCTAATGAGTTAAATGTATTACCTATTAGACTTGTTTCTAGTGAAAGAAAGAGTAAAGTAGATTCTTTGTATTTACCTAATAATGTAGTAGATAATTTTACTAATAAATTAAAGAGTAAATATGAAGATAAACTAAACAGTTTAAATAAAAGACAAGAAGAATTAGAGAAACTAGAAAAGGAGTTTAGTAAAGTTAATAAATTTTATAACTCTAATAAATCTAGAAGAGAAAAATATTTTGCTTATTTAAATAGCATTAATGCATTAAACAAAGAAGTGCTTAATTATGATAGCGAGATAGCATATTTAAATAATAAGATTAATAAAGACAAATTAGTTGTTAAGTTTATTAGTGATTTTAAATCTAATGATTATAGGGTTGGCGAATACATAGATAATGGTTTTTTAACTAGTTATATTGTTGGTTTTGAAGAGCTAAAGAATAAATATAATTTAGATAAATATCTAGATGAGTTAGAATTTAATATGTATTTAAAATGCTTTAATAGAATCTTTAAGGATAATGTTTTATTTAATAATGAGTTTTCTAGATTGATGGAGAGAAATATTCAAAATATTACTCTTAAGCATAAAGAATATTTAGAGATTATAAATAATGAAGAAAGAGCTTTATTTATAAATAAGGAAAAGAAGCAATATAAAGTAAGTGAAATAAATAAGATTAATACTAAAATTAAAGAAGAGTTTAAAGATGTAATTGATGTCTTTAACTCTATGGATGAGTTTTATGATTTAATGTTTAATAAAGTTATGTTTGCTTCTAGAATTCCTGATTTAGAAAAAGAAAAAATAGAGTGTATAAAAGAGTATTTAACAGAGTATAAAAAAGAAATAGATAAGGAATTAATTGAGTATAATTTATACAATGATATTTATAAGAATACTTTGAACTATTTAAATGAGGATAACTTAAAATTAAATAAGGAGAGATATACTAGATATTTAGTTAGTAATAATATTGGAGTTTATGCTCTTACTTGTAATGCTAACTCAAAATATTTAAAAGATAGAAATAGATATCTTAGTGAATATAACTTAAATGATATTGATTTAAATAATATAGATTTTGATGTAGTTATTATTGATGAAGTTAGTAAAGCTAGTGCTATAGAGTTACTTATTCCTATTTTATATGGAAAGAGTGTTATTCTTGTGGGTGACCATAGACAACTTCCTCCATTATTTAAATATAAGGAAGGAATGTTTGAGGGATTAACACTTGATAAAAGAGTTAGTAAGGAAGTATTAGATAAATATGAACTACTAGTAGAGACAAGTTTATTTAAAAAGTTATTTAGCGAGGCTAAAAATAATAAGTATATGCTAATTAAGCAATATAGATCTCATAAACAAATTATGGATATAGTTAACCTTTTCTATGAAGATAAATTAGTTATGGGTAATAAAAAAGAACAAAACAATTTAAAAGAACATAACTTAGAGGTTAGTGGTAATGGATTAAAATTATTTACTAAAGATGTTCATACTTATTTTGTAGATTCTACTTACAACAAAGATGGAACAATATCATATGAAAAGAAACTTGTTAAGGGTGGAAATATCAGTAGTAGTTTCTATAATGATAGTGAAATTGAGATTACTAAGAATTTACTTATTAAAATTAATGAAGGATATGAAAATCATATTGAAAAGAATGTTAGTGTAGGAGTTATATCTTTATATAAAGACCAAGTTAATATGATTAAAAAAGAAGTTAATAAGATGAACTTTAAAAATATTAACTTTAATAAGAGTAAAGTTAGTAGTGTTGATGAATTCCAGGGTAAGGAAGAAGATATTATTATTGTTAATTTAGTTAGAAATAGCAAGTCTAAAGGGGTTAGTGAGTTTGTTAAGAAGTTGGAGAGAATTAATGTTGCCTTGTCTCGTGCTAGAAAGATGTTAATTGTAGTGGGAGCTAAATCATTCTTTACTAGGCTTGATATAGAGATGGAGTCTTTAGATGATTCTACTCTTAGATATACTAAAAAATTATATAATGAAATTTATAACAGAATGGAAGGTAAGATAAAGGATCCATATTCTTATTTTTAATTAGGAGGTGAGTAAATGAAAATTAAATGTGTTAGTTTTTCTAGATTTGAAACTAATTTAAAGAGCTATGCTTTTACTAAATTGGATTTATTTGAGTTTTTGTTTACTCAAATAATCTTGAAGGATAATTTAGATAAAAACACTAAATTAGTAGAGGCTTTAAATGCTTTAGATATTAAAGAAGATTTATTTTATTTATTTAATAATGTTTATTATAAGTTTAAAGATAATGGCATTATTGAATGTAACTTTAACGATATTTATGATGTGTCTTTAAAGGATATAAAAGTTAATTCTTTATTTATTGAACCATTAACTAAGGGAAAATTTCCTGTGTTTAGCGATAGTGTAAACAAAGAGTTTTGCTATGATTATTTAAATAAGAAGATTGTAACTTATAAGGATAATTTTGAAGATTCAAATGTTTTGTGTTTTGAAGTGTTAAATAAAGAGAGTGTAGAGAGTATTATTAATAGATTTTCTTCAGCTTTATTTAATAGTAGTGAGGGTATTTATTTAGTTGATTCTTTTATTTCAGATCCATATTATTTTGAAGTTGAATTAAATGAAGAAAATAATGTATTTGTTTATAAAAGAAGTAACAAAGAAGAGTTATATGATTCTTTAGTTAATAACTCTTTATTTATAAATGATGAAAGGGTTAAAGGAGAGTATTTATCTAATAATATTTATTTTGATGTTTGTTTTGGAAAAGAAAATATTAAAGATAATACAAAGTATTTATTTATAAATGATTCAGAAAAAGAGGGAGAAGTTAAAGATAATATTATTTATGTCAACTATAACTTCCTTGATGGTGACTTTATAGATTTAGTAAATAAAGAAAAGTATAAATGTGGGGTTTACAAATTAGAAAATGATAAGAATATCTCTACATTTATTAAAAGTAAGGAAGATAAAGTTAGTGATTTTAAACTTTATCTAATTAAAAATAAGAATAAATTTAAGATTAGTTTAAATGAAATATTAGAGTTAATATAGGGAGGTGTAAGTATGGATTATTATAAGATATTAAATGTTTCTAGTGATGCTAGTTTAAAAGAAATAGAGCAAGCTTATAAAGATTTGTCTTCTTTTTATAATCCAGAAAACAACGTCTCTAAAAATGCTTTAAAAAGATATAGAGAAGTTAATGAAGCTTATAAAGTTTTAAGTGAAATTAAACAAAGAGAGATGTATGATAAGTTTCATCTTAATGACTTAAAAGAAGAGGAAAAAGAGGAAAGAGAATTTATAGGAATTAAGTCTTATTTAAATAGTAGTAGTGTCTTTTCTTATGGAGATGAAGTTGTTTCTAAAGAGAGTGTTAATGATATTTATTTAGAAGTTAAACTACCATATCTTTATTATCTTTGTGGAAGTGAATATACTTTTGGTTATTCTAAAGAAGTGTTAACTTATTTAGATAAAGATTGTCCTATTTGTAAGGGAAAAGGAAAAGTTAGAAAAGATAATAAAGTTTGTGTATGTCCTAATTGTAAGGGAAAAGGAAAAGACTCTAGTAAGAGTGTTATAGAAGAAAAAATTACAGTTGAATGTAATGGACAAGAAGTGATGATAGATAAAGATGAATATAAGATTTTTGTTAAGTTTGACTTCTTTGATAAAGATTTTTATAGAGTAGAAAATAATGAGATCTTTATTGATTATGTAGTGAGTGAAGAGGATTATCAAAATGGTATTGATTTTACTCTTAAAAAAGATGATTTTACTTTGATGATAAATAGTGTTTCTTTCTCTAACATTACTTATACCTTCTTAGATAAAATTATTCATTATAACTTTATTTTAAATAAGTACGCTGGGAAAGATATTGAAGCATATTTATTAACAAATGAAAAATTAATATATTTAAATTTAAATGATTTTAGTTATTCCAGTATAAGCGATAAAGAACATACTTATAAATTAAATGTGGATAGTAATCTTTTAACTTTAGAGGGATTAGGTACTAAAGGATATAATGATAAAAATGGTAATTTAATTGTTCATGTAATAAATGTTAAAAACGAAATAGATACCAAATTATTTTTTGATAAAAAGATAAAGAGAGTTAGTGCTTTGCTTTTTAAACTTAAAGGAAGTTATAATAATCATTTCTTTAAGTCTAATAAGGAATATGATTATGATGATAAATATATTTATTTGCCTTCAAAAGCTTATAAATTAGCTAGTAAGAATTATTTGGTATTTAGAATAATTTATTCTTTGCTATATTTAATTATTCCTTGTGTTTTGTATTTTATTATGGGATTTAATTTGGCTTTTGTAATTGTAACTTTAGCTTTTTTTGCTATATATTTAATTGCTATTAATTTGTTAATGGAGGTGAAAGTATAATGAAACGTATTTATGTTTTTATTTGCTTTGTTTTCTTACTTTTACTTTCTCCATTTATGGTTAGTGCTAAAAGTTATGATGGAGAAAATATTGATGTTAGTTTTGGAGACGAAACTAACTTGAATGTATATTATCAAGGATATAATAAATTTAGTGTAGAAAGTGATAATAGCTTTTATTACAATGGGACTAAATATACACTTACTAGTCAAGATATAGAGGCAGGAGAAGTTATAATTGAGGGAGAAAAACTTACTTATAGTGATTCTATATTAACAAGTACATATGCTCATGAGTTTTATCTTTTCCCAATCAGTCTTGAAATTTCTGGTAGTAAGATTTATTCGTTTACTCAAGAATTATGCTACAAGTATGGAACTGTTGAAAGATGTAGTATTGATAAGGGGGATATTAGTGATGTTAGTTCAGGGAGTTATAATAATAGTTTCTTTTATAGCTTTTTGCCATTTTATGATGAAAGCATAGTTTTTGATTATATATATTACAATTTTACTTTTGTTAATAAAGCTGATAGTAGTGATGTTAGCAAAATAGAAAGATTAGGATTTTTTACTAGTGAAGGAGATACAATAACTTACAAAGATAACTTTGAACTTGAAATGTATGATTATGGGCATAATGTTACTAATAATGGAAAGAATTATGTATTTCCAAGATGTATACAATATTCCTATAATGCTTATTATGGTCAAAACACGGTTTCTAATATTTTAAATTGTGGTGAAGAATTATATTTGACTGTTAGAGTTATTAATCATAGTAATAATCTTATTAATACTAGAAACTATAGGATAACTTTATCTATTTATGTAGGGGGAGACCCATTTACTTTTAATAATAATGATATTTTAACTATTAAAACTGGATATGAATATACAATATTTGGAGAACAAACTTATAATTATGTAGAAACATTTTCTGGTAAGTTAACTAATAATGAAAGTGCTCTATTATACATTCCTATATCTAATGTTATAACTTATGATCCTTTAAAAAATACAATTAGTCATTTGGATTTTAAATTAAAACTTGAGTATATAATAGAGGGGACTTCTAGTGATCCTAGAGCAGTTTCTTTACTAGAGGCAAAAGAGAAGACTTATGAGTTAGATATTGATGAACCTAGTATTATTCCAACTCCTGTAGAGGGTATTAAATTACCTGATTACTCTACCATTATGAATAATGGACCAGTTAAGGTAAAAGTTAATATTTTTGATCACAATGGTATTGGAGATATTTCTTATTTCATATCTTCTAATAGTAGTGAAGCTGACTATTCAAATAAAACGTTTACTAGCGTTAGTAATGGCGATATTATAACAATAAGTGGGGAAGATAAGTATTATTATATTCACTATAAAATATTTGAGGTTAGTACAGGAAAATATGTTTATAGAACTCATCAAATTATTATAGATACTAAAGCTCCAGTTTTATCTAATAGTAACTTTATTAGTTATACCTCTAATGTTCCTTATAGTAGAGTTGAACTTAATATTTCTTTTTATGATGAAATGTTAGAGCTAGCGCAAACTCCATATGTGAGTAAAGCTTATTTCAAGATTATTAAAGAAAGTGAAAGGGCATCTTTAACTGTAAGTGATGTTTTAGCTGCTTCTAGTTATGCTAATAAAGTTGTAATGAGTAAAACTAATATTAATGAAGATGGAAATTATTTGGTTTGTTTTGTATTAAAAGATTATATTGGAAATACCAGTGATCTTATTTGCTCTGGTGTATATTATATGGATGTTACTGCTCTTAGTAAGGGGGAAGTTAGTGCTACTAGTGAAGATAATTATGTAAAAGAAGTTAAAACTACAATTACTATTGCAGGTCTTGATAATGGGGTTAGTTTTAGATGTGGATTATCAAAGGTTGATATTACAAGTGATAGTGAACTTACAAACAATTGTTATAATGGAAGGGAAGCTAGCTTAAATATAAGTGATGAAGCTATTTATTATTTGTGGATATATGCTTCAGATTATGCTGGCAATTATAGTCTTATAAAACTAGATAATACTTTCTATGTTGATTCACTAGCTCCTAGAATTAGTCTTAATATAACTGGTGATAATAGTGTGTATTCAAATAATGTTAGAGTGGACGTTAATTATAGCGATTTATCTAGTATAGATTTAACTAGTCTTTCATATGAATTTTATTTAGCTACATATGATAAAAATAAATTCACTAGTTTCACTCTTGAGGAGGGAATAAAATATCCTTTTGACTATTATGGAAGTTATAAACTAGCAATAAAGGTATGTGACGTTATTGGTAATTGTAATATTAATACTGGTTCTACAACTTATTTAATTGATACTGCAAAAATTGTTTTAGAACTTATTGGGGAAGATAAAATTACTCTTTTACAATATCAAAAATATCTAGAACAAGGTGCAATTGCTACTAAAGGAAATGCGGGAAAAAATGTTACTACCTTAGAGTATGTTGTAAATGGTAGTGTTGATTCTAATACTCCGGGTACATATAAAATTATTTATAGTGCAGGAGAGGGAATAAATAAAGTTAGCATTGAAAGAGAAGTTGTTGTAGTAGATAGCAATATTTACATTATTAGCTTGATTAGTGCCTTTGTATTAGGAGAGGTAATAATCTTAGCAAGATTATTTATTAAAAGAAAAAAGAGTGATAATATTTAATTAAGAGGTGATTATATGTTACTTGCATTTGAAGTTGATGGTTATAAAGTGTTCGATGAGAGAATTAAATTCGATATGAATGCTAATATGAGATTTAGAAAGTTAAAGGAAAATATATATACTAAAACAATAAAAGGGAAAGATATTCATGCCCTAAAAAGTGCGATTATTTATGGACCTAATAACTCTGGTAAAACAACTTTTATTAAGTCTGTTGGTGTTTTAAAGCATATTATTCATGAAGAGTGTATTGATGATATTTGCCAAGATACTCTGAATTTTAATTTCTTTGATGAAGAAAGGCTTATTGAGTTCTATATTGAATTTTTACAAGATAATCATCATTATGAATATACTTTGGCATTCAATCCTAAAAGAGAAATCACAACTGAAATTTTAGAAGTGGATTCTAAAGTTTTACTTGATAGATATGGAAAAAATGATAAAGATATCGCTCAAGTAATAGATTTATTAGGACACTATAAAAATAAGTTAATGGTAGCATGTTTGCCTCAAAAATATAGGGAATATCACGATGGGTTTAAGAAGTTTTTTGAAAAGATTTTAATACTTCAATATACTGAAAATAATATTCAACCTACTTTAGATATGCTAAATGATATTAGATATAGTGATGATTTTATGAATCTAATTAGTACTAGTGATATCTCAATTAAGAAAATGGGTATTAATAAGCATATAGATGCTAAATCTTTTTCTTATGTACCTAAGGATGTAGCTGAATATCTTCAACTTGAATCAACTTATGAAAAAGATGGAAAATTATACTCTTTTCCTTCCATTTTAGTAGATTCTATTGGTACTAAAAAGTTAATCGTATATGCAAGTTATATTTTAAAGGCATTAAGAGAAGAGCGAGTTTTACTTGTAGATGAACTTGATACAAGTTGGCACACTTTCTTAACTAGAAATATTTTTGCTTTATTTAATAGTTATGCTAATGTTAAGGCTCAACTTATTGCTTCTTGTCATGATTTGTTACTTCTTGATGATGAACATATGTTTAGAAGAGATCAAATCTGGTTTACATATAAGGATAAAAAAGGAACGTATTTTTATTCTTTAAGTGATTTCAAAGTTGATGCTAGTGAAAAAACTGGAATGGTTATGTCAAATTACTTAAAGGGTAAATATGGTGCGCTTCCATATCCAATGATGGGAGAGAACTTAGATGGCAAAGAGTAAGAGAACGAATTTAGAGTTTTTAAAAGAGGATTTATATTTGGTTGTTGAAGGCGAAATTGATGAGATGTTTGTTTCTAAAATTATTTCATTTATTCCAACTAAATATAATGTGAGAATTAGAGTTGCTAATGGTAATGGTAATATACCAATTCATGTAAATATCTTAAAGAAGATTTATAGTTATTCTAAGATTGTTGTTTTATATGATTTAGATGGTACAAGCAATTTAGATGATATAAATAGATATCTTAAAAATAAACAAGTGAATCTAAAAAAAGAAGATATATACTTTGTTAACCCATGTGTTGAACATTTCTTTTTGATTGCAAAAGAATATAACAATGAGAAGTTAAGAATTAAAAAAGATTATCAACCATATTTCCAAAGACATTATGGAGTAAGTGATTATGCAGGGCATTTATCACAAGTTGAAGAGATGGTGGAAAATCTAACTAAAAAGGATGTTGAGAATTTCTTAGATAATCTAAGCAGGTTGAGTGAGGATGATAAAGATTTACCATCATCTAATTTCTTGGATTTTATTAATTATATAAAGAGGTAAAAATTATGTTAGGAATGGAAGAGTTACTTATAGTGAGTTTCTTATTTCTTACGGCAGTTAATTGCTTTGTAACTTATCTTGGTAGTTCTTCTTGTATAAAAAGAGCTAGTAAGCATAAGGATTATGTTGGGGCAATAAAGAAACTTAGAATATATGATAATTATATATTTACAACTTTATTAATGATTACTAGTGTTATTTATGTTGCTTTATCTTATTTTTACTTTAAAAGCACACTTAAGGTATCAGATTATTTTATAACCTTTGCTACTATTGGGGGATTTGTATTAACTTCATTTACAACTTTCTTTTCTAGATTATGTTATTGTTATGCATGTAATTTTATTTTGAAAACTAAGTTAAATGAGTTTGATTGTTTTATGGTTAATACTATTTCTTTAGCAAAAGTTTTCTATCCAATATTTGTTGTTTCATTTGTGGTTCCTACAATTTATGTTTTGCCTTACTCAATGCAAACTAGAGAGATTCTTATTGGAGTATTTTTAGGAGTATTTGTTTTATTTTATATAGCTACTACTACTTTGTTTAATATGTTAACTTTAGGCGCTAGAAGGATTAAAAAAGGAAAAATATTTGATGTTGTAAGTGCACTTTTTAAAGAACACCATATTAAAAAATATAGAATATATTACTGGGATTCCTCTAAAAGCAATGATAGTAATGCAATGGTTATGGGGTTTTCTAGGGTTAACTTCTTTATTTCATCAAGTTTAGTTCAATCTCTTGATGATAAAGAATTAGAAGCGGTTATTTTGCATGAAATAGGTCATATAAAGCATAATCACACAAAGAGTAATGTTATACATCAAACTATATATTTATCGGCGATTGCCGCAGTGTTATACTATGCGATTATAAGTGACGCTACAAATATTGGTTTTATGTTAATACTTATATTAGTCTTCCTATTATTAATGGGACTTAGTGTGAATGTTAGTAAGAAGCAAGAAGATGAGGCTGATTTGTATGTAGCTAAACATGGACTTGGAGATTCACTTATTAGTGCACTTAGAAAGATTAGTGTTGATGGTGATGAGGGAGATACAATTCATGGAAGTGTTGAAGATAGACATGAAAATATAAAATCGAAAAAGTAAGATTCAACTTACTTTTTTTTATGTGTATTTTTTTCTTTATGTAAGGTATAAACTATGCTAAAATAAAATAAAGTGGGTGGTTAACATGATATTTAAAGTGGAAAACCTAAAGACTAAGGGATATTTTGCTAGAGTTTATAATAAAAGGGAAAAAGTTTATAAAGAATTAATTGCTAGACATGAACAAGTTCTAGAGGATTATAAAGATATTTTGCCACCTAGAGATGAAGATGATCATCCTGAACTTTTTATTAAGGATATAGAGGATTTAACTGAAGAGGAAAAACAACTAATTTATGAAAGAGCAAAATCTCAAAAAGATGATTATTTAAGAGCTCACTATAGATATAAGAAGCCGTATGATTCGCTTGAAGATTATGATTTTGAGAGTTTCAGAAGAGATATATCTTTGCTTGGAGGAACTACTTTATATGAAGAGGTTGCTGTTGATATTAAAAGAGAAGAAGAATTTTTAGATAATTTGAATAAGGCTAAAAATAGTTCATATATATTTACTCTTACAAAAGATGAATTAACTCCTACTAATATTTTGTATTTTAAAAAGTATGCTAAGAAACTTTGGGAAGAGGGAAAGCAAGTTAAGTTTGTTATTTGTCAAGATATGCTCTCTCAAGATAATACAGATAGAATTAATTACACATATACTAAAGATGAGCTATCTATGCTTTGGGAGTTAGACAATTATATTACTGATCATGGAGGAAAAGGTGTTTTATTTAGAGAGTTTTTGGAAATCGAAAAAGAAGAAGATTTAGAAAGTGCTTGGACTTTAAAAGAGGTAATGGCTGTTAATAATAATATTGATAGGATTGTTAATGTTATAAAGAATAATGAGTTCTCTCCATTTGAGACTATGATTTTCTTACATAAATATTTTACTAGTCATTTCTTTTATAATAAGGGAGAACTTGAAGAGTCTAGAATATTGCCTGGAATTTATTTCAATACAAAAATTGTTTGTAGTGGGTATGCTTCTCTTTTAAAGGCTGTAATAGATAGACTTGATGATCCTAATTTGAAAGCAGAGATTATGGGATGTAAATTATTTGATAATGTAGAGCCTTATAAAATTAAATCTTCTCATTGTCAAAACTTTATTTATATTAAAGATCCAAAATATAATATTGATGGATACTATATTGAAGATTTGACTTATGATTGTAAGAAATTATTCCATGGTTCAAAAGATGATGGTGGTTTTGCTCATTGTTTATTACCGCTTGATGCTTTAGCTAATATGAATGATTACATTTATGCTTCAGTTGCAGATAAAAACAGATATAAGAATCTTATGACTAATAAAACAGAAATAAGAGGTATTAAACCTGGTTATGTTCCTTTTATTGCTAGAAAATATGGAGATAAGAGTGAACCAATTGGAGTAGATAAATATAAAGAGGCTATTAGTAAAGTTTTTGCTAGAAGTATTAAAAGAGGAAGTTTGGATGTGGATAAAGAAATTGAAAAATCAATTCGTAAAACAAGTGCGTTTTATTCTAAAGATGCAGATGTAACATTTATCTCTCCAGAAACAAGATTATTAAGAGCAATATTTGGTGCTCAAAGTAAAAGAAAAAAGTCTAGAAAATAAAATTAAGTAACTTGAAATTTATAATTATTAATGTATAATAGGTGGCATAGGCTATGAAGAAGAGTAGTAATGTATGAGTAACTATATAGAGAGCTTGTGGTTGGTGGAAACAAGTTAGGGTAGTATATGAACTTACTTTGGAGCTATGTGGGTGATAAGCTTACATCGTTAGCTGCGTTAAAGCAATTAAGTGCATAGATATAAGTGTTTATCTATGAATTAGGATGGTACCGCGTAATTTCACGTTCCTATTTTTAGGAACGTTTTTATTTTGCTAAAGGGGGAGAAAAAATGAAAGAATATATACATAGTGAAGTAGAAAAGAAATGGCAAAAATATTGGGAAGACAATAAGACTTTTAAAACAGATGTTTGGGATTTTTCTAAACCTAAGTTTTATGCTCTAGATATGTTTCCTTACCCAAGTGGAGTAGGTTTACATGCAGGGCATCCAGAAGGATATACTGCAACTGATATTGTTTGTAGAATGAAGAGAATGCAAGGATATAATGTGTTACATCCAATGGGATATGACTCATTTGGACTTCCTGCTGAGCAATATGCAGTTCAAACAGGAAATCATCCAAATGGATTTACTCAAGATAATATCAAATATTTTACTAAACAATTAAAAGAATTAGGTTTTGATTATGATTGGGATAGGGTATTAGCTACTAGTGATCCTGAGTTTTATAAATGGACTCAATGGATTTTCAAAAAATTATTTGAGGATGGTTATGCTAAATATGTAGATATGCCTGTTAACTGGTGTGAAGAATTAGGTACAGTTTTAAGTAATGATGAAGTAATTGATGGAAAGAGTGAAAGAGGAGGATATCCAGTTGTTAGAAAAAATATGAGACAACTTTGTATCGACCAAGTTGCTTTTGCAGAAAGATTACTTGAAGGATTAGATGAAATTGATTGGCCTGAATCCACAAAAGAGATGCAAAGAAACTGGATTGGTAAATCAACAGGAGTAGAAGTTGATTTTAAAGTTGTAGGTGGAGGAGAGTTCTCTATTTATACAACTTGTATAGAAACTATTTATGGTATTACATTTATGGTACTTGCCCCAGATGGAAAACTAGTTCAAGACTTAATGCCTAGAATTCAAAACAAAGAAGAAGTAAATGCCTATATTGAAGAAACATTAAAGAAATCTGATATGGACAGAACAGAACTTAATAAAGGTAAGAGTGGTTGTAAACTTGAAGGAGTATATGCAATTAATCCTGTAAATGGTAAAGAAGTTCCTATCTTTATTGGCGATTTTGTTCTTGCAAGTTATGGTACTGGTGCTGTTATGGCAGTTCCAAGTCATGACCAAAGAGACTTTGAATATGCAATTGCTCATAACATTGATATGATTCAAGTTATCGATGGTAGGGATGTAAGTGAATGTGCTTTTGAAAAACAAGATTATTTAAATACAGGTGCTAAATTAATTAATAGTGAAGAGTTTACTGGTTTAACAGTAGAAGAGGCAAAAGAAGCTATTACTGCTAAGTTAGAAAAAATGGGGATTGCTAGACGTACTAATAACTATAGATTTAGAGAATGGATTTTTGCTAGACAAAGATATTGGGGAGAACCTGTTCCTGTAGTTCATTTAGAAAATGGCGATGTACATGTTTTAAGTGATGAAGAATTACCACTTGTTCTTCCTACATTAGAGGACTATAAAGGACATAATGGTAAGGCTCCACTTGAAAATGATCCTAGTTGGAAGATTTATGATAAGAATGGAATTAAGGGAGTTAGAGAAACATCTACTATGCCTGGAAGTGCTGGTAGTAGCTGGTATTTTTTAAGATATATTGATCCAAATAATAATAAAGAATTTGCTAATTATGAATTGTTAAAACATTGGATGCCAGTAGATCTTTATATTGGTGGTCCTGAGCATGCAGTTGGACATCTAATTTATTCTAGAATTTGGACAAATTATTTGTATGATAAAGGTCTTTGCCCAGTAAAAGAGCCATTTAAGAAACTAGTTCATCAAGGTATGATTTTAGGAGAAAATGGTATTAAGATGGGTAAAAGATTCCCTGAATTTGTAGTTAACCCAAGCGATATAGTAGCTAAATATGGTGCTGACACTTTAAGACTTTATGAGATGTTTATGGGGCCTTTAGAGGCTAGTAAACCTTGGAGTTCTACTGGAGTTGAAGGTAGCAAAAAATTCTTAGATAGAGTTTGGAGACTATATAATGAAGATAAGATTAAGGATGAAGAAAATAAAGAATTAGAGTATTTGTATCATTATACTGTTAAAAAGGTTAGTGAAGACTATGAGACTTTAAACTTTAATACTGCTATATCTCAAATGATGATCTTTATTAATGCTGTATATAAGCAAGAAGTATTCCCAAGAGAATATGCTGTTGGATTCTTAAAACTATTAAATCCAATTGCTCCTCATATTAGTGAAGAACTTAATGCTTTAATGGGAAATGAAGTAATTCTAGCAACTTCTGATTGGCCTAAATATGATGCGGCTAAACTAATCGTTAATACAATTGAAATGGCTGTACAAGTTAATGGTAAGTTAAGAGGTACTATTAAAGTTAATAAAGATGAAGATGACGAGGTTGTAAAGCAAGCTGCTTTTGAACTTGATAATGTTAAATCTAATACTGAAGGTAAAGAAATTAAAAAAGTTATCGTGGTTAAAAATAGAATAGTTAATATTGTTGCTATCTAATAAAATAAGTTTGTAGATTGTCTACAAACTTTTTTTTATTGTGATAGAATATGGATTGTAAGTTAATTAGGGAGTGATAATGTGGGGATAAAGAAGAATAAATGTCCAAATTGTGGGGCAACATTAAATTATAATAACAGAATGAGTAGATATGAATGCCATTATTGCTCTGCTGTATATGATGATACAAATAAAAATGATGTTGATAATAGAGTAGAATTATCTCCAGATGAATTAGAAAAAATGAAGCCTATAAATAGCCCTAATAGGAGTCAACAAAACAAGTCTAATGCTGGCGTGACTGCAGTTATCATTATTTTAGTTGTCTTTTTTGGAATACCATTGTTTATCGAGGTAATATCTATTATTTTTGCTATTATTTTTGCATTTTCAATGATGTAGTTTGTAGAATTTCTACAAACTTTTTTATTATTCAATGACAAAAGTAATTAAATATATTATCATGGGACTATAGGTGATTGTAGTGAGTAATAAGTATGCAAGAGAACATGAAAAACATAAGACTAGAAATGTTATTTTTGGAATCATTTTTGGAGCTTCTTTTGTAGTGGGTATACCACTTACTTTTGTTATTGGTCCTTTTGCTGCGATTATTATAGTAGTTGGTGCTATGATTGGTGGTATTGGTCTTGCTACAACAGGGGCGGCACAAGCTAAAAATATTACTGAGTTTAAAAAAGAATTTCTTGCTCCTAGAATGATGGACTTTTTTAGCGATTTTGAATATAAACCAACTGAATCTTTTTTAACTTCTACAGTTAGAGAACTTAGATTATTTAATACAGGGGATTCTATATACACTAGTGAATTATATCAAGGCAGATATAGAGGATGCTCTTTTGCTATGAGTAATGTTAAATGTACTGAAACTAGTAGAGATAGTGATGGAGACACTCATACTAGAACTGTGTTTTTAGGCAGACTTATTATTATAGGTGCTTCTGTAATTGATGAAGGAGAAGTTAGAATACGACCAAAGGGATATTTACCTTTCTTTTATAGAAAAGGAGAATCTTTAGAGTATGATCATCAAGTTTGTAAAAGTTTTGATATAAGAGGTAGTGAACTGGTTGAATTACCTAAATATTTTTTAGATCATGTAAATAATTTTGGAAGCATGTTTTATAAACATAAGTTTTACTATAAAGTTACTCATGATAGAATCTATGTAGCCATTGATAATATTGGTCAACTATATGATGTAGGAGATTGTAAAGATACAAGTATAGAAAACATTGATAGAATAATAAAAAAGGATAGTGTGTTTTTTACTAATTTGATATCTTTAATATTAGATGCAAAGAATAAGGAGTTATAGTATGAGCGTAGAGAAAGTTAATTGCCCAAATTGCGGGGCACCACTTGAGTATGAAATGTGGCAAGGACGTTATAAGTGTAATTATTGTCAAAGTACATTTAGAGATAAAAAGGATAATGCTAGTGATGGAAATCATTCTAGCAAGCCAAGACCTGAGATAAAACTTGAAGATTTGGAAGAACTTATGGCGCCATTAGGAAATATTGTGGATGAATTTAGTAAAGGATTTGTTACGCCTTTAGAGGATGTAGTAGATGCATTTAGCAAAGGGTTTAGTAGAGTTATTAAAACTGTGGCTCTTGTGGTGACTATAGTTGCTTTTGTAATAATCGCCTTTGTTATAGGAACAATTATGTTTTCATAAGTGGGAGGTAATTTATGGATTTAAAAGATATGTCTTGTCCAAACTGTGGAGCTAATTTGAAATTTAATTCAAGAACACATAATTATGAATGTGACTATTGTAAGAGTGACTTTAAGGATACAAAAGCTAATAATTCAAGCGATTCAAGAGTAGAACTTTCTCCTGAGGATTTAGAAATGATGAAACCAAAAGGAAAAGTGGCTTCCTCTAGTAATGAATATAAAGCACTTAGAAATATGTTTATTATTATTGGTGTCATTATATTTGTTGTGGTATTTGCTACCGTTTCAATAGTTTCTATTATGTTTAGTTATGTTGATGAAGAAATGGATGACTTTGAAAGCGATTTTGAAAGTAATTTTGGAAATAGTAACTTTGGAAGTAATAATTCCGGTAATAATAATTTTGGCAACGGAAGTTTTGGAAATAGTGGTTTTGGAAATGGAAGCTTTGGAAGTGGCTTTGGAAGTAGTGATTTTGGTAGTGGTGGCTTTGGTACAACTACTCCTCCATATTGGTGGTATGATTAAGACCTTTTATAGGTCTTTTTATTTTGACAATTTTTGAGGTTTAAAAAGATTAAAATTAGTTTGGTGATAACATGAAGGTTAAAATTTTTGATTGTGATCATGAAAAAGATTTAGAAAAAAGGATAAATGAGTTTTTAATTAATAAAGGGGATAATGTGATAGATATAAAGTTTTCTACTTCAGTTATGTTAGACGAAAAAAGTGAGCAAATATATTGTTTTAGTGCTTTAATTATTTATAAAGATTGAATAATTTGTTAATATTTATTTGGGTGAGAAAAATGCAAAAAAGATATTTTGTAATACTAAGTGTCTTAATAACCCTAGTGGGCATTTTTTTCCTATTCTTTGATGAGCCTAGTAATGAAGAATTGTATAATAAATATTATAGTAAAATAGTAGAAAATGAAGAGTTTGTAGATGTTAGTGGTAATAGTAAATTAAATGTTGCTTTAGATAGCGATTTTATTAATAATAAATATCACTATGTAATTACATTTACTAGTAATCAAAAGTTAAATAATTTTAAAGTCATGGCAGTTGACTCTAAAAAAGATGATGAGTATTATCCTTCTTTTGGTATTTTTGATAATCAAAACATTAATCTTGTTAATACTTCTCCAGGAGAAGGGGAGACTAGAGGGGTTAATCTAGTTATTTCTGATTCTGAAGAGATTGCTTCATTTGAAATCTATGTTTCTTATGATGGATATGAATTTTATTATCTTTTAGAGGTTTAATTGTTAATTAAAGGTGGCAAAATGTCATCTTTTTTTATTTTTTGAGTGTGTTTAATAGATTATTAAAGTTAACTAAGGTATCATGTAATATAGGAGTGATGTTTAGATGAGACTTAGAAAGAAAGCATGGGCTAAACCCTTATTAGATAGTTATATTGATCGTATAGTTATTACAAAGTTGGATTTTTTAACAAACCCAATTAAAGATGTATTTAAAAATAATCATAAATTAGTTCTTGAAATTGGTGTTGGTAAAGGAGACTTTATTTGTCAAATGGCAGTTAATAATCCTGAGCTAAACTTTATTGGTTTAGAGCAAAATGAAACAGTTCTCGCTATAGCATTAAAGAAAGTTATTGATCTTGGATTAACTAATGTTAAGTTAATTAGAGTTAATGCTGGTGAAATGCTAAGTATTTTTGATACAAAAGAAATTGATATTATAAGACTTAACTTCTCAGATCCATGGCCTAAGTCTAGACATGAAGATAGAAGACTTACATCACCTGAATTCTTAAATATGTATTTTAATATTTTAAATGATGATGGATGTGTAATATTTAAAACTGACAATAGAGAATTCTTTGATTATAGTGTAGAAATGTTTAAAGAGAATAATTGGGATATTGTGGATTTGAACTATAACTATCCATTTACAAATAATAAAGAAGATGTTCCTACTGAGTATGAAAGAAAGTTTAGAGCATTAGGAACACCAATTAACTTTATTAAAGTAAAGAAAATCTTAAAAAAGTAGGTGTGTAATATGAAGATATTATATATAACTAAAAATGAAAAGAGAGTAAAAGAGTTTAAAGAAACATTAAAGAAACATAGTGATTCAGTGCTTACAATTGATTCATTATTTGATCTTGAATATGATGTGGTAACTACCGCTACTACTAGAGATTTAGAAGCTAATGCAAAAAAACTAGTTACTACTATATATAAAAAAGAAAAAGGTAATTATGATTACATAATTGCTGATGGTTATGGTTTGTTTAGTGACTATGCTCCTAATATTTTGGGTGTTGATTCTGACACTTGGTGGCCAGGTACTCAAAGAGATAAGAATGAAGCTTTAGTTAATTTATTTATGGGAGCTAAAAATAGAAGTATTTATTACAAGGCTGTTTATGTTTATTGTGATAAATCAGGAGAAACTTTTGTGGCTAATGGATATTTATATGGCTATTTAGCTAAGAAAGTAAAAGAAAAAAATGGAGAAGGCTATGACAGTGTATTTATGACTAGTGAGGGTAAATACTTATCATATTATTCTCCAGAAGAAATTGTTTCTATGTCTGCTAGAACAAAAGCTATTGAACAATTAATTGAAAATATTAAATAGATTAATCGTCACAATATTTAAGAGCACTAAGAGGGATAAAATCCTTCTTTTTTTCTTGCCTATAAACTTTATCATATGACTTCCATACTTCTTTTTGTGGATCATATACTATAAAGTTGTAATCTTGTGAGACAGTTTTAACTAAAGATAACAATAAATTACCTCTAGCTGTTTGAGTAAATACATTATATGCAAAGTAATCTAGGTGAACAATTAAGTCTGCAACAGAATAGTTAAAAGATATTCTTCCTGTATTTGGATGAGTGTGGCCCAATACTATAACTTGATTTCTCATATCATCTTGAATGAACACATCCATTCTAAGTTGTAAAAACTCACTTAGTTTTTGGAATGTTGCAGAAGATTCTTTAAGCTTGTCAAAATTACAATATAAATCGTCTAGATATATTGCCCCACCTTTAGTTCTCTTTCCATATATTATAAAAGGAACTTCTTTACCTTTTTCAAGATTATAATTATCGATTAATTCAAGTGAGTCAAATACATTGTCAGCCATAATAATTGGAGTATGATCTACTTCCATGTATTTAGGATTAACTGGAGCAGTATAAATTTCTTCCTCATTACTTGAATTAATGTGCCACTTCATCTTTTTATAATGTAAATCCTTGTTATTGTCGTTTTCTGTTAAACATTTTAAAATAAAGTCTTTAGTTTGTTCTCTATTCATTAAAATCACCGTTTATAGTATACTATAAATAGTTTATAAATGCTAGTTTTGGAGGAAGTATGAAAAAGTTAGAAAATTTAGAAAAGTTTGCCTTAGAAAATTATGTTCCAATTATTAGAAAAGACAATATTGAATATTTAGAAAAAATTATTAAAGAAAATAAACTTTATAATATATTAGAACTTGGTAGTGCTATTGGTTATAGTGCTATTAGAATGGCTCTAGTAGATAAAAATGTTAGAATAACTACAATTGAAAGAGATTTCACTATGGTGAATTTGGCTAGAAAAAACATTGAGGATTTTGGACTAGAAAATCAAATAAATTTGATACATGAAGACATTTTTAATATTAAAACAACAGATAAATTTGATCTTATATTTATTGATGCTGCTAAAGCACAATATATTAAATTTTTTAATAAATTTAAAAATAATTTAAAAGATAATGGGGTAATTATAAGTGATAATTTAGAATTATTAGATCTTCAAAAACTTACTCAAAGTAAAAGAAGTAAAAGATTAGTAGAAAAGATGAATGAGTATAAAGAATTTTTGAATTCGCTTGAAGATTATAAGAGTGAATATTTAGAGATTGGTGATGGTTTTGCAATTACTAAAAAAGTTCTTTAAATGATGTTTTAACTATGTTAAAATGTAATTAGCTAGGGGGTAATAAAATGGCATCTACTAATTTTTACCTAGACTTGCTTAATAAGCAAATGATTAAATTAAAAAAAGTAATTGAGGAAAAAGATAAATATCCTGCTGATGTTTATAATTGTATTTTGGCGGGTATTCTTATTCAATCTAATTCTGTCTTAGAAAGTTGTATGTTAGAACTACATTCTAAGAATTTTTCTGATGTTGCAAGTGCTATTTATAGTGCTAGACAATTGATCATTCACTATTCTGATTACAGAGCATTTGATGACCTTGAAAAGATTTCTAAAGATATCTTAGCTAAATTTAATAAAGCATATCCAAATGAGAGAGTCTACTTTGATAAATTATTAAAGTATGAAAGTAGTAAAGAAAACAATGTTGTAATTAAAAAAAGTAGTGATGTAGTTTATGATGAATTCACTAAATCATATGTTTTTAAAAAAGATGGGATGGAGATTGCAGTTAGTGCTAGTAAGGTGACTGTAATCAAAGATTTTAAAAAGAAAAAAGATTTAGCTTATATTGTTAATTGTGATAGTAATATGAACTATTTTTATATGAATCCTGATTATGAAATGGAGTATGTTCAACTTAAGGCTCCAGATGAGTTAAAATCATTCTTTGTTAAAAACTTCAAACCTCTTGCTATTGACTATATTGGCCATAAAGAGATGGCTAGAGATATATTAGATCATTTCTTTTCTGGAAGTTATAGTACTATTAAAACTGCTAGTGTTCCTTCAAGTAAGCATGAGAAAGAGTTCTACACAGACACTAGTAAATTGTTAAGTGATTTCTTTGATTCTGGAGTAGTTTATAAAGAGTTTTTAGGAGAAAGAGGATACATTAATAGAGGTGCTCCTGAAATTAGATACGATGATTATGGAGCGATAAAAACTCATGCAGCTGAATCATTAGTGGCAAATATATCTGAAAGAGATTTCTTCTTTATTAAAAAGGCTGAAGCAATGATGAATGATATTGAAGAAGATATTAAAAAGAGTGCTCCTTCTTTAGATGCTGAATTACTCTCTAAAATGGAAATATCTATGTTAATTAATTTTGTAGATCAAAGTGTAAAGAATTTATCTAATACGTTTATTCATGCTCATCCTGATTTTGAAAGGTTATATATAAGATTATTGGATTATAGAAACTTCTTTGCTCATAATATTTATCAATTAAAACCTGATTTAGGTAATCGAATTCTAGATGAGTTTATTGATGTTTCAAGAGGATTTGTTGGAATCTTATCTTCATTAAATATTGAAACAATTACTAATCCACTTGAGAAGGAAGAAAGAAGTTTCTTGGCTTTAGAAAAAGATCCTAAAAACTTTATTAACTTTAAGTATGAACAATTTATAAAAGTTGACCCAGTAACTTATATTGGAGATAAGTTATATTATTCTACTAGAGGTAGTGATTATGGTAGAGTAATTGGTTTAATTCCTACTGATAAGCATGGAGATTATAGGGCATCTTTTTATGAGCAAAAAGGTGATATATATGTTCCTAAAACTGTAAAAGGACAAGGTGGAAAAAAGAAACATATCTTTGTAAACCAAACAAATTTATCTAGTGGTGAAGATTTATTAATGGATACAAATATTAGAGATCTATTATATATCAATGCTGCTTTTGCTCATAAAGTTGGAGATGAAGAAATGCACAAAGCACTTAGAAAAACTAGTAAAAAGATTATTATTTTTAAACCAAGTGAAGATAATAATAACACTAGTCATGCTGCGAGTTTGAATCACCTTATTTCTAACTATTATCAACAAAGATATTTACCATATGAATTAGCTAGAAGAACTTCAATTAGATTAGCTAAAACAGATAATGATGAAGGATACTTTGAAATATTGGATATAGATGGTAATGTAGTAGCGGAAGTAGTAGATGAAAAACTATTTAGAAAGTATGAAATGGAAAAGGATAAGAACCAAGTATTTTCAGTTAGTACTATTCCTTATGATTTTTCTAAGAAAAGAGGGTAATTATGAATACTTTGATTTCTGTTTTAAAAATATATGATATTAATAGGATTCTTATTAGAAATGATGAAGTAGTTGATATAGTTATTTTAGATAGAAAAAGAGTTCTTAGTTTAAATGATTGGATAAATTTAAATATTGCATTAAAAAGATTTTATAAAAAGGAAGTTAATTATTTAAGCAAAAGTGATGCTAAGGTTATTTATAAAGACTTATCTTTATTTGAGGAGGTAAGTTATGAATAGTATTATTAATTTATATGTATATATGAATTCTTGTAATGAATTAGTTAAGAAGATGGATAAGCTATCTATTGAGGAATTTGTTAGAAATGAAGATATAGTTAGTGCATATTTTGCTATGTTTAAAGAACTTGTTAATTATTTAGTTAACTTAGATGAAATGTTTAATATATCTAGTGATTTAACTAATTTGAAAAAGGAAATATATGAAGTTGATTCATTTATGCTTAATTCATATAAAATGATTAATGCAAATATGTTATATGACTTCTTTAAAGGTGATTATAGAAGACTATTTAAAATAGTTTGTGAGCTAGTAAAATAAGGGGAATATCCCCTTTTTTTCATATCTCTATATTATTTTTCATACATTTAAGTGGTGAATATAATGTTTGAATATAATAATTTTATTTTAAAAGTAATGGGTTTTTTAAAAGTAATTAGTGTAGATGAAAATAAAGTGCTTCTTTTATATAAAAATAAGTCATTACTAATAAATGGAGAAGAGTTAGTTGTTAGTAATTTAATAGATAATAGTTTGGAGATAAGTGGGGTTATAAATGAAATAAAAATGGAGTATTTTAATGATTAGTTATGATATATATTTGTTTCATTATTATTCATTTTCTGCCCTTATTAATAGGTGTAATATCTTAAATATTTCAGTCAAAAAATATTATATTTATAATAATGATTTTTATCTCAAGATTCCTAGAAAGTATAGAAAAAAAGTTAGTGAGAATTTTAATGATTTTAAAATAGTTTCTAAAATCGGGGTAATTAATTTTTTTGAGTTACTTATTAATAAACCTATTACACTTATATCTTTATTTCTTAGTATTTTCTTATTTATTAATTTAGCTAGTAGAGTTTATAAAATAGAGTTAAATGGGGATTATCCATATATTGAATCTTATGTCAAAGAAGAATTGAAAAATGAAGGTATTAATATATATGGTTATAACATTAAAGAAGAAAATATTAATGTTATTGAGAATAAATTAAAGGAAAAGTTTAATGATGAGTTAGAATCTTTAGAAATTTATAAAAGGGGAGCTAAGATTGTTGTCAATTATAAAAAAAGAAGAAAGATAAATGATCTTACATATAATAAAGGGAGCTTATATGCTACTAAAGATGGGGTTATAAAAAGTTTTGATATCTCAAAAGGAAATAAACAGGTTAAAATAAATGATTTTGTTAGAAAAGGGGATTTGCTTGTCAGTGATATGATTACTAACAATAATGAAGAAAATATAAATATAGGTACAAGAGGGAGTGTTTTTGCACTTACTTATTATTTTGTTGAAGTATCATTATCTAATCCTTTAAATGAAGAAATAGAAAACTATGTTTCTTTATTAGATATGGCTAGAAAAGAAGTTTATAGAAACATCAATAGCGATGCAGAATATATTGAAAAAGAAAGTATTCTTGTTCAAGATTTAAAGTCAGGATACATGAAGGTTTATTATGTTTTATACGAAGATATTACCATTTAGAGTAATATCTTTTTATTTTATTGATAAGAGGGATAGTTATTATTACACTTCCTAGATTAAACAAGATATTAGCTATAGCAATCACACTTGCATTAGAAAGAGAAAAAATATTGTTAATAAGAGTTATTATAAAAGAAAAAGGTGTAAGGAAAATAAAGAATATAAGTGAAGTTATAACGTTGAAAAATATTGAAAAATGAGCTAATTTTCTACTTTCTTTATTACTGGAAAATAGTGTTAAAAGTGCATCAAAACTTGTTCCTATATTGGCTCCTAAAATTAATGGGAGAGCTTCCATAATAGTTATAATATTTGTGTTTGACAGTATTTGAAGAATTGTTATAAATAAGCTAGAAGATTGAAGAACTGCAGTTAATAAAACACCTATTATTAAACTTAAAAAAGAGTTTTCTGTAGCTTTTTTTACATATAAAATAAAAAGAGAGTTTTCTTTTAGTGATGACATGGAAAAAGAAAGTAAAAATATTGAAAAAAATAATAAAGATATAAAGAAAATAGTTTTAGATATAGATGATATTTTTTGATTTTTTGATTTTGTTAACAATAAGGAAATAAGCATAATAATGGGGGCTATTTTTTCTATATTTATTCCGATAAATATTGAAGAAAGTGTGGTCGCAATATTACTTCCTAAAACAATTCCTATACTTTGATTAAATGAGAGAATATTTGCATTTATAAGGGTGATAGTTAATAAAATTATTGCTGAACTTGATTGGGTTATTAGCGTAGAGCAAAACCCTGTTATAAAAGCCTTTTTGTCTGAAGAAGTAAGTGTCTCAATTTTGGGTTTTATTTTAGGAATTGAGGCAGAGATTAAAGATTTTGAAATAGCTTCAAGAGAGTAAATAAATAGAGCAATACCTCCGATTAGTAATGTAATATTCACATGATTCACCATTAAATTATATTTTTATGGGAACTTTTTTAGAATATAAGTAATGTTAGTTATTGAGGTGAATTATATGATTAATTTTTATTATCTTATTAATTTTTTGGAATGTGGGCATTTTTGCATCAAGTATTATCTTAAAAAAGATAAAAAGAAAAGTGTTGTTTTTTATGATAAACAAATGATGTCTTTAAGGTTAGTTAGAAATGTTTTCAAAGAGTATTACAAAGAGGTGATTTGGTATAAAAATGTAAATATTGATGAGGTTAATTTTAGGTGTATTAGTCTTATTAAGGTGGGGAAAAAGTATTTGCATTATATTGTAATAGAAAAGATTAAAGGGGATTATGTTTACTATTATGATCCATTGTTTTTGTTTTTAAAAAAGAAAAGAAAAAATAGGTTTGTCAAAAAGTGGAGTTCCCTAGTTTGTAAATGTAGTTAAAAAAGTAATTGTTAACTATGTTAACATTTACTTATTTTATTTCTGTGTTATAATATCATTGGGTGTTTTGATTATGAATAAAATTGATATTATTAACAAAGTAAAAGGTTTTGATGTAAAAGAGTATCGAAAAGATTTTAAAGAAATTCTTAAAGAGACTGTTAGGGTTTTAGAGATTGAAAATGATATATCGCTTAGTCTTACCATTTGTTTAAGTGATTATATTCATGATTTAAATAAAGAATATCGAGGGATTGATAGAGAAACTGATGTGTTGTCATTTGCTATTGAAGATGGTAGTGATGAAGATGATATTTTAGATATGATTGATTTTACTGGTGTTAGAGAGATTGGCGATATCATCATTAATCTAGATAGAGTTAAATCTCAATCTCTAGATTATGGTCATAGTGAAAGAAGAGAAATGTGTTTCTTGTTTACTCATGGATTATTACACCTTCTAGGTTATGATCACATGAGGGAAGATGAAGAAAAAGAGATGTTTACTCTTCAAGAAGAAATTTTAAGAAATTTGAACATTAATAGATAGGAGCAATGAAAATGAAAGCAGAATTAAAAGAGAAAATGATAAGAGAAGCGGTTTTGGTTAAAGTTAACTCATACTCACCATATTCTAAATTTAGAGTGGGGGCATGTATTGCTATGAAAAATGGAGACTTAGTTACAGGTACTAATGTTGAGTCTGCTTCTTATCCTTGTGGAATGTGTGCTGAAAGAGTTGCTCTTGGTAGTGCTTACTCTAAAGGGTATAAAAAAGAAGATATTGTAGGTATGGCTATAAGTGCTGATTCAAAAGGATTTATTAGTCCATGTGGAATGTGTAGACAAGTTATGTCTGAACTTATGCCACTTAATACTACAGTGTATTTGTTAAATAGTAAGCAAGAAGTTAAAGAGGTTAAGGTAAGAGCTTTACTTCCTCTTGCGTTTGATTTAAAGGAGAGTAAGTAATGTTTAAATCGGGTTTTGTTGCGATAGTTGGAAAACCTAATGCTGGAAAATCTACTTTGATGAATAATATCATTAAACATAAAATTGCAATTACTTCACCTAAAGCACAAACTACTAGAAATAAAATTGAGGGTATTTATAATGATGAGAGAATGCAAGTGATCTTCATTGATACTCCAGGTATTCATAAAAGTACTACAAAACTAGGTGTTGAATTAAATAAGATGGCTTTTTCTTCGACTAGGGATGTAGAGCTAACACTTCTTATAGTAGATGCTTCAAAAAGATGTGATGAATTAGATGATAGTGTTTTAGAAAGATTAAAAAGTGTTAAGTCACCAATTGTTTTAGTTTTAAATAAAATTGATATGTTAAATAAGGAACAACTTATTAAGAAAACATTAGAGTGGAATAAAAAAGGTGAGTTTGCTGCGATTGTTCCAATAAGTGCATTGAAAGATGATAATATAGAAGAATTAAAGAATGTTATCTATGAATATTTGCCAGAGGGGCCTATGTACTATGATAGTGATGCAATATGTTCATATCCTGAAAGATTCTTGGTTAGTGAATTAATAAGAGAAAAAATCTTGTTTTTCACTCAAGAAGAAATTCCTCATTCTGTTGCAGTAGTGACTGATTCAATGAAGAAAAAGGGAGATACATATATTGTAAATGCTACTATTATTGTTGATAGAGATTCTAAAAAAGGAATCATTATTGGTAAGGGTGGTAGTATGCTAAAGAAAATTGGTAGTGCTGCTAGGGCTACTATTGAAGATTTACTTGGATACAAAATCTACTTGGAACTATTTGTTAGAGTAGAAAAAGATTGGAAAAACTCTAACAGATATCTTAAAGAGTTTGGTTATAAAAATGAGGATTAAGATATGAAAAATAAATTTTGTGGTTATGTTATAGATAGCATTGATTATAAAGATAATGATTCAATTGTTACTATTTTGTGTGAAGATGGTTTAGTTAGTTTAAAAGCTAGAGGAACAAAAAAGATTACATCTAAAATGAATTCAGTACTTTTTAATTATGCTTATAGTGAGTTTGAAGTTAATAAAAGTGAAAAGAGTGGTTATCTTACACTCCTTGATGGGACTTTATTAAATTATCCTAATTATGTAATAAATAGTTTGGATTATATGACTATTATGGGTATAGTTAGTGAAGGGGTTAATAAGTGTAAGGATAATGAAAACCTTTATACAGCATTTAAAGATTGCTTATACTTAATGGAAAATAAAGTTAATAGTAGGGCGCTTATTATTGCGTTTTTAAACTTTATGTTAGAGAGTGAAGGCGCTAAGTATGAAGGGGATAAATGTGTATCTTGTTTAAATAAGAAAGTTAGTTCTTTCTCATTTGAATTAGGTGGCTTCTTATGTAATAAATGTAGCAATATTAATGAAGACGTAAATTATCTTAAAACAATGAGAATATTAACTAAGATTAATTTAAAGAATGCATTAAAGATTACTGAGACAAATAAGAATTATGATACATATATTGAAAACGCTTTTGATTCTTTAGAGAATAAGTGTGGTATTTATTTTAAAGGAAAGGATTTTTTACTTAGAGTATTAAAAATGGAGGGTTAAAAAATGAGTGAATATAGTTTTGAAAAAGTAGTAAATCATGTAAAGGTTAGTGGATTTGTATATCCAGGTAGTGAGATTTATAATGGTCTTGCTAATGCTTGGGATTATGGACCTTTAGGAGTAGAGTTAAAAAACAACTTAAAGAAATTATGGTGGAAAAAGTTTGTTCAAGAGAATCCATATAATGTTGGTCTTGATAGTGCTATTTTAATGAATCCAAATGTTTGGAAGGCTAGTGGACATCTTGCAACTTTCAGTGATCCTTTAATGGATTGTAGAAATTGTAAAACTAGACATAGAGCTGATAAATTAGTTGAGGAATTCGATAGTAGTGTAAATGCTGGAGAAATGTCTGATGAAGAGTTATTTAACTACATTAAAGACAATAAGATTGCTTGTCCTAATTGTGGTAGTCATGATTTTAGTGATATTCGTAAATTCAATCTTATGTATAAGACATATCAAGGTGTATTAGAGGATGCTAAAAGTGTTGTTTATTTAAGACCTGAGACTGCTCAAGGAATATTTGTTAACTTTAAAAATATTCAAAGAACAACTAGAAAGAAGCTTCCATTTGGTGTTGCTCAAATTGGTAAGAGTTTTAGAAATGAAATTACTCCAGGTAACTTCATCTTTAGAATTAGAGAGTTTGAACAAATGGAATTAGAGTTCTTTTGCAAACCTGGTGAAGATTTGAAATGGTATGAATATTGGAAAGATTATTGTTTCAATTTTGTTAAGAATCTAGGAGTTAGGGAAGAAAACTTGAGATTAAGAGATCACTCTCCAGAAGAATTAAGTTTCTATTCTAAAGGTACTTGTGATATTGAATATAAATTCCCATTTGGTTGGGGTGAATTATGGGGTATAGCAGATAGAACTGACTATGACTTATCTCAACACACAAAATTTAGTGGAACTGCACTAGATTATATTGATCCAACAGATAACACTAGATATACACCATATTGTGTAGAGCCAAGTTTAGGTGCTGATAGATTAACTCTTCTTGTAATGTGTGAGGCATATAGTGAAGAGGTTGTTAATGAAAATGATACAAGAATCGTTATGCATCTTCATCCAAGCATTGCTCCATATAAGGCTTGTATTTGCCCTTTAAGTAAGCAATTAAGCGAAAAGGCAACAGAAGTTTATAGCATGTTAGCAAAAGATTTCATGGTTGAATATGATGATGCTGGAAGTATTGGTAAGAGATATAGAAGACAAGATGCTATTGGTACTCCAATGTGTATAACTATCGACTTTGACACTGAAAATGATAATTCAGTAACAATTAGAGATAGAGATACAATGGAACAAGTAAGAGTTAAAATTGAGAATTTAAAGGCTTATATTGAAGAAAAAGTTAAAATGTAAAAAAAGGAAGTAGGTGAAAAGGATGAGAATCGATGATAGAGTTATTGAAGAAATTAAAAATAAAGCTAATATCGTTGATGTAATATCTAGATATATTAACGTCATAAAAAAAGGCAATAACTATCTAGCTATTTGTCCTTTTCATAATGATAGCAATCCTAGTATGAATATTAGCGAGAGTAAGCAAATATATAAATGCTTTTCATGTGGTGCTGGAGGTAATGTGTTTACCTTTGTTAGTGAATACGAAAAAGTAGGATTTATTGATGCTGTAGTTAAGGTTGCTAATATTGTAGGATATGATTTAAGTGAGTATGAAATTGATACTCATAAAGTGGATACTAAAAAAGAAAAATTATTGAAGTTAGTAAAAGATGCTTGTGAATTCTACAACTATAATTTACTTAACTCTGATAATGAGGGAATTAAGTACTTGAGTGGTAGAGGAATTACAATTGATATAATCGATAATTTTAAACTAGGATATGCTCCTAGTGATTCTAGTAAAACACTTAGATATTTAACTAAAAAAGGATATACGGTAGAAGAAATTGTTGAGGCTGGTATTGGAATAAATAACAATGGTTTTCTTGATAGATTTTCTTCTAGAGTAGTATTTCCAATAAGTGATATTAATGGTAATGTTGTGGCTTTTAGTGGTAGAAGAATTGATGAGGGCAAAGCAAATAAATACATTAATAGTAATGAAAACATTTTGTTTAATAAAAGTGAATGCTTATATAATTTTTATGAAGCAAAAAATTATATTTTGCAAACTAAGAAAATATACATAGTAGAGGGATTTATGGATGTAATTGCCCTATACAAATCTAATATAAAGAATGTAGTAGCAACAATGGGTGTTAACTTATCTAGTAAGCATATAAGAGCTATTGAAAGACTAAACTCTGAAGTGATCTTTTCTTTAGATAGCGATGAGGCTGGACAAAGCTCAATGTTTAAACTAGTTGAATCCTTTAAAGGTACTAACTTAATTGTTAAAGTTACTAATGTTAGTGAGAATGGAAAAGACTTAGATGAAATCTATAATTTGTCTGGAGCAAAAGGAGTTAGTGATTTTGTGAATAATACAATGTCAATTCCTGAATTTAAGATGAATTATAAGCTTTCTAGAACTAATCTGACTAACTATATTGAAAGAAGCGAATTAATCAAATATGTAGCAGAAATTGCTGATAAAGAAATCCCAAGTAGGATTGAAAGAGAAAGTTTTATCACAATGGCTAGTAAAAAAATCGGTTGTGATAAATCCCTTATTAGTGAAAACATTGACAACTTGAAAAGAAAAGTAGTAAAATCTATAACTGATATAGAAGCGAAACATAATAACTCTCGTTATTATCTTGCGGAAATAGAGATTATAAAGCAAATGCTACATAATAAGGATGCTACATATTATTACATCACCAATCTAGGCTATTTACTTGATAACACTCATAGAAACATTGCTACATATATCGTGAATTATTATTACAGTCAAGGTGATTGGGATGGTAAGAAAATCTTAGAATCAATAGTTGAAGTTGATGTAAAGGAAGCAGCTTGCAAAATCTTTAATGATGATGGGTTGGCTAAGAAATTTAATAAAAGCGTGTTTGATGTAATTAAAGAGCAAATGCCACTTGAAATGCAACTTAAAGAACTTAGAAAACAATTTAAGGAAACTGTTGATATGAGAGAAAAAGCTATTATAACTAAGCAAATTGGGGATATTAAGTTAGCGCTTAGTAATAGCAAGAAGGTTTCAAAGGAGGACAATTAATGGCAAAAGAAATTAATGACGAATTAGATGAATTAACTCTGGAATCGGTTAGAAAAGAGTTAGAAAAAAGTGCCAAAAAGAGTGGTAATTTCTTATCTTATGAAGAAATTGTTGAGGCAGTTGGACCTTTAGATTTAGATGAAAAAGAATTAGAGGATTTTGTAAACTACTTCAAGAACAAGAAAATCGAAGTAGTAGTAGAAAATGACTCTGGGGATGACTTAGATGATATTGATATTAGCGATATCGATTTTAATGAGGAAGAAGTAATTGAGGATGAAGATGATATATTCCTTGATGAAGATTTACTTAAAACTGAAGAAGATGCCCTTAAAGATATCGATATTGGTAATGACATTATCATTACAGGTAACGTTAAGATAAATGACCCAGTAAAGATGTATCTTAGAGAAATTGGTAAAGTTCCTCTTCTTACAAAAGAGAGAGAAATTTATTTATCTAATAGAATTATCGCTGGCGATGAAGCAGCTAAGCAAGAACTTGTACAAGCTAACCTTAGACTTGTAGTTAGTATTGCTAAGAAATATTTGGGTAGAGGTATGTTATTCCTTGATTTAATTCAAGAAGGTAACTTAGGACTTATTAAGGCTAGTGAGAAGTTTGATCCTACTAAAGGATTTAAATTCTCAACATATGCTACATGGTGGATAAGACAAGCAATAACAAGAGCTATTGCTGACCAAGCTAGAACAATTAGAATTCCAGTTCACATGGTTGAAACAATCAATAAGATGACTAGAGTTCAAAGACAACTAGTTCAAAAGTTAGGTAGAGAGCCATCTCCTGAAGAAGTTGCTAAGGAAATGGGAAATGGAATGACTGGAGATAGAGTTAGAGAAATTCAAAAATTATCTTTAGAACCATTATCAATGGAAAAACCAATTGGTGAAGAAGAAGATAGCCATGTAGGAGACTTTGTAGAAGATAAAGATACATTATCTCCAGATGATTATGCTAGTAATGAATTATTAAAAGATGAATTATATAGCATTATGAAAGATTTAACAGATAGAGAAGAAAGAGTTTTAAGACTTAGGTATGGTTTAGATGATGGTAGACCTTGTACTCTAGAGGAAGTTGGTAGAGAATTTGGAGTTACAAGAGAGAGAATTCGTCAAATAGAAGCTAAAGCATTAAGAAAACTTAGACATCCAACAAGAGCAAGAAGGTTAGGTGATTACCATGAATCAGCAGATTAAATTATCGGATAGATTAAGTGCCATATTTGATATGGTATCTTTCAATAATGTAGTTGCAGATATTGGAAGTGACCATGCATTACTTCCTATTGCATTAGTTAGTAGTGGGAAAGTTACTAGAGCATATGCAGTAGAGGTTAATGAAGGGCCTTATGATATGACAGTTAAAAATATTGCTAAGTATAATGTAGAAAATTATATTACTCCAATGCTTAGTGATGGTATTAGTGAACTTGAGATTGATGTTAATACTATTACTATTTGTGGTATGGGTGGTAATCTAATTGTAGATATCTTAGATTCAAATAAGGATAAATTAGAGCATGTAAGTGAATTAATTTTACAACCTAATAATAATGAAGAAACTGTTCGTATTTGGCTAGTTAATAATGGATTTGATATTGACTCTGAAGTTATTATTTTTGAAGATGGAGTTTACTATGAAGTTATTAAGGGAGTAAAAAGAGCAATTGAAGGAAGATACACTAAAGAACAACTTTACTTTGGACCTATCTTACTTGCTAATAAGGGAGAAAACTTTGTTAATAAGTGGAGTAAATATAGAGATTATTTAAAGAGTGTATTATCTAAAATTGAAAATAAAGAATTATCTAATTACAAAATGTTAAGTGGATTAGTTAATCTAATTGAAAAGAATTTATAAGAAGCGTTTGTACGCTTCTTTTTTTGTGATAAATTATAATTAAGAGGTGGTAATGATGAAGAAACTAGTACTAAAAAGAGTTCTTTTATCTTTAGTATGTTTATTGCTTGTATTTATTATTGTTGTGGGGTGTTATTTAGAATATGTTATCCTTCAATATTATCGAATTGAAGATCATAAAAATTTAGAAATTCATGATAATAGTGAACTTGAGATAAATGTTAATGATGAATTTACTATTACCACTTATAATATTGGATTTGGAGCATATGATAGAGATTATTCATTCTTTATGGATGATGGGTATATGAAGGATGGAACTTATGTTAGTGGTAAATACGCTAAAGCTAGAAGTGAAGGTGTTGTTTTAACTAATACTCATGGGGCAATTAACTCACTTAGTAATACTGATAGTGATTTTATTTTTGTTCAAGAAGTAGATAAGGATGCTACTAGAAGTTATGGGGTTAATCAATATGATATGTTAATGGATATGTTTAGTGATTATGATGCTAGTTATGCTTCTAATTTCCATAGTGCTTATTTACTATATCCATTTAATGATGTAATAGGGAAAACTGAAGCAGGTATTGTTACTATGTCTAAATATGATATGGAAAGTAGTGTTAGATATTCTCTTCCAATAGACGAATCTTTCCCTACTAGATTTTTTGATCTTGATAGATGTTTTAGCGTTTCTAGAATTAAAATAAGTGAGGATAAAGAGTTAGTATTGATTAATGTTCATTTAAGTGCTTATGATGAAGGTGGAGTTATTAGAAAAGCGCAAATGAAAGTTTTAAATGAGATATTAAAGGCTGAAAAAGAAAAGGGAAATTATGTTGTGGCTGGAGGAGATTTTAATCATGATATAGTTGGATCTATGAATACTTTTAAAACAGAACAAAAGGTTCCTGCATGGGTTTATAGTTTAACTAATGATGATTTAGAATCTGGTTATAGTTTTGTTAGTGATACAGATACTCCTACATGTAGAAGTAGCGATATGGAATATATTAAAGATGTTAATTATACTGTAGTTATTGATGGATTTATTGTTAGTGATAATATTGAGGTTATAAGCGCTGATGTAAGTGTTGGCGATAGTAATTTATTTATGCATAGCGATCATAATCCTGTAACAATGAGATTTAAACTTAAATAAAAAATGGTTTAGAAGGGGAAGTAATATTATGATTTACTTCCTCTTTTTTATTTTCTTTTGTTACTTCACTTACTTTAGCATCAATTACATTTGGGGCATTTGATGTGCTTTTTTTATTTGATCTTTTAAAATAAGATGCTGCACTAGTTATAAAGCTTTTTGATGAAGATACTAAAGGTTTTACTTCTTTATATATAGGGATTACTTGATTGATTGTAGAAATAGTTTTTTCAAGATTTGAAATAATAGATGTAACTGAAACCTTACTTCTTGTAATATTAGTGGCTATATTATTTCTCATAAATGGTCTAAAAAAAGAATTATTCATATAATCACTCCTATAATAAGAGTATGAATTAAATTTATAAATGATACTAACTAGGTTTTTATTATGTTGATTAATTTATTATAAAATAATAAAATACTTGTGTGGTGATGAGTAATGGAAATAAAAGAAATTAAGGCAAAACCGTTTGTTATTGATACATTATTAAAAACAAAAGGATATAAAGAATTTACAGAGATTCAAAAAAGAGTTATTCCTTTAGCCTTAGATAATAAAAATGTTATTGGCAAGAGTGCTACAGGTAGTGGTAAAACTGATGCTTTTTTGGCTCCTGTATTTAATAAAATAGATGCAAGTGATGAAAGTTTACAAGTTATAATTATTGCTCCCACTCGTGAATTATGTGCACAAATTTATCAAAATGCGATGGATTATGTAAGTAATGATGAAAGAATTAAAGTTAAGTTATTTACGGGTGGTTTTGAAAGAAAGAAAGATTTAAGTAGTGGTAATGCACATCTTGTAATTGGAACTCCTGCAAGACTTAAAGACGTATTAGTGAGTAATGGACTATTTGATGTGACTAGTGTTAAAACTATTGTTTTAGATGAAATTGATATGATCTTTGAAATGAAATTTTTAGAGGATATTGATGTTATTATGTCGCTATTAAGCAAAGATGTTCAAACTCTAGCTTTCAGTGCTACAATTAATGGTCAGCTTAGACATTTTATTAGTAAGTATATGCAAAGTAAGGAAATTATTGAAATAGGAAAGAAAAAGGAAAGTAGTGTTACTATAACTCATAATTGTGTTCCTTTAAGAGGTAAGAGTAGAATAGAGGGATTACTTAATTTAGTTAGTAACATTAATCCATATTTTTGTCTTATCTTTGTAACTAAAAAAGAAGATATTGAGTCTTATTTTAAAGCAATGAGGGAAAATGGTTATAATGTTGGTTTACTTCATGGTGATTTAGATAGTAGAAGCAGAAGACAAGTTATGCGTAAAATTGAAAACTTTGAATATCAATATGTAGTGTGTAGTGATATTGCTTCTCGTGGTATTGATATTGAAGGAGTTAGTCATGTTATTAATGTGGATTTCCCAATTCATTTAGAGTATTACTATCATAGAGTTGGTAGAAGTGGTAGAGCTAATGAAACAGGAGAAGCTTATTCTTTATATGATGAAAAAGATTTAAAGACTATAAGATTATTAATTGAAAAGGGATTAGAAATTAATAATGTAGAGTATAAAAATGGTAATTTAAAAGAACTTGCTCCTTTTGTAAAGGAAAGAAAAGCTAAAAAAGTAGATGAGACTTTAGAAAAAGAAATAAAGAGAATTGTTAATCAAAATAAGGGTAAAAACAAGAAAGTTAAACCTGGATATAAAAAGAAAATGAAAGAAGAAATTGATAAGGCTAAAAGAAAAAGAAAAAGAGAGATAATTAAGGCTGATATCAAAAAACGTCAAAAAGAAAGAGCAATACAAAGAACTAAGGGAGAATTATAATGAAAGAGATAATTATTGGTAGTCATGTTAATATGTCAGGTAGTGAGCTTCTTGTTGGGAGTGTAAAAAGTGCTCTTAGTTTTGGGGCTAATACTTTTATGTTTTATACAGGTGCTCCTCAAAACACTTTAAGAAAACCAGTAGAAGAGTTAAGAGTAGAAGAAGCCAAAAAGTTAATGGAAGAAAATAACATTGATGTTAAAAATTTAGTTGTTCATGCTCCTTATATAATTAACTTAGGTAATTTAAAGGATGAAGAAATATTTAAACTTGCAAAAAGAGTTTTAAAAGATGAAATATCTAGAACTAATTATATTGGAGTTAAATATTTAGTATTGCATCCAGGAGCTCATCTTAACTTTGGAGTAGAAGCAGGACTTAATAGGATTGTGGAAGGACTAAATGAAGTTTTAGATAGTGATGATAGTGATGTTACTATTCTTCTTGAGACAATGTCTGGAAAGGGTAGTGAACTTGGAAAAACTTTTGAAGAGTTAAAATATATCATTGACCATACAAATAAAAAAGAAAGATTAGGAGTATGTTTAGATACTTGTCATGTATTTGATGGTGGATATGATATAGTTAATGATTTAGATGGAGTATTAAAATCATTTGATGAAATAATTGGTTTAGAACTACTTAAAGTAATTCATGTAAATGATTCTAAAAATGTTTTCGGTAGTCATAAAGATAGGCATGCTAATATAGGAGAGGGAAATATAGGATATGATACTCTAGCTAAGGTAGTATGGCATCCTTTACTAGAAAATAAGATTAAGATATTAGAAACTCCTTATATTGATGATAAGCCTCCATACAAAGAGGAAATAGCTAGATTAAGAGAGTATAATAAGTAGTTTATTTAAGAGTTGCTCACATTTACTAGCAATTGTAATATTAGAGATAGTAGCAAGATTATTAAGTGCATAAATCTTGCTATTTTCATTTAAAAAAGATGTGTAATTCTTTTTTATATATGGAAGTGCAAGTGACATTTCTTGATAGGTAAAATCAATACAAAATTGTTTTGCTATTAGTATAGCTTTATCCGTTGTTAAGTTTTTTAAATAATTATTTATAAATAATTGAAACATTAAATCACCAGTTAAGTATATGCGTTATTTTTCACATTATACCCTTACTTGATTGTTAATATATAAGATTGAGTGTTAAAATATAATTAGAAGATGGGGTGAGTATTTATGAAGAAAGAAGAAGCCTTAGAGACTGCTTTCATAGATATGAGTTCTGAATTCTATGTTAATCATAGAAAAATTTGTCGTGATATAACATCGGTTTTTAATAATGAGATAATGCACTTTAAGCAATTATTATTAGCGTTTAATGATGAGTATGGTTGCTTAGAGCCAGAGCAAGTAGATAGTCAAGTACAAAAAGTAAAAGAGATATTTAATAATTCTAGAGTCATGCTAGTGGAAGATTATGAAGTTAAGTTTTCTCGTAATGTCGAGGAATTAACTCGCACTATGTATGACTTTTTTGTTAAGAAATTAAATAATAAGACTCCTAAAAATCCATCTAAAGAGATTAATGAGAGATTAAAAGATATGTGTAAATTTGATTGCTTTTTAATTGAGGATAAAATCGAAGATGATTTAATAGATTTTGCAGGAGAGTTTGGATATAGATATATTAATAGTGAAGATGCCCATGAAGATTTCAATAGAATTATTAGAAGTGTTAAATATTCACTTATGTGTGATCTTAAAAAAGCAATAGCCACCTCAATTGATGATAAGGAAAATATTACTAGTAGATATAATACTATTTATAAAGAAATTCTCCATCCTGAAAAGTTAGCAAGATAAGACTCAAATATGAGTCTTTTTTCTTGAGAAATAAAAAAATATATTTAGACTAGATATTTTAATAAAAGTATGCTATTATACTAGCGTTGTAAGTGGAGGTGTAACTATGAGAGAAAATATAATATATCGTTGTAATGAATGTGGTGAAGAAAATTATATAGGTACAAAAGATAAGAAGAAACACCCAGATAGAGTAGAAATTCAAAAATATTGTAAGCGTTGTCAAAAGAAAACAGCTCATAAAGAAAAGAAATAGTCCTTTTTTGGACTTTTTTTATTACCTGAATTTATTTAGTGTATTTGAAAAAATGTTATAATGAATAAGGAGGGATTTTATGGAAGTTAAGATATTTAAATCAGGATTGTTACAAACTAATACATATTTAGTTATAAAAGAAAGTAATTGTATAGTTATTGATCCTGCATTTGCCTATGATAAAATTACTCACTATATTGATAAGCATAAATTAAAATTATTAGGAGTATTGCTAACTCATGGACATTTTGACCATATTGCTGATGCAAGTGAAATAGCTGCTAGATATAATTGTAAAATATATATGTCTAAAAAAGATTTAGATATGGTATTTGATTCTAGACTCAATGGTTCTAAAAAGTACTTGAGAAAAGATATAACTATACCCAAAAATCAAATTGCTGCTTTTGATAGAGAAATTATAATGAGATTAGATAACTTTCTAGTAGATATTATGTTTACTCCAGGACATAGTAGGGGAAGTTGTTGCTTTAGGATTGGAAACGAAGTATTTACTGGAGATACTTTATTTGAAGATGGTTTTGGTAGAATTGATTTGTATGGGGGAAGCCAAGAAGAATTAGATAAAAGTTTAAAATATATATTTAGTTTAAATAATGATACAGTTGTTTTCCCAGGACATGGTGATGATACTACTATTGGAGAAGAAAGAAAAAGGTATATTTAATTTAAAAAGATAAATACTATTATTAGTGATAAAATGAAGAAACTTACTTACATATTACTAGTAATAGTATTTTTTAATTGTTATTTTTTGACTCTTTACTATCTTAAAATATTTGCTAATTTAGGTATAAGGGAGTTATATTTTTTAAATATTGGCTTTAGCGTAGGGAGTTATGTGTACTTACTAATATACTCTAGATTTTTCACTTATAAATTTAATTTTTTATTAGTTAGTGTTGTTGGCTTTGTTTTAGGAATAATAGTTTCTATGTTATTTAAAAATATTACTATTGAAGAGTTTTTGTTTTTAACTACTTTTGTTTCTATAAGTATTTGCTTTTTGAGTTATAGTGTTTATTTTGAAGTAAAAAAAGAGTTAGTGTTTAAATAGAAAAAAGTAGTAAAGAATATTAATAGAGGTGATTGTTATCAAAGAGAATCCAATAAATAGTTTACTTGATATATCGCTTGATAATATAGCGAGAATGGTGGATATTAATAAGGTTATTGGAACTCCAATGAGAGTGGGGGAAGATAATATTATTATTCCTGTTTCTAGAGTGGTATTTGGGTTTGGTGCTGGAGGTAGTGAGTTTACTACTAAAAATGCTAGTAAAGCATATGATTTAGAACTTAGTGAGGAATTATTTCCTTTTGGTGGAGGAAGTGGGGGAGGTATTAATATTGCTCCAGTAGCTTTTTTGCATATTAAAGAAGGTAATATGGAAATAATAAACGTTAATAAAGATTCCTCTCTTTTAGATAAAGTGTTTGAAATAGGTAAGGATTTATTAATTAATGAGGATAATAAGAGCATGAAAAAGAAATAACAATCTTGAATATTTATCACATATTATTTAAAATGTATGGGTAAATATTTAGGAGGAATGAAAATGACAAAAATAATGGCGGTTAACGCAGGAAGTTCATCTTTAAAATTCCAACTATTTTCTATGCCTGAAGAAACAGTTCTAGTTTCTGGAGTAGTAGAGAGAATTGGTTTTGAAGATGCTTATTTTACTATTAAAGTAAATGGGGAAAAGAATAAGAGTGTATTACCTATAAAGGATCACAAGCAAGCAGTTGAAATGTTACTTGCTGCTTTAATTGATTATAAAATTGTTGCGTCTTTAGATGAAATTAAGGGTGTAGGACATAGAGTAGTAAATGGTGGAGATTTATTCCCTGAATCTACTAAAGTTGAAGGAGATGTAATTACTAGATTAGAAACTATTAATGATTTAGCTCCTTTACATAATCCACCTGCAATAGTTGGATATAGAGCATTTGCTAGTGCTTTACCTGAATCAGGACATGTATTAGTATTTGATACTTCTTTCTATGTAAATATGCCTGAAGTATCTTATATCTATCCAGTGCCTTATGAGTGGTATACAGACTACTCAGTAAGAAAATATGGTGCTCATGGTACTAACCACAAATTTATTGCTAAAGAAGCTAGAAATATTTTAAATCTTGGCGAAGATGCTAAGATTATTACTTGCCACATTGGTAATGGCGCTTCAATTAGTGCTATTAGAGGAGATAAGTGTATTGATACATCTATGGGTCTTACTCCATTAGCAGGTGTTATGATGGGTACTAGAAGTGGAGATATCGATCCTGCTGTTATTAAATATATTTGTGAGCAAACTGGTAAGAGTGTAGCTGAGGTAACTAATGATTTAAATAAGAAGTCTGGATTACTTGGTGTAAGTGGTATTAGTAGCGATTCTAGAGATGTAGAAAACGCTGCTAATGAAGGAAATAAAAGAGCAATCTTAGCTCAAGATTTACAAGTTAAAACTATCTTAGATTATATTGGTAGTTATTATGTAAGACTTGGTGGTTGTGATGCAATTGTATTCTCTGCTGGTTTAGGTGAAAACAATATTGCTATGAGAGAAACAATTTGTGAAAAATTAACTGATGCATTAGGTGTTGTATTAGATAAAGAAAGAAATAATGTAAGAGGAGAAACTAGAGTAATTAGTGCTGATGAATCAAAAGTTAAGGTAATGATTATCCCTGCTAATGAGGAATTAGTGATTGCTAGAGATACTACTAGATTATTAGATTTATAATATGAATAAAGAGTATAAGTTTATTTATAAAAAGATTAAAGAGTATGACACTATTGTAATTGCTAGACATAAAAATAGTGATATGGATGCTTTAGGGTCTCAATATGCCTTAAAGGAATGGATAAACTTAAACTTTGAAGATAAGAAAGTATATTGTATAGGAGAAAATCATCAAAAATATACCACTAAGGGGTTTATACCTCTTAGTGATACCTTTGATGGAGATACTCCTTTTTTAGGTATATGTTTAGATGTTAATACAAATGATAGAACTGCTGGAGAAGAAGTATTTAAAAAGGCTAGTTATAAAATTTGTATAGATCACCATCATTACAAAGAAAACAATGAATATGATTTTGCTTGTGTTGAAAATACTGCTAGTGCTTGTTGTGAGATAATCGCTAAGATGCTATTTTCATATAAAAAGAAAATGAGTTCACAAGTTTGTAAATATTTATATGCTGGATTGTCTTCAGATAGTGGTAATTTTTATTATCCAAGCACAACTCCTGAAACTTTAAGTATTGCTTCAAAGTTAATGGAGGTAGGTAAGTTTAATCCATATAATGAAATTCATATGATAGTTGGTATGAAAACATTAAAAGATTTAAAACTAACTAATTATTTATTTTCTAAGATAGTTGTAGATCCTGATGGGTTTGCCTATTTTGAAAATAGTTTAGCGGATTTAACATCCCTTGAAGTAACTGCAAGTGCTGCTAATGAAAAAATAGCAGAGTTCAATAAAGTAGAAGAAATTAAAATATTTTTAGCTGCTAGTGAATGTGAAGATCATACATTCCGTTGTTCACTTCGTAGTAAAGATATTTCTGTAGTAGAAGTTGCACAAAAATATGGTGGTGGAGGTCATAATTTGGCTTGTGGAATAAAATCTATTAGCAAGGAAAACCTTGAAAAAATGAAGCTAGAATTGATAAATCTCACGAAATAAAAAAACAAATTTTGCAATGTAAAAAATATTTAAAAAAAGTGTAAAATTTTTTGATATTCAGTGTTGACACGGGTATGTTTTAATGATAGAATACAAGAGCATTGCAAAAAATGGGCCTGTAGCTCAGTTGGTTAGAGCGCACCCCTGATAAGGGTGAGGTCGATGGTTCGAGTCCATTCAGGCCCACCATTATTTGTGTAATGTATGCCAAGTTAGCTCAGTCGGTAGAGCAATCGGCTGTTAACCGATCGGTCGTAGGTTCGAGCCCTATACTTGGCGCCATTTGGCCTTTTGGAGAAGCGGCTTAACTCACATCCCTTTCACGGATGCATTCACGGGTTCGAATCCCGTAAAGGTCACCATATCTAGTGCTGGCTTAGCTCAATTGGTAGAGCAACTGACTTGTAATCAGTAGGTTGTGGGTTCAAGTCCTATAGCCAGCACCATTTTGTTTAAGGGGCTATGGCGGAACTGGTAGACGCGCCAGACTTAGAATCTGGTGAGAGATCGTGGGAGTTCGAGTCTCCCTAGCCCCACCATATCTAAAGAATTACTCTGATACAATTAGGTGTCAGAGTTTTTTTTATTGTGTCTTTAACAACATCTAAAATTCGATATAACAGTATATACTTTATTATTTCCAATATTGCATCTATTATCTTAATAGATAATATATCCCTTCTAGCCAGTAAGTGTTACCTTAAAAGTCAACTGATTTTTTAAGCCTCTTACCCTTAGCAACCAATAAGTTATCAACTTACTGGCTACATATATTATGGCAAATTCAAATAAAAAATAAGTAAACTTTAAGTTTACTTATTTGATGTAATTTTCTTTAATAAATTTAGCGATTTGAGGGGCGGTCTTTTCTAAAATGAAGTCTTGATTAGGATGTATACCGTCACAATCGGTGTTATTCATTACAGTTTCAAACTGGCCATATTCAAACATATCTAAAACATCTATGTCATATATGAGTGCTACTTCTTTAATTGCATTAGAAACATCTTCTAGATTATATCCTTGATGGTTATCATTTGACCATAACATACCACTATAATTTTCTTTATATGGAGTCATATAAAAAATATATGAATCAGGATATTGTTGTTTCAGATATTTCATTGTTACATTAAGAGAACCGTAAATACTAGTTGGAGTACTATCACTTACATTTCCTAAAGGAAGATTTCTATTAAAATCATTTACACCACCCATCACGCTTATAATATCAGCGTGTTGATTTGTAGATGTTATTACATCACTCATACAAGTTAATCCTAGATTGTTTCTAGTAAAAGTGGCGCCACTTATGCCTTTATTTGTGGTGGATTTTAAATTTAAAATATTTTTAACTGCAACATCGTATGGGGTATTCATTTGCTTATACCCATTACTATAATCTGCACCATAAGTTATACTGTCTCCAAACACCATATATGTAGTATTAGAAAAATCAAATGTTTCTGAATCATTTGTTGCTTCTTCATTTTTATTATAATGAATTGTACATCCAGATATAATAAAAAATGAAGATACTAAGCATATAAAGGAAATTAAATTTATTATTTTTTTCATTTCTACCACCTGACTTATTATAAATAATAATTACATTATATATAATACATTAAAATTTTGGTTAATAGAAAATTATATGTAAATATTAAGAAGGTTGTCACTTAATGTTTTTGTATATGCAAATATATTGATGTTTGCTTTTAAAATAAGTATAATAAGTATGAAAAGTATAACTTATTATACCGGAGGAGGCTTTGTATGAAAGATAAGTTTGTGGGGATTGCAAAGGTTGGAGAAAAAGGACAAATAGTAATACCTAAAGAAGCAAGAGATATGTTTGAAATTAAACCAGGTGATTGTGTTGTTGTATTATGTGATAAAAAGAAAGGAATGGCAATTGTTAAATCTGAAGTGTTAGAGAGTACTATAGATAAAGTGATGCCAGAAATTAATTAATATGTATTCTATTGAAATAAACAAATTAACTAAAAAGTTTAAAGAAAAAGTTGCAGTAAATGAAATAGATTTACAAATTAAGCGTGGAGAATTATTTGCTCTTCTTGGAACTAATGGTGCTGGAAAAACGACAACAATTAAGATGATGTCAGGATTAATATTACCAACATCTGGAAATATCAAAATAGAAAATATGGATATGAAAAAAGATGTCATTGAAATTAAGAAAATTTTAAATGTCTCACCACAAGAAACTGCTATTGCGCAAAATTTAACTGTTAAGGAAAATTTAGAGTTTATGGCGGGTGTATATCAAATTAATGATAAAGATATTAAAATTAAAGAACTAATTAAGCAATTTAAACTTGGTGAAGTATTAAATAAAAAAGGTAAAACTTTATCCGGGGGTTGGCAAAGAAAGATATCTATTGCGATTAGTTTGATTAATGATCCTAAAATATTATTTTTAGATGAACCAACATTAGGCTTAGATGTAATATCAAGAAAGGAATTATGGAAAATAATTAGTGATTTGAAAGGCAAAATCACAATTGTTTTAACAACACATTATATGGAAGAAGCACAATGTTTATCGGATAGAGTTGGTATAATGGCTGATGGTAATTTAGTTGAAATTGGTACAGTTGAGGAATTAATTAAGAAAACTAAAACTAAAAGTTTTGAAGATGCTTTTGTGTCAATTGCAACTGGAGGTAAATTATAATGAGAATGTTAAATTTTGCTAAAAGAAATTTTAAAGAGTTAATAAGAGATCCTTTGAGTTTAATATTTGAAATAATGTTACCTATATTTTTACTATTTATATTTCAACAAATAAATATCCCAGGAGAATCATACAAATTAGAAAATTTCACCCCAGGAATTATAGTGTTTGGTTTTTCATTTATAACTTTGTTTACTGCAACTCTAGTTTCTAAAGATAGAACTTCATCTTTACTTATAAGACTAGGTACATCTCCAATGAAATCACGAGATTATATTTTGGGATATATAATATCACTAATCCCGATAATTATTATTCAAGATATATTATTCTTTGTAACTGCTATTATGTTAGGATTTAGTTTTAGTATTAATATAATATACACAATACTCATATCATTAATTGTTTCTATTATGTTTATTTCTCTTGGTATACTAATAGGAAGTTTAGTAAGTGAAAAAGCTACAGGAGGAATTGGAAGTATAGTAGTTCAATTAGTGTGTTTTACAAGTGGAATGTATTTTTCAAAAGATTTAATAGGTAATGGATTTGCAAAAGTTTGTGAAGTATTACCATTTGAGAGTTGCTTGAATATAATTAAAGGAATATTAAATGATAATTTATCTATTATATCAACAAGAAATATAATTGTATTTTCAATATATACAATAATTATATTAGTCTTATCTATAATTATTTTTAAAAAGAAAATGTTTAGTGATAATAAATAATTATTTATAGTATTAAGGTTCACACTTGTTAATTATAGGAGACCTGATTTATTTTAACTTTACAACGATTACTTGTAGGGGGCTAATAAAAAATGGCTCTATTTAGACAGGGCTCAAAAAGTGGAGTTAGAACCATATCTAAAGAATTACTCTGATACAATTGTGTGTCAGAGTTTTTTTATTAAAATTATTTGTGGCGGAACTAGCCATATAAGATTTATTGTTGAAGTTTATAAAAAATGCTATTATGTTGATGGTTGAATGAAAGGGTGATTTTATGGATAGGAATAAGTTTGGATTGTATATTAAAGAATCTAGAATTAAGAAAAATTATACCCAACAAGAATTAGCCGATCTGTTGTTTGTAGATGCTAGTACAGTAAGTAAATGGGAAAGAGGAGTTAGCTATCCAGATATTACTCTTGTGCCTGATATTTGTAGAGTATTAGATATTAGTGAGCATGAATTAATAGAATCTAGCAATGATAATGAATATAGAAAAATGAAAAAAGATGCTAACAAATATAATAATATGAAGAAAAGTACTTTTTGGATTTTAAATGCTAGTTATTTAGTAGCTATCTTAACTTGTTTTATTGTTAATCTTGCAATTAGCCATACATTATCTTGGTTCTTTATTGTTTTAACCTCTATTTTGTGTGCTTATACATTTTGTCCCACGATTACATGGATGTTTACTAAAAAGAAAAGTTTAGTATTTATAGTATCTACATTTATTGGCCTGTTTTTATTATTTCTTACTTGTAGTGTGTACACGAACAACTATTGGTTTATGATTGCAACAATTGGTGTATTACTTGGATATTTTATTGTTTTTTATCCTATTTTATTTAGAAATATAAGGAATAAATTAAATGGTAAATTAACTAGAAGTTTTTTATTTAGTTATGTGTTAGGTATCTTTATACTAGTTAATCTCTTATTAGTTAGTGTCTACTTGTATACTTCATACAATTTAGGAATGGCATTACTTATCACAGGAGGGATTTTTGTGTTGCCTTTGTCATTAGGAATATTGAATTTATTTGAAATTAGTAATACTTTGAATAAGCCTATTTTATTATCATTAACAGGAGTTTTAGTTATTTTAATTCTAGCGGGATTAGGTAGATCAATATATTTAAATAGTACTGAAGTTATTGAGACTTATAATATTGAGGAGCCTTATACTGATATAAAAATAGAGGGAAAGGATTTAGATGTAATTATTTATTCATCTAATAATGAAAATAAAGTTGTTTATTCCAAAAATAAGAAAGTAACTATTGAAACTAAAGTAATAGATGGTGTTTTAACTATTAACCAAAATGATAATCGTAAGTTTTATGATATGTTATTTAATTTTAGTGATTTTGAAGTAAATTTGTATTTAACTGAAGAGTTAATTAACTCACTAAATATTAAAGGACAAGTAGGAGATATAGAGATTAATAAAGGATTTACATTTAGTAATGTGGATATAAGTAATTCAACAGGGGATGTAGAATTTAAGTCTAATGTTGAAAATAACTTAAGCATAAGTAATTTAACTGGTGATGTAGAGATTAAAAATAGTAATGTTGGTGAAAGTTTAAATATTGAAACTAAAACAGGAGATATAGAATTAAGTAATACTAATTGTAACAAGTTAGATATAAAAGTAAGTACAGGAAATACTGAATTAGTTAATACATTAGTAACTACAGACTTTAAAATGGAAGGGTCAACAGGAGATGTTAGATTTGATGAGTTTGATGCAAGTAATATAGAAGTTAGCGTAGGTACAGGAAATGTAAAAGGAACAATTAAATCTAGTAAGATTTTTATTGCTAAAAGTAAAACTGGTAGCGTAAGTGTTCCTGAAACTGTAACTGGAGGAGTTTGCAAGATAACAACCTCTACAGGAAATATTATGATTAGTTATAAATGATAGTAAATAGCAGTTACTACTTTATTAAATATTAAAAAGGTAAGTTGCTAATCTATTCTAACGATTTAACGATTACTTTTAAGGTGGGTTAAAATTTTTTTGGCAAAAATATGGTTGGTATCAAAAAGTGTAGTTAGAACCAATTGATATCACAAGCGAACTTGCAAACTTTGAAATAAGTGATGGTTGATTAGCTTTAGTTATAAAACTTTAATAAGTGTGAAGAAAGTAGATAGAGATGTCTGCTTTTTTTAATACGAATATTATATGTAATAAATTAAAAAAATGTATCTTAATACAATCTTAATATGAATAATAAATGATTAATAATGGCATTTTTATAAGATAAATGATATAATGCCGTAAAGAGGAAAAGAATTATGTTAAAAAAAAGATTTCATTTATCAAAATTCAAAACTATTTTATTGGGTTATCTTTTTGTAATTTTAATTGGTGCTTTTTTACTTTCATTACCAATATCATCTGCAAGTAAAACATGGACTTCTTTTATAGACTCTATATTTACATCAACTTCAGCAGCTTGTGTTACTGGTCTAGTTGTATTTGATACTGCAACTCATTGGTCGATGTTTGGGCAAATGATAATTCTGTCATTAATTCAAATTGGTGGTATGGGAGTAATAACTGTAGCAATTTCATTTATTATGTTATCAGGGAAAAAGATAGGTTTATTTAGTAGAGATGCACTAAAGGAATCAATATCAGCTCACAATGTAGGTGGCATTGCTAGTTTAACGAAATTTATTTTAAAAGGAATTTTTCTTTTTGAGTTATTAGGTGCAATAGTAATGATGCCATTTTTTTGTAAAGAGTTTGGTTGGGATGGTGTATGGATGTCAATTTTCCATTCTATATCAGCTTTTTGCAATGCAGGGTTTGATATAATGGGGAAATATTCTGGAGAATTTACGTCTCTTACAATGTTTTCTTCAATGTCCATTATCAACATAGTGATATGCTTATTAATCGTTATTGGTGGTATTGGTTTTATTGTATGGAAAGATGTATATGATTATAAATTGAATTTTAAAAAATATAGATTACAATCAAAAGTTGTAATTATTATGTCAATAATTTTAATGATTTTACCTGGACTATATTTCTTCTTTTTTGAGTTTAATGACCTAAATTTAAAAGAAAGAATTTTAGTTTCTATATTTCAAGCTATAACACCTAGAACAGCTGGATTTAACACTATTAGTCTTAATGGTGTAAGTGAAGTTGGGTTAATAATCTTAATTATCTTAATGTTAATTGGTGGTTCTCCTGGTTCTACTGCTGGTGGTATGAAAACTTCTACTATAGCTGTTATATTTTCATCAATCATTTCAGTATTTAAAAATAAAGCAAATGCTGAATTATTTAAAAAAAGAATTAGTGATGGAAACGTTAAAAATGCATTCGCGATTTTTTTCCTATATTTATTTATATTCTTATTTAGTGGATTAGTAATCAGCAAAGTTGAAAATATTCCAGTATTAACGTGTTTATTTGAAACAGCTTCTGCAATTGGAACAGTTGGACTTACTTTAGGTATTACGCCTGCATTAGGTTTAATATCAAAAATGATTCTAATTATATTAATGTTCTTTGGTCGCTTAGGTGGATTGACACTAATATACGCTACATTAGGAGAAGGAAAACAACAACATTATAAATATCCAGTAGAAAAAATTATAGTTGGTTAGGAGGAAACAAAATATGAATAAGAAAACAATACTTTTAATAGGTTTAGGTAGATTCGGACTACATATAGTAAAAAAATTACATGAACTTGGACATGAAGTGATGGCAGTAGATATAAATGAAGAAAGGATTAATCAAGCCGTTCCATATGTGATAGATGCACAGATAGGGAATAGCACAAATGAAGAGTTTTTAAAATCCTTAGGAATTAATAATTTTGATTTGTGTATTGTTACTATTAGTGCTGATTTTCAAAGTTCACTTGAAACAACAAGTTTATTAAAAGAATTAGGCGCGAAAAAGGTTGTATCAAGAGCAGAAAGAGATGGGCAAGCTAAATTTCTTTTAAGAAATGGAGCAGATGAAATAGTATATCCAGAAAAACAACTTGCTTCATGGATGGCAATCAAGTATAGTGCAGATC
>JAFWYE010000008.1 GCA_017517765.1 Bacilli bacterium | reverse complement strand
TGATTGCTATCGGTCAAACCGTGGCAGACGGAAGTGTTTACAGCCACATTGGAGATTTGACAACGGCAGATATACCGAAAGTTGTAGAATGGCTTGACGGCAACGTTCCATCTTGGCTCGGTTGGGCGAAAGAGATTTTTAAATTGTTTATACAGTAAATGTTTCTTTATTTAACCTAATTATAAGTTTAGTGTTACTCTGATACCATTTGTATTGGAGTTTTATTTATTATGTAATGTTTTGGTTGCGAAAAGAAAAAGCAACTTAAAATATATAGTAAATAAATATTTATAATATTATACTTGTTTAAAAGGTGGATGATATCTAATGAATTTTGGAGAAAATTTAAAACAAATAAGGAAGAGTAAAAATATGTCTCAAGAGGAGCTAGCCCAAAAAGTAAATGTTACTAGACAATCAGTATCTAAATGGGAAAATGGAGAGGCATATCCTGAAATGAATAATATTTTAGAATTATGTAAAATTTTTAATTGTAAAATTAATGATTTGGTTCATGCTGATATGAGTGATATTAGTTCTATTGATAAAGAAATTGTTATGAGTGCAGTACAATTAAATGAAAAAAAGCAAAACGAAATGAAAGTGTTGAGTAATATAATTGAAATGATTGCTAAGATAGGTTCAATAGTCTTAAAAGTTGCAATTCCTTTTGTTTTACTAGCAATGATATTAGTTCCAATTGTTGTTAGTAATGTAAAAGTTAGTGATAATGAAATAGCATTCAAAACAGGAAATATTAAAATAATCGATGATCGTGAAATAGTAATTAATGGTGTCGCAATTGGTAAATTAGACGATAGCATATTAGGAAATGATATTGTTGAGTTATTTAAAAACAATTCTAAAGTAAAAATTATCAGTTATGTAGAAAGTGCAATGATTTTTGTTTTGTTAGATATAATTATTATTCTATTTATATTAGATTATGTAAGAAAACTATTTGAAAATATAAAAAATAATACTTTGTTTACATTAGATAATGTACAATTTATTAAAAAGATATCATATTTGATGATAGCATTAATTCTTGTCTCTCCAATATCTAGTGTTATAATTGAATTTTTAGCTGATGTTCCAATGTCTGAAGATAGTCCATTTGAATTGATTGGAATTTTAGAAATTTTAATCATATTTAGTATGTCGTATGTATTTGAGTATGGATATGAATTACAAAAGAATTCAAAGAATAAAATAATCAATTCATAAAATATTAGGAGCTCACAAGGGCTCTTTTTCTATGTGCTTTTATTGTTTGTTGTTTGGTTTAGTGGTAGAATTTTAGTAGTTAAGGGCTCACGATAGTGGGCTTTTTTAATTTATTATTTTTTGTCGAAAAAAAGGGAAAGTAATTTTGTAGACAATATATAATAATTTTGATAGAATCAAATTGTCTAATAGGTGTTTAGTATTGTGGGTATGAATGTCAAAGAAAGTAAAAGGAGGAAATGTTTTTAGCATCTAAAAAAAGGAGGAGATTTGATGCAAAGTAATTACCCATATAAAAAAATAAAAAGTAATAATCATAATTCATTCCTTGACTATTTGAGTCAAAATAAATTTTATAATGCAATTCACGATAGAGTTTTTGGCTTTTGTTGTTCTAATAGAGATTATGTTTTAAGTAAAGTCAGTGGATACGATGTTAGAAAAATTGGTGGTCTAGAACAGGAAAATATGGAATTAAAGTTCACAAGCGTTCATATAGATAGTAAAGAGAATAATAAAATCGACTTCGATATTACAGTAAATGTTAATATGGATGTTTTAGGATATTCAGGAAGTAAAAAAATCGAAGATAATTACATGGCTTCATTTTATGTGCTTGTTTGTTGTTCTGGCTCAATAGAAACCGATTTGTGCGATTTTAAAATATTAAATGTAGAAGAATATTCTCAATCCAAAAAAAAGAAGCCAATGTCAGGTGATCTAGTTCCAATTATATCAAAAACTGAATATGATAAATATGCAAAGGAATTATTAGAGAAATATTATCCAGAATCACTAGAAAAGTCCATGAGGATAGACACAAGTGCTTTAGCCAACAGAATGGGATTAACTATTTATAATGCTTCTATTTCAAAGGATATGGATATATATGGACAGATTTACTTTGATGATTCAAGTGTAGAATTATATAACAGAAAAGAAGAACAGAATAAAAAGTATAACATAAAAAAGAATACAATTATAATTGATATGAGTGCAGTAGGGCAAAGAGCAACAAATTGCTTTAACATGACAATAGCACATGAGTGTGTTCATGCATTTTTACATAGAAAATCATTTAATTTTGCTAGAATGTTGAATTCAAACCTAACTTATATTCAGTGCCAAGTTAATGGAACATTAAAAGGATTTGACAATTCTTCTAATGTTCAGTGGATGGAAATACAAGCGAATGGGATAGCACCTTGTATTTTAATGCCATATGAAACTTTTAAAAAATATGCTGATGAATTATTTGAAAAAAATCATTTATCTACTGATTGCTTATATTTAAATTCTATTGAGAAAATAATAGAGGAGTTAGCATCATTCTTTGGCGTTTCTATTTATGCTGCAAGGAAAAGGTTGATTGAGGTTGGTTATGATGAAGCATACGGAGCTTTTAACTGGGTAGATGGAAAATATATTAGACCTTACAAATTCAAAAAGGGAACGTTGCAAACTAATGAAACCTTTACGATTAGTAATGAAGACTTTGTATGTAAAATTTTAGATGACTCAAACAACAATTTTGATATTTTAATGGGAAAATATGTATTCGTGGAAAATCATTTGTGTATAAATGATAATAAATATTTAGATTATGATAAAAATGGTAATTTAATTCTATCGGACTATGCTCTATTTAATTTAGATGAGTGTTGTGTAAAATTCAAAATAAAAAATCTAGATTCAGGAACTAGATCAATTAATTTTGGACTATCATGCTACTTATGTAGAGATGATTCTAAATTTATTGATTATGATTTAGAAATGGTTAGGAATCCTGACTTCATGATGAGTGATAATTGGATGCAAAAATATCAGGCACATGAATTGAATGTTGAAGAGATAAAGAACAATATTAGAGTTAAGGATATTGGTGATATTATCAAGTATTTAATGGAATATTTAGATATTAATGAAGAAGAATTATCAGATTACTCTGGTTTAAGCACTAGAACAATTAGAAGGTATATTAATAAAGAAAATAAAGTTCCACAAAAAAGGACAGTCGTTGCTGTATTGAGAGCATTTAATGTTCCTACTAGCATATCACTATTAGCAATTCAACAAGCTGGATTATCTTTTAGAAATGGTGATAAGGATGATGGTGCGTTATTATCAATTCTTACTTCGATGAGAGAGAATAGTGTGGATCAAGTAAATGAATTTTTATCAACTATGGATTTAGAACCATTAACTAAAGAAAATTTTATATAAATATCGGACAGGGGTTGTCCGTGATAAAACTTTAATAAATTAACGATTTGGGCGGTAAAATGCCCTTTTTATATTTAATTCGACAAAAACAAACTTTTTATACCGATGCAGGGGCGGACAACCCCTGTTTTTTTTTACAAAAAATTTATTGCTACAATGCACTCGTAAGTGAAGAACTTATATCCATTCTACATCCTTTAGATGACGCTATGGAATGGAATTATACAACAATGCAGTCGAGCTTTAGCGTGGTGACACTGCAAACTGATATGGAGATTATTCTGCATACTTTTTGCGACACCTTTCTTTTAACACCGCCAAGAACCAACAGCATTCTCCATATTCAGATTGTGAAAATTTGGATAAGGAGGATAAAAATTATGAAAATTATTTACAAATTTGATGATGGTTCTACAAGTGAGGTAGAGGTTGATGAGGAGTTGGGAGCGTTTATTTCTGCAGAAGAAAGAAAAGAAGAAAACGCAAAAAGGAAATATAGGTATAGGTTTATTCCTTTAGACACAATGTTTTATGAGGGTATGAATTTTGCTGATGAAGATGCTATGAGTGTTTTAGAAACCAGAGAAAAAGAAGCATTTATAAATGAATTTTTAAAAACTCTTACTCCCATTCAACGTGAAAGACTAGCGAGGAAAATTGAATCACCTGATATTTCATTTAGAGAAATAGCAAGAATAGAAGGAACATCAAAAAGTAGTGTTATTGAGTCATTTGATTTGATTAGAAAAAAATATGAAAAATTTTTAAAAAAACACCTGCCAAAATGACACCTAAATCTCCATATAGTGTAAGGCATTAATTTAAGTCCTTGCAGAAGGAGGAAAAATATGAATAAAAATCTAAAGATTAGAGTTTCAAAAACTCCACCAGAGGATGCGCTTGTATCATGTAAAAAAGTAAGTATAAAGAAAAAACTTTATAAAAAACTATTTGGCAATGATAACAAAATGACAATTATAGTCCCTGGTGATTCAGTAAAGGACATCACTATTAGTGAAGTTGCTGAAGGTGGAGGTGGTAATAATGCCAAGTCCAAGTAAGCACAGCAAGTTGAGTCCCAGTAAAAGTAACATTTGGCTTAATTGCTCATATAGCAGTCTATTTATGGATGGAGAGACAAATGAAAAAAGTGAGGTTGCAGAATTTGGAACGCAATGCCATGAACTCGGAGCAGCACTAATTTCTAAAGCACTTCATGTTACAAACTATGATGAAGAATTTAAAACAATTGAAGAAGTCAAGGAAGGTTTGAGTATGTATTCTGCAGAAATGCAGGATATTGCCGATGGGTATGCTGATTATGCAGTTAATGCTTATGAGTTTGAAAAGAAAAGATCAAAGCAAGAACCATTGGTAGTTATAGAGCAAGAACTAGACTTAAGCGATATAGAAGAGGATGGTGTAGGAACACTTGACTTAGGAATTGTATCGGATAGAGATGGTGGAACTTTAACGATTATTGATTTAAAAACTGGAAGGTTACCAGTTTATGCAAAAGATCCAAAAACAGGAAAGTTCAATTCACAACTTGGTATGTATGCTTTGTATTTCTATAAAACATTTAAAGACTTATATCAAATAAAGAATATTAGACTTGTTATTTATCAACCAGTAATTAATAACACGAATGAGTGTGAAATTACATTAGAAGAATTGTTGAACTTTGAAGAAAAGTGTCTAAAACCAATGGTTCAAAGAATTAAGAATGGATTTCATAATCCTCGCTGTGGTGACCATTGTAAATACTGTCCTGGTCGTATGCTTTGTAGATATAGAATGCTTAATGATTTGTGGACTTTGCCATTTGCAGAAAAGGAAGTAAACAAATTAAGCGAGGAAGAAATAAATGCTATACTTCCACACTTGGATGGCATCATTTCATACGCAGAGGATTTGAAAGAATATGCATTAAAGAAAGCATTGGCTGGTAAGAAATGGGACGGCTTTAAACTAGTTTACTCGAAGGTGACCAGAAAAATTATTGATGAAGAACAAGTTATAAAAATATGTAAAGAGGAAGGAATAGATCCATTTGTTTCTCAAAAACTAGCTGGTATTACCGAATTAACAAAAAGGTTAGGGAAAGAGAAATTCAAAGAACTATTAGGTGGTTATGTAGCACTACAGGAAGGTTCTTTAGTTTTAGTTAAAAATGATGATTCAAGGGAAGAAGTAAATATCGAGGAGGAAAAAAATAATGCTTAACATCATAGAAGGAAAAGAAGAAAGGGCTTTAAAGGTTGTAATTTATGGTCCTGAAGGAATTGGAAAATCTACATTTGCAGGGCAATTTCCATATCCTTTATTTATAGATACTGAAGGTGGAACAAGCAACCTTAATGTAAGAAGAATTAAATGTAATAAATCTTGGGATGAATTGCTTGGAATAATTAAGGAAGTAAAAGCAACACCAGAAGTATGTAAAACATTAATTATTGATACTGCTGACTGGTCAGAAATTTTATGCACTAATGCAGTATGTGAAAAGTATAGAAAAAATAACATAGAGGACTTTGGCTATGGAAAGGGTTATGTTTATGTGCAGGATGAATATTCAAAGTTGCTAAATTTATTAGATGACTTAATTGAAATAGGAATCAACGTTGTTATTACAGCTCATGCGAAACCAAGAAAGTTTGAGTTGCCTGAAGAACAGGGTGCATTTGATCGCTATGAAATGAAGCTATCAAAACAAGTTGCTCCTTTATTAAAAGAATGGTGTGATTGCTTGTTCTTCTGTAATTACAAAATCTATGTAATAACAACAGAAAACAATACCAAGAAGGCACAAGGTGGAAAAAGAGTTCTATATACAACTCATAATCCTACTTATGACGCAAAAAATCGCTTTGGTTTGGCTGAAGAGTTGGAATTGGATTTCTCATCGATTTCTCATTTAATTCGCGACAGTGGGGCTAAAACAGCCGATTTATCGCAAACTGTGCCTCAAGAGAGAACCACAATTGTAACTTTAAAGAAAATGATAGCGGATTCTGGGGTAACTCAAGAGGAAGTTCAAAAAGTAGTTACTGCAAGAGGTCACTACAAAGAAGGAACAACAATTAACGAATATACTGATGACTTTATTACTAGATGGATAGTTCCTAATTGGAAGAAAGTTGTCGAAACTATAAAAAATGAAAATGGAGGAAAATAAAAATGGATAATAATGTAATGGATTGGAATGACTCAATAGAAGTCGATGGGCAAGATTTTGTTTTGTTGCCAGAAGGGGATTATAACTTCCTTGTAACGGGATTTGAAAGAGGTAGATTTCCTGGTGGACCAAAAATACCAGCTTGTAATAAAGCTACTATAACTTTACAAATAACTTCTAAAGAAGGAATTAGTAATATCAAATTCGATTTACTACTTTATAGAACTGTAGAATGGAAAATATCATCATTCTTTAGGTGTATAGGTCAAAAGAAACATGGAGAGAAATTAACAATGGACTGGAATAAAGTTATAGGATCTATTGGTAGAGCAAAAGTAAAACAAAGAACTTATACAAATCAAAGTGGCGAAGAAAAAGTTGTTAATGATATAGATAAGTTCTATGATTACGACCAAAATTTCTTTATAGATAATGACCCATCTCTACCTTTTTAAGGAGGTGGGTTTAAATGGAATTAAGACCATATCAAAAATCGGCAATTGAAGCTGTAAAAAAAGAATGGGAAGAAGGGCATAAAAAAACATTGTTAGTCCTTCCTACAGGAACAGGGAAAACTGTTGTTTTCTCAAAAATTGTCGAAGAATGCACAAAGGATGGAAGTAAGGCTTTGATCCTGGCACATAGAGGTGAGTTATTAGACCAAGCAGCCGATAAATTGGCTCAAGTTTGTGGTTTGGGTTCTGCTTTAGAAAAAGCGGAATCCACCTCTCTTGGTTCTTTATATCCGATTACAGTTGGTTCTATTCAAACATTAGCGCAGGAAAAGAGGCTTAATAAATTTCCTAAAAATTATTTTAAAACCATTGTTGTTGATGAGGTTCATCATTGCTTAAGTGATTCATATCAAAGAGTTTTGAAATACTTTGATGATGCCAATATTCTGGGTGTTACTGCTACTCCTGATAGAGGTGACCAGAAGAGTCTTGGTAAGTTCTTTGATTCTAAAGCCTATGAATATACAATGCACCAAGCTGTAAGGGATGGTTATTTATGTCCAGTAAAGGCACAAATGATTCCTTTAGAATTAGACATAAATAATGTTGGTATATCAAATGGTGACTATGCTGTAGGAGAGATAGGTAGTGCTTTAGAGCCATATCTAAATCAAATAGCATTGGAAATGATTAAATATTGCAAAGGTAGAAAAACGGTTGTGTTCTTGCCTTTAATAAAAACTTCTCAAAAGTTCTGCGAATTACTTAATGTTCATGGCTTAAAAGCAGCCGAGGTAAATGGTAATAGCAGTGATAGAGAGAAAATACTAAATGATTTTGAGAATGGCGAATATGACGTTTTATGTAATTCTATGCTTTTAACTGAAGGATGGGATTGTCCTAGTGTAGATTGTGTTATAGTCCTACGCCCTACAAAAGTTAGAAGTTTGTATCAGCAAATGGTAGGTAGAGGAATGCGCCTTGCACCAAATAAAAAGGAATTATTGTTGCTTGATTTCCTATGGATGACAGAAAGGCATGATTTATGTAGACCATCAGCTATTATTTCTAAAGACCAAGAAATAGCGACACGAATCGACAAAATGATGATGGACAAGGAAAGTGGCATTGATTTAATGAGTGCAGAGGAAGAAGCCGAAAAGGATATCATCAAAGAAAGAGAGGATGCACTTGCTAGAGAATTAGCTGCAATGAGAAAGAAGAAACAGAAACTTGTTGATCCTATTCAATATGCATTTTCTATTGCAAGCGAGGATCTTCAAAATTATGAACCTACATTTGCATGGGAAATGGCACCAGCTAGTCAAAAACAACTTGATTATTTGGAACAACATGGAATTTATGCCGATGCAGTTACTTGCAGTGGAATGGCTAACTTATTAATAGATAAATTGAAAAATAGACAATTCGAGGGTCTTGCTACACCTAAACAAATTAGGTTATTAGAACGATTTGGATTCCTTCATGTCGGAATGTGGAGTTTTGAATCAGCAAGTAAAATGATTACTCGAATTTCTGCAAATAACTGGTTCTTACCTAGAGGAATTGATGCTGCTAGTTATCAACCATAAATAGGAGGATGACAATGGACAATATTATAGAAGCTTTAAACTACATTGATGTTGCTAGATTGAGTTATCAGGAATGGATAAATGTAGGAATGGGGTTAAAAAGCGAAGGATATGATTGCTCCGTTTGGGATAGGTGGAGTAGTAATGACTCTAGATACAAATCAGGCGAATGTGAAAGGAAATGGAGGACCTTTAATGGTTCTTCAAATCCTATTACAGGCGCAACAATAGTTCAAATGGCGATGGATAACGGTTGGTCGCCTTTTGTTGTAAAAAATGGGGAGATGGAATGGGATGATGTTATTGAATATGATGGCGAGGGTCCAGTCTATCAAACTAATTATATAAAGCCAAGTGATCAATTAATTACATACCTAAAAACACTATTTAAAAATGAAGAAATAGTAGGTTATGTAACTAATGATGTTTGGCAAGACAAGGATGGAAAGTATATGCCTTCTAAAGGAGTCTATGATAGGACTGCAGGTGAGCTTATAGAACAATTAAAAAAGCATCCAGATGATATAGGGGCTGTTATTGGTGATTGGAAGGAAGAATGCGGGGCATGGATTAGATTTAATCCTGTTGATGGACAAGGAGTAAAGAATGAAAATATTACTCGATTCACTTATGCCCTTGTAGAGTCCGATGATATGCCAATAGCAGAACAGGATGCTTTATATAGAAAGTTTGAACTTCCTATTGCTTGTTTAGTTCATTCTGGTGGCAAAAGTATTCATGCGATAGTTAAGGTTGATGCTCGTGATGCAGAAGAATACCGTAAACGAGTGGACTTTTTATACGATTTCTTGGAAAAGAACGGGTTAAAGGTGGACAAGGCGAATAGGAATCCATCTAGATTATCAAGGATGCCTGGTGTTACTAGAAATGGTGTAATTCAAACTTTAATAGACACAAATATAGGAAGAAGGAATTGGAATGAATGGCTTGATTTTGCCGAGGGTATTGCCGATGAGCTTCCTGCTTTAACATACCTAGATGAAGCCTTGATTGACCCACCAAGTTTGCCTCCAGAATTAATAGAAGGTATTTTAAGGGTAGGTCACAAAATGCTTATATCAGGTTCTTCTAAAGCTGGTAAGTCATTCCTGCTTATGGAACTTTGCATTTGTTTAGCAGAAGGGATAAAGTGGCTTGGTTTCCAATGTAAAAAATCAAAGGTTCTTTATGTGAATCTAGAGATTGATTCTGCTAGCTGTATTAATCGATTTAGTGAAATTTATAAGTCTATGAATATTCGCCCTAAATTTACAAAGGATATCGTTATTTGGAATTTAAGGGGTAGAGCAATGCCACTTGATAAACTAGTTCCTAGACTTATTAGAAAAGTAGATAAACAAGGTTTTGATGCTGTTATCATAGACCCTATTTATAAGGTTATTATGGGCGATGAAAATAATGCGAGTGAAATGGGTGCATTCTGTAATCAATTCGACAAAATATGCAATGAAACGGGATGCAGTGCTATTTATTGTCATCATCACTCAAAGGGAGCACAAGGGTTTAAACGTGCTATGGATAGAGCGTCAGGTTCAGGAGTATTTTCAAGAGACCCTGATGCACAACTTGATATGATTCAATTAGAAACTACTGAAGACTTTATAGAAAGTAATGCCGATGATTTAAATACTACTGCTTGGAGACTAGAAAGTAGCCTTCGAGAGTTTCCTAATATTAAGCCAGTTAACTTTTGGTTTAAGTATCCTATTCATTATATAGACGATGCAGGGGTTCTTAAAAATATGAGGGCAGAAGGTGATTCTAAAGCAAATGCAAAAGAGAAAAGAGGAAACTCTAAAGATAATCGCAGGGAAGAGTTTGATAAAGCATTCGATATACTAGCGTTTGAAGAGGATGTTAAGGTAAATGATTTAGCCGAGTATCTAGAAGTGTCCGATAGAACAATTAGGTCGAGAGTTAATGAATTCAAAGAAGAATACGAGTTAAAAAATGGAGTAATAACTCGAAAAAAATGATTTGGAAAGTTGGAAAATTGGCAGTTTCCAAATTGAAAATGGAAAATCGCAAAAAAGTCCGATAAATACTGGCTTTTTGAGGGTTTGGAAAATCTGGCGGAAAACGGGTTATATTATATATAAAGGTTTTTTTCCTTCCAAGCCTGCTGACGCAATTATGTAGGATAGGGCTTATAGCCCGCCCTATCCCATCCTTGCATCCGCCGTCAGCCGAGTTTTTTCCAAAAGAAAGAATGCCAAGAAATGGAGGAAATTATGAAAATATTTCTATTACTAGATCCGCCAACTACTACAGCTCAAGAGAGTCAAGTAGCTTTGGTTAGAAATAAACCAGTGTTCTACAAACCAGAAAAGGTTAAGCAGGCACGTGATACTCTTATCTATTACTTGTTGCCATTCAAACCAAAAGAACCAATGCAAGGTCCTATTAGATTAATGGTTAGCTGGAGGTTTCCAAAAGGGAAATCCCACAAACATAATGAATGGAGAGTCACAAAGCCAGATACTGATAATCTAGATAAAATGCTAAAGGACTGTATGACTCAAGTTGGCTTTTGGAAGGATGATGCTCAAGTTGTAGTCGAGCATATCGAAAAATTATGGAGCGATGAACCTGTAGGAATTGCTATCGAATATGAACAACTGGATAAATTCAAAGAGGAGGGATGATGTTGTGAAAGCACAGGACTATTTAAGCCAAGTCTATCACTTGGAAGAAAAAATAAAAAAATTGAAACTTGATATTGAAGAGTATAAACGATTAGCAACTGAACTTCCTGGTTCTGATTATGATTCAGTTAAGGTCGATTGCACTAGAACTAATGATGCACCTTTCAAGAAATGGATTATTAAAGCAGCTGATTTGGAAATCGATTTGAAAGCATTAGAGGAAAAATATCCAATACTAAAAAATGAAGTGATCGCAACTATTGATTCAATCCAAGACTCGGATTTGAAAAGAGTGCTATTCTACAGGTATATCGATAGAATGAGCTGGAACCAAATCGCAGATAAGGTTTGCGTATCAGTTCCTACAATATTTAGATATCATAAAAATGGATTGAAAAAAATTAAGGTTCCAGTGAAAATTGATAGTTAGTGATAGTTCGTGATAGTTGATGATAGTAACCCTTCTATGTTAGGATTACAATGACGAAAAATAAATGGGAAGCTCTAGATTAAAACTCTGGGGCTTTTTTTATGTAATCAAGAAAGGAGGTTTATTCATGCCGTTTAAGTTCAAGAAACCATGTGCCTATCAAGGATGCCCTAAACTTACTAAAGAAGTGTATTGCGATGAGCATAAGCATTTGAATGCTAAACAATACGATTCATATAAAAGGGATCCAGAACATGATAAGAAGTATGGAAGTAAGTGGCGAAAAACTAGAAGCCTTTATGTTAGACACTATCCTTTGTGTGAAATGTGCCTGAAGGTTGGTAAGTTCGTCCCAGTAGAAGAAGTGCATCACATTGTTCCTTTATCACAAGGTGGTTCAAATGATTTTAGTAATTTGATGTCACTATGCCAATCCTGCCATACTAAACTGCATTATGAACTCGGTGATAGAAAATAACGGGGTATAGGGGTCTAAATCTCTACAACATAATCGTTAAACACCGAGCGATGGGATGCGTGTGAATTTTTTTGGGTTCAAACGGGGTATTAACCATATGGCAAAGGATGGAACAGCAAGAGGTGGTCCTAGAATAGGGGCAGGTGGCAAACCTCAAAACAAAAAGAAAATGGAATTAATGAACACGAGTTTTGATGATGTGGCGGATTTTGTTGCACCAGATGAAATTATAGGCGTGGATGTGCCACCAATTAAAGAATTTATGAAAGCCAAACAAAAAAATGGTAAGGATTTATATGCCGAGGAAATATTTAAAACCACTTATGTTTGGTTAAAGAAAAAAGGTTGTGAAAAATTAGTAAGCAACCAAGTTATAGAGCAATATGCTATGGCAGTATCTAGATGGATACAATGCGAAGAAGCGATATCGGAATATGGATTTTTAGCAAAACATCCAACAACGGGTAATGCAATAGCAAGTCCTTATGTGCAAATGAGCCAGTCCTATATGAAACAAATAACACAAATATGGTATCAAATTTATCAAGTAATTAGGGATAAAGGAAATGCCGATGTGGATGAAATGGATGAGCAGGACATAATGATGGCTCGATTACTAAATATGAAAAGAGAAAACTAGGTCACCGATTGGTGACTTTTTTGTTAGGAGGATGATTAATATTGAAAGTTATTGAGTTATTCGCGGGCGTTGGTGCTCAAAGAAAAGGTTTAGAAAATGCAGGAGTAGAACACCAAGTTGTAGCGATAAGTGAAATAGACAAATATGCATTAAAGGTCTATGAGAAATTATATGGGGATACTTTGAACTTAGGTGATATTTGTAAAATAGACAAATTACCTAAAGCTGATTTATGGACTTACTCATTCCCATGCACTGATATTTCTATTTGTGGCAAAATGAATGGATTTGAAAAGGGAAGTAATACTCGAAGTTCATTGCTATGGGAAGTTGAAAGGCTTTTAAATATAGCAAAGGAAAATAATGAGTTACCTAGATACTTATTGCTTGAGAATGTAAAAAATATAGTTTCAAAAAAATTTAAACCTTTCTTTGATTCTTGGTTAAAGTATCTAGAAGGGTTAGGTTATAAAAATTTCTATAAGGTGCTAAATTCAAAAAATTATGGAATACCTCAAAATCGAGAAAGAGTGTTTGTTTTGTCGATACTCGACGAAAATGCTCAATTCCAATTTCCAGAAGAACAGGAACTTAAAATCAAATTAAGGGATATGCTGGAAAAGGAAGTCGATGAAAGGTATTTTTTAAGTTTGATGAAATTGAAAAGCATATCAAATTGGAAAGCACACCAGGATCCGTTAAAGGGGATTGAAAAGGAAAAGGAAGTCAGTCCAACTTTAACTGCTAGAGGTGCAGGTCTAGAACACTCTGGAATGGTTTTGATAAACGAACCTTTGTATATTCACGAAAACACAAAGAAGGGTTATGCGGAAGCTAATGAGGGTGATGGAGTTTATATAAACAGACCACACCAAAAAAGAGGAGTAGTTCAAAAAGGCATGATTCAAACAATAAAAACAAGCCTTGACATTGGAGTGGTAGTAAAAACTGAAGAATATGCAGGAATGTTCCAGTATATAAAAAGCGATAAATTTATGGGTGGCAAGGATAGGTTTAAACCAAATAAAGAACTTGCCGATACAATTCAAACCAAACCTAAAGAAGGGGTTGTTGATTGTAAGTTAGGAATTAGAAGGCTTACACCGCGTGAGTGTTGGCGTTTGATGGGTTGGACTGATGAGGATATAGATAAAGCCTTGAGTGCAGAAGTATCCGAAACGCAGTTATATAAAATGGCTGGTAATTCAATAGTTGTGAATGTTTTAACAGAAATATTTAAAAAATTAAAGGAGAGTGAATGTAATGAGACTATTTTCAACTGAACAAGTAAGCAAGTATCATCCAGACAAGTATGCGGATCAAATTAGTGATGCGATTTTGACTGAATGTTTACTTCAGGATAAAACTGCCCATTGTGGAGTCGAGGTTTTAGTAAAGGATAACACCATAGTTTTAAGTGGAGAGATAAAATGCAATGCTTATGTTGACTATGAAGAAATCGCAAAAGAGGTAGCTCGAAAATTAAATTATAAAGTGGATAGCGTAATAAATTTAATAGGCACACAATCATATGAAATTGATAATGCAGTAGTATCCGATGAGGAAATAGGCGCAGGAGATCAAGGGACTATGTTTGGTTATGCTTGTGCTGATACAGAAAGTTGCCTTCCTTTTGGATTTGATTTAGCAAATAAAATTATTAGAATAATTGAGGATGATGTAGAAGTGAATCCAGAAAGCCCACTAAAAGGTGATGCAAAAACGCAAGTTACGGTTGATCTAGATAAAGATCCTGATTTTGATTCAGTAGAAAGCATTTTGATTTCCGCTTGTCATAAGGAAAGTGTGTCTTTAGATGATGTAAGAGCGTATATAACTGATCTAGTTAAAGTGATTTTTGGTGATAGAGAGTTGCCAAAATTAATAATTAATCCTAGTGGTTCATGGACAATTGGAGGTCCTACTGCCGATTGTGGTCTAACAGGAAGAAAGATCGTTTGTGATCAATATGGCGGATATTGTGCTGTAGGTGGTGGAGCATTTAGTGGAAAGGATCCAAGTAAAGTTGATCGTAGTGCGACTTATATGGCGCGTTACATCGCACAGCATCTATTAAAGACACACAAATTGAGATGGTGCGAGGTGCAATTAGCGTATGCGATAGGGGTTGCAGAGCCTGTTTCTGTAAGTGTAAGAAATGATAAAGGACTAGAGTTAAGTGAGGAAGTTAGATTAAACTATCCGTTAACACCAAGAGGAATAATTAATAAGCTAGATTTATTGAATAGAGATTATGAGAAAATTGCTGAAGGGTGTCATTTTAGGGAGGGTGCAGTATGAAAACCACGACAAATATGACACTTGTAGCATTAGAAAAATTAATCCCTTATGTAAATAACGCAAGGACTCACTCGCCAGAACAGATAAAAAAACTTCGCAGTAGTATTCGAGAGTTTGGTTTTATTAATCCAGTTATTATAGATGATAAATACAACATAATTGCTGGTCATGGTAGAGTTATGGCAGCAAAAGAGGAAGGCATAAATGACGTGCCTTGCGTTTTTGTTGACTATTTGACTGAAGCTCAAAAGAAAGCATATATAATTGCTGATAATAGAATGGCAATGGATGCAGGATGGGATGAACAACTTTTAAAGGTTGAGTTAGAATCATTACAGGATGAGGCTTTTGATTTATCACTAACTGGATTTGATGATAAAGAAATTGCTGATTTTTTCAAAAGTGATGATGAAGCAGTAGATGATGATTATGATGTGACTGCTGCTTTAGAACAGGCTTCATTTGTAAATAAAGGTGATCGTTGGATCGTTGGTCGTCACGTTTTATATTGTGGTGATGCTACAAATGAAGAGGATGTAGATAAATTAATGGAAGGTAAAAAAGCAAACCTTATTTTAACTGATCCACCATATGGGGTTAATTTTAAATCAACAAATGGGCTTACTATAAAAAACGATAAAATGAAAGAGGATGAATTCTATGATTTTTTATTAACTTCATTCAATAACATGGTTAAACATAGTGAGGCAGGGGCAAGTGCTTATATTTTCCATGCAGACACCGAATCAGTTAATTTTAGAAAAGCATTCAGAGAAGCGGGATTTCATTTAGCCAATTGCTGTGTTTGGGTAAAGAACCATTTTGTATTAGGTAGAAGTGATTATCATTGGCAACATGAACCAATATTATTTGGATTTCTAAAGAATGGTAAGCATAGCTGGTATTCCGATAGAAGTCAAACTACTGTATGGAATTTCAAAAAACCAAACAGAAGTGATATTCATCCAACAACAAAACCAGTTGATTTAATGGCATATCCAATAGGAAATTCAACACAAGCAAATGCTATTGTAATTGATCTATTTGGAGGGTCTGGTTCAACCCTTATGGCTTGCGAACAAATCAATCGTATTTGTTACACAATGGAATTGGATGAAAAATATGCATCAGTAATTTTAAGGCGTTATGTAGAAATGACTGGAGATAGAGAAAATGTTTATTGTATTAGAGAAGGACAAAAGTTTTCCTTTGATGATTTAGTAATAGAAGTAAATAAACCTTGCAATCCAGAATCTAAAGAGTGATTAATGCCACCGATAGGAGGTGGTTAAATTGGAATTGTTTGAAAAAATGAGTTTGGAAGAAAAAATAGAATATAAAAAACTCGAAAAATACTGCATTAGCAAAAATTTTGATGAAACCTATATGCTGATACTTATTGTTACAATAAAAAATTGTGATAATAGGCAAACATGGATGGAAGCCATAAATAAAGCAAGAGAATTTTATGAGAGCAGACCTAAACTTGAAAAATAATGTGTGTTTTTATCCGCTTGTTAGCTGTAAAGCGTTGATTAATAACTTGCAAAGAGTGATTAATGGTATAACAAGAAAAGGAGGAGATTACCATGAAAACTGTAGAGGAAAAATTATGGGATAAACTTTATAAACTAGCAGACAAGAAGGAGATAGATAGGGATGCAATGAATAGATTAGTAAACTATTATATTAACTTCAACAAATGGAATGAAACACAGGCTTTAAACTATGCAATAAACCTATACTATAATGGTTGTATTGATATGATTTTAGCACTTAAGTAAGAGGTTCGATTATGACAGAAGAAGAAAAAATCGAGCAAAGGTATGAACAAATCCGAAAAAAAATAGGGATGTCAAAAAGTGTTAGTGATACAACAGTATATTATTTAGGACAAGCTGCAAAGATGCCTAGAATAGAAGTGAAGAAACTCATTATAAAAATGTATGAAGGAGATGAGAAGGGTGATAAGTGATTTAACTTTAAGTCTACTTAAAAAGAAGTATCCTGTGGGGACAAGAATAAAATTAGTTAAAATGAATGATTTTCAAGCACCTCCTATTGGAACACTTGGAACGATTAAAGGAGTCGATGATATCGGCTCTTTACTTGTTTCTTGGGACAATGGTAGTAGTTTGAATTTAGTTTATGGTCAGGATGAATGCGAAATCGTAAACGAGTAAAAATGTGTGTTTATTTATCCGCTTAATGCAACACTCGCGTTGATTAATTACTTCACAAGAGTGATTAATGTAGTAACAAAAGGAAAAGGAAACCTTTTGTTAGGAGGGTGAGGACAATGAATGCGAAGGTTGAAAATAGGATAACCAATATGAAGAATCAAACATTTGGTGTCGAGGTGGAGATGAATAATATTTCCAGAATGAAAGCTGCAGAAATTGTAGCAAGTTATTATGGGACTACCGTAAAGGAAAGGTCGTTCAGGTCAAGAAGTAGGGCAATATACTATACTTATGAATGCAAGGATAAAAAGGATAGAATATGGAAATTTGTGCCAGATGGAAGTATCCTTAACTGCCCACAGGAAGAAGAATGTGAAATGGTAACTCCAATCCTAAAATATGACGATATGGAAGACCTACAAGAAATTATAAGGTTATTAAGGAAAGGAGGAGCAAGGAGTTATCCGTCCGACAGATGCGGGGTTCACATTCACATAGGGGTTGGAAATCATACACCTAAAACCTTAAGAAATCTTGCAAACATAATGGCAAGTCATGAACCACTATTAATTGATGCACTAAAACTAAATCGAACTAGAATTGATAGATACTGTCATATGGTAAACCCTACTTTTATTAAATTATTAAATGCAAGAAAACCAAAAACAATGGATAAATTTGCTGATGTTTGGTATGACACTTTAGCAGCATTTGATGATAGGAATACCAAATATAACGATTCGAGATACCACATGCTTAACTACCATGCAACATTTACAAAAGGGACTATCGAATTTAGATTATTCCAATTTGATGAACCTGAAGGAAATGATAAAAATGGACTGCACGCAGGACAACTAAAATCCTATATTCAACTATGTTTAGCATTAAGCCAACTTGCAAAAGACGTAAGTAATGCAAGTCCAAAACCTCAACAAAAAGAAAATCCGAAGTATGCAATGAGAACTTGGTTATTAAGGTTAGGTTTCATTGGTGACGAATTTGTTACTGCTAGGAAATTCTTAACAAAAAGACTAAATGGGGATGCATCATTTAGAAATGGAAGAGCATCTAATAGGGGAGGTAATTAGAATGAAAAAGTATTATTTGGCATATGGAAGTAACCTAAATTTAGAACAAATGAAAAGAAGGTGTCCAAATGCAAAACCAATTGGAACAGGAGTTATATGGGGATATAAATTAGCATTTATAGGAAATGATTACCATGCTTTTTTAAATATAGTCAAGTGTGATAAAGGTGCAGTTGTAACTCCTGTTGCAGTATGGGAAGTAGACAATAATGATATTGAGTCATTAGATAGATATGAAGGTTATCCTGATTTTTATAGAAAAGAGGACTTTGAAATAACCTTAACAAGTCTAGATAAAAAGACTCAAAAGAATATAACAGGATTTGCTTATGTAATGACTGATAAGTATTCAAGGCATTATAGTATGCCAGAAAATTATTATTTTTTAACAGTATTAAAAGGTTATTTAGATTTTAGATTTGATATCCAATATTTAAAGGATGTAATGGCTGATAGTTTGGAGGAATATATAAATGAAAAAAGTAAGCAAATGTCAGAAATGTAAAAGAGAATTTAGGGGTTACCCTGCATTATCAAGAGTAGATAATAAAACATGGATATGCCCTAGATGTGGAGTTAAGGAGGCTTTAGATGCCACTAACTTATCCGAAAAAGAGAAGGAAGAGATACTTAATTTACTACCGATACTTGAGGACAGATAGTTAACACTTGGCTATGTTAGACACACAAATAGAGAGGACAGTGATGTCCTTTTTATTTTACAAATGGGAGGAGGAGTCGTATTGGGTAAGCTAAAGAACTATGTGCCAACCAAGTTCAAAGCAAAGGACTCCTACTATAACAAAAGTGCTGCCGATAGGGCAGTGTTATTTATTGAATCACTAAAACATACTGATGGAGTCTGGTTTAATAAACCATTTGAATTATTGGAATGGCAAGAACAAATTATTAGGGATGTTTTTGGAATAGTGAAACCAGATGGGTATAGACAATTCAATACAGCCTATATTGAAATACCAAAGAAACAAGGAAAAAGTGAACTTGCTGCAGCAGTGGCATTATTGTTAACTTGTGGTGATTTTGAAGAAGGTGCTCAAGTATATGGGTGTGCCGCAGATAGAAACCAAGCAAAAATAGTATTTAATGTTGCTAAAAAAATGATAGCACTTAACAAAACACTTGCTCGTCAAGTAAAGGTTTGTGAGTCTAAAAATAGAATTGAATACAAAAACAGCTTCTATCAAGTATTATCCGCAGAGGCATATTCAAAACATGGATTTAATATTCATGGGGTAGTTTTTGATGAGCTTCATGCTCAACCGAATAGAAAACTATATGATGTAATGACTAAAGGTTCTGGTGATGCTAGAAAACAACCTTTATTCTTTTTAATTACAACTGCTGGTGATGATACTAATTCGATTTGTTATGAAGTTCATCAAAAGGCAAGGGATATTTTAGAAGGTAGAAAAATCGATTCTACATTTTATCCAGTCATTTATGGTGCAAAGGAGGATGATGATTGGACTGACCCTGAAGTATGGAAGCTTGCTAATCCTAGTTTAGGGGTTACGGTTGATATTGAAAAAGTTAGAGCAGCTTGTGAAAGTGCCATGCAAAATCCATCGGAAGAGAATTCATTTAGACAATTAAGGTTGAATCAATGGGTTAAGCAAGAAAAGAGATGGATGCAAATGCACAAATGGGATGCTTGTAAAGTTGATTTTAACCCAGATGATTTGAAAGGTCGAGTTTGTTATGGTGGTTTAGACTTGTCATCTACAATGGATATAACTGCTTTTGTTTTGGTGTTTCCACCAACGGACGATGATGACAAATATTATGTATTGCCTTATTTTTGGATACCAGAGGAAAACTTAACACAAAGGGTAAATAGAGACCATGTTCCTTACGATTTATGGGAGCGACAAGGCTATATTATTACAACCGAGGGTAATGTTATACACTATGGATTTATCGAGCAATTTATAGCGAATTTGGGGCAAATATACAACATAAAAGAAATAGCATTTGATAGATGGGGTGCAGTTCAAATGACACAGAACCTTGATGCTCTTGGCTTTACGGTAATACCATTTGGTCAGGGGTTCAAGGATATGAGTCCAGCAACTAAAGAATTAATGACTTTGGTTGTAAGTAAGAAACTAGCACACAATGGGCATCTAGTATTAAGGTGGATGATGGATAATATTTCTATTAGAACAGATCCTGCAGGAAATATAAAAATGGATAAATCAAAATCAATAGAAAAAATAGATGGTGCTGTTGCTATGGTAATGGCATTAGATAGAGCTTTAAGAAATGGAAATAATCAAGATGAGTCAATCTACGATAAACGTGGGTTGCTTTTTATTTAGGAGGAATTTAAATGGGAATTTTAGGAAAAATCTTTAAACCAAGAGATAGACCACAGAATAAAACGGTAGGGTCTAGTTTTACATTCTTTATGGGTGGAAGTTCAAGTGGTAAATCGGTTACAGAAAGGTCAGCAATGCAAATGACTGCAGTATATTCGTGTGTCCGAATACTTGCAGAGGCTGTCGCAGGACTACCACTTCACTTTTATAAACAGACCGAGGAAGGTAAAACGAAAGCAACTGATCATAATTTATATAGGTTGTTGCATGATGAACCTAATCCAGAAATGAGTTCATTTGTTTTTAGAGAAACATTAATGACTCACTTGCTATTATGGGGCAATGCATATGCTCAAATCATTAGAAATGGTAAAGGAGAGATAGTTGCTTTATATCCCTTGATGCCTAACAAAATGAAAGTTGACAGGGATAGTGAAGGTCAAATTTATTATACCTATACAAGGTCTAATGATGAAGCTCCAACAATGGAAGGAACTACGGTTTACTTACAAAAGGAAAATGTGCTTCATATTCCTGGTCTAGGATTTGATGGACTAGTAGGATATTCGCCAATCGCTATGGCAAAAAATGCGATAGGATTAGCAATAGCAACTGAAGAATATGGTGCGAAGTTCTTTGCTAATGGAGCAGCACCAAGTGGTGTTTTAGAACATCCTGGTACAATAAAAGATCCTGCTCGTGTTAGAGAAGCATGGCAGTCACAATTTGGCGGAAGTGGTAATTCTGGAAAAGTTGCAGTATTGGAGGAAGGGATGAAATATACACCGATTTCTATATCTCCCGACCAGGCACAATTTTTAGAAACACGAAAATTCCAAATAAACGAAATAGCTCGAATTTTCCGAGTTCCACCTCATATGGTTGGTGATTTAGAGAAGTCGAGCTTTTCTAATATAGAACAACAATCACTAGAGTTTGTGAAATATACACTTGACCCTTGGATAGTTAGGTGGGAGCAAAGTCTAGCACGTTCGTTATTGAGTGACGATGAAAAGAAAAGTTATTATTTCAAATTCAATTTAGAAGGATTGTTAAGGGGTGACTATGTTTCAAGAACAAGTGGATATGCAACAGCCAGACAAAATGGATGGATGAGTGCGAATGATATTAGGGAATTAGAGAATATGGATCGAATCCCAGTTGAGCAGGGTGGTGACCTGTATCTAATTAATGGCAATATGCTTCCAATGGCAAATGCGGGAGCTTATGCAAATAAACAAGTAAAGGAGGAGGAAAAGGTCGATGAAGAAGTTTTGGAACTGGAAGAATCATCAAACAATGGAAGGCGAAGAACCAGAAAGGGATCTTGATATCAATGGAACGATTGCTGAAGAGAGTTGGTTTGATGACGAAATCACACCAGAAATGTTTAGACAGGAGTTGTTCAGTAGTAGAGGACGTATAAACCTTTGGATAAATAGTCCTGGTGGTGATTGCATCGCAGCAAGTAGGATCTATTCAATGCTTATGGATTATCCAGATGAAGTAATTGTAATTATAGATGGAATTGCAGCTTCTGCAGCATCGGTAATTGCTATGGCTGGAACAAAAGTGTTAATGGCGCCGACCGCGCTGATGATGATTCATAATCCTGCAACTTCTGCATTTGGTGACTACAGGGATATGAACAAAGCTATTGATTTACTAAATGAAGTTAAAGAGTCAATCATAAATGCTTACCAATTAAAAACGGGAATGTCTAGAACTGTAATAAGTCATTTGATGGATGCAGAAACATGGATGAATGCAAATAAAGCGATAGAGATGAAATTTGTTGATGGGCTATTAGAGGATGAAAAGAAAACAGTAATCCAGCCTGCATATGCATTCTCGAGTCGTGAATTTGCAAGTAAGTTGCTAAATAAAATAGCAACTAAAAATCAAGTTGATTCTACTGCAACTCAAAAAGAAGGTAGAAAAGTGCGTGAGTTAAAAAACACAATTGACACACTTAAAAAAGTCATTTAAAGAGGGAGGATAAAATTATGAGTTTAAATGAACTAATTAACAAAAGAAAGAAACTATTAGAGACAATGGATGGTTTCCTAGAAACGCATAAAAATGCAAATGGAACATTGTCAAAAGAGGATGATGAAGTATATTCAGGAATGGAAAAAGAGTTTGATGAGTTAACTGCTAGTATTTCAAGACTTCAAAGAAGGGAAGAAATTGAAAAGGAAATGAACAAACCAATTAACAAACCTTTAACTTCTAAACCAATGAGTGAAACACTAGATTCAAAACCTACTCATGGTAGAGCATCTGCGGAATATAAGAAAGCATTATTTGAGGCTTTACGTTCTAACTTCCGTAAAATTAGTAATATTTTAAGTGAGGGAACTGATGCAAATGGTGGTTATTTAGTGCCAGAAGAAACTGACGCTAAAATCGTTCAAAAATTAGAGGAAGAAAATATATTCCGTCAATTTGCAAATGTAATCACTACTAGTGGTGATCACAAAATAAATATCGGTGCTACTGACCCAGCAGCAGCTTGGATTGAGGAAGGTGGTTCATTGTCATTTGGCGATGCAACATTCTCACAAGTGCTATTAGATGCACACAAATTGCATGTTGCTGTAAAAGTAACTGATGAGTTATTATATGATAGTGCATTCGATTTAGAAACTTATCTAATCGAGAAATTTGCTAAAGCATTAAGTAATTCAGAGGAAGATGCTTATATCAATGGTGATGGTGTAGGTAAGCCTTTAGGAATTTTAGCAAATAAAGGTGGTGCAGAAGTTGGTGTTGTAACTGCAAGTGAAAAAATCACAGCTGATGAAATTTTAAATCTAGTATATTCATTAAAGCGTCCATACAGAAAGAACGCTTTTTTCATTTGTAATGATAATACTTTACTTGCTATTCGTAAGTTAAAGGATTTGAATGGTAACTATTTATGGCAACCATCAACTAAAGAGGGAGAGCCAGATAGACTATTAGGATATCCAGTTAGAACAACTGCTTATTTCCCTACAATTGGTGCTGGTAAGAAAGTATTAGCATTTGGTGACTATTCTTACTATACAATCGGTGATAGAGGAATTAGATCATTCGATCAATTGAAAGAGTTGTTTGCAGGTAATGGAATGGTTGCGTTCCTTGCTAAAGAAAGAGTAGATGGTAAGTTAGTTCTTCCAGAAGCTATTAAGGTTCTTCAAATCAAAGAATCTACAACAACTGAACCTGAAGAAGGAACAGAGGAATAAGAAAGTAGGCGGTAGTGATGATGGATTCATTGTTAAATAAGGTGAAGGCTAACTTAATAATTACTCACGATGTCGACAACAAACTGCTAGAACAATTTATCACTGCTGCCATTTCCTATGCCGAAAGTTATCAGCACGTTAAGGAAGGATACTACAAGGAAAATACAATGCCACCAACAACAGAGCAGGCAATTATTATGCTTGCTTCACATTTCTATGAAAGTAGGGATGGGTCAACAGGTGGCTTTTTTTCCGATAACGTTCAAGCAGGACAACAAGTTTGGAATACAGTAAATATACTTTTAAGACTAGATAGGAAGTGGCAAGTATGAGCTATGGGAAAATGAAAGAGTTTATTGATATTGTAAAACCTATAAAAGTTCGCGATAAAGCGGGTTTTTTGGGCGAATCAATAGAGGTTGTTGTAAGTGTTAGGGCATACAAAGAAGGGCGACACGCTAGCGAAAAATGGGCGAACAGAGCAACATTTAGCGAGGCAACCGATTTATTTAGATTTAGGTCTATTCCTAATGTAACAATTACTAATGAAATGAGTATTATTTGCAATGGTTCAAATTATGAAATTACTTCTATTGAGGATGTAAAAGGTAGAGGAATGTATATTGAGGTCCTGGCAAAAAAGGTGGAAGCAGTAAATGGCTAAAGCAACTATAAAAATGCCTGATGACTTTTTAGTAAAATTGTCGAAACTCGGCGAAAAAACTGATGAAATAACATCAAAAGTTCTACAAACTGGAGCAGAAGTTGTTTGTAAAAAAGTAAAAAGTAATTTACAAGCAGTTGTTGGTAAGGAAACGAAAATCGAATCTAGATCAACGGGCGAACTTATAAATTCACTTGGTATTAGTAGTGTAAGGCAGGATAAAGAAGGAAATAGCAATATAAAAGTAGGGTTTAGTGAACCAAGAAAAGACGGCAAATCTAATGCGATGATAGCAAACATTATCGAGTATGGTAAGCATGGTCAGGAAGCTAGACCTTTTTTAAAACCTGCTCAAAGCGCTACAAAGAAAAGTTGCAAGGAAGCAATGATAAATAAATTGGAGGAGGAGATTAGTAAATTATGAGTCTACTAGAAAACCTTAATTCAATTTTAAGTGAACTAGATGTAGAAATTGAAACAGGGACTTTTTCAAATAAAGCACCTGACCAGTATCTAGTTTTAGTTCCAATAATATCCAATTATGAATTATATGCGGATAACAAACCTCAAGTTGATATTGAGGAAATCAGAATATCAATCTATTCTAAAGGGAATTATTTGTCTCTAAAGAGGTCGATTGAAAAGAAATTAATAAATGGCGATATCACTATAACAGATAGAAGGTATAACGGTTATGAAAAAGACACTGGTTACCATCATTTCACGATTGATGTCGCAAAAGACTATGAAGTAGAGGAGGAATAAAAATGGCAACGATTGGTCTTGATAAACTTCATTTGGCAGAAATTACAGAGGATGAGCAAGGTAATGAAACCTATGCAACACCAACTGTATTTGCTAAAGCGATCTCTGCTGATTTATCTATTGAATTAAATGAGGCAACTCTATATGCCGATGATGGTCAGTCAGAAGTAGTAAAAGAATTTAAAGGTGGAACTATATCTCTTGGGGTAGATGATATAGGGCATCAAATTGCAGCAAAATTAATTGGTGCAACATTAGATAAAAATGGTGTGTTGGTTTCTGGTAGTGAAGACAAAGCGAAACCTGTAGCAATTGGTTTTAGAGCAAAAAAATCAAATGGAAAATATAAGTATTATTGGTTATATAGAGTTCTATTTGGTGTTCCTGCAACAAACCTAGCAACAAAGGGTGATAGTATTTCATTCTCAACTCCTACAATAGAAGGAACAATCATGAGAAGAAACAAAGTAGATTCAAAAGGAATCCATCCTTGGAAGGCGGAAGTTACAGAAACTGATACTAATAAGTCGGTTGTTGATGATTGGTATAATTCAGTTTATGAACCAACCTATACAACTGATGAAGGAGGCGAAGAATAATGGCAAACGATAGAAGCACCTTCATCAAAATAGGTGATGAAGAATATGAATTACTTTTAACAACGAGAGCCACTAAAGAAATCGCCAAACGATATGGTGGTTTAGATAAATTAGGAGATAAACTTCTAAAGAATGAGGATATAGAAACTGCTTTAGTAGAAGTAATATGGTTAATAACTATCCTAGCAAATCAACCAATATTGATTTATAACTTCAAAAATAAAGAAAATCAAAAGGAATTATTAACTGAAGAAATAGTAGAGTTATTCACTACTCCGAATGAATTAGCTCATTTTAAGGAAGCTATAACGGAAAGTTTGTTAAAAGGAACAAAAAGAAATGTAGTGAGTGAAGAAAACTCAAAAAACGTGGTGGGCGAGTAGATGACGATGAGTTGTTTACTCGTCTTTTATATTATGGAATAGTCCATTTGCATTTAAGCCAAGATGAAGTATGGTTTATGCCATTTGGACTTTTACTTGATTTATGGGAATGTCATAAACAATTTAATGGGATAACCAAACCGAAGGTGGAGCATTTTATTGATGATATTATCCCAGATGGATTTTAGGAGGTGAGTGTAAATGGCTGATAATTTTGGTTTAAAAATAGGACTAGAAGGAGAGAAACAATTTAAATCGCAGATTGCAGAAATTACACAAACCTTCAAAGTATTAGGCTCAGAAATGAAATTAGTTGAGAGCCAGTTCAGTTCACAGGACAAATCGCAAGAGGCTTTAACTGCTAGAAATGAGGTTTTAAATAAGTCTATTGAAGCTCAAAAGGAAAAAATAGAAACATTAAAATCAGCGTTAAACAATGCCAGTGAGTCTTTTGGCGAAACTGATAAAAGAACAAAGAACTGGCAAGTTCAATTAAATAATGCTCAAGCTGAACTTAATAAAATGCAGAAGGAACTCGCCTCAAATAATGCTAGTTTAAATGATGCGGGAAAAGAGTTTGATGATGCAGAAAAGAAAGTTGATGAATTTGGTGATGAAGTAGAGGATGCTGGAAAACAAGCTGATGATTCCTCATCAAAATTCAGTGGTTTAGGAAGTGTGTGTAAGGCAGTAGGAGCGACAATGACTGCTGCATTTGCAGCGGTAAGTGCTGCAGCAATTTCCGCAGGTAAAGCATTAGTAAATATGGCAAAGGAAGGTGCGAGTTACGCGGATGATATTTTAACTCAAAGCACCGTAACTGGAATCGCAACTGATAAATTGCAAGAGTATAAGTATGCTGCAGAACTTGTCGATGTTTCCCTAGAAACCTTGACTGGCTCTATGGCTAAACAAATCAAGTCAATGAAAAGCGCTACTGATGGAAGTAAAAATTATATGGAAGCATATGAAAAGTTGGGAGTTGCAATTCTTGATGCCGATGGTAATATGAGAGATAGTGATACAGTTTATTGGGAATTGATTGATGCTTTATCTAATTTGGAAAATGAAACAGAGCGAGATGCTTACGCGATGACTTTACTTGGTAGATCAGCACAGGATCTAAATCCTTTAATTACTGCAGGAGCAGATCGTATGGCTGAACTAGCAGAACAAGCACACGAGTCAGGCTATGTTTTATCAGGTGATCTTTTAAAATCCTATGGGGCATTTGATGATCAGTTACAATATTTACGTAATAGTTGCACTGCTGCTAAAAATGCTTTAGGAAGTGTGTTGCTTCCAATTCTTACCGAATTAGCAACTGATGGCGTTTCCTTGATTTCGCAATTTACAAATGGAATAAAAAATGCGAATGGTGATGTTTCAAAAATAGGAGAGGTATTTACTTCTATATTAAAAACAATACTAGATTCAGCAATTAAAAATATACCAAGACTAATTGATATAGTTTCTTCTATTGTTGATTCAATGGGGAATGCTATTGTGGATAATATGGATACTTTAATTGAATCTACAGGTAAAATAATAAGTTTAATTGTTAAAAATTTAACAAAAGGATTTCCTCAATTAGCAAAAAGCACGACTCAAATATTAATGACTTTAGTTAAGGGAATTATCTCTAATCTACCTCAAATAGTGAGTGCTGCAGTTGAAGTGATTGTTGCATTAGGTAATGGTTTAATAGAGGCTTTACCAGTGTTGATTCCTATGATTACCTTAGTTATTGTAGAGATTTGTCAAAATTTGTTAGATAACTTACCTATGTTATTAGATGTAGCACTTCAGTTGATTTTAGGATTAGCTGAAGGAATTATACAAGCCATACCAGTATTAATAGAGGCATTGCCAAAAATCATCAATTCTTTAGTTAATTTTCTTTTGAATGCAGTCCCTCAAATAATAGCTGCAGGAATTACTTTGTTAACATCGTTGGTTCATGCTTTGCCAGAGATAATTGGTGCTATTGTTGCAGTTATCCCACAAATCATAAATGGCGTTATAACGGCAGTTTTAGGGGCAATTCCTGAACTAATAAATGCAGGAGTTCAACTATTTATAAGTTTAATAGATAACCTTCCGTTAATTATTTCTACAATTATCCAGTGCATCCCAGATATAATTTCAAGTATATGTAATGCTTTAATAGATAATTTAGACGAAGTTATAGAGGCAGGAATACTATTGTTTACAGCCATAGTTTCAAATATGCCAGCTATAATAGAGGGAATAGTTAAAAATATTCCAGAAATTATAAAAAGTATAGTAAGTGCATTTGGGAATATAGGATCAAAAATGATTGATGTTGGTAAAAATATGGTTAAGGGACTTTGGGAAGGAATACAAACATTAAAGGATTGGTTATGGGATAAGGTTTCTGATTGGTGTTCAAACTTGTGGAATGGAATATTAGATTTCTTTGGTATTCACTCTCCATCTAGAAAATTAAAATGGGTAGGAAATATGCTTGTTGAAGGATTGGCAGGAGGAATAGATGAGGATGATTCTGCGGATAAAGCAGTTCAAGAATTGTCGAATAATATCAACGATATAGTTAATGGTATAGCTGCAAATCCAAAAATAAAAATTGAAACTAATGTGGATGATAGCGTAGGTAGTTTAAACAAAGCTATTCAAAATCTAGTATTAGACACTAGTGCTGTAAGTCGAGATTTTAATATTGGAGCTCCTTATCAAATTGAAAGTTATCAACAACCTATTCAAGTGAGTGTTCCATTATATTTAGATGGTGAGCTAATTACTAAGTCGACCAGTAAATTTCAAAGTATAAATAATGCTTCTTTGAAACGAGCAATGGGGGTGTAATCAATGGAAATATTTACCAAATCAGGGATTTACATTACAAATATTGACAAAATTCTAACTTGTGATATTGAAGAAAGGTTAGATGGAGTATTGAAAATGAATTTTGAAACTTTAATAACTGATGAATTACTAACATTAGTAAGTGGCAAGGATTACATGGTTCTATATAATACTGATTATTATGATGTTGTTTCTATTCAAAAATCACTATCAGGTGGAATGTATAAAATCAAGTTCACTTGTGAGCATATTTCATATAGATTAAGTGATATTTCTAAAGAAGCATTTACTATGACTGGAACCTCTAGAGAATTACTAACAGAAATTTTAAGGGATACTAACTTTATTGTAGGAACAACTGATGTAGATGGCGAATGCACCATTTCTATTCAGCAACAAAGCACAATTAGAAGTATCCTTTTTAATTTAGCTTCTACATTAGAATGTGATGTGGAATTTAAAGGATATTATGTATCCTTCTTTAAACATAAAGGAAGTGAAACTCCTATTGAAGTCATAGATAATAATGTTGTTTCAATTAGTTCAACTTTAAAAGCAACAGAAGAAAACCCTAGTTATTCAATTACAATTAGACCTACAACTAAATTAACTCTTGGTGATCAATTACATTTAAAGTTTACTAGACTTGGCATAGATGAGTATGTAAGGTTAATAGGTATAAAACGAAAGCCATTTAATAGTAAGGATTATGATATTCAAGTAGGTAGAAATGATGAAACTTTAGAAAACGATTTAGTGGCTATTAGGACAGAAGTTGTTTCTAAAGATAAAGCCTATTTTGGTGTTAAAATTTCTTCTAATGATGGTCTTACAATTACTAGAAATGATGACAATGCTAAAGTGATTATGAATTCTGAAGAATTTAGAATGCAGTCAAAGGATCATGAAGGTATATTTCAAGATAGATTATATTTTGATCCGGAAACAGGTAATTATAGGTTTGCAGGATCTGTAACAATTGATGGTGGGACTATTAATATCAATGATAATTTCAAAGTTGATTCTTTAGGAAATGTTTATATTAATGGAGCATCTACAATTTATGGCGGTAAGTATTATGCTGGAAATAATGGTGTATTAGAAGGGTATTCGCAAATGACGGGTGGCGGATATGAGGTTTTCAATAGTGAAAATGATTTAAAAATTCGATTAGGATATACCACTGATGGAGAGGATTATCCTTTTATACAATTAGGTTCAGGAAGTGGCGAATACACAGACTTTGGTCTAGTTAAAAAATTTACTGATGGTTTATGGATAGGAAACTCAGACCCTGCTGATGAAAGTGGTAACTTTGAACCTCAAAAGGGTTATAACGGAATTTTCTTTAGATTTAGTGATAATACTGCCTATGTTGTGAAAGATACAGAAATGAATAATATTTACACAGGTGCAGCCATAGCAAAATTTGGTTAGTATATGAAAGAAATGAACCTTCCCAGTTCTTTTGAACCTTGGGATTGGGAAAAGGATGAAGATACTAGAAGGGCATATGAAGCTATCACGAAAGGTGGCTTTTGCTCGGAATTTAAAATAACGGTGTGGAATGCACTAGTAGATAAAGTTAAGGAAGTATTAGATGCAATAGGGGCAGAATGGAATGATAAATTTGGAAGTTATTATTTGACTAAATTAGAAGGAAAATATCCAGAATTAACTGCGAGAAAATTTAATGCAGTAAGGTATAACATAGAGTGTTGTGTAGGATCAACATGGCGATGGTCGTATGATGAAGGTTTTATTGGTTATGTTGGAAGGGACGATTTTAAAGGAGTTAGGGATGTTTCATGGTATCAAGATCCTGATACTGTATATGGTGTTTATTTTGTTGAATTAGCACGAAAATTAAATTTGATGATTACAACATTAAAAGGTGATGCGAATTATAAAAATATTACTACTTTATATTCGATGGATTTATTTAGTGTAAAAGGGGTTCTATCATTTCAATATCCAAGAGAAATTACTGGAACCTCTAAACCAGTTCAAGTTGAGGATGCTTTGTTAGAATACCAGGATCCATTCCCATTAGAAATTAATGAAGTGTTTAGTAAAAGTGAGGAAGCCATTATTGAATTAAGGGATGCTACTGATACTATGAATACACACACAATTTCTTACACTTATGCTGATGCGGTTATGAATTTAGAAGAGTTATATAAAAACCTTCATATTTATTTATATGGAACGGCACCAGTAGAAGCGCAATTAACATTTACTAGAAAAGCAGTAATGGAAGCAATAAGTAAATCAGTTAGTGAAGAAACAGGGGCAATTTCATTTGGACTTTATATGGATGCATTATTAAGTGCGACAATTCAATCTGCTACTTTAGGGCGAATAGACACACTTGATCCAATCGATGCAAGAATAGACTGCTTGCTAGAATCATCCAATGATGCAGTGCTTATTCCAATAGTTCAACAATTATTAAATGTAGAGCAAACTTATAAAGTTGATATTACGGCTTTTGCAGAACTGATCACAGGATCGGATATGTTTTCATCTACAATGGGAACTTTAAGGTTAATTAGGACAACTGCTACTCCTTGTGTTGCTGGTGCTATGAATAAACATGAAGAAATTATATTTAAAATAGATTCAAGTGTGTTTAGTGGTATATGTGGATCGCTAAATCCTGATCCTGTTTTAATAAACCATAATATTGAAGGAACTGCTGATAGAATAGGAAGTATTGGAATGAGTGGTAGTAATCAATATAGTGATTTGATTGATAACGCAGTAATGACAATTTGCGAAACAACTTCTATTGAAGGTGGAAGTGAGAGTTCTTTAGAAATTATAGAACCAGAACTTCATGTTCCTGTTGCTGTAAATACTGGATCTAAAGTAAGTCATATTTTTGATGTTGTATCAAGTGCAAATAAGGGAATTGCGACTCGAATTAGTCATCGAAGTGATCACAATTTGAATATAAGAATAAGTCGACCTTTAGAGATTTATAGTGCTATGAACTCATCATCAGCTACTGTCTTTATAAGGGATGAAATAGAATCGCTTATGAAGAATATTTACTATGAGGGTGATGTTTGTGTTTCTTCAGTTAGTGAATCCTTTATTTCTAATGCAACTATACTTTGCTTTTTATTTGCATCGTTATCTATTGATGCGGATTATTTGAATACAGTAGATGCACTTGTAAATTTAAAGGATGCAAGTGAAACAATGACGATAAATGAAACTATCGATTGCATAGATTGTCAAGCGTTAATAGAGTTAATTCATCCAATTTATATAGAAGCAAATATTAGCTGTAATAGTGAAATTACTGCATCAATAGAATTTGATGAGGCTTCTTGGCAAAATCCAGAACTTATTAATGGTGACTTATTTGTGTATAGAGTGCTTGATGTAGTTCAATCCGAAGAAACTATATTTATAGATTGTGAGGTGGAAGAGTGAGAAAGGCAAATGTAAAAATAAAAAATAAAGCTGGGGAGGATATAACTTATGAAGGGGTTTCTTCAGTAGTTTTGGAAACACCAGAGGAAACTAAAGCAACCTTTAGTTATGGTGTGATGGCAACTGGAACCATTGATTTAGATTTTTCAAATGGAAATCAAGAGGTTGATTCGCCAGACGATGAACTTTACAATCATGTAATAATTAATGTTCCAGAAAACTTTGAAGCGAAGAATATTGCTGAAGGAGTTGAAATCGCTGGTGTGATAGGAACATTCCAAGGTGCAGGAAATCTACCAAGATTAAACAAATTATCTATAAGTAGAAATGGAGATACAATTTCAATTTCAAACCCATCCTCAAATGGTAATTATGTTAAAACTTATAGGATTTATTTAAATGATGAGGCAGTAAAAGAAATAACTTATCCGACAAATACTTTCTCTATTTGTGAATTAAAGCATCATGGATTAAATAGAATTCAAGTTACTGCATTAGCACCAGGATTTGATGAATCGGAAAAAAGTTCAGTTATTGAAGTGAGGACTTATTCAATTACGTCAAATCTTACACAAATGAGTTTGTCAAATGAACAAGTTGTAATTGTTGAAGCACTAACATACTCAACAAAAATAATTCCAGATGAAGGCTTATTTATCCCTGAAGATATAGATGTAACTATGGGTGGTAATGAGCCTTTTTATTCATGGAATAGTTATGTTGGTTTACTCTCAATTTCAAATATTTCTGGAGATATAGTTGTAGGTGCTACAGCTGATACAGCATTTCAAATTAGGCGACCAAAATATAAATGGGAAGAAAATCTTTTATCGATCAGTCCAGAACGATACGCAGAGCATACCTATGTTTATTTAAATGATGAACTAATAGATGACGTTTTAAATCTATTTTCATATGAAGTTCAGGATGTTGAAGGGGCAACCTATAATTTTATTATGAATGAGGAAGAATATTATCAAAGCACTAATCAATCAAAGGATAATACATATTCAATATGCAAGGTTGTATTTAATAGTGTAGGTGAAAGAGAAATCACTATTTCTTGTATTAGTTATGGTGAGTCTAATTATGACTATGGAATAATATCACAACTTAATCAAGTTTTAAGTTCAAGCAATCAGGATGATGGATCGACTGGTTCAACAAAAGTATTAAGAAACTTTAGAGGAACTCCAAGTCTAACACCAGTTGATTTGGTTGTAACTATACCTGATGGAGAGAGCTTTATGTATATTAAGTATAGAAAAGATGGAAGTGCAACGACTCTACCAGATTCACTTCGATTTAAAATAAGTTATTAGGAGGTGGCAAAATGTCGGAAATCGATATTTTAAAGTTTGTAAAAAATTATGGGACTCATCATGTTAGAATGCAAAGTTTTAATGAGTTGTATGTTCCTTCCGATGAGGTTGTTACTACTTATACAATCACAGGACCAACAATTGCTTTAGAGGAATTATCTAAAATAAAAATAATTAGGGATTTAAAAGGAATTGAGCAGTTTGAGGTTTTGGTAGATGGAGAGGTAATTGCAACTATTGATTATGATGGGACTGAAGAGTGGCGGTATGATTTATCAGTTCATGATGACCTTCCAGAAGGAAAGAGAATTGTTAACTTAAGGTCGATAGGCGATGGGGTAAATCCTAATTTAAGTAATAGTTTAACTTATTATGCTGGTCATGCGCCAATTTATGGTGTTTCTGGTCTAGCAACAACAATTCCGACACTAACAAGGACTGATGATTCAATTGGAATGGGATTTGAAATTAATACGGAAAATGGGGAGATTAGATCAGATTTTAACAATGAGTTTCCGTGGAGTGAATGCCAAATTGTAGAGGATGAGGCAGGGAAATTCATAAAATTTCCAGAAATGTGGTTCAGAGTTGGTGTTAATTCTAGTTATCAAATAACTGATATTGCAGTTTCGCCAACCTATGGATTAGGAGATAATTGGTATAAAGTGGACCCATTTATGTATGCTTGTTATGGGGCATCCTATGAAAATAACAAACTATGGAGCTTAAGTGGTAAAACCAGACAAGCCTCTGTAACAAAGTCGCAATTTAGAACCTACGCGAAGAATATTGGTGAGGATTACCATTTACTTGACCTATACCACTATACGGTGTTGGTCTTTTTATTTTGGATTGAGTTTGCTACTACTGATTCAAGGTCAATTATGACTGGTCGATATAGTTATAGCGGAACAAATGGTGGTCAAAGTAAAATTAATACAGGATATACCGATAATCTAAACACTCCAAGTGGCTATGAATTAAGTTATAGACAAATGCGATATCACTATATAGAGGATTTTGTAGGAAATATTATGGAATTTGTTGAGGGATGCTATTTGTATGGATATGGCTCAAAAAACTATGTAACAAGCAATCCTGAACACTTTAGTGAATCAACAACTAATATGCAGCAACTTTGTTATTCAAATCCTAATTCTAGTTATAGTTATCCAACTATTTCTTCAATTGGATGGGATGCAAATCATCCGTTTATGGTTCTACCAATAACCCATATAAGCAATAGTTCATATAACACCTATTTCTGTCAAAGGGATAATGGTATCGGTAACCAATTTTTGGTTGTAGGTCAGTGTTATTCATATAGCTTAAATAATGGTGGCGTTTATTCACTTCGTAGATTAAGTAATACAACCAGTTCTACTGTAGGGGCTAGGTTGATAAAAATAGTAAATCAATAGAAAAGGAGAGATGAGTAATGATTACTAGAAATACAGCAAATAAAATATTAGAGGGTTTCTTTGGAAGGCAAGGGAACTTTAGTTTAGCATCGTCTTGCTATATAGGTTTGTCAACAACGACGCCAGATGCTGCGGGATCTAATTTTAGTGAACCTTCGTCAAGCAGTGGGTATGCAAGAGTAATGCTTGGAACACAAGGACAATCAAATACTTACGTTATGGATGCAGCAGTAAATGGTAGTATTTGTAATACAAGTAATATCATATTCTTCCCAGAAGCTACTGCGTCATGGGGAACAGTAACTCATTTTGGATTATTTAGTTCAAAAACGGGCGGAACACCTATTTTATGGGGAGCATTAAGTTCTTCAATTTCTATACCTTCTGGTTATATTCCTATATTTAGAGCGGGCGCATTAACCGTATCATTGCAGTAAGGATGTGTGTCTAATGGCGAAGTATTTGGAAATGTCGGCAGCTATAATTGTCGATTTATCCTCACTCTTTGGAAAAAAAGTGGAAGAAAAGCGAGAAGAAAATGAGACTAAATTAGAAAAAAATGAGGATAAAGTTGAAGAAAAGGAGGATAAATAATGGAAGTTCAGCAAGTAATACTTACATGGGCATCAATTATTACAGCACTGGGAGTTATCTTTGGTGCTGTTTTTTCTGCCTATAAATGGTATTTAAAACAAAATAAGCAAGATGATGCAATTAAACAAATAAAGGTAGAACAAACAATTCTTACGCAAGGAGTATTGGCGTGCCTTAAAGGTTTAAAAGAGCAAGGTTGTGATGGTCCTGTAACCCATGCAATCATAGAAATTGAAAAGTATTTAAATAAACAAGCTCACAGATAGGAGGAATAAATATGAGTGGTTTAATTAATGTTGTGCCAAGTATAGTGGCAATAGTTTATACAATTTTAGATATTACAAAAACAGCACTAGGAGGGAATGAAAAGTTTAAAAGGTTCATTCCACTAACTGCTTGTTTACTTGGTATCATTATAGGAATTATAAGTTTCTATTTTGTGCCTGGTGTATTTGAAACAAATAATTTATTTATTGCAATAGTAATCGGTGCAGCAAGTGGCTTGTCAGCTACAGGTGCTAATCAAGCAGTAAAACAGCTTACAAAACAAGAAACAAAAACAGAATAATTAGATTAATGGTCCTGACTGGTAAAGAAACTGGTTAGGACCTTTTTTTATTTGCCGTTAATCGGCTCAAATTTGCCCACTGTGGGCACTTAAATAAATAGTTGAATAAACGCTCGAAAATAGAAAAAAAGCCAAAATTTCAAAAAAATTAAAAAATATACCTGCCAAAAAAGCCTTCAAATCTCCATATAGTGTAGGACCTAAATTTTATACCTGCAGAAAGGAGATAAATAATGGCGAAAGTTGATAAGGAAAAAGTCCTTGAGTTAAGAGAACAAGGATATGGCTATAAAAAAATAGCAAAGGAATTATCTGTATCCATTAGCAGTATTAGGTATTTATGCGAACAAATAAACAAAGAAGAACAAATAGTTCAAATTGGTGAGTGTAAAGAATGTGGGGATAGGATAATCAGCCAAAAAGGAAAAAAGAAAAAGCAGTTCTGTTGTGACGAGTGTCGAATGAGGTGGTGGAATTCTCATTTAGATCTAGTTAAACGAAAAGCAAACTATACACTTACTTGTAAACATTGTGGTAAAGAATTCATTGTTTATGGAAATGCAAAGAGAAAGTATTGTTGTAGAGATTGTTATGCCAAAGGAAGAAAAAGTAAATTGTCTTAAAGCATAGTAAAAATATTTCTTGATTAATGAGACCAAACGAGTGATGAATGTGTGCCAAGAAAGGAGGATTTATTTTGGTAGAGATTTATGCTACATCGGAATTCCAAAGGAAACTTCGAGTTTGTGCATATGCAAGAGTGTCGTCAGGAACTGATGATATGCTCGCATCCTTGTATAACCAAATTACTCACTACCATAAAAGGATAAAACGAGAAATAAATTGGAAATTTGCAGGGATTTATAAGGATGAGGCATTTACAGGGACGAAGGTTGATAGAGGCGATTTTCAAAAAATGCTTAAAAAATGCTATCAAGGAAAAATAGACATGATAATCACAAAGTCAGTTACAAGGTTTGCAAGGAACTTATTTGAGACCGTAAGGATAGCACGAGAATTAAGAGAAATCGATGTCGATATTTTCTTTGAGGATGAAGATTTACACTCAATAAATCCAGAAAGTGAATACAAACTTACCCTATATGCTATACACGCACAAATGCAAGCTGCAAGCACATCGGAAAATATGAAATGGCGAATTAGTTATGATTTTCAAAAAGGAATAAGCTGGGGCTTGAAGGATTGCTTTGGATACCGAGTAAAAGATAAAAAATACATAGTTCATAAAGAGGAGGCGGAAGTAGTGAAATTAATATATAAAATGTATATGTATGGTGGTTATGGAGACCAAAAAATATCCAACATTCTAACTGAAGTAGGAATAAAACCATTCAAAAAACAAAGATGGTGCAGAAGCTCTGTTAGACAAATTCTTACTAATCCTGATTATACAGGGGATAAAATACTTCAAAAAACATTTAGGGATGACCCTATAACTAAACATAGAAGAATTAATAGGGGCGAAAAAACAAAGTTCATTGTTCATGATAATCACGAACCTATAATTACAAGGGAAGAATTTGAATTGTGCCAAAAGATCAGAAAAGAAAGGGAAGAAAAAAGAGCAAAATATACTCCTAGATTTAAAATTCATCCAATGGCAAAACTTATAAAGTGTGGTAATTGTGGCAAGACCTACAGGAACAAAATTAGAAATAAAAAAGAAGTATGGGTTTGCGAAAAATATTTATCGGAAGGAAAGGCAAGTTGTCCTTCTAAACAAATACCTCATAAGAAATTAATGGAGTGCATTTGTAAAGTTATAAATAGAGAAATAGAAACTGAAGAAGTAGTAAATTATGTGGCAAATATTAGAATACTAGAAAAGAATCAGGTTGAGGTTGAAACTATAAGAGGAAGAAAGCAAATAGTAAGTTGGGAAAATGATAGTAGGGCAAAGAGCTGGACTGAAGAAATGAAAGCAAGAGCTAGAGAAAAAACACTCGCTTATAGAGAGAGGTTGCAATATGCCAAGTAATGTTACGGTAATAGCACCTACAGCTTCATTAATGGTTAACCAATTTGATGATATTTTTAAGAAAATAAAGGTTTGCTCCTATGCCAGAGTTTCAACAAAGGACGAGGAACAATTAACAAGTTATGAGTCACAAAAAGAATACTATACACAATATATAAAAGCTAATCCTAGATGGATATTTGCAGGGGTTTATGCCGATAGGGGTAAATCAGGGACTAGGGTAAAAAATAGAACAGAATTTAATCAAATGATTAATGATTGTTATGCAGGAAAAATAGACCTGATTCTTACTAAATCAGTATCTAGATTTGCAAGAAATACATTAGATACTATTTCAATTACTAGAGAGTTAAGAAGGCATGGAATAGGGGTTATATTTGAAAATGATAAAATAGATTCACGAGACCCTTCATCAGAAATAAACCTAACAATTAGGGCTTCAATAGCTCAAGAGGAAGCTAGATCAACTTCAGCAAATGTAGCCAAAGGAAAAAGAATGAAATTTGAAAAAGGAGAGTTTTCATTCAATTATAAGCATTTCCTTGGTCTTACAAGAGATAAAATTACTAAATGTTACCTTATAATTAAGGAAGAAGCTGATGTTGTTGTTCTTATTTATGAAATGTTTTTGTATGAAGGTAAATCATGTTCTTATATTGCTAATTATTTGAATGAACAAGGAATACCAACACCAAGTGGAAAGAAAAATGCAAAATGGACAAAAGTTGTTATTGAGTCTATTCTTACTAATGAAAAATACATGGGTGATGCTATATTGCAAAAGACCTATGTTAAGAACTTCCTAGATCATAAGAGTGTAAAGAATGATAGAGTTCTTCCTAAATTCCATTATGAGAATGTATTACCAGTAATTATTCCAAAAGAAATGTGGTATCAAACTCAAGCAGAAATGGATAGAAGAAAGAAAATCGGTCCTAAATACTCATCAACAAGTGTGTTCTCTTCTAAACTTGTATGTGCTGATTGTGGTGATTATTATGGTAAAAAACTAATGCACTCTCAAGACAAATATAGAAAGAGTTATTATAGATGTAATGGTATGTATGATAATGAAGAAAAATGTGAAACACCTTCATTAACTGAAGAACAAATACAAAATAAATTTATTAGAGCATACAATATTTTACAAGGTAACCTTCCTTATGTATTGGAGGAAACAAATCTAACTATTGATACACTTGTAAAATCATTAGATCAATTAAGAATCAATATAGATAGTTATGTAGGTGAGTTAAAAGACCTAACACAAAAAACTCGTTCATTATTGAATAGATTTTGTTATAGGTTAGACGAGGATGACGAGGGTAGAGCTCAATATGAAATTTATAATGCTAGATTTAATGAATTAAAGAATAAACTAGATGAGGAAGAAAATGTTAAGTATGTAAATAGTTGTCTAGTTCATAGATTAAAAGGATTCTTAAAAAATCTAGATGAACTTCCTAAAGAACTAACTGAATGGAATCGTAAGGCGTGGATGCTTTTAGTTGAGGAAGGTATGGTTCATAGAGATGGGAAAATTACTATTAGATTCTACAATGGTCAGGAAATAACTTGTTAACCGAATGTTGACAATTTTCACATTGGATATCTAGAATAAAAATTGTATAATGACGAAAAAGGGGAGATAAGTATGTATGATGAGCGAATGGAAATTGATGAGTCAAAATTCAAAATGAATATAACTGCTGAAGAAGCGATTATGGAATATAAGAACACAAACGATGATGAGGACTTAGTAAATATAATAATGGCTTTAAGGCGAACATTATTGTATGTGCCAATAAATAAGTCAAAACTAGTAGAAGTTAACAGAGAGTATGAGAATGTTATCCCAGTAATTGAAGAGGATATGCTACCAATAATAACTAAAACAACTGACGGATGTAAGTGGTTTACTTCCTTTACTAGAAAACATTTTATTCCTCCTGAATTTAGCAAATATGAAATTAAAGAGTTTACATTCCAAGATATTTTATTACTTTGTATAGGTATAAAAGGAATTGATGGGCTAGATATAAATGTAGGGCATGATACTCATATAAATTTAGAAAATTACTTAACGAGTGAAATTATTGAGTTGTTGTAATAGAGGGGCGAAAGCCTCTTTTTGTGTGTTTATAGCAAAGATACTGTGAGATGCTGTGATGTAATGTGCACAGTATTGCCCTTAATCTCGGTAAATTAGCCCATTTTCTTGGCTTTTTGTGTGTTTCTATCGAAGATGCTGTGAGATACTGTGATGCACTGTGACGGTACATTTATTCGTGAAAAAGCCCTAAAATAGGCACTTTTACGGATTTATGGCTAGTTTTAAGGGGCAGACACTGTGTTAACATCGTGCGACAGTGTTGACAGTATCATGGTAGTTTCATAAAAGTTTCAAAATTTATTCATATTTGTTTTACTTGTGCTATAATCCCTGTGGGGAGAATGCTATAATGTTTGAGGCTAGTTTCACATTAGTCTCTTTTTTATTTCAAAATAGTTTCAACTTTGTTTCATTATTTTCTCAAATTAGTTTTAAATTTGTTATAATGTGAAAAATAAGTGGGGTGATGCTAGTGAGGGAAAGAACTTATATTTGTATAGACCTTAAGTCCTTCTATGCATCAGTCGAGTGTATGGAACGAGGTTTAGATCCATTAAAAACAAATTTAGTAGTAGCGGATGAGTCAAGAACAGATAAGACAATATGCCTAGCAGTATCGCCATCATTAAAGTCGTATGGGATTCCTGGTCGAGAAAGGTTATATATACTTAAACAAAAAGTAAAAGAGGCAAATGAAAATAGAAGGTCAAAAGCACCAAATAGATCCTTTACAGGTGCATCCTTTGATGATACCGAATTAAAACAACACCCAGAATATTCAATAGATTTTATTGTTGCGCCACCTCAAATGGCAAAGTATATGCAATATAGCACTAAAATTTACGATATTTATTTAAAGTATATTTCTGCAGAGGATATCCATGTTTATTCAATAGATGAAGTATTTATGGACGTTACAGGATATTTGAATCCAATGGGACTTACTGCAGAAGAACTTGCTAGAAAAATGATTAATGACGTTCTTAAGGAAACTGGTGTAACTGCAACTGCTGGTATTGGAACGAATATGTATTTAGCAAAGGTAGCGATGGATATTGTAGCCAAGAAAATGCCTCCTGATAAAAATGGAGTAAGGATAGCTTCTTTAGATGAGTTAAGCTATAGGAGATCGCTTTGGGAACACACACCATTAACTGATTTTTGGCGTGTAGGTAATGGGTATCAAAATAGATTGGCAAAAATAGGTTTATACACTATGGGTGATATTTGTAGATGCTCGGAAGAAAATGAAGACTTGTTATATCAAACTTTTGGAATTAATGCTGAACTTTTAATCGATCATGCGTGGGGTTATGAACCAACAACTATCAAAGATATAAAGGCTTATAAACCTTCTACTAATAGTTTAAGTTCAGGACAAGTATTACATTGTGCTTATACTTCTAAAAAGGCAAAGTTGATTGTTAAAGAAATGATGGACTTGTTGGCGCTAGATTTAGTAGATAAGGATCTAGTTACTGATCAATTAGTGTTAACTATTGGTTATGATATAGACAACCTTACTAATCCTGATATAGCCGACAATTATAAGGGAGAGGTTGTATTAGATCACTATGGGCGTAAAACACCAAAACCAGCGCATGGGACAAGTAGATTTGACTATACTTCGTCTTCAACTAAACTAGTGAGTGAAGTAACAAAATTATACGATAGAATCATCAATCCTATTTTACTGGTCAGGAGGATTACTATATCTGTAAATAACATTGTTCCAGAAGGGTCACAACCTACTAAAAAGCAAGAATACAAACAAATTGATTTATTTAGTAATGTTGATGAAGACATAGAAAAAGAAAAGAAGGATAAAATCGCAGATAAAAAAGAAAAAAACCTACAGAAGGCATTGTTAGAAATAAAGAAAAAGTATGGAAAAAATGCAGTTCTAAAGGGTATGAATCTAGAAGAAGGAGCAACCGCTAAAGATAGAAATGAACAGATAGGAGGTCATAAAGCATGAGTAAATATGATGACTTGCTATATAAACCACACCATGTTTCCAGGACCAGAAAGCAAATGAGTCAATATGATAGGGCAGCTCAATTCGCACCATTTGCAGCATTAACGGGATATGGTGAGGCAATTAATGAAACTGGTAGAATTGTCGAAAAAAGAAAAGAATTGACGGAAGAAGAAAAAGACATAATCAGTTCTAAACTATTTCAAATCAATGAGAGAATCAAAGAAAAAATAGAAGTAACCATTATACATTTTGTTGCAGATAAGAAAAAAGAAGGTGGATGCTACAAGTCTAAAAACGGTATAGTTAAGAAAATAGATGACTACGAGCAAAGGATAGTTTTTGAAGATAAAACAAAAATAAAGTTTGAGGATCTTTTGTCAATATCTAGTGAAATATTTGAGGTTATAGAAGGGTAAGGGTATGGAATTATTAATTTAGTTTCATACTTTTTTTATTTTAGTTTCAAAGTAGTGCCAGAAAAGTTGTATAAAATTTTTAATTTTATTTTCACTTGTGCTATACTTTTTAGTGTTATAACGATTAGAAGTGAATGGGTGATTATATGCTAAGTGATGCGCAAATAAAAAAGAATGCAAAGGATTTTGTTGAGTATTGGAGTGACAAAGGATATGAGAAAGGTGAAAGTCAAAAGTTTTGGATTGACCTTTTAGAGCATATTTTAGGTGTAGAAAACGCGAGAAATTATATTAATTTTGAGGATAAAGTAATGCTAGATCATACAAGTTTTATAGATGGATTCATTCCTGCTACTCATGTTTTAATAGAGCAAAAAGGAAGGGATAAGGACTTAAGAAAACCAATAAAACAATCTGATGGCACACCTTTGACTCCGTTTCAACAAGCAAAAAGATATAGTGCAGAACTACCTTATTCTAAAAGACCTAGATGGATAATCACATGTAATTTTCAAGAATTCTTAATTTATGATATGGAAAAACCAAATGGCGAACCAGAAAGTATTTTGTTAAAGAATTTAGTGAAAGAATATTATCGATTAGAATTCGTCGTTAACCAACAAAATGAAAATATAAAAAAAGAAATGGAAATATCTATAAAAGCAGGTGAAATAGTTGGAGTATTATATAACGCTTTGCTTTCTCAATATAATGAAAAAGACGAAAAAGAATTAAAGAGTTTAAATGAATTATGTGTTAGATTAGTATTTTGTTTATATGCGGAAGATAGCGGCTTATTTGGAGAAAAACTCGCATTTCATGATTATTTAAAAGGTTTCCAAGTGAAAGATACTAGACGTGCGCTGATTGATTTATTTAAGGTTTTAGATACAAAACTAGAAGAAAGAGATCCATATTTAAATGATGAACTTGCTAAATTTCCGTATGTAAATGGTGGTCTTTTTGCTAATGAAAACATTATCATTCCTCATTTCACTGAAGAGATTATTGATATAATTCTACATAAAGGAAGTGAACACTTTGATTGGAGTGAAATTAGTCCTACAATTTTTGGTGCGGTATTTGAGAGTACGTTAAATCCAGAAACGAGAAGAAGTGGTGGTATGCATTATACTTCTATTGAAAATATACATAAAGTCATAGATCCTTTATTTTTAGATGATTTGAAAGAGGAACTGGATAGAATTAAATTGTTAAAACAGGATAAAACTAGAAATGAACAATTAGAAATGTTTAGAGAGAAGTTATCTAAATTAGTATTCTTTGATCCAGCATGTGGATCAGGTAATTTTCTAACAGAAACATATATATCCTTAAGAAGATTAGAAAATGAAGCGTTATTGGCACAAACAAAAGGTCAGACAATGCTTGATATTGGGGATATTATTAAGGTGTCAATAGGTCAGTTTTATGGAATAGAAATTAATGATTTTGCTGTTACAGTTGCTAAGACTGCGTTGTGGATATCAGAGTCTCAAATGCTAAAAGAAACAGAAATGATTGTTAATAGACCACTTGATTTCTTCCCTTTGAAATCATACGCAAATATAGTAGAAGGAAATGCTTTAAGATTAGATTGGAATGATGTTGTTTCAAAAAATAAAGTTTCTTTTATTATGGGAAATCCTCCATTTGTTGGGGCAAGGTTAATGAGTCAAAATCAAAAAAATGATGTTATCTCTATTTTTGGCGCAAAATGGAAAAATGTTGGGAACTTAGATTATGTGTCTTGCTGGTATAAAAAAGCAGTAGATTTTATATACAGCACTAATATCAAAGTTGCATTAGTATCTACAAATTCTGTATGTCAAGGAGAGAGTGTGGCTAATTTATGGAAACCTTTATTTGATTTGGGTATAGAAATAAATTTTGCTCACACAACATTTAGATGGGATAGTGAGGCATCACTAAAAGCTCATGTTCATTGTATAATTGTTGGTTTTAGTTTTGTGAAAGATAGCAAAAACAAAATCATCTATACACTTGATAGATATCAAATTGTAAGAAATATAAATCCATATTTAATAGATGCAGATAATATATTTATAGAAAGCAGAAATAAACCTTTGTGTAATGTTCCAGAAATAGGTATTGGAAACAAACCAATTGATGGAGGGTATTATTTATTTAAAAAGGAAGAAATGGAAGAATTTATTGCAGAAGAACCAGACGCTAAAAAATATTTTAGAGAATGGCTAGGTGCTGAAGAATTTATTAATGGAAAAAAAAGATATTGTTTATGGTTGGGTGATTGTATGCCTAATGAATTAAGAAGAATGACAAAATGTTTTGAAAGAGTAAAAAAAGTTAGAGAGTTTAGGCTTAATAGTTCAAGCGAAGGAACTAGAAAATTAGCAGAAAAGCCGACTAGATTCCATGTTGAAAATATGCCAAAGAGTAATTATTTGCTAATACCAAGAGTCTCATCAGAGAAAAGAAGGTATGTTCCAATTGGATTTATTAGTCCTGAAGTTCTTTCATCTGACTCAGTGCATATGATTGCTGATGCTAATATTTATCAATTTGGAGTTTTGACATCTAATGTTCATATGGCTTGGATGCGTGCTGTCTGCGGTAGATTAGAGAGTCGATATAGATATTCAAAGGATATTGTGTATAATAACTTTCCGTGGTGTAAACCTACAAAAGAAAAAATGGATAAAATATGTAAAACCGCACAACAAATACTTGACGCAAGAAATCTATATCCTGATTGTTCTTTAGCTGATTTGTATGATGAGGTTGCAATGCCATCAGAATTAAGAAAAGCTCACCAAGCAAACGATAGAGCTGTAATGGAAGCTTATGGATTCTGGGGTAAAGTTAAAACAGAAAGTGAATGCGTTGCAGAATTAATGAAAATGTATAAGAAACTCACATCAGATTAATGACTAGAAAAAGTATTTAACTCTAATAACGATTACTTTTCAAGGGTGCTAGTAAAAGTATACTAGGGTGCTAGTAAAAATATACTAGGGTGCTAGTAAAAATATGCTAGGGTGTTAGTAATTTTTATAAGGGGTGCTAGAGAAAAAGTAATAAAATAACGATTTGTTTTAATTGGTTTTAAAATGGTCGCAAAATGGTATTACTGAGCCATGTTGCGAGTAATGGTTTGGGACCATCAAAATATGCCTTAAATTATCCAAAATATGGGTAAAATAAGGCTTTTTTAGTATAAATTTGAGAAAAATATGGGAAATTAGTGAGAAAATTATGAAAAATTGACTATTGTGTTAACGATACAACAGCAGCCTTTTAGGGTGGGGTGCTAGTGATTTTTTGAGGGGTGCTAGTAAATTTTTGGTAAGGGTGCTGATTTTAATAATTTCAAACATATCAATGTGTTGTTAATGATAGAAGATATTAGTAGAAACAGCGTCAAATTTAAATTAACATAAAACAGCCTATAGGTTGATTTCTGCAACCTAATATGTTATATTTTTTTTGGTGATAAACGATGGGCGCAAATGTATCAAAGGTGTCTCTTAATGATAATGAAATTGGTATAAGGGAAGCTGTTATATCTAAATATATTGGCATAAGAAAAAAATCCTCATTAACACAAAAAGCTGTTGCTGATAAAATGGGGGTTTCTCCACAGGTTGTGGCAAAATTTGAAAGCTTAAAAAGCACGCCAACTTTGAAGTTCCTTGTTAAATATGCAAATGTTTTAGGACAAACTATAAGCTTTGATTTAATAAATACTATTAATACAGAAAAAAATAGCCAAAATGTTATTACAGACAAGGTTAAAGAAGAAAAGATCTTTGATATTTATAATGCATTAAATAATGATAAAACTCATATGGTTAGTACAGATGATATATGTACACCAATGGAATGTGTAAAATTAATGATTGATTACATACCATCATCTTTTTGGAAAAATGAAAATATCAAAGTCTTAGATCCTTGTTGCGGAAATGGTAATTTTGGTGCATATTGCTCTCTAAAAACAAAAATGGATAATATATGGTTTTATGATTTGAATGAAGTGAGATTAGAAAATTGCAAACGCATATTGAATCCAAAAAATATATTTAAAATGGACTCTTTAACGATAGATAATTATGGACAATGGGATTTAATAATGGCTAATCCACCATATTCTGGTGGAGGAAATAAAAATCAAAGTTTATCTAAACAATTTATCGAGCATTCTGTAAAATTGGTGAAAAATGGTGGATATCTATGTTTTGTTGCTCCAAACAATTGGATGTCATACAACACAAACAACACTACATTAAAATCGCTCTTAACAGAAGGATCGTTTGTTGTAATAGACAATGATATTCACAAATATTTTTCTAGTGTTGGATCATCTTTTACAGTTTTTGTATGGCAAAAAGGTGTTTATAATAATAAGACATATGTAAAAAATAATTATGTTATAAAAGATGAACAACATGATGTGGAAATACCGAATGATTTACCTTTTATACCGTTGTATATATCTCAAAATACTATAAATATACAAAAGAAAATGATGTTGAATGAAGATAACAATCAATTTTTCTATAGATGTGATTTGCATAATTTTACTAAAAGTGATTGTCTTAGTGATGAAAAAAATAATATTTTCAAATATGAAACAATACATACAGCTAGAAAAACTAGATATGCTAAACTTAAACAAGACATATTTTCAAAATGGCTTATAATTGTTCCACTATCTACTTACTATGTTCCGTATATAAAACATAAAGTTAATGTAACGCAATCTGTTGGTTATATGGCATTTGACACAAAGAAAAGTGCAAATGAAGCAATGAAAAAGATTACTCAATCATGTTATAAGTTTATTATTCATTTAACACGATATGGTAATTTTAATAATATAATGGTTCTAAAACATTTAAATTTTAGAAATGATATAGATTTAACAGAGCAAGAAATCGAGTTTATCGAATTCTTTGTTTCAAAAATAGCGTATTAGTGAAAAAACTAATACGCTTTTTATCTGTTCAAATTTAGTCTGTTTCTGTTGCGTTGGCTTGTATGTTAGCAAGTGGCTTTCTATTGAATTGCTCTATGAATTTTTTAATCATAATATCTTCTACAGCTAGTGCTTTAGATGCGGCAAATGGAACTGAAGTAACTCCATGCCAAGTCAAAATGTAAGGATCATCACTACAATCATAAATATATAGTTTGAAATCTAAACCTGTAGCAACCATCGATTGTAATATTTTTATATTAGTAGTTGAAGCAGTTCTCCAGTTATTTATTACGCCGCAATTATAAGAACCTAATCTTTTACTGAAAGGAGTTCGAGTTTGACCTATTTTTACTATATATTCTTTGTTTTCATATGGACAAGTGAAAATATATACAACGCCCATTGAATTATTAAAGATATTTTTCATCTCATCGTTGGCAAAGTCATAGGGCACAATTTTTTCATTTTTTCTATGGTTGTTTTTAATTATCATTGGATAAGCATGTAATTTACAAACATATTTAAACTCTTTTACACCTTCAAATGTGAATTCTTTTAATGTTGGTTGAGAAATTATTTCAGTTATAGAAAAAGGTTTATCATTTCTGTTTACAGCACCCATTACAAGTTCTAAGGCAGTTAAATAATCTAATCCTGTTTTTTGTGTGTATTTATCTCCGTCAAAATTACATAATTTTTTTAATGTTTCAATATCAGCCATAATACCGCTCCTACTCTTTTTTTATAGTATATCATCAGAAATTTAAAAACACAATGCGACTAATTTGATAAATATATAGGAAAAAGAGTATTAAGATAGTAATGTTTATGATGCTTTTCAATTTTTGTGTTAATATAAAGTAAATGGAGTGATTGTAGTATGACTGAATCTAAAAAACTAAATATAACAAGTGGAGATTATTCTTTAGGAGATCTGAAAAACAAAATAGAAAAAGGTAAATTAATACCTAATCCTGAATATCAAAGACAATATGTATATAATGATGTACAAGCATCTAAATTAATTGAGTCTGTTTTAATGAATATTCCTATTCCAACTGTTTATTTGTGTGAAGAGAATGATGGTAAGTGGTCTATAATTGATGGGCAACAAAGAATAGTTTCTTTTACTAGGTTTTTAAGTAATGAATTTGCTTTAAAGGATTTAAGTGTTTTTCCTAATTTAAATGGAAATTACTTTAAGAATTTATCTGATTCATTGCAATCAAAGATTGAAGATTATACATTAAGGACGATAATTATTAATCAAGATTCTTCAGATATGAAATTTGATATATTTGCTAGATTAAATCAAGGTGCTGTTAAATTAAATCAACAAGAATTGAGAAATTGTATATACAGAGGACCTCTTAATAATTTACTTAAAGAATTAGCAAAGAATAATAATGTAGCAAAGTTATATTGTGGAAATAATACAAGAATGGTATATGAAGAATTGATATTAAGATTTTTTGCATTGAGAGATTATCCAAATTATAGAGGTTCTATGATGAAGATGATGAATAAATATATGCAGCTACATCAAAATGATGATGAGAAGGAAATAAGTAAACTTAAAAATTTATTTATTAAAACTATTGATGGAATAGTACAAATATTAGGAGAAGATGCTTTTTGCGCAGTTGATAGAAATACAAGAAAGATAACTAATAAATTTAGTGGGGCGGTATATGATTCAATTATTATTCCTTTTTCAATGTTTGATAAAAATAAGTTGTTTCAACATGCTGATGCTATAAGAGCAGAAATAAATAGAATAAAAACTACAGATAATGTTTATTTGAATGATTTTACTTATGCTGCAACAGGATCTAGAGATAGAGTAATTGGAAGAATTACTATGATTTATAATGCTATTAGTAATATAGTTGGTAATAGTGCTTTAATAGAGGATAAAAGAAACTTTGAGTATGAATTAAAGAAAGAATTATTTGAAGAATGTAATAGATGTGTAATTTGTGGTAATGAAATATTATCTATAGATGATGCAGAATTAGATCATATTGTTTCTTTTTCTAGAGGAGGAAGAACAAATAGAGATAATGTTCAATTAACTCACAGATATTGCAATAGACATAAGAGTAATAATGATGAATACGAAAGAAGTTTAGATGGGCATATAGTTACTTTTTGGGAAATGCTAGAAGAAAATTTAATTAAAGATAATAGATTTGATATTAAAAAGAATATCCAAAAACCTGTATATGATTATGTAATCAAAACAAATGGAGAAATTCCTATTATAATAACTTTGATGACAAAAGATAATCAAATAAGAATATCTGCTTATTTATATAAAAATATAGATTTATATAATGAACTAAAGGCTAATGAAAAACAAATTGAAGAAAACTTTGGAGAAGAGTTATCTTGGAATATTACAGACAAAGATGTTTGTAGGATAAGCTGCTTTGTAAATGATTTTGAGATATTTAATCCTTCTAATTATATAAATATAATAAATTCAGTAATATATAGTGTTAATAGATTGAATGATTCACTAAATAAAGTTTTAGTATAGACTTAAAATGAACATATAACTAGATAATTAATATGTCGATTATCTAGTTTTTTTGTAGTTATAATTGTGGTATTATATAGATAGTGAATAATCTTGCTATTAAGTATAAAAAGGAGGTAATATTGTGAGTGATGAAGAAAAGAAAGTTTTAGAAGATACTAAATATATAAATTTAATATGGCCATTAAAATTGTTTAAAAAATACATAATAAAAAGTAGAAAAAAATTATTGGATGATGGTAAAAAAGATTTAAAATTAGAAATAAAGGAAATAGAAAATATATTAACTAATTTTGATACTTTGAATGGTAATGAGTTAAATAAATTAAAAGATAAATATAATGCTATAAATGAAGAAAATATAAAGGAAAAATTAATAAAAGCGAAGGATGAAAAAATAAGATTTTTAGAAAAATATGATGAAAAAATGAAACCGGTAACAGAAAAATTGGGTATAAATTTATATAATGCTTTGGATAATAGACAAAAAGAGTTAGAAAAAGAAAAAAATATGAGAAAATTTTTAACTTTAAATATACTAGTATTAATTTTAAGCCCGATATATATTTGTGCTATAGATTTATTTAGCAATATTTATATTTCTATTTATGGAATGATTATGTTAATAATTACAAATATATACTTGATGATAAAATACTTTCATAGCACAAAAGAATTAAAAAAAGATATATTTAGATATATTAAATTGTTTTTGGTTATATTGCTGTTTTCTTTAATAGAAGTATATTCTATTTCATATTTCATATTTAATTATAAAGATATAACATATTTAACATATATTCTAATAGGCTTATTTACTATAACTCTTGCTATAGATGTATGTTCTAATTTGATTGTTTTAAATTTAGGAAATAATCAAAAAGAAGTTTTTCCGCTAGCTTTATCTCTTGTTTCATTCTATGTTGTTTTGATTGAAAAGTTTTCCGTTTACAATCTTCTTCCAAAGTGGATAATAAATAGTGTACTTGTAGTAACTTCATTAGTGTGGATATATTCGCTGATATATAATGTTATATTTGTTAAGGATAGTAGATTAAAAAGGAAACCAGGATTTGGTGTTTTAATAACAGAGATAATTTTTGTGATAACTATTTGCATATATACAATATATGAACTGTTTAAAAATAACAATAATCTTTTTTCTGGAGTAATAAATACTTTTGGTGCTTTATGTGGCGGGGTAGTTACTTTAGCAGGCGTTGCTTGGACGATTAGATATGAGAGTCAAAATAAAAAAGATGAACAAGTTATGCTACATAAACCATATATAAAACTTCAATGTAAAGAAACTAATATTATGGATACGGTTGATTCTTTAATAATTCCAAGTAAAAAGGATTCTATTATAAAAGATAGTAATGTAGATAAAGTTTTTATGTGCCATTTTGAACCTGTAATTATAAAGAATACAAGTAATGCAGAATTTATTACTAAATGTGTTATATTGGATGATGTATCGTGTGATTTAGAAGAAAAATTAGTTGATAAAAATGAATTTATAAAAATAAATCTTTCGCCAGATGACATCGGGTTTTATGATATATCAAAAATCAATAGTATTAAATTAATCTTATCAGATGTGTTAGGTAACTTGTATGAATATAAATGTGAAGTTGATTATGAGGAAAGGCATAATATTAGTAAATACGATATTGATGAATCTAAAAAATTAAATGTAAATTATATAAATTATAAAGTTACATCTATTGGTTTGCCTAATGAATATAAGAATAAATAAATCACGTTTTTTCTAAAATGTGAATTCTAATAAATAATATGTATAAGTTATGATATACTTTTAAATGTGTTATGAAAAAAAGAGGTGGAAAAGTGCAAAATAAATGTGGAATTTATTCTCTTAGAGGGTATTTATATCAAATAATTGTTTTTGCAAGGGAAGTGTTAAAAAATATATGTTATAAGTCTAATTTGATTTATGAAGGAGAAGAGGATATAGATATTAAAGATTCTAGTTTTGCTACAATTAATACAAACGATACTCTTATTCAAGTTAAAAGTGGAAATGTTACAAATAGTGTTTTGTATAGCGTTGTAGCGAACTGGCTATTATTGGATAGTTTAAATGATAAAAATCTGGTATTGATATATGAAAAAGGTAGCATAAAATTAGATGATGATTTTTATAAATCCTTTTGTTCATATATTTCTAATCCTGAGAACAGGAAAAAAAGTACCAAGTTTGCTAAATGCTTTGAGGTGTATAATAGCAATAAAGAATTTTTTACTGATAATTATAATTTTTATATAAAGAAAGCAAATATTGAGAAACTTGAGAAAGAAACTTTATTTGATTCATTAAAAACTATAATTAAAACATCTTTTTCAATTAAAAGTGACATTAAATGTGAGAGGTTTGCCTTTAATTTTTGCAAAGAAATTAGTTTGAATATTTTTGAACATGTACTAAATTCGAATAATTATGTGTGTTCTTATTCTGATTATAATGATATCATTACAAAATTATTAGATGTTATAAAATCTGACAAGTATATATTTGAACTTGAAAAATATGATAATTTAGATTTTGATAATTTGATTAATAAGATGGATGAATCTTTTATGGAACAAATTAAGTTAGTTAATAGAAATAAAGCGTTTGTTTTGCAAAACATGAAACTTGAATTAGAATATGAATTATTCAGGGAAAGCGTAGAAGAAAACGACTTAAAGGAATTAAACATTACTGAAAGAACAGCAAAATCCAACTGGCAATTGCAATGTGGAAATACAGAAAATACAAGTCCAAATAAATTGTATTTCAATACTGTATGTATGAGATTGGATTCAAATATTTTGCATGAAAATAATGACAGTAGAGTTGGTTGTTATAATTATTTAACCACTTCTAAGTGTGATGATAATGTTAGGATAAAATGGGAGATAGATGAAGATGAAATTATATAAAAAAGACATTTTGCAAGTTTCTGAAAAAATTCAAATAATCCTATGGTTATTAAAAAAGTGCAATATTACATCTTTAATCAAGTTGTCCATATTATCAGAAATACTATATGCTTCAAAAAATAAAATAATTGAACTTAATAGACATAATAAAAAATATGATTATTTAAAAAATTTATTGCTGTATTCTGGGATAACACCAAAAAAATTATCAGATGGAATCATTGTCGCGTTGGACTGCATAAGTATATTAGTAAGCTCAAAATTAATAAAAGTTGTTGATGAGAAGGTATTTGATATTTCTGATATTTGTATTGTTGATTTGGACTATTTAACAAACAAAACAGAAGAAAGTATAAAAATGGTTAGTAAAATAACAGATGAATCTTTTTTTGATGAGGTGATGAAATATGTGTAAAATTAATATGTTGAATTTGTATTCTGAATCTGGAGAATGTATCAATTCAATTCCTTTTACAAAAACTTGTAATTATATATATTCAAAAAATTCTTCTGGTAAAACAAAAATGGTTGAATTAATAGATTATATGTTAGGGTCTACATCTATAATAATTGATAACATTACATTCAAAGGGATTAGATATATTGAGCTGATTTTAGAAAAATTTTATTTGAAGAGAACTGTTGAAGGGACGTGCTACTTCAAACTTAGGAAAGATGACGCGTATGATGAAGTTTCTATTAATACTTACAAAGATAGAATCGAAAATATGTTGCTAAATGGAAATTACGAAGATACATATTTAATCAAAAATATTAGTGATCAAGATATTTCTCATAGAACTTATACAATATTCAATTTTTTAAATCAAAAACATCAAGGAATAATAGATAAAAATATATTTACTAAGCAAAATAATTTAGAATACTTTAGAGCTAAGTATATCTTTAAATATATTTTTAATAGAAATAACTATATTGAAATTAATAAATTAAAAAATCAGTTGTCACAAGATTCTAAGCTGTTGGAAAAAAACACAATAACTGAAAGAGAAATTAATTTTTTAGAAAAATCTTGCGAAGAAATATTTTGTGATTTGGGACTTAAATATAATAAAGATATTGATAAAAACATAGAATATGTATTGTCTTTAAAAAAAGAAAGAAAAGTAATTAAACCATCTGTAATTAATTCTGATTATTATTCTTTATTAACAATGCTAAATCAAATAGAAAATAAAATTCAATATCTAGAAAGTAGAATAAAACAGGATGAAATTCAAACTAATATCAATGAAAAGAAAATAATTTTATTAGATTCTTTAAAAAAATTTACTAATAATGAGCAGTATAATTATTTGGTAGAACCAATTATCAATAAAATTGAAAAAATTGATATGTTGAATAATATAGTATCTATTCAAGATTATAAGTCCGTATTAAAAGAAATGAAAAAGAAAAAAAATATTATTTTATTAGATATTAATTCAATTTCAAAAAATGCTAATCAAGAAAAAGAATATATGGAAAGAGAAAGCAAAATTGAAGAAGTTTATAGATATTTGAAAAGAATTAAGGGGATGAATATTTCTAATTCTCAAGAAATTATTGAAAGAATGAAAAAAACTAGAAATAGAATTTCTGAATTGGAGTCAACATATGATGTAAATATGGAAAATAAGATTAGCCAAAAAATCAACAATTATTATTCATTTTTTAAAGGTAAAAATTATGATTTTGTTGATGATGATTACACGAATCCTACATTCAAATTAAAGTATAATTCAAAGAAAAATTCAGTTTTAAGTTATGTAACCGAACATAGAAATGGTGAAGATTTTGAAGTGGTTAGAATGATAGGGAGTATGGCTAGACAAACTTTGATTCAAGTGTGTGTTTATTTAGCTTTTTTTGAAACTATTAATGAAGAGTTTCATTTTCCAATAATGAAAACAATAGTAATGGATTGTATTTCAAAATCATTTGATGATAAAAATAAAAAAATGATTTATGAATTGATAAACTATTATTGTAAGAACAATAAAGATGTGAATTTTATTGTAATGACTGACACAAAGTCAGATGCTCCAAATAGATTTGAATTGACAAGAGGATTAAATCCTTTATATTAATATAAAACAGAAAAGTATGATTGGTTGGCTATTAAAAATAGTCAACTTTTTTCTTTTAAGGAGGTGATGTCTTATGATTGCGTTTAGCTTCTTTTAATTTGTGTATGCAAATTTCTAATATTGACTGGGAGGTGTAAGAATGTTAGGAACTAGCCAGTATAAGAAAATACAAAAATTAAAGAAGATTGGATTATCAAAGGTAAAAGTGTCACAACAAACAAATTTAAGTTATAAGACTATATGTGATTATTGGAATATGAATGAAAATTATTTCATTAATAAGTTAAAAGAGCATGAATTTATATTAGTTGATGATTTTAATTATTGAGTATCAAGTACAATTATATTCATTATAGTCTACTTTAATCTATTGAATACTTATGGTATACTAAGAAGAGGTGATGTACATGACAAAATATGTTTTAGGATTAGATATAGGTGTTACTTCTGTTGGATGGGGTATAGTAGATGATGAAACTGGTGAAATAGTAGATGCCGGTGTTAGACTGTTTGAAGAAGCGGATGCTGAAAAAAATGCTAATAGAAGGGGATTTAGATCTCAAAGAAGATTGAAAAGAAGAAAAGCTTATAGAGTTGAAAGAATAGAAAATTTACTAAAAAGTGAAGGAATATTAACCAAGAATTATAAAGCTAATAAATATAATCCATATGAATGTAGACTTAAGGGATTAGATAACAAATTAAGTAATGAAGAATTTGTTAGCGCTCTTGTTCATATTGCTAAACTTAGAGGAAGCAGCTTAGAGGTTGCTATTGATGATAATAATAAAGAAGAAGGTGCTGCTAAATCCGCATTAAGTGATAATATTATTCGTTTAAATAAAGGAAAATATGTATGTGAATTACAATTGGATTATTTAAAAGAAAATGGAAAAATTAGAGGAAATACTAACATTTATAGAACAGAAGATTATCTTAAAGAATTAGATAAAATATTGTCTAATCAAGGATTATCTGATGAAGTGAATTTTAAAATAAAAGATATTATTTCTAAAAGAAGACATTATGCAGAGGGACCAGGTAGTAAGAATTCTCCTACTAAGTATGGTAGGTATCTAGAGTTAGGAGCAGAACCAATAGATTTAATAAATAAGATGAGAGGATATTGTACTATCTATAAAGATGAACTTAGAGCTCCGATTAATTCTTATTCATATTCTTTATATAATTTGTATAATGACTTAAATAATTTAACTATTGATGGAAGAAAGATAACTACAGAAGAAAAAGAAATAGTAGTTAATGATTATATAAATAAAAAGGGTACTGTTACTTTAAAGGAAATATGTAAAGTTACAGGTGTAAGCAATGAAAAATTAATAAGAGGATATAGAACTGATAAAAATGATAAAGCTGTTTTTACTGAATTTAAAGGATATAATGCTATTAGAAAAGTAGTGAATAGTAAAGATCATCCTCTTGATGGAAAAATTTTAGAAGATGTTAATTTAATCAATAACATTATAGATATTTTGACTGAAACAAAAATAATTGAAGAGAGAAAAGAAAGAATATTATCTAAAACTGATTTATTAGATGAATATGGTGCATTGTTGCTTGCCAATATTACAGGCATATCTCAATATGGATATTTATCTTATAAAGCATTGGCCTTATTTATAAGAGAAATGAAAGAATCCAATGATAATCAAATGCAAATAAGTGAAAAGTTATCATTAAGGAATGATAATGAGATTAATTTAAAAGATAGAAAGAATATACCATTTGATTATAAAGACATTACTAATCCTGTTGTTATTAGAGCACAAAGAGAAGCAATCAAGGTAGTAAATGAAGTTAGAAGACAGTATGGCGAATTAGATGCTATAGTTGTAGAAATGGCTAGAGAAAGAAATAGTAAAGAAGAAAGAGATTCTATTAAGAAAGGACAAGCTCATAATGAAAAGATCAATAAGGATCTTGAAGAGTATGCAAAGGAGAAGAAACTTAATAGTAAACTAAAACTTAAACTTAGATTAGCTATAGAGCAAAATTGGAAATGTGCATATAGTCAAGATAAGATAGACTTATATACTTTAATGAATGATGAATCAGCTTATGAAGTGGATCACATTTTGCCATTATCTTTATCATTTGATGATTCTTTCAATAATAAAGTATTAGTTACCAGAAAAGCTAATCAAGAAAAGGGACAACATACTCCATATGAATATTATTCTAGTGGAAAAGGGAAAATGAGCTTTGAACAGTTTTCTGCTATTGTTTTAAGCAATGAAAAATATAAAAATAAAGATAGAAGAAAGAAAGTAGATAATCTTTTATATAAAGGAAATTTATTAGATCCTGAGACACAGGAAAGATTCATTTCTAGAAATTTAGTAGATACTAGGTATGCTTCTAGAACATTATTAAATGAATTACAAAGATATTTTAAGATTAATAATATTGATACTAAGGTGTTCACTATCAGAGGAAATATTACAGATCAATTTAGAAAGAAAGCAAAAATAATTAAAAATCGTGATTTTTATAAACACCATGCAATTGATGCGCTAATTATCGCTTGTATTAGGAGTAATAAGTTATTAGTTAAAAAGTTAGATAAGCAATCATATAAGGAAAGAAAGTATAAGAAAGTAGACTATAAAGAAGATTGTATAATAGATCAAGAAACAGGAGAAATAATCGCTACTGATATATTTGATGGCAATACAATGACTAAAATAGGATATATAAAATCATATGATTATGCTAATAAGATTAAGTTTTCATATAAAGTAGATAGAAAAATTAATAGATCTATATCTAACCAAACTATATACAGTACTAGAAAAGTAAAGGATGATGATTGGGTAGTTAAAAAGTATAAAGATATCTATGATAACAAGACTGCTGAAACTATTGCTAAGATGTTTAAAGATGGAACTTCAACTAAGTTACTAATGTATAAGAATGATAAGCAAACATATGATTTACTAAAAACAATAGTTAAAGAATATCCTAGTGAGAATAATCCATTTGCAGTATACAAGAATGATCATGGGGCAATTAGAAAGTATAGTAAGAAAGGAAATGGGCCATTAATTAAATCATTAAAATATCTTGACTGTGCACTTCCTAATCACATTGATATTACCAGTCATTACAATACAAGTAATAAAAAGGTGGTTTTACTATCAATTGATCCATACAGATTGGATTTTTATAATATTAATGGAGTATATAAATTTGTGACAGTAGCATATAAAGATATAAGGCAATCAAAATCCAGATATTACATTAATATCAATGACTATACAAATTTACTTCTAAAAAAAGGAATAAATAGTATTGAGAATTTTGTTTTGAGTATGAATAAGAATGATATAATTTCAATAACCAGAAATGGTGAAACGAATATGTATAGATTTTGTGGAGTTAGTAATGATAGAGTTGAAATGAAACTAATAGATAGAAAAACCGATCCTAGAATACGATTTGAAATTAGCAAAAATGTTTCTAAGATAGAAAAGTATAATGTTGACGTTTTAGGAAATATGTATAAAGTTGATAAGGAAGACTTGAAATTAGAATTTTAATATGTAATAATAACAATGCGAGGTAAAGGGTACCTTGCTACATAACATAAGTTCTAAGGATCTATTAGAACAAGGGGCTGAAAGGCTCCCGAAATCGAGGGCTAAATCAGTCCTCTTTTTTATTTGTATGGGTTGGAGAACAATATATATTGAAGAAAATAACTATCTTAGTTTGTATCTAGATAATATTAAGATAAGGAATGTAAATGATGAAGATGTATTGGTTCCTTTAAAAGATATAGATGTGATAGTGTTAGATAACTATAAATCAACAATAAGTGCTAATTTATTAAGTAAGTGTAGTGAATATAATATAAATTTAATAATTTGTGATATGAATCATTTGCCAGTTTCTCAATTATTAGCTATTTCGGGTAATTGTCTGTCTAGCAAAATGTTGTTTAAACAATTATCGTGGGATAATGACATGAAAGGGGAACTGTGGAAAAATATTGTATATCATAAAATTGATAATCAGTTATCTGTATTAAAGACTAATAATCTTGATAATAGTTACATTGAAATGATAGAAAGTCTGAAAAATAGTATAGAATTTTATGATTTGACTAATCGTGAAGGATTAACTGCAAGAATATATTTTAGAGCATTATTTGGAGAAAAATTTAGACGTTTTGAGGAGGATACAATAAATGCTGGATTAAATTATGGATATATAGTATTAAGAACAATGATAGCTAAATCGCTTGTGGGAAAGGGATTAAATTGCATGCTTGGAATATTCCATAAAGGTGAAAGTAATGAATATAATTTGGCTGATGATATAATTGAAGTATTTAGACCTATCATTGATAACTATGTATATAATAATTTAAGAAATGAAGTGTTATTTACTAGAAACCACAGGTTAGAAATCATAAAGATACTAAATAATAAGATAGAAATAAATGGTAGAAAGCAAACTATTTCCAATGCTATAGATATGTATATAGATTCTATTATTAACTATTTTGAAACAGGAAAAGAAGTGTGTTTTCCTAAAACTAAGTTATATGATATATAGTTTTATGAGAATGATTGTATTTTTTGATTTACCTATGAATAGTAAAAAGAAAGTTAGAACATATACACAATTTAGAAAATTTTTGATTAAGAGTGGGTTTTCTATGATGCAGTTTTCTATATATTGTAAAGTATTTAATAATGTGGAAGCGGCACAAGCATACTTAAAAATTTTAAAAAAGAATGTACCAATGCAAGGCCAAATAAGAATAATGATAGTTACAGAAAAACAATATAATGATATAGAAATAATAATAGGAGGGAAGAGTAAGCAAGAAGAAAAGATTACAATAGATCCTTTTGTTCTTTTTTGATTTATGAATAATATAGAATGTATAATAAATAATAGAAGTTATAATATAGCAATAGATAAATATAAGATTATATATGGTAATAATTTTGATAGTAAATTTAATGTGTATAAATGCATTAAATATTATTTTAATAAATTATCACCAAGTGATTATGGAAAAGAAAATAATAATAAAGCATTGGTTAAGTTTAATGATAGATATTTAGATATTAAAGATACATTGTTTTTTGAGATGGGTTACGAATATGATTATAGTGGTGATGCTAAACTTACTACTAAATCATTGATATTGAAATATTTAGAGTATGCATTAGAAGGAATAGAATATGAAGATACTTTTAACACTGTAAAAGAGTTATTATATGCTCTGATAAATTTTGAATTAGAAGATAGAGTATCAATAAATCATGAAAATGTAAATTTGTCAGTAGAAAATGAAGATTTTAATTATAAAAGTTTAATTAAATTATTAGTTCCTATTTTAACTAAAGATAATCTGGAGATTAACAGTCTAGATATAGGCTATGAAGAATCAATCATATTACAGATAAAATTAATAAATAAAATAAGTATAATGTCTAAAAAGAATATTATAGTGATTGCAAACATCCCAGAGATGACAAATAAAGTGATAGATGAAATTAATCTATTAGGAGAAGACGTCAATATGATTATATTTTCAAATAGTTATAATGATAATATTCCAATAGAAAGTCTTATATTAACTGATTTTGGATGGTTAGATCTTGGGAGTGAGGAACAAGTATTTGAATATATTATCAATTCACCATTTACTAGTACAGTTGAGGCATTTACAAATAAACTAGAAGAAGCACTAAAAAGTTGTAAATTAAAAAAAATATTATATAAAAAATAATATTATTTAAAAAAAATATCAAATATAGTATCATATGTTTGAGGTTCTAATACCCTTAAAATTTATGTTATGTAAGAACTTGGTGGTATCACTGAATTAGCAACTGGTAGTTCTAATACCCTTAAAATTTATGTTATGTAAGAACGTATACAGTTAGGAGTATATTAGGATATTCGTTCTAATACCCTTAAAATTTATGTTATGTAAGAACATGAAAAGAAACAAATAGTGTTAGATATGTGTTCTAATACCCTTAAAATTTATGTTATGTAAGAACCTAAAGTAAATGAGTGTTTTTCGTTAGCCCGTTCTAATACCCTTAAAATTTATGTTATGTAAGAACGTTGCTTTTTGCTCCTAAGATAGGAGGTTGGTTCTAATACCCTTAAAATTTATGTTATGTAAGAACTAAATGGCTTACCTACTATTGGCTATTCTCGTTCTAATACCCTTAAAATTTATGTTATGTAAGAACAAAAATTATAGTAGTTGTTACAATTTAAGCGTTCTAATACCCTTAAAATTTATGTTATGTAAGAACTAATTTGTAGTTGATAAACTAAATACAAGAGTTCTAATACCCTTAAAATTTATGTTATGTAAGAACAGATGATAGTAATGAGTTTATTGAGTGGATGTTCTAATACCCTTAAAATTTATGTTATGTAAATATCTTTTTTGTGCTATATAAGCACTTTTTTCTTTTGCTGGATATGATAGATTATTATATAACTAATAGGGCGTTATTAACACGGAAAGAATGAAAGTGGATACTCATCTAATAGAAACATTACAAAAAAGACTAATAGCAGATGCACAGGTGATTACATTAAGTTAAAGAACGAATCCATTTCTCGATAAAAAAAAGTATAATATTATTGAGGAGTGAGAAAATATGAGAATAAATAAATTTAGTATGAAAAGTTTTTCATTTGTTACGGTTGTATCGTTGATAGGAGCAATAACTTTTAGATATGATGGATGGTGGTTGAATTTTTGCTTTGCTGTTTTTGGAAGTGCATTATTGGCTTTTGTTACATGTTTAGTTAATTATTTAGTGCAATTAAAAATTATATCTGAAGAAATTACAATAAAAACTTATAGATATAATATAGATGCTAATGCAGCGTTATATTCTTCTAAAAAATGTGCTGATATAGAAAAATTAGTTCAAACATTGGCGATTATGCATAATGATATCTATGAGATATATCAATTGTCTTTTGACCTTCAAGAAAGTTTATTTAAGTATGATAAAAGAAAGAGCATAGTTGAAAAATTTGTTAAAGATATTGAAAAAATCATTCAGAGTATTGCCGATATAGAAAGCTATATTGAACTAAATGAACAAGAAGCGGTAACTAACAAAAAACTAATATATAAGGATATAAATGAATTTATTGAAAATCAAGATATTTATGTAAGTGCTCTTAATGTAGCCAGTGAATTTAAAGGTTCTGTTAGCACAAGAATAGATATTAAGGACACAGAAAAATATAAGAAAGAATATGCTGAACGATATAAAAACAAAATAAAAAATAAATCTTAGTATACTTTTGATAATCTAAAGGACACCTTGCTGTTCTATCTTGTCTCAATAGGTTAACACCTCCAAATAATATAACTTATGATACGAGTTAGAGAGAAAGGAATATCTTTGTGTGCCTAAAAATGGGTAAAAATTGCAATGAATTTATAATTAAGGGGTAGGGGAGTTAAATCTCTAGGGGATTTAGCCTCTACACCGAGCGATGGGTTTCGTGCGAATTTTTTTGGGTTCAAACTAATTTTCTTACCTTATATTGTTTGTGGAATTTCTTAGTGATAGAATTTAATTGTTAAAAGGGGATAAGTTAAATGAATACATTTTTAGAATATTATAGTAGAAAAGATAAACGAATAAACTTCCATTTTATTCCACTTGCACATCTTGATTCTTCTAATTTGAAATCAACAACTGCAACAACAATTGAGAGATATAAAGACTCTAAGAGTGTAAGTATTGTAAATTTTGAAATTAATGGAAAAAAGATTAATGTAGGTGGATTGTATAATGGAGTGGGGTTATCACTTAGAGAAGGTAGTTATTTAATCAGGGTAACTTGTTATATCGATTATAGATTTATACCTAGTTCAAATATTAGTTTTGAAGATAAAAAAATTAATAAAGCTATTGATAGAGAAGCTATAGTTGAGGTTTCTTCTAGTGGAGATTGTTATTTGGTATTTTTAGCTTCTGCCTATACAAATTGGGGTTTCACAAAAAGTCATAAGAGTGAAAATGCTTTGCTTGCAGATTATAGCAATTATACTTATGGATGCGATACTGTTAATTATGTTGAGCATAAATATAAACTAGTTAATTTAAAAGAAAGATATGACTTTTTTGTTACTAGTGCTAACGGGGTTAATAGGATATGTAGATATTGGGATTTAGCAGAAAAGAGGCATTCATATGGTAGTTATGATAAAGATGAATTAAATGCATATATTAGAAAATTTGGAGAGTTAGATAGTGGCGAGGTAGAAAGTGTTGTTACTAATATAAGTTCAAAAGTAACCACTGTTACTTTTGAAAACAAAACGGAAACTAAAAAAGATATTAATAGAGTTACTCTTACGGATAAACAACATGAAGAGATATTAGCAAAAGTAGTGGATGAAGCACGAGCAAAAGAGGAAAAGAAGCGTAAAGTTAAAGTTGCTTCTGTAGATAAGATTGATTTTGATGGTTATAAAGTCGCTATAGAAGAAATTACGTATGGATACAATAAGAAGGATATTAGTGAAGTAAAAAAATATATGAATAATTTTTGCTTGTATAATCCGTTTTATGCAAAAGAGTATAATAATGGGAATACATTAGAGCAAAAAGAATTAGAAAAGGCTAATAATACTAAAGATTATGTTTTATCAGTAAGTATAAGAAAAGATGAATCAGGAAACGTTTGCCTAGGAAGAAACAAAAATGATAGTTTGAGTTATGATTTAGTAACATGTTTTTATGTTAATGGTGAGGTATATGAAGGTGAGATGTCATATAAAGTAGATAAAATATATCGTGGTGGTTGTACTTATTATAAGTGTGAGTTTATTAAAAATGGTAAAGGGAAATTAATTCTAGCAAATGGTGATATATTTGAAGGTGAGTTTAGTGATAATTTTCCTAAGGGAATAGGTGAATATACTAGCCTAATTAATGGAAGTTATAAGTGTGAATATAAAGCTGGAAAATTTGTTAAACATAATGAGACAAAAAAAGATTCTTCTACAAGAAAAGCAAAAAAAGATGAACTAAATACGGAGATTGTAAAAGATATATATGAAAAACTAAAAGAGGTATTAGCACTAAGACCTTCTTCTAATCTTAATTACAAAGATATTTTTTTCAAGTTTGTATGTGCTAATAGTTTTATTGGTGTTAACAGTACAAATTTTGATAATGCAATGAAATTGTTGCTTCAAAAAAACTTCCTTTATGAAGCACTATACAGAATTAATGAAACATTAGAACAAAAAGAAAAAGAAAGATTAACTTCTTCGTATTATAAAGAAATTGGTATATATCAATTAGTTGATCATAATGGTATTTTGATTGCAAGAAAGAATGGAAATCCTGGAGCAATATCTGATACGTATGGGACAGTGTTTTATGATGATGGAAGCATATATGAAGGTGAATTTTCTAAAAAAGCTATCTATAAGCCTAATTCTAGAGTGATTGAAGGATTTGAAATAGAAAGAAAAGGTAAAGGTAGAATAATATCTAAGTATGGAAAAGTTTATGAAGGAGAGTTTAAAAAGAAACAACTTAAAGGAATTTGTATGTATAATGATTCTTTGTATGTAGGAACTTTTAAAACAGATGATTGTGATTATATAGATTGGTATGAATTATATAATGGAAAGATATATGAAAGAGATGGTAGTGTTACTAAAGTTAAAGATGGGAAAAAAGTATAGTAATATTAGTGAAAGTTGAGTAGGAAGAAAATTAATGGATGGTTAAGTAATAATGCAATTGCTATTATCGTTTTTACTAGTGTATTTATACTAGGATATTTGCTTATATGCTTATTATCTATCTAATAGAAAAAAATAGAGCTAAAAGATTTAATATCTCACTTAAAATTAAAGGTTAAAATAAAAAGCAGATAGCCAAATGACTATCTGTTTTTTTATTATGCTCTATTTCCAAAGTATCCATTATGAGTAGATTTAATATCGCTTACTGTAATGAATGCTTTAGGATCATGTTCATTAATTAGTGCTTTTAGTGTTTTTAGTTTCTTATTATCAGTTTCTATAAGAATCATATATCTTTCTTCTTTAGTGGTAGCTCCAGTAGCAAGTAAGATAGTAGCACCAAATCCTGCTTCACTTAATGCATTAGTTAACTCATCATCTTTATTAGTAGCTATAATTTGAACATTTATCTTTGTTCTTATTACTTTTGAAGTTACTAATCCTCCTAGAAGTGTACCTAGAGAATACCCTAGAGCATAAGAGATAGCTATAAGGTAAGTTTCTAATCCCTTAGTTTCACAATTAAGAGCTTCTCTTACAATTAAAAACCATAAAGTTACCTCTATAAATGCAATTGATGCAGCAATGTAGGGTTTACCTCTAACTGTAAATACGGTTCTAGTAGTACCTAATGATACATCTATTACTCTACCAAAACATACTATTAAACATAAAATAAAGAAATCTGGACCCATTTTATCATACCCCTTTAACTAATAAATAATTGTTATACTTTAAGTGTATCATAAAGATTAATTAAAAAAGAGTAAAAGGAATATAAAAAGCATTGATTTCTCAATGCCTTATCTTCTTCCAAATAGACGCCCTTTACCAGTCTTACCTCTATTATTTAATATTTTATTATATTCTCTTTCAACTTTAGCTAATTCACTTGGTCTTAACCCTTTACGTAATATATAATCTACCATATCTTCAGGATGCTTAGTTACATAGTTAGGGTAAGCATTTGCTACTGCTCTATATAAAGTAGAATCTTCTCCATCATTTCTTCCATACTCTATAAATTCAATTTCCCTGTCTCTATATATTTTTCCATAATAATATACATCATTTGAATAATCGCTATCATCACGAATTCCAATCTTTAATTCTCCATCTTCACCTTTAACTCTAAATACTACTAAATCTGCTAAACTAAGTGTAATTCTTTTCATATGACTACCTCACTTCCGCAACTATTTTAGTACAACTCACATATTATGTCAAAAAGAAAATAACAGAAGGCTTAATGTAAAGATAAATATTTGTATTATAATAGTAGTAAATAAGTGAGTGATATTTGTGGAAGAAAAAAGGGAAAAAGAATATGTAGATAGTGTATATGCAGGGCCTAAAGAAAATGAGGATGTATATGCTAAGTTTATGGAGATAACTAAAAAGGGAGTAATATTAGATTTAGGTTGTGGTATAGGACCTGCCTCTAATTATTTAAATGAGTTTGGTTATGATTGTATTGGTTATGATATAGAGGAATATCATCTAAATATGGGAAAAAAATATAAACCAGAGTTAAAGCTATATTTAGGGAATATGATAGATATCCCTACTCAAAGTGTTAAGGCAAATGGAGCAGTATATGCATATTGCTTACAAAATTTAAAAGATGAAGAAATAATTAAATCTTTTAATTCATGTAGAGATAATTTAGTAGATGATGGAACAATACTTATATTCAATATTTCTAGACTTGAATGGGAACCTAGTTTTTTTATAAATGCATTAGATAAAGAAAAAATAGAAATGTTATTAACTAAATGCTCGTTTAAAATAAAATATATAGAATATGTAGATGAGAATATAATCGCTGTTATAGCTAGTAAAAAATAGCAATAACTATAGATTATAAAAATAGACAAAAATAGACAGATTTGATAACATGTGATTGTAATGAAACGAGGGCAGTATCAGTGCTTTCATTATAGTAGTAAATTGACTATATTGGAGGTGTTGGTAATGCTTTTTTTATTTATAATTTCTTGATTAATCACTAAAGGAGGGAGAGAGTGAAATGGGTGAAGTGGTTAGTAAAGAATTTTATGATGATATTAAAAAAATAATAAATGAATCTAGAAATAATGTAAGAAATTATGTAAATACTACTATACTTATTGCTTATTGGAATATTGGAAAGAAAATTGTAGAGTTTCAAGGTGGAAAAGATAAATCTAAATACGGAGATAGAATTCTTATAGATTTGTCTAAGCAACTAACATATGATTTTGGTAAAGGTTACGATACAAGTAATTTAAGGAGAATGAGGCAATTTTATTTGCTTTTTCCAATATGTGCCTCAGTGAGGCACGAATTGAGTTGGACGCATTATAAGTTGATTATAACTATAGAAAATCCTAAAATCAGAGAATTTTATATGGAAGAAGCAATAAAAGGAAATTGGAGTGTTAGGCAATTAGAAAGACAAATTAGTTCTTGCACTTATAGTAGAGTTCTAAAACATAAACAAGAAGTAGAAATTATTGAAGGAATAGATGAAGAAAAGCAAAGCGTAAAGTATGATCCTAATACAGTGATAAAGGATCCATATATGTTAGAGTTTTTGGGATTAGATAATAATGCTAAATACTTAGAAAAAGATTTGGAGAAAGCCTTAATAGATCATCTTCAAAAGTTTTTATTAGAACTAGGAAGAGGATTTTGTTTTGTAGAAAGGCAAAAGAGAATTAGTTTTGATGATGAAAATTATTTTATAGATTTAGTTTTCTATAATAGCATTCTAAAATGCTATGTAGTAATAGATTTAAAAACAGGTAAACTAGGATATGAGAATCTTGCTCAAATTGATATGTATAGGAACTATTTTGATATGGAAATAAAAGCAAAAGATGATAATCCTACAATTGGATTATTATTAGTTACAAATCAAAGTAAGGCAGTAGCAAAATACTCTAGTATTTATAAAGATGATAATATATTTGTTTCTAAATACATGACTTGTATGCCTAGTGAAAAAGAACTCGAAAAGATAATTGATGAGGAAAGGAAGATAATTGAGGAATACAAGGTTTTAGAAGAGGTAAAATAGGCAAATGTTATTTCGTATAAAAGTATGTAGTATAACTACATTCTTTTAATATTGTGTAAGTTATTTTATAAGTTAGATATTTGTGTTATAATTTTTGAGTATGCTAGGGAGTGAAGATAATGAGTGAAAATAATGAACTAGAATTAGAGATAATATGTACAATAGCAAAAGAGTTTACTTATATTGATTATCATAGTGATGCATATCTTCGTGCTAGAAATGATATTGATCACACTGATTTATCACTAATTAAAAAGATAGAAATAAAAAATAAGAGTGAGGAAATGATTCCTGGTCTTATGTTATCTTTTAAGTTTAGTAGTGATATTTTTCATATTGATGATATAGTATTACCACCTTTTCCTGTTACTGGAGGAGATGTAAGACTTCCATTTATAAAAGTAGATAAAAAGAAATTAAGTGAACTAGTAGAGCCTATATCTTGCTCATTAAGAGTAGAGGTTATCTCAATTAATGAAGATTTAGTAGTAGCTAGTGATGAACATGTATTTAATGTTTTACCTATTTCATTACCTACAGAAAATATAAATAAGGATCCTAGACTACTAGCTAAATATGTAACTCCATTATCAAGTCATGTTAAAAATATCTCTAACCAAGCATTACTTAAAAATAATGGTAACTATTTTCTTGCATATCAAAACTTTGATAAAAATGAAATGTTAAAGGAGATAGAAAGAATTTATATTACTTTACATGATTTAAATATCATATATCAAAATCCTCCAGCTTCTACCTCTCTTGTTCAAAGAATAAGAATGATTGAAGAAGTTATAAAGGATAAAAAAGCTACTTGTCTAGATTCAAGTATCTTATTTTGCGCTTGTTTATTAGAGATTGGTTATTACCCTTTACTTATTACTATTGATAATCATGCTTTTGTAGGTGTGTATTTATGGGATTATATGGATAAGGAAAAGGGTATAGTTAATAGTGATGGAATCTATACTAATTTAAGCGATATTAAAAAGTTAAGTAATGAGGGTAAAGTTATCTTTATTGAGACTACTTGTATTACCTCAGGTAATGAAGCTTCACTTCAAGATGCTATAGATATGGCTAGTAAAAAATTAAAGATGTATAGTGGTCATACTTTTAATGCTATAGATATAAATTGGTGTCATAGTGCACTAGAGTTTAAGCCAATTCATACAGATAAAGAGGATTATGAATTAGAAAACTATGTTAAACAAAAAGAAATAAGAGATAGAGATTTAAATCCTATTATTACTAGAGAATATAAAGATATTGCAATTGATGATTTTGCAATGAATAGATTTGTAGTGTGGGAGAGAAAATTATTAGATTTATCTGAAAGAAATAAACTAGTAAGTTATAAGTTTGCTAATAATAACTCTATTAGACTTATTGGAAAAGATTTTATAAAACAATTATTAAAGTATGATACTCTAGATTTACATAGATTAAATACTGATAGTTTAGGTATATTTATTCACAGTGATGATAAAGAATTTAAAGACTTCTTTACTAGTAATGATTTAGAAGTATTATGTCTTGCTAGTAATGAATCTAGTTTTAATCATATTTTAAAAGTTGCTAAAAGTGCTCAAGAAGAAACTGGATCTTCAACACTATATTTATCTATTGGTATATTAAACTATGCTAATCCTAATACAAGAAAAAGAACTAATAAGGATAGGTTATGTGCTCCTTTCTTACTTTTACCTGTCACTATAAGAAAAGATGTGGGTAGAGGTTTATGTTTACATTATGACTTAGGTGATTTAAGAATTAATGAAACTGTATTTGAATATATGAAAGTATTCAATAAAGAACTGAATTTTGATGATTTTTATAATGTTAATGATATAACTAACTATCTAGATATAGTAGATAAGTTTAGAGTTAAGTGCCAAAAAGAGAATATAGATGTGGATTTAGAAGATGATAGATATTATATCTCTAATATCTCTTTTGCTAATCAAATCATGTATTTAGATATGATTAACCGTAGAAAAGAGTTACAACAAAATCCAATAGTAAAGTCTATTATTAGTAATGGTAACTTATTAACTAGTAAAGTTATAAGTGATGAAGAGTCAGTAGAAAATTTGGAAAAGTATGAAGATTTTGCTGCTCCTTTACCATATGATTCATCTCAACTTAAGGCAATATTAGATTGTGGTGCAGGGAAGTCATTTATTCTTGATGGCCCTCCAGGTACAGGTAAGTCTCAAACTATTGTTAATATGATAGTTAATGCTTTTTATAATGGAAAGAAAGTATTATTTGTAGCAGAAAAGAAGGCTGCTTTAGATGTTGTTTATAAAAGATTAGAAAGTATTGGTTTAGGTAGATTTTGTTTAGAGTTACACAGTAATAAGTCTACTAAAGGTGATTTCTTTTCTAAACTTGGTTCTAGTATGGAGTTTGGTCAAACTAGTGAGCCAGATGAATATAAAGAAAAATGTATAGAGTTAACTAGAAAGAAAAATGAACTAAGAAAAAAGATTAATGATATGCACGATCAAAATGAACATTATTTTTCTTTATATGATTGCATAGTAAATACTAAAAGATATCAATACTTAGATAAATATAAGATAGAGTTTAATAAAGAATTCTTAATGAGCTTAGATAAAGATAAATATAATAAGCTAGTAGATTTGATTTATTTATATGAATCTAAGGCTAAAAATATTAGTAATTTTGATGGTTGTATTTTAAAGCCTGTAGGAATTGAAGATATTAACTTCTTTACTGATAAAGAAACTATTTTAAAAGATGTACATGAGATTAGAGTTAGTGTAGAGAAATTTATAAAAGAGACTAAAAAGTTTATAGAGGCTCTTCCTTTTAAGGTTAGTAGTACTACTAGTAATGTAGAGAATATTTTTAAGTTATATGACTATATCATTAATAAAAATATCTATGTTAATGCTATGGGAGATGTTTTATTAAATAGTGACAATATGTATAAGATATTTGAAAAAATGGAGTATTTACTAACTGAAAGAAATAAATTTAATGAGTTAATGGATATTGATGCTCTTTTAAGCAATACAAATATTACTAAAATTACTAAGAAGCTAAGGAAAGCTAATGGTATGTTTAGTAAAAATAGTGCTGTTAGTTATGCTAAAAAAGAATTTAAACCATATTTTAAAGATAAGGTTAATAAGGCTATGCTTGGTAATATCGTTTTAGATATAGAAAACTATATAGAAAAGAAAGAAGAGTTATTAAAAGATAATGATATCTTTAATAAGATTACTGGACTTAATATTTATAAAGCATTAGATGAATTAGATAGTGTTAAAGAAAATTATGAGTTAACTAAAGAGTTTGTTACATTAGTTAAAGGAATAGTTAGTGAAACTTCATTTGATGAAGCTTTATCATATTTCTTATCACTTAAGACTAGTGATAATCCAGTTATTAAGATGAATTATGCTCTAGTTATGGAAGCATTTAATAATTACAAAGTTTATGATGATAAGATAGTTAATAAATATAAGATTAATAAAGATGTTTTATCTAAGAGCGATAATTATTTTGATTCATTACTTGAATTACTTGAGTATATGGAAGATAAGGATAATTATGGAGAATTAGTAGATATTTCTACGATTAATAAGTTAAATGATGGATTTATTAATAATGGTATTTATGATTTATTGTTACAAGTTATTCACTCTAATTGTAGATATAATGAACTTAAAGCATTACTTGATTTATCTCTTTCTTATGGTTATTTAGGATTATATTTTACTAAGAAAGAAATTAATGATTTCTTACCATCTGAATTAAATGAAAAGATAAATAAGTATAAAGATGCAATTAGTGAATATAACAATATTACTATTGAGTATGTATCTAGTAAGTTATCTGAAAAGTTTGTTAGAAATGATGTTAATTATTCTGAGCATGGTGCTATTGGTAGATTAAAGAAGAGTATAAGTGTTAATGGTAGAGGAGTATCTATTAGAAACACTTTATCTGAGTTTAGTGATGTTATTTTAACTTATTTTCCATGTTTCCTTATGTCTCCTTTAAGTGCAGCACAATATTTATCTGTTGATGATACTAAAGGTAAAGCATTTTCTAAATTTGATATAGTTATTTTTGATGAGGCTTCTCAAATTCCTACGTGTGAGGCAATAGGACCTATTGCTAGAGGAAATTCTCTTATTGTAGCAGGAGATCCTAAGCAAATGCCTCCATCTCCATATTTCTCAGCAGGTCTTCAAATATATGATGATGAAGAAGATGATATTAATAAGTTCTCTGATTCCTCATCATTACTTCAAGAGTGTTTAGATATAGAGTTGCCAAGACACAGGTTATGTTACCACTACAGGAGTAAGCATGAAGCATTAATTGAGTTCTCTAATCATAATTTCTATAATGATTCTTTATATACTTTCCCTTCATCTAGTAGTGATGAAAAGTGTATAGAGTTTAATTATGTTAAAACAAGTATGATAAAACAAACTTCTGAAATAAGTGATGAAGAATTATCTCTTATTTTAAAGAAGTTTAAAGAGATTTATAATAATCCAAAGACTCAAGAAAAGTCTGTAGGTATAATTTCATTTAATATTAAGCAAGCTGATAAGATTAGTAGTGCTATTAGTAATTTACTTGCAAGTGATGCTAGATTAAATGCTAAAGTAGAAAAAGTAGAACCTTGGTTTGTTAAATCTATTGAAAATGTTCAAGGTGATGAAAGAGATATTATTATTTTATCTATTGGATTTGGTTTAACTAAGGCAGGTTATCCTAGACTTGCTGGTCCTTTAATTGCAGGAGATAACAATGGTCAAAAAAGATTAAATGTTGTAGCTAGTAGAAGTAAGGAAAAGATGATTGTAATATCTACTATAAGATATAACCAATTTAGACCAGATAATGTAATTAAAAATCCAGGAGAGTTATGTATTAAGAAGTTCTTAAAATATGTAGAAGAAGCTGCAACAATGCCAGTTACTAGAAGTCCAGTAGATGATTCTTCAATTTTATACTTTATTAAACGTGATTTAGAAAAATTAGGATTTATTGTAGATGCAAATGTTGGTAATAGTGAGTTTAGAGTAGATCTTGCTATTAAAAATAATGATACTGGAGATTATGAATTAGGTATTATTATCGATACTAAATTATTTAATGATTACATTACATGTAGAGATAAATATTATGTTCAAGATAAAGTATTGAATTCAATGAAATGGAAGACTATTCATGTTTATGCTTTAGAGTATTTTAAGTATCCTAAAGAGACTATAAATAAGATTATTGAAGAAATATCTAAAGATTATGTTAGAGATACTACTAGAATTGAAGCTAATATTACTAAAGCTGAGCTTAGTGCACCACTATATGAAATTATTGTAGATGAAGAGATAGATTTACCATATCTTCATTATGATAAAGACTCTGGATATGCCTACAATGCTGCTAGTGTTATTAGAGATATTATTAAAGCATATTCACCAATTGCTTATAGTGATTTAAAGAAACTAGTAGCTAAGGCTTGTGGATTTAGTGTATTTAGTGAAAATAGAGAAAATGAATTAGAAGCTATATTAAATGAAGAGTTTTATACATATAGAGAATATGATCAATCTCAATACTTCTATTGGAGAGATGATAATAGAGAATTAAAGGGATTTAGAGTAATTCCTAAAAAAGATTTATATGATATTTCCAGAATGGAAATTGCTAATTGTATGATGCAAATAACTAGAGTACAAGGAACATTGCCAAAAGAAGATCTATATAAATATACTTTAGAATTACTAGAGTGTAATAGTAAGGTTTTAAATAAGAGAAATAAAGACAGATTAATGTTAGCGTATAAATGGGCTAAGGATAAGGGTATGCTTTAGGTGATAGGTATGGAAAATAATGAATTAAGACTTAAAGAAGCGATGAAGTTATTTCTTGAGACAGAAAAGAATAAGTATTCTGAAATAGAGATACCTACTTACATCGATGAAAAAGAGAGAATTAATAAAGTGTATATTGAAAATATAGAGTATAGTTCTATTAGTAATCAGGTTAAAGTTACTCTTCTTTATCACACCTATTACAAGAAAATTGAAAGATATACTCAAGTTGATTATGTTAAAACCCCAATATATTCAGATGTTTTAGTAAAAGAAAATAGGGTAGAAGAATATATTAGTGCCAATTTAAAAGAGTTTGAGGCTTTAAGATTTCATAAAGTTGAGCCTATAAGAGAGAGTGCTTACTTTATAATTGCTATAACTAGTAAAGAAGAAAGCACTCCTAAATGGGCAAAAGATTATTTTATAGAGTATTATCATCATCATATTGTTACTGACCTAAAAGAAGAATATGAAAAAGAGAAAGATACTTATATCTTTAATATTGAAAAAGTAAATAATGAAATTGCTCTATTAAATAGAAAGATTAATAAGTTAAATAAGAATAATAATGATGAAGAAGCTAGTTTATATACTTATGTAAATAAGGGAATAAATTTGGGATTTAAGAATCATAAATTATTATCTAAATGGGCTTTTAAAAGAGCTAAAAGTATTGATAATAAGTTATTAAATAAATCCAAAGAAGTGAAAGAACTTAGTTTACAAGAAGAGGAATTAAAGAATAAAAAAGCACAAAATGAAGCGGGTATTGCTCTTTTAAATAGAGATTATCAAGATAAGATGATTAAAGAGAATATGAAATATGAATTTGATAAAACAGGAGTAGTTAATTATGCAAATTCTTATGATCATTTTGAGGGTGAAGTAGATGATATTGATATCGTATCTTATGGTTATGTAGAAAACACATGTAATGAAAAATTTGTTAGTGTAAAAGATAAGAGCTTAGAAAAATATGATTTAGTTAATATCATTGCTTTATACGTTTTAAAGAATGTAAGTAAGAATGAATATTATATTGGAGTATCTTTTGATATTAGTGATACATTAAAGTGTATTACTAATTCTAAATTACACAAAGATTCTTTGCTTAAACAATTATTAGATGAATTAAATGAAGATAGCTATGATATATTTGAAATATATGTAGAGCGTAGTAATAATAAAGAAGAGTTAATAACTAAATTTAAAGAGTTAAAAGAGAAATATAAGGCTAGATATAGTGTTTTATAGGGAGTGAAATAATGAATAAAGTAACAGTTATAGGCTGTGGTAGATGGGGAAGTTTTATTGCTTACTATCTAGATTTAATTGGTAAAAGTGTAACTTTATATGGTAGAAGTACCTCTAAAGATTACATTAGGTTTAAAGAAACTAGAAGTAATGGAAAAGTTGTTTTAAAAGATACTTTAGAATTAACTTGTGATTTAGATAAAGCTTTAAGTAATGATATTATTGTTATTTCTATTAATTCTCAAGGATTAAGAGCATTAATGAAGGAAATAAAAGATAAAGGAGTTACTAATAAAACTTACATCTTATGTATGAAGGGTATTGAAATAGATACTGGTAAAAGATTAAGTGAAGTAGTAGATGAATTTAAAGATGAATTTAGTAATGTAGCAGTATGGATTGGTCCAGGACATGTAGAAGAATTTGTCAAGGGAGTTCCTAATTGTATGGTTATAGATTCTTTAAATAATGATACTAAAGAGATGCTAGTAAAAGAGTTTTCTAGTAACCTTATTAGATTCTATTATGGTAGTGATATGATTGGTAATGAAATCGGTGCTGCTAGTAAGAATGTTATTGGTATAGCTGCAGGTATGTTAGATGGATTTGGATTATCTTCTTTAAAGGGAGCACTTATGTCTAGAGGGACAATAGAGATATCTAGATTTATTAAAGCTATGGGTGGTAATGAATTATCAGCATATGGATTATGTCATTTAGGTGATTATGAAGCTACTGTATTTAGTGAGCATTCACATAACAGGAAATTTGGAGAAACATTTGTTAAAGGGGAAGAGTATTCATCTTTAGCAGAGGGTTATTATACAGTTAAGGCGATGGTAAATATTGCTAGAGAAAAGAATATAGAGTTACCAATATGCGAAACTGTATATAATATTCTTTATAATAAAAAAGATCCTAAAGAGGAACTTGATAAATTATTTATGAGGAGTATTAAAAAAGAATTTATATTTTAAATAAAAAAGAGCAGATTTACTGCTCTTTTTTTATACACCTTCACCTGTTTGAGTATTTGCATCAGCATCAAAAGTTACTGAGTCAGCCCAAGTTAAGAACTTAGGTTCAAATTTGCTCTTGTCTTCTGCAAAGCATACAAATTGAATGATCCAGAAAGCATCAGCACTAACGTGAGTTGTAACCATATAGTAATATGTGTTACCCTCAGAAGATGCATTATATGAATAATACATATAATTTTCATTTTCTCTTGTATGAACTGGATGGTTAGTTAAGTTAGCATCTTGAACTAAATCTGTATATTCTTCTAGTGTGTATTCAGTTGAGCTAAAGCCTTCTTCAAATTCTTCTTTTATAGCAATCATCATAGCATCTCTTTTAGTAAGAAACCAAGTGTAATCGTATTCTTCAGAAGTTTCTTCTTCAAAACCTCTATCCATTGTAATAGTCATTCCTTTTCCAGAATAAGTTTCTGTAAAGAAATTACAACTACAACCTGCCACAACAAATGTGAATACTGCTATAAAGCTTAATATGATACTTCTTAATGTTTTCTTCATCTATATATCACTCCTTGCCTCTAGTATAGCTACCTACCTTAATTTAGTCAAACAATAATTCATTAACTAATTGCAAAAATAGACAAATTTCGACGTGTTTGATAGAATCAAGATGTAATGAAACTATAAGCATTATTGAGACTTCATTATATGGTATTAAATCATTATAAAAGGAGGTGTAATAATGCTTTTTTAATATGATAATGTAGATGTTAAGTATTAAAAGTAGAAAGGAGAGAGAAAAATGAATAAATTTGATCTAGTTGTTTTTAATGAAGAAGATTTAGAATTAGAAGTAAAAGTAGATGAAAGTAATAATACGGTCTGGCTTAATTTAGAGGAAATCTCTATTTTATTTGATAGAGATAAGTCTGTTATATCTAGGCATATAAAAAATATATTTAATGAAGAAGAACTTTTAAAAGAAGAAACTATTGCAAATTTTGCAACAGTTCAAAAAGAGGGAAGTAGAGAAGTTAATAGAAGTATAGAATATTATAATTTAGATATGATAATTAGTGTTGGATATAGAATAAAGTCTAAAAGAGGAATAGCTTTTAGAAAATGGGCCAATAATGTTTTGAAAAAATATTTGCTAGAGGGATATGTTAAAAATGAAAAGAGATTAGAGAAGTTAGAAAAAAGTTTTAATTTGATAAATATAGTTTCTAGAACTAGTAAAAATCTTACAAGTGAAGAAGGTAAGGCAATCTTAGATGCTATACTTGAATATAATAAAGCATTATCTCTATTAGATGATTATGACCATGAGTGCGTTAAAAAGCCTAGCGGAGTTAAAGAATGCTATAAAATTAGTTATGAAGAATGCAGGCATATCATAGATACTATGAATTTAATGAAATTTGATAGTGAGTTATTTGGCAAGGAAAAAGATGGATCATTTAATTCTAGTATTAATGCTATATATCAAACTATGTTTGGAAAAGATTTATATGATTCAAGAGAAGAAAAAGCTGCTAATTTATTATATTTTGTTACTAAAAATCATTCTTTTTATGATGGTAATAAACGTATAGCTGCAGCTATATTTATTTACTTTCTATATAAAAATAATATGTTATATAAAAACAATGTAAAAGTTATAGATGATGCTACTTTAGTTGCAATAACTCTTCTTATTGCAGAGAGTAGGCCAGAAGAAAAAGAAATTATTGTTAGTTTAGTGATGTCTTTTCTTAATATGAAAAAATAAAAAAAATATAGCAATTATTTTTTTGTATAGTATTTTTTTTGATAATATGTAGTTAAGGAGGGGTAATATGAAAAAATTACTTTTATCGCTTGTTGCTGCATTTACTTTACTTGTTTCAGGATGTGCATGTTCTAAGGAAGGAGTTTATAAGTTCCATTCTATTATAACTGTAGAAGATGGAGAGGAAAAACTATATGATTGCACTAAACCAGATACGCTAGAGGAAGAGGTTGTTGAAGTTTGTGAAATATTTGCTGGATTAGAAGTTGAGTTAGGCAAAGAATGGGCAACTATGAGATACGTAGCGGATGGTGAAACTGAAGAGTTAAAAAAAGAGCAATATAAAATCGAAGATAATAAACTCATGATAAAGAATGAAGAAACAGGCGCATTCGATCAAGAAATGGGAAGAATTGATAGGAATAAGTTATATATCCCATTTGAAGAAGGATCAGATACAAAGATCATATTTAAAAAATAATAATTGAATAGTTAAAAGGATTGCTTAAAAGCAATCTTTTTTTTGATATAATTATATTAGGTGGTAATATGGTAGATATTGAAACTATGATAAAGAAGTGTAATAAATGTGGTAATTTAGAAAAGCTTACTTGTGATACTATGAAAATTGGTAAAAGTAGAATCTTAGTTTTAGGAGAGAGTCCCGCTAAAGATGGATGGATTGTTTCAAAAAGAGCATTTTATAATAAGGATGGTAAGTTTCAGGCTACAGGTAAAGTATTAGAAAGATTACTTAATTTAGTAGATTTAAGCATTGATGATATTAATTTTACTGAAGTATGCAAGTGTATTATTGAGGATAGAAAAACACTTAGAAAATGCAGTGAGAATTGTAAGGAGATATTATTTAAACAAATTGGAAAGTTTAATTTTGATATTATATTACCAATGGGAGTATATCCAAGTGAAACTATATTGGGTTTTAAGATAGATAAATTAAAAGATGTTGTAGGTAAAAAGTATGAGATTGATATAGAAGGAAGTACAAAGATAGTTATACCTATTTATCACACATCCCCTGCATCACCTTTATGTTTTAAGGGAAATGAGCCAATATTTAATGGTGTAATAAAAGAGGAATTAGTTAAGGAGAGATAATATGAATTATGTAGAGATAATAAAAGAGGAAATGCTAAATTTAACAAGAAAGTATATGGAGGAAGTAGATAGTTATAACTTTTGGGAACAACATATTAAATATGTTTTAAAAGAAGCTAGTGATTTAGCAATTAAATATGATGCTGATAAGGAAATAGTAGAGTTAGGAGCATTGCTTCATGATATAGCATTAGTTTCTAATTATGGCACTAGAAAAGAGCATCATACAAATGGAGCAATTCTAGCTAGAGAACTATTAACTAAACATAATTATCCGAGTGATAAATTAGAAAGAGTAGTAGGTTGTGTAATGAACCATCGTTCTAGTAAGAATGCTACAAATAATGAAGAGTTATGTGTAGCGGATGCAGATATTATTGCTCATTTTGATAATTTACCAATGATCTTTAACTATGCTTTTAATAGATATAATATTACTTGTAATGACATTCATGGATGGATGAAAAAGTATCTTGCAGAGGATTTTAATGATTTGAGTGATAGAGAAAAAGTATCTTTTAAAGATAGATATGAAAATATTATGAATGTTTTATTTGTAGACTAATCTAGGGTACCCTAGATTTTTATTTTGACCTCTATATTTAGTGAGTGTATAATTTTATTTGTGTGGGTGATAGCATGGAAAAAAAGAGCAAATTACGTGGCAAAGATATAAAAAGGATGATAGAAAATAATGATTTCAGTTTTTTATTAGAGTTAAATGAACATAAATTAGCTTCATTATGTGTAAAGATGAAATCTAATAAAATAATTGGAAAGTTAGCCACTTTAGATTTTGACAAGGTAGAATCTTTTATTTCTTATTTATTAGAACACTACATTACCTCAACTTATGTGATTAAAGATTTGTTTATTGAATTATTAAATTCTAATAAGGAAAAAACAATTGAATATTTAGTTAATCATAGTGCACCATATTCCTTGCTAAATCTAGTTGATTCAAATGATTATGAAAAATTAAGCGACATGCTAATAGAATATTTAGAAGATAAGAATTTTAAGTCATTACCATATAGCTCTATTTTAAGAGAAAGTTTTGTTTTTACTTATGCTTATATGAAAAAGAATCCTAAAGAAGCATTAGATTCTTATAAAATTATGTCTATTGATAAAATGAGTGATAAGCAATTAGAGATTATAATGGGAATATTAGATAAAGGTAAATACACTGAATTGCCAAGAAAATATTTAAAAAATGAAAAAGTATTAAGAAGATATATTGAAAGTAGTAGTGAGAGAAAGTACATATTATCACTATTAGATACTACTACTTATTCATCAGAAGAAGAAAAGAAGTTATTATCTAAGATTGATGGAAAATATAATACAGTTGAAGAATTAATTATTGATATGCATAACTCTAATGTTAAAAGAAATGATATGTCTATTTATCAAATTTTAGCTTTTGAAATGTATGCTAGAAAAAAATTAGAAAGTTATGGGGCAACTCCTGCATTGGTAGATGTGTTTTCTACTACTGAAAAAAGAGGAGTGTATCATTACTCTAACCTAGATAACACTCATCATCAAATCGCTATTACAGGAGATGGAAATAGAGTGGTTAGTGTTTTTGATATCATAAGAGTATTAGAACATGAAATGGCACATGCATTTCAAGAAGTTAATAGAAAAGAAATGAATATTATGTATGATGAAGATGTTGACTTATACAGTAAAGATACATTTATTAGAAATATTGCTTTCGGTTGGGGAGATTCTCAAGAATACTATGATTTTAATTATATTAGATTTAGTGATGAGTATGTAGCGGAAGTAATAGCTAGAGTAGAAACTGAAAAATTATTAAATGGTAAAAGGGAATGTTTTCAAAAGTATAAAGATAAATCAGATGTAATTGGTGATATTGAATACAAAAGAAATCCTGAAAGATTCTTTTGGGGAGTTTATCATTTAAATGATTTCTTTGAAGATAATTTCGATTATGAAATAAAAAGAAGAGGAAAAGAAGCACTTGAAGAGAGAATGAAAAAAGAGACTCCAATTCTTTTAATTGAATATGATATAAATAAAGAAGAAATGCCAAGAAGAAGGTCTATAGAGGAATTGCTTGAAATGATGAATACAAGTGATGATAAAAAGATTAAACAAGTTTGTTTAGGGTTGTTAATAAATAGATTTAATGAATTCAAAGAGAAAAAAGAAGATGTAGAAGAGAGTATAAAACATGTAGAATCACTATTAAAAGATAATAAAATAGATAAAGGGATTGCTTCAATATTATTACATTCTCATAGGAAGCCTATCGAGGAGAACAAAAACTCTAGATAGAATGTTAATAACTTAGGGAAAATTATTAAATGTAGAAAATATATGATATAATTAAATTGTCAGAGGTGTTTAATATGCAAAAAGAAGTTGATGAGTTGTTAAAACAAGAATATGCTGCTTATCTAGCTATGAATGATAGCGAAAAGAAAGAATTTGGGAAAAAAATTGATAAGGCATGGTATAGAGTATATGAGGATTTTATGACTTTATGTGAAGCTGATGTAGAGTTAGCGGAAATCTATGATGAATTAAAAAGGATTGGAAAGATTACTGAGTTTGATCTTAGAGATTGTTTTAGTGTGTACTCACACACTGAAAATCCTGATGATCCAGAGATGAGCGAAGACGTTTATGTGTTTAGTCCTTTAAAACTTGCTGAGGCTAAAATGTTATCAGAAAATTGGGCTCAAGAAGAAAAAAGAATTAAAGATAAGATTGAGGAAATAAAAAATTCAAGATTTGTTCCATTCAGAGAAAAGAAAATTGCTAAGTTAGAAAAAGAACTAGAGTTAAAGCAAAATATAGTGAAGTATTATCGCGAATGTATGAAAAAGCAAGAAGAAAAAGAATACTATTTAGATAATGCTAGTAAGCTTATTAATCCATTGAAAGAAAAATATATGTCTAAATTAGAAAAGTATGCTAAAAAAGTACTAGAAAAGCATATAAAAGAAAGTCCGTGTGTTATTTGTGTAAAGCATACTAGTTTTATTTCATCTTCTGCTCATAAAAGAAGTTATGATATGAGAGTATTAAATGACTATGCAAATCGAGTTAATGATGCTACACGAAAGAGTTTAGTTAATGCTTCAAAAAGATAAATAAAAAAAGAGGTTTAATTAACCTCTTTTATTTTTACCTTTTCCTTTACTCTTATCTTTTTCAGGTTCCTCTACGATTAAATCTCTAGGATCCTCTAAAGGATAACTAAGTTTTGATTTTACTTTTGAGATAACTTTTATTGATTCATCATATGTATGTGGCTCTTCACCCATGAATTTTTGAGGGCTACCATATACATAGATATCTTTTGTAGACAATTTTTTACCTTTAGTTATGGTAACTTCAGATTCAATTATTTTATCTACTAAAGCATATTGTAATGGAGCATCATCATCTACTGCATCACGTAATTGTTGTAAAGTTGTGTCTCTATCATATAGTGTCAATTTGATTGATTTTCTATCTTCAGATATTGTGTAAGTAACCACAATTTCTCCGCTTTGTACACCGCGTACAGATTCATGGAAAACTCTAGCAAACTTATTTGATGATAATTGAACTGGATTAGTAACTGGTGGACGTAATGAATCAAATGTGTCATGTCCTGATTTATGGTCTGGAAATATTTTGTATAAAATGTCATATTTTAAACATTTTAAAATAGCTTTCTTATATTCCTCTAAATTTTGTGCATCTTCTTTTAAAAAGAAGTATCTAAATGGTGTTTCTCCTTCAAAACCATATGAACCATAGAATGGTAGCTCCCTTGTTTTTGGCATAATAAATCAACTCCTATTAATTAAATGATACAATAACTAAATTTCAATTGCAAATTTGCGGACTAAAAAGTTATTAAGAGTGGAAAACTAAATAAAAAGTGATATAATCTTAAAAGTTGAGGTGAAAGTATGGAAAGAAGAAAGATTTTAGATATAAGTTTTTTAGTAATAGAATTTATTCTTTATATTTTGATATTTAGTGCTCCATATGCTAGGATTACAAGTTATTTAAGTATTGTTTTTTGCTTTATTTATACTTTAACTTTTATTAATTATAATAAAAACACTAGAGTAAATTTATTGCGACTTGGCCTTGCTACTACTCTAGTTGCAGATTTCTTTCTAGTTTTATTAGGTGGATACAAAGAAGCTGCGATGTTTTCTTTTTCTATAACTCAAATTGCCTACGCATTATTGCTTATTGAATATTCAAAACATGTAAAGATTGAAACAACAATAAGAGTTATTGGAACTTTATCTACTCTAGTTGTTACTTATATTGTATTAAAAGATGGGGTGGATATGCTTAGCTTATTATCTATGTTTTATTACTTTAATTTGGTTTTTAATGCTGTTTTATCATTTATTCATCATCCATCTGTTTTATTTAAAATAGGGCTAGTTCTATTTATTTGTTGTGATACAATTATTGGTCTTCAAAATCTAGGAGGCTATATTCCTTTATCACAAGAATCTATTATTTACAAAATAATATATGTTGATTTTAATTTGCCTTGGATTTTCTATCTTCCTAGCCAAGTATTAATATCATTTAGTATTAATTCAATAGTGAAAGAGGAAGAAGTATTTGAAAGGGAAAAAGAAATGTTAGAAAATATCTAGTAATAATACTTATAAAATGTTATAAAAAAATCAAGGATGTGTGAATTATGTATGAATTTTTAAAGTGGACAGCATGGGAGATGGAAAGGCCAACTTCTTATGGTCTGTTTCATATTTTGGCAACAATAATTTTACTTGCTATTACAATTTTAGGGGTTTATCTTTTAAGAAAAACAAATGATAAGCAAAACAAAATAGTTTTAGGAGTAACTGGAGGAGTTTTATTATTATTTGAAGTATATAAAATATTGTTCCATATTTATCTTGATCCATATGGATGGGGAGGATTCTGGGGAGTATTCCCATTCCAATTATGTTCATTACCAATGTATTTATGTATTGCTTGCGCTCTTATAAGAAGTGATAAAGTTAATTCTTGGTTATATGAGTGTATGTTTGCAATAAACATAGTTGGTGGTATTATGGGATTTATTGAACCAAGTGGTATTAATCATGATTATTGGACTTTGACTTTACATGCTTATGTTTGGCATATGTCACTGATTTTTATTGCTTTATATTTGTATAAAACAAAAAGAGCATGTATGAATGCTAAAGATTATTATAAAGCTGTTGTAGTATATTTATCTTCATGTGTAGTAGCGCAAATGTTTAATATCATTTTTAAGAATAAAGGAATTAATTGTTATTATATATCTCCATATGTGCAAAGTCCATTAGCGGTATTTAAAGATATATGGGTTAATTTTGGTTGGTTTGCTAATATGCTATTATTACCAATTGCTATCTTACTAGCAAGTGCACTTATTTATTATCTTGGATATTATTTAAGAAAGATAAATTCAAAAAAACAAATAGAAAATAAAGACTAGAAATAGTCTTTTTTCATTATAAAAAAATTGTTGAGTCAATAATTATAGTGTGTTAAAATGTTTTGGCTCAAGGAGTGATGAAAATGAAAAAACATTTTTATATATTTTTAGATGTAGATGGTGTTTTATATGATTGGGAATTTATAAGAGGCCAAATAAGAGCGGGTAAAATAAAAAAGGGTGGTAAGATTAATGCTTTCAAACCAGAATCAATAGAGGCATTAAACTACTTAATTAGAGAAAAAAGTAAAGACAATGAAGTGCATATTGTAATATCTTCGACCTGGAGACATTATATGGAAACTATAATAGAAAGACTAAAAGAACATGGTCTAGATTATAATGGAGAGTTTTCTAGAACTCCAATAAGTGGAGATCCTAAAAAGAGAAGTTATGAAATAAAAGAATATTTAAGAGGAAAAACAAACTTTGACTATGTAATTATCGATGATGAAATTTTGGATTTTAATGAGCAATTTGATTCAAGTAAGATTATCAAAACAGAACTATATGAAAGAGCATTAGATCAAGAATTAGTAACTACATATTTAAACAAAGTACATAAAAGATAAAAAGGGGATTTGAGTCCCCTTTTTTTACATTGGATATATGGTTAAGGTTAAGAATGCTAGAGCAATTGTAGGTAGTGATACTACAACTCCATATTTAACAAAGTCTACAAACTTAAAGTTAACATCATTTTCTTTTAAGATTTGTAACCACATGATACCTGCTAGAGAACCAAGTGGGGTTAGTATTGTTGTTAAGTTTGAACTGATGATTGTAGCTAAACTTGCAATAAATGAAGCATTGGCAGGAAGTGTAGTTATAACTGATGACATTAATACACTCATTGGAATGTTATTAATTAGGTTACCAATTAAGAAGGAGAATATACCATAACTCCACTCTACCGCACCAATATTTAAGAAATTAGCGAATATTTGAATAATATCGTTTTCCTCTAGAGCAAAGACAATTGCAAACATAGACAATACAAATGGAGCTAATATCCATGGCAACCTTTTTAATGAAGAAGCCATTAACATATTTGTATCGTGAGTTACACCTTTATGAATTGCCCAACATATAATTAAACTTATAGAGAAGATTACAGGTATGTACCACATCTCTAAATTTATATAATTAGATATTGCCATTATTCCAATACAAGTAAATAAATGGATTTGTCCAATTATACAAAGTACTTTGTTTTCTAAAACAGAATCATCTTTATATATTGTTTTAGGTTTAACTTTTAATTGTTTTCTAAATATTAGGAGCATTAGTGCAAAAGAAGTCAATACAATTACTAGGGTTGGGAATATCATGTATACAAAGTAAGTCATAAAATCTATTCCTACAGTTGTAGCTATATAGATATTTGTTGGATTACCTATTATAAGTAAAGTACTCCAAGTATTTGCGGCAATGAATTCCATAAATAAATATGGAATGGGATTTACTTTTATTTCTTTTGTAAAGTAACAAATAAATGGTGTGAATGTAAGTATAATTACATCATTGGATGAAATTATTGTGATGAAAGAAATAATAAGATATAAATAAATAAATATTGTGGTTTGACTAGAATTTGCTTTACTTACTGTTTTTTTAGCTAAATATCTAAAGAAACCAGCCTCATCTAGAAATATTGATAACAATGTCATCGAGAAGAATAAAATCAATATTTTTAATGGATTCATACTTCCTGTAGAGAATAAGTTGGCAAAAAATGCACCAACATCTAATGATTTAAAAATCATTAAAACAATAGCCGCTATAAAAGGGGCAATCCAGAAAGTTTGAAGTTTGAATCCTTTTATAGTTATGTTCGGCTTAAAAATTATGCATAGTATCATTGCGACACATGCAAGTATTGAAACAACAATTGCAAACATAAAAACACCTCATTTTAAAGATAACATAAATTATAAATAATTTAGATAGTATAATTCTTTTTTTATTACTAACTTGGTAAAAAGATGTATTGTGTATGCTAGTTGTGGTATAATTTTAAAAGAGGCGATTGATATGAAATTAGTGAAGATAACACAATTAACAAATGAAAAATATTTAAATATGTTTTTAGTAGAGTATGAAGATAAGGGAGAGACTATAAAATGGACGTTTTCTTCTAGAAATTCTCTAGATGAGCTAATTTGCAAAACAGGAGAAAGGAAAATTGATACTGTTTGTATTATTCCAAGAATTATAATTGATGGGAAAGAATGTGTTGTTTTAACTAAAGAATTTAGGCAACCAATCAATGATTATATATACTCATTTCCAGCTGGATTAGTGGAAGCTGGAGAGGATCCAATCACATGTTGTGCTAGAGAATTAAAAGAGGAAATTGGGGCAGATGAAATTGATGAGGTACATGCTTTAACTGATGTATGTTATAACAGTGAAGGTATGACTGATGAAAGTGTAATTATATATGAAGTTTTGGTTACTAAACTAGGAAAGCAAGATTTACAAGATCATGAAGATATTTCTACATTCTTTGTTCCTATAGAAAAACTAAATGACTTTTTAAAAGGGAAGAGAGTTAGTACTAAAGCGGGAATATATTGCCCAATGCTTGTAAGAGAGCACAAATTAAGACAAGATTTAAAAAATAAGAAAAACACAAGAAAATAGGCCTTTTAGGCTTATTTTTTTATTGGTTATACACAAAAATATACGAACTTATTTCTATAGTAGATAAAGTGGAGTATTATAAAAATAAGAAATGGAGGTGTTTTTTATGTCTTCTTGTAATGATAAAAAAACAAGATATACTATGTATAAAACGCTTTCATATGTAATCAAGTGCATATTTTTAATGTGCGCTTTTTTGTTTGTTAGTATATTTAATGAACAAGATAAAGTTGAAGCTGCTACTGTAGCATTTAACACAAATAATACTTCTGCATGTTGGAATGCTTCTGGTACATCATTAAATGTAACAGCTAATTGTAACAAATATGAATATGTAGTCAATTTTTCTCATACTGTAACTAATGGATCTGTAACGAGTATTGAGGAATTTTATGTTAATGTGGGTTCAACTTCTTATGGTGGTCAAATGTATACTCAATCTGGTAGTGGACAAAAAATGAGATGTAGAGGAAGTAAAGTTAAAAATATAGATTTAACGATTACTTATTCAAGCTCAGCTACAAGTGTGACATATTCTTCTTCATTCACAAGGACAACATTGAAAATTTGTACTTCAATGGGTACTGATAATAGTGTATCTATCACTATTCCTACTAGTCAAATGTCCTATTCTTTAACCCTAAAGGCTAATATGAAAGTTACATATAAAAAAGCAGGATCTGGAGTTGAATACCCTTCATCTACTATATCATTGGTTGACAAAGTAGGACCTACTACCCCAACTATAATATCGAATGGTTCAGGTGGTAACTGGTCTAGCTCTGATGTATATATAAAAGTTGGTAATTCAACAGACTACTTTACTGGTGTATCATATTATCAATATAGTTATGACAAGAGTACTTGGTATAACGATATAGATGGCACAGGATCTTACAACGATAGTTCTGGGGCATATGGTTCGTGGAGAGCTGAAAGAAATAATACTGTATATTTTAGAGCAGTTGATGGTGCTGGCAACGTTAGTTCTGCCTCTTCAGGTACTGCTGTAAAAATAGATAAAACGGCCCCAAGTTCTTCTGTTTCAGTGACTAATTCTTCAAATGGCAATTGGTCAAGTACAGATGTGTCGTTGACGGTATCTGGAGGAACAGATACAGGCTCGGTGCAAAGTGGGTTTAGCAAATATCAATATAGTTATGATAAATCTACATGGCTTAATTGGGATAGTTCTACTGTCAAATCAGGAAATACATGGACAGGAACGTGGGTAGCTGAAAGAAATAATACTGTTTATTTTAGGGTTTGCGACGTCGCTGGAAATTGTAGTTCTGCTTCTAGTTCTACAACAACTGTTAAAATAGATAAAACGTCTCCTGTTTTAGCAATAGGAACGCCAACAAATGGCACTGTTGTAGGAAGTGGAACAAGTACAGCATATCATGCTCAACCAAGCAAGAGTTTGACAGCGACATTTACGGATAATCTAGGATTATCTAGCTATAGTTCGACATCATACTATAGATATAAATGGTGTACTAGTTCAAGCTCTTGTGGCACATCGTGGACAGCAATTACTGGAACTAGAACTTCAACACAAGTTAGTGGAAGTATAACCACACCATCAACTGCGGGTGTTCATTATTTATGGATTGAAGGTGATGTGAAAGATAACGCTGGAAACTACATGAGCAATTCAACAAATATTGGAGGAATTACATCAACATCCTCAAGTGATAGAGTATTCAAATTTAATATTGATAATACAGCACCTGTAGTAAGTGTATCAAGTGGAAATACTAGTACATATACATATCTTAAAAATGGTTCTTCTATAACAATAACAATAACAGATTCGTCATATGGATTTAATGCCTCTGGTG
>JAFWYE010000007.1 GCA_017517765.1 Bacilli bacterium | reverse complement strand
ATCCTGAGCCAGGATCAAACTCTCTTATGTTTTGTTTGTCCATAGCTATCTCTTAGCTATTATTGTTTTCTCAGTATTTAAACTTATTGTTCTGACGTTTTTGTTTCGTTTCTATTTAGTTTTCAAAAATCGTATCTTGCGCTGTTCTATCGCCCAACGCCCCAATATACTAACACACACTATTTTGGCTGTCAATAACTTTTTTTCACTTTTTTTACTTTTTTTTGCATTTTTTTTATTGCTCTTTTTTTTGCAATTCCAGAATAGCTCTTTTCCTATGGGAAACAGAGTTTTTTTCCTCACTTGTAGCCTCTCCAAATGTTTTATTTAAGTCATGAGAATAAAAAATACAATCATATCCAAAACTTGTATCTCCAAGTTCTTCTTCTATTATATGACCATATGTCTTGCCATATGCATAAATATATGTATCATCAGGCATATATTTTACTAAGCAGCAAATAAAGTTAGCATTTTTATTTTCCTTACCAGATAATTTAGATATCAAATAATCTCTATTCTTTTTAACGTCGTGATCTGAGGCATATCTAGCGCTATATATTCCTGGCTCACCATTTAAACTATCAACTTCAAGGCCACTATCCTCTGCCATTACAGGGCATTCTATTCCTTTCTCTTTTAAATACGAACTAATTGTCTTTGCTTTAATTAACGCATTTTCCAAAAAGGTTGTTCCATTTTCTTCTATGTCCTCATTAAATCCGATATCTTCTAAAGACAATATAATAGTGTCCTTATATATTTCATTAAATTCTTTTATTTTGTGTTTATTGTTACTAGCTAAAACTATTTTATTCATAATAACTCTCCTTTTTGACATGAAAATTATAGCACATGCATATCTTGTCTTAGGTGATTAAATGAAAAAAACTTTGATATTTTCTTTTATATTTATATTAATATATACCTTATGTCCTATTAATGTCTTAGCTGATAACCAAAAAGAGGAATTGGCTTTTAACATTAATTCCCCAAGTGCTATACTAATGGAATACACTTCTGGACAAATCATATATGCAAAACAAGAAGAAAGAAGAATGTATCCAGCAAGTATGACTAAAATGATGTCTATGTACTTGTTACTAGAATGCATAGAAATGAAAACTCACTCATTTGATGATATAGTAACAGTTTCTTCTTTTGCATCCAGTATGGGTGGTAGCCAAATATTTTTGAAAGAAAACGAAAGAATGTCTTTTGAAGATCTCTTTACAGCTGTATCTGTAGCAAGTGCAAATGATGCAGTTGTGGCTTTGGCAGAGCATACATATGGAAGTGTAGAAATATTTATTGATAAAATGAATGAAAAGGCAAAACTATTTGGCATGAACAATACAAATTTTGTAAATACCACTGGTTTTCATGATGAAAATCATTATACCACCGCATATGATATGTCCCTACTTTCAAGAAAACTTTTAACTGATTATAAAGATATACTATTAAAATACACATCTATTTATGAAACATATTTAAGAGAAGACACAAAAAATCCTTTTTGGTTAGTGACAACTAACAAACTATTAAGCACTTATGAAGGTATGGATGGATTAAAAACAGGTTATACAAGTGAATCGGGATACAATTTAAGTGCAACAGCCAGTAGAAATAATATGAGATTTATAGCTATTGTAATGGGTGGAGCAACAAGTAAATCAAGAAATGCTGATATCACAACACTCTTAAACTATGGATTTAATAGTTATAAAAGCGTAACACTCTATAAGCAAAATGATGTAATAAGAGAAGTTATCTTTTCAAATTCAAAAGAAAAAATTACTTCTTTAATTTCAAAAGAAGATATAAATGTAATATTAAAAAGAAATGAAAATATAGATAAGTTAACAATAAATATAGATATATTTGATAATACAGCTCCCAAAAGTAAAGATACTATCATAGGTAAACTATTAATTCAATCTAATGGAACAACACTGGCAGAATACAATCTATACCCCAAAGATGATATTACCAAATTAACTTTTTGGGATATACTATATAATTATTTAAAAATATTAATATAAAAAGGTGCCGAAACACCTTTTTTAATTTTCTTTAATTAATGCAACAAATTCTTCTCCAGTTAGAGTTCCTTTTTCCATAAGTACACCCAATATTTTATTAAACATATACTCATTTTCTTTTAATACTCTAAGAACATTTTGATAGCAAGATTCAAGAACATTTCTCTTTTCTATATCTAGTTTTTGTAACATTTCTAGGTTTGGCTTATCTCCTCTTGTGCTTATTAATCCTAAAGTTTCAGACATCCCAAATTCACTAAAGCATTGATTAAGTCTAGAACTAGCTTTTTCTAAATCGCTTGAGCATCCTGAAGAAATCTTTTCTTTTCCAAGATATAATTCTTCTGCCGCTCTTCCTGCAAGAAGCTCTTCAACCTCATCTAAATAATCTCTCTTTGTCCATAAAACTTTTGTTTTAGGCGTAGAGTGCAATACATAGCCCAAAGCTCCAGATCCTTCTGGAACAACAGTTATAACCTTTAAATTAGTTTCTCCTTGATATAAATAATTGATTATTGCATGACCTATTTCATGAATAGCAATTTGCCTTCTAGCTTCTGGAGTTATATCAGAAGGAATAACAAGATTATCTTTATTATTAAATGTCTTTTCTATAACTTCCTTAATGCTAGGAATATCTTCTATAGATAATAAATTAACTTTATCTCCCTCTTTATAACTCGAAGCATGCTTAATCAATATTTCTTGTAAAAGCTTATCTACAAATCTACCATTACCAAAATTATCAACTGAACTAAAATATTTTAATAGTTCCATAACTTTAGTTTTTACTTCTTCACTAATTTCTAAATTAAATTTATTACATTTAAGTTCAAAAATCTTATATAACTCTTCATCTTTATAATTTTCAAAATCAAAAGTATAGCCAATACGTGAGGCAATTCCTGAATTGACATTAATAAATTCTTTCATTTCTTTTTTATATCCAGCAAAAATAACAACTAAATCATCTTTATTGTCATCCATCGCCTTAATTAAAGTTGCAATAGCCTCCAAACCAAAATCTCTAAATGTATCTTTAGGAACAAGCGCATAAGCCTCATCTATAAATAGTACTCCACCCATTGCCCCATCTATAACTCTTTGAGTTTTAGGTGCAGTTTGTCCAATATATTCAGCTACCAAGTCTTTTCTTCCAACTTCAACTAATTTGTTAATTCTAATGCAACCTATATTATATAACATCTCTGTTATTTTTCTTGCCATTAGAGTTTTTCCAGTACCTGATTCACCAGTAAATAGCATGTGTAATCTCATATCTGGTAATCTAGTTTCATGAAGTTTAGACATTTCATTTCTAAAGTTTATGTATTTACCAAGTTCAATTACTTGTTTTTTAATATTGTCTAACCCAATAATATCATCAAATAATTTGTCTATAATCTTTGGATCTTTATTTCCAGAAGCTTGTGCAATAACATCTTCGATTGATGGAACACTATCCTCTTTTATAATCAAAACATCATCTTCAGATTTAATGTTCTTGGCATGTTTGGTTAAGGTTTTTTGGAAAATGTTATCTACATATCTACCATTTCCAAAATTCTTCTTAGTTCTTCCATAATTTATAAGTTCTCTTATTTTTGCTTCCGCTTTTTGATCAATTTTAAATCCTGTCTTAGATGCTTTTAACTCATAAATCTTATATAATTCTTCTTCACTATAATCAGCAAACTCAAATGTATAACCAATACGTGACTTTATTCCAGAGTTAGAATCAATAAATTCTTGCATCTCTTTTGAATATCCTGCAAAAATTACAACTAGTTCACCTTTATTATCTTCCATTGCTTTTACAATTGTGGCAATTGATTCAAGGCCAAAGCTGCTTCCATTAGCTAATGAATATGCTTCATCTATAAATAAAACTCCACCAATCGCAGAATTAATAACTCTAGAAGTTTTCATCGCAGTTTGACCAGTATATGCAGCAATCAAATCTTTTGTTTCTACCTCAACACATTTATTTTCTTTTATATAACCCAAATCAAATAAAATTTTTGCTATTAGTCTAGCAACCATTGTTTTACCTGTACCAGGGCTACCTAAAAATAGCATATGTAAATTAAAATCAGGTAATTGAACTCCTTGTTTTTCTAACTTATTTCTCAAATCCAAAAATGAATGTAATTCATATATTTGATCTTTCACATTTTTCATTCCAATAATATTAGCAAACATACTATCTAAAGTTGAATTATCATATCTTTCTTTAGGTAATAATAAATCCATTTTTCTAGAAACATAACTAGACAAAAACACACTTAACTCAGCATTTTTAAATGGGAAATACTTTCTATTTCTTTCTAAATAAGATAAGAAATTAGTTTTTATTTCTGGAGTAATTAAATTTTTGTGATACTCTGGTAAGTTCTTTTCAAAAATCCTTAGTAGTTCTTCATCTTCAAAATCCTTAAAATATATAGTCTCATCAAAAACATAAGGAAGCTTAGGGTCAGTTGCTAAGAATTTTTTAAACTCTAATGGAGTAGTATTTATGACTAAATATTTATTCTTTGCTTGAACAATTTTTCTTATACTAGATTTGCTTCCTTTTCTACCTTGTTCAGCATTAGCAGAAAAATCATCATTATTAGCCATTATATCTAAGAAGTCTTGAATACCTTCAATCGAATACAAAGCATTATTATTAAATTCAAAATCCTTATCGCCTATAGCAGTTAAAGTTCTAACTCTAGGATGATCTTCAGAAATTTTTCCAATTCTATAAAGATATGCAGCCATTTTCTTAAGAGTTTCTTCCTTATTTGTACCCTCTTCACCAACAAAAGCAATTCTAAGCCCTCTTATTGTGGGCATTGCAAGAGGGGTTAATAGTTCTTCTATTTCCTCATCAAGGTTCATATTTTTTAATTCATTTAAATTTCTTTCTTGCTTTTCTGCATCAGTTAATTCTCTAGTAACATCACCAACAACTTCAGCATCTGATTCATCTTTATTAGCTTGATAATACAAATATCCAGCAACTAAAATTGGACATGTAGACATTTTACAAGAAACCACTTTCGAATCTTTTCTTCCCTCACACACTCCATCTATGCTGTAACTCAATTTAGATGTAAATTTATAAAAATGAGTTGTATCATTAGTTAATCCCACAGAGATTGATTCCACTAAACCTTGAGTTTTACAAACACCACAATGTCTAATTACAACAGATCCAGAATCATCTAAATCTGGTTCTACTTTTACTAGATTAAGTTCTAATAATTTTTTAGCAACTTCTATTACATTAGGAGGTACTTTATCAAAGCCCTTACCTTTCCAGTTAAAATTAAATTTCATGCACTACACCTCTTTAAAATAAACACCTTAAGCCAATATTATCATAAATATTTTTTTCCTTATATCTTTTTACCTTTATTTCTAAAATAAAAAAGGATGTAATCATCCTTTAATTAAATCACAAACCAATGTTTTTGCTTTTTCATATCTTTGATCATAATCACCATTAATACAAACATACTTAATTCCATTATCATCAAATATTTTCTTGAGTTTTATATTATTTTCTTCTCTTATACTTTGCTCTCCATATGTTCTAGTTCCATCTTGAACCCATTCTACATCTGGCTCTAAAAAAATATATAAATCATAGTTATTCAGTTTAGAGATTCCTTCAGCAATATTTTTAAATGCAATATCCAATTCCTCATTCATTCCAAAGCCAAGATTATAATAGTACAAAGTAATAAGCGAATCTGTATCAATTAATAATACTTTGTTTGCCTCATCTAGTGCATCTTTTTCAAGTTGCTTATGCTTAAACAAAATTTCAAAGTAATGATATTTTTGCATATTATCAATACCACCAGCATCATCACATATATATCTTCCAGCTTCTTCAACATGACTAGTATTTAATTCTTTTGCAAGTTTTCTAACAAGTGTTGTCTTTCCTGTACTCTCTGTTCCTATTACACAAACTTTCTTTGTATAATATTTTCTAACACAATTAGGCAAATAATCCCAACAAGCATATGGGTTTTCTCTAATCATTGTAGAGGAAACATTTATATCACTTCTAGCAATATAGTAAATCTCACTTTCAGGATATAAACTCTCCCATATGTTTTTGCCTTTGTAATCATCTCCAGCAAAGACAACATCAATTTTTTTATTAATATATTTTTTTATATCATTAGCACCAGTTTGCCAATCATATGTTTCTTTACTTGTATTGGTATCAAATATTTCAAAAACTTCAACGTTTCCTATATCCTTAGTAATGTTTTTTAGCCACATAAATCTTTCTCTATGATCTATTTCTTTAGGGTCGCTTGTAACACTTAAAACCAAATACAACTTTTCGCATAGACTAGAAGCAATTTTTATATTGTTTACATGCCCCATATGGATTGGATTAAAGCTTCCCCCATACATTCCTATTTTATATTTCATTAGCCATTACTTCCTTTTTTATGTTTGCGTTTTTGCTATTATTAATCGCCTCTTTCTCCCACTTCACACACATAATAATAGCATTAGCTAAATATACAACCCACATAAGTAAAGTTGCCATATTTTCACTACCTTGAATGAAGTTTACTAACCACATATAAACTGTAAATACATCAACAGCAATCCAAATCCACCATTGTTCAGAATACATCTTTACTGAAACAATCATAGCAACAACTGAAGAAACAGTAGTAAAGCTATCTACAAATGGCATAGCATCTCCCATCAATTTCAAAATAAATCCATATCCAATGGTAGCAATTATCATTATCGCAAGCCAGAATATTCTCACTTTATTAGTCATATGAATTTTGTTTACTTCATTAGTTTCTTTATTCATATTTTTGCTCCATATATAAAAACCAATAAATTGCATTGGTACATAATACAAAGCATTAAGCATTGTCTCTCCATATAGTTTTGCTTTATATGAAATAATTGCATATAAAACACAATTTATAAGACCAAACAAATAAGCACTAAGCTTACCTTTACCCGTACATATTACACAAGCAACTCCTGTAAGAGCACTAACTATTCCCATAAAAGTATCTTGCCAATATATACTAAGAGCCAAAATCACTAAACATGCCACTAATAACCATAATACTTCAGCAAGTTTCCATCCTTTTAATTCATTTTTAAGTAGTTCTTTAATATTCATCGCCTAAATCCCTAATCCTTCCTGCAATCCAATTATCATAATATTGAATATTCTCTTTTAATGAAAATCCTTCATTTAAAGCTGCATCAAAATCTTCAAAATCGAAGTCTAGAGCGCTTTTTAATTTTAAAACATCAGTATCTATATGTTTTTTTAACCTATCAAAAACTTCTTTTGATAGTTCTTCAATATAATTTTTTTGTTTCATATAATAAGCACTTTTATATTGACTCATAATAATAAATTTTGGATTTATTTTTAAAAAAAATGTCATTATTTGTTCATATACTTTTTTATGTAAAAAAGAAAGTATTCTATCATTTTCTTTTAACTCTTCCCAACAATTAAGCAATATCCCTTTAGAATCACTTGTATTATTAAATGCATCCTCTAGTTTCTTTTCTTCTAAATATTTTGAAACTATCATATCATCAACACAATGATTCGCTAAAAACAAGTCAACATTATTTGGTAACATATTTACGCTTTCTATAAGATCACTTTGGATTGTCACCACTTTTGCATCTTTTAATATTTCTTTATATTTTTCCCCTACAAAATTCAATACACTTTCATTTGAGTCCACAATATAAATAGTGCCATTGAAATTCACATTTCTAAGAGCATAGGCAATCTTATATCTAAACCCTGGAGCAAATTCAACAACACTATTTAAATTATTTAAATTATTACTTTTGATTATTCTAGAATACACCTTCCCCATGTATTCTTCAAAATAATCATCATAATCAACTATGTGAGCCATTATTATCTCTTAGTAGAATTTTTAGGAGCCTTCATAGTAGAAAGAATATCAGTTATAGTAGAAGCTTGCGGATGAGCAGCAATTTTTGCTTTCATTTCGTCTCTTTTTTGTATTAATGCTTCAAGCTCTGCTTCCTTATTTTCAACATCTTGACAAAGATCTAAATATGCAACCAATAATCTTTTTATATCGCCTAACTTACCTTTAGCGCTAACACTACTAGAACTAGGAGTACTAACCTTACTTGAATCATATGAACTAGCTTTAGATGAAACTGGCGAGCTTACCTTTCCTGATTCATATGAACTAGTTTTAGAACTTCCTCCACTTGTTTTTGATGATGAATAACTATTATTATATCCCATTTTAATACACCTCTTCCTAATTATTTTATCATACTCTTTTTTGCGATGTAAAATCTTTTTTATTATGATCTACAATCACATCTCTGCCTAACATATCAAAATATTCACTCTTTACAATATTAGACACTTTTATACTTTCAATTATTTCTAAATCTTTACTGTCTTTTATTTCACTATAAAAGTCATTGTCTCCATAATTTTTTAAAACAACTTCTTTACCATTAATATTAAGTAATAATGAGTCATATTTACTTGAATCTAGTATTTTGAATAACCATCTATTAGTTCCATCCATATTTATTTTTCTAACCAAATATCCCTCTTTAAATAGTGTCAAATCGCTTAAATAAGAATCTTTACTTTTTTGTCTTGAATACGCCTCAATTATAATATTAATTAATTCATGACACGACTTCTTTCCTTTATCATGATATAAATCGATTAGTTCTCCTCTAATCCATTTTCTAGCAGTTAAATAAGTTTTGGTTTCATTTTCCAAATAGCATTTAATAAGTTTCTTATCTTTATCTATGCTTTCTTTTTTATCAATATAATCATTCAACTTATCATATAGCCCTATAAATTTAATTGCCCTAGATATAAGTTCAAAATACTTACCTTCATCTCTTACTATTATATCTTTAAAAAATCCATTTATCTTATCATGATATTCATCATTATCATACTTATATTCCAATGGTTCTGCTGACCCATTCAATAAAATTTGTAATCCCGAATTAACACTAAAGACTTCTTTTTTCTTTAATATTCCATAAAATCTAAAGAACCTAGAAAAATCAAATAAATATGTATTATTACAATTTGAATCAACGCAATTCAAATTATCATAATTGTCATATATAAATTTAGATAGATATTCAAATTCTTTACTTAAAGCATCAAATTTTGATTTGTGTTTTTTGTAAACATCTTGATCATAGCCCATCAGTTTAGCAAATCCTATATTAATAGTTTTTACCCTTTCATCTTCAATAATCTTTTTGACATCCTCATGACTTACCTTATCAATATTTAACTCACTGTCTAATATTGTATCCATAACCATTATTTGCCCATTATGTTCATAACCGAAATAGTTAGTTATGAATCTGTCAGTAAAACTCCATTGAGGGTGCCTTCCCGTTACAAAAAACGATGTATCTAAATCAATCATATTAGATTCAATAGATAAGTTTCCAATAGACCAAGCTCCATGTAAAAATCTGTATATAAATTTATTTCCTTCCATCTCACCAATTTTTTTAGATATATCTCTAATTTGTTCTGCAGTAAATGCCTCTTTATTAATAAATCGGTGTGAGAATCTATATAGTTCCCTATTAGGAGAATATCTAACCATCATCCCACATGGTAAATTACCCGTTGTATGAGGAAACAAATATTCTTCATCTAAATCAATAATAGCTAGAGTTTCAAAGTTATCAAACTCATCATAACTATTTAAAACATTACTTATTAAACACTCTTGAATTGCACAATCAAGAGCATATTTACCATTACTATAGTCCGCTCTTGGAGAAGTTGCAAAAGGAGTTTTATCCCCTTTAATATTACAATTTTCATATATATAAAAAGCTCTACCAGAACCTTTATTTCCATTTAAGGAAATATCTGTAGGATCTCCTTGCTTATCTATATAAACATCACCATTATATTCATTCCCAATCTTACTATCTAAAGTAACAGAAAAATCTCTTTTAATCTCTTTTATTGCCTCATCATAATCAAACTTTTTATGATATATTTTCTCATATAATCTAGGATTAACATAAATCACATCATGGTCTTTTTTTCTTTTGTATGAAGGGACACTAATAAAAGCGTCTTGCCCAATGTCTTTGATAGTTTTAGGACTATGTTCAAATTCCTTACTCACTTTTAACTCCCTCCAATCCTCCTTATTATAACCCAATAAAAATATAATTCATAGAATTATTTTCTAGCATACTTCTAAATACCTTTCAAGAAGCTGCATAATAGTGCCATCTTCAATATTTGAAACATAAGAATCATACCCTTCAAAATCTTGATTATAAATATAAGAAATCCTAGTAATTACTTCCTCTTTTGTATAATATTCAATACTTTTTTCTTTTATCAGTTCAAAGTTTTCTTTGCAATTATAATCGATGCCTATAACTTTATTTAAATCAGCTACTTTTGGATGATATCTGAGCTTTTTCTTATCTACAATTTCATAGGCTTTCTTATCTTTTATAATATCCATAATTTCTCTTATAGCAGATTCACTATATGGAATTATTTCAAACTCTTTTTGCAAGAAAATGCAACTCAAATAATTATATTCTTGCCTTGCTTTTATTAATTGACTTTCATAATTAATTTCTTCATAACAAACTTTATTCTTATTAATATATTTTTCTAGCTTTTTAACTCTTTTTTCTAACTTCTTTGTAAGTTTATAGATATCATGATCATTTCTAGTAGAAATATATTTTTTAAAAAAATCTTCTGGTATAAGAATCATGATTTCACCTCATTTTCTTTAGTATAACACTAAAAGCAAAATCATTAATCAAAAAGTCACAAAATGACATTTTTCTTTTTCCTATTTTTATTTAATGTAACTGGAGGAAATAAAAATGGATAAAAAATACAAATTAAATATTTATGAAAAAGAAATATATATTGAGTTTTATGGAGATATTGATGATTCAGTGTGTCCAAATTACAAAGAGGAAATAAGTGATATTGTAAAGAACAATAAAAATAAAAATTTAGTACTAGATTTTAAAAATGTCACTTTCATTGATAGTTCAGGAGTTGGCTTTATTTTAGGTAGATATAACCAATTAAAGACCAACAGAAAAAAGGTATATATTACAAATACTAACACCCAAATTGAAAAGTTATTTAGAATTTCAGGTATTTATACAATTATTGGTGAATATAAAAAGGCTAAAGAGGTGGTGAAATAATGAATAAAATGGAAATAAAAATTAGTGCTATGGTAGAAAATGAGGCACTTGTTAGAACTGCAATTAGTGCATTTGCTCTAAATATTAATCCTACACTTGATGAAATTAGTGATCTAAAAACAATTGTAAGTGAAGCAGTTAGTAATGCAATTATTCATGGATACAACAAAGATTCTACAAAAGATGTGTATATAAAAGCTGTAATTGAAAATCAAGAAATAAGAATCACTATTAACGATTATGGAATAGGAATAAAAGACTTAAAAAGTGCGCTGAATCCCCATTTTTCTAGTAAACAAGATGAAGAGCATGCAGGCATGGGTTTTTCTATTATTAAAGCTTTATCAGATGATTTTAGTATCAGAAGTGAGGAGAATATTGGAACTAGGGTTTATATAGTTAAAAAATTTAAAAAGCATTATCAAAAGGTTTAGTGTATGCTAGAAACAAAATTAACTACATTAGAATTAATAAAAGGATATCAAAATGGTCATAAAGAATACCTAGATTTAATAATAAATAAAAATCAAAATTTAGCTTACTCTCTTGTTAATAGATATAAAATATCTAAAAAAGAAGAAAGAGAAGATTTAAATCAAGTGGCAATAATGGGATTAATAAAAGCAATTACTAACTTTGATTTAAATTTTAATGTTAGTTTTTCTACTTATGCAGTACCAATAATACTTGGCGAAATCAAAAAATATTTTAGGGATGCTTCTTTATTTAAAATGAGCAGAAATATTAAAGATTTATATTATAAAATTGAAAAGGAAAAAAAAGACTATTTTGAAAAATATAATAAAGAAATTACAATCGAAGAATTAGAAAATATACTAATGGTAGATAGATATGATTTAATACTTGCAATGGAGTCAAATATAACACCTTTGTCATTAGAAAAAGAATATTCAAATAAGGACAACACTTATACTCTTGAATCTACAATTATGGATACTAGTAAAAATAATCTTATAGATATATTAACTCTTCATGATTCTTTAAAAATATTAACAGATAAAGAAATGCTATTAATAAATCTTCGATTTTATAATGATTTGTCACAAAAAGAAGTCGCCACTAAATTTAATGTTTCACAAGTTCAAATATCCAGATTAGAAAAGCAAATAATAGATAAACTCAAAAGATATTTTTAAATAAAAAAAGAGGTAGATTATCTACCTGCTTTTTCAATATATTTTTTTTCTGCTTCGTTAATAATTTCTTGTCTCTTTTTAGGATCAGCAAATGTTGCATAATCATATCTTTTACCCATTAATTTACGATAATACTTTTGGAATGTCTTAGCTTTTACCACTAAAATTTGGTTATGAATTTGGTAGTAAGCCATAGCTATATTTTCTTGTTCCCACCAATAATTATTAGTTAATGCATATGGTAAAAGTTGTTCAATTACAGCATCTCTAGTTTGTGCATATGTTGCCATTGCATCTTCTTCATCCTTATAACATTCCTTCAATAAATTTTCATAGTAAGCATCAATTCTTTTAACTGCAGTTCCTACATCACTCATATATTTCACTCCTTTTTCCATCTACATTATAAACCTATAAATATTAACTTTCAATAATTTATTTTCTACTTCCCACACTCATCTTTTTTTCTACATTATGTATAACATCTAAAATATCTTCGTGAAAAACTAATGTAGCCATATCATCATATTGAGTATTACTTTTATTAATTATTATAAAGTCCTTTCCTTTAAAGTTCTTTACTAATCTAGCTGCTGGATAAACAGTCAAAGAAGTGCCCACTACAATTAATAAATCCGCATATGCAAGATACTCTCTAGCATCCATTAATAATTCATCATCTAAACCTTCCCCATATAAAACAACATTAGGTTTAATAATGCCACCGCACTCACAAGTTGGAACATCTTCTAAACTAATATTTTTTAAATCATAATGTTTACCACAAGATATACAATGATTTTTAAAAACACTACCATGTATCTCTAACACATTACTACTCCCAGCTTTAGTATGTAGCCCATCAATATTTTGAGTAATAATTACTACCTCTTTGCTCTTTTCTAAATTGGCAAAAAACTTATGAGCATCATTATATAAGGCATTTGGATAAACTAGATTTTCTCTATAAAATTTAAAAAACTCTTGTGGATGATTCTTAAAGAAACGATAACTTAAGATTTCTTCTGTTGGTATATTAAACTCATTACCTTTACTATATAAACCATCAGCACTTCTAAAGTCTTTAATATTGGTAGGTGGAGGGCAACTTATTCCAGCACCGGTCATTACTACAATTTTTTTAGCTCTACCAATTGCATTTTTAAATTCTTCATACTTATCCATGACTATCACCAACCAAATCTTATCACATCTTATTTAATTTGAAAATAATAAATGTTTCACACACATGAAACATTTTTGAAACAAAAATTCACTTTTCTTAATATCTTATAGATATTTAATGTTGACTTTTTTTCATATTTAATCAATAATTTAATCAATGCGTTGATAAGGAGTAGTAATTAAGTTCCTATTATTTAGAGAGAGTAAATGTATGCTGAAATTTTACTCATAATTATACTTAATGAATTCACCTTGGAGTGTGTCTAATAAACACCGTTAGCTGCGTTAAAGCAATTAAGTGCATAGATATAAGTGTTTATCTATGAATTAGGATGGTACCGCGTAATTTCACGTTCCTATTTTAGGAGCGTTTTTTTATTTTGAAAAGGGGAGGAAATTTATGAATATTGAAGAAATAAAAGAAGAATACTTATCTGAGATTGAAAAAGCAAATTCTTTAGATGAAGTAAATGAAATTAAAAACAAATATTTATCTAAAAAGGGAAAAGTTAGTGAATTAATGGGAAAAATGAAGGACATAGTTGCTGACAAAAAAGCTAGTTATGGCCAAGCTGTTAATACACTTAAAACATTTATTAGTGACCATTTAGATTCAATAAAAGACAATCTTGAGACTAAAGCTTTAAATGAAAAGTTAGAAAGAGAAACAATAGATGTAACTATGCCAGGAAAGAATTACAGTGCTGCAACTAAGCATCCACTTAATAAACTAGTAGATGACATTAGCGAAGTATTTGTAGGTCTTGGCTATAAAGTTGCTGAAGGTCCTGAAGTAGAAAAGGATTTATATAACTTTGAAATGCTTAATTTACCAAAAGATCATCCTGCTAGAGATATGCAAGATACTTTCTATGTTGATGTAAATACACTACTTAGAACTCACACTTCTCCAGTTCAAGCAAGAACTATGGAAGCAAGTAGTAAAGATGAGCCAATAAGAATTATCTGCCCTGGTAAAGTGTTTAGAAAAGATGATGATGCAACTCACTCTCATCAATTCATGCAAATGGAAGGTCTAGTAATTGGTAAAAACGTTACTATGTCTGATTTAAAAGGAACTTTAGATTACTTCATGAAGCAAGTATTTGGTCAAGATAAAACAATTAGATTTAGAAGTAGTTATTTCCCATTCACAGAGCCTAGTGTAGAAGTAGATGTAAGTTGTACTAGTTGTGGTGGTAAGGGTTGTAACTTATGTAAAGGAAGCGGATGGATGGAAATTTTAGGTGCCGGTATGGTTCATCCAAATGTACTTAGAATGTCTGGATTTGATCCTGAAGTATATCAAGGGTTTGCTTTTGGTATAGGATTAGATAGAATCATCATGCTTCAATATGGAATTGATGATATTAAAAGAATATATACAAATGATTTAAGATTCTTAAATCAATTTAGGAGGGATTAATCGATGCTAGTTAGTGTTAATTGGTTAAAAGAATTATTAAAACTAGATGATATTGATACAAAAGCATTAGCAAATAAAATGTCTAGTGCAGGATTAGAAGTTGAAGAAATTAAAACTTTAGCTAGTGGTGATCATTTAGTTATTGGTCAAATTAAAACTTGTGAAGAACATCCAGATAGCGATCATTTACATGTTTTAAATGTTGATGTAGGAAATGAAGTACTTCAAATTGTTTGTGGTGCTCCAAATGTTAGAGTAGGACTTAAAGTAATCGTTGCTCTTCCTGGTGCTAATTTACCTGCTATTGGTGCAGTTATTAAAAAAGGTACTATAAGAGGAGTAGAAAGTAATGGTATGTGTTGTTCATTAAGTGAACTTGGAGTAGATAAATCTTCACTTACTGAAAAGCAACTTGCTGGAATTGAAGAATTAGGAAATAATGCTCCAATCGGTGGAGATCCTTTAAAATATTTAGGATTAGATGACATTATATTTGATGTTAATATCACTCCTAATAGAGGCGATGCAATGTCTTATATTGGTGTTGCAAGTGATGTTGCTGCTATCTTAAATAAAAAATTAGAATTTAGTTATCCTAAGATGGTTAAAACTAATAAAACAGATTTAACTGTAAGTATTGATACTGATAAATGTAATGTATTTAGTATTTGTAAAGTTAATAATATTACAATTAAAGAATCACCTAAATGGTTAAAGCAAAAATTAGTTGCTAGTGGTATTCGTTCTATAAATAATATCGTAGATTTAGGTAACTATATTATGTTATTAACTGGTCAACCTTTACATATGTATGACTATGATAAATTAACTAGTAATCATTACTCTATTAGAAGCGATTATAATGGTCTTGTTAAAATGTTAGATGAAACAGACTATAAAGTAGAAGAAAATGATGTTGTTATTACAAATGATGGAAAAGTTGAATGTCTAGGTGGAGTTATGGGATCATTTAGTTCTATGATTGATGACAATACTAAAAACATTGTAATTGAAGCTGCTAGTTTTGATGGAGTTTCAATTAGAAAAACTTCTAGAAGACTAAATCTAATAAGTGATTCTAGTAATAGATTTGTTAAAGAAACTGATATGTATAGTACTAAAGAAGTTTTAGCTTTAACTGTTCAAGTTTTAAATGAAATTTCTGGATATGAAAGTGTTGAAGATATAGTAAGTGTTTCAAAATTAAAGAAATTTAATAAAGAAATCAAATTAAATATTAATGATGTAGAAAAGAAACTTGGTATTCATATTGAAAAAGAAGTTATAGATAATATATTCACGAATTTAGGATTTGCATATACTTATGAAAATGAAGTATATACAGTTGTTCCTCCTACAAGAAGAAATGATATTACTATTAAAGAAGATTTAATCGAGGAAATAATTAGAATTTATGGATTTGATACTTTCACTACTTCTCTTCCACTTAATGATGATGTTAAAGGTAGTTTAACTACTTACCAATTGCAAAGAAAATCTCTAAGAGAATACTTAATAGATTTAGGAATTAATGATGTAATTAACTATTCATTAACCTCTAAAAAAAGAGCTAATGAATTCAATTATTTAGTTAATGAAGAACCCGTTTCAATTCTTAACCCAATAACTGAAGATCATCAATATTTAAGAAGATCTTTAGTTCCTACATTATTAGAAACTATTAACTATAATCAATCTAGAAATATTAAAAATATTGCAGTATTTGAAATAGCTAAAGTTTATGCTCAAAATGAAGTTGAAGAAGAATTATTATCAATTGCAATCAATACTACTTTTAAAGAAACTAGATGGTTAAAAGATGGTGAATTTGACTTCTATAGTATGAAAGGCATTCTAGAGGGAATAATTAAAATTGTTGGTATTGATTTAAATAGAGTTAGTTATAATGTAAATAAAGAATTATCTTTGCTTCATCCTGGTAGGAGTTGTGAAGTATTAATTGATAGAAAAGTTGTAGGTTACATTGGTCAAATTCATCCAATTACTAGAAAAGATTATGATGTAACTGATACTTATGTTTTAGAAATCAATTTAAAACAATTATTATCTATTAAATCTTCAAAAGTGAAATTTGCTAAGTTCTCTACATTCCCAAGTTCAAGTAGAGATATATCATTACTTGTAAAAGACTCTGTTAGCGCTGCTGATATTGTTAGAGTAATTAAAAAGAATGCTAAAGGATTAGTTACTAATATAGAAATATTTGATTTATATAAGAATGCTTTATTAAATACTGATTCTAAATCCATTGCTATATCTTTAACTTATCAAGCAATGGATAAGACATTAAATGATAATGATATAAATCCTGTACATCAAGATATTATATCTAAGTTAATCAAAGAATTTAATGCTTCAATTAGGTGATAATTATGACTAAAGAAAAAGAGAAAGATTTAATTGTAGATGAGGAGTTAGGACTTAATACTCCAAAAGCTGATGATCCTGTAATAAATGAAGATGATTTTAAATCTATAAAAAACTTAAAAGATCAAGATGTGATTGGAGTAGATGAAATCCCTCTAGATCCAAAAAGTAATGAATTTATTACAATTATTAAAGATAACGTTAACTTTTGTGTTAAAGAATTAAAAGATGTAGATGAGGCAATGAATAAAATTTCATCTCAAAAAAATAGTGAGTTATTCTTTAGAAAAAGTGAAAGCATAAAAATACTTTCTGAATATATGTCTAAGATGGCTATAGTTAATCAAAAGACATTAGATTTATTAGTTCTTTTACTTGGTGCTAGTGGTAAGATTAGCGAAGAATATGAGACTATCATGAATACTATTGATGAGTTAAGTGAGTTAAATAATGGTGAAGCAGAAGTGTTAAAATACTTACTTAAAGTTAAAAATATGGTTTACGAAATAAGAGACAATGATACTAGACTTAAGCAAGTAATGGAAGATAATGCAAAAACCATTGAGATAGTGTCACATGCAGATGAAGAGTTTAAAAAAGAAATAAAAGCCAGTCAAAAAAGTAGGAAAACAATTGAAAGCAAGTGTAATAAATTACAAAAACGTATTACATTAAATAACATATATATTGGTATTTGTTTATTAATTATTATTGCTCTTGCAGTATTTATTGGTATTAAATTCTATGTTTAGTAATGCAATAAAAGAAATATCTAGATTTACTAGACCTATATTATTTGTATCAAGATTAAATTCAGATAAATTAATTCCTGGAAGTGCTACCCTTTTCTTTATAAATGAAGAAGGGTATGCACTTACTTGTAAGCATGTAGTAACAAATATTATTAATGTTGCCAATGCCTCTAATAAAGCTATCTTTAAATTTAATGGATGTTATAAAACTATTCATGATATTAAAATAATTATGCATCCTAAATATGACTTAGCTATAATAAAATTTAATGGAGATACTCCTTTATATGATAGCTATGCTTATTTTAAAAAAGACAATTCAATTAATCCTGGGAAATTCCTAGTAAGAAGTGGTTTTGCTTTTCCTGAATTTAATAACTATAAAATAGATATTAAAACTGATAAATTACTTTTTACAAATGAAGGAAATCAAAATACTCCTTTATTTTCAAATGAAGGTATGGTATCTAGACTAGTAGGTAATGAAAATAAGATTATAGGAATTGAGTTATCTACACCTGGAATAAAGGGAACTAGTGGAGGACCATTATATGATGAAAATGGAGTAATATATGGAGTACAATCTCTATCTAAACAATATCATCTAGGATTTGATATTATTGATGAATCTACTCTTATTAATGGTGAATACAAGCAAGTTAGTAATTACCCATTTATTGCTCTAGGTGAATGTGTAAGCCTAGAAATAATCAAAGAATTTTTAAAAGAAAATAACATTAAATATTATGAAAAATAACTCCTGGATATCAGGAGTTTTTATTTACTAATTTATAATCACTTTTATTAAGTTTATTTAAGTTTTGGTTATTGTAGTCAATTTCTATTATTGTATTTAAATAAATAGAATCTTCAATATACTCGCTATTAATCTTAGTTATTTTACCATTATCTATACTATACTTACTCACTCTTTTAGATATTTCAGTTTGTTGCAATATTTCTAAATCAGCTTTACCAAATAGACTCTTTGAATACCTACATATGGCTTTATTTTCATTACAATAACTTAATAAATTCTCTAAATGGATTGCAATATTTTTATGCATCTCATTCATATTTGTATTAAGAGACATTCTAGAAGTATATTGATTCAAAATCGTATCTATATCTTCATCTAGTTTATAGTGCTTTTTCTCATTATTTATATTTTCATAAAGATGATAAGAATTATTGTTTTTTATTATATAGAAATCATCTTTTTCTATCTTTATATAATAATTGTCATTATCTTTTATTAACTCATAATTAAAAACCGAATCATTATTATAACTTATCCCTTTAATATAATAATCATCAAATATTTCTTCATTTCCTACTTTATTAATATTATTAATCATTTTACAAGCATCATTTATGTTTGCCTTACATCCTCCATATACAAATATAAAGCAAATAATTATTACAATAATTTTTTTCATTAAATCACCTAAGTAATAATATGCTTATAAATAAAAAAATAGTATTGCTACTATTTTCTTATAGGATATAAATAATGTTCTTTATTATATTCTTCATTTATAACATTTTGACTTAATGCTATGTTATATACTAAATTAGCTTGTTTTTCAAATTGTAATACTGGATAAGCATTACCTCTAAACTTACTAAGAATAGGCACCTCTACCTCTTTTCTTATTTCATTTAGATATTCTTGTCCTTTTTTATTTGTTCCAAGTATTCTAATGTAGGTGACATCTTTATTTAATACCTCTTTTGCAAATTCTTTTTTAGTGTTTAACAAGATATGAATAATTGTTCTTTTTATTCTAGCAAAAGTATATCTTTTTGAAACACATTTATTTATGAATTCTTCCATACTACTAGATTCAATAATCTTTTTAATAAATAAATTTTCTATACCCTCATTTACAAGATGAATACTAGTTAACTCTTCGCTACTTGTTGTTAATAATTTGTATTTTAAAATATCAAAATAATCTTCAAGATAATGTTTTCTAGCATTATTAATCTCTTGAGTACATGGAGTATAGGCACTTATATCTTTATTATCTTTTATAAGTTTTCTTAATGCACTAGCACTAACACTATTATCATTAATATTTTCATCATTATAATTATTTTCTCTTTTATATGTGAAAATATCTATTGGATAATTATTATTTTTTATTTCTTTTAAATATCCCAATCCTAATATATCATTAGGAGTTTCTGCTCTAAATGAATCCATTATAGCAAGAGCTTTTGACATAGCGGAAGGATAACTCATTCCCTCATCCATTAAATCTGATACTAAAAAGTCTAAATGAGGTTGAACAATTTGAGTCTCACTATACTTTTCTAAAAATTCTTTTGTATCACCAGTTTCACTACCAAAGCATATAGAATCAACTTTAAGCTTATTAAGTATGCTTAAAGCATATTTACAAAAGAAATCACTTGACTCTACTGTATATATAGTAGGCAATTCTACTAACAAGTCAACTCCCATATCAAGCGCCATTTTTACTCTTTCTTCTTTTGATATAATACTAGGTTCTCCTCTTTGTACAAAAAAAGATGACATAACCCCTACAACTACATCAGCATTAGTTAACTCTTTTGTTTTCTCAAGATGATATTTATGTCCATTTGTAAATGGATTATATTCAATTACTATTCCTACCGCTTTCATTTTTATCTCCTTTAATTAATTCTTAGTCCTTTTGGATATAAATTCTTTAAAATTCTATTATCATCCTTACCCCAACCAAGACTTATATCATTAACACAAACAAGTACATAACCTTTTTGATTAGTACTTTTTAATGTCATTCCTTTTAAATAATCATTTACATCTATACTTAAATGATCATAACTTACATATCTTTTTACATCTTCTTTTTTTAAATACATCGCTAAAGAATGATTAGGTTCAAATCTATCTTTTTTTATTGTGCCTAAATGAAGGCCATTTCTTAAAACTTTTAGTCTATCCAAATTAAAGAAGTCTTCTTTCAAATAATGCAAGTCATCGCCCATTTTAATAAAATAGCCTTCTAATTTAATATTTAAATTATCTTTTTCAAATTCTCTATATAACTCCATATCTTTTCTAGAAGCATATTTATTTCCTTTTCTAATATTTGATTCATGATTATCATTACACTTTATAAGACAAATAAAATGGCCTTCACCATCAAACTTAAATGGATACAAGCGAATAGCCCCATCAATAAATGAATCATAAAAAGAATCATTTTTTTCTATCTTTATAACACTTGCATTAGTATTCTCTAGTAAATAATTAATTACATCTTCATCTTCTTCTTTAGTAAATGTACACGTAGAATAGACCATTATTCCATTTTCTTTTAAGCAATTGTAAGCTTGCATAATTAATTTTTTATTGGTCTCAGACAAAGACAAAGCTTTATTATAAGTCCAGTCATCTTTTACTTCTTTGTTTTTTCTAAACATTCCCATTCCACTACAGGGAGCATCTAAGATAACTTTATCAAAAAACCCATAAAATTTTTCTTCTAGGGTATTTACTTCTTCATTTAAAACATAGGCATTACTTGCACCCATTCTTTCTATGTTTTCACTTAAAACCTGTGCCCTTTTATTACTAATATCATTACTAACTAAAATACCTGTACCATTAAGTTTAGATAATATTTGACTACTTTTACCACCAGGGGCAGCACATATATCTAATACTTTATCATTTTCATTAATTTCGATTAAGTATCCAGGCATCATTGCACTAGGTTCTTGTATATAATAAGCTCCAGCACTAAAAAGAGGATCTTTTCCTGGTCTTATAGAATTATCATAAATAAATGCTTCTTTGACAAATGGATGTTTTTTTGTAAGTGAAAATAAAGAAGAAATGGTATCAGGACTAGATTTTAACAAATTAACCCTAAGTCCATTTAATCCTTCTTTGCTATATGCTTCTTCAAGAAGTCTTATTTCTTCATCATTTAAGATTGATTTTAAATAATCTAAATACTCCATTTATCTCACCGATAACAATTATAATCAATTTTTTTAATAAATTAAAGACTATCTAATGATATCAATAGTCTAATTTTATATTATAATAAAATTGAGGTGCTAAGTATGACAATTGTAGAAATTATCAATAAAAAGAAAAATAAAAAAGAGCTAACTAAAAAAGAAATATATTACTTTGTAAATGGATATTGTGATGGTTCCATAAAAGACTATCAAGCAAGTTCTTTGCTTATGGCTATTAGATTAAATGGAATGAGTGAAAAAGAAACTTTTAACTTAACTAAAGCAATTATTAATAGTGGTAAAATGTTTGATTTAAGTAATATTGATGGGATAAAAGTAGATAAGCACTCAACTGGTGGCGTTGGTGATAAAACTTCTCTTGTATTAGTTCCTTTACTTGCTTCTTTAGGATTTAAAGTAGCAAAAATGTCTGGTAGAGGATTAGGCCACACCGGAGGAACAATTGACAAATTAGATTCAATTACCGGATTTAAAACAGAGGTTAGTGAAGAAGATTTTGTTAAACAAGTAAATGATGTTGGATGTTCAATTATAGCTCAAAGTAGCGAAATTGCTCTTGCAGATAAAAAACTATATGCTCTTAGAGATGTTACTGGAACTGTAGATTCTCTTCCTCTCATCGCTTCATCTATTATGTCTAAAAAAATAGCACTTGGAAGTGATGTTATTTGTCTTGATGTAAAAGTAGGAAACGGTGCTTTCTTTAAAACAAAAAAAGAAGCACTTACTGCATCCAAATTAATGATTAAAATTGGAAAGGCATGTGGAGTAAAAGTTAGAGCAATTATTACTAGCATGGATGAGCCACTTGGATACAATATTGGTAATAAACTTGAAGTTCAAGAATCTATTGATACACTTCTTGGAAAAGGCCCTAAAGACTTAGAAAACATTTGTATAGAAATATGTAAAATCTTCATTAAAGAAACAGGATTATATCCAAAAGAAACTGATTTAGATTCGCTTATTAAAGGAAAAATTGAGTCAGGTGAAGCATATCAAAAACTAGTTGATATGGTTAATGCTCAACATGGTTCTCTTCCTATAAAATTAGATGAAAATTTAACAGTAACTGAAATAAGGAGTAATAAAGAAGGCTATATTACTAAAATTAATACACTAGATTTAGGAAATATGTTAGTAGAATTAGGTGGAGGAAGAAAGTATAAAGAGCAAGAAATAAATTATGATGTAGGATTTGCAATTCATAAGAAAATGAATGAATACATAAAAGAAAATGATTTACTATTTACTGTATATAGTACCTCTCCATTATCTGAAAAAGAAATTAAAGAATTCCAAACCTCAATAAATGTTTCTAATAAACCTAATTTAAATTACAAAGAAATATATAAAATTTTATAAGATGCCTATTGCATCTTTTTGCTATCGTAGCTCAGTTGGTAGAGCAGTTGCCTCGTAATCAACAGGTCTGGGGTTCGATTCCCCACGTTAGCACCATTTTAAACAAAATTACACTCCTAACAATATAAAAATATATTAGACAGCGTAACTATGATAAAATATAAATATGTAGAAAGTAGATGTGATAAATATGAAAGCATATAGTGATGCTATAAAAAGGCGCATTAAAATGATGTTAAATTCCCCAGATTGGGGTGAACGTTTTTATAATGAACACGGTAGTGCTTTTTTTCACCAAATGATTTCTACTCTAACTGAAACAAGTGAATATCCATTAGATAAACTTCCTGTAAAGGAAGATAGTCAATCTAGATGGCTAGCATACTTTAAATTTGATTATCAAACTGGTCAAAAAGAATTTGCTTTTAATAAAAAGAAAATTCTTAGCGAGGAAGGAACTTCATTAAGTGGACATGAGGCAAATAGGGAAAGACAATTAAATGCTATATTTCAGTTAATGGTTACTTGTTGCCATGAGTTTAGACATTATGAGCAATCATATATAGAGAGTGTAAAAAATATGGAAACACTTGATCCAATGGCGATTTTATTTGCTAAAGAAGCAATTTTATTAAGAGAAGATAATGAATTTTACAAAAAAAATCATGATTCATTTGTTATTGAAATGGATGCAATGGCAAAAGCTTTTAGCGAAGTAAAAGAGTTATTATCTAGTATGGATTATAAGACTAAAGATATGGAACGTATAATAAGAAATTGTGATTCGTATCTCGCTGACTTTAATAAAAAAATTGCTGATTATAAAAAAAGAGGTGGCTTTGTTGAAGAAATTTCAACTAGATTTGATGGGGTAATGAAAACTATGTCTCCTTCAAAAAGAAGCATGTACATGGCAAGGATGCCTATATTAACTTTAGTGTATAATCAAGATGGAAGTAAAAAAACATATAGAGAAATTATTGCACAAAAAAATAAGTTTATTCAAGCAAAAAGAAATATGCCAAATTCACAAGCCACTATGGTTAGCTTTACAAAACATTTAGATAGTGTATATTCTACAATTATAGATTGCGATAAGGGACTAAGAAAGCAAAAAGATGATGACTATCAATCAAAACAAATAAAAAGAGATCCATATGGGATATCATATGAAGATATAGAAAGAGAAAAGAAAAAAATAGATACTTCTAGAGGCATTGGTCATTCAAGATGAAAGCATGTTATTCATGCTTTTTTATTTTGTATTAATATTCTTTATAAAAGAATATCTTTTATTTAAATGAATTGGTATAATTAATGCGAATATGTGTGTTGAGGAGAAACAATGATAAAAGTAGAGCGCTTAACTAAAACCTATAAACTTGGAAAAAGAAAGATTACTCCAATCAGTAATGTCAGTTTTACTCTTGGTGACACTGGCTTTGTTTTCATAACCGGTAAAAGTGGTAGTGGTAAGTCTACTCTTTTAAATATGATTAGTGGACTAGATAATTTCACAAGCGGTGATGTTATTGTTGGCGATAAATGTTTCTCAAAATTTAAAGCACAAGATTATGTGAATTATAGAAATGAATTTCTTGGTTTTATCTTTCAAGACTTTCATTTAATAAAAGAACTTACTGTTTATCAAAATGTTGAGCTAGCACTATCTATAAAAGGAGAAAAAAATGATTCTCTTATTAAATCTACTTTAGATAAAGTTGGATTAAAAGATTACTATGATAGATATCCAAATGAACTTAGTGGTGGTCAAAAACAAAGAGTTGCTATCGCTAGAGCTTTAGTAAAAGATCCTAAAATTATTCTTGCGGATGAACCTACTGGTAACCTAGATAGTAAAACTAGTATCCAAATCTTAAAATTATTAAAAAAGATTTCTAAGACAAACTTAGTTGTTATTGTATCGCATAATTTAGAAGATGCTTATAACTATGCTGATAGAATTATAGAATTAAGTGATGGAAAAATAATTAATGATTTAAAAAGAGAAGAAGGTTACGATAACAATTTCAAAGTAGAAGATGGAGTTGTAACTCTTCCTTTTAATAAAGAATTAAGCCAAGTAGAGTTAGACACTTTAAAAGTTAAAGTTGCTAATAATGAAATAACTGAATTCAAACAACTTGGCAATGGTTTCCAAAAAAGTGAAAAACAACCTGTTAGTAAAGAAGCTGTTACTATTAAAAAACATAAATTTAGATTTAAAGAAATCATAAAGCTATCTAAATGTTTTACTAAAACACATTTTTTAAGTTATGCTCTAACAACTGTATTGACAGCTTCTCTTATTATCTTATTAGGGTTATCTCAACTATTCATTAATTTTGATTCTTCCTCAAAGATAACTGAGGTAATGCAAGATACTCCTAATGATACAGCAATATTACAAAAAGGTACGGTTACTGTTTCAAGATTAGGGAACTTATCTACTAGTTATATGAATGAAGTAAATGATAATGATATTAATAATCTAAAAGGAAATGGATACGATGGAAATGCTTATATGTTATACAACTACAGTATACCAATATCATTAAAATCTTTATCTACCGCATCTCAAAACCTAGTTGCAAAGACCACCAATTTCCAATCTTTTTACATTCAAGAAACTTATGGAACTTTGCTAACAGATGAAGCATATCTTATTAAGTTATATGGAAAAGATGGTAAACTTGATGTTATTGCTGGTGATATACATAATACCTATGGAGTTATTATTACTGATTATGTAGCTGATGCAATTTTACTATATAGTCCAACTATATATAAAAGTTATGAAGATATTATTGGTGAATTCCAAAACACTTCATTACACACAAGTTATGCATATATATCTGCAATAATTGATACTGGATATAAAGAAAAGTATAGTTCACTTCAAAATAAGTTTTCTGAAATAGCAACTATGATAAACGCAAAAGCTGAGTTAAAGAAACTATATAATAGTGACGAGTTTTTAAATTTCTATAATGATGTAAAAGGGTATTTAGGAATTTCATATACTTTCAATGATAATTTAAAAGATGATTTAATGCATGGGGTAGAAAAAGATTTTGCTTATTTGACACGTAGTGAATTTATTCTTCCAAATGGGCAAATATTTGCGAAAAATAATCAAATAGGATGGTTAAATAAGTCTCTAGGATTATCTTTGAGCAATGATGAAATAATAATGAACATCTCAACATATAATTCAATATTCTCGACAAAATATACAACCACTAACTATACAAGTTTTGTACCACATAAAGTTAAAATCAATATATATCCTAAATATGTTGATGTAGACACTACACCTAAAGCAGAAATAGAAGTTACTATTGCTAGAATTGATAATACTAGCAAATATTCTCTTGTATATAGTGAAAATGTTTTTGAAAAGTTAGTAGATGTAGAAACCATTGGCTATGCCTTGTATCTAGATGATATTGATGAAATTGGAGATTTACATACCACTATCAATGATTTAGATTACTACATTGAACTAGAAAGATATTCTACTATAACAACAATAACTAACATAGTAGGAATATTTGGAGAGTTATTCTCTGTTATCACTCTATTTATAATAGCAGCTTGTATATTCCTAATCATTCATTTTTCTTCTTACAACATTAAGAAAAATAAATTTAATATAGGGGTATTAAAAGCTCTAGGAGCTAATACTTTAAATGTTTTAAAAATATTCAGTTTACAAATATTACTAGTGGGGTTATCAAGTGCAATATTGTCTGCACTAGGAATATATATCTTCACAGGAATTACTAATAATATATTGATTAATGCACTAGTAGAATTCTTAAGTATGTCAAACATTCAAGACATGGTTTTACTAGAATTTAATGAGTTAATTGTAGCTATAGATATACTTATCATTACTACAATTACATTTATTGGATCACTACTTCCAGTAGTATCATTACACAAAATTAAACCTATGAATATTATTAGGTCAAAAGATTAGAATTAAAGGAGTTTATTATGAAAGAATTTTTTGGATTTGGTGGGTATAATCGTATACCTGAAGGCTATATGTCTTGGCAACACTTAACATTTGTAACTATACTTATGGTAATTATGGTTACTCTAGCTATTTATCTTGGAATGAAAAATAGATACAAACTTGCTAGCGATAAAAATAAAGTATTAATATGGGCAGCAATATTAATTGATGGATTTGAATTATTTAAAATAATCTTATGCTGTTTTAGAGGCAATGATCCTTTTGGTTGGCTATATAATTTACCATTATTTTTATGTAGCATTCAACTTATAACTATTCCTCTTGCTGCATTTTCTAAAGGTAGGGTAAAAGAATCTGCCTTAGACTTTGTCTTTATATTTGGAATATTAGGGGCTGTATTAGGAACATATGCAGCAGGGCAAAACTATGCAGCTTACCCAGTATTATCATTTGATAATGTTGTTTCAGGTATTACTCATTCTATTTCTGGATTCTCATCTTTATATATTGCTATTTCAGGAATGGCTAGCATGAAAAGAAAAAATTTACCAATTACATTTTCAATTCTTTTTGGATTTGCAATTGCGGCATATATAGCTAATATTACTCTAGATTATAATTACATGTTTTTAATGGCAGGGGATGGAACTCCTTATGATATTATTTATAATTTAGTAAATGGAAATAAAGTTATCTACCCTCTTTCTGTAATCTTATTATTTGTAGTATATATATTTGTTTTTCATACAATATATTCTGTATGTACATCAAGAAGTACATTAACTACAAAAGAAACAGAAACATCACAAAAAAGAGTTTAAATGAATATGTTCGATAATATAAACTTAAACTTATATAAAACTTTTTATGAAGTTGCTAAATATGGAAATATATCATTAACTGCAGAAAAAACATATACATCGCAATCCTCAATTAGTAGAGCTATAAAAAGGCTTGAAGAAGAATTAGGAGTGCAACTTTTCTATAGAAATTTAACTGGAGTAGAGTTAACAGAAAAAGGTAAAATATTATTTAATCATATTGAAACTGTTTTTGAATCCTTAAAACTTGCTGACAAAGAATTAAAAAATACAAAAACATTTGAAAAAGGAAGTATTTCCATTGGTATTCCGTCTCAAATTGGATCTTTTTTGATTTTTGATAAAATAGAAAAATTTCATAAAATGTATCCCAATATTGAAATAACTATTGTAAGTAAGACTACTACTCAATTAATGAAACTATTAAAGTCTCATGAACTAGATTTTATAATTGACACTACTCCAATTCCAGATAAATATCATGATTTTAAAATAATTGAATTAAAAGAATTAGATAACTGCTTTGTTTGTAGTAAAAAGATTAGTAGTACTATTGTTAATTCAATAAAAGAACTAAAAGATTTAGAATCTCATCCTTTAATATTACCAATACCTAACACTCAAAATAGGAAAGATTTAGATACTACTTTTAAAAATTTCAATATTAATCCTAGTGATATAATAAATATACATACAAGTGAAATGATAGTAGCTGCAGTAAAAAGAAATCTAGGGATTGGATATATAATAAAAGATGTGATAGAAAATGAATTAAAGTATGGAGAGCTAACTCTTTTAAATATTAAAGAAAAGCTCCCAAAAACTAAAATTTGCTTAGTATATGATACAAAAAATTTGGCTAAAGCCCCTGAATATTTTATAAATAATTACCTAGATATTCAACTTTAATGATATAACAAAATTGCTATATCACCCTTAACTTTTTGGCATTAGACTAATGATATTTCAAATGTTACAATTCATTTGGGTGATATAAATATGATAACTAATAATTTAAAAAACATTGGTGTGTTTAAGGACTCTTGTGATGGCACCATTAAATCCGTATTTAATGTAAATAATAAGATTATTGAAATGTCTTTATTAATGAATAAGGATAAGATGGATGTTGTATGTGCTCCTACACACCATTTTTGTAATTTAAAATGTAAGATGTGTCATTTGTCAGATAATAGAATTAACAAAAATATGTGCCCTATATCTAAAGAATACTTTATAGAAGCACTAATAAAAAGTTTATGCTTGCAAGAGATAAATTCAAATAATATTAAAGATTCTAGGAGAACAAAAAAGAAGCTTTTACTTATTTCGTTTATGGGTGTAGGTGAGCCATTACTAAATCAAAAATTAATACTAGATGTCTTTAAAGAATCTAATAATATCAAAAAATTATTAGGTTACACTGATATATCTTTTGCAATTGCTACAATGGTTCCTAATATTTCTTTACTAAAAGATTTTATAAAAATGATAAATGCGAATAATATTCCATTAAAAATACACTTTTCTATGCATACTCCAATAGATGAAAATAGATTCAAATTAATTCCTTCAAGTAATGCCTCTATAGAAGACATCCTAAATGAATTAATATCTTATTCTCTATTAAGTAAAAACAATGCTAAAATAATGAATAATTATCTCAAATTTCATCGAAACAATCTACCTATAGAAATTCACTATACCTTAATAAATGGGATAAATGATGGGAAATTAGAGCTAAATAAAATAAGTAATTTATTAAGTAAATATGTTATCCCTATAAAATTCATCAAATTTAATCCTACAAAAGAAATGAGTATTAGTGATAATGAAGAGCATTGGATCACCACGTTAAAAGAAAAGTTATTTGATTTTCAAATAAAAACCTATTCACCTCCAGGCAAAGAGGTAGGTAGTTCATGTGGTGAATTTACTAAGCATTATTACCACAAGGAAATAGAAACAGAAGAAGAATATAACGAATTTAAAAACTGGGAAAAATTGCATAAAATTGATTATTAAAAAAGAAGAGCCATAAACTCTTCTTTTTAATTATAAATTAATTTAATTATTTAATTTTAGTTCCACACTCATCGCAGAATTTAGCAGTTGGTTTTAACTTAATTCCACAATTTGGGCAAACAGTTTCAACTGGTTTTTGCTTAGCACCACATGCATCACAGAATTTAGCTTTTGCAGATAGTTCTGCTCCACATTCACCACAGAATTTAACTTTCTTCTTAGGCGCTTCTTCAGTTGTAGCGGCAACTGGAGCAACTACAGGAGTAGGTTCAGCAGTAGTTTTCTTAGTTGTATCGCTAGATAAAGCATCTTTCATTACACTAGCCATAGCAACACCTGCACCTAAACCAACACCAGCACCAGCCATAGTTCCAGCCTCACCAGGATTTTTAGCAGCCTCAGCCATAGCATTAACAGTAGTATACTTTACATAAGTATCCATTGTATCTCCAAGAACACCCATAGATGATCTTGTATCGATTGCCTTTTCTACAGCCTCTGGGAAAGAAATATTTTCAATTACGAAGTTAGTAATTTGAAGTCCTAGACCAGTAAATTTATTAGCGATAACTTCTTTTGTAGCCTCACTAAATTCTAATAAGTTACAAGCCATATCTAATGCACTAATCTTACTTTCTGCAATAGTATCAGAAATAGATTGAACTAACATACTCTTTAAATATTGAGAAATATCTTCGGTTCTAAATGTTGAGTTAGTACCAAATAATTCTGTTAAGAAAGTTTTTGGATTATCTACTTTAAATGCATAAGTACCGAATCCTCTAATACGAATAGTACCAAACTCTTTATCTCTCATAGCAATTGGGTTACTAGTTCCCCATTTTAAATTAGTAAATTGCTTAGTATTAATGAAATATACTTCAGCAAAGAATGGAGATTTGAATCCATATGGCCAAGATAAAAGTTGAGTTAAAATAGGTAAGTTAGCTGTAGTAAGCTTATACATACCAGGTTCAAATATATCTGCAATTTGACCCTTATTTACAAATATAGCAATTTGTGATTCTCTAACAGTTAGTTTAGAACCACTCATTATTTGTCTTCCATCCATTGGAAATCTATAAACTATAGTATCATTACTATCATCGATCCACTCGATTACCTTTAATAAATTTGTCTTAATAAATCCCATAATATCCTCCCAAATTATTTAATTATTATTGTAGTATTTATTGCAGTAACTTTTTGTTTTTCAGTAAGAACAACTGTACATCCGTTAGCATACTCTTTAACATATCTTCCAATCCTAACATTGAAAGTATCACTACCATCAGAACTCTCTAAAGTATATTCACCACAAGGAATTCTTCCTTCGCTACCAACTACAATACTATCACCAGGAGCAAGTACAACCTTCATAGGTTTAACCTCTTCTTTCACCTCTGGAGCAGCTGCTGGAGCTTGTTCTAATCTAGTATTGTCATTTAGTTCTTTACTACCTTTTTTAGCAGCCTTAATTCCACCTACTATAATAACTATTAAAATAATTAAAGCAATAAGAATAATACCACCAATTAAGATTGTCTCTAAATTTAGATTTTCAAACATAATCTCACCTCATTAATATTATAATATCAAACTTATTTATTTAAAAAAATAATTTACCTCACTTATTACTCTATTTTTTTAGTTATATTAGCATTTAATGAAGCTAGTATCTTACAAACAGCAATCTTATTTTTTTTACAATACCTATCTAAACTAACATGACTGCCGAATAATTCTATTCTAGAATTATCAAAAACATAATCTCTAGAGTAAAAATACATATTATCCATGTTTTTATTACCTATTTCTTTTATATATTTTCCATTGCAATATCCTATAAATTTCTTACTAAAAAGTCCATCACCATATCCTAACACACACATTAAAACATAACCTTTTCTCCCTATATATAAGTCATGATAGGAAAATCTATTAAAACACTTAATTTTATAAATAGATTTGCTATAAGCATATAAACTGGTAGTAACCTTTAATTTATTCATACATTTATCTAATTTTTTTAATCCATACATTCCTATTCCCACTCTTATACAATTAGTAAAATTTTCCTTTAAATTAAGGGAAGAAATGCTACTAGAAGCATGAATTAATAAATCTGTAATATCAATATCTTTTAGACTCTCCTTAAATAATTTAAATTCTTTTTTTACTATTTTTAATTTATAAGTAGAATAATGAGTATATATTCCCTCTAGTATTAATTTACTTTCCTTAATAAGAGTAATTGCCTCATTTACTTCCTCTAATAAAATGCCTTTTCTTTTCATAGCAACATTTACTTTTAGATGTATTCTAATACTTTTATTTAATGCAATCATTTTTTTTAAATGTTTAATAGAAATAATAGTAACAATCAAATTTTTATCTATATCTTCTAAATCATCTATTCTATCTAAAATTAATATATCTTTACTTGTATACTCTTTTAACTCTCTAGCTTCCTTAAGATTACTTACCGCATACATATTAACTTTCTCATCTATAACATTACTAACTTCTTTAACACCATGACCATAAGCATTATTTTTAACAACTGCTATAATTTTTTTATTAGTGTGTCCCTTATAATAATCTAGATTGTATCTTAAATTCTCACTATTTATACTTAAATATTTATCCATATAATCACCTAAATAACTATATGAAAAAAGAGTTAAAATTATTTTATTAACTCTAATAATGCTTTCAAATATATTTTGCTACCAAGTAAATAATGATCAATTCTAATTCTTTCATTATCTTGATGCATCAAATCAAGGTCATCTTCAAACATCATACCAAAGGCAACAACATTTTTACTACTTTTAGCATATGTTCCTCCACCTATTGTAAAAGCCTTACTTTTCCCTTCAACAAAATAATCATAACTCTCAAGTAAAGTTTTAACTAGCTTTGAATCTTCACTCATATATATTGGAGATTCATCCATTAACACTTCACATTTATATCCTCTTTTTTCAATATTTTCTTTTATAGTTTTAACATTAGTACTTTCTGGATATCTAATATCTAAAACTATCTCTAAACTATTACCTATAAGTTCTACTTTGCCTATATTCATAGTAAGTTCTTTAAGCTTATCATCATAAGAATCTATTCCTAATCCCTTACCTAAATAATCATTAAAATCATTATAAAGTCTCATTATATCTTCATATTTATCTTTATAATCAATTAAGAACTTAATAAAAGCACTCTCTCCTTTATATGGAGTACTTGCATGTGCACCTTTTCCAGTATATATAAGTTCTTTATTATTAACTTCCACCACTAACTCATCCATTACAATATTTAATGCCTTACCACCATTAATCTTAGTAAAATCTTTATTTATATTAGTAATTATTTTAACTCGTGTAATACCCTTTTCTCCATTAATAAGTGGGAAAGAAGCATCTGGGGTAAAACCTAAAGAAGGATACTCTTTATTTAAATGATTATAGTAATACTCTAAACATCTACTACCACTCTCTTCATTACCACCCACAATAAATCTAATCTTCTTATTGCATTTGATATTGTTATCTTTAATAGCCCTCAAAGCATAATAGGCAGCAAGCATAGGACCTTTATCATCTTGAGTACCTCTACCATATACATATCTATCATCATAATAATTACAAAAAGGATCAAATTCCCATCTTGAAGAAACATCTACAACATCACAATGAGATAAGATGTCAAATAGTTCACCTTCACCATAAGTTAATTCAACACAATAGTTATTATAATTTACAACTTCAAATCCATCATTTTTAGCCATATTATAAAAGTAATTAAGTGCACTACTTACTCCTTTACCAAATGGATTTTTATCACTTACACTAGAGTCATCATATATTGAATTTATACTAACAAATTCAGCTAATCTATCTAGCATTTCTTTTTTATATGAATCTATTACTAAACTAATCTCTTCTTTATTCATAATATCACCTAGTTATATTATAAAGAAAAAATAAGGTTTCCCTTATTTCTTCTTCATATTTTTTATTGAAACTTTCTTTAATTCTCCTATATTATTCTTATTAGTTTCATTTTTTATTATATACTTAAACCCCGTTTTAAAATCTTCTAGTAATTTCTTATTTCTTATAGCATTTAAGGCGTTATCATTGTCTTTATATGCAAGCTCATTAACCACATAATTTAGTGCATCAACATTTGTAAAACTAGTATCTAATATCTTTTTATATCTTAATATTCTGTTTTCATTTGAAAAAGCAAAATAATTATAAACTAAGTTCATTAAATATGCTTTTTCTCTAATGCTAGCCTTATTAAATACATCGCTAGAAAAACAAGAAAATACATTTCTAATTTGTGTTGAAACTAAATCACTATTTAAAGGATACTTGCATACATTTTCTAATAACCTTTTATTTCTACTAGTATTTTCACTCATTAACCTAGCAAAATCCTTTTTATATATTTTTGATCTTTCCATAGAGCATTCAAAGTTAACCCCATTTAATAATTCTTTAGTTACTATATCAGAAAGCCTATCTAATAATTCCATATCCTGATTTAAAATTGCTAATTTTATTAGTTTATACATTTCTGAATCAATATTTTTATAAACTTCATCTATTCTATTAAAATATGAACTTACAATATCTTTTAACATAGTAATCAAAATATCTGAATATTCATCCTTAAAATTATCTACATATATAGCATCATCATCAAAGCCCAAGTTTTCACCAAACTTAAGCTTCAAATCACCCATATAAAAATGTTCTATTAATAAATCAAAAATATCACTAATCATAGTTTTATTTCTTCCCTTATTATTCTCTATATGATTTAATTTAACAAATATTTCATTAGTAAGATTTAATTCTTTAATTTGTCTTTCATTAAGTGGTGACAAGTTTAATTTTTCTAGAATATCCCTCATCTTTATCACCCCATACCTACTTAAATTATAACCTAGTCACCATCATGTTTCAATCTTTATTTTTGACGCTAACATAAAAAAAGGCCACATTTCTGCAGCCTTTCAAATTAGTTATTCAATTATCTTTTTGTAGATGTTTTATTTACTTTTCTAACCTCTTTAACGGCTTGAAGTTCACTAATTTCGTTATTAACTTTACTAGTTTCAACATCACTAAGTTTAATGCTGTCTCTAGTAGCAATAGTGAACTCTATAGCTTCATGCAAAGCTTCATTACTTCTTGCCATTTCCTCATGAGTCATTTCAGGATCTTTTACATCTAAATATTTACTTAATTTAGGATATTCTTTCAATAAGTCAGGATTACTTCTTACAAATTTATCAGAAAATTCATGCCCATGATGATAGAACTTATCTACTATATCTAATATACCAAACATATTTACATCAACATACTTTAATGTCTTGATACCAGCTTCATATCCATTTGCCTCAGTTTGACGCATTACCTCTAATGCATCTTTAATATATTGACCATTTGTATTAAGTGGTCTAGCATTCCACTTTACTGCTCTTCTCCACGCAGCATGTTTTTTAGGCTCAATAAAAGCTTGCCCTTGCTTATCCCAAACAGGTACCCAAAGTTGCTTTAAAAGTTGCTTTTCTAACTTTTCCCAATATTTAAGCGATGCTTTAATTTCTTTTTGCTCCCTTTTTAATTGTTTCCAATATTCCTCATCACTATACATCCAAGACATAATAATCAACTCCTATAACTAAATTTTAGATTATAAAATATTGCATGTCAAATTTTGTAATTATTTATTCACATAAAAAAAGTTCAAAGTTATTCCTTTGAACTCTCTTTTCTTTTAATTTCTTTAATGATTTCTTCTATATGTTCACCCTTTTGATAACTATCATCTAATACAAAGTTTAGATCAGGGGTTTTTCTAATAGTTAATCTTTTAGCAAGTTCGCTTCTTATAAGCCACTTTGCATTTTTAAGATCTTCTAATTTCTTTTCTCTATCCTTATCTAAAAAGCTAACATATACTTTTGCCCAAGAATTATCATCACTTACTTTAACTTTAGTAACAGTAACCATTCCAACATTTATATGACCCATCTCAAATTGAATGATTTCACTAATATATCTTTGAATATCTACTGCTAATTTTTCTTGTTTAATCTTAGCCATTATCTTTTTACCTCTTCCATAACAAATCCTTCAATAGTATCTCCTTCTTTGATATCATTGAAGTTTTCAATAGTGATACCACATTCATAGCCAGTAGCAACTTCTTTAGCATCATTTTGGAATCTCTTTAATGACCCTAACTTACCTTCATATACAATAACACTGTTTCTAAGTAATCTAATACCACAATCTCTTTTAATAGAACCATTAGTTACATAGCAACCTGCAATAGTACCAACTTTACTAGCTTTATAAGTTTGTCTTACTTCAGCATTACCAATTACTACCTCTTTATATACAGGTTTTAACATACCCTTCATAGCAGCTTCAATTTCTTCAACTAAAGCATAGATAATTCTATGTAATCTTAATTCTACTTTTTCTTCTTCAGCCTTTTGTCTAACTGAAGCATCTGGTCTAACATTAAATCCATAAATAATCGCCTTAGATGCACTAGCAAGCAATACATCACTTTCAGTAATAGCACCAGCTTGGGCTCTTATTACATTAATTTTAACTTCGTCATTATTTAATTTCATAAGAGATGCTTTTACAGCTTCAGCACTACCATCACTGTCAGCTTTAATAATGATATTAAGAGTTTGTACATCACCCATCTTTATTTGATTATATAAATCATCTAAAGATACACTTGTATTACCCCTTCTATCATTTAATGTCTTCTCTGTTAAACGTTTAGCAGCTATATCCCTAGCCTTCTTTTCATCTTCAAATGCCATGAATTTATCACCAGCACTAGGAACATCACTTAAACCAATAATTTCAACTGGAGTACTAGGAGTTGCTTCTTTTACAACTTTTCCAAGATCACTTCTCATTTGTCTAATCTTACCATACATTGTACCAGCAACAACACAATCTCCATGTCTTAAAGTACCATTTTCTACAAGTAAAGTTGCTACTACACCTCTACCTTTTTCAAGTTTAGACTCAATAATAGTACCAAGAGCATATCTATTAGGATTAGCCTTATAATCTTCTAGTTCTGCAATGATTAATAAAGACTCAAGAAGTTCATCAATACCTTGCCCAATCTTGGCACTAACTTTACAGAAGATATTTTCTCCTCCCCATTCTTCACTAATAATTTCGCACTCACTAAGCTCTGCATATAATCTATCAAGATTAATATCAGGCTTATCCATTTTATTAACTGCAACTACAATTGGAACACCTGCAGCTTTTGCATGGTCTATTGCTTCTCTAGTTTGAGGCATAACTCCATCATCAGCAGCAACTACTAATATAACAATATCAGTAACTTGAGCACCTCTAGCTCTCATAGCAGCAAATGCTTCGTGTCCTGGAGTATCTAGGAAAGTAATTTTCTTTCCTTGTACTTCTACTTGATAAGCACCTATACTTTGAGTAATTCCTCCAACTTCTCCCTCAACTACTCTACTTTTTCTAATAGCATCAAGAAGTGTAGTTTTACCATGGTCAACGTGTCCCATGATTGTAACTATTGGAGGTCTAGAAACTAAATCTTTTTCTTCATCAACTATTTCTAACTCTTCAAAGTTTTCTTCACTAACAACTTTTTCAATTTTCATATCATATCCAAAGTTCATACATACAAGTTCTGCCATAGGTGCATCTAAAACAGAATTTATATTAACCATCTTACCTTCTAAAAATAAAAACTTAATAACTTCAGTTGGGCTAACTGATAATTCCTTAGCAAGATCAGAAATACTCTTACTTCCCCTAAAAATTATCACATGGTTTTCTTTATCTACCACGGGTTTATTACTTTGCTTAACAATATTAGACGTTCTTTTTGTAAAATTATTATTTCCTTTATTGTTTTTTGCCATCTACATCGCCCTCTCTTTCTATATTTTCTTTCAATTTTTTTGCTAAATTACTATCTTTAATACCAATAGCACTAACAACATCAACTCTAGCAATAACTTTGCATACCTCAACTTGAGTATATGCAATTACATATTCACATTTATAAAAGTTACATTTATCAATAATCTTCTTTTTTGAGTTATCACTTGTATCACTACAAATAACAACTAGACTAACATTGCCTTTTTTAATATCTTTTATTAATGTCTCACCATAACTAATCTTATTAGCACATTTGCACATTCCAATAGTATTTAGTCCCTTATTCATTAATGTATTTACTTAACTCCTCATAAATACTCTCTTCAATAGTACACTCAAATACTCTTTCAAAGCATTTTTTCTTTTTAGCAATTTCTAGTGCTTCATTAGATTTTTTAATATAAGCACCTCTACCATTTGCTTTTCCTGTTAAATCAACAAAGATTTTCCCCTCATTATTTTTAACAACTCTTAGCAAATCTTTTTTAGCTAATCTTTCATTAGTAGCAAGACACTTTCTAAGTGGTTCTTTTCTCATTTAGAATTAGTCCTCATCATAATACTTGTCAAAGTCATCGTAGTCTACATTATCATAGTAGTCATCTACTTCTTCATAATCATCATCTAGACTTTCAAGTTCTTCATCAGTATAAACAGGCATATAGTTTCTAGCTTGTTCATTTTGCTTTTTAATATCTTGTAACTCTTGTGAATTAATTGTAGTTCTTTTAACTTCTTTATCTTCTTTTTTAGGCTTAGAGTAAGGCTTCTTTTCTTCCTTCTTAGGCTTACTAACAGGAGCAGTTTCCACCTTCTTAGGCTCAGTTTTAACAACTTTAACTGCAGGCTTAACTTCAACCTTTTCCTCTACTACTGGAGCACTTTCAACAACTGGAGTCTCTTCTACTACTGGAGTTTCTTCAACTACAGGAATTTCCTCAACCACTGGAGCAACAACTACTTCAGCTTGTTTTTGTTCATATTCATAATTAGTTCTAGCTGCTTCAACTGTAGTATATTCGATACCCTCAGCAACTGCGTCAGTTAAAGATTTAATATCAATCTTAGTACCTGTTAACTTAACAGCTAATCTAGCATTGATTCCTTTTTTACCAATAGCTAAAGAGAAATCATCATCTTCAACTACAGCAATAGCACTTTTTGCATCAATTAAATTAACACCAATTACATTAGCAGGTTTTAAAGCTTCAGCAATATATAAAATAGGATCTTTATAATAATTAATTACATCAATTTTTTCACCTAATAATTGGTTAGAAATTTGTTGGATTCTAGCACCGCTTTTACCAATACAAGAGCCTGTAGCATCAACATTTTTATTTCTAGAGAATACACTAACTTTAGCTCTATCTCCAGCTTCTCTTGCTATGTCTTTAATCTCTACTGTACCATCATAGATTTCACTAATTTCACTTTCAAATAATCTCTTTAAGAAACCAGGATCAGTTCTACTAACTACAACAGCAGCACCAGTAGCACTCTTATCTACATCTACAACATATACTCTAACAGTTTGTCCAACTTTAAAGTTCTCTTTTTCTCCTGGAAGAACATTATTAGCTTTCATAATAGCATTAGTTTTACCAATATTAACAAGGATAAATGTAGGTTCAATTCTTTCAATTACACCTGCAATAATATCTCCTTTTTTATCGATATAAGCATCATATACTGTTTGCTTTTCATATTCTCTAATCTTTTGAGTTAATACTTGTTTAGCTTGTAATGCAGCAAGTCTAGTTAATGTATCAGGATCAACTGGAGTTAATACTTCATCACCAATATTATAGTTTGGATCTATTGCTCTTGCATCTTCAAGTTCAATCTCAAATAAGTCATCAGTTACTTCTTCTACTACATCCTTAACTTCATACATTTCAATAGTACCTTTAATTGGATTGATTTCTACTTTACATTTAGCATCAGGATCAGTAGCTTTTAAGTATGCTTTTACCATAGCTTCTTTTAAAGCTTCGATAACAACATCTTTACTAATTCCTTTTTCTTGTTCAAATGCATCTAATGCATTCAATAATTCTTTAGCATTCATTTTCTTTTGTTTCCCCCTAATTAAAACTTAAATGTTAAATTTGCCTTCTCAATAATATTAAATGGTATAGTTACGACTTTCATTCTACCTTTAAGATTAATCTTTAACTCGATAGAATCTTCATTAACCTTAACTAAATCACCAACTAATTCATCATAATCTAATACTCTTTCACTAACATCTACTAATATATACATATTAATAGCTCTAGTAAAATCTTCTTTAGTAACTAATTCTCTCTCTCCTGCACTAGCTACCTCCAAGAAGTATTCATCCTCAATTGGATCTAATTCATCTAAAAGTGGAGATATAGCCTCACTCGCTTTTACACATGTATCAAGATCTAAACTATAATCTTCCTTTTCTAAGAAAACTCTTAAATAATTCTTGCCGTTTTCTTTTTCATAAACAACCTTATAGATGCTTACGTCAAGTCTTTTAGCAATTGGTTCAATTGCCTCTTTAATCTTCTCTATATCCATTAATTCACCCCATTTAAAGAAGAAAGAGAGGGATCCCCTCTCTTAACGGCTATATAATAACATTATTTTTTATTACTTGCAACTTTTTTTGCTCCATTATTGTAAACAGAAATAAGTTCATCTCTAAATTTCTTTAACTCATCCACTTCAATTCCTAGTTTAGTTGCCATCTCTTTTAAGTCTTCTCCCTCTATTAAAGTCATAGAGGCGTTTATAATTTTTCTTAATTGATTAGAATCAGATAAACAATTATGACCTAATCTATATTTATAATTAGCCAAATCATAATCACTAGGACTAGGTAAATGGAATGTTTTCATCATTAACCATCTATGTGCTTGGAATAAATCTGTTTCTTCTACATTTTCTTGTTTATTAGTTGCAGGTCTATAGTCATACTTATATTCTCCCATGCAACAACTAGCTAATAAAGCAGCATCGATAACTTCACTAATTTTCATTTCTTTTGCACTTTCACCTAATTTATTATAAAAATAAACACATGCATTAGCCATAGCATAGGCATCTTCAATACATCTTCCATCATACATACTAGAAATAGCACCTTGGTTAACTAATTTTTGAATCCTAGAGTTAATTTCCTTGCCATACTTACCATTTACGCTATGTAATGGCAAATCAACTTTAGGAGCGATTGCTTTTCTTATTGTACAAATGCATTCATGAATTGGAGCATAATCATAATTTCCACCCTTATTAATTTCTCTTTGCAAAAATGCTTCTACCTTAATTAAATCTTCTTCATTTTTCACATTTTTTATAAGCTTCTTTGTAAGTTCTTTAAATACAGAAAAGTCATCTCTTCTACCACTATTTCTAACACTAAAAATTACATTAGCAAACTCTATAAATTCTTCTGCACTTTCACCCTTATAAGATTTACCAAGTTCTAAATATTTTCTTTTATTTTCCCTAATACATTCTGCCCTATCAAAATAAACTAATGGAATTCCTAATTCTCTACTAGCCTTTATTGCCTTAGTAACATCATTTGTTCCATCATTATCCAAGAACACATATGAAGGATATATATTTGCTAAATAATTAGGACTATTTGGATCTCTAACTCTTCTTTCAATTAATAATTCATTGTAATCATCTCTAGTATATAATCCCATCTCTTTTGGTGGTACATAAACCGAGCTATATTCAGCAAATAATCTATATTTATCAGATTCAGAAAATATATCTAAAGTAGCACTAGCTTGTATTGTATCTACTCCAAAATCAGAATATCCTAAAACAAACTGTCCTGTAACCCTACTAGGATTATCACTAGTATACATAGAGGCACTAAGACCATGCAATTCATGGAAAGTATCATTTACAATAGAGTCCTTATAATTATCATTAATAACATCAAGTGATTTAACAAATCCTACAGCACTTATAAGCCCTCTAAATTCTCCAGTAACTCTAACAATTGGAACTAACTCTCCATCATGGTACATTTCATCATTAACTACTAGATCTTTTTGAGATAATATAGACTCAGATAATTCTTTTGAATATAACCTCTTTAAATCTTCTTCATATTTATTAGTTTTATCAAAACTAAATCTATTAGTCATATACTTGTTATATAAAACCATTTTATCTTTACCAAATATAATATCTCTAAATTCCTTAAATTCTTTTTTTACTTTTTCATCATCTACAGACTCAATAAATGTACCATAAGTTGTATATAACTCTTTAATCTTTTCAAAACTAAATCCATATCTATTCATACATAAAGCATTTTTAAAATCAGACATATCAGCATATGGATCTTTTACCTTATCATCTAATTCTTTCATAATATAATATTCATACTCTTTCAAAGACTTAATAAGTATAGAATGATTATTTAATAAGAAGTGAGTAAGCATAGGAATATCTACATCATTAAGTTCTTTAACTACAAAGCTAGGAACAAATCTTGTTTGTAAAACTTCAAGTAATTTAGCTACGTTTTCATTTGGATATCTTTCATTTAAATAGTTGGCACACTTAACAAAAACTTCTCCTTGAGGAGTTCTAGATATCTCTGCCAGTTTATTTCTATAGTCACTCTTTAACAAACCAAATAATAAATCTTTATCTAGTTTCATAGTAAGATCATTTAATAATCTATAATCAAAATACTCAAAAAACATTGGATCTCTTTCCATGTAATAGCCAATTAAATCCACTGCAGCTTCTTTATCAGTGACATCTAACAAATTATTATAATAACCTTTTTGTGCTAATAAAGGATATACATGTGATTCTTTTAATCCATCCATGTACTTGAAATTAAAAAGCTTACCATAAGAAGAATACTTTTCCCTTATTTCAGGTATTTTCATAACCTCAGTAATAAACTTTTTAGATTCTTTACTATTTAAATTAAGACTAATTCTATTTATAAATTCTTCTAGTTGTCTATTAGTAGAACACTTCACAAATCCAGGATTCCTTAAAATAGCTAGTCCTTCTCTATACATTGTATTTACATCTAATTCATAAGCTCTTGTTAATTGTTCTAAAGTCTCATTTTTCATATATCTCATATGGGGACTAGATAAAATATAATAGATAGCTAGAGGATGTAAATACTCACGATGGCGAAGAATTGTTTCTCCATATTCATCATCAATGAAATCTTTAGTCTCAGAATATCTATATAATAAGTCAACAAAATCATCTCCATAGATAAGTTCATACCTACCTCTAGAGTTAATTAAATCTACAAATATTTCATATTGTGTTGGTGTTCTCATTAATCTGGGAATACTCTCATCTGCAAGAACAGACATTTTAAAAGCAATATCATCTTCTTGAAAAACTATTTCATCAAATAGCCTTACAATATCTTCTTGAAAAACATTATCATAAGTATCAGGGTCAGTCATTACATCATAAAAATATTCTTTTGCAAGAGCTTCATCTTTTTCCATTAAATCATGTAACTTGTGTAAAATCTTAAAATACATAACCCTAATCTCCTAACTCTTATAATATTATTATATTATAGCATAAAGCCTCTTTCAACCTTTCTCCACATTAAAAAAGGGCTATTAAATAGCCCAATTACCATCCTTAAATACTTGAATCTTCTTTCCATCTTTGCAAGTACCAACAATATTTGTATCCTTAGCACCTATCATAAAATCAACATGATTTAAAGAATCATTAATACCCATTTTCTTGAAATCTTGTAAAGTCATATTTTCAAATCCTTTAATGTTACATGTATAAGCTTTTCCTAAAGCTAAATGGCATGAAGCGTTCTCATCATAAAGAGTATTATAGAATAATATATTGCTGTTAGATATTGGAGAGTTATATGGAACAAGGGCAACTTCTCCAAGATATGCACTACCCTCATCCATACTAATCATCTTCTTTAATAATTCTTCTCCCTCTTTAGCATGTACTTCAACAGCTTTACCATTTTCAAATCTAATATTAAAATCAACAATTAATTCTCCATTATAAGATAATGGCTTAGTAGAATAAACAATACCATTAACTCCATACTTACTAGGCATACCAAAACACTCTTCACTAGGCATGTTCGGATTATAAGTAATATTTTGTAAACTTGTTTCACTACCTGCTGCAAATTGTTGATTTTCTTGAAGTTCAACAACTAAATCAGTACCATTTTTACTAGTAAAATGAAGTGATTTAAAATCATATTCATTTAACTTATTACATTTTTCTTTTAAATACTTATTATGCTTTTCCCATTCCTTTATTGGATCATCACTAACTCTAGTAACATATAAAATAGCATCCCATAATTTATTATAAGCCTCATTTACACTTAAATCCGGGAATACTTTCTTAGCCCAAGCCTTGCCTGGAGCTCCTACAATAGTCCATTGATACTTATTATCCATTTCATCTATGTACTTTTTATACTTAGGGAAATTAGCTACTCTAGCACTAGTAATCTTACCTTGATCTAACCCCTTTAATACATCTGGGTCGCTACTCTCTACATAAATTCTACATGGTAATCTTTTTGCCATATCCTTATACTTTTCAATCTTCCAACTTTGTAAATCTTTCATTGTTTCTAAAGATTGCTTTTTATTTTGTAATCTATCGATATCATCATCAAACCACTCTATTTGAACTCTTTTAGCACCAGCCTTATAACACTCTTGCGTAATATAATAAGCAAAGTCTTTATGCTCTAAAGCAATTGTTAAAATAACTTCTTGTCCTTTTTGAACATTAACTCCTGTTTTAACTACTAATTCAGCATACTTTTTTAATGTTGTCTTTTTCATTTATTATCCTCCTAATAATTACATTATTATTTTATAACAAAAAATAAGCATTCCATAATAATAGAGTGCTTATTTTAAAATTATTCTTTTCCCATTCTTAGATTTTCAATCATACTAGTAAAGTAATCAGGCAACTCACATTCAAAAGTCATCTTTTCTTTACTACTAGGATGAATAAAAGTTAACTTTTTAGCATGCAAATATTGCCCATTTCCTTTTAGCGTTTGCTTTGGGCCATACAAAGGATCTGAAGCTATCGGATGCTTAATGTAAGACATATGTACTCTTATTTGATGTGTTCTTCCTGTCTCTAATTTGCAATGAACCAAAGTATAATTTCTATACCTTTCTAAAACATCAAAATGAGTAACTGCATCTTTTCCATCTTTTATAACAGCCATCTTAATTCTGTTATTTAAATCTCTTCCAATTGGGGCATTAATATTACCTTTATTCTCTAAAATAACACCATGAACAATAGCAATATACTCCCTATTCATAGTCTTATCCTTTAACTGATTAGATAATTCATTATGAGCCAAATCATTTTTAGCTACTACAAGTAATCCTGAAGTATCCTTATCAATTCTATGAACTATACCAGGTCTTTTAACTCCATTAATGGTAGATAAATCTTTACAATGGAATAAAAGCGCATTAACTAAAGTATTTTCATATACTCCACTAGCAGGATGTACTACCATACCTTGTTTTTTATTAATAACAATAACATCTTCATCTTCATATATAATATCAAGAGGAATATCTTGAGGTAAAATATCTAATTCTTTTACCTCTGTTTCCATCATTATAATTTCATCATTTTCATTTACTTTATATGAAGCTCTTTCTTTTTTATTATTTACTAATACTTTTTCCTCTTCGATTAAAGATTGAATAAATACCCTAGATAAATCAGGAAAACGACTAGATAAAAATTTATCTAATCTAACACCTTTACTTTCCTTCTCTACTAGTATCTTTTCCATTTTCTTCTTCCTTTACCTCTACTTTTTTTGTTTCTTTTTTATCTTCTAGTATCATTGATACTGCTATTAATATTGCACTAATAACAATAAATGTATCCGCAACATTAAATACTGGAAAATCATATCCAAAGATATTGAAGTCCAAAAAGTCAACGACTCCTACATTAAATAATCTATCAATCAAATTACCAATTAGCCCTCCACAAAACACTGAAGCACTAATCATATAGAATAAACTATTTGTTTTAATAAGAGTATAGATCATAAATCCTAATGCTACAACACTGATAAGAGCAAGTAGCCAAGTGGCATTACTTAAAATACTCCAAGCACCACCAGTGTTATAACATAATGTGAAATCAAAAAATCCCTTTATAATTTCTACACTTTGATATTCTTTTAAATTTGCTTCTGCAACAATCTTAGTAATTTGATCTAGTAAGACACATATAACTACAATACCCGCAATAATGCTATATTTAATTATATATTTTTTCTTATTCATTTACTTTATCCTTATAGAATTCCCATGCAGCAGCACATCTTGGACATAAATTATCTGTCATTTCACTTTCATCAAACTTATTCCAACATCTCTCACATCTACAACCACTATGAGTTTCAACTTTTACTTTACTAACTTCCAATTTATCTTCATTCAAACTTACTTCTTTAACACTACTTACAATAAATAGTCTAGTTTGTTCTAAATTAGATAGTTTATCAAATGTCTTTTTAACATTTTCATCAACAACTTCTAAAGTAAGGGCAACTTCTTGACTAGACTTAATTGTTCCTTCTCCTCTTTTTACTTCAATTGCCTTTAATACATCGCTTCTTAGAGTTAATAAGTTTTTATATTCACCTAATAGTTCATTATTAACTTCTTTTCTTGTAGGCATATCAAGTAATACACTAGAGAACTTATCTCCACCCATTGCCTCATATAATTCATCCATAGTATGAGGAATAATTGGAGTTAGTAGTCTAACTACTGTATCTAATACTTTATATAATACATTTTGAACTTGTTTTCTTCTTAAAGATTCATATGTTTCACAATATAAAATATCCTTACTTAAATCAAGATAGAAACTACTTAAATCAATAGTCATAAAGTTAAGCATTTCACTTACTGCTCCAGCAAAATCATATGCATCAAAACAATCTAAATATTTATTAGTTACATCTTGTAACTTCTCTAGTATACAAAGATCTACGAATTCATAAGAATCTACAGCATCTTTATTTACATCAAATTTAGAGAACTCACCATTTGATAAATTACCTACTAAGAATCTACAAGTATTTCTAATCTTTCTATATGTTTCACTAACTTGTTTTAAGATCTCATCACCAATCTTACAATCAGCTTGATAATCAATGCTAGCAACCCATAATCTCAAGATATCTGCGCCTTGAACATTAACAATTTTATTAGGATCTACTCCATTACCTAAAGATTTAGACATCTTCATTCCTTTACTATCTACGATAAATCCATGAGATACTAAATTCTTATAAGGAGATACTCCATGTTTAGCAACACCTAAAATTAATGAAGAGTTAAACCAACCTCTATATTGGTCACTACCTTCTAAATATAAATCAGAAGGATATCCTTGTCCTCTTTCAGCAAGTACTCCAGTATGAGATGATCCAGAATCGAACCATACATCAAGAGTATCTTTTTCTTTTACAAAACCACCATTAGGACTCTTTTCATTTCTATATCCTGCAGGTAATAAATCTTTAACATCTAATTCATACCAACATGTTGAACCTTTTTCTCTAAATAAATTAGAAATGTGATCAAACACTTCTTTTTCAAGAATTGGAGAACCATCTTCATTATAGATAACAGGAATTGGAAGACCCCATAGTCTTTGTCTAGAGATACACCAATCTCCTCTATCTTTAATCATATTTGTCATTCTAAGTTCGCCCCAAGGATTATGCCATTTAACATTTTTAATTTCTCTTAAAAGTTCAGGTCTAATCTTATCAATTGATGCAAACCATTGTGGAGTTGATCTAAAGATAATAGGCTTTTTAGTTCTCCAGTCATGAGGATATGAGTGAGTAAACTTAGTAGCCTTTAATAGTACACCTAATTCATCTAACATAGAAATTACCTTTTCATTAGCATCACTATAGAATAATCCCTCTAATTCACTACCTGCCTCAGCAGTCATACAACCTCTATCATCAACTGGTGAAAGAATACCTAAACCATATTTTTGTCCAACAAAATAGTCATCAGCACCAAGACCTGGAGCAGTATGTACACAACCAGTACCAGCATCTGCAGTAACGTGATCACCTAAAATAACTACACTTTCTCTATCAAATAATGGATGCTTAGTTTTAACACCTTCAAGCTCTCTTCCCTTGAAAGTTTTAACTAACTTAACATTTTCAAGTTCAAATGCTTTAGTTAGTTCTTCTTCTAAACAAGTCAAGAATACTAATTTGCCTTTGCTTGTTTCAAACAAGCCATATTCTAAACTTTCATTTAAACAAATAGCAAGGTTAGCAGGAATAGTCCAAGGAGTAGTAGTCCATATTACAAAATATGTATCTGTATCTAATACACTATTACCATCACATACACCAAATTTAACATAGATTGAAGTATCTTCTTTATCATAATATTCTACTTCTGCCTCAGCCAAAGCACTTTCACTAGATGGAGACCAATATACAGGTTTCAATCCTCTATAAATTAATCCGTTTAATGCTAAAGTAGCAAACATATCTACCTCATTAGCCTCAAAAGCATGTTCTAAAGTTAAATATGGAGCATCATAATCCGCCATTAATCCTAAAGTTTTTTGTTGTTCCATTTGTCTTAATACTTGTTTATGAGCATACTCTTCACATTTATTTCTAAATTCTACTACTGGAGTAGTCTTTCTATTAACACCATTTTTAATTACTGCATTTTCAATTGGTAAACCATGAGTATCCCATCCTGGAGTAAAAGGTGTATAGTGTCCAGTCATAGATTTATATCTAATTACAAAATCCTTTAATACCTTATTTAAAGCATGACCAATATGCATATCCCCATTAGCATATGGTGGCCCATCATGAAGAATGAAAGGTGTTTTACCCATATTTCTTTCATTCATTTTGTGATACAATTTTTCATTTTCCCATTTTTGTCTAAGTGCTGGTTCTTTATTTGGTAAATTACCTCTCATTTCAAAACTAGTCTTAGGCATTAATAAAGTTTGCTTAACTTCCATTTTAATTTCCCCCTTTTTAAAATAAAAAAACGCTCCTAAAATAGGAACGTGAAATTACGCGGTACCATCCTAATTCATAGATAAACACTTATATCTATGCACTTAATTGCTTTAACGCAGCTAACGTATTTATTTACTATTAGTTCAATAAATATCTCCAGAGTGATAAGAATAATAACTATATAAGTACTATTTCACCAATATTAGTACCTCTCTACTATCATCATTAAAATTCTCTTGTCTCTATCAACGATTTCCATGCTATTATTACACATTTAAAAAATTAAAACAATATAAATTTGCTTCATTTGCATATTTCATTTATAAAATTAACATTTATTTTATATTGTTTGCATTATCTTTAATTAAAGTATACAATTTCATTTAGGGAGAAGATGTATATGAAAAAATTATTAAAAAATAATACATTATGTATAGTAGTAGGTTCTATTTGTATCTTGGCAGCATTAATATTTGCTCCAATTTGGAACTGGTGGGATGGATGTCCTTGGCGTACTTGGGGAACTAAAATTATCGATATCTTAGTAGCAACCCTTATAGTATTATATTTAGCTTTATTCTTATTTAAAAAGATTAAAAGATCAACTAAGCAAGTAATAAGAGTACTAACAATTGTAGAATTTGCATTACTTTCACTTATTGCTCTTGGATGTATATTTAGACAATTCAATATCATTCAAGTAAATGAAGCAAGCCAAATATTTGCTCTAGCTTTATGGACTAGAGGATCAGTAGAATTATTCAGAGCTTATTATTACAGATCTGATACAAAAGAAGTTTATCCAGTTTGGTACTTAGGTATATCAATTGTAATGGTAACACTAGGAACATGGTTCTTTGTACAACCTATTATCAAAGATATCGTAGTATTATGGATGTTTGTAGCAATCTTAGCTACTTTTGGAGCATTATTATTAGTTCTAGGAATCAATAATATTCAAAAGCAAAAAGCTAATACACCAAAAGATAGTAAACCTGCTAAAACTACCGCAAAAAAAGCTGAAAAATAAATTTAAAAAGTAATAGAAAAAGAGATAACCCTATACCCAAAGTTATCTCTTTTTTTGTTTTAAGAAATGGATTATTTAATTATAGTTTTTTTGTCGTTATATGATATGACTTGTTTTTCTTGCTTTATTTTTACCTTAAGTTTTTTTATTTTCCCCCTGTAAAACAAGCACAGCTAGCCATCATATACCTTGAAAAACCATTTAGAGAATAGTTTAAATGTTAGATTACTTTTCTTTTCTTCTTTAACTTCTTTTCTCTTTTTGTATCCTTTTACTTCTTCTTTATTTTCAATTCTCATTTCAACTTGAATATTTTCTACTACTTTTCTATTAGTATTAACTTCAGGTTGAACTTCTACTGGAGCATTATTTACTACTACAGGAGTAATAACTTCAGGAGTTTCT
>JAFWYE010000006.1 GCA_017517765.1 Bacilli bacterium | reverse complement strand
ATCCTGAGCCAGGATCAAACTCTCTTATGTTTTGTTTGTCCATAGCTATCTCTTAGCTATTATTGTTTTCTCAGTATTTAAACTTATTGTTCTGACGTTTTTGTTTCGTTTCTATTTAGTTTTCAAAAATCGTATCTTGCGGCCGTTTTCCGGACACGCTCACACATATTACCACCATTTCAACAACCTAGTCAAGCACTTTTTTTAATTTTTTTAAATTTGTTTTAATTTATTTTATAAATTAGTGTTTTAGGCATAAAAAATGGTGCCCGGAATCAGAATCGAACTGACACGGGTATTTCTACCCTCAGGATTTTAAGTCCTGTGCGTCTACCTGTTCCGCCATCCGGGCACTTAAATGGTGATCCGTACAAGATTTGAACTTGCGACCCCGTGATTAAAAGTCACGTGCTCTACCGACTGAGCTAACGGATCATATTCATTTTTCAAAATGGTTGGGGTACGTGGATTCGAACCACGGGAATGTCAGAGTCAAAGTCTGATGCCTTACCGCTTGGCTATACCCCAATAAAAGTGGTGGAAGAGGACGGATTTGAACCGCCGAACCCGTTGGGAATTGATTTACAGTCAACCGCGTTTGGCCACTTCGCTACTCTTCCATCAAAAGTAACTACTTTTTTTCATAAAAAATGGTGGATGCTGGGGGACTCGAACCCTCGACCCTCGCCTTGTAAGGGCGATGCTCTACCAACTGAGCTAAGCATCCATACCTATATTTATATATAATGCACCTTTTTCATTGATGCCCTAACAATATAACACCTTTATTTATGCTAGTCAACAATTTTTTTGCAAGATTTTTAATTTTTTTTATTTTTTTTCATCTTTCCTATTATATATAAATATATACCTTATATAACTATTCATTATTTAGTGGTATTTTTAATTCTTTCACTTGCTTCTTTTATAAATCTAGGAAGTTGTTCTTTTAATATTCTAAATTCATTGTATGCATTAAAATGCTCTTCTGAAAGGTTATATCTTTTTCTTGGCTTATTCCTCTTTACTGCTTTCAAGCTTAGTTTGACATGATTGGTTTCATCATCGATATCTAAAACTTTCAAATCTATACTTTGTCCCACCTTAACATACTTGTTAACATCACTAACAAATGAATCTGTGATTTCTGAAATGTGCAACAACCCATTAACATTATCTTCAAGTGAAATAAATGCTCCATAAGGCTTAATAGATACCACTGTCCCTTTAACAACTGCTCCAGGATAATATTTTTGCATTACTCTCACCTTCCTATTTATCTATTTTACAAAATATGTTAGTATAAGTAAAGTTAGAAAAGAGTGATTTTAATGGAACAAAATATTGAGTCAAAAGTTAAAGAGGTTCTTGATAAAATACGACCATTTTTACAAAATGATGGCGGAGATATAGAATTTGTTGAATTTAAAGATGGTATAGTTTATGTTTCTGTATTGGGTGCTTGTGTAGATTGTATAGGGTTAGACAGCACAATAAGAGATGGTGTAGAACTTATTTTAATGGAAGAAGTTGAAGGTGTAATTGGGGTAGAGGTAGTTAACTCTCAAGCCAATCAATAGGTCTTATTTGATATTTATTTTTTAAAAGGCTATATGCCTTTTTTATTTTATTCATTTCTTTTTCTATGTTGAAATTCGAACTTTTAATTTTCTTATTTTCTAAACAATCAAAAAAATCACATCTGTACATAATCTTCGCCATTAACACTCTAGCAGTTTTTATATCTAAATTATATTCATTTAAAGTTTTAGAAAGCTCTTCCATAGTCATTAATTCATTTTGAATCATAAAGCAAAGATCTCTACATGGTGTATCTATAACAAAATTTACGGGATTCAAAAAATCAAATGATTCAAAATTGTTGAACCTTTTATGAGCGATAGTGACCCCATATAATTTTTCACCTAAATCTCCAATAACATCACTAAGATATTGCATAGCATTAGTAGATAATCCTATGTAAAACATAGCTTCATTTATAATATCTTTACCGCAAAGTTCTTCCACACTTATATATGATGATAAATTTTTTTCTATGTTTTCCACTCTCTTTTGCCAAACCTCTAACGTTTTATTTAATTCGATATACTCATCGTTTTTATAAAATATCTGATGCATCTTTTTTATGTCATTATTACCAATAGTTATTTTGTATATAGCCACTAAAATATAATTTTCATTTTCATAAGTTGAAACATATTTATCATATTTATTTTTTATAATAAATGGCCCCCATCTATAAAATGAATCTTTTAACACCTCAATTGGATATTGCATTTGCAAAACATCTTCCTCACTAAATCTAGTTTGCAATAATTTAAATTTATATCCTCCAAGTTCAAACTCATTATTATCAAAAGAAGATGGATAATATCCATATTGCTCAAATAAAAATGTTTTCACACATTCACCCCATATTAATAAATTATATGTATAAAAAAAGCATTTATTAATAATACTAAAAATTAAGGAGGAATACTGTATGTTAGTAAAACATGTAATGTCTAGTCCTGCGATTTGTATAGATCATAGTTCTAGCATTTCAAAAACAATAGAGCTTATGAAAGAAAAAGACTTAGGTTTTTTACCTGTAACAGAAAATGATGTTCTAGTTGGAGTTATCACAGATAGAGATATTTTACTTCGAGGGCACGAAAAAAGATTTAATACTCAAATAGGTAAAATTATGACTAATGATAATATTCATTTAATAGGCCCATCTGATAGTTTAGAAGAAGCAGCAAGAGTAATGAGCGCCCACAAAGTAAGAAGACTTGTGGTAGTAGAAGATGATTTAATAAAAGGGGTAATTACTAGTAAAGATTTATTGTATGAAGAAAGTTTAATTCCTTACATTAAACAAACCTATTTGAATTCCACATATTAAAAAAACCTAGTTAAACTAGGCTTTTTTTATTATAAACTTAATATATTTTCTTTTTGATTAGATAAATTAGTTAACATTGTAGTTAACTCATTAACTCTATTTTTTATTTCTTCTACTTTACTAGCAGGGGCTTTAGTTAAGAAGCCTTGATTAGATAACATACCATTTAATCTAGTTAACTCTAGATTTAATTTTTCTTCCTCTTTATTTATTCTAGCCAACTCTTCTTCTTTATCAATTAACTCACTAAGCGGTAAATAGGCTTCCATATTAGGAGCTACTACTGCAACTGATGAAGATGGAATATTGTCTTTATTTTCATAAACACTAACATTTTCTCCAAATCCTAGTTTTTTAATAAAACTTGCAGCATCTAAAATGTTCTTACTATCTTTACTTACAAACAAGATATCACTCTTTTTAGTAGGATGTATATTCATCTTACTTCTTACATTTCTAATTCCAGTAATAATTTCTTTTAAGTTTTCAACACTTGAATGTTCACTTACAAAATCAAATCTTGAATCGATTATTGGCCACTCTTCTTTCATTAAACTTTCTTTAACGTTAGCAAGATTCAAATAAATCTTCTCACTAACAAATGGCATAAATGGATGTAATAATTTTAATGCATTTTTTAATACATAATTTAATGTATATTGAGCTGCTAATTTAGATGTAGATGAATCACTATAATATAATCTTGGTTTAACCATTTCAATATACCAATCACAGAACTCATCCCAAATAAAGTTATAGATTTCTTCAAGAGCTAATCCCAATTCATATTTATCAATATTATCTTCCATAGCTTTAATTGTTTTATTTAATTTATTAAGAATCCACTTATCTTCAATTGAAAGTTCATTTATATCTAAACTTTCAATTGTTTTTTCATCATCTGGTAAATTCATTAAAACAAATTTAGAAGCATTCCATACTTTATTAGCAAAGTTTTTAGCACTTTCTAATTTCTCTGGCAAATATCTAAGATCATTACCAGGAGCAGTATTTAATACAAGTGAAAATCTTAGAGCATCACAACCGTATTCATCAATTACTTTAAGTGGATCTATACCATTACCCAAAGATTTAGACATTTTTCTACCTTGGCTATCTCTAACTAAACCATGAATATAAACAGTATCAAAAGGAATTTTTCCTGTATGTTCAATTGATGAGAATATCATTCTAGCAACCCAGAAGAAAATAATATCATAACCAGTAACTAGAGTATTAGTTGGATAAAAATACTTTAACTCTTCAGTATCAAGAGGGAATCCTAAAGTTGAAAATGGCCATAAAGCGCTTGAGAACCAAGTATCAAGTGTATCTTGTTCTTGAGTAAATGTTGTATGTCCACATTTATTACACTTACTAGGCTCATCCCCAACATGTATTTCATTACACTTATCACAATAATAAACAGGAATTCTATGACCCCACCAAAGTTGTCTAGATATGCACCAATCTTGAATATTTTCCATCCAGTTATAATAAATCTTAGAGAATCTCTCTGGTACAAATTTAATTTCTCCAGTTTTAACTGCTTTAATTGCAGGTTCTGCAAGAGGTTTCATTTTTACAAACCATTGGCTTGATATCTTAGGTTCGATTGTGTGATGACATCTTTGACAATGACCAACATTATGTTTATATTCTTCAGTTTTAACTAGATTTCCTAGCTCTTCTAGTTTGGCAACAATAGCCTTTCTAGCAGTTATTAAATCCATTCCCTCATATTCTTTTACTAAATCAAGCATTCTTCCCTTATCATCAAATACATTAATGATATCTAATCCATGCTTTAATCCTGCTTCATAGTCATTTGCATCATGAGCTGGAGTAATCTTTACTGCTCCAGTACCGAATTCCATTTCAACAAACTCATCTGCAATTAAAGGAATCTCCTTATTCATAATAGGAAGAATAACTGTTTTGCCAATTAAATTCTTATATCTTTCATCATTTGGATTAACGGCAATAGCAACGTCTCCTAGCATAGTTTCAGGACGTGTAGTAGCAACAGTTACATAATAAGACTTATCCTTAGAATAATAATTTACATACCATAAATTACCTGCTTCTTCCTCAAATTCAACTTCGGCATCACTAATTGCAGTACCACAATTACTACACCAGTTAACCATTCTTTTTCCTTTATAGATTAATCCCTTGTTATATAAATCTACAAATACTTTCTTAACTGCAGCATTATTACCTTCATCCATAGTGAATCTCTCCCTACTCCAGTCACAGCTACAGCCTAATTGTCTAAGTTGAGTAGTAATAGTTCCACCATACTCTTTTTTCCAAAGCCATGCTCTATCTAAGAATTTTTCTCTTCCTAATTCTTCTTTACTAGTTCCCTCTTCTTTTAACTTTGCAACAATTTTAGCTTCAGTGGCAATTGCAGCATGGTCAACTCCTGGAATCCAAAGTGTATTATATCCCTTTAATCTTTTATATCTCATTAAGATATCTTGAAGAGTATTATCCATAGCATGTCCCATATGTAATACACCTGTAATATTAGGTGGAGGCATAACTATTGTATATGGCTCTTTTTTGTAATCTACACTTGCAGCAAAATAATTATTACTTTCCCAATTTTTATATAATCCTTCTTCAAAATCTCTAGGACTATATTTACCTTCTAAACCTTCTTTATTCATTTTCTTTCCTCCTTAAACAAAAAAACACGAGAGCTTGTCAAAGGACGAAGCTACTCGTGGTACCACCTTTATTCATAATTGATAAACAATTACCTCAAAGTCTTAATGCGACTAACAGTATAACTTACTACTACTTCTGCTATACAACTCCCAAGCTACCTTCATTTAACTTCCCTAAGAAAGGCTTTCACCCGGTGACCTTTCATCTCTAATAGTTTCATTAAACTACTCCTCTTGTTCTTAGTTTTTACGTTTACTATCATATTCTAATAATTTTGTTTTGTCAACACACTAAATTAAATCTATCTTTTATTGATGATTGGCTTAGGTATTTTTGAATAATGTTTCATGCTTTTTCTAGCTTCAACCAAAAATACCATAGATTCATCTTTATTTTCATCATAAACAAATTGCAATCTAACTACCCCAAATTTATATTTATCTAAAGTAGCAATAACTTGAGGCAACTTAAAACTTGGATATACAAGAAATAAACTCCCTCTATCTTTTAATAATCTCTTTGAATGTTTAATTAAATCTTCAAGTGGAAGAAATTCAGCAAATCTAGCTCTTCTTTTATCCATGTTTTCACTAACATGTTCCCCATCAAAATAAGGAGGATTACTAACTATATAATCCACTTGCTCCATTTTTAAGTTTTGAAACTCGCTATGATAAAAAGTATAGTTATTTAATCCATTTTCCTTCATACTCTCTTTTGCAAGTTCTAATGCTTTATCATTTAAATCCACACCATAATAATATTTAGCTTTCTTCTTTTTATAAGCATACAAAAGCAACGCCCCATTATTACAACCAACATCTAAAATTGTATAATCATTTTTATTAAATGATAAGAACTCTCCTAAATTTCTAGTATCACTATTCATTTTAAACATATCATCATCTTGATAGATTTTAATATCGCTATTAAATAAGTAATCCAAACTTTTCATTAGTATTGTTCAAACTCCACTCTTGAATTAATAAGTCTATTTAAATATTTCTTTTTCTTATTTAATTTAGTAACTTCAAAAGCAAGTATTTCCACTAAATCCCATAAGAAAACCCAACCTATAATAGACAAGCTTTCTACTAATAAGTCTAATACTGTTCCTCCATTTTGAATAAGCGGAAGAACTAAAAATGCTAAAACAAGGAATAATGATCCAGCAAGAAACAATAAAGCACATTCTTTCATTTTATCTTTAAGTTTATTAAGAATAATTGCTTGTCTCCACTTATAATTATTTTTAATAGCATTTTTTAAATTCCTAGACTTTTCTTCATTATAAGTCTTATCCTTTAAATGAAATAATAATTTAATTTTATGATTAAGAGGAATATCTAGAGAACTGTCATAAATATAATCCAAGAAATCTTCATCCATATCCCTTTTCTTATATTGTGAAAAATCATATGGATTGTATATTTCTTCATAATTTCTTAAAGACAAACTGATTTCATATTCATCTTTTCTAGAATTATATGTATATAAATTTTCTAGATTCTTTCTTCTTTTTTTCATATTTTTTCACCTCAATAATCTATTTTCACTAAATATAATCCATTACCTGGCACTTTATAATTGCTCCTGTTTTTTATGTTAGAGTCCAATCTTTCTTTAATAAATGATTCATCTTTTTTACCTAGACCAATTTCCACTAAAATTGCAACAATCATTCTAACCATATAACGAATAAACCCATTTCCTTCTATTTCAATTGTAACATATTTATCATCTTTTCTAATTTCAATAGAGTTAATTATTCTCACAAAATTCTTGTCGATATTTTCTTGATATCCACAGAAATTATAAAAGTTATGTTCTCCTTTGAACATAGTCGCGGCTTTTATCATTTTATTAATATCAAGTTCTCTATTAAGTTGATATACGTAATTAACCTCTAATGGGTTATATTCATTAACATTTATTTTATATCTATATATTTTAGATTTAGCACTATATCTAGCATGAAAATCTTCACTAGTTTTTTTCACATCAACCACATATATATCTGGAGGTAAAAGCGAATTCATTCCTTTTTTTAACCCCATCTCAGTAATTTTAAGATCTGAATCAAAATGAAATACTTGCCCTAAAGCATGCACCCCTTTATCAGTTCTTCCCGCTCCAATTATTCTGATTTTTTCTTTATGCATCTTTTCTAAAACGCTTTCAATTTCAGCTTCAACACTTCTATAATCTTTTTGTCTTTGAAATCCATTAAAGTTTGTTCCATCATAATTAACAATAACCTTATATCTCATCTTATATCACCCCGTTTAAAACAAACATTGTAGTTATAAGAGATAAAAATGCAAAAACGCTAATTACATTAATGATTATATGATTTGAACGAATATATTTACTTCTAGTTCCTATACCATACCCCTTAACTAAAATGGCCTCAGATAAATCATCACTTTTTTCAAAGCATGATATAAATAATGGAACAATTAAGGAAATCATAGATTTTATTTTATCTCCATATTTTCCTTTATCAAAACTAGCTCCTCTACTTGTTTGAGCTTTCATTATTTTATCTGCTTCTTCCATTAGTGTTGGAACAAACCTTATTGCTATAGACATCATAAGAGCTATTTCATGAATGTCGACTTTAAATAGTTTTAAAGGAACTAAATAAAACTCTATTGCATAAGTTAATTCACTTGGGTTTGTACTAGCAGTTAATAAATTTGATATTAATAAAATATTCAATAATCTTAGAGTGATATAAAGAGTATCAATAACCCCTTCAAAAGAAAACTTTAAAACTCCTAACTCTAAAAAAATATAGTTACTACCTGTAAGCACATTTATAACAAGTAGTATAACTAATATTAACCACATTCCCTTAAAAAATGAAACAATTGGTTTAAGAGTAAGTTTTCCTACAAGAGTAAATATAACAACACTCAAAAATAGTCCCACATAGATAAAAAAGTTAAAGTTAACAAAAGACAATATCATAAGGCACAATATCATCACCAGTTTAATTCTCGCATCAATTTTAGATAGCCAAGAATCATTTTCTACGTACTTACCAAATATCATCTTCATAGAGATTCCCTCCCTAATAAAGCCGCTAATTCCTTAATATTTCTAACATCTTGAGTTAATTCAAATCTCTCTTTTACTTTAGCAACAAAAGGAATTTCTATATTTGCCTTATCTAAAATAATCTTATCTTTAAATGCATCAATATGATTTCCATCAAAAATAATATTTCCTTCAGCCATTATTAGTATTCTATCTGCATATTCATAAGCTAAGTTTTCATTATGTGAAATAATAATAATCATGTGCCCTTGATTTTTTAATTCTTGTATCAAATCGAAAAATTCTCTTGTAGATTTATTATCTAAATTAGATGTTGGTTCATCAAAAATTAAAACTTGTGGTTTACATGCTAAAACTCCTGCGATGGCAACCTTTCTTTTTTCTCCTCCAGATAATTTAAATGGAGATTTTTGATGATACGATTCATCTACATTCATTGATTCCAATGATTCAACGGCAGACGTTTTAGCTCCAACCTCATCTACCCCAAAGTTTAAAGGTCCATACATAACATCATCTAAAACTGTATTTTCAAACAATTGATTTTCAGGACTTTGGAAAACCATTCCCACACTTCTTCTTACATCTTTAATATTTCTTAATTTCTTGTTAACTATATATACATTATCTCCAGTTTCAACTTTAACAACACCACTTTTAGAATACAAAAGTCCATTCATGTGTTGAACAAGTGTAGACTTGCCACTACCTGTAGCCCCTAAAATAAAAGTGATCTCATTTTTATCTAATGATAAGTTAATATCTTTGATTGCAGAGGTCCCTTTTTTTGAATAGGAATAATCAACGTTATTAAATTCTATTTTCATAAAGTCTCACCAACCTTATAAAGGAATTCCTCTTCGCTAGAAAAATTCTCATTTCCCATTTCTTTTTCTAATTGCATAATATAAGGTAATTCCACGTTATATAAAGATGTATCAAATTTATAAAGCTCTTCTTTGTTGCCTTCAAAAACAATTTCACCTTTATTCATTAAAATAATATAATCCGCTAAAAGTAATTCTTCTGAGTCATGAGTAATAGAAACAATAGTTATTCCTTCTTCTTTCATATTACTAATTAAATGTCTCATTTCTTTTTTAGACGTTCCATCAAGCATACTACACGCTTCATCTAAAACTAGTACTTTTGGTTCAAGTGCCAAAACACTAGCTAAATTACCTTTTTGTTTTTCTCCACCTGACATTGATGACGGGCTTTTTGCTAACAAATGACTTGCATTGCATTTTCTTGCTGCCTCATCAATAATTTCTTCCATTTTATTTGGATCTACATTGTGATTCTCTAAAGCAAATATAATATCTTCTTTTAGTGAAGAAGACATATATTGATTATCAGGATTTTGAAATATAACACCAATGTATTTTCTAATTTCTGGCATATTTTGATTATTAATAATCATCCCATCCACAAATATATCTCCTTTATCACTAACGAGTATTCCTGAAATAAGTTTAGAAACTGTCGTTTTTCCACTACCATTAGGTCCTATAATGCATGTATATTTTCCTCTAGGTATTTCAAAAGACATATCTTTTATAAATGATGATGGCTTATTATATGAAAAATCCACATGTTCTACACGTATAATCTTTTCCATTATTTTACCTCCCCATCAATAAATTTCTTTACTCTTTCTATATCTTCACTATAAAGTTTAATTTTACTATATTTTTTAATATGTCTTTCTACAAACTCATCTTCCTTGTTGCTCTCTTTGTTAAGGCCATTATATATCATAATTAAATTATCAATCTTACAATTCATAACCTTTTTTAAAAATTCTAGATGTATTTCACCAAAATAAACAGGAGCAACAAATATAACTTTTTCATATTCGCCATAATTTTCTACATCCTCAGTTAAAGTATGTATAAAGTATCCATATCCCTTAGCATTTAAAACTTCTTTTATGTTTTCTACAATTTTATATGTCGTTTGATGCTTTGATGGTTGATAGATTATCAACACATTCTTGTTTAATAAATTCTTTTCTGCTTTATACTTATAAACTTTTCTACTAACAGCTCTAATTCTCAATATCATAGAAACATAAAGCGCCACCATAATAAGAAGAATTACAATGACTACAATTCCTGCTATAATAAGAATATTTCCCATATTATCACCACTTTTATATTTTAATATAAAAAGATGAGATATTCTAGAAAATATAGTAAAATACTAATGGGTGATACATATGCAAAACAGAATAACAATAATTGACAACTTATTAGATGAAAACGGAAATCTCAAACATGTTGGTTATGCTAGCGAACTTTTATTAAACTATGATAGAAAAGATATAAAAGCAAACAAATGGAGAATTAAGGAATGGGACTATTATCTTATTTCAAACAAAGACTTTGCCATTGCTTTAACTATCGATGACAACTCGTACATGGGATTAGTATCTGCTTCATTTATAAATCTCAAAGAAAAATGGGAAAAAACAGTTTCTAAAATGTTTTGGTTTCCTAATGGTAAAACAAACCTTCCCCCATCTTCAAAAGAGGGAATAACCATTAAGGAAGACAAAGGATATTCTTGCAAATTCACAGTAACTAAAGAAAAAAGAATTCTAGAATGTTCAATGGATAATTTTTACAATAATAAAGCATATAAAGTATATTTTGAGCTAACTGAAGAGCCAAAAGATTCAATGGTAATTGCAACCCCTTTTGAAAAAAAGAAATACTTCTATTACAACCAAAAAATTGTAGGCTTTAAAGCTGTTGGAAAAGTTGAGTTTGATGGAAAAGAATATGAATTCAAAGATGATACTTTTGCCCTTTTAGACTGGGGAAGAGGTGTTTGGACATATAGCAACACTTGGTATTGGGGTGCTGGATATGGAATGATTGATAATGAACTTGTAGGATTCAATTTGGGATATGGTTTTGGGGATACAAGTAAGGCTAGTGAAAACATGATTTTTGTAAATGGTGAACATATAAAACTTGAAGATATCACTTTTGATATTCCAAAAAATAAAAAAGGAAAGGATGATTTCCTTTCTGAGTGGAAAATATATTCTAAAGATTTATCCTTCAACACTACTTTTACACCAATTATAAATAGACACTCTAACACTAATGCATTAATAATACAAAGTAATCAAAATCAAGTTTTTGGCAAGTTAAATGGGACTCTTGCCCTAGAAAATAAAACAATTGAATTTAAAGATTTCCCTTGCTTTTTTGAAAAGGTTATCAATCGTTGGTAATATTATCGATTAAATTAACAATAGGATTTGCAATTGCATTTCCTATTTTTTTATTAAATTCTGTTATTTTGCCTATTATTTCATTTTTATAATATAGTGTTACTATTTCAAAACTAAATGAAACAACAATATAAAGAGATATAATACCACTCATCGTCAAAAATAACTGAGGCAATATGTGAGTGGATATAAAAATAGCAAACACTATATTCATAAGATTTAATATTGCCAAATCTCCAAATAAATATTTCAGTTTTTCTTTAAACTGCTTGTTTTTATTTTCTATTAAATACAATGCTAAGTAAATGAGAGTTAAAACCCCAATCTTTATAAAATGAAAAATAAATGACACCACACCATTAACTGTATAAGCATTAGAAACAAATCCAGATATTATACCTAAAACGCAAATTATTATGACCGATATTTTATAATCAATTTGAAAAATAGTTTTATTCATATAATCCTCCTTAGTAAAATTTATTTATTAATGTTATAATTTATTCATAAAATAGATTAGTGAGGGTTGTAATATGAAATTTAAAAAACTATTAATATTATTATTTGTGCCATTTTTTCTTACTGGATGTGAATGGAATTTTGAACTATATGATCCTTCAGATCAAAGTGGTTTTGAACAACAACCCCCATCCATTCCCGGGAATGGACAAATCAATGTTATAAATCCATCTAATTACAATGGAACAATAAATTATGCACCTCCTTCCCAAGTTCTTTTAAGTAAAGAAGAAGTATATGAACAAAGCGTAACTTCTACTGTATATATAACAGGAATGATAGAAGAAGGAATGGTTCTAGGCAGTGGGGTTGTCTTTAGCGAAGATTCTAATTATGCGTATATTTTCACTAATGCTCATGTTGTAACAGGGGCAACATCAATCGAAGTTACTTATTCTAATTTAAAGAAAAGCGCAGCAACAATTGTCGGATATAATGTTCTTGAGGACGTCGCTGTTTTATCAGTATCAAAAAGCAATAACTATACAATAGCCACCCTACAAACATCAGATAATCTAAAAGTGGGCATGGAAGTAATCGCAATAGGAACACCATCATCTACTGAATATAATTTTACAGCTACTTCAGGCATCATTTCCAAATTGGATTCACCAATAACATCTGTTTATGATGAAAACTATAGCCTACTTATGATTCAAACAGATGCATCATTAAATAATGGTAATAGTGGTGGTCCTCTATTTGATTTATATGGTAATTTAATTGGAATTAATTCGATGAAATTATTACTTGATGATGCGTATAATAAAATTGATGATATTAACTTTTCTATTCCAATGGATAGAGCTATATTCATGGCAAACTCATTCTTTGAAAACAAACCATATACACGTGGTAAGTTAGGAATAACAATTATAGATGTTGTAGACTTAACTTTAGCTGACAAAGCATCATATAATGTAACACTAGATTATGGTATATATGTACTTGAATCGACAAATACTTTGTTCAAATTAAATGATGTTGTCACAAAAATAAATGGAATTGAGTTCAATTCCAAAATTCAATTTCAAAAAGAGTTATTCAAACATTACAAAAATGAGCCAATAGAATTTACAGTATATAGAAATGGACAATATACAACATTTAATGCCACTTTAAACTAATTATATATTTTCCTTTGAATGAATTGAAATCCATTTCATATTCAATATTTATTTCATCAGAATCAATTTCTAATTTAGTAGTATAAACACTAGTATTAAATGTAAAGCCTTCGTTATTTACATCTGCTAGTGTTTTTTTGTTAAGTTCAAACATATATTTAGAATCATTAAAGTATACTTCTAAAGGATTTTCTAAAATAAATTTATAAGTATTTTCTTCGTTTTTAAAATATATTACTTTTTTTTCTTCATCAATAAATCCTTTTGTAATAAAATCTATTTCTTGTATGTCATCTCCAAAGACAACAGATGATTTAAAATTAAACGTTTTAAGACTTGCCATAATATCACCACATCTCTAGTATATTAAAATTTTAAGTTAGCATACTAATATTGGTGAATAATTTGAAAAAAATATTAAACTACTCCCTTATCTTATTACTTATACTATCTCTTTCTACTTTTACTCTTCCAATAAAACATGTATACAAAGAAAATTACGTTGAATATTATGATGTAAATGGCAATTTATTAACAAGCGAGATAAAAGAAAAAACAAGTAAATACATACATCTAAAGGACCTTAACAATTATACAATTGATGCATTCATTGCTTATGAAGATAAAAACTTTTATTCACATAGAGGATTTGATTTCTTAAGAATTATAAAATCTTTTTTAACAAATATAGTAAATAGCAACATCTCATCTGGAGCAAGCACTATTACTCAACAATATGCAAGAATTTCATTTTTAAATAATGAGAAAACATTAATGAGAAAAATAAAGGAAGCATACTATACAATTAAACTAGAATCAAAGTATAGCAAAGATGAAATATTAGAAGGATATCTAAACCAGATATATTTAGGACATGGTTGTTATGGTATAGAGTGTGCCAGTAATTACTATTTTAATAAATCTAGTAAAGATTTAACATTAAATGAATCTGCACTACTAGCATCATTGGCCTCTTCTCCAACAAAATCCTCACCCATAAATAACTATTCACTAGCAATGATAAGAAAGAACAGGGTATTAGAGGCAATGTATAAAGAAAAATATATTAGTAAAAATGAATATCATTTAAATTCCAAAAACGATGTAACTTTAAATGTTCAAAAAGAAAGCAAAAATAACATACATTATTATTTGGATAGAGTAAAATTTGAAATAAAACAACTAAATATTCCTTACAATAAAGGATTAAAAGTTTATACAAATTTGGATTTGAATGTATATAAAGCTTTAAACAATTTAATAACATCATACAAATCTTTAGACCACGAAATATCAGTTTTAATTTTCAAAAATAACTCTAATAAAATTGTTTTTAATTTAGGAGGATATGATTATGAAAATAGTTCCTATAATAGAGCGTTATATTCAAAAAGACAAGTAGGATCTACAATAAAAACATTTTTGTTTGCTTTAGCAATGGAAAATGATATTGGTATTGATACAAAGTTTAAAAGCGAAAAAACTACTTTTCATATAAAAGGTTATCAAGATTATGCCCCATCAAACGCCAACAATAAATATGCAAATAGGCCTATAAATATGGAAGAAGCTTTTGCAACAAGTGATAATATATATGCAACTAAACTTTTACTTTTACTAGGTAGTAAAAACTTTGTTAATTACTTAAAAAAATTTAAATTGAATATAGAAAATGGATTACCCAGCTTAGCATTAGGAAGTGCTGAATTTAGTTTATTTGAATTATCTAAAGCATATTCTATATTTGCAAATAATGGTAACTACATTGACTATTCATTTATTAACTATATTACAGATTCATATAACAATGTGCTTTATAGTAGTGATATGAATAAAGAGTTGATACTTTCTTCATCTGTTACTAAAAAAATTCAAAATTTATTATATCTGCCATTTAAGACTAGTAACTATTATACGCATTCTACAATGGGTTTATATAAAATTAATAATATGTATGGAAAAACAGGATCCACTAAAACAGATTCATATATTATTGGTATAACCGAAGAATATTTAATTGCAATACGTTGTGGAGTAGATAAAATGACTGATGCTTTTTATTCTTATGCTACTCCAAAAAAAATAATTAAAGAAATTTCTCAAATAATATAAAAAAAGCGCCGAAGCGCTTTTTATTTAATTTATTTGAAAGGTATTAATATAATTTTCTTCTGTGATCAACAATCTTTTGAATGATTACTAGAACAGCAGCTAGAACTAAAACACCAACTAATATAACTAAGATGATTTTACCAACTTGTGTGTCAGCAGCATTAGGACCTACACCTTCATTACCAGGTGTATTTCCACTAACAAATCCTGGAGTGCTTACATCATAGATTGCAAGACTTCCAAATTCATCTTTTGCTAATACATAATAATGTTTTCCATCATCCTTAGTAATTGTGAATTCAGTTTCATATGCAAGACCAACTTTAGGAGGTCTTGGATTAAATGTATTTAATATATTCTTGATTGCTACATCATTAGCTGTAAGACCATTATCTGCTACAACTTTAGCAAATGCTTCTTCTAATGAAATTACTTCATCAGTAGCAATTTGTGAAAAGTTGAAAATTTGATCAGTTTCAATATATTTTAGTTCTGTTAATTTAACAGATGAAGAAACTAATGCATTAATTGTAGTTCCATTAACAGCACTTTCTATAGTTACATATCCGTTAACTTTATCTAAATTAACAACTGTAATTACTTCGCTATAAGCAGCAACTATTTCTCTTTGTGTACCCTTAAACAACTTCCAATATTCTTTTACTGCAACATAATCAATAAGAACATATAATGCATTTTCACGTCCATAGTTAGAATTTAATGTTGATAAATCAGTACCATTAACTACTCCAGAAACATTCACAACAGTTTGTTTAGTATGGCCATAACCATTATCTTCAAATCCATCTAAAGCTAATGTATAACCGCCTGCTCTAAGTTGGTCAACATTTACTGCAGGGCTATATGCACTACAGCTACCGCCTGCAGAACACTTTACAACACTAATATTAGAAGTAAACGCATAACTACCTTCATTATTCTTTATATATTTTAATTTTAAATGTGCGTCTGCGCTATCTACAACATAGACAACTTCCTTACTAGATCCACTACCTTCAATTGTAGTTTTAAGAACCTTTCCTTGTTCTCCAGCTGTTACAGTAACGTTTTGCTTAGGTGTATAACCTGCAGCTTCAATTGTTGCTGCACCAGCAAAAACAAAAGCTAAAGCAAACATTAAAGATAAAACAACTTTACTCATTACTCTTTTCATAATACCTATCACCTCGTACCTAAGACTAGTATAGCATAGCAATTATGATAAAGCAACTTTTTTTTAAATTAACCACAATTGGTTATTTTATAAAATCTGTATCTATTTTAATTTCATTAAAACTTTCATTAACATCTACCATAAGTGTAGTTTCTCCTATTGCATCAATCGAATACTCCTTATCAACTTTTATAACGGCCTGATTTTCCTCTAAATTAAGTTCTACACAATGGGGATATTCTAAACAGTAAACCTTGTATTCTGCCTCATCAGTATTGAATTTTTCCACAAATTCAACTTCTTCTTTATAGGTTATTGTTTTCTTTTCGATCAAAGTATCTTTATCTTGATTTATCGCATACCAAACATGCACATCAAAGCTTCCCTCTAAATATACTTTTGAGTTTTCCACAATATTTAAAAAATTACTATTTATAACCCAACAACCGATTACCTTATTTGCTTCTTTTTTTAGTTCGATTTTTTCCACATTTGTGCTTTTTAGCTTGCCTTTTGACACCACTGCTCTAGTTAATATTTCTCTTAACATTTTTTCACCCATTTAATGTTATGAAAATTAAAATAAAAAAAGACCACAAGTGGCCTTTTAAATTATTAGTCAAAGAATTTTTCGTTATTAGTTCTTACGTCTTCGCCATCAGTGAATACACCTTTTTGAAGAGGTACATTCATTTTTCCAGCACTAACCAAATCATAAGTAAGGAATAAATATCTATCCATGTTATTACCCTTGTCAACACTGATAATTAGTACTTCTCTATTTATAAATCTCAATACAATTTCACCATCCACATCAAATCCAAGACCTGGAGTTGTAATAGAGTATGATATAACATCTCTATATGCATATGAAGTATATTCTACAGATCTATTTGAAACACCACGATAGTTAACAATTAAAATACGTTGATCTGTATAAACAGTAACGTCTCTTAACCCTTGAAGAACAAATGCAATCTTCTCGTTAGGAAATAATAATCTATTTACAATTCTAGGAGCCAAACATTCCCCCATTACTTTAACAGTATAAGTACCTAATTCGTGTCCATTAACATATTCAGCCATAAATTTTCCCCCTTTTAATAATTACCAGCCCCAAGCATCTATCCAAACGCCTTCATGCATAGCATCTGCAAATGCTCCAAAGTTAAACACAATTGGGCTAAGTAACAATAGCATTGCTAAAACAAAACACATTTTGTATCTAATTTTATAAGCTTTCGTTTTTGTAGCATTAGGATTCTTGTATCCTAATAGAATATTAAACAATTCATAACCAACTAATAATACGCCAAGACATATACAAGATATTTTAAGTGGACGATTTATTGGCATAGCAAATAATCCAATAAACACAGCTATAGATATAATGAAAGTTATCCACATCCATAGATGGTTCTTACTTGCTACCTTAATAACCCAAAGTAATGTTTTAGGTTTCCATTTTTTCTTTCTTTCTGCTCTTGATTGTTCTGTACCACACATGCTACAGAATGTTTGACCTGCTTCTAGTTCAAATCCACAACGTTGACATCTCATATAACATCCCTCACTAACTAAGTTAATTATTACATAATTTACATATAATTTAAAGTCTTTTTTTTAATTAAGGGATAAAATGTCACTAATCTCCACCATTAAACCCTTAATTTCATTATTTAAGTACTCAAAGCGACTAATTTTCCAATCTTTCTTGTATTCTTCCAACAACGAATAATATTGGTCACTGTCACCCTCTTTTTCTTTGCACAGTTCTTTTCTCATAGCATCTAATTTTTGTTTTTTTCGTTGTAAAGCAACATCTTTTTCAATTGCTATTTTTAGTTTTAAATACTCTTTTACAAGAGGATGGTTTAGAATTTCTTCATTTATTTTTTTTGCACTATTCTCCAACTGCTTCACCCTCTAGTGTCCAAGTTTTACTATTAGTTATTTTCACATCAACCACAGTGCCCACCTTAGAAATATCGCCTTTGAAATTAACAAGTTTATTTTCTTCGCTATATCCACTTAAGATGTTTTCATTTTTCTTACTAGTTCCTTCAACAAGGACCTTGACAGTTTTTCCAACAAATCTATCATTGCTCTCTTTAGCGCTCTTTGATACTTCTTCTACTAATCTATTAAACCTATTCTTCTTTTCCTCATCTGTTACATTATCTTCCATTTTAGCAGCAGGAGTCCCAACACGAGGAGAATAAATAAAAGTAAATGCGCTATCATATTTACATTCTCTAACCGCCTTTAATGTATTCTCAAATTGTTCTTCTGTCTCTCCTGGGAATCCAACAATTATATCAGTACTAATCGAAGAGTTCTTAACTTTACTTCTAATCATGTCGTATAGTTCTTTATATTCTTTATACGAGTATCTTCTTCCCATTCTTCTTAGTACTTCGTCATCACCTGATTGAATAGGAAGATGAATATAAGGCATAATATTTTCTCTTGTTGCTATTATATCTATCATCTCACTAGTAAAGTTCCATGGATGACTAGTGACAAATCTAATTCTTTCAATTCCTGTATCGCTCACTTTAGTTAAAAGAGTCGCAAAATCATAGCCTAAATTCAAATCTTTTCCATAAGCATTAACATTTTGGCCAAGTAGGGTAATTTCTTTATATCCTGCATTTTTTAAACTTTCAACTTCTTGCAAAATATCTTCAATTAATCTGCTTCTTTCCTTGCCTCTTGTATAAGGAACTATGCAATAAGTACAAAATTTATCGCAACCATACATAATATTAACCCAAGCCTTAAACTTGCTCTCTCTAGACACAGGTAAATTTTCTAATATTTCATTATTGTTAGAGAACACCTCTACTACTCTTTCTTTATTAAAATATGCTTCCTTCAATAACAATGGAAGTCTATTTATATTATGAGTGCCAAATATCAAATCCACTTGAGGATACGACTCTAATATTTTATCTACTATATGAGGTTGTTGAGACATACATCCACAAATACCAATAATCAAATCAGGATTGGTTGTTTTTAATCTTTTTAACGCACCAATTTCTCCAAAAACTTTATCTTCTGCGTTTTCTCTAACTGCACAAGTGTTAAGTAAAATAACATCAGCATTTTCAACATCATCTGTTTTAGAATATCCAATAAATTCAAGTATACCTGCAATAGTTTCACCATCAGCTTGATTACCTTGGCATCCATAGGTTCTAACAAAATATTTTTTATTTTTTCCCATATCAGAAGTCACTTCATCCAAGAGTAATCCTTCTTTATTTATCACAACTCTATCCTTGCATCTTTTTGCTTCTTCTTGCAAAGATGGTTTTTTGAAATACTTACTATAATCCTTCATTTACATCACCTTATCAAACAATTTTGTCTCTTTTTTCTTTATATAAATAACCACTAAAATATAACACAAGATAGCTATAATAGTAAACACAAAAGATGTTAAGTATATATTTACATTTGTATTTAATAGCAAAATTCCCAAAACTGCTAAAATTGCAGCTAGAAGCATAGACATCATCATAGCAATCAATACAGTCATATTTTGCTTTACAGCTTCTGATTCATCATTCCATGATATTTTAGGCCTTTTTAAATCTAATAAAACATTGATGTAATTAGATATAAGAATAATAAATACCAAAGGTAAATTAACTAACAACAAATATATATAGGGAAGCTTAAACATAAATACCGCACACACCTCTGTTATTGCCACAACGATTAAATCAAGTACAAAAGAGAAATACACTTTAGCATCAATTTGTTTCTTTAAACTAACTGGAATTGTTTTCATAAATGTAGCATTTTTGCCCTCTCTAGAAATAGCGCTACTACTTCCTGTAGAACCACAAAATTCACACATAAATACAATTAATGCAACAACAATTAAATATACTCCTGAATTTTCAAAATCTATATTTGCAATTATTTCTTCTTCTGGAGCAATAAGATAAGTAATAACAAATAAGATTGGAAATATAAGATTTAGAACAACTATATTTAACATATATACAGGTGTTCTTTTTATGATTTTCCACTCTTTTTTTATAAGAGCCTTCATTATGCCACCTGAATCTTTGGAATATACTTGGTCTAATGACTTCTTTTCTTTTTTGGTTCCTGAATTTTTTGTTAATCCCTTTAGGTAGAATTTTTCTCCCAAAAAATAAAGAATAATCATCGCTAATATATTAAAACCCAAAAAAGTCATAAAAGAAGCAACGCCAATCACTTCCGTATCATGCATTAAAGCGTATTTTGCACTATTAAAAAACGGAAATATATAATTAGAAGCTTCAATAATTGAAGTATGTTGCCCTGATAACAAGTTGACTAAATCTCCTGTTTCCATTTCTAGCAAATACCCCATACCTAGTCCATATGAAAGAGAAAATATCATAACAAGAGCAACTGTTATATACATAAATAATGTCTTTCTTTTTCCAAGATTAAGAACCTTGTTTAATAGCAAAAAGACAACTGATACAATTGCAGCAGGCAATATAGGCATTAGAATGCAAATCATAGTTGCATATACATAATATGTAATTCCTGCATCCACCCCCAACCCCACTCCAAATATGATTGGAAAAACAAACATAAACAATATCAAATATATGCTAGTCAAAGAAGACAAAAATTTAGCAATAAATAATTCTCCAGACTTGACTGGATATGGGACTAATTTTTCTATATCATTACTATAGTAAAACATACTTGCCATAGAAAATATTGCAAATATAATGGAAGCAATTCCGCCAACTGGTAAAACCAAAGATAATATAAGTTCACCAAAATTATATGTAGCTAATATATCATCTAAAACCATCATAATAGGAGCAGAAAAAACCAAAACATAAATTGCTAATACAAAAAGATAAATATAAGCCCCCTTGTCTTTTTTCTTTCCTTTTTTATTTCCTCCTATGGAGTTGTTTTTTATCAAAACCTTAGTTAGTGCAATAATGTTATTCATTTGACACTAGCTCCAAAAAGATCTTTTCTAATGATTCGTCTTTATTATTTTTTAATTCTTTCATTGCCCCATCAAATATTATTTTTCCTTTATTAATAATAAATACGTGATCACAAACTTTTTCAGCAACTTCAAGTACATGTGTAGAAAATAAAACAATATTCCCGTTATCTGCATGTTCTCTCATCATTTGTTTTAATGTAAAACTAGCCTTTGGATCAAGTCCAGTAAGTGGTTCATCTAAAATCCAAATTTTAGGATTATGTATAAGAGCCCCTATAAGATTAATTTTTTGTCTCATACCATGTGAGTAACTTTCTATCTTGTCATTTAAGGCATCTGCCATTTCAAAAACTTCTGCGTATTTAAAGATATTTTGCTTTAAAGTGAATTCATCAACTTTATAAATTTTTCCAATAAACTTTAAAAATTCAATTCCCTTTAGTTTTAAAAGCATATCAGGATCATCACTTACAAAAGCAAATTGATTTTTCGCTTCTAATGGTTGCTTTACCACATCAAATCCATTGATATTAATGTTTCCTTTATCTGGAGTTAATATACCAGTTAACATCTTTAAAGTTGTAGTCTTTCCTGCCCCATTAGGGCCTAAAAAGCCATATATTTTTCCTTCTTCAAGCTCAACATTAATATTGTCTACTGCAACAAAATCTTCACCAAATATTTTAGTAATATTTTCAATTTTTATCACACGTATCACCTCATAAAAATTATATCACATAAAAAAAATAGCCATAGGCTATTTATAAATAAATTTAGTTGACTTGCTCTACTTCTATAAGTAATTTGATACCCGTTTTTCGTATTCCATCCATATCTATTTCAAAAAAACAAGGTTTGCATCTCAAATCCAATCCATTTGACATTATATGTCCTCTAGCTACAGCAATTGCTTTAATTGCTTGGTTGAGTGCACCTGCACCAATGGTATGAATCTCCACTTTACCTACCTTTTTAATAACATTAATTATTGCTCCTGACACTAAATTTGGATCAGACTTAGATGAAACTTTTAAGTTTTCCATATTATTCCCCCATAATACAATATATTTGTAAAAATTCAAAAATATATCTATTTTCCTAAAATTAACTTAAAATGAAGCTGAGGCGATAATTATGAAAATATTTGAATTAATTTCTTATAAAACATGTTATTACTATTTGAAAGACACTAGTAACCTAGATTTATCGGGGTATAAATTTGAAGAAGATATGCTTCAAGATGCACTTGAAGTTTATAAGGAAGATGATGAAGGATATCTATGTGAAATGTTTAATGAAAACATGTATGGAGGCAGTGAAGATATCATTGAAATAAAAACAAATTATGGAAGCATAATCTTCCATAAAGGCGATGATCATGATTATGTAAAAGAGTTTTTAAAGCATAATTCAAAGAATTCAATCAGTGCCTTCTTTGCTTCATTTAGAGTCAGTGATGATTACATATTTGCGTATGCTGAAAATGGAGAGATAAAAAGGTACATGTGTAATAGCGAAGATGGTTGTTTACTTGAAGGCAAAAAAACACAGGCTGAAATAGATTGCAATCTTGATTACACATTAGAAGATGAATACAGTTTTATAGAACCTTATGTAGACGAAGATGATATTGTTAATTTAGCTAGTAAAATCATTCCTTTTGATACTCAAAAGGATGTAGAAGTTTTATCCATTAATTACTATTCTAAAGTTATTGAATTAGATGACAAAAGCATTCCTACAAGGATATCAAGTGATCTTGTGGCAAACATACACAATAACTTAAAAGAGCATAATGAAAGGGTTGCAGGAATAACTCTCAATAAAGCTCCAAATTCTAATCTTGTATATTTACTATCTTTTTTTATGAATAGTGATGATGTTTTATATGCAGATATCATAGATTTAAATAACAAAGAAGAATTCATAACTTCAATTTCTCGCTCTTTAAATGTTTTATCAAATATTGATTATTCAAATAATCCTGGACATATTTCTAAAACACAAGAAGTATTAGAATTCATAAGAAACAATGCGAACATAAAACAAGTAAGCATTACTACTAACATAAAATATCCTAACATGATATCTATTAGTAAAGTTAATAAAAAATCTCTTTTACCCAAAATTCTAGATGCACTGATTAATTTAAAAACTTTTAAAAATTTCAATTCAAAAAATATCGAAAACATTTATGAGTTTTGCCTAAAAAAACTCAAATAATTTTGGTAAACTAAACATGTATGGAGGTTATAATATATGGAAAAATTTAAGGATTTAAGAATTGTAGATAATTTTTATCAAACATCGGCATTTTTCCCAATGCCTACTATTCTTGCTTCAACTGTAAGTGAATCAGGACAAACTAATTTAGGTGCATATTCATTGTGTTTTCCTTATTACATCGCTGGAAAAGATTACTATGCAATGATTCTAGAGTGTAGAAATAGTTCTAATACTGCACAAAATATTTTAAGAACAAAAAAAGTAACTCTTAATTTCATTACTGATGAAAGAAAATATTTTAAAGAAGCAGTAAGACTTGGCTTCCCGGGAGATACTACTGAAGAAAAGATGAAAGATTGCATATTCACTTTAGAAAAATCTACTCTTGGAGATGATAGACCAGAACTTGTAAGTGAAGCTTTTCAAGTATTTGAATGTACTTGGGATGACTCTTTAGAAGATGCTTTCAATGATAAACCAGGAAATCTAGAAGGATATGAACCACCATTTAGAAATTTCAATGGTATTACAAGTAAGTTTGGTGCTCACTTTATTTTAAAAATCGATAAAATTTGGATGAAAGAAACTTACTACAACACTATTATTAATGGGGTAAAAGCTGGTGGTTATCCTAGAGTTCCAGTAGATTATGGTTACAGGGATAGCACTAACTTCTGGTATACAAAATTCAAACGTCCTATCGCTGAAAAAATTCAAGCCAAAGATGGCGATGTAAATTCAGTTATGTATGCCGCAGAGAGAATTGATCCGGAAGTAAAATTCACAAAAGAAGCATGCCAAAAGCTTGTTAAAATACCTCGCGTATTCTTAAAAGCTGCACTTACTCAAATGGTAGAGATAGCAAAAAAAGAAGGAATAAGTTTAATTGATGAAAAAGCTGTAGATTTTATCAATGACAAAAGAAAAGAAGAAAAGAAGAAAAAATAAAAAAGGTACACACGTACCTTTTTTTAATTTATAAGTTCAATTTCAGGTTTATTTGGAGTTATATAAATCCTCTTTATAGAATTAGATTTTCCTGTTTCTTCATCTATATCTATATAAACAGCACTGAATTCTAAATCTCCTTTTTCCTCAGGAGTATTAGATTTAAAATCTTGATCTTTAGAAAATAATATAGCGGCACCATTATTAACTCCTAAAACACTATCATAAGCGCCACAATATCCAACATCACTTATATAAGCAAGCCCATTTTTAAACACCTGATTATCTGCAGTTTGAACATGAGTATGAGTTCCAATAACCGCACTAACTCTTCCATCAAAATATTTTGCAAAGCTTTTCTTTTCTCCTGTAGCCTCAGCATGAATATCCACAATGTGGATTTTTTCTTTTGAAAAATCAACAATATCTTCTAAAGTATCAAAAGGATTAAGTGTAGTAAGCCCTTTCATATTTACATGTACTCTTCCAACAACGTTGCTGATTCTTACATCCATTCCCTTTATTTTTACAACTTTACTTCCATCTCCATCATAAACATCTTTAAGATTAAGTGGTCTTATAATATCACTTTTGTTTTTTAATAGAGTACATACTTCATTATTATCAAAAGCATGATTTCCTAAAGTTATAAAATCCACACCTGCATTTTTAATTTCAGCATAGTTTTTAATATTTAATCCTCGACCATGAGTAGTATTTTCTGCATTAAGGATTACAAAATCAACCTCATATTTTTCCTTAATTAAAGGAAGATATTTATGCAAAGCAAGTCTTCCAGCTTTCCCATAAATATCTCCAATAAATAATATTTTCATATTACTTAGCTACCTCATTAGCTCTAACTTCTCTAATGACAGTAACCTTAATTTGACCTGGATAAGTAAGTTCGTTTTCAATCTTATCTTTTAAATCTCTAGCAATCTTAAACGCTTTAAGATCATCAACTTTATCAGGTACAACCATAACTCTAACTTCTCTACCAGATTGAATAGCAAATGCTTGGCTAACACCTTCAAAACCAGTTGCCAAACTCTCTAGTTTTTCAACTCTTTGAATATAATTCTCTAAAGTTTCGCTTCTAGCACCTGGTCTAGCCGCACTCAAAGTATCAGCAGCACTAACTAAATTTGAAATAACATTATCTGGATCAGTGTCTCCATGATGAGATTCGATTGCATTAATAACAACTCTGTCTTCATTATGTTTTCTAGCAAGTTTAGCACCTAATTCAACATGGCTTCCCTCAACTTCAAAATCTAGAGCTTTACCAATATCGTGTAATAAACCAGCACGTCTAGCTAAGTTTTGATTTAATCCTAAATCCGCAGCCATAATACCAGTTAAGTAAGCAACTTCTTTTGAGTGTTGCAAAGCATTTTGGCCATAACTAGTACGATATTTTAGTTTACCAATTGTATGAATCATTTCATTTGACATATTAGATAAACCTAATTCAAATATAGTATCTTCTCCAGCTTTATTAATTAATTCATTAACTTCTTCTTTTGCTTTTTCAACAACTTCCTCAATACGACCAGGTTGGATTCTTCCATCCTTTATAAGATTTTCTAAAGCAGTTTTTGCAATTTCTCTTCTTATTGGATCAAAGCAAGAAACTGTGATTACCTCTGGAGTATCATCAATAATTAAATCAACTCCTGTTAATTGCTCTATTGTTCTAATATTTCTACCTTCTCTACCAATAATTCTTCCTTTTAATTCATCATTTGGTAAAGAAATTGTAGATACAGTTCTTTCATTTGCCACATCTTGAGCAAACCTTTCCACCGCACTACCTAATATTTGTCTAGCCATATCATTAGCTTTTAATTTTGCTTCTTCTTCTTTTGCTTTGATATAAGCTGTAGTTTCATTAGCGATTTTTTCCTCAACTATTCTAAATAACTCTTCTCTAGCCTCGCTAACAGTTAATGATGCAACTCTTTCATATTCTTTAGTAATAGCATCGCTTTTTTTGTTAATTTCAAATTCCCTATTATTTAATTGTTCTGTTTTTTCATTTAATTGTTTTATTTTGTTTTCTAAATTTTCTTCCTTAGCAAGAAGCGCATTATCTCTACGATTAATAGTGTCTTCTCTTTGAGCTAGTTTATTTTCTGACTCCACTAGTTCACTTTTCATATTCTTGATTTCTTCTTCTGCTTTTTGCTTCATCTCATAAGTCATTGCCTTAGCATCAACTTCAGCATTACGCATTAAATTATTTGCTTTATCTTCAGCTTCTTTAAGGATATTATTTGCCTCTTCTTTAGCTAATTTAGCCTTATTAGAAGGCATAAACTTCATATAACAAAATACACCAGCTCCTGCAAGAAGAGCTCCAACAATTAAACCTATAGGGAGTGCAACAAACCATTCCATATGTGTTCCTCCTATAAGTGATAGAATATAATTTGTATATTTTTCTATACACTATTATTTTATCTATTTTTTGGTTCATTAACAATATAACCAGTAGAAAACTTTATAAGAAAAAAGCGGTTATTATAAATAACCGCCTTCTAATAAACTATCTTTCAAATCTATGAATTCTTCCCAATTATCAGGAAATTTATTTTGTACTTTATAACTCTTTCTTTTATGATTGATATTCATAGTAATAAGATACTTATATCCATCCACAGTTCTTGGACCCATATATTCTTGTTTCCATGTGTAGGTGATAGAAAAGAATCTAGTAAATAATGCATCAATTACATCAACATTATTACTAACTAATCTTGGATAACTATTACCTTCTTCAAAGTAAATACCATCATCCTTAATTGTTATTACCTCTTTATCATGCCCATACATTTTTTCTTTTACAATAACTATTTCCATTCACTTCACCTACAAATCAATCTTTATTTTTCTTCAGAGTCACTTGATTTAATTTTATTTAAAATTTCTTCAAATACAACTGGATGCTCTTTTAAATATTTTCTAGCATTCTCTTTACCTTGAGCAATTCTCTCCCCATTATAGTCATAATAAGAACCACTCTTTTTAACAATATTTGTTTCAACTGCAATATCCAAAACTTCTGCTTCTTTTGAAATTCCCTCACCGAATAAAATATCAATAGTAGCAACCTTGAATGGAGCAGCAACCTTGTTTTTAACAACTTTTACATTTACCTTATTAGCATATACTTCACTATTTGAATTCTTAAGTGACTCAATTCTTCTAACATCTAATCTAATTGTAGAATAGAATTTAAGAGCTCTACCACCTGGAGTAGTTTCAGGATTTCCATACCCCATAGTAGCCATTTTTTCTCTTAATTGGTTAATGAATATTATTGTACATTCGCTCTTATTTAAATAACCAGTAATCTTTCTTAATGCTTTAGACATCATTCTTGCTTGTAACCCCATTTGAGAGTCTAGCATCTCACCCTCTAATTCAGCTTGAGGAACTAATGCAGCAACTGAGTCCACAACAATCAAAGAAACAGCTTCAGATTTAACAAGTATTTCCACAATACTCATAGCTTGCTCACCATAATCAGGTTGAGATAATATAAGTTCATCTACATTAACCCCTAAATTTTTAGCGTATTCAGGATCAATTGCGTGTTCAGCATCAATAAACGCTGCCTTTCCACCTTTCTTTTGAGCTTCTGCTATTGCATGCAACGCAACAGTTGTTTTACCACTAGATTCAGGGCCAAATATTTCAATAACTCTTCCTTTTGGATATCCCCCAATGCCAAGCGCTCTATCAATCGCCATAGAACCACTAGGAATAACATCAACATTAGATTTCGCTCTTTCCCCTAATTTCATGATAGAGCCATCTCCATATGTCTTTTTTATTTCTTTTAACGCATCTTCAAGTGCACTATCTTTATTAATTTCTTTTACTTTTTTTTCAGCCATGTTATTGCCTCCCCCTTTATAACTAACATACCATCTAATTTAAAATTTTGCCCTAGCTTCTTAAATCTTTTAAAATTGTATCTTTATTTTTCATGAAATAATCAATTCCTGATATCAAAGACACAACAGCAGCAACATAAGCTAAAATTTCAATATAAGGAACAGTAGTGAGTGCAAGCATTGCTATAAGAGCTATCATTTGGGTAACAGTTTTTAGCTTTCCTAGTTTAGAAGCAGCTATAACTTTTCCTTCCCCCACAGCAATCATTCTTATTGCATCAACAACAGTATCTCTAGAAATCATGATAATAGGAACAATAAAATGAACTAATCCACCAGCAGCTACAATAATAAATAATGTATTAACTAACAATTTATCTGCAATTGGGTCCATAAACTTCCCAAATGTTGTAACTAAATTATTTTTTCTAGCTAGATGCCCATCTAGCCAATCGCTTATAGATCCTAATATAAATAGCACTAATATAGCAACACTTCTATAATCATGCTTAATTCCAAATATTGAAAAAATCCAATTTTCAGGTCTTGGAGTTAAGGCTAAAACAATAATTGCAATAACCACAATCATTCTAAATATTGTAATTTTATTAGGTAAATTTATAGTTTTCTTCTCTGTTTTTACATTTGTCATTAGATTTCTTCTCTCCTTCTTTTTATTTCAAACCATATTGCAATAGCAATAGATCCTACAAAGACTAATATTACAACTACAATAATTACAATTGCAGTTCCATTCATTGCATTAACGCTTTCAACATAGACAGTTCTTGTTAGCGTACTAACGTTACCATCTGCATCCATTGCACTATACTTAATTATATATGTACCTGGAATTGTTGTGTCAACCTTATCAACTTCATTGTTTTCGTTTTCATAGTAATACTTGGTAGACATTGTGCAAGTACTTGCATCTACACACTTAAACTCAGGATCTTTAAATACATCATATTGTTTAAGCTTCATAGAAGAGTCTCCAATAAGAGTTAAAACAGGTTTTTTAGTATCTGCAAGTTCCACATTTACAAAGAAACTCTTTCCATATACATCGCCACTAATTGATGCACCTGTAGTAACGTTTTTAGTAAGTTTAACACTACCCTCTAGTAAGTAATAACCAAATGCCTTTTTTCCTCCGATATAAGTGTAAGGCAAATTATTCAATTTGCTAACATTTCCATTTCTATCTATATACCTTACAAATCTAGATGTAATTATACCTTCATAAGTTGTTCCATCGCCATCCACCAATGTAACTCCTAGTGGTGTTGCAAATAATTCTCTCATAGTAATAAAATTACTAACATCCAAATCGGAAAAATCATATCTTCTATTAAGTTGATAATCATCTATTTGATCAGTTATTTGTGGAAGTGTATCAATATAAGAATACTTAGCAGCTAACTTTTGTTTAAATCCACCAACCACATAAGAAACATATACTTCTATTGTTTCATTACATCTTTGAAACGCACATGCTTTATTAGTAAAACCTTTGTTAAGCATTTCTAAATAAGTAGGAAGTTTAAGTGTAGAAATTGATGAACTGTTACTCAAAACTTCTTCTGTAACTCCATATTTCCCATAAACTTTAACAGTGCTTAGACATTCACTTTCCCCAGCACAAGCTAGTTCAATCAAATCTTTAACTTCATTAGTAACATCATGCTTATAAACAGGGTCACCTACAATATTATTAACTTCATATATAGATGGATCATATCCAGAATCTAAAGTTACTTCATCGTAAGAAAACTTAATTATGTTCATCCAAACATCAGTCAATACAACGCTTATTGGTCCTGAGTAATATTTATCCGAAGTTACTGACAATTCACTTGTAGTATTAGCACAAATATATTCACTTGTTTCTGTACCATAGAACAAACAAATCCTATCAAAGTCGCTATATTCGTCTAGATTTGTAAATGTTATCACATTACCATTTATTTCTATATAAGAGCGAAGCTCATTGACATCAAAGCCACTTAAGTCTCCATAACTAATATCAAAATGTTCAACAATAGTCTCATTTCCATAGGCATCAACTAAAGTATATACCAATGTATCGCCACTATTTTTATCTATTGAACATGTGACTTTAAATCCTACAACACTACAATTTTTTCCATTCAATTTAATCTCTGTAGCACTATCGTCTTGATATTCAAACACTGCTATAGTTGATTCTGGAAGTTCAAGTGCTTCATCATTATATTGAATAGCAAACTCTTCAACAGGAAGCGCTGCTGGATAGTAAGTAATAAGTTCATCCACTAAAACTGGTAATGCACTATCATAAGAAATAGTAGCGCTCATTATTGCTCCTTTAAATAACAATGTAGTAGTTCTATTTTTGCCAAAAGTTAATTGAGAAGTAGTTTCTACAACAATATCATACTCACCTTGAACATCTCCATAAGTCACATTACAATTCAAAACATCTGATGAAGTAGATACAATTTTTACAGTTAGATCTCCACATTGAGTTAATGTTAAGTTTTCAGGAGTATTTACTTTAGCAACATACTGCATACTTTGAGTATCGCTATCGTATGTGATTGATCTTAAACTAGAGTAATAAAAATCATTTTCATAAACTAAATATGTCGCATAAGTTGTTCCACCACCCTCAACATAAGTTTCTAATTTATATATACCCTTAGTATCAATCGAATAGCTTCCTGATGTATCACTAGAAAATGAAGTGATTTGTGTGAATTTTCCACTTAATGGGGCATATCGGTATGCAATAAAGGTTTCAGGAAAAACATAATATGTACCTATGTCTATATCCGTATATGTAATTGTTGTTGGACCATTAATTCCTATAAACCTATTTACATATTGAGTACCATCACGAATATTAGCTTCCGCAATATTGAACTCTATTTCATAATCATACTCAAAAGTAAAATTATGATTAGCTCTTGAAAATGTATATTTACTAGAGTCATCTTCTTTTCCTGTAACAATAGTATATGGTGCACACATTATTTTCCAAAAATTAGATGATGAGCTACCATATTCTTGTTCATCCTTAGTACAGCCTTTAACTTGACTTGAATTAGAATACAATGTTGTCTCTTTTGCGCTTACTTCATATGAAGAGACAAAAAAAGCAAATATAAAGCAACTAATTAAAAGCAAATATTTGTTAATCTTCTTCACAAAACCACTTCCTTTATTAATATAATAAAGGAAAACTTTTTCAAAGTAAATTATTAATCCAAATTATGAGTAATATTAAAATAAAAAAAGAGGCATTTGCCTCTTGTGAGCTTCAATCCTATAAGCCACGTTCTGTTTTGATAATCATTTATCTATGTTTTCACATCCAGTTGTTGATTCGTTTCTCTTCAACTGATTCCCCTACCAATTTTGGGTTTCTCGCTTGTGGGGTTTACCGCGTTCCACTTGTAAGTTTCCCTACAACTTCGTCACTGTGGCACCTTAGGGGTTAAACCATATCTTTCGACTTAGGTTTATTAACCCGCCGTTAGTTGCTCAAACTACCTAGCCTTATTTATTAAACTAGCACAATCACTACTTCCATCACAGAAAGTGCGAGCGTGGACTTTCCTCTACTAAAATAGCAGCGATTATCCAGATTGAATATATATTTAATTTTTTGCTTCTTCTAATTGAAGTTTTGTTTGATATAACTCGTTCTCTAGCATAGCTATCTTTTTTATAAGTTCTATATTAGAAGCATTATCGTGAAGTTGATAACCACTAGATTTAGACATCTCAAGTTGCATTTCAAGGTCTGAAATCTTATTGCGTAGTATGCTATTAGTCTTTTGCAATGCTACATTTTGAGTTGTATAGTATTCTTCCATCTTTTTAATTTGAGCATAATCGGCGATTATGTCATCTAAAAGCATGTCAACCTCTCTAGGAGAATACCCATTGCTAACAATTTCAAATTCAATATCATATAATTTATTTTCATCATATCTTATCTTATCCATACTAACGCCACCTACCTTGTACTAATAATTTAATATTATGTATATTAAAAATCAAGAACTTTTTATTCCTTACGATACAATTCTATATGCCCAGATAAACCTTTAGAGTTAAATAACTCTCCCTCTAAAATATCTTCATCCACTCTTAATATTATAGTTCCAAAATCTATTTCATCTTTTGATTCTACTACCTTTAGAGGCTTAGACTTATAAATAATATATAATTTGCTACCATCACCATCATTAACTATCTTAGTAACTAATGATTCACTTTTAGTATTATTAGTAGTTAATTCAACATGGATATCATCGTAATATTGCTTTATCTTAACAACAACTTCTAATTCTTTATTAGCTTTATTAGGAAATGCACCTTCCCATTTTCCACTAATGTCAGTTACTTTATGAATTCTTGTAAAAGGCTCAACTCTCCAAAAAAAGTGAGTGTATGCAACCACAATAATAAGCACTATAGCAGCAACAATGGAGGCAACCCTAATTAAAGCAAGAGGGTTGTCTCCAGGTTGTAATATAATAAATAGAATGAATGTTAGGAATACTGTAATTAGGGCAGTAACCTTATTGTTGCCCATCTACATCATTCCCATCAATATTGATATTATCTAAACTTTCAATTTCATCAGGATCTACTTTTAATGAATCTAAATCCTTAGCAAATACTTCGTCTGATTTATCTTTAGCTCTCAATAGCTTTCCAATAAATCCAACAACATAAATGAATAATACAACAATTACATAACCAGCCACAATTACAGACAAGTATGTAATGATACTACCAAAGTTAAATTGAGGAACAGGCCATCTAGCCACTGTTGGCCAGTCAACAACAAAGTTATCAATTCCAAAGAATCTTCCTCTAGGCCAATCTAAGATGATTCTTAAATTATCTAAAGCTTCACCATAGAAAGCAAATAATGGTTGTCCTTCCCCGCTTGGTCTAAATATTAGCGCAAATAAAACTAGTACTAATCCTGTAGATAAACCAATTCTAAATGCCCATCTTGTTTTGATGTAAAGATATCTGATTTCTCTTTTTAAAACTTGCATCATGAATTCTTTTGGATTTTTTACAAGTCCAGCTTTGCACAATCCATACATGTATTGGTCAATACCTTTTCCATGCCACTTCATAAGTGATTTAATACCATGAGCAATATAAGCAATTACAACAAATACAATTATAAGAACGATACACAAAGCAATTAATATTCTTCTATCATTTTCAGATAATTGAATAAGCATAGGTAACATATTAAGCATTGTGATCACCACCCTTATTTGCTGCAGGGCCCATTAACCCTTGTTCTTTCATTTTCTTTAATTTCTTATCTAAATCTGTTTCTTCAGTAAATCTTTTTCCCGCAAAAAAGCCAATCACATTAATTACTTCAAATACTAAGTAGTTGAATAGTGAATAGACTACAAATAGTAAAAAGACAAGTAGAAAGACTGGAGATAAAACCGTATATAAAACTCCTAGCCCAAACATTTTAATAAATTCTAGCATCGTCATCACGCTCCCATAATATTATTCTATAATATTTTTTCTCTTATTTGAATATTTTAGACAAAATGTGTACAAAACTCTTACAATTTTTTCCATCACAACAGGTAAAAATGAAAATATTAGCAAAATAGGATAAGTTATTGGGTCTATTATTCCTACTAAAAATATAGCAAAAAACATTATTCCACCACACAAAATATAGATCCATTTTCTTTTGTTTCTTGTAATGAATTCAACAATTATCGGAACAATGAATGCGATAACAAACGGCAATAAATAGAGCGTATATATTGGAGCAATAAACATTGTTATCACATATAAAATGAAACATGTAGAAAATCCAATTAATATCCAATTCGGCGTTTCCTCTTCTTCTTTTGCTCTTTCATATCCTAATTTTTCTAATTCATTATCACAAATAAGATGCAATATAAAAGCTTCTATTAGTCCAAGCACTACCAAAACCAAATAAATGCAACAATAAAATGCTGCACCTTCTTTTTTTATAAAAGAAGAAAATATATCAAAAAACTCTACCTCTTTAAATAACAAACTTATAAACAAAAATGAAACTAAAAGAGAAAAAGAATGCGCAACTGATGAAGCATAAACTAATGTTAACTCTCTTATATTCTTCTTTTTTAAAATACCATAACTGACCCCACAAATAAGGGCAGGAACAACATATATAAGGGCAGATATTGGTTCAAAAATCAAACACAAAAATAAGGTTGCAACAAGAAACATCGCAACCTCTTTTTTATTAAATTTTAATGTATAAACCGCAGACAAAAGAGGCAAGAAAATCACAAGTAGCAAAGAGCTTCCTGGCAAAAATCTAGATAACAATATAAATACTAAATGAAGAGCAATAAAAAGCCCTCCTAAAGACAAGTATTCTCTCTTTTTCATCTACATCCAACCTTTTACTAACATAACAATATCATAGACAAGAAGCGCAAGTAAAAGAAGATCTAATAAAATCAAAAGACCTCTAATTCTTTTTCTTTGTAATAGTTTCCTTTCTAATAGCTCCTCATCCATAATACATACCTCTTAAAACTCTAAATTCTTATAAGTTCTAGGGAATGGTAATACATCCCTAATGTTTTGCATGCCAGTGATATACATAACAAATCTTTCAAAACCAATACCAAATCCAGCATGGCTACATCCACCATATTTTCTTAAATCTAGATACCAACCATAATCCTTCATATCTAAACCACTACTAACCATTTTTTCTTCTAGAATATCATAGTTATCTTCTCTTTGGCTTCCTCCAACCAGTTCACCAACACCTGGGACTAACAAGTCACAAGCAGCAACTGTTTTTCCATCTGCATTATTCTTCATATAGAATGATTTAATCTCTTTTGGATAGTTAATTAAGAAAACAGGACCATTAATTACTTTTTCAGTTATATATCTTTCATGTTCGCTTTCTAAATCCATACCCCATTCGATATTATCATTTTCAAATTTTGTACCATTAGCCACAGCTTTCTTTAATAATTCAATTGCCTCAGTGTACTCTAAACGTTTAAATTCAGAATTTAACACATGATTTAATCTTTCAAATAAAGTTGTATCAATCATTTTATTAAAGAATTCCATCTCTTCTTTTGCGTTATTCATACAATAATCAATACAGAATTTAATACAATCTTCAATTAGATTCATATCATCTTCTAAATCGGCAAAAGCAATTTCAGGTTCAATCATCCAGAACTCACTTGCATGTGTTCTAGTATTAGATTTTTCACTTCTAAAAGTAGGGCCAAATGTATAAACATCTCTAAATGCTAAAGCAAATGCTTCAACATGGATTTGTCCTGATCCAGAAAGTAAAGTTTTCTTATTAAAATAAGAATCATATTCTTTTGAATTACTTCCAGTAACTACATGGAACATATCATCACCTTCACATGTAATACCTGTAAGCAATGGAGTATGTACATATACAAATCCTTGAGATTGGAAAAATTCATGGATAGCCATACTAAGTACGCTTCTTATTCTAAATACAGCATTAAAAGTATTAGCTCTAACTCTTAAATGAGGAATTTCTCTTAAGTATTCAAAGCTATGTCTTTTCTTTTGCATTGGATAATCGCTAGCACATTCTCCCTCTAATCTAACCTCTTTAATTTGAATTTCAAAAGGTTGCTTAGCATCTGGAGTAAATACTAGTTTACCCATAACAGTTAATGCAGTACCTGTTCCATATTTAGAAAGAGTATCATAATCTTTAAATGAATCTTTAAAATATACAAGTTGAGCATTCTTAAAATAAGTTCCATCATTGAACTCAATAAATCCTAATGAACCATTATCTCTATTGGTTTTTACCCATCCTTGTAATTCAACATACTCTATATTATCTTTTTCAATATGATCAGCATTAAACACTAATTCATATAATTCTCTTACAGTTATAAATTCAAACATTTTATCGTCTCCCATCAATACATATATTATTTTAAAACAAAAAATAGTCTAAGTTAACCCCTAGACTATTTTATCTTTTAATTTTTAATCTAAAATTCTTCTTTTTTGCTTCACCTTTGTAATTATCGTTAATGTGATAGAACTTCTTTAATAAAAATGCCTTTCTAGCATTAAATACAGCAGTAATCCAATCATTAACTCTAGAATCCATCGGATGTACACTATTTATTCTCTCTATTTCTTCATTTATATCAATAGATCTAATAAGCGTAGAAATTTCTTCTCTAGTTTCTTCATCACTATTTCTATAAAATTCTAGCAAATCATTGCATGGATCATAATTCTTATCTTTAACATCAACATCATATCCATAACAACCCCCAGACAAGTAATCACCAATTGTCACACTTCCATCACTGGTAAGTAAGTTAGATATAGCTCCTTTAATAAATTCTCTACCTCTATAAAGACAAGCGATATGCGAACTATCAATTGAGTATAAGTGAGGATTATTCCCATATGAATCTGTAACAATGATTATATTCCATAAGTTCTTATCAACATTATCAAGCAAAACATCTAAAGTAAACATCCTAATGAGTTCTTTTTGTAACGTCTTAACATCATCTGGATATCTTCTTTCAAATAGTTTAGTAAACTCCACATAATTATTATATTTTTTATTAAACATTTTAACTACTTCTAAATTATCTGTTCTATTTTTTAAAAGTTCAGGAATAGTGTCATTACCATATCTAGCAAACAAAGTTAATCCATCAATAGCAATTTTATCTTCACCAAATCCCAAATCGAAACTAATAGTCCCATATTCATCATCTTTACCAGTAGTACAAGTAGCAAAATCATATTTAGGGCAATTTATATTATATCTAGAAGCTATATTACTATATAAAACTTCTCCATATGCCTCCAAATCATTTTCATATGCTTTAAATAAAACTCTTCCATCATTAAATCTAAACCAAAATCTAGCATTACTACCATAAACATAAGAGTTTTCTTTTAAAGTAGCAAATTGATTTAAATCAATGTATCCACCAGGACGAATTCTTTTTTTATATAACTTTTTGATGCTATCATTTGCCATATTTTCACGCCCCAATCCAGAATTGATTCTTATCAAAATCAAACTTAGTTATTCTTAGTAATTCTTTATATTCATCATTTGCCTCATTACCACCATATCTTTTAAGAAAAGATAAAAAGAAAGAAAACAAATGTTTAGAATAATAAATTTCTTTATCATCATTTATTCCTATAACATTTTTTATATATTCATTAGCAAAGAATTTGTTTTTAACAAAAACATATACTTCATCATTGGAATTATATGTTAATACACCTACTAGTGATTGTCTAAAATATAACTTTACGCAATCCATATCCTTACCTCCTTACTAATCGCTATAATTTTAACACTACCAAAACTCGCTTTCAACAACTATTTATTTCATAAATAAAAAAAGAGAAATAAATTTCTCTCTTTTATAGTCTTGTTTGTGGACCTTTTGATGCAGTTGTAATTTTTTTTCTTTCAGCTTTAGATAAACCTCTTGAAAACACATTAGAGCTTCTTTCATTAAAAGTGCTAACTGCTCTTGCCTTTGAATTTTCCACATCTCTTCTAACCTTTTCTTCAATAATGTTTGGATCATCATATTTAGTGCCATATACCACCCTTAATGCTTCTTCATATTTTTCAATAGGAATTGGTTCACTGTTTTCTCCATATTTTTTTACAACTTCTGGAATTGTAGTTTTATATTTTGCATCTCTTTGCATCTTCCATATTAATTTTCTAAGCCACCCTGCTCTAGTCATTTTAAGATTTTCCTCTAAATCTTTTGTGTCCACTAATAAATTAGAAAATCTATCTTCCCTATCTAAAGAAAAATATCTAGAGCCACCATTAAAGCACATAAGGTCATTAACCGAGTACAAGCAATGAGCCATACCCCTTTGAACATCTTCACCTTTTAATTTTGAATCCCAACAAGCATCTTCTACATAAGTTCCATCTATGCCATACTTTGGATCATTAATTGTAACAAGATTATGGCAATGTCCATTAGGTTTACCATCAATAATAATGTAGCAGCCTTTTATTTCACAAGATAACCCAGGAAGATTAGCTCTATCAACAACTGCCTTAACCATACTAGCATATCCACTACAAACAATCTTATCAGTATTTAAAGTAGATGGTAATACTCTGCCATCTTGTAATCCCATTCCACCATTATAAACAAAATTAGATGCCCATTTATGAATATAGGTCATGGCTTCAAATGGTGATAGATTATGATCCTTTATATATTTTGCGACAACATCAATTTTATTGTTAGCATCAATAACTTGATTCAAAGTCCAACAATTCTTTGCATCATCTAAATCTCCAACTTCTTTAAATTCACTAATAGATATCCCTAAATATCCATTTGATTTTAAAAATGTATCTAACTCTATTAAAAGATTCATATCTTCTTTTGTAAAAACATAATCAACATCTTCATTGTTCTTTCTTCCTGTAGCATTATCAACAAATACCCTCACAGGCAATCCCTTTTCTTTGGCTTTTTTTACATGTTTTATAATTGCATCAATATTTTCTCTATTTATCGCATTTCTATTAAGTGCTATAGTCATGTTGTTTTTATGAGCATCTCTAGCTTCTTTTATCATCCTATTATAGAATTCCATATCTTGCCTTATATTTTCAAGAGGATTATTCATAGGCTTTAACATGGTTCTTATTGCTTCAACTTCTTCATCGCTATAAGTTCTTCTAGGAGGTTTTTTCCCGCCAAAAATTTGTTGCATAGCCTCATATTGAAGAATAAGTCTTTCTTTTTCTTTATTAGTAAGTTCACTAAATGGTTTGGTAAAGATTTTATAAGCTTCCATTTCCCCACTTCTATCCATAACAAGATCTTCTTCTTTTTTTCTAGCCTCCGCCATCTTTTCAAGATAATATTTAACAGTCCATTCTAGCTCCTCATTAAAAACTTTTCTCTGACTTGCAATATAACCTTCCTCTTTCAATCTTTCTCCTCTAAAAACAAACATATCTAGCACCTTCTTGGTTTTATTTTCTCATACCATATTTTTCATTTCAATTTTTTGATATTTTTTCCCACAAAAAAAGGATAAATATCACTATTTATCCTCATTAAATTCAATAATTACAATTCTATCATTATTAGAAATATCTTTTCTCACTTCAATAGTATAATTCTTTAAAATATCTTTTGCTAAGTTTTGAATCTTTTCACCTTGATCATAACCTATTTCAAAAACAATACTTCCTCCCTTATTTAACACAAGAGAAGAGTCTTCTAATATTTTCCTATAAAAATACATTCCATCCTCTTTTGCATATAAGGCAATTTTTGGTTCATGGGCTATAATTTCATTAGGTAATTCATAATCAAAGCTAACATATGGTGGATTAGAAATAATCATATCAAATTTCATATTATGATTAATAAAATGATCTAATATATCGCTCTCTACATAATCCACATTAACTCCTACACTATTAGCATTTCTTTTAGCCACTTTAAGAGCACCTAAACTAATATCACTACCCACAATATCTACACTAGGTAATACATTTTTAACACTAATACTTATAGCTCCACTGCCACTAGCTAAATCTAGCACGTTTTTATATCCATGCTTATTAATAACTTCAATAGCAGCTTCAACCACTTCTTCAGTTTCATGTCTTGGGATAAGTGTATTTTCATCAACATATATCTTATTTCCACAAAAATAAGTATATCCTAATACATATTCAATTGGTTTATAGTCAAATATATATTGAGATAACATATCAGTAAATTTATCCAAAACATCATCACTTACTTCATCATTTTCAATAAGTATAAGTTTAGCTCTATCGCAATTTAAAATATCCATTAAAAATTCATAAGCAGCTCTATGTTCTAAATTAACTTTATCAATATTCTTTTTAGCGTTATTAATTAGTTCTCTATAGGTAATCATAATTCTTGTCCTTCAAGTTTTAATTTTAAATCTTCATTAATAAGAGATGATATAATAGTCTCCATATCTCCCTCCATAATTCTATCAAGTGATTGAATAGTTAAACCAATTCTATGATCGGTTACTCTATTTTGTGGATAGTTATAAGTTCTAATCTTTTCACTTCTATCTCCACTACCAATCTTAGATTGTCTCTCCTTATGTCTTTCACTTTCTTGCTTTTGAATCATTGCATCTAATACTCTAGTTCTAATCATAATCATAGCTTGAGCTCTATTATCATGTTGGCTTCTACCATCTTGGCACTCTGCTACAATACCTGTAGGAATATGAGTAATTCTAATAGCACTATCAGTTTTATTAATATGTTGTCCACCAGCACCACTAGCTCTATATGTATCAATTCTTAAATCATTAGGATTAATATTAACATCTACATCTTCTGCTTCTGGCATAACTAAAACTGTAGCAGTACTTGTATGGATTCTTCCTTGTGATTCAGTCTTAGGAACTCTTTGTACCCTGTGTGCTCCACTTTCATACTTTAATTTAGAATAAACTTTATCTCCTTTTACTCTAAATGATACTAAAGCATATCCTCCAGCAGTACCTTCCATTACATCCATAACTTCAATCTTCCAGTTATTCATTTCGCTATATCTTGTATACATTCTAAATAAATCACCAGCAAAGATATTAGCCTCATCTCCTCCAGCAGCACCTCTAATTTCAACAATAACGTTTCTATCATCAAGCGGGTCTCTAGGAGCAAGCAATTTCTTTAGTTCTTCAATTAGTACTTCTTTTTTAGGTAATGCTTCTTCAAGTTCCATTTTAGCCATTTCAGCCATTTCTGGATCGCTATCATGCTTTAAAAGTTCTAAGTCTTCAATATCATGCTCTAATCTTTTGAATTCATTATATTTTTCAACTATATCTTCAATATTACTCTTCTCTTTAGATAATTTTTTATATTCATCTAAATTAGATATGATTTCATCGCTAGCAAGTAAATCTTCGATTTCATTATATCTTTGAACTGTAGCATTCAATCTATCAAACATTTTATCCATAAATTTCCCTCCTTATCAAAAAAAAGCCACCTGTATATACAAATGGCTATAAAATCAATTACAAAAAATTAACTATTTTTGGTCCATGTTATATTTCTTCATGAAACGACCAACTCTACCTTCAGCTTGAGCAAATCTTTGCTTTCCAGTGTAGAATGGATGACACTTAGAACAAGTATCTACTCTGATTTCTTTTAAAGTAGAACCAGTTTCAAATGTATTACCACAAGTTAAACATGTAACAGTTACCTTATGATACTCTGGATGTGTATTTTCTTTCATAATTTCTCTCCTTCCGCCTTGAATCCTTATGCGTCTTCAAAGTAAGTCCTAGGGTATATTACCATAGGTATTTAATTTATTCAAGTAAATTTATTATCGCTTTTTAATTTATTTTTTTGTATTTTTTGTTTTTGCTTCCTTTTTTGGAGTTTCGTTAGCTTTTGCTTTTGTTGTTCTTGTAGCAGTCTTTTTAATGCCCTTAACCTTTTCAATTAACGCATCTAGTTCTTCTTCGCTTGTTATCTTCATTGCTTTCTTATCAAGATACTTAATTGTAGTATATTCAATTAACACGTCACTTCTTAATTGAGGGTCTTTAATACACTCAATAATCGCAGGATTCTTTTGAGCAATTTCTACAAAAAACTCTCTATCTCTATCAGAAACATATTTATAGAATGTTTCAGGTGCTTTTATAAGCATTGCTTTTTTCATTTCTTCATCAAATTTATCAAATCCACCTACGGCATGCATTAATTGCACTACATCTTCTTCTTTTACATCCTTAACCAATTCTCTTATAACTTTTGAAGCATCTTGAGTAGTAGATACACCAACAATATATGGATGTACTCTTGCTGCTTTTTCAAACTCTTTTGGTGACAATCCATTTACTAAATCTCTAGCAACTTCATTTTCTTTATAACGATAACTCATTCCCTTTATAAATAAAGCAACATTTTCTCCTTTTTTAAATGTATCTTCAGGGAATGCTTCTACAAATAACTTTTCATCATTACCATAACCTGTTTCTAAATGCCTCAAACAATATGTTGCAAACTCTGGATCTTTTAACAACTCTTTATCAACTGCCTCTAGTACCCTTCTATCAAACTTATTGTTTTCTAAAAGAATTTTCATATATTCTTTGTCTTTAAAAATGTAGTTTAATGCTTCAGGAAGTTTTGCACCATACCAACCAACTCTATATAAAGAAGCCAATTCTTTTTTTTCTTTTTCAGGTAAAGAGGCAATTATTTCTCTAGCATCTTTTTCATAAGGTGTATCAACAATAACCCTAAGTATCTCTACATCCTTTTTTAATCTATCTGATAAAGCTGGATAAATATATGGAACTCTACTGATTATTTGCTTTACAAGTTCTTCATTATCTTTTAGTGATTCAGGGACATTTTCAGTAATGTATCTTTCATCTTCTGGTCTTATATATATTTGACTACCTTTAATGATACCCTCTCTTGCTTTTTCACCAAGTTCTGGAAATAATTCATACCAAGTTTTAAGATTGCTATAATCCACAACTGAAACCATTGCAGTATCTCCATCTCTACTAACTACTCTCTCAATTAATTTTGTAGGCATCTCTTCAATATGATCAGGGCCTACTGCAGCTCTACAAACATCTGGATCATTTCTTATTTCTTCACCAAATTTAGTTATTAAATCACCATGCCAAGTAACTAAATTCCAAGCAATAATTTTCTTTGTTTCCATAGGTAAAGCATCTATTTCTGCGATTAGCTCAGGTGATTTATACACTATGTCTGCAAAATCTAAAGACCACTCTCTATAGTCTCTTTTATTAAATAATTCATCTGCAGCAACAGGACCAATATATCTAATATTAGACACATCTTTTCTTATTTTTTTCTCACAATACTTGTAATCATTTGCCTTTTTTCTATTAAACATGGTAACCAACTCCTACTCTAATTTTATATTAGTATTTTTATAGTATCAAATCAATAAAACGCATTCTTTTTCCACACACTAGACAAAAAAACACATCAATTTTATAATATCAACTAAGGAGTGAGAATAATGTGGGATTATTTAGCTAATATCAACTGGTTATCATATTTCTTTTATAACATATTAATCGCCTTATTATGCGTAGGGTTTTATTTTTTAATGAGAAACAAAAGTGAAAAGGTAAAGTACTATACAATTCTTTCGTTATTGATACTTGGAATATTTATTCACTTTTCTAAATTGCTTATTCCAGAGTACCAAAACAACATGCCTGAATCGCTACTTGAAATAACTCTTTCTACCCCATGCGCAATTAGTGCTTTAACTTTCCCATTTATCTATATTAGTAAAAATAAAACATTAAAAGATTACATGGTTGTATTTGGAATAATATCTGGAATAACCACTTTATTATTTCCATTAGATATACAAGGTAAAAGCATGTTTGATGTAGATGTAATACGCTTCTACACAGCTCATTTAATTATCTTATTAACTCCATTATTCACCTATATATTTAAGATTCACACTCTTAGTGAAAAATGGATAAAGCACACTATTTTATTATTCTTATTAGTAATATTAATAATAGTTATTAATAATGAACTATTTAATATTCTTGTACTAAAGCAAACAGGACAATTAGAACAATTAGGCCAATACTTTAAATAAAAAAAGTGATTTGTAATCACTTTTTTATTTTATCTATTATTTTATTGGCTTCTAATAAAAATCCATTCTCATTATTTATTATAAAATCAAAATCATCTTCATTGTAATTTAAAGAATTTTTATCTCTAGCTAGGAAATACTCCTTACTTATATTATCTCGTTTCATTACTCTTTCTAATCTGATTTTATCATCACATTTAACATATATTTTAATATCTAGTTCATTAAATATGTCCATGATAGGTAAAAACATTGAATCAATAACAATGTTTTTATTTTCATATTCTTTTAGAATATCTAATTGTTTACTATAGACAAAAAGATTGTATTTATCCATCAGTGATTTGTCTTCAAATAATATCTTTCCTAATTTTTTAGAATCTATTTTATCATCTGTTATAATATCACTTTTTATAAGTTCTTGAATTTCTTCTTTAAACTTACTTCGTATCTCTTTACTTACAACATCTAAATCGATCAATACATATCCTAATTGTTCACTAATATACCTAGCAACACTGGATTTTCCACTACCACTTTTTCCACTAATCCCTATTTTCATTTCTTCCTTTTACAAATCCTTTCACTTTATGTATTAATATACTAATTGCTATATCAATAATTGTATGAATGATATAAGTCATAATGGAAATAATTGAAAAGATAATAGTAAAAAACGATTTAAACGGATTAGATATAACACTAACCAAGATCATTACAGTATTAACAAACCCTATAAACTTTTTTAATCTTTTAAATGTTTTCCCACTTACCTTCTTTACTTTCTTATTTTCAAAAGTAAATACAGATAAGACATATATAATAAGATATATAATAGTCAAACCTAATAATATCAAGTTTAATGTGTTATTCCCTTTATTAATGGACATACTAAATCCAATATATAAAAAGTAGAATAATATAAACATTAAACCAATTATATCTTTTATTCTAATTAATTTATTTAATAATTGTTTCATTCCTCTCACCTAAAGTTATAATATCACAATTAAATGTTTTCTTTAATCTTTAATATAACTTTATTAGCCAGGCATTCTTGTCCTTGTTTATTTAAATATAATTTATTATTTAAATATAAATATTCATCTTTAATATCATCAGTATCAACATACATAATACTATTGTAATCTGCCACTTCTTTTATGGAACTATTTATATTATCAAATACAATATCATCATATGCGCTACAAACACCCACTAAGATGATTTTTGATTCCAAATTTATATCTTTTATCTCTTCAACTATTTTGTAGTAATTATGTTTAAAAACATCTATTTTATTTTCTATAACTTCTTTATTATATTCAAAACTTTCATTAAATTTATCATATTTTATGTCCTTTAAAACATCATTAATTCCTAAAGTAATAGTTATATATTTACTGTTTTTAATCTCATCTACAATTCCTCTTTTATCTTCTTTATAAACATCACTTTCTATCATTTCTAGTAATTTCTTACTTGTCATATTATTACTAGAGTACCCATTTCTAACATCATCTACTAATTTTTCTTTTTCCAAAAAATCTCCAACTTCATTTGCAAAGGATTTAATAGAATAGCCTTCAAATGCTTGATCTTTACTTGAATAATCCCCCAAAAGCAAATATGAAGATTTATTCTTAAAACTAAAAACACAAACACTTGTAATGATTAAACATGCAATACATATAATTCCTAATAACTTATATTTTTTCAATATGCGCACCTACTCTTTTTAATTTATTAATTACGTCGTAATATCCTCTGCTGATATATTCACAATTTTTAATACACGTTGTTTTATTAGATAATATCGCTGCAACTATTAAGCTCATACCACCCCTTAAATCCTTACAACTAACTACACTATCTAAATAAGCATTATTTCTCCTAATGAGCAATTTTTTATCTACAAGGTGTAAATTATACCCCATAGAAACTAGTTCATCTACTTGACTAAATCTATCTGGATAAACATTGTCTTCAAATACCGATTCTCCTTTTGATTTAGTAAATAAAATGGTTAAAACCGGTTGAATATCTGTAGGTAATCCCGGATACACATTAAAAATTAAACTTTGTTCCTTTATTTCCTTTGTCGCATTAACAATTACCCCACAAGATGTTTCTTTTACATGAGCACCAACTTTATTCATTAACAATAAGAACTCTTTCATGTATTTCTTGCAATCACAAATTATTTCTAAGTTTCTGCCCAAAAGAGCACCAATTACAACATAAGTTTCTGCCTCTATTCTGTCATCCATTATTTTATATTTACATCCAAATAGATTATAGACTCCCTCAACAATAATTTTATTATCTTCTCTTTTTATCTTACTTCCACATTTATTTAAGAAATCAATAAGATCATCTATCTCTGGCTCCATTGCTACATTTTTTAAAATGGTTGTCCCTTTATTTAAAACCGAAGCTAATATAGCATTCACAGTGGCTCCTACACTCACTTTAGAAAATTCAATTATTTTCTTAGGTTCACGTTCTTTTTTGAATTTATAAAAGTTTTTTTCTTCCACCACATCAAACCCTAAATTTTCAAATGCAAAAAGATGTAAATCTATTGGTCTTGTGCTAAAGTCACATCCGCCCGGTTTACCAACCTTAACACTTTTATATAAAGCAAGCAAAGCTCCCATAAAGTAGTAAGAAGCTCTTAATTTGCTAGTATACTCACTACTAATTCTTTTATTTACTAAGTTTCTAGAATCTATTATCATTTTTGATTTATGGTCATAGATAACTCTCACATTTAATAATCTTAATATATCTATCATTGAATAAGTATCTTCAAGCGGAGTTACATTTTCCAGTTCCACTATATCTTTGACTAAAATAGAGGCTGCAATAATAGGTAACAGCGCATTTTTTGAACCTTCCACCCTAATCTTACCACTCAACATTTTTCCACCACATATTTTATAAGATTGCATTTAATCACCTATTTAAAAATATGTAATATATTAAGATTTATTCTAAATAAAAAAGAGTTAATAATATCTAAATTATTAACCCTTAATTATTATGCTTTATTTTCGCTTCCGAATACTTTGACTTTGTATTCTACTACAGCTTCAATTCCCTTCATTCCAGGACCAATTATTTTTCTTGGATCGTATACTTCTTTGTTATTAGCTAGTGTTTCTCTAACTAGCTTTGTCCACTCTTGTTGACATTCTGTATTAACATTAATCTTACATGTTCCTCTTGAAACAGCTTCTTTAATTTGATAATCAGGAATTCCACTACCTCCATGTAAAACTAAAGGTAAATTAGTAGCTTCTTTAATTTCAAGCATTTCTTTAAAACCTAATTTTGGTTCTCCTTTATATGGTCCATGTACAGATCCTAAAGCAGGTGCAAGACAATCTATTCCGGTTAACCTAGCAAATTCTTCACACTCATTAACATCAGCATAAACCACTCCTTGGCTTACAACATTATCTTCTTGTCCGCCAACTCTACCAAGTTCTGCCTCGACACTTACATTAAATTGTTTTGCATACTCTACAACTTTCTTTGTTATTTCAATATTAGTTGCATAGTCATGATGCGATGCATCAATCATAACTGAAGTAAATCCATTATCAATTGCCTCTTTACAAACTTCAAAGCTATCACCATGATCTAAATGTAAAGCAACAGGAACCGTAATATTCATAGATTTAATTAATTCTCTAACCATCGCAGTTACAACATTAAATCCACCCATATACTTTTTAGCACCTGTACTAACGCCTAGAATAACTGGACTATTTAATTCTTGTGACTTTTTAAGTATTGCTTGTATCCATTCAAGATTATTAATATTGAATTGTCCTACCGCATACTTTTCTTCTTTTGCCTTATTAAGCATATCTTTCATATTTACTAACATATCATCATCTCCAATTATGATTATATCATTAATTTAAAATAACTATATTTAATAATACTAAAAAATAAAAAAAGAAGACTAATAGTCTTCCTCTTCTTCATCATCATCGTGAGTACGTGGTTTTTCTTCTTCCTCTTCTACAACGATAGCATCATCATCGTATAGTCTCTCTTCTTCTCTTTCTTCTTCCATCTCTTTTTCTTCTTCTTCGATTTCAGAATAAATATCATTCATATCAATGTGAACTTTATCAAAGCTTTGTCTTTCTCTTAAATCCCAAGTATTATCTTCTAATAAAACAAATCTTTCATCTAATGTTAACTTTGTATAGAATTTAGAAATATTTTGTTCAGCTTCTTCTTCACTCATTGCAAGTAAAGCTGCTACTTCTTCATAAAACTTAACAAACTTTTGAGCGCCTTGCTTCTTTTGCATTAATTCGTATGCTACTTCAACCATTGATTCTCTTAACATATTATCTCCTCCAAATATAGACACCTAAGTATATAATATTAATTTATAAATTACAACAAATAAAACTTTAAAACACTTATTTATATCTATTAATTTTTATTTTTTACAGATAGTTTTCCAAATGTAAATATATTTACTATCTTACCTAAAGTTAAAACAATTTTATCGCATCCATCTAATGCTATCTTTTTACCAATAGCTTTACCAAATATAATAATACCCGCAATCAAAGCACTTACTGATGAAGCAATTAAGATAGTTTGAACTAAGTCAGTACTATTACCAATTAGTACTGCTGTAACAACAGCTCCAGCAGCTCCAGACAAGATACTACAAATATCACCTAATATATCGGCAATAATGCTAGCAACTTTATCTGCATTTTTAATCAAAATAATAGCTTCTTTTGCTCCTCTTATCTTTTTAGCCGACATAGATCTAAATGGATTAACGTCTGCAGCAGTGACTGCAACACCAATTATATCAGTTATAACAGATATAAACATGAATACAACTATTACTAATATTGCAATAACAATATTTGCATCATTAAGTGCCAACTCACTTATAAAGCTAAATGAGAATGATAGTAATAGTGATGTAGCCAAAACAATTAATGGCCATCCAAAATATTCTTTAAACTTATTTTCTTTTTGATTTTGCTTTTTTTGTTTAATTTTTTTTCCTGTATTTTCTTTTATGTTTTCCGAGTCTTCCATTTTTAAATGTTTTCCTTTCAATGAAAAAGTCAGGCATAGCCTGATTTATAATTTGGGAAGGCAATGATCTAAGTAAACCTTATGTCTTAGGTTCGGTCGAATTTCTCAAATCCTCGCTTAGGGTCACCCCTAGAGCAGTTTCCTATTAAGAGGATTTACACACCGAATCGCCACTTAGTACACACTATAATCCCTAGATCACCTAAAATAATTTTAACAGTCTAGAAGTTTTCCTTAACGACTTACATCTAACAATAACTTGTTTTGCAAGACATGATTTCATACTCAATACATAATTAAACTGGCCTTGTTTACACTATGTACTTTAAGATAATCCCTACATGCTCACTCAAAGCAGGCTACGCTGCACACATTTTACTGCAATGCAGGTTCTATCATAGGGAGTAGAAATTAGAACTAAATTCCACCCGTCTATGTCTCCACGAAAGTTGGGACAGACGTTGTATGCCGTTACAACAAGCCCAAAATTCTTAACTCCCAGCACCCACCCCAATTTGGGCAACCAAGGCAAGCACCAGGAACTTCACAGATGTGCCCTTTAACGCTTTTCATCGTCTTCATGATAGCAAAGTCGACTAGAATACTGCGCCTTCGCGAGAATGATTATATCAAATTTAAATAAAAATAGCAAATCCATAGAACTTTAAGAAAAATTTTATAAAAAAGGATATGAATATCATATCCTAGTTTTTCTTATCTTTATTTTTAGAATCTTTAGTAAATACATTTTTAAACATTTTAGGGAAGAAATTCTCCTTCAATGTGTAGAATTTTTCGTAGTCAATTCTTACAAATCCACTAACTGCATCTAATTTTTCTTTCTTTCTAATGATTCTTATAAATACTTTTGCATGTCTTAATGTTTCAAGACTATTAACATTTATACGTAATGGTGTCTTTTCATGACATTTAAAATTAGACATATCTCTTTGATTATATTGTCTCTTGTCGTATTTTTGCGGTTCCAAATCAACATATAATCTTAAAATACCATTACAAATTGATAACTTAGCTATTTGCTTTGTTCCATGGTAGAAGATTTCAAATTTTCTATCTATTGAATGAGTAATACCTTCATACGAAAGTAATTCATTTTTAACCTCGCTATAGTAATACTTCAATTCACTATCAGCAGCATAAATTCTTTCTATAAAAGTTTGAGAATCAACTGCATCATCTAGATCATCTTCACTCTCTAAAATAGCGATTTCCTTGTCAAGTTTCTTCTTTTCTTCTTCATCCCCAAGAACTTCTTTTACGCTTGTAGCAACTCTTTTAGCAGCCAAGTCCTCATGTATAACATTTTTGATTTTTAATTTAATTTTTCTTGGATGATCTCTTCTATAAGATGCATATAGTAATGCACCACATATACCTACACCCGCAGCAATAATTATACTTATAACAACAATAATTAGCCATGACATATCAATAACAATAACCGCGCTCATTGATTCTATTGGGTTATAATTATTTGTATCTACTTCAAAGTTAGCAACAACTACATTCTCAAATCCTGCAGCTGCGGAATTTCCTTCGCGTCCATTAACTGTATAAGTTACCTTTACTCCTTCAGGTAAATCCCCAATAATTTCAACAGAATGCATCTTAAAATCTAGCACAAACTTCACATCATCAAATTTCAAATTTGAAACATCATAGGTTCCTTTGCTAACCTCAAATTCTAACAATGTAGAGTTAACAATTACATATTTTTCATCATTAATAGATGAACTAATATGATACGTTCCTGCATTCTTTACTACCCCTTCATCTACCACGCTAGTTATTTTCAAATCCCTAATAATAACATTATCTATAGTATCGAATAAATATGCTCCAATTATCTTTTCTTTTCCATCATATACAAGATCACTATAATCATAATAGTGTAAAGTAATTGGCCTTGGAACAACTTTAACTTTATCAGTACATTCTGCTAGTAGAATTTTTCCAGCATAGTTTGGATGCTCATAGTCTCCAGAAATATGGTACACTACAGCTCTAACTATATCATAAGTTCCAATAAATGAGTTTTCATCTGCTGTTGATGAATATTTAACTATCATTTCTTCTCCATTAATTGTAATTTTTTCTTCTAAGTTTGGAGACTCTCCATAATATGTATTAAATGACTTAGGATTCAAATTTACTGAATATTTAGAAATGTTCATTCTGATTGGTTGACTATTCATTGTAGAATAAGCAAGGTAATTAGTTGTTTCTGCATAATTTACATTAACAGTATATACACCAACATCTTGGCAATAATCACCTTGCGCTCCTTGAGAATTAATACAAGCATAAGTAGGCGTTTGCTCTGAGTTATTTATTGTGATAACAGGTCTTATTGTTTCACCTGTATAGATAAACTCTTGATTAGTTGCATATCTTACAACTGGCGTTGCTTTTGCAATAGTGAAAGTAATAGCGTTTCCATTTGAAATTGAATAGTTTCTATCTGCGACACCTTCCACCACAACGCTATAGGTTCCAGCATTTACAATACTATCTACTAGTTCTCCATCCAAATATACCTTTGCCTCAACAGACACAGGCACACTCTTTATATCCAAATAATATACATTTAACCTTTTTTCTTTTCCATCATATACATTGGCACTAAGAGTATAATTAGCACTTACTTCTTTGGCAAAAACATCAATATATCCTACGCTTTCTGTATTAAATGAAGCAGTATAGTTAGGGTTGTCAATTTCAACTATTCCATCAACATAGTATCTTCCAATACCACTGCCGTTTTCTCTACTAAAAGTTATAATAATATCATTTTCATATTGTCCATAAACGCCCTCATCACTCATGACTTTTCTTGCAATCGCTTCTTCGCCATAGTAGAAAGTCTCAGCCCCATTATAAACAATTCTTCCTAAATCTTTCTTTGTTACAGTATGATTACCATATTTATAAATAATATTGTAGTTAGTTGTAACATTAAGATCATCTTCATTTAAAATACTTTGAACCAATAATTCAATTTCATTAAGATACACACCAACTTGTATATCGCCGGTTTTATGGTAAGTGTATGTTGATGTAGCAATTCTATCATTTCCTAGTAGCCCCGCATGGGTATATGATAGTTCAGCATCAGTTAAATATGTACCATACACACTAGAAACATCTGATACTTCGACATACAAAAATGCTGGTAAAATGATTATTTCTTGCTCACGTGTTGTAGATTCTGAATACAATATTCCTTCATAACTGTAGGAATAATTTATTGTGCAAACGTATACACCACTTTCATTTACATTCCATAAAGTTAATTTTCCATCATTGCTAGCAATATCTCTTCCTGCTTTAGTCCACTTAATTTTGTAATCGAATTCTGGGTTATTAAGTAAGTCATGACTTATTCTAAAAGGATTCATAACAACTAAATTAGTTTCTGCTGTATATCTAGTATTAAGTTGATTAACATTTATGTCAAAAGATAGAGGAATCAATTCAAATTTTGGATAAATTTTATATGTAGAAACATTTTTTTGATAAATTACCGTACTTGTTCCATCTTCTACAAGCATATTTGATTCCCAATACCATCCCATCATATCAAGACCTGTAGGGACATTTGCCATTTGTGGTAAATCAACTAATACTTCTCCGATATAATATTTAATACTATCAATTGGGGCATCATTGTCAACAATTGACTTTTCAGATTCATAAAACAAATATGTAAGTTCAGCTGTAACATTAACGTTTTGCAAATCACCATATCCTACAACATTTGAAATAATATTGTCATATATATCTAAGCTAGAACATATAAATCTTCCAACTTTAGCATTTGATAATGAATCAGGCATGAAAGAAATAGCTCTTTTCATTATTCCACCAGCTGTACTATACAATACATCATAATGATTCAATTCGATTTGTTTTACCTCTGCCGCATCATCAAATATTTTTGTTCCTACAGACATAAGGGTATTCGGTAATTTTAATAACTCAAGAGATGAAATAGAGGCCAAGGAATTGTCATGTAATGTTAATAGATTATCAGGTAACGCTAAATTATTAAGTACTAGCTTGGAATTCACTTCATTTCCAGCAGAATCCACAACAACAATTGCATTGCTTTCTATTTCTTCAATGTTATAAGTTGTACCTAAATATTCTGCAGTATCAGGGAATGTCAAATCCGTCTCGCTTTCCAAAACTTCATATCTTTCTATTACAAAATACGCATCTTGAGTTGATGCACTACACTCACCATTATTTCCCCTATCATAGCAAACTATCTCATTAGCAGCTCCCACTTTTTGTGCAAAAAAAGTAAATGCCCCAATAGATAAAAATAGCGAAACAAATAAGTATGTTAAAAGCTTGTTACCCCTTTTCATTTAATCCACCCCTAAGTTGTTACATAAATAATTTAACATAAATTATTAAAATCCAACATATTAATGGGGTTGTTTTTCACAAAAATAGATAAATAACGTCCAAATAATATTAATGTATTAATATTTTAACAAAATTTGCCAATTTTCTAGTGGCAATTACTTTTACTTCAGTATATAATTATGCCTAGTAGGTGGTGTTATTATGGATTGGAAATTAGCTCTTGTAAAAAATTATAAAAAAATGGATTTGACAGAAAACGAATTAGCTATGATTTTTGTGGTTGATTCTTTACTTCAAGATGGGCAAACATTCATAACACCCGATATGTTATCTTTACAAATGACTTTACCATTTGAACAAATAGATTCTTGTTTTACAACATTACTAAAACGTTGTTATTTATCATATGACAAAAACATGAAATTATCCTTAGATAATTTGATTTCTCTTATTTCAGCTAAATATCCTGCTGAAATTTCAATCGAAGAAGAAAAAGACGAAAATGACGAAGTTATTCATCTGTTTGAAAACGAGTTTGCTAGAGCTTTATCTGAAACAGAAGTCACAACAATTAATGAATGGATTAAAAATGGCAATACAATAGAAAAAATTAAAGAAGCATTGAATTTAGCAACAATGGCAAAAGTCAAATCCATTAGATACATCGATTCAATTCTTTTAGAATGGCAAAGAAAAGAAGAGTATAGAACTCATGGCAAAACAATTTCTGATAAATGGGGTAAAAATCTAGAAGAAACTCTAGAAATAGCAAAAATAAATTGGATTGAAGACTAATGAATAAAGAATATATATTGGATTCTCTAACAGAGATGATACCTAACCCAAAATGTGAATTAAATTATAATAGCGATTATACATTACTAATCGCTATTTTATTATCTGCTCAAACGCTTGATAAAAACGTCAACAAAATAACCCCAATACTATTCTCAAAATACCCAACATTAGAAGATCTTAAAAATGCAGAATTATCTGAACTAGAAAGAATAATTCATCCCCTTGGACTAAGCAAAAACAAGTCAAAATCCATCAAAAATCTTGCGACTGTTTTAATTGAAAAGTATGATGGAAAAATACCAACTTCAAGAAAAGAATTATCCACACTTCCAGGTGTAGGAAATAAAACAAGTGGTGTTTATTTAGTAGAATATCATAACCAAAATTTCTTACCAGTAGACACTCACATAAAAAGAGTGTCTTATAGACTTGGATTAACAAAAGAAGAAGATAGCGTAGATAAAATCGAAGAAACATTAACAAAAACATTTAAAACAAATTTAGCAATATTGCACCAAAGATTAGTGCTGTTTGGCAGATACACATGTACTAGTAAAAACCCGAAATGTGAAGCTTGTAAATTCAACAAAAAATGCATCTTAACAAAATAAGATGCATTCTTTTTTTATACTTTGAAACAACTTCCTCCAATAAACTCTCTTAGTAGAGAATTAGCAGGAACCATATCATCATCAATATCTCTAAAATATTTAACATACTTCTTTAAAGTTGAAGCTAAGTTATAGTGAGGAGAATCGTTTTTTATCTCCTTTAAAAGAGGTAAAATATGTTTTTTTGTAACGCAGAATTCATAATCCAGTTCTGAATTAAATACGTAATCTACACCCTCTTGGTTTTCATAAATCCATTTAAATTCTCCATTTCTTACAGATTCCCACATACTTAATGTGTTCTCTGCACTAGAGTTCCTAAATTGCTTATCTCTTACTATTCTTCTTATTAAGCGAAGATGTGTAATACTGATAGGATTATGATCATCTAGATTAACTTGAATTTGTGGCCCAATATAAATCTTAAATTTTCTATTTTGAGGTATTAATTCAGTTGTTCTTTTATTTAAAGCATGGATTCCCTCTACTATAATAGGACTATTTTTATCCAATTTCATAACTTTTCCTTTTACTCTCTTCTTAGTTACAAAATCAAATCTTGGAAGTTCAACTTCTTTACCATCAATTAAGTCTCTCATGTTCTCATTAAAGAGTTTTAAATCTAATAAATTAATATCTTCAAAATCTGTAACACTTTCAAAATCAAAAGTATCTCTATCAAGATAGTAGTCATCCATAGAAATAACAACTGGATTTATACCATGTTCCATAAGCTTTGTTTTTAATCTGTTTGAGAATGTTGTTTTTCCACTACTACTAGGACCAGCAATAGCAATAAGAGCAACATCCGGATTACTAACAATTTTGCTAGATACTTCATCAAGCATTTGATTATGTCTTCTTTCACATGCTAAAACAAAATTTTGAGCATCTCCTCTTTCAACATGTTCATTTATTTGCTCAACTGTAGCACTACTATTTACTTTCCCCCATTCTCTAACTTCTTTTAAAGCATTAAAATATGTTTTTTCATCAACAAACTCAGGGATATTTCCTCCAAGTTCGCTACGTGGATAACGAAGAACAATTCCTCCTTCATATTCCATTAATTCATACTTAGTTAAATACCCTGTAGATGGGGTCATATAACTATACAAATAGTTTTTATATCCATCACAAGTATATATATGAACCTCATCTTCTGGTCTATATTTAATTAGTCCTAGTTTATCTATAAAACCATATGAATTATACATTTCTGTAGCCTCATTTTTTGTTACTGTTTGTCTTTCAAATTTATAATCAGCTTTAACGATAGAAGCCATCTCTTCTTTTATCTTAAGAAATACTTCATGGCTTATTGGAGCACCAGTTTTATCTCTAAATAGCGTTGATCTAGATACGTTAAAAGATGCAATAAGCGATAAATCCTTATTTACTCTATATGCAGCCATTAATAAAACAAATCTCAAAGAGCATTCATAAACCTTTGAGGCATCACTATCTTTTAACCCAACAAATTTTATATTTGAAGTTTCACTAATTGTATAGTCAAAATCTTTTAACTTATTATTTACTTTACATGCAAAATAAGTGTAGTCCTTTTCATCAATTAATTCTTTAATTTTAACCGGATTTTCAAAATCCTTATACCCTCTATTTTCAAAACCTATTCTAATCATTCAACTCACCTTTTCTTATTTTTTCTACTATATCATTTAGGTCTATATTTCCTATGGTTAAATCAACTATATTATCCACATCAAATAAGTTAATAACCTTACTTAGCATACCATTTTTATTTGCAAAAGACAATTTATAATAGTATTCTCCTTTTTCTAAAACATTAATACCTTCTACTTGTTCTATACTTACATTTTTATTTAGGAAAACCTCAAATATTTTATCTTTACAATATATTTCTTTAAAATCATTATATGCACCATCATATATGATATTTCCTCTATCCACAACAACCAATCTATTAATGATTTTATCGATATCTTTCAAACTTGAAGAAACTAATACTACAATTGTTCTTTCCTCTTTATTTAATCTTTTCAAACACTTTAAAATTTCATTTTTCCCAGAATGATTTATCCCACTCAAAGAGTCATCAAAAAAAACAATTCTAGGAGAAGTTAACAAAGATATTGCCATTTCACATTTAACCTTTATTTCATCAGCCAACTCTGAAACTTTGGTATTAATAAATTTTGATAGTGAAAATATATCTCTTAGTTGAACCATCCTATTTTCTACATCAAGTTCACTCATATGCTCTTTTTTTCCAAATGCCACCATATTATCATATACACTCAAGTTTTTGTTTAACCTAACACTACTTGTTTTGTGTACTCTAACAACACTTTCAGGAGAATAGTTTAATTCTCCAACAGTGGCTTCTAAATTTCCTGATAAAACATCAATAAGGGTTGTTTTCCCACTACCAGAAAGACCTATAATACCCACTATTTCACCACTAGAAAGTGTTAAATTTATATTTTCTAGCGCTTTTATATCTTCTTTTTGAGCAAATTTATGATAGCTTTTACTAACATTTATACATTTATAATCCATTATTCTTCCTCCTCTTGAGAATAATCTTCTCTACTTGTTGTAAACCAATAAACAACAACAACCCCTAATGAAACTAATAAAATTCCACAAAACAAAATTATATATCCATATTCCACATTTCGTGTAGTAAATACAATTTGTGAATCAGGATCCATTTCAAATCTCATAATGCCATTATTATATGTATAGGATAATTCTTTATATTCATTATTTGAATTAAGTTCGAACACTTCTAGCCTTTCTCTAGATATAATATCTTCATCTATCTTTAACCCAACCGTGTAGTTGCCACGTACATCTAATTGTTCATTGTTGTGATCATAAACAGAAAATTCATACAACATAAATGAAGTATATAATTTGTTAACTTTTTTTGTTTCAAAGATGTTCTTCATGTTAACCGTAGCCATTACATCTACATAAACATTTTCACCAAATTCTATAGAAACGCTATTAGAAACATCATTAACATAAGATGGATGTATTCTTCCATAATGCCCTGTCAAAACAAGGGTGTAACAATCTTTTTTTTCTCCTTCTAAAACAACTCCAGAAAGAGTTATCCCCACCTCTTCTGCCACATACGAACCATTAAAAGAGCCTTGCAAATCGCCAACAACAGTCACTTCATTGTTGATAATACCAATGTATGAATGTTGTGGTAAATCAACTTGCTCTGTGCCATCATACCTTTTATAAATAGGACTATCAAAAATTATTTCGATATTCTTTTTTGCGACATCAGCAACAAAAGGAATAGAAATACCATTCCCATAAGCATTCACATCAGTAGGTTTAAAGGTAACCCAAACCGTATATTCGCCTGCTGTATTCACAATTCTATCTGGGTGTTGAAAAAACACTTCACCCGGAACGCTTTGCTCTTTTATAACAATTCTCCCCTTAGAAATTGTATCACCATAAGTAAGACCAGTTACACTTTCAATTTCTATTGTGTAGTCCTCTTGAGCAGAAACATACCCCGTTTGAGTAAAAATGAACAAAAATATAGCCATAAAAATCATAAATATAACTTTTTTCACCTTAAATCTCTCCACTTTTAAATCACCTTTTATATATTTAATCACATTTTGTGTTATACTAGAAATATCTGGAGGTGTTTTTGTATGTCAATTAATAAAATAGAAAGGCCAGAAAGTGAGAAAGAGTTATTTATATACAGATTTCCTTTGCTTAATAATTTGATAGAAATGGGCTCTACTTTAAAAGTTGGTGCCGATGAAGCAGCTGTCCTTGTAAAAAACGGTAAAGTGTATGATGTTTTCCCTAAAGGAGAACATATCCTTAACACCAAAACAATGCCTTTACTTACAAAAGGATTAGATCTTAAGAAAAATCACGGTTTTTCTTGTGATGTATATTTTGTAAGCTTATATGCATATCAAAATTTAAAATGGGCAATGATTAACTCTGTTGTTGTTAGAGATAACACATTTGGAAGTGTAGCAATCAAAGCAAGCGGTAACTTCTCATTCAAAGTATTTAATGTATCATTATTTATGACTAACATGTTTGGAAAGATTACAGAATTCAACGATGAAGATATTACATCATATCTAAGAAATATGATTGTTAATGGAATCATAGATACACTTACTAATACAAGATTAACAGCGTTAGACTTCTATACTAACTATCCTAAGTTTACACTTCAAAATTATAGAGAAATAGTTAATAGATTTAATGATCATGGATTGCTTCTTAACAAGATGGAAGTAGAAGATGTAGTAATTCCTGAAGAAACAGAGAAACTATTAAAAGCAAAAATTCTTGAACACGCAAATCTTTCAATGGATGATATTGTAAATGGAAAAGTTCAACCTGGAGCACTTGTGAACCAAAGTAATGGTTTGCCTGTTAATCACCCTGTAAATGCTGGAACATTAATGACATCTGAAATGAAAAAGATGTTCAACATGGTTCAAGATCTTACAATCACTTGTATTCACTGTGGCGCAAACATAGCTAAAAACTTTAAATATTGTCCACAATGCGGAAAAGAAAATAGAGAAAGCATTAAAGAGTGTCCAAAATGTCACAACGTTGTTGCCTTCAAAGCAAAGTTCTGCCCTGATTGTGGTACTGAATTATTTGATAAAGACAAGGTTATTATATGTGGAAATTGTGGACGTATAATCAAAGAGCATGAAAAGTTCTGCCCTGATTGCGGAAAACCAGTATAATATTTTATTAATTTAACAAAGAAAGTTCTTACATAATAAGAACTTTTTTTTATTACTATTTTTTTAATAAAAGATTGAGTTAGAATAACAATTTTAATAATATTAAAGCATAGGGAGGAAAAAATAAATGGAATTAAAAGGAAGTAGAACAGAGGCTAATCTACGCGCTGCATTTGCAGGTGAAAGCCAAGCAAGAAACAAATACACATATTTTGCTTCAGTAGCAAAAAAGGAAGGTTATGAACAAATAGCTAGAATTTTTGAAAAAACTGCTGAGAATGAAAAAGAGCATGCAAAAATGTGGTTTAAAGAATTAGGGGAACTTGGAACAACTGAAGAAAATCTTCTTGCAGCTGCTCAAGGCGAAAACTATGAATGGACTGAGATGTATGCAGAGTTTGCAAAAGTTGCTAAGGAGGAAGGTTTCCACCAAATAGCATTCAAATTTGAAGCTGTAGCAAAGATTGAAAAATCACACGAAGAAAGATATCAAGCATTATTAAAAAATGTTAAAGAAAATAAAGTTTTCGAAAAGACAGATGTAGTTGTTTGGGAATGCAGAAATTGTGGCCACTTACACATTGGTACAAAGGCTCCTGCAGTATGTCCAGTATGTGCTCATCCATTAAGCTTCTTTGAAGTTAGAAAAGAAAATTATTAAAATTTAACTTAAATTTAATCAATTAAAAAAGCGACTAGGTAAAACTAATCGCTTTTTTGTTTCACATGAAACTCTAACTAAATAACTAGTATCAATAATAATCGTCGTCAATGATCTCTTCCTCATCAACTTCTTCTTCCTCTTCTTCTTTCTTACGTTTTGCTATAACAAAGAAGTAGAATGTTGCCCCACCTAAAGCTGCAATACCAATTGCTGCAAAAGTATAGATAAGAGCACTATCATCATCGCCTTCAACAGTTTGCGTTGTAAATTTATTAAGTTCATCCAGTGTAACAATGAATGCAACAACCATTTCTTCTTCTCCAACACCAGGGACATTATAGGACAATGATTCACCACTAATAAGTTTAGAATATTCATCATCTGAGAAAAGCGTACCTGAAATGTAGTCAAATGTTCCATCCAATTTAGGTTTTGCAAATATGAATCCTGTACCTCTAGGATAAGAAGTATCAGCTGGAGCAATAAACTTATCGATCGCATTATTTTGAGATATAAATGTTACATTTTCCCCAGAAATAGTAACATTAGACTTTTTATTGATTACAAATTGTAGGAATACATCGTTACCAGCTTTGTCTCTTATTGTAACCTTATAATAGCCTCCATCAACAAATCTATGACTAGTAGAAATATACTCTCCATTTACAGAAACAACAACATCATTTTCCGTAACAAGAGAAACATCTCCACTTGTTATACCTCTATTTTCAACACCAACAAGCGCATATTCTGGAGGCGTCTTATCTATTATGAAGGTAATTGTTTTAGCAACGTTTCCAGCCATATCTGTTGCATATACAGAATATTGCCCTTCAACAGTAAATGTTATTTCTTGAATATTTTCTGTCACAAATCCACCATTATTTAATTTATATGATATAGATTCAAGTAATTCATCAGAATGGATTTTTACATCATGATTTATATATTGCTTATCATTTGTTCCATATAACTTAGGTGGCGTCCTGTCTAGAGTGAATGTTAATCTAGTTTCATTTCCCGCATCATCAGTAACAAGTAAATTATAAATTCCTTCATCCTTAATTTGCCATGGTGATGTTATTAACTTTCCATTTAACCATCCAGTAAGAACTTCATCAGTTCCTGCAAATGATGGAGCAAAGTAAATATAGAATGGATTTTTATAGTAAGCTCCATCACTAGCACCATAAACAACCGGTGCAATTGTATCTTCAACATGCACATCACGTTTTGCACAGCCTTCGTTGCCGCTAGTATCTTTTGCACAATATATAATTTCATAGTCTCCTAAGAACATTCCTGTAGGAATATCTGTAGTAATGTAAACATCTGTAATTAGTCCATCATAGTTATCTTGCGCTCTTGCACCTAAATCAACATAGTTAGTACCTCTTTCAACAACAACTTCTGCATCGCCATTTATAGTAACCACAGGTGGCACAGTATCTCGAACTGTAACATATCTATATGCAGGGTCCGATCTATTTCCATTAGTGTCTATTGCTATATATTTAACTTCATATGTGTTTAATTTTCTAAGATCTATTTCTTCACTTATTTCCACTAAAATTTCATTCATATGGAAATCATCATAAATATCGCTAACTTCCCAACCATATTCAACATATTCTCCAAATACTTCTACATAGAAATCAACGTCTCCTTCAGCATTTGGTTTAAGTGTAATTGTTGGTTTAAGTGTATCTTGAACAACTACATATCTAGTAAGTGTAATTGCCGCGTTACCACTTCTATCACTAACATTGTATGTGATTGGATATGTGCCAATCGTTGTAATATCCACACTTCCTCTTACAGACACCCAATTTTGAATCGCATCTATATCAGGGGTGTAATCATCATATACAGTATATCCAGTTCCTGGCAAGTTACATCTTTGATCATATTCATCAACAAGCGCCTCTAAATAAATATATTGAGGACAATCATTTGTGAAATATATAATCGGACTTACAAGGTCAAGCACAATAACTGTTCTTCTAACTTCATCTGCAATATTATTGTGAGTATCTTTCGCTCTATAGTATACATAATATGTACCTAAAGTATCTCCAATAATTGCCTCTACATCTACTAGATCTTCGTTGTTTGTTATGTCACCATCATAGTTATCAATTACAGTGTAGCCAGGATCTACATATGTATCCCCATATCTTAAAATAAATGGATTCGATCCTAGTAAAGTAATAACTGGAGGTGTACTATCTCTAACAATAACAGTTCTTGTAGGCACACTTTCAGGAGTATTACCACTACTATCCTCCCTATAGTAAGTCAATCTATATGTTCCTAAAACACTAGTATCAACACTACTTACTTCAATTGTTTCTAGAGTAATTGGATCCACATAAACTATAGTTGTAGCATACAATCTACTCTTACCATCATAGTTATCTTCAAACCAAGCACCTTCATCACTAAATGTTTCTAAGTACTCCAAATAAATAGTACTTTCACCAATCAAAGTAATAGTAGGCTTAACGGTATCTTGAACAATAACTTTCCTATATGCTTCTGCTTCATTGCCATTACTATCTATAAATGAATATCTAATTAAATATTCACCAATCTTATTAACATCTATTTGATTATCTATATATTCTCTAAGTTCATATCCATAATAAGCATCATATGCATCAACCGCTGTTGCTCCATATTCAACATATTCGTCTCCAAACTCAAGAATAATTTCAGATAATTCAGGATTAATTAATTCCACACTTGGAGCAATTGTATCTCTTACAATTACAGTTCTATAGTTACTAGCTACATGCCCATGACTATCAGTAACAGTATATATAATTACATATGTTCCAGTTTTGTAATAATTAATATTTCTATCTCCTTCAATTCTAACATTAATAGTAATATCACCATCAATGTCATCCATTGCTTTAAAGCCCGGTTCATTATAGGCGATACTATTTTCCGTTGCATTTTGGAATGCTTCAATATAGTATACCTCTCCTTGCTTCTCTAAAGTAATTGTTGGAGCAGCATTATCTTTAATAGTTAATTGCAAGCTATTAGCAGATGTTATACTACCGATAGAAGCATAAACTGTATAAGTGCCAACAGGAAGATCAACACCCCTATTAGGAGTAAACCTACAATAGCTTGTTGCACCAGTTACAGTAACATCACACACTCTTACGCTTCCAACAAACCACTCAATATTAATGTTATTATACATATCATCATATAATTGAATATCCGCTCTATAAACAAGCTCGCTTTCAGCACCAAGTTTTTGTGTGTCTTCTCCATTAGTCAAAGTAATGTGGATATTACTTACATTATTAGGTCTAACATTAATCTCATGAGTTGCACTCACACCATTATAACTTGCAGTAACAACATATATACCAGCAGTTCCAGCAGGCATGAATGAAATAACATTGTTTATGTCTGTATCAAAATCAATATTTGCCCCATCTTTCGTTACAGTCCATGTTACATCTTTAAGATGAGTTTCATCGGCTCCCTTATTAAAACGTGCCTCTAATTTAACAAGACTCTCTTCACCTTGAGTTTGATATTGGTTTTGAGTGATATTGTTGATAACAATGTATTCAAATACCGCATATCTAATAGTAAATATAGCACCAGTAAATGTTATATTATAGTTTGAATTTAATGCAAGTGTACCTATATTAATATCATATACACCTACGTCTTCACCTGGATCTCTTTCTAGCTTACCAAGTATTGGTGTATCTAATTCAAAGTCATCTTGAACTTCCATTACATAAGATAATGTAGGGTCATCATGAAGATATAATTTTTCTTGATCGTGAGCCACCACAATAACTTCTCTTTTAAATATTTCAAAATAAGTATCTTCTATTACAACTTCATAGTTATTTCCAAAATCTAGTGTTCCTTGAACAATCTTATATCTACCAGCATTATCTCCAGGAATTCTAGAAAGTTCTCCAGTATATGGAGCAACTTCTCCTGTAAGTTCAAATGGATATGTTAGTGGATCTGGTTCACCATATATCTTTGATAATGCTATTGGTTTGACATTAACAACTCTTTTTATAACAACTAATGTTGCCTTTTCGAATGTCACATTGTAGTTGCGCGATTTATTATTAGCTATTGCAAGTGTACCTTGTAAAACAAGATATGTTCCTACACCATTATAATCAGGAGATAGTTTAACATTATTCATCATTTGGTCTCTAATACCCAAGCCAGGATTATCCACAAGACCCATGCCACCAATATCATAATCTAATGTATAATCATTTCCATACATAACAGTATACACATTTAAACTGCCGCTCTTTGTTACATCATCACCAGTAACCTTAGCTGTTATTGTTATATTTCTAACTAAAATTTGATATCTAACACTACCATTCATTACTAGTCTATAGTTAGGCCCTATTATTAAATCACCCATAGTAATTGTATATTCTCCTACCTCTTCACTAGTAAGTTCTCCATCAGCATTTAGCTTAGGCTCTCTTTTAAGACAACCAGAGAATGTATCTGTATGTTTAATTAAGTGTGGTGCATAACTATATGTAATGTCACAGTTAGCTCCTCCACCTTCACCATATATTTTACTTTGTCCTTCATCAGGAGTTATATATATTACTCTTGGCAATATAACTAAAGTGGCTTCTATAAATGTTAAGTTATAATAATCAGTTACGTTTATTCCACTTATAACTCTTTCAAGTCTTAGATCATGATTTATAATTCTATATGTTCCTACATCTTCTGCATTAGCAGGATCTGTAGCAATACCACCAGCAATTTTGTCATAGATCATATCGCAAGTAGATTCTCCATCTATAATTTCCATAGTACAAAGATCTACATTAACTCCCTCTTTACCACTAACAATAGAGAAACCACTAACAATACTATCTAAAGAACTATCACCATAGAATACTTGAACTCTATTACTTGCATCACTCGCTGCATGCCTAATAACTAAATCTCTTTTTTGAATTTCAAAGGTAATACTCGAATCAAAGTCTTTAATAATAAAGTTTCTTCCATGAATACCACCCTTTTCTGCAGGCGCTAAGTCCCCTTGCGTAAGAGTATATATTCCTGGCTTTTCTCCAGAAGTTCTAGATAATGCACCCACAAAATCGCTAGGATCTCTTATAACCTCTAGTGTATAATCGCTATTTATATATCTAGAATAGTGAATAACGCTATATGTAAATACAGGGTCGTATTCAGCATATATCTTACTCTCACCTGCATTTGGAACAATAACAACTTCTCTTGGAACTACATCTAATGTTCCTGCCGTATATGCTATAGTGTAGTTTTCACTAACGCTATATTCTTTAAATTCAATTTCTGTTGTAATGTAATTATTTGTAATAACATCAAATATTGTATACTTTCCATCACTTATCTTTAGTAATGACTTATCTAAAGATAATACATCTGTGACTTTAACATTAGTATTTTCGCCATTGATAAACCAGTATTCACCATCGTCACTGATAATTGGATTTGAACTTATTGGAGTAACATTTCCAATAGTTATATCATAGTGCCCATTATTTCTATATCCTGCACTAGGTGCTACTATTGGTTGTCCAATTAACACATCAGTGAATACTAAATTTGCAAATCCATAACTGAATTTAGGAACTAAATTATCATAGTTAAACTCTATAGTAGCATCATTTATGTTAACAATGATTTCCCTAGGATTTATTCTAAACTTATATTCTTCATAAATATCAATTATATAGTTAGTGCTATTTTCAAAGTAATCTTCATTAACTATATAATTTCCTACCATTTCACCTTCATGAACATCTTCCTCATCTACCCCAGGAGAATCTTTACTTCTAAGCAAATGATACACAAGTAAGTCTTTATCAAAAGGTTCATAATCATCCCTATCTACAATAGTTGTGTTATCTAAAGTATTAATAATTTGAAGCACATAATTGCCACTTCCATCAACAACATAGTTATTAGGAACGCCATACTTGTTATCTACGTATGTCTTTGTATAAACTGGATCTGCATCTCCATAAGTCTTATTAAGACCTTCTATAATCTTTATATAAATTTGTCTAGCTAATACCTCTAATTGACCATCATTGAAAGTGACATTATAATTACTCCACACGTCTTCCCCATGAAGATTTACAATAGTTAAAGTATCCTTCTTTATTGTAAATGTTCCAACACCAGTAATATATTCACTAAATCCGCCAATAACAACTTCCATCTTAGTGGCACCATCATAATATGAAACCCTGTGTTCTCCATAATCAAGTCTATCTGCAAAAGAAACAATATTACCACTATTAATATTCAAATAGGTATTATTTGCATATCCTTCATGCAATATATTAGGATCACTATCTAATCTTACTGTAACAACAGGTAAAGCATCCTCATAATAAATAGTATATTTTCCATTTCCTGTTTCTCCAGCCACACTGAGTTCTATATTTCTTTTAACTATAGTAAGATATGCAGCAGGTTTAGGTTCTCTATTATACTCAGGATGTGTATCTTCATTAAAGAATACTTCATAGTTATCATTAGTATAAGTGGCACTAATTTTGTATCTTCCAACGTTTTCTCCATCTTCTCTATTTATTGTCATTCCAATTTCAGTTTGTAAAGCGGCTAGTGAATAAGTTGCGCTTCCTTCTAAACACATACTCTTTATTGGTTCTTTATATGAGAAGCAAACAAAGTTGTACTGAATATGCCCTTTTCCATCTTCTTTTAACTCGTCTTTATAAACATCAAAATAGTTAGGATTTGGATCATCCTCACCATATATTTTTACTGCATTTGATAATGTTACCTCAACATATTTTGGATAAATATAAAATTTAGCATATTGACTAGTTAAATAATCTATATCATTTCCTGTAACCGTATCTTTATAATAATACTTATCAGCTTCCCAAACAGTTTCAGAAGTTAATGAAACATATTCATCACCATCTAGATAATAGTAATTATAATACTTGTCTTCCCAATCTTCTGGTTCTACAACAGTAAGTATTCCATCCATTCCATAGAAATCAATTGAATAATTGGTTCTACCACCACTACTGATTTCTCTAACAGCCAAGTCACCTTTATTAATCTTATAATAAGTTACTGCCCCAGCATTATATTTTACTAAAGTACCAACTTCTCTTTTTATTGCTCCAGCATAAATTGTTTTTCCATTAATTATGTTATGTATGTAACTTCCTCCGCCAAAATTATCTCCACCAACAAAAGTACAGCTATAATTTGGTTCAAAGAAGCTTGTATATTTAGTGGATAAATCCGGATTACAAACACTAGTATCCATATACCATGTAAGTGATGGCTCAGCATCTTTATAATCTATACTATATGAATTTGCTATTATTTTGAATGTTCTTGGTTTAATTGTAAACACTCCTAAATCATTCAAATCTATATAATACTTATTAGAGTTAATTGTTAATGTAGAGTAGATGTCATATTCACCTGTATATATAGAACCAGTCGGTATATATAATGCTCCAGTTAGCTTATTCCAATCTGAAACTAATATTTCACTCTCTTCAGGATTATCCAAATTCTTACAAGGATTTCCATTACATGTATACAAGATATCAATCATTTCTTCTCCATAAACAATATATTGATTAGGAATTGCATCGATAACTAAAATTCTACGTGTAACAACTACTGTAAGTGGCAAAATTTCACTTTGATTTCCTGCTTCATCTATACTATAAATATAAACTTCATAAACACCTAATTCTTCCAAATTAACATTACTTAGGTCTCCCTCAGTTATGATTATTCTCTCAGGGTTATACTTAATAGAGTTATCGTTTACTACAACTCTAAACATTTCTACCAATTCTTCATCAGTTGGCATGTCATCGCCGATTTCAAGCTCTATTTCTTTAGTTAAAGCATCAATTGTTGGTTTAGTATTATCTGAAACTATAATTTTAGATTTTGCAAAAGCATTATTTCCTGCTTCATCAAATACTTCAACTTCCATACAAACATCATTAACTGAATATAAATAATCAAATAATTCATAGTCTAATCTGTTACCCATAGTAGTTTTACAAGTCAAATCAGCTTCACTAACATAATAATAATTGATCACTTTTCTTATTTTATCACCTGGAGTAATATCATCAGTTGAAAGAATATATGTATTAGGATCAAATATATATGGTGCTGATTCCACGTCTGAAGAATTAAGGTAAATTTCATCAACAATATAAACTACAGGATTAACCTTATCGATATTAGTAATATTTACTTCAACATAAGTCTCGCTTATTGTCGTCTTACAAGTAACAATATACAAACCGTTTTTAGTAGCTTCATATGTATAAATATTTTTGATATCAACCACATTACCATCTTCATCAGTTACAGTAAGTGTCTCTATTAAACTTGGAGGATATGCCATTCCTTTACCATCATATACAGAAACTTCTAAATAAACGCTCGTATTTGTTAAGCTATGATCATAGTCAACAACTAATTGTACTGTAGTATCTAGGAAGTTTACAATTTCAACTTGCCAATGTTCGCCCTCAGCTGGTTTTGAATAGCCAAAGTAATCTTCCACTTTTATATCATAAACAGCGTTTTCATTAACCATAAAATAAAACTTGTTACATCCAACTTCATCTTTAATCGCATTACCAGTTATTAATCTTTCACTTCCATCAGCATTTTTATGAATATAACTATAACTAATTGTTTTTACCTTATAATCACAACTGTTATTTAATATATCAACATATACTTTATAAGGAGTGCTAGTCCATACAACATCTGCCCCTCTAGCATAGATGTCATATTCATCCGAATAAATGTCAAAATCCGCACGAGACAATCCTTCAATCGTGCGAAGTTTTTCAATATTATTAATATCAATTCTATCTATTATACTAAATGGCAAAGTATAAAGGTCACTTAATAAGAATATTGTAAATGTTTTATTACCATAATCTTCATTAACAAATGAATATAAGAAGCTAGAACCGAAACTACTATCCACACCTCTTTCATAATAGGTAGATATAATATCCCCATTCTCATCATATTCACTAATAAGTATATATTTTACATTAGGGTTAGCTATTGCATCTGGATCTAAGAATATAGAAATAGTATTCTCTCCAACAAAACTATTACCATAGTTAACAAGTGCCCAATAATTTCTAATCTCTCCTCTATAAGCATTAGTAAGATCAAGTGTCACATCAGCTCCTGTTGCCTCAATGCTACTAACGTTTATAGAGAGTAGATTAAAGAAAAGGAATGTGAAAACTAGAAAAAATACGCGCAGTATCTTCTTCATATTTATCACACCCCTTTCCAATTTTTTCTACTTTCTTAAGATTTATCTCTTCTTGTTTTTAAGAATTAGCATTGCAATAAATAATGCCGATAATAAGATAAATCCTATAAACATTACAATTCCAATATAGTTAGATTCATATCTAAATATATCATTAATTTTAATGTCATCTGTTTCGTCCACTTTCGGACTAGTTATACTCAAGTATAACGTTACTTCATCACCATGAATTACAATGTCATCTCCAAATGCAGGAGTATGAGTTGTAGTCATGTTGTAAACTATTTTATAATCTGCAATTTCACTAGAGTCTATATATTCTAAGAAATTAACACCCGCAACATTATTTGCTATAAGTTCATCGTTTTTATAAATCATCATTGTTGCTTGATTATTATAATTTTGTCCTGTCCTTGTTTTAACATAATTGATTTCAAATGCTTCTTGTAATAAAGTTGTACTTACACCTTGATTTGCTGTTATAGAGTAAGTATTATCCCCTAAATTAACAGCTACAATTTCACTATTAGTTAAACTTGCAGCAACATTTTGAATTATAACATTTGTTGACGGATAAATTGTTGCATATAATATACCCTTAGCAATAACTGCGCTAGCATTTCCTGCCTTATCTCTTATAATGTAATAAACATCATAAGTGATATCTTCTCTACTGCTTCCTCTAGGTTTAATCACATTAGCAATTATCTCTTGAGCACAATCTTGAGTAATCATATGATTTCCTTCAGCATCTGTATAGTTTTCATAACAAGTTTTAAATTCGCTATTTAAATTAACTTTCTTTAAAGTATCATCATCTGGATCCACATAAGAAACGATATAATCAATATCTTTATAGTAAATACCTTTTCCATATATTCCTAGGTAAATAAAGTCATATAAATTAGCTGTTCCACCAGTTTTATATTTTGTACTTCCTATACCACTAGATAAAGCAGTATTTGTATTTCTCTCATTCATAAGTCTATAAGTACCAATAGTATCTGTAGTAATATTACCAACCAACACAGAGTTTAATACATCATACATAGGAACTTCCACTGTATTAATACTTCCGCCTTTAGCAGTATCTTTACCACCAACATAAGTTTCAATATATGCAGGTAGCCAATAAACATTTTCCACAGCCTCATCAATATAATAAGTCACATAATTAATTACATATTTATATCTCTTATTAGTATCTGGGTCACTTGTTGTAGTAACATGATATTCCTTATCACCATTACTATGATCAATAACTTTATTATTAGCAATATCTACAGTGTAAACTTTTCCTCTAAGATTATATGTTTTAGTAGGACTTAATGCAGTTGTATTATAGTAACCATATTCATATGTGAATAATTTATTTCCATCGCCATATCTAACAACTGTTCCTCCAGTATCATATATTGTTATTCCTGAAAGTGGAGATGTAGTATCAAGATATGCATCTTTTTTGTCTTGGTAATATTTTGTGTCCACAGAATAATTTAGATAGTTGGATAGCTCAGCATTAACTGTACCTGTTGTATCATTTTGAGCTCTATTCCAAGCAACCTTGCTTGTAATATATTCGCTAAACATAATCATCTCATTTGAAACAGTCAACGAATTAACTTCACCACTAGCACTATCTCTATATGTAGTTGTAATACCCTTTAGATATTTATCATATAAAGTATAAGTATTGTGATATTGCTTATTAGTTCTTATTGTAACTATATCTCTGCTACCAACATTCAAACTACCTGGGCCTGTAAACGTATATGTTACCCCATTAATCTTAAAGTAATCTTGAGTAACTGTATATTTATCATATGCATAGTAATAATCTCTACTAGCATCAACAATATAGTTATAAGTTTTACCATTAAGCACAAATGCATTTGTAGTTAAATCTATTGTAGTAACTGTAGCACCTTCTAGTTTAATATCTGCTCCAACCATCAAGTAAGTTACTCCATCTATATCTATTTCAATACCTGCTCCAGTATCAATTCCAAATATTCCAAAATACTCTCTATATAATACTCCTGCAGCTTTATCATACTTATATGTAATTCCATCATCCAAAGTTATAGAATAATCTACCAAAGTAGCAGTATATTCATGTCCTGGATTTGTAACTATATGGTTTCCTAAAATCATGTAGTTATTACCCCAATATGTAAACTCATTACCCTCTAGTTTAGTATACTTAGTAACACCACTTTCAACACAAGTAATAAGTGTTCCTTGTGAATTAATACTACAATGAGTAATTTCATTCATATCGAATTTTCTTCCTTGAATTTGGCTTTCAGTAAACTCATAAGTATTTCCACCAACATTAACCTTATAGAATGATTCGATAACTTTACAATCTTCATAACATACCGCATATGTAAAGCTATATCTTGTTGTACCACTCTCTGAAGTACTAACGCCAAAATCGCTAGTCATAATATTTATTTGTCTTGTTCCATCAGTTGATAAAGCATTATAGCCGCTCATACCAGCAGTAACTAAATAATCACTCCAGTAACTTCCTCCATCAAGACTATAATAATGTCTCCATTGACTTTGTTGAGTATCATCTTCCACGGTAAATGAGTTATCACTGCCTCCAGTTATAGTCAAGTAAATTCCTGACTCACTACTTGCCCACGTATGATGCATTACACCATATGCCATAAACTTAGTAGAACTTGTATCAACATAATCCACATAATCGATTGTTGTTAATGTCAAATCGCTTATAAGTTTATATGGGGCAGAATCATTACCTATTTCTGTATAATAGATATATTCTCCTTCTGGATCTAATACATAAGTAAAGTTACCTTCTCCATCATCAACTTGCTTATACTTATTAAATGAAGCAAGCTTAACTTTTGGAGCATCAATGTACCAACTATCTTGAGCATCACAATTAGAGTCACACTTCACTGGTGCACTATATAAATTTAGTGTTCCCAATGTAGGAGATGTAGTATCTATAATATGTAATCTAGCAATATTGCCATCTTTACTAACTCTTCCTGCATTATCCATTACATAGATGCTAACATCATATGTACCCACTTTGTTAATTGCAAACTCATTATCAATATCTCCAGCAATATCATAACCATGCTTATTAATTGCAATGTAGTAATACTTATCAAATCTTCTTTGCAAATACTCGCCATTTATATATTGACCACTATCATAAGCATCAATATCAAACCATTTAATAAATGTTGTAATTAATTCTTCAAGCATAGTGATATTAGTTTCATTTAGATAAGAACCTTCCTTACTATCAGCTTTAGCTTCAGACATATGTGCATAGTTAGATGTAAATGGATAAACTAGCGCTTGCTCTATACCGCTTACTATACCTTGATATCCATCACTACTTACACCATAAGTTGATTGTAATGATGATTGTGTGATAGCTAAATCTTTTGTTGGTAATGATATATATAGCTTACCATTCTCATCTACATTAGCCATGATATATTCTGTTGTATCACCATTAGCTAAATATTCAAGAATTGTATCAACCCCAGTATAACTTCCAATAATATTTCCTGTAGCTGCATCATAGAACGCATTTGCTTCTATATAGTAATCAGTATTTCCAACTACTACAATTGGAGCCTTATCATCTCCAACAACATGCACAGCACCAGGATAGAAGTTAACAACATAGTTCTTTACTTCATATTCATTTCCTTCAACTGCAGCACCAGTTGTATTAGGTCTTATTTTTAAACCTTTGCTATTTGCTGTATCTCTAGTTATTAGAATAAATTTATCTTTTGTAGCAGTATTCACAGTAGCTTTTTCATCATTATAAACCAATGCTCCTGTACCAGTACATAATGTTCCTACAGTTGGATATCTATCTGCATAGTTATCGCCATTTCTAGCTTCATTACAATAAGCAACTGCTCCAACTAAAGCATCTAATGTTCTTACTTGACTTGGTTGTCCACCCCAAACAATAGTTCCATAAGTATTAGGAAGATTAGCACTAGAACTCTTACTACTAGCATCTTCCCCAACACCATGATATATTCCATCTGGATCATATGTATAACCAGTTAAGTTATATGAATTATCAACTGTTGGTAAAGTTGGAACCTCAATGTTTTGTTCAATCTCAAAGTAATTTGCTTCAGTAGAATTTACATTAGTATTTACAAATATATCAACAGTTCTTTGAGTTATTGTAAGTTTCTTTGTTAAATTTTTAATTAATACTATTGTATCAATATCCTCTACCTCGTGACTACTTGGATTAACAGAAATATATACATAAGCACCATCATCTTTATTAGTTATTTCTTGAGTCTCAGTCGCAACATTTTCAACCATTAAATTATAGTTGTCATCATATCTAGTACTTCCATCTTTTTCTGTAAGAATAACATCATATTTCTTTATTGCTAGATTATATTCTCCTGCATCTTCACAACCATAAACATCATCACTAACGCTACATGCACTATCATTGTTATTCTTCCTTACAACACTTATACCTAAGTAATTGTTTTTATCTTCTCTACCTTCACTTTGAGTATAGTAGTTATCATTAATTGCATTAACCATAAGCACCATGCTTTCGCCATCATATGTTCCTGCCGCTATAATATCAGCTGAATCTTTATATGAGATGTCAAAATTATATTCCAACATATTTTCATGATCTTGTGCACTCATGTATCCAGTTTCACAAATAACACCAATATCGCATTTATAGTTATCAGTAGCTTTTCCATATTCTTTAGTAACATCTTTTAAATGAATGTTTATATCTAATTTGCTTATCACAAAATCCACATCATCATTAAATGTTAAATTGTAGTTTTTCTTGTCAAACTCATTGTCGCTAACAACAAATCCATTAGCAATCTTATAAGTTCCTGCTTTTTGTACATAATCTGTAACATACAAATATCCAACAAGAACTAATGTTGTTGTTTCATACGACACTTTTCTAGTTGCACCATCACAATTGTTAATAGCAGCACCTGCAGCACCACCATTGTAATTATCATAACAATACTTGTCATATGACATACCTTCAACCTCAACTTGAGGAAGTGAAACCGAATTTTCTTTCTTATTAGAATTTTTAATAACTCCATAATTGTAATCGCCTTCCATATTTTCATAATATGCATAGCCACTCAACAAGATTTCGCTGCCTTTAGTAACTAAGATCTTTTCTGCAGTTCTATCTATAGATACATCGTTACCATCTACATCTTTAATACTAACAATTGAATCATTATACATTACATATTGTGTAGAGTTTACTACATACTTAGTTGTAAGTGTAAATGTTAATTCCTTATCTGCTTCTCCATAAGTTTTGCTTTGATTAGCATCTGGATTAATATTCAATGTGGCTGGAGTTATAGAATATGTAACCGCAGTATCATTAAATTCTATATAATAGTTACCACTATGATCAGTGATATCACCTTTTACAATTGTATAAACACCAACGTTTCTATTATATCTTTGCGAATCGTTATTAACAATTATTCTATCAAGAGCACTTCTTCTGCTATCTTCATCATTATAGACATCTCCAAATACATATGTTGTAAATTCACTATCGCTTCCACTTACGTTTTCAACATATGAACTTGTTGTTTTTTCAGTTTTATCTACATCATAAGTATCTTGTCTATCATTTATGCAGAACTTATTATTTCCATCAATATTATTCAAACAAATTCTTGTATCTCCTGCATTAACTAGCCCTAATTCATTTGTAGTTATAGTTGTTGCTTCGCTAGTGCCATCCCTATTTACAATTCTAACAAGTGTAGTTGCACCAACATTATAAGTAATTACTTTTCTAGTAGTATCTGAATAAGAAGCATTTTCTAAAGCGTTTGTAAATGTTATTGCAGGTATCAAACTAGGATAAGTATATGAACCATATTGGAATCCTTGTCCACTATCAGGAGTAATTTTGATTGTTCTAGGAAGAATAATCATATCTCCCTCTTCATATGTCACCTCATAGTTATATCCAGGAAGTGAATTGCTAGATTGATTAATAATACCTAGCGCTTCATAACCAGTAATATCATCAGGATAATTTTTACAACCTAAATCATAACTATAAGTTGTAGCACCTTCAGTAAAGTGTCCATGAATTGTTCCTGTCACATTTTGAGAAGGACAAGTAGTATTTTCACCTAGCGCTCTAATGAATGTTACATAGAAATCGTCTTTAAATTTTTCTTGATTTAATACTCCATCAACCATGTAATCGTTTTTGTGACTTGGTGTTAAACCATGTTCTGTAAATGTTACACCTTCAGCAAAACTGCACGTTGCATTTCCTTTGCTATCATATCCAATTACTTCATCACCTGTAGCACAAATAGCTAAGTCAAAGTAACTTCTATCATCTTCAATTCCATACACCTTAGAGAAATTAATTAGTTTAACATAAATTTTTCTAAGATTAATTTCGAAATATACTCTCTTTTCTTGAGAATCTACAATTTCAACTGTTGTACCATTCTCGTTTACAGCCATATATTGATTATAACTAGTTGCATCAAGTATATATGGGTTAGTATCCTCATCTATAACACCATCAACAATGCTTATTGCATCACTTACAGTTCTTCTATAATAGAAGTTCAATACATAGTTGTTTTGTGAGTATGTTGTAGTGTTTACATCATCAAATATAAAGTTATAAACACCAACAATATCATCGATATCTCTATCTCCATTATTCATACCTTTTCTTGATGATTCTCCAACAACTACATCAGTTTGCTTATCGTTTGTAGTAACTGTTGCATCATATTCAAACGATATGTTTCCAGCAGTTTCTATACTAGCAACATAAGGCGCCTTAGCTAAACTGTTATACTTAGTGTAATATTCTGTAACACCAAGAGTTATAACATCACCAACATTGTCACAAATTCCAGCATCTATCATATCTTCATCACAAGTTAGAGTTTCTACTGGCTCAGCATTACCATAGACTTTAGAATTATATAATGCATATATAAATGCAACTCTTGTTGTGATTGTAAATGTTAAATCATCTTTGTCTTCGCTATCATAAACATGAGTTTCTTCTACAGATGTAGAACCATAATAATTGATTATATAGTTTCTACAAACCTCACTGTTCCCGCTTCCTGGGACATTACTTGCATTACAAACCTTGTTATTTTCTTCTTTATAATTAGAGTACAAACTTGTTAATGCAGCATTAAGATTTCCTAATGTAATCGTATATGTTCCCACGCTTTGACCTTGATAAGCAGCGTTTTCTGCTTGAGCAGCATTAGCCGCAGCAACAATAGAAGCATAACTTATAGAATTGTTATAAATACTATTTTCAACCCTATACAATACTCCAGCATTTAAAGCGGTGCTTCTGCTACCTTTTCTCATTGGTGCAGCGATTAATAATGAATCATCTAATGTAACGTTAGATTCTCCTTTAATAACTTGATTTATTCCGTTACTTGTATAAGTAATATCCTCATAACTATAGTCGTCATCATAATATCCATAGTTATAAATATAGTAATCTTTATCACCTATAACAGTGTAAGCATAGCCTAAATCATAATTTAATCCAGTACCAACTTCACAATTACTATATCCATCAGCATAAGTGTATGAATATGAACTAACAGTATTAAGTCCATTATATGCACATCCATACATTTTTGTTTGACCCTCTGTTACCTCGATTGTAATTGAAGCAGGTGTGATCACTAAACTAGCTTTGTCTACCGTTGCATTTCCAGGGTTAACAATTGTTAGTGTTGCACTACTAGAATAATCTTTTGAATTATCCACAGTACCATTCTTTAGTAAATAATAAGTTAATTCATAATCTGCATCATTATTTACCATGTAATTATTAATTTTATAATCATCTCCACCAACAACCACACAACCGGCAGCTTCATCTCCTACAAAGTTATCAGTACATGTGCTATTAAGCGTGTTATTATGTTTTGAAATGATTGTTCCATCATCTATTTCATAAATACCAACATTTTCTTGTAATCCATTAACATCTACATAAGATGCATCTAAATTACTTTCTCTTTTTGGACGACCTATAAAGTTATCCGCAATTGTATCTTTACTATCCAGTTCATTAATCACAAAGCCATAAGTATTATTAGCAGTATTTGAGGTTGCCTCATCTCCTGTTGCAAGACAATCATCAATTAAACTATTTGCTCCAGACAATAAACTTCCATCTTTAATTTTACAATTTTCATTAGTGTAATATACATTTCCATATTCCTTACTATAATCTGTTAATTCGATACCAACAGTTTTTGTCTTTATCGTTAAAGTACCACCTAAATAGTTATATTTATAGTTTTGCTTAGCTGTATTACTTATTGTTGAATACACATAATATCTTCCAGCAGGAATCGCATAATCAACACCACTTGTATAGTATATACTGCTCGCTTCATTGCTAACTACGCTATGAAGATGGAACTCTAACCCAATATTAACCCAAGTATCATTTTCAGTTAATCCATACCATGGGTTTCCTGTACAAGTATTGGAAGGATTGCTTACAGTTCCAACTAATCCATCTTCATATGATGGATAGCAATAGAATAAATAGTTTTCTAAGTGATTCTTATTAGCGCTTGTAGATGTAATCTCAAATAAATTAGTTTCATAGTAATCATATCTATATCCATATACCATATGAGCATCATTGCTAGGAATCTTTTCTAGTAAACTATTAAATTCTAGAATAATTTCTCTACGGTATACTTCAAATAGTATTTGACTAGAAATGTCATCAGAACATTGAACCTCTGCATCGCTTACTGCTCCTAATGCAGTAGTTTTACAATATCCCAATTTACTTCTATATACTACAACAACATCATTGTTATCCGCATCTTTATCACCATTTTTATAACCATCTAAAGTTCTATACTCCAAATCTAAAACCAAATTATAGTTTCTACATTCTGAAGAGTAGGTAGTTCCTGTTATTGATACATAATCAGCATATGCACATTGATTTCTTCCATTACCCAATAACTCTAATGTAGACTTATCTTCATCTAGTACATCAAATGCATACCATCCAGCATTCATGTTTTGATATACACCTAAACTACTATTTAAAGTGTAATCTCCACTAACTAGAGCCAACCTTCCAGTAAACATTGAATACGTTTCATTAGTTTTAAATCCAGTATAAGTTTTGTTATCTCTAATTAGTGTCCAACCAGCATCTCTAACTTCACTAGCATTGTTATAGTGCTCTTCATCCAAGTTAGCATCTATTGTATCAACAGATTTTCTATCATTTTCACTAACAACAGCATATGTTGCACTATTTGCTGTATATCCATTAAACGCAGCGTTGTCTGATTTCGCAAATGTTTTTTCACCATATACTACAATTTCCCAAGGATTTATTTCATCAACACCACTATAGCTATATTCTCTTCTTTGACCAGGTGTAGGTTGTACAACCATACTTGCTGGGTTTATTGAGAATGTATTAGCTTGATATTCAATAACATAATTTGCATAATTGTTATTTCTTAGTTCAGTTGTAGTGTTTAATGTTTTGTAATATTCATATTGTTTGTTTGTTTCAATATATAATGCTCTTGAACTAATATAAGCATCGTCAATTACTCTGATTCCATCTAAGTAACTTGTAACTCGAACACTTACATCAGCATATGGGTCAAATGTAGCACAACTTGTATAAGCTACACCACCACCCACAATTAACATATCGTTTGGATCTTCCAATATTGTATCTGTTAAAGCAGAACCATTGTAAGATGTACCTCTATAGTTGCATATAGAATATAAACCAACATCTTCACCAGTTTGTCTTCTAAGTACTCCTAGGATTACTCCAATAGTATCAGAATATTGTAATCCCGAAACAATGCTATAACCATTTAGATACGCACTTGCACTAGCAGTTATTTTTTCATTAGTTGTATTCTTGTTTGAGTTATCATAGTTAGGATCAACAGTACCATATTCTTTAAACGAACCATTTGCCGAAACAGTTAAAACAACTTGCTTAATTGTAAACATTGCTTTACTTTCAACAAAGAAGTCATCATCCTCATCAAATGCATAACAATCAGCATAATCTGTTTCATTTCTATTAACTAATGCGTTTGAAGAAGTAAGTTGAGAATCAACCAAATTACATTTACCAGCTTGCTTAGCTAGTTGAGGATCTTCGCTTCTATTATTAGGGTCGATTTTAACAATATAGTCTTCACCTAAATCATCTCCATCGGCATCAGTTCCTGAAATAGTTAATGTTCCTAAAACAATTTTATATAAACCAACATAGTTATTAATAATGTTATTTGTGTTGTTAAACTGTTCATCATTATAGATTCCACTTTCTTGTCTTGTAAGTATTCCATCAAAATTAGCAATTCCATAATTTCCTTGGAACAAATCTCTTAATTGAGCTTCCGTTAAACTAACAGCACTTTTATCGGCATTATATTCAGCGCATCCAACTCTAGTGAATACTGTCATATCAGTAAATGGCGCTTCAAGATATTCTTTTATTCCAACTGTATTCTTATTTACCCACACGCAATAACTAAATATAGGATCTTCCTCTCCATAATCTTTTTCATTATTATTTGGATTAATCAAAACAATCTTTTTATCAACATGATATGAAACTAAAACTCCAATAGCATTTCCAGCAATTGTAATTGAAGACTCATTATCAACCATTTCTTCATGATATGAATTTCCTGATAAATCAAACACTGTATTTGTGCTAGCATTATCTGATATCACAACAAGAACTGCATACTTACCACTTCTATTAGGTACATATCCATCATCTAGCGAAACCCACTTATGAGTTTCTTTTGAAAGAATATACATTTTCACATTACTTCTAACATTAGCATCTTGAATTTGAGTAAATGATGAAGCAAATACGTTATCTTCAAAATTATAAGTTGTTACTGCTGGAGTCGCATTTGTTGTAGTAGATATTGCATAACAATCCATAATCATATCCATATCTTGATCTGCACTACCACCAATTAAATTACCAAGTTCTACTCTACAATCAGTACCAACGTTATAGTTATTAATAATTGAATTAAAACCTGGAGCAGTATCATCTACAACATCCACATGAATTGTTCTTGTTTGAACATTACCCATTACATTTATTATTGTATATTTACCTTCAGCATCTTTTACTTCATTTCCGTTTTCATCTTTTAATCTTTCTTCAACCACATCATATGCCGTAACTTTTATATCAAAATCTATTCCATGGTCTAAGTAGTAATTTACACAATCAGTTTGATCAATAACATTGTCGGCATTTAAGTCAACTTTTAATGAGCTAAGTTTTTCGCACACCGGTGTTGTTCCATCAGAATGATCAATGTATTCTATCTTAATATTGCTTTGTTGTAAGTCATATACATTACCATCAATAACAATTGTCATATCAGAGTTAGTAGCCAATGAATAAGCTGTATACTTAATATCATTTGAAATTATATATTTACGATACGCTTCTTCACTCATGCTAGACAAACCAGGATTATCAACTAAAGTATAAGTTACACCACCAGCTGTAGCGGTTGAATATGAATATTCTTCTGTGTCTCCATCATACATATATAAATTTTCACTTATGTAAGTTCCACTATTAGTCAATGCCATAAGATAAGTAAAGAATATATCTGCATCGCTTGCGCTGGCTAATATTGAGTTTCCTCCATTTGCACTCACATAGTAAATAGAATTTTTAGAGTAGTTTATTTGTATACTACCTTCGCTACCATTTACTAATTTATTTATTACACTTCCTTTGGTAGAACCAGTACCTTGATAATATGGGAAAGTATTTTCTTCATACTTACATGTAGCACCAGAACAATTCAAATCATCTTTACCACCGAATTTAATTTCTGGAGCATTTTTATCCATCTTATAAATTTCTACTCTTGGATTTTTTTGTTCTCCTGTAACAGGGCTTGTTCCATCATTATCTGTATTATTTCCAGCGAACGTTTCAATATAGAATCTATATCTACCATTGCTATGGATTCTCATAGTCATTACATTTCCTACAAATGACTCCCAATCAGTTCCAGGAACTGGATCAGTACTCGTATTAGCCCTGTAATATAATTGTGTTGAATCATCATCGCTAGGTTTTATAGCACAACCATTTCCAACATCCTCCACACAAATATCACTATCATAAAGTGAACCGTCAACTCTCCAGTATCTAACTTCTTTAACATATTCACTATCAAGTAAAGTTGTTTCTGCTGGAACAATTGGTAATCCAACTTTAATAACAGTAGTTGCACTCATTGTGATTGAAACATATACATCACTATTTGTTACAAACTCTTCTGCAAACCAACCATTAACATCTCTTACATCTTCTTTTGCATTACTCTTTTGGAAATATGCTAATAATGCTTGGTTAATGATATCATCAACATTAATAATTGCTTTTGAGTTAACATTTCCAAATGTATCTCTAATAAACACCACATAGTTTCCTCTAGAGTCAACAGTTAATGTCATTTGATATGTTGATGTTGCAAAATATGTTTGACCATTTGTAAATGTAGTAACACTTCTTATGTCAGAACCAATTAGTTCACTATCAACATATAAATATTCTCTTAATGCATCTGTTCCACAACTAACACTATAACCATCACCAGGATTGTTAATTGTAGCAGGAACTATACCAGAACCTTCACAAAAGTAGTTAATTCCATAAACCGTATTAGCAGCTTTAACACTAGCCTTAACCCCATCTGCATCTTTATATGAATCTTTGATACTATTAGATGTAGTAGCAGCATGAGTATATATAACTGTATTTGGAACATAGATGTTTACTAACTCTTCTCTAGTAGTAGATTCACTTGGAATACCATTACTGTCTTCATAATCTATACAAATATAATCAGCATGATTACTACATACTACTGGATTATCATCATCATAATCAGGATGAGTATAGTTGGTGTGAGTATCAACAAAGTTAATCGGTTGAGCTAATCCATACTTAATTGTCATTGAAGCAGAACTATCATCTACTGCCTCTTCTCCACTAGCTCTCCAGAAGTTAACATAAATTTCTTTAAAGCCAAATGATGGAAGAAGTGTATTAGCGCTTTTTAAATTTCTAATTCGATATGTATATATAATTTTCTTTGATGTAAAGAAATTTGTAAAATCAGCTACAGTTACAACATCAGCAGAATCTTTATTATTTTGAGATTCAACAACGTAGTATACAAGTTTGTTTGCACCATATGTAATGAAGTGGTCACTTGCATCTTTTGCTATATAATCTTTATCGGCAGAAGTATCTAATTGTAAAGCACAGTTGGCGTAATCTTCGTTAGGGCAAGCAATTGTATCGATATACCATCTGTCGTAGTCTTGGAAATCTACTCCAGCTGATGATGAGAAACCTTGTTCCCAAATTGCAATAGCGGTATAGTCATCTATGTCTTCATAAGCATTAGTAAGTTCAAACTTAATTCCATCTTTATCACTAATACCAGTTCCTTGTATATAAGAAATGCCATTGATTGTTTTAGCATCATATGCATTATCTCCTGTAACATTTCCTTTTGAAGTAGAAGAAAGAATAGTAACACTAGGCGCAGCCTTTGCTACCTCTCCACAAAATAAAGACATGATAAAAATACAGCCAAGCACAAGAACTTTAGCTATATTTATCTTTCCAAGATAAAATAACTTATTTTTCATATTTGCAATACCCCCACGCCATTAACTATAATAGCATATCTTAATTATATATCATGAGTGAGTTCTATCCAATAATTTGGATACTTTTACATTTTTTTTGTGAATAATATTTATATTATTATAAATAATATAAAAAAGAAGCTTTTTTTCAATAAAAAAAGGCCGTTTAGAATGCTCTAAACAGCCTTATTTTTTATCGCTATTTAATTCTTTTCTTTTTTGAGATAATTCTTCCCCAAATAATTGAAATTGGAGCCACAAACATAGAAATTACCGCAAAAATTGCAATAGCATAATTATTTTGTGTAGCAGATGCCACATTTGGTTTAACGTTGATATTTAGAATTAATGGAATATCATCAATAACAAGTACTCCATCTTTTCCATCTACTTCTCTAGTGTTAGTAACTTTCAACGTATAAACACCAGGAGCAGCCGCCAAACCATTAATGTATGAGATGATATCCATATCATAAGGAATATTTTCGAATATAGCCTCACCATTATAATATAAAGATTGTTTCAAATTACTTACATGATTAACACCATTGTGGTCCACATTAGTAACTTTAAATCCAGAAAGAACAGAAACCAAACTAGCACCTTGGTTCATTTCCACCTCATATGTATTATTCTTGCTAACAGCAATATTGTTTACAACAGCAGGATCTACAACCGCAGCAATTTCAGATTCATATCTTACATAAGTAACACCTCTTACTGTCAAATTATTAACAGCAGCACTCTTGTTTCCTGCAGCATCACTTATAACATAGTTAATACTAAAGTCTAAGTATGCTCCAGCCAAATCTGTAATTCCTGCAATACTAGCTGTAGATGCAATAAACTCTACAACTTCCTCAGTAGTATCAATTGCAGCATCTTCTAAGCCAGCAGCAATATCAGCATTAGCAGCTGTTATATTAGCTGAAGTAATAAACGCATATGAAGCATCTGTAGAAGCTTTACTTTGTCTATACACTCTGAATCTTGTTCCATCAAATACAGCAGTGAATCTGTAATAATAGTGATTTGTAGCCTTTCTAGCCACCATGTAAACTACTACACTTGTATTATGCTTGTTAAATGTAACATCGATAGTTCCACCAGCATTATCATATGTTTCTCCACCATACATAACATAAGTAGTTGATGGATCTCCAGATAATAATCCAGAGCTCATATTTCCAAATGAAGTAATTGTTGAAGTGTTAGCTGTCTCATCTGTAACATATCCATTTCCAGTATATAAAATCTTAGAAGCCGAAATAGCACCTAACGCAGCATTTGTAACTGCTATGGCTCCAGTATCTACAACAGCTCCAGCCACAGTGGTAACCTTGCTATCTTCTGCAGCCAAGAATAGCTCTTCATAACTATTCTTACAACGATCATCTGTTCCACCCACTTGACATGTAGTTTTGTATTCGTACAAAGAGAACGGATCTCCATTTAGTCTAAGAATTTCAGGACTAACAGTATCGACATAAACATATCTTCTATCTTTATAGAATCCTGTGATATCATCTACTGAGTTATTGCCATTTACTCCAGTAGTATCTAAATCATTTACATTAACACTTGAAGTAAATGAATATTCTATCTTATCAACTAATTTTTTATCTACATCTTTATATAAAAGATTGTATGTAGTTTCACAATCAACCTCATATTTTGAAGTATCAGGATTTACACTAATTTCGCAAGACATAATACCATAATTAAACTTATTATCAAGCACATTAGCTACCGTTGCTTGTCCTAGCCATACAACAGTATTAGCCACAGGATCATAAGTAAGTGTTAATGCATTAATCTTAAATGTATATTTACCATCTACAGGTCCTTCCATTTCTAAGTCTTTAACTTGAACGATTACGTCTGTAGCTCCAGCGCCCTCAACAAGAGTACATCCAGTCAAGCCATCACAACTAGCATTATTGCTTAAATACATAGCATTATAATAAGAGTTAGCATCAGCACCACTACTCATTTGGAACGTTCTTCCTTCATCCATCAATCTAATGTAAATATCTGTAATACCATCTTTAAACGAAATCTTAGTACCTACATTATTGTGTCTATCATATTTATACCAAGTTGTACCATCATCAACAGTGTAATGAGTATGCCATTGAGACAATGTATCGTCATCATTTGCATCAATATAAGAGTTATCACTACCTCCTATAACAACTAGATACAAATCCTCTCTATTGAACCAATATTTATGCTCAACCTCGCTAGCAAGAATGTGATGATCTTGAGTGGCAGAAGCAATTTGAACATATTCTCCTAAAATGTTTTCATTGTATGTCACACCATCACTAGCTAGTGTGTATCTTTTAACTTCTCCAGAATAAATGTCAACTAACACACCATCTGGGTGAGTTGTATCCGCACTATCACTTGGAACTCTAATCTTAGTTCCATTAACAGGATCAACAACCCCTGCAGCATTATATCTAGTAAATGCACTAATTGGAACAAATCCCGGACTTACATACCAATCATTAATGCTGTTTGCTGCACAAATAGCATTTTTACAAGTTACAGGAGCATTAAATAAATACATACTTCCTGTTATTGGTTTTGTAGTATCAGTAATAGTTAACGTTACTGTTACAGATGATTGGTTACCAACATTGTCAATCGCATATATTGTGATAACAAATTCTCCAACATATGTAGGATCAAATGCCGCGATCTCATCATCTACCTCTTTACCTATGAAGAAATAATATCTTGGAGTATATCTCTTGGCAATATAGTTAGAGTTTCTAATATAACCATAATCATATGAGTTTATATTATAGAACGATATAATACTTGATATAGCTTCTAGTCTAGTATTTATAACTGGATCATCCGCCGGATTAGTATCATCAAACTTATATGTATTAACAGTTCTATCAACCTTATATAAAGTATCGCTTGCATCAGCATTTCCTATATTATTTACAGGTTGATAAGTCCATCCTGTGAAGTCAGCAGGAATAGAAGCAGGTAACTTAAACGCTTCTTTAGAAGTGATTGTGTTAACGTTTCTAGAAGTCGCTCCAGAAGCCAATCCATAATCACTATAATTCTCTGTAATATAAGAGATAATCTTTCCTAATTGTTTGCTATTTTCAGTAAATCTCAAACCGCTTACAGAGCATTGATAAGAATAACTTTCACCAACAACATTAGTAACACTACATGAACTAGAGTCAACATTATTAGCGTTTGCTTCTAATGCAAAATTATTGTTACCAATTTGAATAATTGGAGCTGTTTGGTCTTCATAAATTACCAATGTTCCATTGTAATCATTAGTACTATAATTCTTCACTTCATAATCATAAGTAATTGTAGTAGATGAGTTATAAGTAATATATGTTCTAGAAGGATCTCTTACAATTGCATAGTCTCCAATTACAGACGTATCAAACACATAACTTCCTCCAGAAATAGTATTAGAAAGATAGTATTCAACAAATTTATCTGAAGTACAGTTTCCTTCTCCATATTTTTCTCCTTGAATATCATTACTTGCAACAGAACAAATACCTACACCAAGAGCAGGATCATCGCCTGTTAACTTTGTAATCACATTGTCAAGAGTTCTAACTTGTCTAGCAGCTTGTGTTTTACTTTCATCAACCTTCGCTTTACCATATTCATTAGTATCAAACCATGTGTTATAGTAAATTTCTTTGCTGTCAGGAGTAGTTGTACTAGTTGTAAATGAAGGATTTAATACAGGGAATTCTGGAACCTCTTCATTTTGTTCAATGATATATCGTTCAGCGACTATACCATTAGCGTCATACGTACCAATATAGAATTCCACATTACGTTTATCTATAGTCAATTTCTTTTCATACCCTGAAACAACATTGATTGGGTTTGCCACGTTTTCAATAGCATCAAGATATGATATTGCGCCACTATAAATTATATAAGAAACCGCATCATTATTAGTGTATCCAATCAATTCATTCTTAGTTATTGTTGTTGTATCTACGTGTACATACACACCTGTTGATTCAGCAACCGAATAAGCAGTTCCCTCATATGTAACTTCATAGTTTTCATCAACTTTATTTGGAACTTCAACTTTTCTAAACACTAATTTGTATTCATCTGCGTCCTCACAACCATATTTATCAGAAGTAATCAAGCATGTTGTACCCTTTTCTCTAACAACACTTAATCCTAAGTGAATATTCTTAGTTTCTGCATATCCTGTTTGTGTGTAATAATGTCCACCATGAAGTTGTGTTAGAATTACCACATCAGTTCCATTAACACTATCAACAGTACTATCTGTTGCATTAACAACATCAAAGTTATATTCCAATCTTCCTTCATTATTTAAGCTAGCATTATCACCCATGCCCACTGCATGATCGCTTACGCAATCCACCTCAGATGTATCAACAGTACACTTATGAGAGAAAGCATCCGCTTTATGCATATCTGTAGCTTGTCCATAAACTTTATCTACATCTTTAATAGTAGCATCAACTTTAAGTTTAGAAATAACAAAATCCACTTCAGTATCTTGTCCCATGCTTCTAGTATAAGCATAGTTAGCTAAACCGAATTCATTTAAAGCTACAACAATACCATTCATAATATTAAGCGAAGGCTTACTTGTCTTTGTAGCAGTTTGATCATAATCCTCTATATAGAAATATCCAAGAAGTATTCTACTTGTAGTTTCATATGTTAGATATGAATATCTAACAGTTTCAGTAAATGGATAACAAGTTTCATTTGACGGATTAACACCTAGACAATACTTATCATAATATTTTGGATAGCTACCCTTATCTTCAGGCGGGTTAGTCAACGTTGTTGTATATGAAGATAATAGCGCGTGAGCTGTATCACTCTTATTACTAACTCTTGAAATACCATAGTTGTGATTTGCTTCTTTATTAGTATCCACCATTATGTTTTCACCATAAGCAAATCCATCTATTGTAACAGTCTTAGTTTCTCCCTCTGCTCCAGTTATAGTAGCATAAGAGCCAAAACTAGTTTGACTTTGACACTTGTTACTTAATACACAATGATATCTATCAGAAGTTGCAATACTAGTAATATCCTTATATATAAATACAGTAGTTACATCAAAATTAATTTCAACATCTGAAGTACCATAAACCTTAGTTTGACTAGCCTTAGGTGTCAAAGTAATATCTGCTGGAGTAATTGTATATTTCACTGAAGTATCAACAGAAATAACAGTATAGTTAGGATTTATACAGTTCTTTTCTATTGTTCCAGCTTCACAATAACGGTTATCATCAAGTTCACCGGCATTTATTGTATACTCTCCAACATTTCTATTGTATCTTTGATTTGTATTTCCAGATAATGTCCTGTTAAGAGCGTATCTTTCATATGCTCCCTCAACATTTGTGTGATCATTATCCATTGTGTACTCATCATTGTATACATTATAGTTAAGTAAGTATGCACCTTCTGGCAACTTAGCACCATCACTTCTTACTGTTGTAGTTATTCCCGCTGCAACAGTAGGATCATATGATGCATCTTGATGTAATTTTGTAGTAATGTATCCCGCAATATTAGCAAGAGCAATTGTAGAATTTTGTCTATCATTAATACATGTTATTACTCCAGTAATATCATATATACAAATAGCAATTTGATTATTTACATGGTCGGCACTATTTAATGTACCACCATTTACTAGTCCATAACGAGTTTCTGTCTTTACAGAATTATCAGTATCAATATATGAGAAAGTAGAACTTTCTAAATATGTTATTGGATCAATTAATGTTCCTGAAACAAAGTTACCATATTGGAATCCTTGTCCACTATCAGGAGTTATTGTTAACTCTCTTCTTGTGATAGTTATTTGAGATGGGATAGTGTATACAATATAGTTACTTGCATTATATTGATTATCACTAGTTGTTGCTATAAAGTCTTTAACTTCATCTAATCTAGTTGCATCATCATCAAGTCCTGCATAATAATCCGCACACTCTGTATCACCAGAGAATTGTGTCGCGCACGCAACTATTACATAAGAGCCAAGATTTTCTCCATAAGTTCTATAGAAGTAAATACCAAATGCTCTATCAGCAACTCCTCCCCTATAACTAGAAGCAACATCTGTTCCCATGAATGCCTTCAGGCTGAATGTTCCATCTGGGAAGAAAGTATCATAATCACTCTTACTTAGAGATTGAGGATCTCCCCAATCTTGAGAATAAGTGATATCAACATATCCTGTTCCCTCATCATTAGGAGTAACTAGTTTAACAGAGAAGTCTAAATAATCTTCTTCATTACCATATGCCTTAGTAACTGGTTGAGTTTGGATATAGATTTCTCTATGTACAATTTCAAAGTATACTTCTGATACAATAATACTCTCTTTATCGCCCACAGCATAAGTAATTGCATCTGCATATGTGCCTGCTTCTTTTGCCGCTATATCTGCGATATAGAAGTTATATGTTTCAACACCAGTATAGTCAACATCACAAGCAGCGCTAGCATTACCGCCATTATTAGCAACACTATGACATGTATGCTTGTCATCTCCATACCATCTAAAGACTCCATTCGCATTTACATGTGCAAATCCAACATTTGCTCCTTCAACAGAGTTACCAGAGTTGTTTTCTATTGTACTATTTGAAACATTAGTAGAATTAAATCCTGTAATATAAGCAATAAGGTAGTTATTTGACCCATTAAGATCATCATTCAATACCATCTTATATACATAATAATATTTTCCACCAGCATCATATCTACTAGCCTCATCAGTTCCTTCTCCTTTTCTTATAATTTGAGAAGAAGTATCAATTACATCAAACAATATATCATTATATGTATTATATGAAACAATACCAGCTTCTGCCACTCTTGTATCTTTACTCCAAGATGTCCAAGGAGCTTTAGCCAAACTGTTATCAACAGCATAGAACCTTGAAACACCAGTAGGGATAAATGTATCATCTCCACCAGAACAATAATCTCTACCAGCATAAGTAGTTAATCCAAACATGCTAGATAAGTTAGCGCATGTGAATCCTTCAATAGGATCTGTATCACCATAAACCTTATAGTTATATTCAGTGTTCAATACTACACTTCTTTTTGTTATTTTAAAGATTAAAGGTGTATCATCTAAAGTAAATGTATCATTATCAAATGAATGAACACTTCCATCATATACATGTTTAGCTGTGTTATTACTATCATAGTTAATAATAAAGTTTTTACATTCATATGTAGCAGATATTCCTACAGGAGCACTATCTGCTCCACACATTTTCTTTCCATTAGTAGCACTATCTAGATTTCCTAGAGTTAATGCATAATCTCCAACATCTTGTAATTGATAGATTCTACCTGTACCACCCATAGAAATTTGTGCTTTAGTAGCAAAATCAAAGTAATCTTTATATGAATATTCAATACTATATGCACCAGAAACAACTGCTATAGGTATCCTAAATAAAGTACCTTCATTTAAAGCTGTATTAGTAGGCTTATTGAAATTAACTGCTTCAGTTGTGTACGATGGAGTAACATCGTACTTGTAATATGTATCTGTAGTTGGATACACAATATCCAAACAATCTTTTCCATCTTTTCTATCAGATAGTTCACATACAGTTAATGCTGTAGAGTTGCTGTTGCTTAGAGCAGTATAGTCTAGTGTAGCAACATTAGTAGCATCATCAACACTTACCTTACTCATTAAATAGTTATATTTGTCATTGCTTACTGTATATTTATAACCCAAATCATATAGAGTTCCATTACTTTCAACACAATTAGTATATCCTTCTCCATACTTGTAATCATAAATAGTAGAGCTATTGTTAAATGAATTATATGAACAACCATACATCTTAGTTTGATTAGCTGCAACATCAATTGAAATAGTTGCAGGAGTAATATATAAGCCTCCGTTATTTACACTTTCTATTGAATAGTTAGTATATCTCAACATTGTAGAATCAGTTTTAAATATTACACCACTATAATTAGGAACAGTAGTTTTAATATTACTCAAATCAATTACATAATATCCTACATCAGCTAACAATCCATAAGGATCCTTCATAGTAACATTAGAATCAACCAAATCATTTCTGATTGGGGTATTTGCAAAGTTAGCATAAATTTCATCTGCAAATCCAGCCGCCAAATTAACCATTCCTGTATTAGCTGCGCCACCTACAGTGTCTACTGTATATCCAAAGATATTATTAATTGCGCCATAGCCATAATTTGTATTATCAACACCAGTGATATTACCCATCATAGTACAACCAACTAAAATGCCTTGACCATTATATGAACCTGTATTTTCTACACAATGATAATAATGATTATCATAGATTTTATTAACTGCATCAGACTTTATATTTGGTAAAAGTGCAGAATATGTTCCATCACCAACATTAGTAGCAGTTAATCCTGTAACTGAGTTAGCACCATAGCTATGATACTTTGCTTGACCATATTCTTTTTGGTATTTTGTTCCAACTAGAGTTACTTTTCTAGATATAATTTCAACAGCTCCCTCAGTAGCAGTAATATCAGTTTTACTTTCAGCTGTCTTAATTATATTGTAATCAACATATACTAAATTATAGTTATTATGCAACCATGCCCCTGTGCCACCATTAGCAGTAGAATCCCATGTTCCTATTCTAGCATATACAAAGTACTTTCCTGCCGGTACTGGATAAGTACTCTCTGTAAAGTTGCTTTGGATATAATCAGCTAAAGAGAATTGAAGTTTTAAACCATCATCTCCCCAATAATCGCTTGTACTTATACCATGTTCAACACTGTTACACAATTCAGCAGTAATTTTTGAATATTTAACTCCATTAACCTCATAGATTCCTTCTGAATCCTTCTTGTAACAAGTCAATATATCACTACTACTATATTGAGGTACAGAAGATGTTTCATTAACAATTTCAAACACCCCATCAGTAAAGTAACTATATACATTTCCATAAATCACATTGTATGCATTAAATGATATAATTACATCTCTTTTGAAAATAAAGAATTTAATTTTCGTAACTTCTGCTCCACCTGATGGTTGACAACTTGCAGAATATCCTGCATCTCCAACAACTCCACAATAATAACTACCATTATGAAGATATTTATTAGCAGAACCCTCAACTGTAAGAGTTCCTGTTATAACCTCATCAACTATTGTAGTAGTAGGAGCACTATCATCCCATGTCAAATCATAGTTACTACATGCATCTGTTCCACCACCGGCAGTATATATATAAGAAGCTGTAACGCTACATAATGATTTTTCATTAGTAACTACATGCATGTCTTCTGCACTGAATACATATGAATACCAACCAACATTGATATTTTCTGCATCAGATCTAACAATTTTAGCCTTTCCTGCTTCACCGCTCTCATCGGTAAGTAGTGCATATGTTTGATATGTTAAGGCTCCATTAGTAGAAATTGTCACTTTTCTAGAAGCAACATCCACTGCAACATTATAAATTCCAATAGTCATATTTTGACATTGCGTATAACTTCCATCAACAATACTACTAGCTAAGCATATTCTTTCATTATCATAAACATATATAGCGCCCATCCATTCAAACTCAGATTCAGCACCTAGAGTAATGCCCGCAAATTGATATACAAATGTAGCTGAAGAGAACAATTCTCTAGTAGTTGTTCTTCTTTCTTTAAAGTATAGTTCGTTATCCACAACATCAGCTGCACCAGTACTATATGGCGCTTCTGTATATTGAGGATGTGCAGGATAATTAACATCTGCAATTGTTTCTGTAAATCCTGTAAATCCAGTTCCATAGTCAGTCTTAGTTATACCTCTAGTCTCACCATAGATAATAATTTCATATCTAGGATCATTATGTTGAGGATTAGAATATTCTTTACCTTGGTTAGATCCAGGTTGAACTATTAATTTACCAGGATTAATTGTGTAAACTCCATCAACATATTCAATATAATAATTTTGATTTTGGTTATTGTCATTATTTAAAATCTTTATTGAATAATCGCTATCATTATAATTGTATTTCCATACATTTGCGATAACAGTATTAGTAAATAGCGCTGTAGATAAATCAGTGTTATCTCTTGTCAATTTATAGTAAACAGCATCTGCTCCTTCACCTATCACAATATACATACCATAACGAAGGGTTGTTCCTGCAGCGGTTAATGTCATTTCCCCTACAGCATTCAAATAATAAACATTTCCGTTTATACGTAAATCATATTCTGTTGTAGTTAGTTTAGTAAAGCCATTCAAATCACATGAATCATGGGCAATTGCAGAGTTACTATTACAAATTGAATAAGTTCCAACTTGCTCTCCTAATTCTCTTCTTAAATAGCCTTGAATAATGTGATTATATCTAACTGTGGATCCTTTACTTGTGTCAGAAAAATCCTTAACATAATCATTTTCAATTAATCCTTGAATTGTAAATCCATTCAAGTATCCTCCCTTAGATACATCTGCACTCTTATCTGTGTAATGACTAACATTTACTTTTGCATTAGTATTACTTGCTTGAGGATAGTTAGTATCTGGATTTCCATATGTTTTACTTCCACCATTAGCAGTAATTGTTAACTTAACTTGTTCTACTGTATATAAAACGTTACTAATTGTTTCTCCATGACTATTAACATTGATTCCATATTTATATTCTGCTAACTCTTTCATTGAAGTAGCATCATAATTAACTAATAAGTCGTTAGGATCTTTTCCGTCTAATAAGAAGTTTGGATGTAATCTTAATACATAGTTTTGATCATATGTATTAGTATCATCTTCATCACTTGCCACAATCTTCAAATCGCCCATTGTTATATAATAATAACCAGCATCTAAATAAGCATTATATGAAGTAAGTTCCATATTATATTTATTAGTTCCAGTCGCATATGTGATGCCTAATTCTCCACCAATAGCAGCTTTATCGCTAGCTAATACCTCCGCCAAAGTTTTCTTATCGGCACTTGAGCCATCATTTACTGCTGCACCATTATAATTTGTACAGAATGCAAGTCCATAATGTGTTCCTGAAACAGAGTTTTCATAGTTTTTATCAACAAAGTCATAAGTATCTTTATATGTTGCTGCATCATTATACTTTAAAGCAAATAAATTATAGAAGAATGAATCAGTATTTGTTGTTGCGTATACACAATAATCTATTTTTAAATCAGTTTTATCATAGCTTCCATAGGTAACAGTTTTAACCATAGGTCTTACTAGTAATACTCTTGGGTTAACATAGTAACAAAGAGTAATGATTGTCTTATTAGCTGTATGAGTTTGAGTAGTAACATATGTATGTCCTACGTCAGTGATTTCAAATTTTATTTCATAACTTCCTGCATTATCAAATTTTAATGTAGTAGAATCAGTTACCTCTTCCCATGCAGGTTGTCCTGTTCCTCCACAAGAGTTATTTCCAACAGTTCTACAAACATAAACTTTGATATGATTGTAATAAGAATCATCTTGAGCATCAGTTGTTGTAAATAATTGATCACTTAAAGACTTCTTATAAACAATATCACTATGAGTATATGCTGGAGTATTAGTATACTTTGTAAAGTCTACATTCACATAGTCAGCAGCTGCATAGTTGCTAGTTTTTGTAAGTTCCATATAACCAGTTGCATTATCCACATAGTTATAAGTTCCATCTGTCATTAATAATCCATAACATCTTAACAAATCAGATTTCTTTTGGATCACACTACCAATTTCTAGTCTACAAGTAGTATCTATATTATTTCTAGCTATTGTTGGATCATCTTGCATTTCGCCTGACTCATTAATTGAGGCGATACCTGGAGTTGTGTTATCTACAACTGTGATTTCCACAATTACGTCCTTAGATACGTTTCCAACATAATCCACAGCTCTAAATACCATCTTGAAATTGATGTTTTTATCAATATAAGTGTTCACTATATTGTTACATACATTTGAATCTCTATCAGTAGCAGAATTACAAGCAATTGTGTCACTATACGTACCATTTGATAGCATTTCATAAACATCAAATGTAACAAATTCTTTTTTACTTGTTGCGTCATCTGCATCATAGTACTTAAGTTCACTAGAATATTGAGTATAGTTATTTAAGATTACTAAATCAGAATCCGTAATATATGCATTAGCATTTGCTGTATCTAGTTGATATCCATAGTTTACTCTTGCAAGAGTATCTGTAATCTCTACCTCTGCACCAGATCTATCTAAGGTATATAAACCATATGAAGTATTAGTAGCATTTTTAGTTTTATAGTAAGATTTTTTCACTTGATTAGTTTTAGTATAATCTCCTGCAACAATCATTGAATCGCTTGCTTCAATTAAACTCATTCTTATTGCATCAGCGTAATTAAATGTAACCAAATTACTAGCCATATCATAGAAACCATTTGATTTAGCAATTTCTACTTTTGTTCTAGTAAGTTTGTGTCTTATTGCATCTTCTTTTTGAGTTGAAACATTAAGCGAAGCAATATCTTCAAATTTATTATATGAAACTGTTGTAGATACACAATCAGAAGCGTTTATCTTTCCTTCAGGATAAGTAGAAATCACTCCTCCTGCTCCCACAACATACATATTAGAACAAATCGCATTAGCCAAACTTGCTTCATCATTATTTACAGTAACAACTGGATTGTGTTGGTCAATTATTGAAACATTTATTGTGCTACTTGTCCAGTTACCAAAAATATCTTGGATTTGTACAAAGAATATTCCGTTTTCATTTAAAACTAAATTAGTTCTATTATGTCTAATTGCAGTTGATATTCCTTCTTCACCATGTAATAAACCAGGATAGTATTTGTTATCAGTATATCCATTAAATGTGTTAGCAACTGCTTTTTTACCAACTGAATCATCAGCGGCAATGTTTTGAGAGCCATGTAAAACTTGCTTTGTATATTTACTATTAGTTGTTATACAGTCAGTTGTACCACTAGCTGCTAGTCTACAGAAATATGTTAGCACTTCGCTAGTTGTTGTATGAACAAGCCTCAATTCATCTGTAGCTAAATTGTTTTCATAGAATAGTGGATTTTGCAATATAGTTCCTGTGCTAGGTACATGTACCGCATAATCCCCACTAATTTCAACAGTTGAATAAAATTCCAATCCGATTTGTACGTTATTGTTTGTTAGAGTCGCTAATGAATCGCTCTTTAGTTGGAATTCTCTAACAGCCTTCTCTATGTTATCACCATAGTTTTCAAAACCTGTAATGTTTCCACTGCCATCATATGAATACACAAGATAGTAGATAGTTAATGACTTGTTACTTACATCATCAATAACTGGAGAATCATTATCATCAGCATGAGTTTCAGGAGTTAATGTATTTCCAAATATATCAGTGATATAGAATTTGTATGTACCATTAGCATCAATAGTTAATGTGAAGTTATACTCCCCTGTTGTAGTAACAGCTTGCAAATATTCACTATTATCTTTGAAGTTATAATAATCATAAATAATTGGATTTACAGTATCACCATCATTATAGAAAGTATTGGTTGCATAAATACTATTATATAATCTAACATCTGCACTAGTTATACCTGATACTTTGTGAGATTTTACAGTTGAGAAATAAAATGCTGCTGCTTTAGAAAATCTTATTGTAAATGTATTTGTTTTAGTCTCATTATTTGCTCCACCTGTATTATAAGATGCCGTATACTCTAAACAAACTTCATAAGCATCAACATCGCAAGCATCTGTGATTTCATTTCCTTGTTGAGTAACATCAGCATTAAATGAATAATCGTTTATTGGTTTTGCTAATGTGTATGGTATTGTTACGTTTGGTGTTAAGTTGTCTGCTTCTGCGTATGCATCATAGAAGTAAACGTGTATTTTATGTTGTGTGAATTCTGTATTTCTTAAATAGTAGGTAAATGTATATGATTCAGAGGCATATGTTGCTGTTGCAGGGTAAGAACTTCTGTCTGGTTGGCTAGAAGTACCAGATTTAGCCCTTATTTGATCATATTCGTATAGATTGGTTGTTTCATTTAATCTATATATATCATAATCTGTTTTTACTGTATCAGATTTTGAATACCCCTCTTCTGCTACAATGATAAATTTATACATCCTAGTAATATGGTGTATTTGGAAAGTAACCTTGTTCCATGTTCCAACCGCATCAGTAGAAGTTTGAGCTTGCAAATAATAATATTGCACAGGCGAATCTCCTAAAGTTGTATATGAAACACACTCCACACCAGAATCTTCTGTGGCATTTTTAGTATTGTTTCCTTTGTAACTAGATTTAATTATTGTAAATTGCGCATTGCTGCAAACATTATTCAATGTACCATTGATAGGTGTAACAGTACTATCATGATTACTGCCGTCAGTGTTATAATCATCATAATTAGAATATCCAGCAGCACCTACCATGCTACTAGCAAACAAAAATGCAAGAGAAAATATACTAAATACTATGTATTTAGAAATCTTCTTGCAGCCTTTACTCAGACACACAAAAATAGTTTTCATATAAAATACCCCCATAACAAACAACACCTAACGTTATTAGATGTACTTAAATTGTATAATACTTACCCTAAATAATGTAGGTTTTGAGGCGATTTTTTAAAATAATGTGTAAAATAATATAATATTATAAATATTATATAAAAAAAGAGGATGACCGTTGTCAGTCAACCTCTCTTTTTATTTAGATAATCTTTTTTCTTTTTTGGATATAAATCGCAGTAGCAATTATAGCCATATACATGATTATCATAATTATCATCGGTGCATAGTTACCAGTAGTTCCTACCACCTCTACATATCCATCTTCAACATTCAAAGTGTATACAAGTTGAGTAATTACATCACCATCAACATTAGTTTGTGCATACACTTTATATGTGCCTACAAGACTTGTGTCGATTGTGTTAACTCTTCTTCCATTGTATTCAAAGAACACGTTGTAATTTTCAACATCTGTCATTGTGTGAGTATGGAAATCTGTAATAGTAGCAATTAATTCTGGTAAGTTAAATGAAGCTCCTTGAGTAATTGTATATGTGTTAACACCACTTGAAGTAGTAACAACCACTCCAGAATTAGTTCTGTTAACTATATGAATTATTCTTACATCTTCACTAACATTTCCAGCCTTATCTACAACAAATGTAGAAATGTAGTAAACAACATCATATTTTACATAACTATTTACAGTATTAGTACTTACCAAATCAACAATGCTATTTAAACTTCCATTTAAGTAACCTTCAACAAATTCGATAGAATCATGAGTTGGAGTTTCATATAGCTTAGATTGCTTTTTGCCTTCATCATCAATGTAAATTGTCTTAGCAATTTCCTCAGCCGAAGTATCTGCAGTTGGTGGAACGCTACTTACACCAATATTATTAGATCCAGATACTGTACCAGAACAATCTGCGTACATATCTCCATCCTTAGTACAAGCGAAGCTTACACCTTTGTATGTTACAGTAAATGTTGAATCGCTTATATATGATTTTAATTTCAATCTAATATTAAGTGTACTGTTAGAACCATAACTAACACCTGTATTTCCTTCTAATAAAGGATCATTACCAACATATTCAGATAATAAGTTTTCCGTTCTAACTGTGTAATAGCATTCTGCAAAGTTAGAGCTATCTCCACACTTATTAGCAACTGTATCATTAATTACCTTTTGTAGATATACTAATACAGTATTAGCTGCTTCGATATTATTTTGACCTTGAAGAGAAATATAGTTAACAAAGTCGTATTCGCTAGAAGTATCTGTGTAAATAACATCCAACTTCTCATTATCCACTTTAATGGTTATTGAAGAAACTGTATTAGCGCTAACACTTAAATCAGAAGTATTACCTGCATCATCTGAAATATTACCATCTAATGTAAGCTCTATATTAGCACTTCCTATTTCTCCAGAAATGCCTGTAACATTGAATAATAGTACATGTGCATATACATCATCTTCTTCAATATAGAATGATTGATATCCTGTAACAGAAATTTCATAGTTAGCATCTATCTTAAGCAACGGTCTAATCTTTTCGTCTATATAATTAATATCAATAGAGTAATTATGATCTCTTACTTTAATAATTGCTGCCAAATCATTTTCTTTATTATTGATATAATAACTTTCGTCATAAATGCTTTGATTTGCAAGTATTTGTATTACATTATTATTCAATATTGCTAACTTGAATTCACTATCCCATGGAGTTTCTAAAGTATCATCGCTAACACCTAGAAGTGGGTTAGTTACATCATAGTAAGCGTGATTAAATAATATTGATTTCTTTTCGCCATTTGTTCTTAAGTCAATGTTATTTGTAAGTTTATAATCATTTAGTATTGTTGTATTGTTTACAAACTCATTATCACTAATATTATTGTTAATTAATTGCGTATCAGAAACATATGTATTATATAAACGTGCAGCATATATATTTCTTGCATTATCTAGAATAACTTTAGATATAGATGTTATTGTAACTGTGCTTCCATTTACTTTCAAATAGTAAGCATCAGCATTAGCATTTTTATCTTTTATAAATGTCTTAGACAATGACGCTTCAGCACCCATTTCAAATTGATATATATCTAATATACCATTTGTATTTCTTCTAATTATTGTCTTAGTTATAACTGGATTTCCTCCACCATCTGTTAGTGAATTAACAGGTATAATCTTATCGCTAATAGTGATGTCAACAGGTCCTCTATGTAATACTTCTAAAGTAAAGTCGCATGGATATCCTGATATAACTCCACATGAATGTGGTAACACATATTCTACACTAGCTGTAGTTACTAAAGCACTACCTATTGAATATACATTGTCAAATTCTCCAACTGTAAGAGCATTTACATCTGCATATTGCATAACTTTCTTACAAATATAACTATCTCCATCACTAGTACACATAAATCCACTGATTTCTCTATACATAGATGAGGCATTTGTATCAAATGATCTATTGAATACAAGCGTATAAGTTCCATCATTAATATTTAAGTTTACTGCAGATTTATTGATTTCCACAATAAGTTGATATTGTTCATATGCTCTAACAACCTTAGAAGTATCAAACATCAAGTTATTTATTTGGTTAATACTATTATATGCTAGTTTACTCTTTCCTGTTATAGACTCTACTTCATCAAAAGTAACTTCTTTATAACATGACAACATAGATTCTCCAGTATTTCCTACACAAGTAAATCCAGTTAGCGTTGTTACATTTGTTCCATCAGTAAATGATATTTCTTTTCCTTCTATTTCAATAGCTTCCTCAATTTTTCCTACAAGTGGAACTTCTATTGTTAGAACTCTATTGTATAACATCTTTGTATTGTTGTTAAGTTTGAATCCATAGCTGTTATAAGCAGAATTATTGAACCAACCAATCATGTTATCTTTGTGATAAACAATTGGCACTGGTAAATCATCTTCTGTCAAAGTTTCTCCAACATATGGAGTTGTAAGTATTCTAGACAATCCATTACTTGCAGCATCCATTATAATTGGTTCCCTATTAATGCTACCATCCGTGTTGTATACAATCTTAGTAATTACATTTTCTACATCGCTACAATCAGATGTATAGCACAATCCTATAAGATTAATATTGTCTAGCATTACCCCTGTTGCGGCAGTTGGTATTTGTTCACTTCTATTTGTCAGTATGTGAACACTTACTTCAACATCCTCGGTTCCATTATAAGTATACGAACATTCTACATCAGTTACTAAATCAGTTGGTGGAACTACTGCACAGACAGCAATTCCATTAGTTATTGTTCCATCTTCTTTCTTTATATCTAACTTCAAGTAGAAACTAGATGATACAGAAACTTTCTCTGAGAAAACAACCTTAAATGTTAATGCTGTATTATTTTCTCTAACATATTTTCCACTATTTACAATATCAACAATGTATGGAGCATCGGTGTCACCTTTTATCGCTCCATGAGGAACAATATCGATGATAGTTTGAGCACCTTCATCAGTTATTGCATTGCCGAATGGATCGGCAATTTGTGGTCCTGCATTAACCTTATTGTTAGCACTATCTTTTCCAGAATAAATCAACGTACCATTGTCGCCTTTATTCAATCTGTACTTATAAAGAATATTTCTTCCAACAATCTTAATTGTTCCATTATCCACACCATTTGTACATGGAGAAATATATACATCATCTGCTTGATAGTTTTCACCTCTAGCAAATTGAACCATTAATGTTGGTAATGCGCATAAATATTGATCTATCACATCATCGCCATCTGTTGGTAAAATAACTTTTTCTGAGAATTGAATACCAAGAATAATTGTAGTTGGGTATGTATAAATACCTGCACTTGGATATACTTGATAAGCATAAACATTTTCTTTATCCACAATAATATCTGTAATATTCTCGCCATCATATATTGGAGTCAAGCTGTTTAGTGCAACTCTAGGTGGAGTTCTATCTATAAAGCTTGATACATAAATTCTGTTTCCAGAATCAATATCATTAGAGTACGCCATTTCATTATCATTGCCATCTTTTAGAGTCAACGCAAGCATATACTTACCTTCTTCTAGTAAAGTAGATGTAGGCCAATTTATAATTAGACATGTAGTAAACGTATATGAATCCTCATTACAGAAGTTCAACATACTAGCATCTCTAGCTCCGTCGATATAATTATCTGCATCTTTAATCCATTGATACTCGAAGCCTGTTTGAAGGTCAATACCTGAACCCATCCTAATTATCTCATAGTCTGCATTATTGTTATAATATACAAATCCATCTTTAATAGTGTAAGTAATTGATCCAATCACAAATTGATTGTCTCCATTAATTTCAGTATAAGTAGCCGGGTTACCATTAGAAGCAACCAAATATCCATCGTATATTACGTAATCTTGACCATCAATCCTTACATAAGCATCACTTATTGATACCATTGAATAAGTTTGATTTTGGTCTTTTGCACTATAATAACCATCATACCAAATATTTAAATATGAAGTATCATAATCATTTATCGATGCAATATTTATGTCTGTGCCATTATATAATTTTGTTCCTGCATATCTATCCATATCTAACTTATAATTAGTTTCTATTAGCTTTGGCAAATATTTCATGAATGTTTCTTCAAGTAAATCATATCCTGAAATAACTCTAATAGAGTGTATTACATAATTATCACCAAATTGAACATAATCAATTTGAGGATTTATCTTTTCAGCACTTGTTTCATATACTCTATCAATATTATCGTAAATGCCCTCATTAGAAACAATGCCATTAGCATCTAACGTTCCATTTACGTATGTAGACATTAGATATCTATGGTTAGTGTCATCAATAGTATAAACTACAGCAACATGACTATATCCAGCAGATAAATAAATAGACTTAGTTTCTGCTTCTGGATTAGTTGCATTTCCAATTGTATAAAGTTTTATAGTATTAGGTGACTCTAAATAAACTAACATCTCAATAGTAAAGTTTGCCTTAAACATTGTTCTAGAGAAGTAATTTTCATTTACAAATGAATCTCTTTGAACACCTTCATATAATTCTGTTGAATATACATTTCCTTCTTCTGGTTCAAATAATACTTTTCCTTTATATCCATCATAATCGCTGTTCCACATTCCTCCAGACAATTTAGCATCATAACTATTACCAGAAATATCATTCCATGTAGTTATATCATCTTGTCCTAAATATGCTCTCGGAGGTGTATTATCAGCAAATTGCTCATCAGTTGTTAAAATACCCTCATAAATATATGCGCTTGGATTAGTTGGATTTGCACTATCTAAGAACGCCCCATCTAAGAATCTGTATGACAATCTATAATCATCTGTTGTTAAACTTTCAACACTAATAACCATTCTAAGTTTACTTCTAAAGTTGTAATGATATTGATATGATACAATGTCAACCTTAATAAGTGAACTTACATATGTAATACGATTAGTTACAGCATCTTCTTTAGCAACGCCACCAGCATTAAGTTCTCCAATTTCTTCATATTCAATAACATTAAAGCCTAATACATTACCATTTACTAATGAAGCATCACTAGCACTAATGCTTGAGGTCATAGCATGATCTTCATTATCAATGATAACTTGGAATTTACTCGTATCAAATGACATGTCTGTCAAATCATCAAATATTATTGTGTTTGTATTAGAAATTGTCTTAGATCTAGAAGCATATGATATTGTTGCGACTTTATTTGAATTAAATAAAGCCTCATATCTATCATACCAAGTAACTAACTTATTCGATAAATTCAATGTGTAGTCATTGTTATTATATTTGAATATAACTTCATTGCTTGCACTATGATAAGTACCTAATATTACATCACCATCAGTAGAGGTAAGTTTATGCGCATCTCCATCAACTGAATATGTATATTCTATACCATGAATAACAACATAGTTGCCCACCATTGTCGTGTGATCAGCATAAATGTCATACCAATATATACCACTTTGATCACTATTTAAATAATAATCAATTGAATTAATTGAGAATCTATTAGAGTTAATACTTACTGCATTTAAGCTTTGAGAATTTTCAATATAATCATGATATGTGATTCTATTGTTTTCAGGATCATAGGTCACCTTAATCTCAATGTAGTGGTTTCCACTCTTATCCGTACTCTCCCACTTTGGCTTTACAGGGTCAATAATTACATTTCCAAGTTCAACCAAATTAACGCTCACATCAAGCGGATTGCTCGCTCTGTCTTTAATATTGTCAATAGTTTTCACTAATGTACCATCATTTTTATAGATAGTAGCATTTTGACTATCTGAACTAGTATTGTCATAAACAACAACATAATCATAAGCAGAAACATTTAACACTTGGTGGTTTTCATCAGTAAATACCCCTCCACCATATGCACTTGCGTGTGTTACATTTTCAGATTCAAGAATTACTACTGGAGACATTCTTGAAACTTCTTCTACATTATCAACTCTACTATAACACAACGTTGTTTCAGCAAATCCAGGTGTTGGTAAGCATGTAAACATTCTAAATCCTGCAGAAGAAGAAGCATATAAATACATATTAGAATCAAACTTAACATATTCTGTAAAGTGTACTCTATAGTAGATATACGATCCTCTTGCATATGAAACCTCAGTTATTGCCTCAAAATCATCATAATCATATACATATGTTCCATTAGCAATAGCTGAATCCGTAGTTGCACCTGCCTTTATAGCAACAGTTTCAAATCCTTGTAACCATGGCGACTTAGTATCAGCGTTAAGAGCGGATAAATAGTTAGTTAAATCAACACTATTAACCCTACTTACAACAAACATACACTTAGTTGTTGAATAAGCACCATGATCCGCACTCGCACCAATCGTTGTAGTATCACCACTACAAGATATAACTTCATATCTGCCTGTTTCACTATCATATAATCTAGCAGAGAAGTCTCTAGCCACAACATAAGTAACCACATCGTTAAATTTAACATTAATCTTTATCAATGTGCCATTTTCATATGATTGAGAAGGATCTATTCCTTCATATTCAAATGATTCAATCATATTTACTGCTTGAGGATTTGTATCAATATAATTAGCTAAATATTTATATTCAGATAATTGTTTAGTATTGTTATCGTTTAATTCATATGAACATGTAGTTGTAGCACTATTTGTCATAGGTTGACAAACAACCATAATTACGTCTCTATCTTTTTCATCATTTGTTTTTCTTAAATATGCAACAAATGAAGTGTCAGTATTTAATGCGTTTTTAAATGTGAATGTATATCTAGTACCTGTTCCTGTAGGAGCAGTAATAGATTCTAGTTCATTTAATATATCTGCATTAGTATTATAAGCACCACTTATAATTGTTTCAAAACTATCTGGTTCAAACTTACTTACAGGGGCAATTTCATTTTTACACAATGAATATCTATTAGTGCTATTAATTGTGTATGGTTCACATGTTAAGTTAAGAACATTACTATCATTATATAAGCTAGTAAATGTAGCATTAAATTTAAATAATTCATCTAAAGCATAGCTATAATACAATAACAAGTAAATTGTCTTTCCTGTTGTATCGCTTGAAACAGAGTAATACATTTCTGTTGATGAAGTATAAACAATATCTCCATTTCCATTATTTTCTGGTTCTGCTACATAAGCACCATCAAAATAATCTTCAATCAGAGCTTTATGTGTGCTTGGCGAGTAAGAAGTAACATAGTTACCACCGTCTTCAACCTTAATAGAATCAGCATCAACATTAAATTTCATTGAAGTTTCATGTAATGAAGCATATTGAATATTACTGTCTAGATTTACCTCTGCACCAGAAATATCCTTTATACTTGTTCCTAACATAAACGTAAATGCCATTGTTCCATTATCTCCATTACTACTACGCAAGTTATCAACGTCTTGTCTAGTTATAGTATACGTAAAGATAATGTTTATACCAATGTAGTATGGATTTCCCGCTTCTCCAGAACACTTAATATTATTCTTATTCTCTTCTCCTGCATTACATAAATTGAAATTAACATTAGAAGCATCAAATGTTCCTTTGTATCCAATACCACCAAATGAAATTCTTACATTCATTGTATTGGCAGCACCGCTATTAAATCCTAGCATTGCATCTTTGTGTATAGATATAGATTTAGAGAAACTAGCAACAATTGTAACTACATCTCCTGCACTATAATACATATTATTAACCGCATTTTCATTTGGCATAATATCAAATCCAGTCAATACAGCTTCATCGTTGATAATATAGTAAGGGTTTTCGTCCTTAAATATTGTTTCGTTTCCAGCATTATCAACTACTTTAATCCATAAGTACCATTTACCTGTAGTTAACTCTGCTAATGGCACATAGAATTTACCACTTGTTGTGTTGTATCCATAGTTAGAATTATTTGTAACAGGTATATTATTTGTCCAATCTATTGAAGTGTGAACAATTTCTCTATTTTGCCAACTATAGTATAAGTGGCTATATTTAGTTCCATTATTATTTACAGCAATACCACTTCCAACAACAGTATCATCAGCAACTGTAGAATTCATTACATTAGCATCACTTAAATCAATTGTAGTCATAACATTTGCTAAATTAGTACAATCTCCTCCAGGAATAGAACAATAGTTACCATCCTTGAAGTAAGCATCCAACCATTTAACAATACCATTAGTTTCATAGTAGTTATATCCAACGGTAATACTATCTGGAGTTGCTTCTTTAGCAATATAATAACCTCCAATTTTATTGGTGTTGCTTGCTCTAACATTAGACAATGTATAATGAGCCATATTTATAGCAGTTGTAACATTTGTGCTACATGATACATATAAATCACCTGTGGATCCAGAACAAGTAAATGTCATTGCACTCATTCCATCAAACAATACAGAAGCAGTTTGATTAACTAATGCTGAAGTAAGTGGATTTGTTAATTTGAATTTAACATACATTGTTTCTCCAACACTATAAGCATAATCAGTAGTATTCTTTCCTTCACTATCAACAATATAATAGTTTCTCATATATCTTGCTGCATTTATCAATTCTTCTAACTCTATTTCATTTTCAGTTAAAACTCTGTCATAAAGCATGAATGAGTGTAGATATATAGTTATATTTTCATCACAACCATATAGCAAATATGTTTTGTCTCCTGCATTGTCCCTCAATGTCACATTTGACTTAGTTTGACTAACTCCATTAAGTGAAGCAATAAGGTTGCTACCATCATATGTAATTACCAAACTATTAACAAATTCGCTTAAGTTAAATTCAAATACATTTGTTGATTCATTTATAACAATCAATTTATCTCCAGACAATAATACTTTCAATCTATCTGTGTGAACCAAATATCCTTGAGCTGTAGGTGTATGTAAATGTCTAGAGAAAGTAACTACAGTTGTAAACTTAGACATAGCAGAATCTTTAAATACTGTATTTGGTAAGTATACATATCCACCGACGCTAGATAATAAGCTATCTGATGCCCATGGGTCAATATCACTGTAACCAGTACTTGTAAGTTCAACGCTTCCTCTGCCAGCATTATCATACCAAGCTAGCTTATCAGGTTCATAACCATCAATGTAATTTGTTTCTGTTTCTTCTCTTGTAAAGTCTGCTACAACTCCTGTGTTATCTATGTAGAATGGATAGATAGTTGACATATCCACATAATTATCAGAAGGTCCATTTACTTTACTTACAACATTATTTGGCAAGTATAAACTGTCTCCAGTTGCATCTACGTCTTTAACAATAACAACATTATTTCCAGCTCTGTCAATAATAGAATTATAGTTAAGTACAGGGTAAACAATACCATTGCCATTTCCTGCTTTTAACTTAATTGTAATTGTTAGCCTATTTTCCGCTGCTGCAAGTGTTGTTGGATTATAATCAATATTGTTATCACCAATTAATGTATCAGCGGTAAATTCAACAGTTAAGTTTTCATCTAGCATGAAGTGAGAATATGTTGCGCACTCCCTTGTTCCTGCTCCTATTGTAGTAGAACCTCCACCATCTGAAATACAGCTATTAATATAAGCATTAGCCAATACCATATAATATAATTGAGAAACATTAGTATCTTTAATAACTAAAGTATATACATATTCATCATTTTCTTTTACATAGTAATCCACTTCGCCATTACTCTTGTTAACTGTAGGGTCAGTTCTTGTAATAGAAATTACTGGAGCAAGAGTATCTACAATAATAACTCTATTCTTAGGTGTGTGAATATTTCTTGCATAGTCACTAACATCCAAGTTACTTGATGTATCATTACTTGCATCTTCTGCTAAAACATTTGTTGTATTACTATAATCACTAATTTGATTCTTAGACTTATCAAACAAGTTAAGTCCTGTAAATTCTTTTACATAAACAGATTTGTCTAACTCATCTGTTCCTGTATCTTCACCATTCAATACTGTATAAGTACAAACAGCGCCTAAATAATCATCATTAATTGTACATGATGCAACTTTAAGCCATGTTGAATCAGTTTGACTAGCAAGAGTCAAATTAAACTTCTTAGTATTTGCATTGTCTGAAATAACTGGCTCAGAGAATGTAACATTAACTGTAATTACCTTGCTTATTGCTAAGTAATAATAAGTAACTCCATCCACCGTATATGTTGAGAAGTCGCCTACAGTTTCATCGTGAACATATTCAAAATTAGTAACAAATGGCCTTTGAGTATCCACTACTACAATATATCCATAATAACTCGATAAAGCATCGCCCTTGTTATCTATTGTAATACCAGTATTATTTAAAGTTATAGAATCAAAGTCTGTATTAACAGATTGATTAAATACATTAGTTCCACTAGCACTATAATTGAAGTTAATTAGTCCATTATCTCCATTAAGAGTTCTATCCATTGGACCTTTTATTTTGTAAGTATAATAAACACTAAGTCCTCTTACCGCTTTAGTGACATTACTTATATTAGTTAATTCACCTAAGTTATAAGTTACACCATTCATAGTTATATCAGTTGTATAGAATTCTGGAGTCATTGTAGAAACATTAACCACGCTACTACTATGAGAAACCACAACAGTAAATGCATCGCCATTACTTAGACAAGCGTATTTTTCGTTATCATCGCATAGCTCAGAAGTATTAGTCTTATTAACATTTACTACTTCTACAGCGGTTACATTTATCGGCATATCAAATACAGTGTAAGCAACATTGTATCTATATACTCTCGCATTACCTGCATTATCTTGTAAGTACAACCAAATATAACATGATTGCATATCCCCTCTTACAAGAGGTATTACAATTTCATTTGAATTCTCACTTCTTATTCCTGAAGTTGACAAAGATACACTTCCATCAACCACACCAAATGAAGCAAATGAGAAGTATTCACTTTCGTCATTACTTATATAGTAGTAAGAATGATCATAGTCAATTCCACTGTTCTTATAATAATTTATTGATGATAAAGTTACTTTAGAATCTTCTAATTTAACTTTAAATGTATTTTCACTAGGTGATAGTAGCCATGTAGAGTGGAAATATCCATCTAACCATGTTTCTATTCCTTTAGTTACATATGTATCAGTATCGCTACATTCGCTTCCTGAAGAATATGAAGTTAAACATCCTAATTTATTGTGATTCTTATATCTAGAAATATCTATACTCATATTATGAGATATCTCTTCTAAAGTAAATGCTAATATGCTTGCCCTAAATGTATATACATACATGTTAGATGCTTGTATATTAACGCTATCGATTTCGCTTAATCCTGTTATTCGAGATGGCGTTCCTCCATTCTTGTAAATGTCAACTACACCATTATGTTTAACAATCGCTAAATGAACATATGCTTGAGTATCACCAAAGTCATAAACTGCATTGTTATTTATAAATAAGATATTATTGCCTGAACCCATAACTCTAACATACATTTCAAGAGTGTAATCGCTAGCAATATAATTAGTATCAACTTCAACATTGCCTAAAGTAACAGGAATAGATATATTTGCTGCCTTAACACCATTATCAAAGAAATCATTTTCACCAGTTTGATAAATATAACCAGTAGAACTGATTGTTTGAATAGTAGCATCGTTTCCTCTTCCTGTAATATCTAACCAATTATTAATGTCTTCTACAATATAATTAGGGTCAGAAGTATTTATTGTAGGCACACTATTATCCACTAGCACAAATTTATCTATCTTATTTGTATCTGCACCAGGACTATCATTTCTAAAGTCAATATTCTTGTCTGAACTTGACGCCAAAGTAAACACATCAACAGGATTTCCAACATAATCAGTATCTGCGTTAGTTACTGATACTTTACCAATATAATAGTTGTATCCATTTGTTCCATCAAAAGTATAGCTACATACCACTCTATTATTTTCAATAATAGAATTTGTACATGTCCTAGTCATATATGTTGATTGATCACTGGTATCTAAATTATTGTAATATAAATCGTATGTAACACTGGCAGTTAATACATTCTCTGTAAATATGATTTCAAATGAGAATGTTTCTCCGCTCTTATATACATAATATCTAACATTATTCTCAAGATATGAATGATCCTTGTGACCTTCTAGAGTATCGTAAACATTATTATTACTATTATCTTTAACACCAATTATTCTAGTATCATTACTATTTTTTAGAATCGTATAATTAGTTGTACCTATAATAAATGATGTATTAAGAGAAACAGTAAGCATAGTATAAGCGTATATTGTAGTATTGCTTATTTCATATTTAATATTTCCTACCACAAATGTGTTATTAACTAGAGAATATTCTACTTCTTTATTAATTACATTATCAGTTCCAAAAGTAACTTTTGTAACCTTTTTACTATATAAGTCTATTAAGTAATATGTTCCATCAATAGTAGCAATGTTATCGTGACAATTAACAACACCAATTCCATTAGTATAAGTATTAGATAAGTAATATACGTATTTGATTTCTTCTTTATCTACATCTCTATAAATAGAATATTTAGTTCCATTAATTGATACCGCTACATCATTAAATATTTTAATGTCGCTAACTTTTGCTGTATTAGTATCTACTAGAACACTGAAGTTGTGATACTTATTATCCAACTTTTCAAACTCTGTTATTCCATTATCAAAATAGAAATTATATTGATCTAATACATTTGTTCCTAAAGCGAACTCAACGTAGCCATTGTCTCCGTTTTTAACAACATATGTGTATACAACATTCATTGTACCTGCGGCAGTATTTTCTAATGCTACAGAAGTACCCCCTATCTTCATTGTTCCTGTAACGGCACTAGCTACAGGTCTTGTATATGAAGCAATAATCTTAATTGTATTACCCGCTTTATATCTATATAGGTAACTATCTGTTGCCGTATTATAAATACAACCTGTATCAACATCTGTATAGGCAGATCCTGCATTGTGTAATTGGTCATCATTACAAATAACTTTTATATCAACTAATTCTTCTTCAACCTTATCGATTACAATAGGTTGTTCATATCTATACACTCTATAGTTTCCTGCTTTATCAACCAATTGTACAAATAGAACATATGCTCCATTTTCTGTAGGTAAGTTTATCTTAACTTTCTTTCCTGCATTACTTGCAAATTGACGATACACAGAGATATCTCCACTATTTGCAGCAGCGGCATCGTCAACAACGCCATTAGTAAGAGAAACAGTATAGTTATCATTGCTAACATTAATCCATTTGTATCCAGACTTCTTAAGATTTAACTCAGCTGCAGTATTTTCTACAACATATGCAGTTTCAGTATCAAGAGTTAATTCAATTTGAGTTCCTCCGTTTGGAAGACTGTTATAATATCCATCTAACATAGATACAATACCACTAGTTACATATCCATTCATATTATTCAAATTAGCATATGTTTGTGCAGCATATCTTCTTGCGTCAATTCTTATATTATTGATAATTTCATTATTAGTTAGGTATCTATTATAAACTCTTAATCCATATACAGTTAAACCTTCACTACCTGAAATTGTCAATGATTTGATTGTTGCAGATGAACTTGATAATGCAGATCCATCAGGTAAAGTATCAACAGTAGAATTAGCAACTCTCATGCTATAACTTACACCATTTGCACCATTTCTTCTTATTACTATGTGACACAAATTATTTGAACATCCACTCATATTTATACCATACGAGCTGCTATTATATTTAATAACTCCAGTATCTGAGCTTTCAGAAGTAAATTTAACTAATAATTCAATTGTATAATAATTCTTCAAATTCAAACTATTATCTTCGCTTCCAATAACAACAGTGTGTCCTTCTGCTAATCTTAAGCCATTATCAATAAATCTTGATGCCGATTTTTCCATATCACTATGAACAAATCCATAGTTTCCAAAATCAAAGTTCAAAATACCGCTCTTATTATTTCCAGTTACATCATACCAATAATTGTCATCCATTATATCTTCTTGAATTGTAGGAATCTTATTATCTACAAATAACTTTTTAGCTTCATTTGTAGATTGAATACTATAATTACCAGCTTTATCTTGAACAGTATTAGCCTTAGATGTAATAGTTACCTCTCCATCACCTGTTGCTTCCTCAATAATTAGATTTAATACAAGAGTATCATTTAATATTTCACTATATGTAGCTCCATCAATATGCGCATTATCAAATCCTCTATCAAACGTATTTATCAGTTCAATAAAAGTATATGTTAGTTTTGCCTTAATGCTACCACTTGTAGCAATATATACTGCCTTATCTGATGTTGTTAGAGTATTGAATTGTTTTCCACTTATTGAATCTTCGCTCTTTGTCATTGTAAATTCAACACCAGCTAAAGAGTATACAATAGTAGACAAATCTACAACATTATGCATTGCCCATACATCTTTAATAGTAATCACATAAGTAGCTTTGTGTTTGCTATTTATTGTTACTTTTCCATCTTTATCTGAATATTTTCCATCTTCTGTATGAAGTCCACCAATATCAACTGTTGGAGCTTTTACATCCAATACCGCATTACTATTCTTTTCTCTAATAGTAGAACAATTTCCATCATATGCAGCATTTATATTTATACATGCATCTGGAACAATTTGAGTAGATGTAGCGCTTGTCACGTTCATATTTTTATAATTGAACACAGCTTCAATATTATCTGTTGATTCCGCATTGTTATCAGCTAAGTCGTTAATTAAGGAATATCCACCAATAGCCGTTACTACTAAATCTCTAATATTATTTGTAGATATAACAGTATATGAGCATATAAATGTAAGTGTAGGTGTATTTCCTAATTCACATGCCCTGGTAGTTACAGATACAGGCGTTTCTGAATTATCTATACCTGTTAAAGTTAGAGTCACATCACCTGTTGCTACAACTTGTTCATTCATTGTAACTTCTATAGTTACCACGTCATTTGCCTTAAAATAATAGTAAGTCAAACCACCATTTACTGCATTATTACTTGTTGTTGTTAATCTTAACCTAGTAACAAATGGATATACAGTGTCAGCAGTCGCAACTTTATTATATGTAGAATTTGTTGAATTACCTTTAATCTTATTTGTTGTATATGTTGTGGCAACTGTTTCATTATTTCCTAAAGCATCATGAAGGCCACCAGCAGTAGTCATATATGTAAGAACGATTTCTCCATTATCTCCTGCATTACCTCTAGCATCCTTATTTCCTAAAGACTCATCTTCTTCACGAATTGTGTACAAGAATGTTATATACATTCCTTTTCTTGCTAATACAAGATTAGCCAAGTTAGTTGCTTCTTTTTCACCAATTGTAATTCTTGCAAAGTTGTATAAAGTCTCATCAGATGTACCTGTTCCTATAGCTTCACTAAATGAAACCATAAAGCCAACTTTATCTCCCGCATTACAAATATCTCTACTATTACATGTTGTATAAATCATTTCTACTCCATCAACAGTAGCAGATTTAAGATCAACTACAAATTCATTGCTGTATTTATAAACAACTTCATTCATTGCAGTATCAATTAGATATACCCACAAGATATAGCTTCCATCGCTTGTTGGATATGGGATAGTAAATTCATCTTTGTAACCATCTGCTCCCATTTGTCTATAACTAGCTAGTGGAGTACCATTTTCCTCCCAATAAGTCATATCAAACATATCCTTATCGTGAATTGGAGCCCAGATAAACTTAGAATTATTATAGTCTATTGGAGCATCCTCATAGCTATCAGCACCACTTCTATCAACGTTGATAGTAACGGTTTCTTTAAGGGTTACATCGTTAACTCTATATCCACTATGATAATAAGCATCCAACCAAATTTCATTACCCTTAGTAATATAACCAGAAATGTCTTCAATGTCTTCATAAGCATTTCCATAACGCCTAGCATCAAGAGCCTTATTAACATTTAGCTCAGAATCAGACAATCTTAAGTTAGATGCTCTTAAAGAGTAAATAATAGTATCATCAGAAGTTGATGAAATATTAACATCACGAAGAATTCCTTCACCTCTAATATTTATTGTAGTAATGGTCTCTGATCTTGGATAAGCAGTATTATTTACTTTAATTGATCCAATATATGCAACTTCTATAGTATAAGCTGCTTTTGAAGGATCAGTGACGTACGCCACAAATCCAGCAGATTCGTGTAGGACACCTAGTGATAATCCACTAACAACGATTCCCGTTCCGTTTGGCATAATTAATCCATTATTCCAATAAACGTCATCATCATAATCATCTTTATCAAACCAAATGTTATCTTGAATATTAGTTACAGTAACAACATGAGAATTGCCACTTAAATCATGCCATACTTTGTTGTCATTAGCAGAGCTATCAAGATTTTCTTCAAGAGTTGCAATTTGTGTGTCTACAATAATAATCTTATCGTGAACACCTGAGTTGTCATTTCCTGCTTTGTTAATATTTATTGCTTTATCTAAGTATGAACTATCATCTTCAACTTGTAGTCTTTCATCACCATCATAATCAAACTCTGACATTTTATTATTAGCGATATCATAGAAATTATATAGCAAGTCTTTTCCGATTGTTAGTCCATATGAATCATCGCCAGTGTTAAATGTGTATTCACACTCAACTTGTTTAGTCGCGCTATTTGTACCAATACTATCACAAGTAAATATAAATTCTTTATCACCAGCTGCAGAAGAAGCAACAATAGGTAGCGTAAAGTCACCGTCAGGTGTATTTATAAGCTTGTTAAATGTTATTGTGATTGTTGCATATTTATTAAGTCCTGAATTAAACAAGTAGTATGTCATATTATTATCAGTTCGAACTATAGCACCCTCAATTTTTATAGATTCTATAAATGGTTTTGCTATCATTGCATATGGCATATAACCATAGTAAGTTTCTAGAACTGGTGAAGCATCATCATTAATATTCAAATATGCATTATTAACTGTTAATGGTGATTTACTAGTATCACCAACTAGATAATCCATTGTGTAGTCATCATCAAAATCAAGAGTAACTAGATTTGTATTTTCAGTTTGGTTTAAAGCCACGTCTGTCACTTCAGCACTTGGAGAATAAAGGATAGATATAATTCCGTCATCTCCAACTCTATCTCTCTCTTTTGTAGGAGTATCATCTTTTATTACATATGTATAAACAATAGACGTACCAAACACAGTTGATTCAATAAGTTCTCTATCAGTTACTAAAGCTCCGCTTGTAAATCTTAAAACAGGTGCATTTAACTTATCGATTGAACGAATTGCTTCACTATAACTAATCATTATTATAATCTTTCCGCCAATACTGTAATAATCGTATGGATTTCCGTCTTGATTATATTTATTCCAAACATGAGCACTTGAATCCTCATTATTAGATTTAGTTAAAACTTCTATTCCCGTAACATATGGAGAAGTAGTATCAGTTATAAATTCTTTATAATATCTATATGTAGTGACATTACCGGCATTGTCTTCTAATCTTACAACAAGAGTATATTCACCATCTTCATTAGGGACAGACAAATCACTTGTCATTCCAAAAGAAACTGCATAGTAAGCTGTTCCAAACATAAATGACAATACATTATCATCATCAATATATAGAGGGGTCTTTCTACCCGAACTATCGATTACATAGTTTGTATCTAAAGAATATATTTCTGAGCCAATTTGGAACTTACCATCAACTACATCATATGAACCATTTGGTCCACTTACTGTATATTTTAGTTGTTGTCCAACTTCAAACTTATTAGCCTCGCCACTTACACAATTAAAGCTATAGGCATCATTATAATTTTTAGCAAATATGTAACAAGATTTATCTAGGTTCAATCCTCCAATTAGTTCTCCATTATTACCTATGTTGAAACTATTAGTATTTATACTTATTTGATATACTTCACTCTCTTTACTTATATTAGGTGAATGATAATAACTATCTAGCCATGAGATTAATCCTTTAGTTACAAAATTTTCTCTATTAGCGAGTTTACTCATGTCACTATATCTAGTCACGTCTCTACCTTTATTATTATTTAGTTCTGCAATAGTTAATGCCACCTTATAACTTCTAACGGCATATAACTTAGAAGCACCTTCTATGCTAACACCATCAGTTATAGTTGTAGGTAATGTTCCCGTAACAGACACAGGAGCTCCATTAACATATGCAGTTATGTTTGTTCCCTTCTTTACAATTGCAAGTTGTTGCATTGAAGTCGTAGACAAACCAGAGAAAGTAATTCCCGCAATAGACATCGTAGAAGTTTCTGGTTTTACTATTACTTCAAACGTATAGTCCTTAACAAGAGAATGGTTTCCATCTCCTAATGTATAAGGTAAATTAACCGATACTGAGGCGTTTGAAGACATTAGTAGAGCATTATCATACCAACCACTACCTGTTCTTACACATGATGCAATAGGGTGTGCACCAGTCGAGTAGCACACTATCCATTCAGAAATATTTAACGCACCTTGAGAATCCGCTATTTGTGTTGCGTATTCACCTGTAACCAAATCATACCATTTTGTTACATCTTGTGGAGACATTGGAGAAATTGATGGTGCTCCAATTTCCACGTTATTTAACATTACTGGGTATGTTGATAAGAAACTTGTTGAGTTAGCGTTTGCCAAATCATTATTATTACTATTATGTAAGTTACTTATTGAATCCGCGTCACTATCATCATAAATAAGTGAATTTTCAACATATAATCCAACATAACCACTCACATCAACACCTTGAGAATTAACAACCGAAATATTTTCAATAATTACTGTAAATTTCAAATATTTAGGATTAGGATTATTTGATATTATATGACCCTCATTAACACTAACTAATTCATATTTAATTGTTAATTTCATAGAAGATGAATAATTAGTTCCTTCTAAATTATTAACACATGTTTTTGTGTTTTCAAAGCTATACGGTTGAGAAGCATAATTTACTGCTCTATAGCTAGATTCACAATCATTACCACTTGTTATCTTTGTAATCTTACTAGGATCTCCATATAAATTAGCACTCTTTGAGAACATAATATTAATCTTAGAGATGTCTACATATACATTATGTGCAATTGATTCGTTGTTTGTAATACTACTATTTACTAACCATTTATCATACACCGCAAACACAAATGTAACAGTACTTGATCTTCCTGCAGTTGTTCCAGTAACATTACTATTATCATCGCTATTTGTCTTAACATTGATGTATGTATTTTCATCTTTTTTGTATGCTGCAGAGTTTAAATCAGCATCATCTAATGCAATAATCTTAGCATCTGTTGTATCAAATTCATAAAGTACACTAAATGTATAACTGTTTCCAGCATTATCAAATATTCTTATATTTAAGTACCAATCTTTATATCTTAAAGAGGCTTTAATTACTGGTATAGTAAGTGACTGTATAGCTGAATTATTATTTAAATTAGCTATTGTAGTAATAGTGTCATCAAAATTATCCCTACCATATGCGTTGTCTAAGTCAAATTCGCCTCTACCAGCTGCTAGACTATAACCTTGCGCGAAATCCTCTGCACTATCTTCATTATGTCCCATATCTCCAGTATCAATTCCAACATAACTAGCGGTAGAAACTTCAGTATCTGCATAGAACCATTCGAAATATGCAAGTTCAGAGTTACCATAAGAATCCATTATAGCTGAATCTCTAGTTGTAAGTGTGATAATAAATCCACTCTTGTCATATTTGTCATCGTTTGTTTCAGTTGAATTCATATCATCTTTGTTATCGGTAATAGCAGTATTAGTTGTAACAATTCCAGATTTGTCTATATTTATTACATCTACAACAATAGTGTAACTAAGTCCAGAATATGTTTCTACAGTGATTGTATATCTACCATTTCTAGTAACAGTTATAGCTTCATCAAAAGACATTGCTTCTGACTTATCTTTTGCGTATGTTCTTGTAAGCTCTTGGTCTGCTTTTATTAGCCCTTCATAAATCACGCTGCCGCTTGTGTATGTACCCGCAACAAATTTAACAGATTTAAATCCACTACTTTTTATACCGGTATTATTAACTTTCTCACAATAATTTGCATGTGAAGCACATGTATAATTAGAGCCTATAGCAGCACTCGCACTAATAGTAACATTTCCATTAGTCCATGTATCTACACTAATTTTAACGTCTGTTCCATTAACTCCAGTTGTATATGAGTGAGCATATGGCGTTTTATCTGCCTTAGTAGTAGCCTTATAAACTATATCATCTAAAGTTTCAACCTTAACACATAATTTAAACGCTGTTTCGTTTCCGCTTCTATCAAATACACTTATAAAGATTGTACTTGACTCCCTTATAACTTCGGCATCCCCATCTGTAGTAGACCATGTCCACTTGTTGTTAGAACTATCGTATGTTGCAACATGTCCAACACCAAGTAAATAATTAGTCTTTTTATAACCATCAACAGTGGTCTCTGTGTAAGGGTCTTGAGGATCAGTACCACGAATATCTCTACATATTCTTGTTCCTACCTTGTCACTAGCAGTTAATCCTTTAACAATATAGTAACAATAATAATTCAAGTCACTACCACCCTCATCTATAAAGTTAAGTTGAATCATTTGACCATTTGTACCTTTAACGTAACTAGCATATAAATCCGGATTACTTATTGAAAGTGTAGGTGGAATCATACCAGTAATTGGTTCGCTTATACCACCATAAACATCTATTAATTGTTCACCAGCATTAACTGGAGCATACTCATCTATAACAAAATGCCTAATAGCCCAATCATCATTTCTTGTATTAATTGGTTCATTTTTATTAGATGCGCTATCTGCAACTAGTCCATCAGTAACTTCTAAGTATACATCACCCTTACTATTAGCAGCTAAGTCACCAGTTATGTCAACTTGAATTGTCGCAACACTATCGTAAGTAACAGTATTTCCTGAAATAGTGAATCTAAAATTCTTAATAAAGAATTTATTGTTTCTAATTATGTAAGTCTCTGCATTACATGTCATTGTATGATTAACAGGATCATAAGTATAAATTCTACCTAAAAGTTCAACTTGATTAGAACCATCTATTATTGCAACCTTATACTCAAGAGCGTCTGAAATTCCGTATTTTACAAGCTCATGATCATTAATTGAATATCCAACACCATACTCATCAGTATAGTTTGCCCATCTGTTTAGCCATTTGTCGTAGAACTCAACAGTGATAATTCCGTGGTCCGCGTTATTTATCGTATACATAATTTCCTTATCATATACCAAATCATTTCCTACAACTCTATACTCAATTTGATGTACAACTACTTTATTATTAACAATCTTGTAACATTCGCTTACCTCAACTTGATTACATAGCAATGTTGCTGATTTAGTATATTGTTTTCCATCTATAACATAAATTCCATTTGAAGGAGAAATTTTTGCTTCAGTCTTATATGTTTTATTAGTTAAACCGTTTAAGTAATCTTCTTCAAGTGTTGTTCCATCACTATAAATACTGAATCCGCTTACTTCATAATATGATTCAACAAGCTTTGTATCAATTATATAAGTATTTGATATATGGTAGTTATTTGAGTAATCTCCATCACCTGTTTTAACAATTTCATATGCTGATTTATTAATGTCAATATTTATTCCATAATCAGCAACTTGTTGAACATTATCAGGTGTTCTTATAAGCTTATTATTCCAACTATAATATGATGTTGTGCCATGTGCCATCGCAAAACTATTATTTGCTATGTCTCTTACTCTAGCAAAATTATCTATTTCTCTAACAATAAAGTTGTCCAATTGATTTCCTGCTTGAACTGTATAATTACATGTTATTGTAGTTACACCAATTGATAGACCCATAGTATCATTACTAGTAACACAATTATTAGTTGTATATAAATGAGTATAATTATATTGATATCTATCACCAATTTTTAATGTTACATTGCCTTCAAATACAACTTCTTCACTGAATGTCACTTGAATTGTGATAACTTCATTAGCCTTATAGAAATAATGGTTATCTTTAGATCTACTTGAATCAACTATAACAGAGAAATCAACAATATATGCATATACAGTATCTGCAACAACAAGAGCACCATAATTACTTGCTACTGCAGCCTTATTTCCATGTATATTGTAACTTGCCGTTTTATAAGCAGCAGTAAGTGAATTATTATATGTTAATAATTGATTAACTGCAGTGTTATTAGTAGTAATGCTATATGTAGTATTTGATTCATTAGTATTACCTAAAAGGTCTTTCATATTGTGATTTTCATTACCAAATTCGATAATTAATCCACCATTATCTCCATTATTACTTCTTGCATCATTTACATCTTGAGAAACTGTATAAGTATACACTAAAGATGTTCCCAATGCAGAAATTAACCTTAGAGTTCCTACTCCTGCTTTATTTCCAAACTTGATAACAGGATTTTCAAAACTAGAGTTTTTATCTATAGCTTCATTGTAACTTATAATGAACGTAATTATATCACCATGATTATAGTAATCATAAGATGATGAATTATTATAATTGTTCCAACCACTAGTGAAATAGTATGTTACTCCACCAACTTCAAATGATTGATCTTCTTGAACAATAGTCATATTGTTTATTGAATATGTTGTTTCCCCAATTACAAAGTTACCAGAGGCATCTACTTTAGATACTATTTTACCTGTACTATCTATAATAGTGTCACTAGATGACAATACTTCTATTCCAGTGACATATGGATTAGATACATCCATCACAAACTCTTTATAGAATTTATAAACTGAGACATTACCTGCGTTATCTGTTAACAATAACCAGAAATAATATTTTCCTGTTTGAGCAGGAGTTGAGAATGTGAATTCCATAGTTCCCGCAACGCTTCCTGAAACAGCACTAGTCAAATCGTTAGTGAAAGATGGCTTGCTTACACTATAATAATTTGTCCAAGCATAATATGAAGACGATAAATTTATACCAGAGTCAGCAGTAACATTTCCTTCTTCACATGAAGTAGTATTACTCTCTGTTGTGTGAATAGTAACAGTATATTGCCCAGTACTATTGCGTCTGTTTTGACTGTGATAATATCCATCTAACCAATGAACTAACCCCTTAGTGATATAATTAGTTGAATCTAATATAGTAGCTCCAACATCTGGGTTAGACACAAATCTTTGGCTATCTCTTTGATAATTAATTTTTAATTCTGCAACGGTCAAAGCTAACTTATAAGCTCTAACCGCATATACAATAGCACTACCTTCAATATTAACTGAAGACATAGTTGCATAAGTAGCATAGTCTAAACTTGATGCAGTATATGTAGCAGTATAACTAGTAACCAAATAGTAATTTATATTTCTGCCAAGTTTTACAATTGATAATTGATAAACGTTTCCACTCGTTACAGAGAAATCTTTATTAGCAATTTTTATTGTTGAAGCTCTTGCTTTAAATACAACCTCTAAAGTGTAATCAGAAACATTTGTAATATTATCAACACCTAGTCTAGAAGATTCTGTCATAGATAAACTGATAGTACCACTATTCATTTTATATCCATTTTCAAACCATCCATATAAAGTAGAATCACAGTTAGAAATTGTAGAATTAGTACCACCATTTTCTAGATAACACATTAACCATTCATTTCCGTTTAGACTTGATGTTGAAACTGATGCACTATTAGTACCTGAAACAATATCAAACCATTTATCATTAACTTGACTGTTATCTAATGTCAAGTAGCTATCATCTAAAGCACTATTATCTAATAGGAATGTCTCACTTTCTGCATTACCGTTTGTGTTGCCAGAATAGTCAGTAACAAATCCAGGCTCAATAAACATCTTAGCACAACCATCTATAGCATTCTTTGATCCATCAACCATAGTAAATTCGGTGATTGTAAATGTAAATTTAATGTATTTAATAGTTATTCCGTTAGTTGGAGTTCTTCCTGAAACTAACTCGGCCTTTATTGCAAACCTAACCTTAACAGGACCACTATTTCCATTAATATATGAAACAAAAGAATCTGTTCTAGCTGCAAAATCAGATTTAGTGATATCGTATTGACCACTTCCTGAAATAACTTTTTCATAGCTACTACATCCAACTCCACAGAACACAATAGAAACTTTTGATAAATCTATTGTAGAATCTTGAGAAACAGATGTAGATGCCACATCATTTGCAAAATCATTGTATAACCATTTATCATAATATGTATATGTATATACAATAGTTGCTTGATTATTTGCTGTTGTATTCTTACTTGGATCATCATCCTCAATATTAATACCCGTAATTGTTGGTCCTGTTGAACTTTCAATAATTGGACTAGTTGTATCAAACTCATAAAGTATACTGAATACATAACTATTACCAGCATTATCAAATATTCTAACATTTATATACCAATCTCTATATCTTAGAGCCGTTGTGATAGTTGGTATTGTACCAGTTCTGTCATTTGTACCCTTAGTTAGTGTTGGAATTGTTGCTTTAGTAGAGTATTCATTGCTACCATAATCATTTCCATCCACAAACTCTGGCCTTAATCTAGCATTATCATAACCAGCAACAAATTCTGTAGCACTTGATGTATTCTTGCCAACACCGGCATATGTGTTAGTGCTAATTCCTGTTTCTGCATAGTACCACTCATAATATGCCATATCCGACCAACCATAAATTGTGCTTCTTGCTTGGTCTTTATCAGTTAAAGTGATAATAAATGCAGCATTATCATATTTGTCATCATTAGATTCAATTCCTGTTGTAGTCATTGAACTCTTATTATCACTTATTGAACCACTAGGGCCAAGTTTATCAATGTTAGCAACCCTTACATATGCTGTATATGTAATACCAGAATATGTAACTATTGTAATTTTATATTCACCATTACAAGTAACAATTGCAGTTTTATTAAAGAACAAAGCATCATAAGAATCCATTGTAAATGTGTATTCAGTTGTTCCTGTAAATGCTCCATTTTTATAAACAAAGTTTGCATCTGCAGGAGTATTATTTACAGTAAATGTAACAGACTTGAATCCACTACTTCTTACATCAGTTCCCTTAACAACACTTGCATCATCTAACGCATATTTTCCATCTGGTAATTCAAATAATCCATTAGAAATTGAATAAGTAGATGAGCCCAATTTAACTTGTCCTTTTCCTACAATTGTATAAGTATTAGAACCTATAGTAAATCTACCTTGAGCATCCACATCATAACCAATTGACATATTCTTTACTCTGTCATGTCTAACACTATATAAAGAACCATCAATTATATAATAACCTTGAGCATCTTGTTCCACCATTGCACCTGTTGAGTTGTTTACAACCTTCAAGACACCATCTTTAGTAGCAGAATTCAACCATGTAACAGTATACGTTACAGAGCCAATAGTAAAGGTATTACTAGAAGTAATCGAATAATATCTATATACTCTTTCATAATTCAATGCACTAAATTTACCTGCAACCGATATAGTTACATTGTTATTTGTCCAAATTGATGAGTTAACTTCAATATCAATAACTTCATTTACTGGTCTAGAACTTCCACTACTTATTCCAGTTGAACTAATACCTGCAGATCCAGAATATGGCTCAACATATGATTGACTAGATTCATTGAAAATTAAATCATTATCAACGGTTTCTACTTTAACTGTAAATGTAGTCGAACTCACATTACCAGCTCTATCATAAATGATTAAATATATAGTTTGAGTTGATGTAAATACATACTTAGAATTAGAGCCGCCCAATATAGCTGTTCCACTACCAAAGTCAAGTGTAACTGAATCAGTATAATTTCCTGAATTTCTGATTTGATTACAATATTCTGTTCCAGACATAGCTGGAGCAACTCCTGCCGTTGTAAAGTAGCAATAATAGTCTAAAGATGCTCCACCTTCATCATTTAAAGTAAGCTTAACACTACTTCCTGCAGTATTTTTAATAAATGCGCTATCTGTACTTAACTTACCATTCTTGTCTACATAAACAATTTCCTCATCTAGTACAGTAGGAACTCTTGGTGCTACTGTATCTATAACAAATGTAAATCCTGTATCTCCTGAAGCTGCAATTTCATTTCCTGCTTCATCTGTATAGAATCCGTTAGACCAACTTACCTTATTACTTCCATAAACACCATTTTTAACAGTTAGTTTAATAACTAAATATGAAGAGTATGGTTGATAATAATCATCTTTATTTGTGTGTAATACACCAATATTATCGCTATAGAATGTTTGAGTCAAACTATAATTATTAGTATACGACATCGTATCAATCTCAAATAAGCTTGATCCTGTAAACGTCAATTTATTTTGATTAAATCCACGTGTTCCCGTTGTATTATTAGTTGATGTTCCATCTCCTAGATATAAGTCAGTTACATGGAAAGCAACATAAATTACATCACCATATTTGACAAAGAATTTACCTTCGTCAGCATAATATCTTCTTGTATTATCATAATTATACACTAAACATAAGTCTATACCAAATCCACTAACAAAATCATCGATACGCTCAGTTGTAAATGTTGGGCAATTAGAACCTTCAGTTATCTCGGTATTCTTAACCGGTGCTGTTTGGTCATATCTTATTCCAGCATTAACAATAGTTCCTGTATTACCTCCACTTACATCAGTAGACATGTTATGTGCCTTTATAACTAATTTTGCATCAGCAGAATCGCTGATATTTGCTAAAATAATACCATTTGCAAAATAATTTCTAATAGTTAAAGCTCCATCGCTATTTGGTTTACTTCCATCCGCACCAGCTCCACTACCTTTAGCATAACTATTTGTACCAGTAGAGTTTGATACTACATACGTTCCACTAGATGTTATATGATCATATGTAAACCAATAATTTGAATAAGTATCATTTGAATTATATGCACCATTAGTATTAGATGTGCTTGTTCCTGTTTGACCTCCAGTAACAACAAATCTAATAGTATAACCAATTCCTGTCCAGTCGTATGACTTATTAATATCTAATAGGTTTATTACGGTATTTGTATCGTAGCTATAATAAGTTCTATAAGTCGACCAGTTAGTTCCATCATTGCTTCTTTGTAGTTTTATAGTAAATATGTTACCACTAGTCAAATTTAAACTCGGAGAAGTAGTATCCGCAGTGATTGTTCCCATCATTGTATAATTATAATGCGTTCCCGTATGAACTGAATCCACAAATTTATAGTTGTTTATATCACATGCTCCAGTATTAGCTACAGAAGTAGGACATACAGTTCCATTGGTGATTGTCAAATTAGCACTATTAATTGTTATAACATGGTTTCCAATTTCAGCACTTGCAAAAGCACCAGTTGTCCAAGCTACCGCTAACTTTCCTGATCCCCAACCAGTAGAAATATGACTATTATTTGCATATACATTTCTATCATTGTCATAATACTTAGTATAGATATTATCATCAAATGTTTTCTTTAACTCTCTCTTTACAATATCTCCTAATACTTGCGATTGGTCAACACCAGCACTAGTATCAACGCCTAGAGTATAGTTAACACTTCTATCTCCCGAAAGCCTAAAACAGTCAACTCCAGTAGGACAATATAGTTCAATATTTTCCCCAACATTATATTGAGCAAAATACAAATTATAATATGACCACTCTAAAGTAATAACATCTCCTGGAGCAACCTCTAATCCATAGATGTTTCTATTATCATTAGTAGATACATCAAATACAGATAATGCTGCTGTAATTTTATTAAGTTGATATGCACTTGCACTACATGTAGAAGAACTTGTTGTACCATTTTCCACACATACATCTAATGAAGCATCAAAAATCATTTCTCCTATGTTAGTGTGAGAAATATTCAAATATCTCTTAGCAATTTCATATGTATAAGCAGGGCTATTAGTCCAATTATAAGAATTAACATCTGATGCAATTCTATCTACATAGTCATTAGCATCATCTGCATCACCAGAATTATTAAGTGAATTATTAACATCAAATCCACAAGTAGTAATTGAATATGATCCTGCTGCGCTCTTAGTTCCACTACTTGTACAACTACCGCTCAAGTTATTATAAACTAGAGTTATAGTGTCATTATCTTTCATTCCAGCCACAGTATAATAATTCACTAATGTATAAGTAACTCCACCATATGTGAAAGATCCTCCAGATACAGATATTGCGCTAGCAGTTCTGCTTATACTGTCGGCTACTGCATTATATGTATATACAGTAACACTTGTTGCGCTTGTGAACTTAAATTTAATAGGGCTTGCTTCATTCTCGTTATCATAGAATTCTCCCCTACTATTTATGTCATAATAAATACCACTGCTAGTAGCACCTCTTCTTACAACTTTTTTGTTTATATTATTAAAGCTTGTTTCAATGCCATTAACTATAGAAGAAGCTGAACGGCTGCTATCTAAATTGTCATAAATATCTTTAACATTAACCATTGTGATTGTAGGAGCCGCAGCTGCAGTAATTTCAAACGTTCCGCCAACAAATGTAAACGTATAGTTGTAATAGTTATTCAACGCTACAGTATTAGAAGCATTATTCGTATATGTTGTTACATATCTAACCGTTGTATCAACGGATATAGTGTAAACTCCTGCAAGTATAGCCTTAGCATTCTTAAATCCAATGCCACTACTTGCATATAAATTGGATTTAGAGTTAGCACTCTTTACATAATAATCAATAACCTTTATATAGTCTGTTCTAGGTGTTCCATTATTATCTCCACTACAAAGTTGAATATATTCAGTACTTCCAACCATTGCTGATGTGCTTGTTGTAAAACAAGCTTCATCATTAGTAGTACTTCCATTATCTACAGCATTATAGTTACTTAAATCACTAAATCCATGTTCATAACTATCATAAACTTGAGAATCATCACCATTATTTATTTTGCTTAAGTAATTTATAGTAACTTTTCTTGTGTTAATAGTATAAGTTCCTGGTACAAATGTAATTTTGTAACTTGAGTATAACGAATTAGCAATGTCTATGCCATTTGTTGGATATTTAGATTGAGATGCATCATTTGTTGCACTTCCATTAGGTGTATTATTTAATACAATCGCACATGGAGTAATTGTATAAGTTCCAGCATCAACAATTGAGTTTAGATTACTACATGTTTCTTGTTTAACACTTACACCACCTGTAGTAGTACCTACAATTGTGTAGTAAACAGACGCATTGTCTGCAACCGCATCAGCACCAACTAAATCAGTTGTATATGCATATAATGCAGGATTTTCAAATGTTTCATCATCAGCATCATAATCCTTGCTTTCATTATTATACTTTAATGTTAATGCTTTTTGGTTAATTGTATAAGAACCATCAACATAAGTAAATGCATAATTTGATTCATTCTTATTACTTGAAGTATTAGTTGCATTTGTACTATATAAAGTAACATCAGTTAAATCAAGAGAATATACTCCAGCCAATACCGCGCTGCCATTTACCACTCCTCCATATACACTAGAGTGTGGATTATTAGAAGATAAAGTAAATGTAACAGAAGCAATGTAATCTGTTCTGGTTGTTCCACTATTGTTACCACTACAAAGTTGAATATACTTAGTACTTCCGACAGTTATTACAGTATTTGTAGTAAAACAAGCTCTATCATCTGTCTTAGTGCCCGTATCTTTAGCATTATAGTTATCTAACTGATTAAAAGTGTGAACTTCTCCATCATAAGTCATAGGTGAAGCCGTACCTAAATCAATAGTGTTTAGATAAGTTACTGTTACTGTTCTCTTTGTAATAGTATATGTAACTGCGGTAGTTTTTAATTTATAGTTAGTTTGATACCTATTACTTGCTTCCCCAGTGTAAGTAGTTATATATGTATCCTTAGTTGCATCACCTTCAATTGAAGTAATTTCAAACGCATATGATTTTGCATCAATTACGCTGACATTGCTTCCCCCACCAAGAGTATAGTTTACTTTTTTAATATATTCACATCTCTCAGTTGTATTAATAACTGTTGTTGTGATACTTCCGCTACAAGCACTAGCAGTAAGCGGAGATACACTAAATTTTGAAGTATCCATAGCATTAGTAAATTCTATACTAGTAGCATCATACATTTTTCCAGAGTCAATTAAATTAACAGTAATTTCTTTTTGGTTAATCTTATAAGTTCCCGCTACAAATGTAATTTTGTAACTTGAGTATAACGAATTAGCAATGTCTATGCCATTTGTTGGATATGTGGATTGAGATGAGTCTCCAACAGTTGAACTTGTGTTGATTGAACTACTAATCACAATAGCACATGGCGTTATTGTGTATGTTCCAGCATTAATTATTCTATGAGAATTAGAGCAAGCTCTAGTAACTGAAATTCCATCTTCTGTTGTACCTGAAACAGTATAATAAACAGTACTTGCTGTATCATTACTATTTATTTGTGGGAATGTATACAAAGATGTTGATTTAAAATCAACACTTGTTCCATCGTATGTTTTGCTTGCGGCAACATACGTTAATGTTAGCGCTTTTTGTTCGATGATAAATATGTTACCAACATATGTAAATACATAGTTAGAATAGTTGTTATTACCAGAAGAGTTAGTTGCATTACTAGAATACAAAGTAACATCACTTATAGTTAAAGTGTATGTTCCCGCTAAAACAGCTTTTGTTCCTGCTGTTGAATACACATCAGAATATGGATTGTTACTCTTGACACTATGAGCTATTGAATTAATATAATCAGTTCTAGCTGTAGTATTATTAGTTCCACTACAAAGTTGTATTCTTTCACTTCCTGAAGTTGTAGCAGAATAGACATCATTATCAAAGCACTTAACCGCGCCTGTATCAGTTACGTGATAGTTGCTTAAGTCACCAAATGTATGTTCTTTGTTATCATAAATTAAAGAAGAAACACCATTATCTATTTTCTTATCATATGTCACCGTTACTGGTCTTCTACTTATTGTATAAGAAGCACTAGTAAATGTAATTTTATAACTAGAATACAAACTATTAGTAATATCTATTCCCCCAGATGGATATGTAGATTGAGAAGCATCGTTTGCACTCTTAGCGTTCTTGCTACTATTTATAACTATAGCGCAAGGTTTTATAGTATATGAACCATCACTAGCGTCAATTATTAAATTATTGCTAGCACAAGTTTTATTGATTGTTGTACCACTAGTAGTCTTTCCTGTAATTGTATAGTATACAGTACTTGCTGTATCTCCTTCTTGAAGGGTATATGTATATAAGCTAGGTGAGTTAAACGCAACACTACTAGCATCATATATTTTACTTCCTCCATTATACTTTACGGTTATCTCCCTTTGAGAAATAGTAAAGGTTGCTGAATGAACGTAAGTATAAGCATAGTTGTGATAGTTTCCATCTGTAGTTCCATTTGTTGGGTTACTAGAATATAAAGCAACATCACTTATAGTTAAAGTGTATGTTCCTGCTAAAACAGCTTTTGTTCCTGCTGTTGAATACACGTCTGAGTGAGGATTATTACTCTTAACAGTATGAGTTACTGAATTAATATAATCAGTTCTAGCTGTAGTATTATTAGTTCCACTACAAAGTTGTATTCTTTCACTTCCTGAAGTTGTAGCAGAATTAACATTTCCAGTAAAACATTTAGTACTTCCTGTATCTGTCACATAGTAATTACTTAAGTCGCTAAAAAAGTGTTCTTTGTTATCATAAGTAAGAGAAGTTGCCCCATTATCAATTGTTCCCTTATAAGTGATTGTAACTGTTCTTTGATTAATTGTGTAAGTTCCATTAGTTGGACTTATTGTATAGAAATTAGAATCAGCCGCAACAATAGATGTTCCTGGAAGACCAGTTCCTGTCCATGTTGCTGTAGCCCAATCTCTTGAAGCAGAATTAACTGTTATTGCACATGGCGTAAGTGTATATACTCCAGCATCAATAATAGTGGCACTAGTTCCACAAGTATTTGCGCTAAATGAAGCATTAGATCCTGCTAGTGTACCTGTTATTTTATAAGAAACGCTTGTTGTTGAATCACCTGGAGCTAAATTTGTAATTGTGTATTGCCCTGCACCATTAAATGTTCTAGAAGCAGCATCATACATATGAGAAGCATTTTTAAACACAACACCTATACTTCTTTGGTTAACTGTAATTGTATAAACAGCAGAAAGAGAGTTACCTGCATTATCCACAGCAAGAAGCGTATACGTATGTACACTCTTTACTCCAAAATATTTGTTAGAATTATAAGTGTAATAACATGGTCCATAGAATTTGCCGCTATTATCATAATTAGCATTTGGTGCAGCAATTGTACAAGCACCACTAGACTTACTGACAGTAACACTTTCTGTACGTAGAGTAGTTAAATCAATGTTATCTTGAGGATTAAAATGAAGATTAGCATAATGATTCACATACGAATCTCCCATAGTATAAGATTTAGAATATGTAAATGCCGTTGTATTTCTGTTATCTCCTGATTTAGCTGATTCAGTAGCATTAGTTGTTCCATCATATGGAGATTTTCTATCAAGAGTAGGAGACACCGTATCTAGTATTATATCTTCGGTGTCTGAAACAACATTTTCGGCAGCATCATAAACTTTAAGGGTTAATGTATGCTTTCCATTTGTGCCATCTTTTAAATTAACACTAACTGTAATTGAGGCCACTTTATTTGCTTTTTCTACATAACCAACAGTTTTGATTTGTGTTGTAGCATCATAAATTTCATATTTAGCAATCCAACAATGAGTACATGCATCAGAAGCCTCGTATTCTGCTGTAACAGAAATTGTAGCAGTGTATCCAGCATTAGGATTATAAGCATTATTAGTATATTTAGTTCCTGTTAGAGTAAATGAACTTATTGTAGGATTAACCGTATCAACATAAATCGATTCAGTTGATGAAAGATTATATGAGCTAGCCAAAGATAGAGCTCTGTCTGACCTATCATAAACATTTTGGCCACTTCCTTTAGTAACCTTCACAGTACTCAACAAGAAGCAATGTGAGCCAGTTGGAATTGTATATACATAAGTTGCAACTTTAGTCAATGAACCTACTGTATCAACATCATAAGTTGAACTTGCTTTTAAAGCCGTTGTTTGTGTAGCGATTGTTAAAGAACCACCATTTAAAGCTAATGTCAGTGCGCTTCCATAAACAGGTTCACTAAAATTAACAGTAAAGGTAATCTTATCTCCTGCATTACAATAATATCCAGCAGTAGAACTATAATCATGGCAACCAGATGTAGATGCGGAAATAGAAGATATAGTAGGAGCAGTTGTATCTATATAGTGGTTATTTCCGGCATTATTATCTGCCCCACCATTACTAAACACAGAATGTGTAGTGTTAAAGAATGACAGTGTTCTCTTTGTGTCATCATAAGTTCCTGCACCATTAACAGTTTGTATTTCAATATATATTTGTAAACCTAATCCCCTAGAAGGAGAATATAAATAATATCCATGATTTCCTGCAGTAGTTACTGCAAATTCACTATTAAGTTTTGCTTCAACTCCACTTGTTGGAGTAGATTGCTTTGTTAAATCACCTATTTTAGTATAACCAGAAAGAGATGATACAGAGGATACCTTACATGCACCGGTTGTTACTACTCCTAAATCATAGATAGAATAATCAAACGCCAATGTAGCTGATGGATACGTATTAGTATCTCTTAAAAATACATTTAGTGTCCTTTGTGTTTGATGGAACAATCTATGGTTTCCCTCATCTGTTGAATGATCTTCTAAATCAACAATAACAGAGTCAGTTAATTTATCTCTAGTTATTGGAGAGATTGTTATTTTAAATGTTTTTGTAGCGCCATAATAATCTATCGCTACAAGAGTAATTTCTTTTGAAGCATCTGTGTAGCCATAAGTACACTCTATTTTTCCTCCACTAACCACGCTACAAGCCTTAACGCTATCTTTCAAATTAGCGGATGGAATACCTGAAATCCTATTATTTTGGATATCAGTAGCTACTGCAGCAATACCAATATCTCCACCACTCACATTAGCAATACCATCTGTATTGTAATAAACATCAGATATTGTAAATTTAACCCCAGCATTACTTCCTTTTCCGAATGTATCACAACCATCAGCTGCCGCCTTATAAATAAGAGTTGCAGAGATGCTTATATCAGGCGCGTTTGTTGCGGTTGTATATTCAATATGAGTTGTTAAAGACGTTGACAGTCCACTTTTATATGCAATTTGATTGCCAGCAAAGTCAGAGTATACAGAAGTTCCAAAAGAATGTACAACTTTAATATAACCATAAGGGTAACCTGAAACAGTTGTTCCAATAGCAACTGTATATTTCAAATCATCTGTATATGTAGTTGCGGTTGTATCAGAATTTATTGTTGCCTTAGCATAATTAGTTGTGCTAGTTGTCATTGTAGCATTTTGGACTGTTGATCCATTTTTAAAATAATATTTTGAACTATCAGTTAGCGTAATTCCTGTTGTATTATAAGTCATTCTTTGTGCATTATATAAATTAGTCGTAGTTCCATCAAATTTATAAATATTAGGGCAACTCCATGTGAAAGTATATTGATAAGTAGCACTTGTCGCAGAAGCTTTATTTATAAGTCTATATGCACTACTGAAAGTTGCGCCACTAGCACGAGTAATTGCATCGATTGTGCATCTAGAGTTAGTTGTAATAACTGAATATGTAATATCGCTAAATGATGCATCATTTCCAATAAGTAATGGAGTTGGCTCATTTGTTGTATATTTTAATTGAGTTGTAGCAGCAAGATATATTCCATCCACAATCAAATCATTATTATCCAAAACATCTAAACTAGAACTATTGCTTACTGTATAAACACAAGATAAAACATTACTTGTTATTGAGCAAGCAAATGTACTGCTAGCATAATTTGCTCCACCATGCCTCTTAAGTTTATTAATTGTTACACCTCCGCCACTCAAAGTAGAGAAAGTTGTGTCACTAAATTTAAATTTTATGGTTATTTTGTCACCATTAGCACAATAATAGTGACCACTTTTATCCACACAATCTGTAGCTGTAACTGTATCAATATTTAGCAACCTAATCTTCTTTGTTGTAGTAAGCGCAGCAAGAAAATCAGTAGGTGTTGTATTACTCATCTTTCTAAAAGTATATTTAAAATGAGCTGTGGCATTAGCAGGGTAGGCATCATCACTAGTTTTTGTCAAAGAACAAGATTGTGCCTTATAAAAAACAACGCATGAAGGTGTTGCTGCATACGCCACACTAGTTTGCTTTGCAGCTTCACTTCCATTATTATCATTAATTGCCCTATTTGAAGTACTATCATACACTACCGCAATTTTACTAGTAGAAGCTTTTAGCTTTGCAGTATAAGTAAATTTTCCATCAGCCACACCACTAGGTGCTGTATAAGAATCAATTATAACAGATTCAAGTGTTGCTTCTCCAGAAACATAGTGCATAGTTAATATATCCGCATAAACCGAATATGTACTACCACTCAAATAGAAAATAGTAACGTACAATTGTTCTGTTGTATATGAAGGATTCCTAATTGTATGAGAAAATCCAGAAACAAAATCATAAGTTTCTTTTCTATAAGCATCTGATCCAACGGTAGTATAAGACCCTAGCGTAATGTCAGTGCCACTAACCTGAGCAGAAGCAAATTGATACTCTGTAACAGCAACATATCTTATATTCGAACAAACAGCCGCAGTATATCCGCTAGCAGGAGTTCCAGAACAAGCAATTCTTATATTCACAGTTCCTGTAGTACCAATCCATAAATTAGCGCCAGCTAATGTAGTAGCAGAAGTACCACTTGATTTACTTCCTAAATTTTCATTGTAATATACTTTAATTGCCACTTTTGAAACATCTATATCAGCAGCGCCAACATTTATATCATCACTCACAACAGGGCTAGGTACAAAGTAGTATCTTGAAAGGGTAATTGTTTCAGTTTGGGTACCAGTTTGAACGTCGTCTTCATATATAGGGCTTGTAACATCAACGTTTATGTCAATCTTTTGAACTTCTTGATGTATGTTAAAATCTACGCTTCCTGATTTAATACCAGCATAAGCGCACGTATATCCCGTATTACAAATTATTCCACTTGATGTATTTAATTCATCAGCTTCTGTAGCTACTTGATAAAGATAGTCAGGATGAATGTATACTTTATCGCTAACATTCTCCTCACTATTTGCAACCTCTTCTGCACCAACAAAAGATGGTGCAACAAATATTGCTACAACCAACGACAAAACAAATAATAGTCCCCTAATAAACTTACCCTTTTTCATACTTCATTACCCCTTTGTGATTTTTATTATTTCATAATAAAAAGACTTGTCTACAGTTAGACAAGTATATTCTAAACCATTTATTCATAAGATAACAATAAATCTGTAGAAAATTGTTGAAAGTTTATTATTATAAATAATAAAGAGCGCCTTAGCGCCCTTTTTATCTTTTATTTGCTTTTACAAGAGTTATATTTACACTCTTAACACTAAAGTCATCATCTTTAATCCAATGAGATAATTGCTCACTAACTTTAGACGATACTTCTTCCATGCTTAGCTTTTCACCATAAAGCCTTTTTTCATTATTTCTAATGATTGCTCCTGTTAAAACTTTAGCACATTCTCTAGTATATGGTCCTACTTCTTGCTCTAATTCAATTTTTACATTATATGCCCCATCTTTGATTCTCAAATCTTTTTGTACATCAAAGTCCATTAATCTCTCTACACCAGTCATCTTAAACACCTACCTATATCATAAATATAACACACACTAGTGTGTTTTTCAATTAAATTAAGTCTTCTGTGGGTACTTTTTTATAAAATAAAAGGGTTTATTTCTAAACCCAATTAGTCAACATTATGATAAACGTTTTCTACATCATCTAGTTCTTCAAGCATAGATACAAGTCTATCAAAAACAGTCTTGTCTTCTTCGTTTAAAGTAACATACTCATTAGCTAGATACTCATTTTCGCAAATTGCATATGTAACTTTTTCTCCAAATGATGCATCGATTGCTTCTTTTATAGTGTATAAGTCTGAAGGCTCTCCATATACAGTAACTAACTCACCTTCTGTTTCTACACTAGAAAAATTAGCATCATTCATGATTAAAGCTTCCTCAATTTCATCTTGAGTAGCTCCTTTTACCGAAACAACACTATTATGAGTATAGTTAAAAGATACACTTCCACTTACTCCAAGTTTACTATGACACTTGTTAAAACAAGCTCTGATATCAGCAATAGCCCTATTTGTATTATCTGTCAGACTCTCAATTATTAAAGTTGATGCTCCTGGGCCAAATCCCTCATAAGTATTAGCAATATAACTTTCTGCACTTGATGAACTTGCCTTTTCTATTGCTCTTTTAATAACATCTCCAGGTACTTGATTAGCCTTAGCTTTATCTATAGCCCTTCTAAGTGCTAAATTACTATTAGGATCAGGTGCACCCGCCTTTGCTGCGATTAAAATTTCTTTACTATATTTTGCATATAATTTTGATTTCATAGCTGCAGTTTTTGCCATAGATGCAGCTCTTACTTCATGTGCTCTTCCCATTTTTCCACTCCTCACTCATTAATACTACTACTTTTTTGATTTATCATGCAACAAAAACACTAAATTACTCTTCTAGTAAAGACATCAATTCGTCTTCATAAATTATTCTAATTCCTAGATTTGTTGCTTTTTCTAGTTTACTTCCAGGATCAGTTCCAACAATCAAAAAATCAAGTTTTTTAGATACACTTCCGACCACATTTGCCCCTAAGTTATCTAATAATTCTTTTATTTCATCTCGCTTAAAATTCTCTAAAGTCCCTGTCACTAAAACGTTTTTATGGTTAAAAATGGTTTCTTTAAAATTATCTTCATTAGACAAGTACTCCATATTTACCCCATACTCTCTAAGTTTCCCTATAAGATTCAATTTGCTATCATCAGAGAAATATTCACAAATACTTCTAGCCATAACTTCCCCAATATCTTTAATGTTTCTTAATTCCTCTTCACTGACACTTATCAAAGCATCAATGTTTCTATATCTTTTAGCTAATATTTTACTTGTCTTTGCCCCAACTTCTTTAATTCCTAGAGCAAATAAAACTCTTTCCAATGATAAAGTTTTACTTTTTTCTATTGCATCAATCATGTTATTGATTGATTTTTCCCCATATCCTTCAAGAGTTTTTAATTCATTAGCATACTTATTTATGTCATAAATATCTGCTATATTTTTTATAAATCCAAGGTTGTATAGTTCTTCAACAACTTTTTCTCCCAATCCTTCTATGTCCATCGCACCCTTACTAACATAGTGAATAATTGATTCGATATTTCTAGCATCACAGTTAGGATTTAAGCAATAATGATGTGCCCCATCATCAATTTTCGATAGTTTTGATCCACACATTGGACACTCCTCTATCATACAAAAAGAAATTTCACTACCGGTTCTATCCTCTTTTTCAACTTTAACAACTTCTGGAATAACATCCCCAGCTTTTCTAATATAAACGTTATCGCCAATTTTTATGTCTCTTTCTTTTATGAAATCCTCGTTGTGTAATGTCGCTCTAGAAATGGTACTACCTGCCACTAAAACAGGTTCTAAAACAGCATTAGGAGTAATTTTCCCTGTTCTTCCTACAGTATAAATTATATCTTTTAGCCTTGTTTTTACTTCCATCGCAGGGAATTTATACGCAATTGCCCATTTAGGCACTTTCATTGTATATCCAATAAGATCATGAAGTTTCATGTCATTGACCTTTATAACAACCCCATCTATATCATAAGCTAAATCATCACGTTTTAAAGCATACTCTTTAATATAATCAATTACACTTTCAATACCCAAACAAACTCGTCTTTCTTTATTTGTTTTAAAGCCCAATTCACTAGCTTTATCTAAAGAATTACTTTGACTAGATATATCAAAAAGATCATTATCGCAAAAAGTATAAATAAACATATCTAGCCCCCTAGATGCCGCTATATTAGAATCCATTTGTCTGATACTTCCACTTGCTGCATTTCTACAATTAGCAAATAAACTTTCCCCATTTTCTTTCCTTTTCTCATTAATTTTTCTCAAGCTTTCCTTAGGCATATAAACTTCGCCTCTAACCTCAAGAGTTCTCTTTTCTTTTATAGTAAGAGGAATACTTTTAATAGTTCTAATGTTATGAGTAACTTCTTCTCCAACCGTTCCATTACCTCTAGTAGCTCCATAAACAAGTTTTCCATCTTCATACATTAAAGACATAGCTAAACCATCTATTTTAAGCTCACATATATATTCAATATCATCATAGCCTAAAACATCTCTTATTTTTTTGTGAAACCCTCTTAATTCATCATAGCTAAATACATCTCCCAAAGACATCATTGGAGTTCTATGAGTAATCTTATTAAAATCCTCCACAACCATTCCGCCAACCCTATTAGTAGGTGAATTCTCATCATACATATTCGGATATTTCTTCTCTAGCTCGATAAGTTCATTCATCAATGCATCAAATTGATAATCTGTTATGCTAGATTGATTAAGCACATAATATTCATAATTATATTTGTGTAACAATTCTCTCAATTCAATAATTCTGCTTTCTTCCTTATTCATAATGTCCTCCTATTCTTTACTCAATGACGCATGATTTCCCATCATTGTTTTCACTCCAATTTTGCTATCTTTAAAGGCGATATCAATAAGTTGCCCTTTAACAGATAAAACAACACCAAAACCATAAACTTTATGATTAACCTTATCTCCAACACCCCAATTAATATTATTTGTTTCCTTTTGTTTTATAGCACTTTCACCACTAGAATAACTAGATGTAGGCCTAGAAACTGGAGTCTTACTATAATAACTATTTCCATAACCACCATACATTGGTCTTCTATCATTATTAAAACTCATCACAACATTACAATCTTTATAATATCCTTCTACTTCCTTAATAAATCTTGATGGCGTATTTGAGGCGTGAACAACATAGTTAATTCCCCTATTACTACTAAGATGTAACACTTCCATTGCTCTAGTAAAGGCAACATAAGCAAGCCTTCTTTCCTCCTCAATATTTTCACTATCTTCCATCAAACTTTTTTCACTAGGAAATACACCCTCACAAAGGCCTATAACAAATACATCTTTATATTCAAGACCTTTGGCAGTGTGTATAGTCATTAATGAAACATGATTTGATGTATCCATTTCATCTTGAGAAGTAAATAAAGTTATTTCTTGAAGGAAACCAGATAAACTCGGATCACTATTATTATTTTCATAGTAAGTCATATTGTTCATCAATTCTTTTATATTTTCTTTTCTCTCTTCCTCATCTTGATCTATCAACATTTTGTAATATCCACTTTCACTAAGCAAATCATCCAGCAAATTAACTAAATCACCATTTAAATCTTTATTAGAAAACTTTTCTATGATATCAAAAAAGTTACTTATGGCCAATCTAACTTCATTTCTTTTTATTACCTCAAGATTTTCCTTAATAGCTTCATATAATGAAATATTATATGTTGTTGCTATAGCCTTAAACTTTTCTAAAGAAGTATCACCTAGTCCTCTTTTAGGCTCATTGATTACCCTCTCTAAAGATACATCATCGTATTTATTAATAAGTAATCTAAGATATGCCAAAGAATCCTTAATTTCCTTTCTTTCATAGAACTTAACTCCACCATAAACTTTATATGGAATCCCATTTCTTACAAGTGCATTTTCTATATCTCTAGATAAGTAATTTGATCTATAAAGAATTGCTATATCCTTATAGTCATAATCATACTTATCTCTATCTTTAATAATAAGATTAACCACCTTATTAGCCTCACTATGTCCATCCTCTAGCTCATAGTAAGTTATATCTTCTCCATCACCATTATTAGTAATCAAATCTTTACTAACTCTTTTTTTATTATTTTTTATAAGCGCATTTGCTAAGTTCAATATCTTAGCCTTAGACCTATAATTTTCGTCCAAAATAATTGTAGTAGCACCTGGATAAAATCTTTCAAAATCCATAATTATCTTCAAGTTGGCCCCTCTCCAAGTATAAATGGTTTGGTCTGGGTCCCCAACAACAAAAAGGCTATTATTTTTTCCAACAATTAGTTTAATCAAATCAAATTGAATATCATTAGTATCTTGAAACTCATCCACCAAAACAAAGTTATATCTCTTTTGCCATTTTTCTTTTACATCAGGACAAGCCACTAATATTTCATATGCTTTAACAAGTAAATCATCGAAATCCAAACATCTCATCTTTTTTATTTTTTCTTGATAAGCTTCAAATAATTTCTTTTTATCTTGTTCTTTATCATAGCCAAACATATTCATATTAACTTTGAATTCTTGATTGTAATAATTTGTTTTGATATATGAAATAAAATTAATCATTTCCTTGTGATCAATATAATTTTTATCAATTTCTTTTTCTTTTAATATTTCTTTAACAACCTTAGTTTTATCCTCTTCATCCAATATATTAAAATCTCTAGGATAGCCCAAAACAGGAATTTCTTCTCTTAAAAATCTAACACAAAAAGAATGAAACGTTGCAATGAGTGGGGCATACCCTATTCCCATTTGTTCTATTACCCTAGTCTTCATTTCATTACTCGCTTTGTTAGTAAAGGTTATAGCTAAAATATTTTTAACACTTATACCACTTTCTATCAAATAGCAAATTCTATTTGTAAGAACTCTTGTTTTTCCACTACCAGCACCAGCAACAACTCTAATATATTTACTCGCATTTGTAACTGCATTTAATTGATTTTTATTTAATCTAGATAAATCCATTATACTCACCCATTTCAATTATATCATAATATAATTGAAAACACTAAAAAAATTGCAATATAAAAAGAGCTTTTTTAAAGCCCTTTTGTTTTCTGTTAAATATTAAATAAATCTCTAGCTTGCGGCATTTCTTCTATAATAGCACTAAGCTTTCCTTTACACCTTATAGTAAAGGTTCTTATTGATTCCAGATGTTCTGCTTGCTCTTTTGTATAAGACATTACAGATTGAACTGTATGTTCTACACCAACTTCATCTCTATAACTATAATACACCTTATAAAACACATCAGCAGAACCAGAACCATCAACACTAGTTGTGCTTGAACCATATATTCTTTTTTTGATATATGTCGCCTTTGTTTGATACATGCTTGGATCTGCTAGAAGCTTTTTATATTCCCTGATACCCTTAAAGTTTATAAGAGCAAGTATAACAAACAAAATACCAACAGCAGCAAATGTACTTCCCATTATCACAAACATCAATTCGCCATCCACACCAGGTTCACTTTCAACCTCTTGAGTTAAACCAACATATACAAAAATACTACCAAGCACAGTAAACACAAAGCCTAAAATCCCAAACACAAAAAGTGTTAGATACATATCGTTATTTTGATTACTTTTTCCCATATTTTTTTCCTCTTTTTTAATAATCACTCATGATATTTTCTTCTTCGATATCTGGTAAATCCATTAGGACACTATATTTGCCTTTACACCTAATTTTAAAAGAACCCCTATTTTTAAACCAAGCATGTTCCTTATCTGTAAACTCTCCTGGTGTTTGAGCAATTCTAGCCACCCCAGTTTCATCTTGATACTTATATAGTAAAGGTTTAGTATGCTTAGCGATAGACACACCATTAATTTCTACACTTTGGTCTGTCACTACTGGTTCTTCAAAATAAGTGGCACTGGTAGTAAAAGCTGTAACATCTGTATATAATTTTTTATAAATCATTGAGGCCTTCATATGTGGTATGCCTGTCAAGAGTTGACTAATTCCAATAAAGGCAAATGAGCCTCCCATTATAACAAAAAGAAGCATTTCTGAAGCCATCCCATATTGAAGAACACCTTCTGGGACAATAAGTCCGATTATAGCAAATAAAGAACCCATTCCTCCAAATGCGAAGCCTATAATTAATGTGGCCCCTCCATCTGGAGCTGCTTGAACCACAATTTTATTCATATGAGAATTTGCATCCCCTTGCTTAAATGCTTTTGTTTTAATCGCTCCCAAAAAAGCAACAAGAGAAGCAACTAACACAAGAACACCTAAAGCAAAAAATATGATCATCGGAGAAAATAATCCCGCTTCAAGTATTCCTCCAGGAGCAAATAAACCAACTCCAGTAAATGCCGCCCCAACCCCCAAAGCAACTGCTGCACCTTGAAAATCATGTGACACTAAATATTCTCTTTCATACATAAAATACACCTCTAAATAATTTTATCATTAAACTTTACTTTTTCTTTATTTATGCCCATAAAATTTAGTAAAGATTGTAAGCAAAATAAAAAGCGACTATTTATCGCTTCTTATTGCTTTTGCTATAGATTTGTTATTAGACTTTACTTTTGTTTTAGTTATCGTAATAGGGATAGATTTTTCATCTTTATTAATTATATCTTTATCCTTTAGAAATTCTATCGCTTCATTTAGTTTTAAATCACGTTCAACATATTTTACTGTTCTATCACTTTTTAATTCATCTATTGTTTCTTCTATATCATTTAACTTATGATCCATTTTTGTATCAATGCTAGAGCACGTTAAAAGAGATGCTGTAGATGCTAGCATCACCCCTATTTCTCCTATCGGAGGGATGTTTGCAACAGAGCAAACAAGCGGCAACACTATCGTAGATAATGGAGCAAGAACATATGAAAAAACTCTAGATAGCCCTTTTTTATTTTTTTCTATCCTATTTCTTTCTTCTTTGTATGGAGCCAGCCTTGCATTAATCGCATTACATTCTTTTTCCATATTGCTTATTTGTTCATAATAATTTTTATCATCTGACTTTCTTCTTTGTAACCCGGCAAAAAGTTTTTTAAATGCCTGTTCTCTTTGATTATATGCCACAGCTCTGACATTTTTAGCCATGTCAATTCTGTCATTTAAAACATCCATTTTAGAGCGTATATTATACTTGTATATGTTGATTCCTATGGCAAACACAGCCATAGATATTGGTAAAACAAATGTTATAGGCCCTGTAAATAAAGTGGCTAGAGTCATACTTATAGCACATAATGGCGCAAGTAAATATTCATATATTGTAGTCATAGCATCTAACTTATTTTTTAATTTAGATTTATAATTCTTTATATTTTTTATTTCTAATCTTTTTTCTTCAATAAGTTCGCCCTGCTCTTTTACAAGCTCAAAATATTTATTTCTCATGCTATCACCTAAACAAATTATATCACAGTCATTTTTCTTTTTCTCTATTTTTTTGATATACTATAAAAAAGGAGTGAAAGCATGATTAACTATCCAAACAAAAAAGTGGTTTCTGATTCTAAAAAAGAGTATATAAATTATGGTAATCGTGGTATGAATCTAGAAGATTCAATCAACCTAACTAACACTTATTATTTAGAAAATAATATAGCAGTAATACACAAAAAGCCCACTCCTATTCAAATAATAAAATTAGATCCAAAAAAAGGAAGGATAGTAGATGCATTTTTCAAAAGTCCTTCAACTACTGACTATAATGGAATTTACAAAGGAAGATATGTTGATTTTGAAGCAAAAGAAACTCAATCTAAAACTGCATTCCCTTTAGCCAATATAGGCAAACATCAAGTTGAACACCTAAAAAAAGTTAAAGAACAAGGCGCTATAGCTTTTGTTATAATTTCATTTTCTAAATTAGATGAAATATATTTGCTAGATGCGAATTATATAGTTGCTTGCTATACAAATTTGGAGAGAAAATCAATCCCATATTCATATATAAAAGAGCATGGTCATTTAATAAGTAGAGGCTATTTCAATCGTGTTGACTATTTAAAAATCTTAGATGAATATTATATATAAATATAACAAAAAATAATTCTGGTGATAACGTGAATAAACATATAAAAAAATTACTGGAATTATTTTTTATTTTTATTTTTTTCATTCAAACAAGTGGAATCCTTTTTTTGTCTTTCATATATATGAGTACAAACACAAATAAAACTTATAATATTGACGATAACAAAATTAGCCGAGTTTTAGACTCGGATGGCAAAACCATACTTGAAATCAACTTAACAAAAGACAATAGTGTAACTTACAATGAATTACCAGACGTTTTTATAAATGCATTAATAAGCGGGGAAGACGCTAGATTTTTTTCTCATTCCGGTGTGGACTTACAAAGAATAATAATAAGTGTTATTAATAATATTACTTCCTCTTCTTCTCAAGGCGCTTCCACCCTAACTCAACAATTAATAAAAAATACACTTCTTGATTCTTCTAAAACATTAGATAGAAAAATAAATGAAATCATTCTTTCTTTACACCTAGAAAACAAATTAACAAAAGAACAAATTTTAGAAGCCTATTGCAACAATATTATGTTTGATGGTGTAACACTAGGCGTAAATAGTGCTTCATTAAAATTCTTCAATAAACACATTAGTTATGTAACACTTCCCGAAGCTGCCCTTTTAGCAGGAATTGTTAATGCCCCTAGCTACTATAACCCAATAAGAAACCCAGATAATGCCAAAAAAAGAATGAATACAATATTAAACTTAATGTATAGACATGGGTATATAAGTCATGATGAACTTAACACCGCTTTAAAAGTAAATATAAAAGATATTGTAAAAGAAAGTATTTCAAAAGATAAAACTTATGATTATCAAGCATATTTAGATATTGTATATAAACAATCTTTAGATATTCTTGGAGAAAGTTATTACACTAGACCATTAATTATAGAAACCATGTTAAATACCAGAATACAATCAATAATAGATGACATCCAAAAAGGAAAAATATTTAATTTTATCGATAATAATCAACAATTTGGTCTAGCTTTAATAGATAACAAAACAGGCGCTTTAGTAGCTAGTATGGGTGGAAGAAATTATAATGGAGAATTATTATTTAATCACTCATATGACATGTTAAATCAACCAGCCTCTACAATTAAGCCTCTCCTTTCATATGCTTTAGGAATAGAAGTTTTAAATTATAATAGTAAACAAGTTTTATATGATAAACCCTATAATTATTCAACTGGGGAAAGTGTTAATAATGTTGACTTATCTTATAAAGGAGAAATTTTAATCGAAGATGCGATTGGCTATTCTAGAAACACTACCGCCCTATCAACCTTAAACTCTGTTATAAAAGAAAGAGGAATAAATTATGTAACCAATTATTTAAAATCCATTAACTTATTAGATGTAAAAAAAGAAGAATACGTGGAATCTTATGGACTTGGAGCATTTAAATATGGAGTGTCTCCCTACAATTTAGCAGGAGCATATTCAATGATTGCTAACAAAGGTTATTATAATGAACCATATACTATAAAACGTATTATTGATGGTTCTAATGGAAAAACATTATATACCCACCACAATTACAAAACAAAAATTCTAGAAACTTCCACCACAGATATATTAACATCAATATTAAAAACTGTAGTAGACAACAATTATTATGGTCTTGGGTCGTTAAAGATAAATAATATTCCCATGTATTTAAAAAGCGGTACCTCTAGTTTTGATAAAAGCGTTTTAAATAAATATAATTATCCAAGTAATGCTAGCAAAGATTTATGGTTAGCTGGTTTTTCTAAACAATTTAGCTTTGCAATTTGGACAGGTTTTGATTCTGTTAAAGTCGGGGAAAAAAATTATTTTAATGCAGGTAGTGATGTGAGAAAATCATATCATAAAGATATATTAAAGTACGTTATTAGTAAGGCTACAAGCGAATATGGAGAGATACCATATTCAAATGAAGTTAGCAAAGTAAATATTGTAAAAGGAACTAATCTCTTGCCAAATGACACCACCCCAAATTATCTAATAACTGAGGCATTATTTAAAAAAGGTTATGAACCAAAAGAAACAATTAATCCCGAACCTTTAAAAAATATAAACGATTTAGAACTAATTTCCTATGATGATAAACTAAATGTTATTTTTAATGATTATATCGTATTAGATTTAGAAAAAGAAAACACCATATACTCTAATAGTAAGGTATATGGTGATATAGAATTTGTTATTGAAATAAATGATACTATTTACACAAGTGATTCACCTGATTTTTATATTGAAAATCAAAGCGAATTCATTTATAAACTAAAAGCATATACAAGATACTCTAAAGTTCCTAATATAACATCTTCAATATATACTAAAAACTTTATACTTATCTAATCATTTCTTCTTACAATACCAATCAATCTAAGAAGTTGTAATGCACCTGCTAAAGTTGAAGCAATATAAGTGAAAGCTGCAGCTCTTAAAACTTTTCTTACCCCAATTAATTCTTGCTCATTATAATCTCCTGTTTGTTTCAAATATTCTGCTGCTCTTTTAGAAGCGTTTATTTCTACTGGTAAAGTAATCAAATCAAACAATACAGTTATCGAAAACAAAGCAATGCCAACATAAATAAATGGTAAATACCAAATAATAAATCCTAGATATATTACGATCCAAGATAAGTTACTTGCTACTATCGTAAGCTTACCCATACCATGTCTAAGCTTTAAAAAGAAATATCCTTCCTTATCTTGAATCGCATGTCCCATTTCATGAGATGCAACAGCAATACCCGCTATTGTAGAGGTATTATAATTTAGGGAAGATAATCCAATAGATTTATTTCTCGGATCATAGTGGTCTGTTAACTCTCCTGGTATTTTATAAACACTTATTTCACTCAAATTGTGTTTAATTTGCATCTCTCCTATAACTTCAACTCCTGTTTTTTGACAATTGGTTTCTATTCTAGAATATTTAGAATATGCACTATGAATAGCAAGTTGAGCAGATGCTAAAAGTAAAGTGACTATAATAAGATAAAAAATGTAATCCATAAAAAACCTCCTTATTTATTATATAACATTAATTCAAACAAATTTTCTATAATTATTTGAATTATATAAAGTGGCGCACTAATAACTTTAAATACGTTACTTATAGAAATTATTGTACACTCATAATTAGATTTCCCCATTTTATTTTTATTAAAATAGTTAATCTTTTTAATACTAATATATAGTTGGAAAAATAATATAATACCCAAAATGATTATTCCAAATAAAATATAAAATAGATCAGCATTTAAAAAACCATAAAACATAAATATTTCTCCCAAAAAAGAAATAATCATAGATATATTTATATATTCTTTTATAATAAGCCTATTTTCTTTATATTTTAGTGAATAATTACTAGCAAAAAAACAAAACAATATACTCGCTACTAATATAGAAGTATAGTCCATAGAACAATAAAAAAGTGGCCAAGGCCACTTCTTTTTTTATTAGTCTTCTACCTTTAAATTTTTGCTAGGTTTGAAAGAAACATAAGATTTAGCTGGGTGAATCATAGCTTCACCAGTCTTAGGATTAACTCCTCTTTTTTCTCTTCTTTCTTTTACTAAGAAGTTTCCAAATCCAGTTACTCTAACACTGTCGCCTTCTTTTAAAGCCTTAGTAATTACTGCAAGAGTAGCTTCAACAGTTTCAGTTGCAACTTTCTTAGTTACGTTAGCTTCTTCTGCAACGCATTCGATTAATTGAGTTTTATTCATACATTTTCCTCCTTATATGATAATTACATATTATCTTATAAAAACAAAACAAGTCAAAGATTTTGCCTTTTTTTCCTTTATTTATCGCACTTTTTTGCATTTTTAAGTATTATATTTGTGTAAGGAGGTCAATTTATGGAATTTATAAACTTATCTTCGACTGCATCAACACTTCTTATCACCTTATACTCTAGAGCCAACATGTCTAGACAAGGGTTAATCATTAAAGACGAGAAAGCTGAAGAAATCATTCAACTAGCTGGTTATAGCCAAAAGAAACTAAAAGCCGCAAAATCTCATCAAATATTTTTAACAATAAGAGCTAAGTTGATTGATGACTATACTCTTAACTTTATAAGAAAACATGATGGGAATTGTACAATAATTCAAGTTGCTTGTGGCCTTGATTCTAGATACATTAGAATGAATGACGACAGAATAAAATGGTATGACCTTGATTTATATGGCACAATTGAATTAAGGAAAAAATTCTATAAAAACTCTAAAAATTATAAAATGATTGAAAGCAACGTTTGCAACTTCTCATGGGTTAATAAAATAGATCCCGAGGATTTAAAAAAACCCACGCTTATAATTGCTGAAGGATTATTTATGTATCTTTCAAAGGAAGATAATGTAAATGTTTTTTCAACATTACCAACATATTTTAAAGACGTAGATGTTATCTTTGATGCATTTTCCCCTTTAGTTAAAACAGTATCTAAATACGTTCCAACTTTAAGAAGGACTAATGCCTATTTTTCATTTGCATTTAAAGATCCTAAGGTAATAGAAAATATGTCTAATAAAATAAAACATAAACAAACTTTGTCTTACCAAAGAAATAAATATGTAAAAGAATTGTCATTACCTTTTAGGATATTTTACTTCTTTAAAAAAATATTTGCTGATAAAATGAGTAGAATTGAGGTATTTCATATAGAAAAATAAGTTCACTTAGTGAACTTTTTATTTTTCATATATTCTTTCAATATCAATCTTTCCTTCAATATTAACAGTGTACAAATTTCCACCTTGCAACTCATTAGTAAAATATGATGCTTTTCCCGTTTTTAATCCATAACACAAGCTAACACCTTCATAATCTAAAATCAAATTATTAAGGTGGTCATGACCATAGGCAATAACCTTAGTGCTACCTAACTCTTTTACTTTTTCAAATAATCCTACGTTTGTTTTTTGGTGATGAATTCCTTCCAAATTTAGCCCATCTATATCTTTATTATCGCTTAAATATTTGTCATAGGCAATTTTAGTTTCTTCTAGAGGAATGTGGAAGAAAAGTAAACTAGCCACATTATTTATAGATGCTACTACATCTTCATACCATTTAACATGTGCCTCATTAAATCCATTTTTCCCGCTATTCATAAATATTAACGAGGCCATTACTTCATCGTTTCTTTTGATATTGTAGTGATAATTACCACTTGAATTCTTTAATGATCCTTTTTTAAAAATACAATATTCGCTATTTTCATATAACTTATTTTGATCTTCAATACTCACAAAAGAACCATAATCGTGATTCCCATAAACAACAGCCCAAGGTATAGCAAATGAATCCATAAATTCTATTAAAATTTTAAGATGCTTTTTACCACTATAGTTAAAAACATTATCCCCTGTTAAAACAATTAAATCAGGGTTTGCTTTTGTGATAATTCTTTTAGCGCTACTTAATGCCAATGCCGCACCAGGCAAACTAGAAAACTGTAAATCTGTAAGTTGTAGAATTTTAATTTCATCACTATTAGAATTAAGGGTGCTATTTTCTTTATCAATTATTAAATTAGAGTTTAAGGTTTTAGAGTTACTTATAGAAATATTAACATGTACATAATACATAGAAAAACACGTAACCAAACATATTGTAACCAAAATACTCAAAATATTCTTTTTAATCATTTAATATCTCTCCTGATACCATTATGACATAACAAACAAAAAAATCGCTCATTGAGCGACTTTTATTTTCTATTCTCTATAATATTATTCAAATCATCACTTGTGAAAGTGTATTTATTTTTACAAAACTCACAAACAACTTCAATACTTTCTTCATTAGCTAATTCTTTTAAATCAGCATCACCTAAAGTTGACAATCCTTCTTCAAACCTATTTCTTGAACAATCGCAGAATTCTTTTATTTCTAGTTCTTCCAACTTAACAAAATCTTCAAACATTGCCTTTATATTACCTTCTAAATCAGTAATATTTTCTAACTTTAAATTTTCTAAAAAAGTAACGTCTTCTTCATCATATCCAGTAATAAGTTGAATCAAATAGCCTTTTGCGCTGCTTACATTTCCATTATCATCTAAATGCACTTGTAAATCTATAATTGTAGGTATTTGTTCACTTGTAAAAAAGTAATATGCGATATCTTGAGAAATATCAGATTTAGCAAGGATTACATCACTTGTAAAGTCCATTCCTTCATTATTAACTTTTGTTACAGATAAAATACCATTTTGACCAACAACATTTTCTATTTTATATTCGCCATCTTTTAACTCTAAATCAGCATGTGGATTTGAAACATAACCCCTCACAAAACCATCACTAGTCGCTTGCATAAATAAACTTTTTATTGGTCCGTCACTATTAATTTGAAGTGTAACACCTACACCATTTTTCTCTAATGATCCTATAATTGCTCCAGCAAGCAAAAACCTAGCAAATGCAATTGTAGTAAGTGGTAAAGTTTCATGTTTTTTACAAATTGAGCTTATACTCTCACCCGCATCAATTCCAAATATTCTTACTTTTTGATTTCTTCCTAATCCTCTAAATATATAATCCATTATAATCCTCCAAATAAAAGAAAGGAGTAACTACTCGTTACTCTCTTCTTTTTTCTCTTCTACTTTTGCTTTTTTAGTAGTCTTCTTTACTGCTTTTTCTTTTACTTCTTCCTTTACTTCTTTAGCATCTTCAGTTTTTTCAACTCTATGACCTTTGTCGTCATATACAGGTTGTTCCATACCAGCGATTTCATAAATTTCTTCACTAGTTAAAGTTTCTCTTTCAAGTAAAGCTTCCGCAATCTTTATTACTAAATCTTTATTTTCTCTTAATGTTTTTTCACAAACTTCATGACATTCATTAATAATCTTTCTAACAGCAGTATCAATTTCAAATCCAACTTGGCTAGAGAACATCTTTCTAGAGTTAGTATAATCTCTTCCTAAGAATACATTTCCTCCAGCTTGCTCATATTGAATTGGTCCTAAAGATGACATACCTAACTCAGTAACCATGCTTCTTGCAATACGAGTTGCTCTTTCAATATCATTACTTGCGCCAGTTGAAACATCTCCAAAGAAAATTTCTTCGCTTACTCTACCACCTAAGAAACTAATAATTTGTGCTTTTAATTCGCTTTCAGTTTGTAAAGTTGTATCTTGTTCAGGAGTCATTAATACATAACCACCAGCATCTCCTCTAGGGATAATTGTAACTTTTTGAACAATACTTGCATTTCTAACTTTTAATCCAATAGTAGCATGTCCTGCTTCGTGATAAGCAACACATCTTCTTTCCTTTTCAGTAATGATTCTACTCTTCTTAGCAGGACCACCCATTACTCTATCAATAGCCTCATCAATATCAGCCATACTAATCTTATCTTTATTTGCTCTAACTGCTAAAATTGCAGCCTCATTTAAAGTATTTTCTAGTTCAGCACCGCTAAATCCTGGCGTTCTCTTTGCGATGTTGGCAAAGTTAACATCATCTTCAAAGAATTTATTTCTAGCATGTACTCTTAAAATTTCTTCTCTTCCTTTTTTATCAGGTAAGTTAACAATAATTTGTCTATCAAATCTTCCTGGTCTTAATAAAGCTGGGTCCAATACGTCACTTCTATTTGTAGCAGCGATAATAATTATTCCACTATTTTCATTAAATCCATCCATTTCAACAAGCAATTGGTTAAGTGTTTGTTCTCTTTCATCATGTCCACCACCTAAACCAGCACCTCTTTGTCTACCTACAGCATCAATTTCATCTATAAATATAATACAAGGAGCATTTAATTTAGCTTGTCTGAACATATCTCTAACTCTACTAGCACCAACACCAACATACATTTCTACAAAGTCACTACCTGAGATTGAGAAGAATGGAACTCCTGCTTCTCCAGCAATAGCTTTAGCAAGTAATGTTTTACCAGTACCTGGAGATCCTGTAAGTAATACTCCCTTAGGTACTCTAGCACCCATCTTAGCAAACTTTTGAGGATTCTTTAAATACTCAACAAGCTCTTTCATTTCTTCTTTTTCTTCTACACATCCAGCAACATTGTCAAATCTAACTTTACTAGAATCTTCTCTTCTTGCTCTGCTCTTTCCAACATCAAGTGGACCTGCGCCGCCTTTTCCTCCACCGCTATTTAATAGTCTATTAAATAAGAAGAAGAAAACAATGACAACAACAAGTAAAGGTAATACAGAAATAGCAATTTCTGCCCAAATATTTGTAGTAAATGCGTCTTCATATAAAGTGTTTTCAGCAGTTAAAGTATTATTTTTGTTAATTGCCTCAACTAGTCTTTCCATACTAACACTTGGTATAGTAGCAACAAACTTTACTGTCTTTCCTTCTGCATCAACATATGAACCAGTAATATCTACAACTCTATTCTTTTCTGTTATTGTAATATATTCAAATTTCAAATATTTCTCAGCCGCACTAGCATCTTGATCTGCTAAAGCTGTAATAACTTGATTTTCATCATACTTTTTAACAGTAGCATCTTGGTTAAACAACATAATTGCCATAATTATAAGTGCAATTATTATTCCCCATATAGCTAATAACCCATAAGGACTTTTCTTTTTCTTTAATTCAGCCATATACATTCTCCTTTATTTTTCTTTTATGTAAAATTCAATGATTTCATCAGAGAAATTACCTAAAATATTATAGAACTTTTTAATATTAATCACAAGTAATACTGTACCAAATTTATTAGTAATAACTGGCCAATTTTTTCTTTTCCTAAATGGAACCTTTTTATCAATAAAAATTCTATTAATTTCTTTATTTTTTCCATCATAAGATTTGATATAAAGCGGAAATTCATCTTTTCTTGCTATTACTTTCTCTAATTTTTTCCCCTCATTTGTAATAATAAACCTATCACTTATGTTAGTTTTATCTAAATTATCGATTCTATAACAAAATTCTTCTTCACTCTTTTGAATATGTAATTTGTCATATTCCTTATATAAAATTAATTCATCATATTTAGCTAAAATAATATTTGGTTTAGGAGAAGAAATTTTCTTTAGCATATCCAAAATTCTTCCTTCTTTTATAGATATTTTTTTGTAAACGTTATCCATTATAAAATAATATAAAATTTCTTTTTTATGATTAATATCATAGTTTTGAAATATTGATAAATCGATTGTTTGTTTATCTATCAAGCAATCATTTTTAAGCTCTTTTACTTTGTCTAATTCTGTTTTTCTTTTATCATTTAACTTATTGATTTTTTCAACCATTAGATCCTTTTCATGTTCACTCATTGAATTTATTATGCTTGCTCTTAAATTATTTCTTGAATAATTTAAATCATAGTTTGTTTCATCAACACCAAAGACTATGCCATGTTTATTACAATACTCTTCAAGATCTTTTTTTGAATACTCAAGAAGTGGTCTAACCACCTTCATTCCCTGAATTTCAACTTCTTTGTTTATACCATAATAATCCACAACCGCATTTCTTGCTTTTTGCATAAGATACGTTTCAATAAAGTCGTCTTTATGATGTCCAACAAACAGGCATGCACACCCCTTTAAATCATAAATCTCCTTAAAAAATTTATATCTTAAAACTCTAGCCCAATCTTCAAAATTACCTTCTTTTTCTTCTTTGCTATTTACAGATTTAACAAATATCTCAATGTTATTTTTTTCACAATATTCCCTAACTATTTCTTCATCTCTAAGAGAAGATTCTCTATAGTTGTAGTTTATATGCACCACAACCAATTCATACTCACCTTTTTTTATTAAAATATCCAATAAAGCAAGCGAATCACTACCTCCGCTTACTGCAACAAGAGCTGTTTTCACTTACCTCACCCCAATAAATATTATCATACTGATCAACTTTTTATAATATTTATGGCCATTATAGTTTGATCATCATATATTTCTTGTCCTTCAAAAATTTTTTCAACCATTTCTTTAAGTGTATTACGTTTATTATCTTTTATTATTTTGCTTATATCCATTTTTATTCCATCACTAGTCAAAACAATTCTCTCTACATGACTATTTATAACAATTTTTTTAATTCCTATTTCATCAATTATACCTAATGGCAAATTTTCACTTATTAAATTATCCACATTATCTAAATATTGGACATAACTATTACCACTGCCATTTTTATATAAAACGATTTCATTTGAAAAGCAATCATACTCTAATAAATCCAAAGTATTATAACTATCATTTTTTGTGCAAATAAGATTATTGCACATCCTGATAGTTTCTTCTACCTCCATGCCCAACTCTATAAACTTTCTTAGTAAAAACAAAGCAAACTTGGATTCTTCACATGCTGTATCTCCATGCCCCATTCCATCACTAATTAAAAAATACTTTTTATTTTGTGTAGAAAAACACATATAATTGTCACCACACCTTAAATCAACGCTTCTTTGTTTTATGAAATAATCAAAACTGTAATCGGATTTATTTTTGAGAACATAAGTTGTAGAATTAGTTAAATAATTATACTTTCCACCGACTAACGTTAGTCTTCGTTTTAAAATTTGCTCTATATTATTCATAATTGATTTATACTCTTTAAAATCTCTTACCTCTAATTCAACTTTGCACTCTTCCTCATTAAAAATCAATTTAAAAGATAATATCTCGACACCAAGAAGGTTTAAATTTTCCATTATCTCTTTTTTATAATCCACATCCGGTTCACTTTTGATTTTATTTGTTAAAAATCTTATGCTTTCATAAATTTTTTCAGCATTTTTCTTTTTCATATGTGGATTATTCTTTATTTTTTCTTGAACAGCATTCATTAAAAAATTAATGGTTTTATTCTTATTTACTAATCTATTATATTTTTCTTGACACACTAAAATTTTATAATCCGTTGGACTAACAACATAATTTTGCAAGTTTATAAATATTCTGCTCTTAAGGAAAAGAATGATTATTCCAACAACAAATGAGCTAACTAAATAATCATAATTTTTAGTCAAGGCTGCAATTAATAAAACCAAAGCGTCATATAAAATAACGCCATTTTTCCTATAGTTCAATACAGGTTTCATAAGAAAAACTAAGATAGGGATCGTCATAAATTCAAAAAAAGGTAGTTCGGTTAAAGGGGCAAATAACATCGTAGAAAAATATGATAATACTCCGGTTTTAGTATGTATTCTGCAAAGAGAATAAATGATTAAATTTACCAAAACAAAAGAAATATTAATTATTCCAAAGGAAATATTAGCTTTTAAAATTACAGCGTTTACCAAAGTAAATACAAAAAGTAATTCTCCATGAGTGAGAGAAAAATTTTCTTTTGATTTCATTTTGAAACTAAACGTAGACATAAAGTAGGTAAGTAAAACCATAGCAAAAAGTGGCAAAACGGTATACTTTAAATCATATCCCAAAACATTGATATAAAACACATTATAAAATATACCACTGATAAAAGATGTCAAGATAAAAACATACTGTACCGGAATGTTAATTTTTCTAAATAATAAAAATAACATAACAGAAGTAAAAAGTAAAATAAGACTCAAAAGTAAATAGTTTCCACCAAAGAGCATCCCTGCCATAATAATCCCCAAAAAAGCCGCAAAAAAGTACTTTTCTCCATACACTAATCTAGATATAGCAAATGGTAAACTAATTATAAAAAATGCTCCTTCCAAATCAAAAAAAGAAAAACAAATCGCCGTTAAAATTGTTCCCAAAATTAAAGAATATCTCCCCAACTTCTCTTTCATATTAACACCTCAGGGCAATTATATAACTCCCCCTATGTCGAAATATGGCAATTCTTGTTAACTTATCATTTTAATAAAAAATATATAAATAATTATAAAAACAATTCCATACATACCAACCATTCCACACCCCATAATTACAAACCACTCAATAGGAATAATCACACCAAAAAAAGATAACAAGTATCTAACCCCTAGCAAAGCCAATAATACCCCTGAAATTTTTAATGCAAATTTTGCAACTTTTTCTAAAATAAAAATCACCACTTCAATATATGAAGTGATGATCATTAAAATGATTTTCTATTTTCAAAAGATTTAGCAAGCGTGATATTATCGCTATATTCTATATTTCCGCCCATTGGCAATCCATATGCTAGTCTAGTAACTTTTATGTCTTTACCTTCCAAAAGTTTAGCTATAAAAAGTCCTGTTGTTTCTCCATCTAAATTTGGATTTGTAGCTACAATAACTTCCTTAACACCATCTAATCTAGTAAGAAGAGAATCAATGTTCAAATCTTGAGGCAATTTACCTTTTTTTAGGGAAATAACACCATTAAGAACGTGATATTTACCAGAAAAAGTGTTGGTTTTCTCTATTGCAAACACATCTTTAGGATTACTTACAACGCATATAGTAGAGGCATCTCTGTTCTTATCTTTGCATATTTCGCACTCTTCAGAATCACTTAAGTTAAAGCAAGTGTGGCAATGTTTTATCTTATTAACATTTGATAAAGCATGCTCAAATTTCTCTTTATACTCAGGTAGCAAATCGAGATAAGAATAAGCCATTCTTTCTGCAGATTTATATCCAACTCCAGGTAATCTAGCAAAAGCCTCTATTAAGCTTTTAAATGACTCAGGATATTCCATTAAAACATCCCCGGCATTCTCATGCCACCTGTTGCTTCATTCATTACTTTATTCATTTCATCATCAACTTTTTTAATAGCCTCATTTATAGCAACAGTAAGAAGATCTTGTAGCATATCTTTGTCATCTAATAAATCTTCATCTATTACAATACTGTTAACTTTTTTGCTTCCCATAATAGATATAGTGATAGCACCACCATTGCTTGTAACAACAAACTCTTTTTCTTCAACTTCCTTTTGTTTTTTTGCTAATTGCCTTTGCATATTTTGAGCTTGTCTCATTATAGCATTCATATCCATACTTAGTTTTCCTCCTTAATTATTACATTATCACCAAATAATTTCTTAGCATATTCAACGCCTTCATCAACATCTGTTTCACTATTTTCTGCAATTGTAATATTCTTTCTTTGAATCACAATTGGTTTAGCTTGTGGCAACTTTCCAAGTTGTCTCAAACTAATATACTTAGCTTTCAATTCATTGAAACTTTCAACAGTTAAACAATAACATTTCATGTCATTATTATATAAAGCCTTCAACAAACTATTCATCTCGTTATAATTATTTCCATCATAAACCCTATTTAAATAAACATCATTAGCATATCCGATAATAATTACATTATCGCATGCAGCCATAGGCCTACCATCAAGAAGTAACCCTGTTGTCTTAGCAGTGGCTGGAGAAGTTAAATACTTAGGCAGCATAACCCATTGTTGTTGTGCCTTAATAAGTGCATCTCTTGATGCTTGTACTAAAACATTTAATAGTTCTTCCTCAGCAGGAGTAGCATCACCAGTATTAATAGGCGCTTGCATTGTCGGAGCAATTACAGGTGTTTCCTCAATCACCGGTGTTTCATGTGAAACAGCCTCGATGTTTTCAGCTGTTTTAGCAGGCATTTCTATAACTTCTGGGGTTTTCACAACCTCTTGAGTATTCTTTAATTTTTCAACAGGAGTAACTTTATCAGTTGCCACTTCATCTGTTTCAACATTTTCAATTAAGTTTGCAGGTTTAGTTTGATATTTAACATTTTCAAAAGCCGGAGCATTTTCATAAACAGGAGCATCTCTATAAACTATTTTTTCTTGTGTTTCTTTTAAACCACACATTTTTAAACATGCAATTTCAAACAATGCTCTAGGTGCCCCTACCTTCTTATAAGAAGATAAAGCATCTACTAAAATATCAATCATTTCAAACAGTTTTCCATTAGGAATAACAGTTAAATTATCGGCATTTTCCTCATTAACAATCTTTAATCCTCTGAAAGAATTTGAATTTTTATAGATAATTATTTCTTTGAGTAAATCAATCAAGTTGTTTGTTAATCTGTAAATATCCACACCTTTTTCATCATAATAATTGATGTTAGAAATTAAGGTTTGATAATTATTTGTGTTAATTAAATTAATAAACTCAATTTTTTCTTCATTTGAAATTATTCCATAAATTTCTCTAACATTTTGAACAGTTATATAATTTCCCGCATATGCAATAGTTTGATCAAGGATACTAAGAGCATCTCTCATTCCTCCATCGCATAACTCACTAACAAGTTCAACAACACCATCTTCATATTCAACATTTTCGCTAAGAAGAACATCTATTAATCTTTCCTCTATGTCTTTTCTTGAAATCCTACCGAAATCGAATCTTTGGCATCTAGACAAAATTGTCGGTAATACTTTATGAGGCTCTGTTGTAGCTAAAACAAATACAACATGAGCAGGAGGTTCTTCTAATGTTTTTAGTAATGCATTGAATGCCCCTTGAGACATCATGTGTACCTCATCAATAATATACACTTTATATTTACCTTCGATTGGTGCATATTTCACTTTATCAATTAGATTTCTTACCTCATCTACACCATTATTGCTTGCAGCATCAATTTCAATAACATCAGGATAACTTCCCTCACTTATAGCCAAACAACTTTCACAATTATCACAAGGTTTAGTTTCACCCGAACAATTAAGTGCCTTCGCTAATAATTTTGCCATTGTTGTCTTACCAGTACCCCTTGGTCCCGTAAATAAATAAGCATGAGCTATTTTGTTTTCTTTTATCGCATTTTTTAAAGTTTGTATAATTTGTTTTTGACCTGCAACTTCATCAAAAGTTTGTGGTCTATACGTTCTATATAAAGCCTTATATCCCATTAATATCACCCTCTTTGATATTATACATTATTTATTTTTTCACTACTATATTTATAGAAAGAAAAGATAATCCTATAAAAGAAAAAAGCAAATGATTCATCATCACTTGCTTGTTTAATAAAAATTTAGCTAGATGTATTATCTTCTAACAAATATCTTGTTTTGATTTCCTGCCATCTTCTTTTGTTTTGCTCTAACTAATTTCTTTTGTTCGTTAAGTTGAAGTGTATCTCTTCCTGCAAACTTTCTTCCACCAGTTGTAGCATCTAATATAGCAGCTTGATTTTTATAAAGAGTATACAAATCCACTTCATCCACTCTAGTTGAATATGAACTTTTACTCTTATTTCCTACAGCAACATCAAAATCATCTTTTATTTGACCTGCATAAGTAGCACCTAATGCTAGAATCAATAAAATTAAAGTTGCTCTAAGTACTAAATTTGTACTTCTAATTTCACTTTTTACTTGTTCTAATTCACTCATTTTTATCGCCTCTCTTGGCTTTATTATACATTCACTTTTCCTTCATTTCAACAATTATTTTTTTGAGTTCTCTTTTTGATCTGAAATATTCTTTTAAAAGACTACTACATTCTTTTTTTTCTAACAATTCAGATTCTACAAAATGATTGAACTTTCCAACATCTTGAAGGTTAAAAGCACCATTTATAGCACCGCTTTTAGGATCTATTGCTCCATAATAAACTTTATCAATTCTTGAATGAATAAGAGCAGACAAGCACATTGAGCACGGTTCTAAAGTAACATACATTTCACACCCATTAAGTCTCCACGTTCCCAATTTTTTGGATGCCTTATTTATTGCAATTAGTTCCGCATGACCTAAAGCATTATTATTCATTTCTTTTTTGTTATATGCCCTAGCAATTATTTTACCATCTTTCACAATAATAGCCCCTACAGGAACTTCATCTATTTTTAGAGCTTTTAATGCCTCTTTGTACGCCTCATTCATATACTTCATATAAATCACCACAAAAACATTATATAATAAAAAAACATCTAGAAATATATCTAGATGAAATTAAATAAAAAGGTCATTACACAAGGCGAACTCACTTAATGCTGCTACCTTCCGGTCCTGACATGGTTCATGCACTACCCTCGTAATGACACTATTATTATACTATAAAATTATATTTTTACAACTAATTTTACCAATGATATCTATCAAAATCCCTATCTCTTTGTGCTCTAGATTTGCTAAACAAAACCATAAGGAGTACTAACCACCCTATAAATGGAACAAATGCCCATAAAATATTAGCAGGGCTTCTATCTGCATCTCTTATTCTTCTTATAGTCATAGATATTTTAGGAATTATAGAAAGCACTGGGTATATCCATGCATAGTCAATTGCTCCTAGATCTCCTAAAAAGTACATAAGTGCATATGTTATTAAAAATTGAACGATAAAATCAAATATAATTGCAACCCAAAATTCTCCAACTGTAGTAGTCCCTTGGAAATCGAAAAGCCTTTTCCACATAAACACAAATGATCTCATATCCCCGCACTCCCTCATTATACATTAATTATAATAATTATCTTTATACTACAACAACCCTACTAAATAAAAAAATCCCACGTTTGTGGGACTTTTAATTATTTATTTGGAACTAACTTATCCTTTCCACCCATATAAGGTCTTAAAACCTCTGGAATATATATTGTTCCATCTTTTTGATAATGATTCTCTACAAATGCAATTAACGCTCTAGGAGTTGCTACAACAGTATTATTTAACGTGTGAGCATAATAATTACCATTTTCTCCTTTTAATCTAATACCTAGTCTTCTAGCTTGAGCATCACCTAAGTTACTACAACTTCCAACTTCAAAGAATTTCTTTTGTCTTGGACTCCAAGCCTCTACATCACAGCTCTTAACTTTAAGATCTGCAAGGTCCCCACTACAACATTCTAAAGTTCTTACAGGAATTTCTAAGCTTCTGAAGAATTCCACACTTGCATTCCACATTTTCTCATACCAATCCATAGATACTTCAGGTTTACAAATTACAACCATTTCTTGTTTTTCGAATTGGTGAACTCTGTATATTCCTCTCTCTTCAATACCATGAGCTCCAACTTCTTTTCTAAAGCATGGAGAATAACTAGTTAAAGCTATTGGTGTTGCTTCTTCTTTGTTTATAGTATCTTTAAATCTACCTATCATAGAGTGTTCACTTGTACCGATTAAGAATAAATCTTCATTTTCAATCTTATACATCATTGCATCCATTTCTTCAAAAGACATAACGCCAGTTACTACATCACTTCTAATCATGAATGGAGGAATACAATATGTAAATCCTTTGTCAATCATAAAATCTCTAGCATAACTTAACATAGCACTATGTAATCTTGCTGCATCGCCAGTTAAAAAGTAGAAACCATTTCCACTAGTTCTTCCAGCACTCTCTTTGTCTAATCCACATATAGAATCTAAAATATCCGCATGATATGGGATTTCATAATCTAATTCTTTGATCTCTCCATATCTACAGTTTTCAACATTTTCGCTATCATCTTTACCAATAGGAACACTTGCGTCTAAAATATTTGGAATAACCATCATTCTTTTCTTTATTTCTAAAGCAAATTCTTCCTCTTTCTTTTCAATATCCTCTAACTCTTTATTAATCGCAACAACTTGAGCTTTAGCTTCATTTGCTTCTTCAATTTTCTTGTTAGCCATTAACATACCAATAGATTTAGAAATACTATTTCTTTGCCCTCTTAAATAATCTGCTCTAGTTTTATTTTCTCTAGATGCTTTATCAAGTTCAAGTACCTCATCTACTAAAACTAATTTCTTGTCTTGGAACTTCTTTTTTATGTTCTCTTTAACAAGTTCTGGGTTTTCTCTAATTAATTTAATGTCTATCATATTCTCTTTCCTCCTTAACAAAAAAAGTCGCCACTTACTTATATTTCAAAGTAAGGGACGACCTAATTAGACCGCGTTGCCACCCTAATTAACTATTTCTAGTTCTCTCTTTTATTTAATTTAACTCCAAAGTAGATTCACTAAAGTAATAATGTTTATTTTCACCAGCCATAAACTCTCTACAAATATCCCTCTTTAGCTACTTGTCTTTATCAACGTCACTAATAATATAATACACCTAAAACTAAAAATCAATACTTTATCTTTTGTTGTTAGGGGTATACTCTTTTATTTGTTTTATCGCTACATCTTGTAGCATCTTAACAAAATCCTCGTTTCTTCTTTCCTCTAAAATTGTTTGACAGATACCATCTAATTTATCTAATGTTTCTTCATCAATAATTTTATATAAATCTTCTTCATTCCCAAATCTTATTATTTCCATCTTATCCTTGAATTTTTCTAAAAAAGCTTCTCCAATTGGAGTGATAACATTATAAATACTATCATTATCTCTTCCAGGCTTTTGATGAATAATATGATAATTATGATTTAGCATATATTCATAAACTTCTTTTATAGAAGCCTCTTCTAACGCTTCATTTATATATTTAAATTTCCCTTTACAATATAAATTAGATTTAGACTTAGCACTAATTCCTAATGCATGGGAGAATTCATGAATATAAACCATTTCACATGGATCTATTAAATTCATAATATGGAAAACACATAATGGATATACTTCTCCATGTATTGTATTTGGCATGCAATACGAGACTTTATTCCCACTTAAATCGCTATGCTTTACTTTTCTAGAATCATATTTATAAAGTTCTAGAATACTCTCAATTTCTTTAGAATTGTTAGAAAAATATTCTTCTAATTTATCATACATTCCTAGTAATTTACTATATAACTTTTTAAAGTCCGACTTTAAAGTTTTACTAGGAATAAGTTTTTTTGCTTGCTCATTATTAATATAATCATCATAGTTATTTCCTAAATCTAATCCCAATTCTTTGAAATATGTGATTCTACTTTCTCTAATTCTCTTATTTTCTTTTTCATCTTTACCAAATTTTTTATCAAAAGAATTAAAAGCATTAATAAAAACCATTGGTAATTTCTTTCTTTTAAGAGCAGGAAACATCACCTTTAATTCTTTTAAAACATAGTCATCATACTTATCATACATTCTTCTACATTTAATCATAAAATCTATCGACTCTAATAATTTTTCTTTATCCTCAAAACCATTCTTCTTTACATGATGCTCCATTCTAAGTAAATCAACTATATCAACGGAATCATGACAAATACACACTTTTGTTGTGTTTATTCTATCCTTTATAAAATCATAGCGACTTTGTCCATAAACATGAGTAAATGCTTCAATCAATTGCGGTTTAGATGCTTCTATTTTTTCAATCATATAATCTTTAATTCTTTTCATCTAAACCACCACCTTTATTTTTATTATACATATACATTTATATTTTTTAAATAAAAAAATACGAAACATAAGTTCCGTATTTTTAATTATTATTCTTCTGTTTTAATTTCTTCAGGTGTTTCTTGAGATATTTCTTCTTCAACCTCTTCTTTGGCAGTTACTTCTAATGAAGAAACCTCACTATTTCCATCAAGTCTTATAACTCTTACACCTTGAGTGTTTCTACTTGCAATCTTAACTTGCTCTAATGGAACTCTAATCATTACTCCCTTGTTTGTAACAATTAATAAATCCTCATCTCCATTAACAGCTTTCATACATACTAAATGGCCATTCTTTTCACTACTCTTTATAGTAGTTACTCCCTTACCTCCACGGTGAGCCATTACTCTATACTCATCCATTTCAGACATCTTACCATAACCTTTGTTAGTTAATACAAGTACATATTTTCCTTCGCTTGAAGTAGTAACACCAACAACTTCACCATCGCCAACATTAATAGATTTAACACCACTTGCTGTTCTTCCCATGCTTCTGATTTCTTCTTCATTAAATCTTACAAGTTTTCCATTACTAGCAGCTATTAATATATCCTCACTGCCATTTGTTTTCTTAACAGTGAATAATTCATCTCCCTCTTTTAATGAAACAGCAATCTTACCGTTTTGTCTAATATTTCTAAACTCTTCAATATCAACACGTTTAGAAATACCTCTAGTAGATACAAACAATAATTGTTCAGTACCAACAATTGTTTCTCCATCAATAGAAATCATTGCTCTTACTTTTTCACTCTTATCCATCTTTAATAGATTGATAATAGGTAATCCTTTAGATTGTCTAGAGAACTCAGGAATCTTATATCCTCTTATTCTATAAACTCTACCTGTGTTAGTAAAGAATAATATATCTGTATGAGTATTAGCTATTAACATTCTTTCTACTAGATCATCATCATGAGTAGTCATGCCCTTGATTCCTCTTCCACCTCTATTTTGAGACTTATAAGTATCAGTTGTAACTCTCTTTATATAACCTTTTTCAGTTAATGTAATAACAATATCTTCTCTAGGAATTAAATCTTCATCATCTATATCACTAAAGTCATTAGTAATTTCAGTCCTTCTTTCATCGCTATACTTTCTTACTTCCTCTAATTCTTCTTTTAATAGAGCAATTAGTTTTTCTTTATCAGAAATTATTCCTTCAAGTTCATCAATGTTAGCTTGTAATTTTTCAATATCACTATTAATGCCTTCAAGTTCTAATCCAGTAAGTCTGTGTAATTGCATATCTAGGATAGCTTTTGCTTGAACTTGAGTTAATTCAAATCTTTCAATTAAACTATCGCTAGCAATTGCAGCACTCTTACTTCCTCTTATAATAGCAATTACTTCATCAATGTTATCACAAGCAATCTTTAATCCTTGTAACACATGAATTCTATCTTTATATTGTTTTAATAAATAATTACTTCTTCTAGTAATAACTTCTTCTTGATGATCTAGATATGCATTTAACATATCCTTTATTGGCATAATCTTAGGAACACCTTTATCAATAACTAAAGAGTTAATACCATAACTAGTTTGCAATTGAGTTAATTTATAAAGTTGATTTAAAATAACTTCAGGAACGATATCCTTCTTTAATTCAATAACAACTCTAATACCCTCTCTATTTGATTCATCTCTTACATCACTAATACCTTCAATAATCTTGTTTTTAACAAGTTCTGCAATTCTTTGAATTAATACTTGTTTGTTTACTTGATATGGAAGCTCACTAACAATGATATTAAATCTATTAGCATTATGAAGTGATTTTTCAATTGCACATTTACTTCTTATTACAATTGATCCATTTCCTGTTTCATAAGCCTTTTTAATACCACCACGGCCTAAAATAATACCGCCTGTTGGGAAATCTGGACCATATAAATAATTCATCATTAATTCATCTACACTAATTTCAGGATTATCTAAAATAGCAAGCAAAGCATCAATTACTTCTCCTAAATTATGTGGAGGAATGTTTGTTGCCATACCTACAGCAATACCTGTAGCACCATTAATAATTAGATTTGGTACACGTGATGGTAAAACTGTTGGTTCTTTTTCACTAGCATCGTAGTTATCCATGAAATCAATAGTATCTTTATCAATATCACGAATCATCTCCATTGTAATCTTAGCCATTCTAGCTTCAGTATAACGCATCGCAGCAGCCCCATCGCCATCAACACTACCAAAGTTACCATGACCATCAACAAGAAGATATCTAGTTGAGAAGTCTTGAGCAAGTCTAACTAGAGCTTCATAGATAGAACTATCACCATGAGGGTGATATTTACCCATTGTGTCTCCAACAATTCTTGCTGATTTCTTATATGCTTTATTTGGTTGTAATCCAAGTTCATTCATTGAATAAATAATTCTTCTATGAACAGGTTTTAATCCATCTCTTACATCAGGCAAAGCACGTGACACTATAACTGACATGGCATAATCAAGGAATGAATTTTGAACCTTTTTAGTCATATCAATAACTTTAACACTTTTATCATGGATATAATCTTCATCAATTGAAGGTCTCTCTTCATTGACTACTTCTTCATTTAATTCTTTTTCACTCATCGTGCTCACCTCCTATATATCAAGATTCTCTACAAATGTAGCATTTTCTTGAATAAATACTCTTCTTGGTTCAACATCTTCTCCCATTAACATAGAGAATGTTCTATCTGCTTCCATAGCATCTCCTACATTAACTTGAAGTAATGTTCTATTTTTAGGATTCATTGTAGTTTCCCATAGTTGATTAAAGTCCATTTCTCCTAGACCTTTATATCTTTGAATTTCTACTTTTTCATTATACTTAGCATATTCTAACTTTAATTTTTCAAGTTCTGCATCACTATATAAATAGAATGGTTCTTTTACTGATTTTACTTTAGCTTGATAAAGTGGAGGACAAGCAATATATACGTGTCCTTGCTCTACAAGCGGCTTCATATATCTGTAGAAGAAAGTTAATAATAATATTTGAATATGTGCTCCATCTACATCAGCATCGGTCATGATAACAACTTTATGATAATTTAATTTACTTAAATCCATATTATCTTGGATACCTGCGCCCAAAGCCTTGATCATTGTAGATATTTCCGCATTATCGAATACTCTATCTTGTCTTGCTTTTTCTACATTTAAAATTTTACCTCTAAGTGGTAAGATAGCTTGATGCTCTCTATCTCTACCTTGCTTAGCACTACCTCCTGCTGAGTCTCCCTCAACAATATATAATTCATTTAATGTAGCATCTCTAGAAGAACAATCTGCTAATTTACCAGTAGTATCACTTAACATGTCGATACCACTCTTTCTAGTAGCTTCTCTTGCTTTTCTAGCAGCAACTCTAGCTCTTGAAGCTAAAACAACTTTATCAATAATTGTCTTAACTACATCAGGATTTTCTTTAAAGAATCTATCTAGCTTTTCAGAGAATATAGCATTAACAGCTTTTTTAGCATCACTGTTTCCTAGTTTCGTTTTAGTTTGTCCTTCATATTGAGGATTAGGGTGTCTAACTGAAATAATTGCAGTTAATCCCTCTCTAGTATCTTCACTAGTAAATGGTTCATCTTTTTCTTTTAGAATTTTTAAATTTCTAGCATATAGGTTGATTAGTCTATTTAAAGTATATCTAAATGCATCTTCATGCATACCACCTTCATGAGTATTTATATTATTACAATAAGAATAAACCCCTGCTGTATATCCATCATTATATTGGAAAGCTATTTCTGTATAAATTCCCGCATTATTTCCTTCAGTATAAACAACTTCATGTAATACCTTTTTGTTATTGTTTAAGAATTCTACATATTCTTTGATACCGCCATCATACTTGAATTCATCAATTTTGTTTGGTTCTACTCTTTCATCAGTTAAAGTAATTTTTAATCCTTTATTTAAGAAAGCGCTTTGCTTTAAGTGTTCTCTTAAAGTGTCATAATTAAATACTGTAGTTTCTTGGAAAATAGCACCATCAGGTTTAAACATAACTGCAGTACCTCTTTCACTAGTTGTGCCAACTTCTTGTAAAGGAACTACAACATGTCCACCGTTTTCAAATCTAGTAAAATATTCTTTACCATCTTTACAAACTCTAACTTCAACATATTCACTTAATGCGTTAACAACTGAGGCACCAACACCATGAAGACCTCCACTAACTTTATAGCCTCCACCTTCACCAAACTTACCACCAGCATGTAATACTGTATAAACTGTTTCAACTGTAGATATACCTGTCTTAGGATGCTTTCCTACTGGAATACCTCTACCATTATCTTTAACTATAATTTCATCTTTAGCAGTAACAATAACATTAACTTCAGTACAATATCCTGCAAGAGATTCATCAATAGCGTTATCTACGATTTCCCAAACAAGGTGATGTAATCCTCTTTCACTAGTTGTACCAATGTACATACCAGGTCTTTTTCTAACTGCCTCTAATCCCTCTAATACTTGAATATTATCTTCAGTATATTTTTCACTAGCTTTAATTTTGTCTAATCCTTCTTCTTGATTTAAAACTTCACTCATTTTAACTCCTCCTTCACTAGTTTGACTTTTTCATTTTCAACATTGTAGACACTCATATCTAAACTTTCATTTTGGCATCCACTAATAAATACTTGTTCATACTCTTTCAATATTTCATATACTTTTTCTTTCCTTGTCTCATCAAGTTCAGAAAACACATCATCTAAGATTATAATTGGATCTTTATTTATTTTTTCCTTTATTAATTTAGCAAGCGCTAGCTTAAGCAATAACACGCAATACCTTTGTTCACCTTGTGAAGCATAATTAGCTATTTCAATATTATTTATATACATTGTAAAGTCATCTCTGTGAACCCCAATTGAAGTAACCATTTTTTCTTTATCCTTAGGATATACCTCTTTATATTTCTTTAAGATATTTTCTTTTGTTACATCCTGAATAAATGAATTATATTTTAAAGTTATTTCAAATTCATTATTAATTTCTTTTACATTTTTCTCTAATTCACTTAGAAATTCTTTTCTTTTTGCTATTACATAAGTTTGTAACTCAGCTAACTTTTCATCTATTACCTCAAATAATTTTTCCTTATAAGTATCACTTGTTTTTAACAATTCATTTCTTTGTTTAATAAGCTTATTATATACAAGTAATTTTTCTAAGTACTCTTTATCTATTTTTGATAATTCCTTATCTATAAACTTTCTTCTATCTTTAGGTGAATCTTTAAACAAATATACTTGCATAGGTATAAATTCAATTACGTTTACATTACCCAAATATTCACGATATTTTTTATACTCTATTCCATCTATTTGTAATTCTTTAAATCCATTAGCAATTGTTAATCTATAATCTATACCATCCACAATTGATTCAAGCCTAAATTGGCCCTTAAACTCATTAATCAGATTCTTATCCTCATTGCTCCTAAATGATTCTAAATTTGATAAGTAATATATTGCTTCAAGCAAATTAGTTTTACCTACTCCATTTTTACCAACTAAGTAGTTTATTCCCTTGTTAAACTTCACATCTAATTGTTTATAGTTTCTAAAATTAATAACTGCCAGTCTTTCTAGATACATTAACTAATAACCTTGTATGTTTGATTATTTACTCTAACTACATCACCAGGATAAATTTTTCTACCCCTTCTAGTATCTAAAGCATCATTTATATATGCATCGTTTTCTACTAAATATATTTTAGCTTCACAACCATTGCCTATAATTCCTACATACTTTAGAAATTGCCCTAGAGTGATGTATTCACTTGTAATTTTAACATCCACCATAAGATCCCTCTTTTCTTATATTTATGAAAGAATATAAATACATTTATATTCTATCATAAAGAGTGCTAAAAGTAAAAGAAAAAGCCTTTTTCTAGTGTCTCAAAAGGCCTTATTTTATCTATTTTTTTATCAAAAACAAAAAAGAGGCAAAATTACACCTCTTTGTTTTTTTATTTATGATATGTTTCATTGTTATTTATCTTAAAAACACGGTAAATTTGTTCTAAAACAAGTAACCTAGTCATCTGATGGGTAAAAGTCATTTCTGACAAAGAGAGCCTAAAATTTGCATATTCTAAGACTTCTTTAGAATAGCCTAAACTCCCTGCAATAACAAAACACAAATTTCCAATTCCCCTATCTATAAGGTTTTGGGTATAAACAGCTAATTTTTCACTAGACATTTGCTTGCCATGAAGATCAATAAAAATATTGTAATAGTCTTTGTCTAATTTCTCGATAATTCGCTTACCTTCAATTTCCTTTACTTTATCTTCATTATCTATTTTTTCATCTTTAACTTCTATAATTTCAACTTTAGCATAACTAGTAAGCCTTTTTAGATATTCTTTTATTCCAGAATCTAAATAAGCGTCCTTAATTTTGCCAACACATACAATTTTAATTTTTATCATTATTTACTTAAATTTACAGTTTCTACTCTTGGATTAGCTCCAGATCTATCTTTGATTGTTAATTGAACACTAGAAGCGCTACCATATTTTGTGAATAATTCATACTCTAAATCTGCCATAGTATTAACTTCTACTCCACCAATTGCTGTTATAACACTAGAATTAGCAGGAACATTTGCATACGAAGAACTTGTAACATATACACCATTTTTGATAGTGATAGAAAGACTTGTTGTTTGTGCTACAGTATAATCGCAAATTGCTTTTCCAGATAAATTTAGAGAAACTCTTCTATAACTATTATTTCCGTTTTTGATAATATGATCAGCTACTTCAACAAAATGTTTAGCAGGAATAGAATAGTTGAAGTTTCTATGAGGTGTAGTTGTATTTGTATCATTTGGATACATTGTATTTATTGCAACAACTTTTCCTTCAGCATTAAATAAAGGTCCTCCACTATTACCAGCATTTATTGTAGCAGTACTATTATAAACATATGTCGTGTTAGCTACATTTTGAGAAATGTAGGAAACAGATGTCTTTATTTTTGAAGCACTAATAATACCATCGCTCATTGAAAAATATTGACCATGAGGATGACCAATTGCAAATACAGCTTCCCCTACTTGAGTAGCGGCATCATCACCTATAATTGTAGCCACTTTATAATTATCGCTAACTGCGACTCTTAAAACAGCAACATCTTCATTTCTATCATACGCGATGAAATCTGCTCTTCCTCTTACATAATTAGAATACACGACTTCTATTTTGTTTATATATTCAGTAACAATACCATTACTATCTTTGTTAACTAAAACATGAGCGTTAGTCATAATATAAGCATAATTTCCTTCTTTTTTATAAACAACTCCTGTTCCCAAAGATGGACTATCACTATCTGATTTATAAGCAAGAATTGCTACTGTGCTTTTTACATTTTCTTCATATAACCCTTGCAAACTATTACTATACTCTTCGTAATTTTTATCTCCCTCATAATTTTCTTGTGTTGGGTTTTCAGGATTGCCTGTTCCATCACAACTACATCCTGCAGCAAAAATTACTAAACCTGCACTTAATAAAATTAAACCCTTTCTAATTTTTTTCATATACTTTTACCCCTTTCCTATATTTTAACTTTTATTGTCCTATATAGTCCAACAATTGTTCTAACTTTTAAATCAAGATAACTTCCTTTCTTGTATTTAGAAATTTCATAGTCGAATTCAAATACGTCATCAACATCTTCACCATTAACACTTAATATAACCATTCCTTGGTTTAATCCTAGAGTGAAATAATTAACATAATGAAGTGAAGATACTAGTACACCTCTAGAGACTTCATCACTTACACTATATAAAAACTTTTCTCTTTCTGATAACTCATAAACACTAAGTAGATTGTATTTGATAAAATTCTTATCATATTTTCCAGTATAAACAAGTTTTGTAATAATATCTAAAATTCTATTTGAATCAACAAAAGCTACTCCATAGTGATAATCATCTAAAAACTCTGTAACCATTCCTACAAACTTGCTATTTGAATTGAATACTCCTGATCCTAAAAAGTTTTCTTTAACTTCTAAAGTAATTCTAGAGTAAAAATAATTTTTGTAAGTTTCTTCACCACAATTTTTACAAACACCCACAGCATTCACGTGAGTTTGTGCCATAGCATTTTGGAAATTTTCTTTAGCTAAAACATCAACTTTATCACCAACATAAGTTTTTAAGTTTCCTGATGTATTAGCAATACAATAATTTTTATCTCTTATAACGGTTTTAAAAACAAGAACCCCATCATCTTTACTGTATCCTAAAATACTAGCACCATACCTAGCATAGTCAGAAAATACAATTTCATAAACATATTCAGGATTGTAAATACTATACGTTGTAGCAATGTAATATTCATTTCCACTTTTATAAATAGACACTCCACTTGCACTAACGTTATTTTGAGTATCTAAGACTGTAACTATACTATCTTGACTTGAACAAATTGTTCTTGGCATTATTACATCATCGCTTGTTAAAATATATGTGTCTGTCGTTATTGTAATCAAGGGAGTTGTACATGTTATAAGAAAGCAGACAATTAAACTACACAGTGCAATTAATGTTTTCTTCATGTAATGTTCCTCCTTTCAAAATATCATCTTTGTCTAAAGCTTTAATAATTAAATTTGAATAATCAAACTTATTGGAGTCAAGAGTTTCAATTAAAGTTCGATAAGCAAGTTCTTTTTTATTACAATCTCTAGAGATATGCGCTAAATAAATTTCTTTAGTGTTATCTCCTATAGACTCATAAATGAGCTCACTAGCATCTTCATTAGATAGATGCCCTTTATCAGATAATATTCTTGATTTTAAAAAGTAAGGTCTATCACTATCCATAAGCATATTGATATCATGGTTACTTTCAAAAATATAATAAGTAGCATTTTTTAAATATTTTTTTATCTTGTAATTAACATATCCAGTATCTGTGATGTAAACAAGAGACTCATCATCACTTTCTATTCTGTATCCAAAACAAGGAACATCATGAGATAAAGGATATGGGGTTATTTTATAGTCACCTAAGTAAAAAATTTCATCTTTTGCCATTATGTTTTTAATTCCAGGAATTTTAGCACATGAATAAACTTTTTCCATGCAAAAAGAATTAAGAGACTTAATATGATCTGTGTGAGAATGAGTAATTAAAATATATTTAACATCGTCAATATCATAATTTAATTCGCTTAATTTTTCTTTTATTTTGTTATAAGGTATACCAACATCAATAAATAATAAATCTTTACCATTATCAACTAAAAAAGCATTACCTGTAGATCCACTAGCAAGAGAATAAAATTTCATAACTTATTCCTCTCTTTTTGTATAGTTAGAAAATAATCCTACATCTTTTAAGAATAATAATTCAATTCCTCCTGTTGCACCATTTCTATGTTTTGCGATAGAAATTTGTGCTACTCCTGTAGATGCTTGATTTTCTTCACCTTTATTTTGATTATAATAATCATCTCTATAAATAAACATAACAAGGTCTGCGTCTTGCTCTATAGCTCCTGATTCTCTAAGGTCAGAAAGCATAGGTCTTTTATCTTCTCTTTTTTCAACAGTTCTTGATAATTGAGAAAGCGCAATAACAGGCACTTTTAAATCTCTAGCCATTGCTTTTAAAGCTCTAGATATTTCACTTACCTCTTGTTGTCTATTATCACTTTTTGAAAATGTAGATGTTGTAATTAATTGAAGATAATCAATAACAATTAATCCCAAATCATCATGTTTAGCTTTTAATTTTTTTGCCTTAGATTGTATATCTGCAATTTTAGCACCTGCTGTATCATCAATATATATTTTAGATTTAGCAATTTTATTAACACCTATATCAATTTTAGGCCATTCCTTATCAGTTAAATTAAAACTACGTATTTTATCACTATTAACTCCACTAGTAGCACTAAGCATTCTTTGCATTAGTTGTTCAGCAGGCATTTCAAGAGAAAATACACCTACTGGATAATTATGTTCAATAGATGCATTCATAGCAAAATTTAATGCAAGCGCAGTCTTTCCCATACTGGGTCTAGCTGCTAGTATTATTAAATCACCTGGCTGAAACCCATTAGTAATTCTATCTAAATCGGTATAACCACTAGGAGTACCTGTTAATTTACCAGTTCTTCTATCAGTATTAACAAGTTTTTCTTTTATTACTTCAATAACTTCACCTGGAGACTTAAAATCCCCAACATTTCTAGAACGTGTAATAGATAATACATCATTTTCTACTTTACTAACATAGTCTCCTATATCATCTATTTCATTTTTATTCCATCCACTAGAAATACTATCGCACAAGTTTACTAAATATCTTAAAATAGTCTTATCTTGTACAATTCTAATGTATTGCTCTACTGTACTTGGAGAAATAGTATCTTCAAGTATTGTATATATATAATTTGCATCACTCAATTCTTGCAATTTATTGTCTAGCATAAGTTGATCAACTACCGTAACTATATCTACTTCTAATCCTCTAATATGAGTATTCTTAATTGCATTAAAAATAATTTTATGATCTCTTAAATAGAAGTCTTCCTCAGTTAGTCTAGCAACACCTTCATAAACAGCATCTTTTGATAACATCATAGATCCAAGAACTGCTCTTTCTGCTTGACTTGAATATGGTTGTTCTACCATATTTAACACCTCCTTCTATTTTTCTTCTTCAATGTGTATTGTTATAGTAGCGATAACGTTTTTATATAATTCTATTTTTATTTTTGTATAACCCAAACTTGATATACTTTTAGAATCAACAATTTTTCTTTTATCAAGTTCTATATCAAATTGTTTTTTATATTCTTCAACTATTTGTTTAGTAGAGATAGCTCCAAACATTTTTCCATCTTTACCAACTTTAGCTTTTAATTCAACAGTAAGATTTTCCATTTTTTCTTTTAAAGCAATCGCATCTAATCTATTTTGTTCATCTTGCTTAGCTTTATCATCATCTTGTTTATTCTTGATGTCCATACTTGTTTTAGTAACTTTTACAGCAAGTTTGTTAGGAATTAAATAGTTTGCACCATATCCATCACTAACTTCAACTATACTTCCTTTCTTACCAACTTTTTTAACATCACTTAATAAAATAACTTTCATAATCTTACCTCCTTTATTTGGTTTATTCAGTTATTCTTGTATCACCAATAAATCCTTCCATTTTAGAAGCTAGTAATTCTTTAGCTTCTTCTACAGTTATATCTTTAATTTCGGTAGCAGCAGCACTAAAGTGCCCTCCACCATCTAAACTCTCCATAATTTTTTGAACATTAACACTTCCATCACTTCTAGCACTAATACCTATAGATTCATTTGAAACTCTGCCTATTACAAAACAAGCCTTAATTTCTTTTACATCCAATATTCCATTAGCAACTTTAGCAAGCGTTGGTTTATCAATTAAATCTTCATCATCTGCTACACTTACTACAATTCCATAATATGGAGTATATGAATTTGCAGCGATTTTAGTTTTAAGAAGATATTCTTCATATTCTTCTTTCAAGAATTCACTTGCCTGATTATTATCAGCCCCATATTCTTTTAAAATCATACTAGCTTCATATGTTCTAGAGCCAGTTTTATTTTTGTAGTTATTAGTATCTAGAAGTATACCTGCAAGCATATATGTTGCGATTTCATTAGAAATGTTAATTTTATCTTCACATGATCTAATAAGCTCAGTAACCATTTCACAAGTAGAACTTGCAGCACTTTCTTGATATGAATAGATTTGAGAGAACAATTTTTCTCCAGGTCTATGATGATCAATAATTACTGCTCTATCTATTTTATTTAAAACATCTTTTGACATAACAATGTTTGGATTACTAACATCCGCTAAAATTAATAAACTATTCTCATTTATTTCTTTAACTGCACTATCAGCATCAATAACCATTTCATCTACTTCTTCTTTTTCAAATAAAGTTCTAAATGCAGTTCTTGCTTTTATTTCAACAAATCTATCTTCATATATAATTTTAACATTCTTGTTAACTTTTTTAGCCATTTCATATATTCCTAAACATGCTCCAATTGCATCAAAATCAGCATCGATGTGCCCCATGATATAAATATTATCACTTGATTGAATTAAGGCGTTAATTGATTTAGCTACAACTTTAACTTTAACTTTATGTCTCTTACTCTTAGATTCACTAGCTCCACCATAGAATTCCATATTTTTTCCATAAGTGTTAACTACACATTGATCTCCACCTCTAGATAAAGCAACATCAAGAGCACTTAATGACATTTCATTTAATTTAACAAAATCATTTATTCCTCTACCAATACCAATAGAGATAGTTAAACTATTATCATCTTCTCTTATATTTCTAACAGCATTAATTAATTCAAATTTACCTTTCAATATAGTGTCATATGCATTTTCTTGAATAATTGCAATATAAGCATCATTTCTAACTTTCTTTAATAAAGCTCTGTTTTCTTTTGCCCACTCCATAATAACACTTCTTACCTCTACCTCTAATTCACTAAAAGTAGATTCATCAAGCATTGTAGATACATCACTATAGTTATCTAAATTTATTTGAAATATAACAGGTGCTTCATTTTTATATGTTGAATACAAAGTTTCGTATTGATTAATATCTTTTATCAAGACAACTTTTAATTCTTTAAGACATCTGCATTCATAAATTTTATTGTTTATAGTCAATTTACATGTATCATTTTTATCTTCAAGAATTTTACAAAAGTCATTATTAAACTTTATTAAATTTTTTCCAACAATATTGAATATTCTGTTATCGATAAAATCATTAATCCAAATAACATTGAAATCATCATCATAAAATATTATTCCACTTTCTGTAAAAGAGAAAACTTCTTCTATATTGTTAGTTAATACAAAATTTGTTCTTTTTGTATTTATATTATTTAAGTTATCAACTTTAGAAAATATGATAAGTAAATAGATTATGTTTACTACAAAAATGATAGCAAGTAAAATTGTATATATGTATTCACTAGGTATATTAATTCTCAAGAAATTTCCTAAATAATAATTTAAAAAAGTAAAACCAGAAATAACTAGTTCTAAAATACAAATTATAAGAATATTCTTTTTTTCTTTTTGAAATAATTTTTGCATACTATCATCCTCTCTTTTTATTATAAAATAAAAAGATGGTTAAAAGAAGAAATATTTTCATAAAATTCCAACTTATCATACATTTTCAAAAAAAAAGAGGCTATGCCTCTGTTTTTTTCTTTTCTAAAATTTTATTTGTAACGTAATAAAATAAAAATACAATAAAATACAAGAAGATAATTAATAATAAATTTCCCACACAATATCCAAATAAATCATATAAAAAACCAAAATATTTACTATTTATAGTAAATAAAGAAATATCAGTTCTTAAGAAAATACTGATTATACAAGAAAATACTAAATACATGCTCACTGTTGTAGCAACTGGATAATAATCTGAAAATCTAAAATCATACATTTTTGTTATAAGCATATATGCAGATCCTGCAAACATGGCAAAATGATAAAATCTTGAATGCAAATTATTAATGAAACTCGTGGTCGTTATATGTTCCATATATGGGTTTATAAATACATATAAAATTCCCATTATAAAGCAAGGAACAATAGATACTGCCTTACACACTCTTGAAGGAATTGAATTTTCCTCACTCATACAAATAATAGGGTAAAAATACATTACAAATGAACAAAATATAAGTGGATAAGTTCCTGGTTGAAAAGTTTTATTAACAGATATTCTCCAGAAAATTTTAATTACTTCTAAAACAATTAAAATTATCGCTAAATATTTTATTGGCTTTGTTTTTTCTTTATACGTTGCATTTTTATATTTCTTGCAAAAATAATATAAGAATATAATACAAAAAATAATTCCTATCATGTTTGGAATAAAATAATACGTAAAATTATTCATCTTTTTTAATTACTTCTTTTTTTAATAAAAACAAACTTATTCCAAACAATACACAAACAGATATAATTAGGGCACCCATGCATAAATACCATTTTAAATCTAACGCTATATTTGATATCCAAAAAATATTTCTCATAACATTTGCAAAAATATAAATACTAGTAAATATCAAACTAAATATTAAAGATTTTATATTACATTTTTTAATTTCTTCTTTAAAGAAGAATAACGCAATTGTTATTACAATTCCACACTCTACAAAATATAATGCTTTTACCACTGAATATTGATCTAATTCATTTATGTAAATACTAGGATATACTAATGCTAATAAAACAGGAATTAGAGCAGTAAAAGTAAATACAGTTTTAGAAATATTTCCTAATTTATTTTTATTAAACGCAGCAAATAGACATGCTATTAAAGAGAAAGTAACAAATGTAAACGTTACTTTTTCTGCTGGCATATATGCTCTTGGATAAAATTGAGCTGTATAAAAGAATCTAAGTAATTCCAATCCTAGGAATATATAAGTTAAGACATTTACTGTCTTATTTGTACTAATTTTATAATATTTCATTCCATTAATTGTTATTAGTGGAGTAAAAATTAATATCAAAAATAAACCGATTATATCAAACATTTTTTACTTCCTCCTCTATCTTTTCTTCTTTTACAAATAGTCCAATAAGATTAAATATTCCATAACACACTAAATAGAAAAGTATGTGTAAAATAAATATTCCTGTAAAATATCCAAAAGTATTAAAAATAAACCCTAGATAAGAACTTGAAGGACCAAATAGAGAAATATCTTCCCCAATGTATAAACTAAGTATTGCAGCAAATGTTACATAGCCCGCTAAAAATATAAACATATCATAAAATTTCTTCTTATCAAATTTATATATTTTTGAAGTTATCATATATACAGCTATAGCCATCATAGCTCCATGGAAGAAATAACTGTGTCCTTGAATCAGACTCATTTTATACATCCATTGAATTGCTGCAAACAAAACAAATGAAACAATACACAAATATACTGTGGAAATCTTTCCAAACTCAGATATTTTAGTTTTAAACATAAATAATGGTACAGTATAAAACACTGTAGAACAGAACACTAAAGGATATCTTAATGGCCTAAATTCTCCATTTTGATGAATCAAATAAAAAATCTTAAGTACCTCAGTTATAACAAGTAGAACATATAGCCATTTTATAGGCTTCATTTTTATTTCTTCTGGCGCTTCTTTATATTTGATTGTAAAAAATACCACATAACCAATTACTCCTATAATTGTTACGATAAGTGGCAAAATGTAATCATAAAAAATCATTTTCTTCACCTCTTAAGTAAATAATAACACATTTATTAATTTTTTTAATATTTAGGTGGATCATAATCATAAAAAGATTTCACATTAAAAAGCCATTAAATAGAATAAAAAAAAACTACTCGTCAGAGTAGTTTAAATTATTTTAAATTAAGATTAATCTTGAACGAATGGTAATAAAGCCATTTCTCTAGCTCTTTTAATAGCTACTGCTAACATTCTTTGATATTTAGCAGATGTTCCTGTAATTCTACGAGGAATAATCTTACCATTAGAGCTTACAAATCTCTTTAAAAGTTCAACATCTTTATAATCAATGTAAGTGATCTTATTTTTTGTAAAATAACACACTTTCTTTCTTGGTTTTTGTTTCTTGAAAGCTGCCATAATATTTTGTTCTCCTTCCTATATATTTTTAAAATGGTAAATCATCATCTGAGATATCATAACTAACATCTACAGAAGTATCATAATCTGTACTTGTAGAAACTGTAGGTTCATAACCATCATAGTTACTTCCTGTTCTTTCAGCATTTCTAGATCCTGATCCTAATGATTTTAATGTTTCAACAACAACTTCTGTAACATATACTCTGTTACCGTCTTTGTTATCATAATTTCTTGTTTGAATTCTACCTTCTACTGCTACAAGGCTTCCTTTTTTAACATAATTGTTCATAAATTCAGCAGTATTATTCCATGCTACGCATGAAATAAAATCAGCAGTGTTTTGACCATCCTTTTGTACAAATCTGTTATCCACAGCTAATGTGAAGGTAGCAACTGCAGTTCCACTACTTGTTTTTCTTAGGTCTACATCTTTAGTAGTTCTTCCAATTAAAATAACTTTATTTAGCATAAACGAATCTCCTTATTATTTGCTTAAGTTAACGATCATATGACGTATAACTTTGTTATTAATTTTACTTAATCTATCAAACTCGTTAATTGCTTTAGCATCGTTACTAGTTAAAGTTGTTACTACATAGTAACCTCTAGTTTGTTTGTTAATTTCATAAGCGAATTCTCTATTTCCCCATTCATTAACATCTTCGATTGTAGCACCATTGTCAGTTAAGATTTTATTTAAACCTTCAATAGTTGTTTTTCTACTTTCTTCATCTAGAGTAGAGTTCAAAATATACATAATTTCATATTTTGTCATTATTAACCCCCCTTTGGTCTATCAGCTAACTTATAATCTCAGTTAGCAGAGAAGATTTGCGTTAACCTTCACTCACGCGATAACAATTATATATAAAATATATAAGTTTGTAAACTAAAATTTTTAAAACTTTTTAATTTGATAAAATAACAAAGTTTCAAATAAAAAATAACCCACACAAATGTGGATTATTTAATTTTTTTTAAAAGAATATTTTTAGGTAATCCACTTACATCCATGTGAATATCTACTTCTTCACAATAATTAAAATTCATAAGTTCACTTAACAAATCTATTGCAACTTCTAATTCTTCTCTTTCGTCTAATTCATAGAAATCTAAAAATTCTATTAGTCTAAATTCAGCATTTATCGGTAATTCATTTATTTTATTTAAAATTTCTTTTTTTATTTGAATAATAATTTCTCTAGGTATCATTTTGTTTCTCCTTCTTATACCAAAAATTATATACAATTTTCCACAAAAAAACTCTAGTTTCCTAGAGTTAATTTTTATTATTGATAAGTTCTTACAGGTAATACTAATTGAACAACTGTATTATCTTCTTTATTTTTGATAATGAATGGTTTCATTTCACTTGTGAATGACAATTCAACTTCATTACTTCCAATTGCTTTAATTGCATCTTGAATATATTGTGCGCTGAAAGAAATATCTAATTTGTTTCCTTTATAATCATAATTAGAAATCTTTTCCACAACAGATCCTATTTCTTGACTTCTACTTGATAATTCAATTTTATCTAAATTCATTGATAGTTTAACAATATTGTTTCCATCTGTTGATAAAAGGCTAGCTCTATCTACAGCACTTACTATATCAGTAGTTAGTGTTGTTAATTTGTAATCAAAGTTTTCAGGAATAAGTCTAGTTGTATCTGGATATACACCATTTATAACTCTTGTTGAAACAATTGTATCTCCTACTTTGAATAAAACTTTTTTGTCAAAGAAATTAATTGTTACTTCTTCGTTACCTGAAATTATTTTACTTACTTCGCTTAAGCTCTTGTTAGGAATTGTTACATTAACATAGGCACTGTCTCCTAGAACAACTTTCTTTTTAGCTAATCTATATGTATCTGTAGCAACAGCTTCTAAAACATTTCCATCAATTTTAAAATTAACACCTGTTAATATAGGTCTTGTTTCTTTTATGCTTGTTGCAAATATTGTTTGAGAGATAACTTGCTTTAATAAGTCTCCTTTCATAACAATTACATTCTTATCAAAATTAAAATCAATAAATGGGAAGTCTGCAACATTAATTGAATTTAAACTAAAGTTAGATTTTTGATCTGTTATTTTAACTAATGTTGAATCTATTAGTTCAAGTTCAATTCTATCACTATCAATTTTCTTAACAATCTCAGTTATATATTTTGCATTTAATACACAACTACCTGTTGAGAAAACTGTAATATTTTGACTTGTATTAGTTTCTACTGGAATAAATGTAGATATTGATAAGTCAGTATCACTTCCTGTTAAATTTAATCCTTCCTCTGTTAAATCAAATTTAATACCAGTTAATACTGCTATTGGAGTTTTATTAGTAACTGCTTTAGAAACTATATTCAACGAACTCTCCAAAACATCTCTTGAAATTATAAAACGCATTTAAATACCTCCGTGTGCACAATTTTATTTTTTCTTTTATTCTCTTATATTATATTTATATTATATATATTTATTATTATATATTATTAGCGGTGTGGAATGTGTGGAAAAGTGGATAACCTCTTTTGTTTCACTGTTTCACACCTTCAAAACCCTTATCTCAACAGGATTTTTATATCTTCAACAGCTTGTTTAAAGTTAGGATCTGTTTTCAACAACTTTTCCACCTTTTCACACGCATTTATAACAGTTGAGTGATCTCTACCGCCAAATTCATCACCAATTTTAGTGAAAGGTGTATCTAATAATGTCCTACATAAGTACATTGCGATGTGTCTTGCTGTGGAAATGTTGCTAACTCTTACACTACTTGATAGTTGAGATGTGGATAACTTGTAATAATCAGCTACCGTCATCTTTATTTTTTCCACTGTTAATGTGTCAGCTTGTTGTATTGGTGTTACAACTAAGCCCTTTAGGGCTTCTTGTGCAATAGTTAGGTCAATTACTTTACTTTGCTTCTTAAAAGATTCAGCATAAAACATTAATCTATTTAATGCACCTTCTAATTGTCTAATATCCTTTGAATACTTCAAAGCAATATAACTTAAAACATCTTCTTTAATTGTTTTTGTTGAAATTGTTTGTCCTTCAATTTTCTTCTTTAGAATCTCTAAAGAAGTTTCATATTCAGGAGCAGTTATTTGAACACTTAATCCACTAGCAAATCTTGAAACTAATCTTTCTTCTAGTTTTTTCAACTCATTAGGAGCTCTATCACTTGTTATAACAATTTGTTTATGTCTTGTTACTAAGTGGTTAAATATGTGGAAAAATGTTTCTGTTATTTTATCTTTTCCTGAAAGGAATTGAATATCATCGATTAACAAAATATCATTTTGTTTAAAACTTTCTTTAAATTCATCAATTTGGCTAGATCTAATAGCATTTACGTATTCATCTAAGAACTCTGCACTAGAAACGTAATAAACACGTTTATTAGGGTTAGTTTTCAACAGATAATTTCCTATAGCGTGAAGTAAATGTGTTTTACCAATACCACTTTTTCCATAAATGAATAGTGGATTATAGAAATTTCCAGGATCAAGAGCAGTAGTTAAAGCTGCGCTTTGCGCTTCTTGATTTGATGGACCTACTACAAAATTTTCAAATGTGTAGTTAGGAATTAAGTTTGATACATAAGTTTGTTGATCAATTTCAGACATAGTTGTTTCTACATAATTTACTTCAGACTCCATAGATATTTTACAACTATAGTTGTAAGTAGTAACATCTTCAAGAGCTTTTTCAATAATTTGTAGGTACCTTTCATTCAGTAATTCTTTAGCAAATCTTGTTTGCACACTAATATACGCAGTATCCCCATCTACTTTGTATAGCTTTGAATTCTGAAATAAGGCATCAAAAACACTATTATCTGTAAGTTGATCCTGTACAATTTGTAGGACTTCTCCCCAAACTGTGGATAATTTAGATAAATTCATTTTTGTTTTCTCCCCTCGTCGCCACAATAATATAACATATTATGTGCAAAAAAAATCACTAAAATTGCTTTCCACAACCTTTTCCACACATAAATCATTATTACTATACTACAAAAATGGAGTTTTCCACAACTTAAATGTTGAAAAAAAAGTGAATTATTTTTATGTTTTCAACTGTGCATAAAATTGTTTAAAATAATTAACATTTTCTACACATGAAATAAAGTTTCCACACATCGAGTTTTCTCAATCTAGGATTGATAAAAGTGCCAATCCACAAACACGTAAATAAACACTTAATTAACATGTTTAAAACTAAAAAAAATAAATAAAAAACATTATGAGTTGACAACACAAACTCTATAACTTATAATTTTATCGCTATGTATTAATTAATGGAGGTGTCGAAATGAAAAGAACATATCAACCAAGTAAGAGAAAACATTCCGCAGTTCATGGTTTCAGAGCTAGAATGGCTACTAAAAATGGACGCAAGGTTCTTGCTAGAAGAAGAAGCAAAGGTAGACAAGTACTATCTGCTTAATTTAAAGGGCTGTTTAGTTAAAAATCTAACAGCCCATTTTTTTTGAAAATATTTAGGTGATATTTATATGAAAAGAAAATTTAGATTATTAAAAAATCAAGATTTTAAAACTGTATTAGATCAAAGAAAAAATGTTTCACGTGGAAATTATACTATCTACTATTCAAAAAATGATTTAAACCATATAAGAGTTGGGGTTAGCGTTAGTTCAAAGTTAGGTAACTCTGTTATCAGACATAGAATTAAAAGACAATTCGTTAGTATGATAGACAACCTATTAGATTCTAATTTAAGTTATGATGTGATCATTATAGCTAGAAAGAAATTTTTGGAAATGACATATCAAGAAAATTTTGAAAGTTTAAAAAAAGATATTAATAAAATTTTTGTAAAAGGAGAAAACGATTAATGAAAAACAAAAAGATGATTAAAATTTTAACAGTCTTATTGTTTGGGGTTTTGATTGCTACAGGTTGTTCTTGTACTAATTCTATGTGTACAGAACAAGATTTATCAAATATAAAAGCTCAAATAGAAGAAAATAATATTGATGACTGGAGAACAAGGTTTTCAACAGAAGAGGGTAAAACTGTTTATCCAGATGAATTCAATATATATTATGAGAATGGAAATTTTGAAGGTACAAAATCTAAGGCTCAAGTTGCAAAAGAGCTAGAAGCTCAATATCCAGGTGTTGATTATACTGATGAAAGTAAAGAATATATTGCAACAAGAACAGATGCATTTCAAGAATATGTGACAGCTAATGTGCAATCTATGTTTGCAGAACATCCTCAAGCTTGTTTAACTGTTACAGGTGAAAACGATCCAACAACAGGCGCAAAGTTGGAAGCTAAAACATGGGGAGATGCATGGAAAACTGGTTTATTGGAAGGTCTTATTGTGTATCCACTTTCATGGTTAATGTCAACTTTCACTCATTCATTTGGTGGACAAGGTGGTGCACAACTTGCTGCTATAGTGTTAGTAGTTTTAATAATAAGAAGTCTTATGTTAATTATTGGATTTAAAGGCCAAATAGGAAATATGAGAATGCAAGAAATTCAACCTGAAATTCAAGCGTTACAAGCTAGATTTAGCGATCCAAACACAAGTGATGCAGAAAAACAAGTTTTATCTACAAAGATGATGGCACTATATAAGGATAATAATATAAATCCTTTATCAAGTTTCTTAACTATGTTTATACAATTCCCTATATTTATTGCGGTATGGGCAGCAATGAACCAAACTGTTGCAATAAGAAGTGGTATATTATTAGGATTAGAATTTGGTACACCTGTTAATGAGCAAATATTCCAAGGAAATATTGCTGCTATCGTATTACTTCTTTTGATGGTTGGTGGACAAGTTCTTACTATGAAACTACCTACTATTATTAGATGGTTTAAAGAAAAGAAAAATCCTACTCCTGAGTATAAAAAGACTCCTAAGAATGCAACTCAAAAGCAAATGAATATGATGACTATTATGATGATTGTTATGGTTGTGTTATCTGCGTTTGTATTACCGGCAGCATTAGTTATCTATTGGGTTGTAGGTTCTATATTCTCAATAATTCAAACAACTATATTTAGTTTAGATATTGTTAAAGAAAAATTAAAGGCCCTAGGTAATAGGAAAAAGAAAGCAAAAATAGTAAAATAGTTTTTAGAGGTGTTAATATGAATATTTATAGTGGAAAAAATTTAGAAGAAGCATTAGATCATGCTGCAGATGGCGAAAACGTTGATATCGAATATTTACAATATAGAGTTGTAACAAATACTGAAGAGAAATGTGAAATTGAAGCTTATTTTGTGGCTGATGTAATTGATTATGTAAAAAGTTATTTAACTACAGTTTTAACTAATATGGGTTTAACTGTAGAATTAAATGCAAAATATGAAAAAGAAGTTATTAATATGGCTATTAAAACGGATAGAGATGCTGTATTGATTGGCAAGGGTGGAAAAACATTACAAGCAATGAATGAACTTGTAAGAGTTGCTATTAATCAAAGATTCTCTAAGCATTACAAAATTTTATTAGATGTGTCTGATTATAAAGAAGAAAAATATGAAAAATTAATACAAATGGCAAGAAAGTATGCAAAAGAAGTTCAAACAACTAAGAATACAATAACTTTAAATCCTATGCCTAGTGATGAGAGAAGAATAATTCATGGTGCTTTAGCTAGCTATCATAACATAAAGACAGAAAGTCATGGTCAAGGAAAAGAAAGAAGATTAAGTATTCACTACGTTGAAGAATAAGTAAAAGCATTAAAAAGAAGTATAGTTTTTAAACTATACTTTTTTATTTTATTTATGTATAATTTTTAAGAAGGTGATAGTATGTATAATGATGTTATAGTGGCTTTAGCAACTCCTATGATGGAGAGTGCTTTGAGTATAATTAGAGTTAGTGGAGATAATTCTTTAGAATTGTTAAAAAAGATTTTTTCTAATAAGGCTAATTATGAGGGTAATAAAGTTTATTTTGGAAATATAGTAGATGAAGGAGAAATTATTGACCAAGTATTGGTTTCTACTTTTGTTGCACCTAGATCATTTACTGGTGAAGATTCTTTTGAAATCAATTGTCATGGTGGAATGTTTATTGTTAAAAGAATTATTGCTTTATGTTTAAAGATGGGAGCAAGATTAGCTAATAGAGGAGAGTTTTCAAAAAGAGCTTTTCTTAATAATAAAATAGATTTAGTACAAGCTGAATCTATAAATGATATGATTAGAGCAGGAAGTGAATTAGAAGCAAAATTAGCGGTAAATTCTCTAATGGGTAACACTTCTAAATTAGTTGAAGATATAGAGAAAGATTTTTTGGATTTATTAGCTAATATAGAAGTTAATATAGATTATCCTGAGTATGATGAAGCTGAAGTTGTTACAAAAGATTATGCATTTACTAGAATAAATAAAATAAAAGAAGATATTGAAACATTAATAAAAGATTCCAAGGTAGGAAAAACAATTAAAGATGGAATAAATATTGCGATACTAGGAAAGCCTAACGTTGGTAAATCTAGTATATTGAATGCTTTATTAAATGAGGAAAAAGCGATTGTTACTGATATAGAGGGAACTACCAGAGATGTTGTTGAAGGACAAATAATTTTAGAGGGATTGAAAATAAATTTATTGGATACAGCAGGTGTTAGAAATACAGATAATAAAGTAGAAAAAATCGGTATAGAAAAGTCATTAGATTTGGCAAATAAAGCTGATATTGTAATCGTTGTTTTAGATTCATCTAGAGAACTTAATAGAGATGACTTTGAATTATTAGAATTAACCAAAAATAAGAATAGAATTATAGTAGCAAATAAAAAGGAAATTAAGATAAATGACTTTAATTATGATTGTATAACTATAAGTGCTAGAGATAACGATATAGAAGAGTTAAAAAGCGCTATTATTAATTCAATTGGTTTTGATTTAAAAGAATATAACAACAAACCATTATTGTCTAATGTAAGACATATAGGATTATTAGAAAATAGCCATATGTTGTTAACTAATGTTATAAAAGAGTTAGAGTTGGTTCCTGTGGATTTGTTAACCGTGGAATTAACACAAGCTTTAGAAAATATAAGAGATATTTTAGGACACAAGGCTAAGCTTAATATGGTGGATGAAATATTTTCTAGATTTTGTTTAGGAAAGTAGGTGTAGTATGTTATTTGATACACATGTACATTTAAATGATTCTTCATATGAAAATTATAAAGATATAATTGATAATGCTTTGAAAAATAATGTTAGCAAAATGGTAGTAGTTGGCTTTGATTTAGAAAGTAGTATTCAGGCTGTTAAAATAGCAAGTGAATATCCTTTTGTGTATGCTGCTATTGGAATACATCCAAGTGAGGCAAATACAAAATATGATACTGATTTGATTAAATTAGAAAAATTGATTTCTGATAAAGTTGTTGCTATAGGCGAAATAGGTTTAGATTATCATTATGATGGTGTTATAAAAGAAAATCAAAGCGATCTTTTTATAAAGCAATTAAAGCTAGCAAAAAAGCACAACTTACCTATAATAATTCATTCTAGAGATGCATGTAAGGATACTGTTGATATATTAAAAGAATACAGTGATTGTTATAAAAAAGGAATAATGCATTGCTATGCTTACTCTTATGAGATTGCAAAAGAGCTAATTAATTATGGATTTATGTTTGCTTTTGGAGGGGTAGTCACATATAAGAATGCAAAAGAAGTTAAGTCAGTTGTGGAAAAATTAGATTTAAAATATATTTTATTAGAAACAGATGCGCCATATTTAACTCCTACTCCATATAGAGGAACAAGAAACGAACCAGCACACATAAAATATGTTGCAGAAGAAATAGCTAAGATAAAAGGACTACCTATAGAAGTGGTAGAGGATGAAACATTTATAAATGCATGTAACATCCTGGATGTTTCACGTGAAAATTAAAGAAGTTATAGTGGTGGAAGGTAAGAGTGATTATACACTGCTAAAGAGTTTTTTAGATGTAGAAATTATTATTACTAATGGCAGCGAGATAAGTAAGGAAACATTAGAATTAATAAAAAAAGCAAATGAAACTAGAGGGGTAATAATTCTAACCGATCCTGATTATCCGGGAATGCAAATAAGAAATAAGATTAATCAATACACTAATGGATGTAAAAATGCTTTTGTAGAAAAAAGTAAAGCCATACGTGGTAAGAAAGTAGGAATTGCAGAAACTAGAAAAGAAGATATATTACAAGCTTTAGAAAATGTAGTGACGTTTACAAATGTTGCAATAGGGGATGTTACTTACAATGATTTATATGAACTTGGATTTGTTGGAAAAGCAGATTCAAAACAAAAGAGAGAAAAAGTCTGTAGTAAGTATCATTTGGGATGGTGTAATGGAAAAAACTTTTTAAGAAGAATTAATATGTTTAATATAACTATAGATATGATTAAGGAAGTGATAAAAGATGATTATAGCAACTAAGAAAGAAACATTTAGAATTTTAAAAGAAAATAATCTTATTGCAAAAAAAGGTTATGGACAAAATTTTCTTATTAATTATGATACAATTAAAAAAATCACTTCTGGGTTAAATATAAAAGGGGAAACACTAGTTATAGAAATAGGGCCAGGACTTGGTGCACTGACTCAAGAGCTTTTAAATATATCAAATAAAGTAATCGCTATAGAGATTGATAAAAATATGGTAGAAGTTTTAAAACAAAACTTAGATATGAATAAGCTAGAAATAATCAATGAAGATTTTTTAAAAGTAGATTTAAACAAGCTTATTGACGACAATAAAGAATACAGAGAAGTGATTATAGTAAGTAACTTACCATACTACATTACTAGTGATATTTTAGAAAAAATTATTTCAACAGGTAATGAAAAAATTACTAAGATTGTAGCAATGATGCAAAAAGAAGTTGGAAAGAAATTTATTAAAAAAGAAGATAAAATAGAAAGTTTTTTGAAAGTTTTAATTGATAATTATTGTGATGCTAAGGTAATTACTCATGTTAGCAAAAATGATTTTGAGCCAAGACCTAATGTGGATTCTATTGTTTTAGAGTTTAATCTTGTAAAAGATTTATATAATTTGGACATGTCTTATTTTGATATATTAAAAGATTGTTTAAAAAATAGAAGAAAGTCTATTATTAATACATTGCCGTATGATAAAGAATATGTTTTAGAAAAATTTGTTAAGATGGATGTTAAGCCTACAGTTAGAATTGAAGAACTAACTATTTTAGAGTTTAAAAATATTTTGGAGGAACTATCAAAATGAAATTAAATTTTATTGGAATTGGAGGGGCATTTTATACTGAATTAGGGTGTAATGCTGCTTATATAAAAGAAGAAGATAAAATACTATTTATAGATTATGGATTAGATACTTTTGATAAAACAATTAGATATAATTTATTAAATAACATAAATAAAATATATGTAATTATTACACATATGCATGGAGATCATGTGGGTGGGCTAGCGACATTTATTCAATATGCTGCGATAGCTTTAAATATAAAAGTAAAAATATTAGATAATAGTGATACTTTTAGTGAAAAATTAATAGCACTATTAGATATTATGGCTGTGGATAAATCTTTTTATGAAATTGTTAAAAAAGAAGAATTTGATTTTTCTTTTGACGTCAATTTAAGAAAAACGAAACATACTCCAATGCTAGAATGCTATAGTATAATTTTTTCAAAGAACAATGTTAAGACACTATATACCGGAGATTCAAATGAAATAGATTATTTAAAGTTAGTAGTAAATGATCCAAAATATGAAGATATCTATACAGAAATAGGAGAAGCAATTTCTGTTCATATGGATTATAAAGAAATTATGAAAATGGATAAAACAAAAATAACTTTGATGCATATAGAAAGTGAAGAACTATATAACAAGATTAAGGATAAGGGATTTAATATACCTGAATATTTAAAATAACATATTAATTAATACCTCATATAATTATGTGAGGTGTTTTTTTATATGAAAATAGGAGATTTAGTTACCAGAAAAAAGTATAACAATGATATAGTTTTTAGAATTACTAATATTGAAAATGATTTGGTGTATTTAACTGGAGAATATTTAAGAATAAAAGCAGATGCTTTCTTTGAAGATTTAAAAAAATATGATGGTGAAGAAGAAAAAATAGATATGGACTTAGTAGATGTAAGAGATTCTAGATTAATACCAGGTTGTGTCTTACATCTTGATGGAGATGAAAAATATTTAAATAAATCGATGGAATTATATAAAAAATATAATATTCCTGCGAAAGGATATTATATGGATGAAAAAAAGATGGAAAAGCAAATTATTAATTTGCTAATTGAACATAAGCCAGACGTTCTAGTTATAACTGGTCATGATAGTGTAAAGATTATAGAAGGCAGAGAAAAATTTGAAAATAGTGAGTATTTTGTAAAGGCGGTAAAAAAAGCTAGAATTTATGAATCAGGGAAGGATTCGTTAGTTATTTTTGCAGGTGCTTGTCAATCATATTATGAAGGACTAATAGAAGCGGGAGCAAATTTTGCTAGTTCCCCTTCTAGAAAAAATATTAATGTTTTAGACCCAGTATATATAGCAATTAGTGTCTGTAAAAGCCATGTTAATGAGTTCATTGATGTAGAAAATGTTTTAAAGAAAACCATTTCAAAAGGTGTAGGTCTTGGAGGAGTGGATACAAGGGGAGTTGCAAGAAAATTGTATCAATAACTAAAAATTGACAATAATTACTTTTGAAACCACATAAACTACATATAGGAGGGATATTAATGCTTGAAAACTTTTCTAGTAAAGCTGGCAAGTATATAGCGGTATGTGAATCTATCGCCTTTGATTTTGGGCATTGTAATGTTGGAAGCGAACATTTATTATTAAGCTTCTTAAAACTAAAGGATAACAAACTTAGTAAGGAATTATTAAAATATGATGTGGTATTTGAAAAGGTAAAAGAAGATCTTATAGATATCTTTCCTCTCAATGAGGAACTACCATTTTACATGGAGTATACAAGTAATTTAAAAGAGATATTATCTCATGCTGAAACATTATCTAAAAATTTGGGAGAAGATAAGGTTAGTGAAGGCGTTTTAATGTATGCTCTTGTTGAAAAAGATGAGACTATAACCAAAGAAATATTAACAAAGTATAAGGTTGATATAAATAAGTTATTAGAATCTTTAAAAATTAAAAAAGTATCTTTATTAGATGGGGTAAATGAATTAACTAATTTGAATAGTAAAGCAAAGGAAAATCCTATTAAAGTGTATAAAAGAGAAAAGGAATTAAAACTTATTGAAAATACTCTTTTAAAAAAGCAAAAAGCAAATGTTTTGTTAGTGGGAGAGGCTGGAGTAGGTAAAAGTGCTTTAGTGGAATATTTAGCATATAAAATTGTTAAGGGCGAGGTAAGTGAAAGCTTAAAAGATAAAGTTATATATGAACTAGATATGTCTGTTACTGTTGCGGGGACTAAATATAGAGGAGAGTTTGAGGAAAAATTAAATAAGATATTAAAGAAAGTAAAAGAAGATCATAATGCAATATTATTTATTGATGAAATTCATAATATTGTAGGAGCTGGTGGCGCAGAAGGGGCAATAGATGCAAGTAATATTTTAAAGCCTTATTTAGCTAGAAAAGAAGTGTGTTGTATTGGTGCTACAACATATGAAGAATATAGCAAAATAATTGAAAAAGAAAAGGCTATTAATCGTAGATTTATGACGATATTTTTGGATGAAATAACACCTAGAGATACAATAGATGTTTTGGTCAATTTAAAGGGTGATTATGAGAGTTACCATGGTGTTAAAATAGGGGAAGAAATATGTTCTTTTATTGTTAATTCGTTAGATAAATTTGTTAAAGAATATAGGTTTCCAGACAAGGCAATAGATGTAATAGATTATGCTTCAGTTATAGCTAAAAATAGTGAGGAAAAAGAAGTCAATTTTAGCCATGTAAAAGATGCAATAAATGAGCTCTATAAAGTGGATTTAGAGGCAAAGAATATTTTTTATTTAAATAAAAAATTAAAAGAGAAGATTATTGGACAAGACAAAGTGATTGATTCTTTATGTGAAAATTTAGCTATGAATGAACTAAAAAAAGGTAATGGGCCAAGAGGAGTTTACTTGTTTTTAGGGGATTCTGGAGTAGGTAAAACTGAACTTGCTAAAGAACTTGGAAATATCTACTTTAAAGAGGGAAATTATATAAAAATTGATATGGAAGGATATGGAGATTCAAGTAGTGTATCTAAACTTATAGGAGCTGACCCTGGATATGTCGGCTTTGATAGTGGCTCATATCTTTTAGATAAGATAAAAACAAATCCCAGCAGTGTAGTAATTTTAGATGAAATAGAAAAGGCCAGTAAAGAGGTTATAAACGTATTTTTAAACGTTTTTGATGAGGGGTATTTGATTGATTCTAGAAAAAGAAAAATAGACTTTTCTAATTCAATAATTGTTATGACAAGCAATCTAGGTTTTAATAAGATAGAAAATAATTTAGGATTTAATAAAAATGAGGCAAATAAAGAAGAAGTAGAAAAACAAGTTACTAGATTTTTAAAAGAAGAATTAGTAAACAGGTTAGATGATATTTATTTGTTTAATAAATTGGAGAAAAATGATTATAAAATTATAGGTGATAAATATCTTGAGGAGCTAGCATGTGATTTAAATATAGAAGAACTTATTGAATCGATGGATGATAAAATAAAAGGGGTAAGAAATTTGAAAAAAGAAATTTGTAAAAGAGTAAATAGAAAAAAATTTCAAAACAAAGATGATGAAATAAAGGTGAGTTAACTCACCTTTTTTAATTTTTATTAATTTATAAAATAAGAGTATAGCAAAAAAAGAGTATATGATTTAAAATTGATAAAGAGGTGCATTAACGATGATTGATTTGAATGGTGTAAAAGTTAAGTCTAGAGTGTTTTTGGCGCCACTAGCAGGATATACCAATTCTGTATATAGAAAAATTATGATGGAATATGGTGCTGGATTAGTAGTTAGTGAAATGATTAGTGACAAAGCTTTATGCTTTGATAGTAAAAGAACGTTTGAAATGATTGATATTGAAGAGGATGAACATCCATGTGCTTTGCAAATATTTGGTGGAGATAAAGAATATTTAGTCAAAGCTACTAAAATATTAAATGAGGTAGGAAAACATGATGTTTTAGATATAAATATGGGTTGCCCTGTTCCCAAGGTTTTAAAGGCAAGAGCAGGTAGCTTTTGGCTTAAAGATCCTTTAGATGCATATGACAAGGTAAAGGCAATCGTAGAAGCAAGCGATAAACCAGTTAGTGTTAAAATAAGAATAGGTTTTGATAAGGATAATATTAATGCAGTGGAAGTTGCAAAATTGATGGAAAAAGCTGGTGTAAAACTTATTTGTGTTCATGGTAGAACAAGGAATGATATGTACTCTGGAAAAGTTAATCTAGATGCGATAAAAATGGTTAAAGAAAGTGTGAAAATACCGGTTGTTGCAAATGGAGATGTTGTCGATATTGAAAGCGCTATTCATACACTTAAATATACAGGGTGTGATGCAATTGCAATAGGTAGAGGAAGTCTAGGTAATCCATGGTTATTTACTCAAATTAATCATTATTTGGAGACTGGTGAAATATTAAAAGAACCTTCTTTTGAAGAGAGAGTTTCAGTGTGTCTAAGGCATGCTAAAGAACTTATAGAATTAAAGGGAGAATCTAGAGGTATGAAAGAGATGAGAAGCTTGGCTTGTTTTTATATTAAAGGAATGCCAAATTCCACATATGCAAAAGAGCTTATAAATAAAGTGGAAACTTATGTTGAGTTAGAAAATTTACTTAATGAATATTTGAAGAGATTAAAGGAGGAAATAATATGATCTTAGATGGAAAAACATTAGCTAAAGAAAGAGAATTAGCATTAAAAGAAGAAGTCGGTACACTAAAAGAAAAATATAATAAAGTCCCAGTACTAGCTACAATATTAGTAGGGGATGATCCTGCTTCAGTCACTTACGTTAGAATGAAAGAAAATGCTTGTGCTAGAGTAGGAATTGAATCAATTCATGTAGGACTAGAAGCCTCTATTAGTGAGGAAGAATTAGTTAACAAAATAAAAGAATTAAATGATGATGAAAATGTAGATGGTATTTTATTGCAACATCCAATTCCAAAACATATAGATGAATCTAGATGTTTTGATTCAATTGGTGTAAATAAAGATGTAGATGGTGTAAATACGGCTAGTTTTGGCGCTTTTTCTCATGGAAAGGAAGCATTTAAAAGTGCTACTCCTTTGGGCATTATGACTTTGCTTGAACATTATAACGTTGAACTTGAAGGTAAATATGCAGTAGTAGTTGGAAGAAGTGCAATATTGGGAAAGCCAGTAAGTATGCTTCTTTTAAATAAAAATGCTACAGTTACAATTGCACATAGTAAAACTAAAAATTTACCAGAACTATTGAAACAAGCTGATATTGTAGTTGCTTGTGTTGGGAAGCCAGAGTTTATTAAAAAAGAATGGTTAAAAGAGGGTGTAGTTATTGTTGATGCTGGATATAATCCAGGAAATGTTGGAGATGTTAGTAAGGATGCTTATGAAATTGCAAGTGCCTATACTCCAGTTCCAGGAGGTGTTGGGCCAATGACAATTAACATGTTATTAACTCAAACTGTTGCTTCTTTTAGGAAAAAAATGGAAAAATAGAACCTATATCTACTAATTTAAGACAATTAATGACATTATCGGGGTCAAATCATTGAAGATTTTGACCCTTTTAATTTATAATTAAAACATGGAAATGAAAGGCAGTGGGGTATATGCATTCAAGAAAAAGTATTTTTTATAGGGGTATTGTTTTTATAGTGAGCATTTTTGCTATGGCAATATTCTCACAAATAGACATAAAGGCGGCAAGTGATTGTAAAATGACGCTTGCAGATAATAATGCCTATTTAACATTTGGAGGAAGTAACAGTAACTGGAGTGACTCAGAATTAGGGTATTCAGGAACATGTACAACTGAGGAGAGAAATTCATATAAAAAGAAAGGCGTGTATGTAAATAATAGTGGAACTAATGTTGATGGTTTTGTACCATCAGATTATGGCCCAGGGCATTACACAATTGAGTATCGCTACGAATTCAATTCTAAAGAGTATAGTGAATATAGGTATGTAAGAATTTTAGATGCCAATTTTGACACATCTAAAAATTACAATTTAGGAGCTTTTAACTCTTTTGATGTAGATGATGATAATAATATTGATGCCCAAATTGTTAGTGCTTTTTATGATTCTGATAGTAAAAATGTAATAAATTTTGTTGTTAGTAACAAAGCAACTTATGTTGTTATAACAAATTTAGTTGGAAAAGAACTTGTTAGAACTAAAATACAATACTACATAGGGGACGCCTATGACATAAGATTATCTGATGTTTTAAGACTTGAAAACAAATATTATCTTATTGGAAACATTGATTTAACACCAACAAGTCACAGTGGGGTTGTTATGGCTGTAAATGTTGAGGGAACAACTATTTCAGGTGACGCAGTTATAGGAATAAAGAAAGATGGAGTTGTTTATAACAGTGGTTGCTTGGCTTCTTCTACTGCAATATATTTAGTTGGAAAAGACGCTAATGGCAAACCTCTTATCGATTTATATTCAACAGCTTCTATTGAAACAATTCATACTAATAGTGCTGATGGTGAATATAATAGCATTATTCTTAAGGGTGAATATTTGTATGCTGTTGGTTATGAATTATCAGGAACAAGTACAAGTAAAGGATTATATACTTACTTCAAAACTGATCGTTCAGGAACTGGCAAAAATGTAAAATTATTTGAAGAAGATGCTAAACTTACAAAAATCATCGCTAATGGTAGTGGAAGAAATATTGTTATAGGTGAAACTAGAGCTCTTCAAATTTCTGCTGGGGGAACAATCAGCGCAATTAATACAAGACCTGGATACAGTGATGCTTTTGTACTAGAATTAGATAACGAAGGAAATATGTATCATCATGCTGGTTTATATGGAAGTGCTACTAATGATATCTTTACAAATATCGTTCATATAGGTGGAAATAAATATTCATTGACAGGTACAGCAAATGATGGAACAAATTCATTATCTTATACAATTGACATTTCAACATTTGAAGTTAGCGAAACAATTGTGTCTAGAAATAGTAATTATTCATTAAATGGAACAATTAATACTCCATACGGACCTTCTTATTATGGAGAAATTGTTAAAAATAACGCTCAAGTTGTCGATGTTTACTATCCAAAGAAAGTTACAATAAGCGACCCAATGCTTTTAGTTTTGGATAACAGAGGATTCTTGAATGAATACAATGCACAATTAACAAATGAAACAATAAATTTGGTTAGAGTGGATTCACCAAGCGAAGTTCATTATAAATATTGCTATTATAAAGTTGCATACAATAGTTCTATAGTTAGACCATCTAGTTGTATTGGAAACAGTGATTCAAGTGGGGAATATATTCCTAGTTCTGTTATAACTGAAGTAGGAATTGGAGCTTTACTTGAATACCATATAACTACAGATACTGGAGCAAAAATTGTTTTATATAGAACAGTTATGATTACTAGTGCCCCAGTTCCTATTGATTTAACTGATGGAAAAACAGGTATTTTAAAGTGGTATACATATTCAAGATCATACACATATGTTGCTTCTACTGCGATAAGATTAGTACCAGGTAGTACAGAATACGAGTTTATTCAAAACGGTGTTTCAACTACAGTTCGTTATAACTTTGATTTTAGCTATTACTTCACTGGTAGTGCTTATGCTGCTAAAGATATATATGATATGATCGGATATTATTTTGATGTGGGAAATACAACTGGATACAATATGGAACATATCGATCCAAGTAATCCTAACGCAAAAACCTTTGATCACTCAGATCAATTAAGTGCGGCTTTTGGAAGCATAGAATATGCAAAAATGTATGCTTATTATCAAGAATTTTCTAGAGTCGTAAGAGTAGATGGAAGTGTTCCTAGAGAAACATTAGGTGCTTCTTTGTATTCAGGACAATATATTCCTAGTGGAGCTAGCTACTACATTTATTATATAGACTACGTTGGTAATAGTAGCACATCTAATTCAGTTGATGCTTGTAGAGTAACAAGTTCAACAGTTTCAAACTGTAGTGGTAAAGCAGGATATGCGTTTGCAGATTTGAAATCTATCAATTCAGTTATTAAAGATTTCTTAAACTATAATAATTACTTTGTTAGCACAAGAAACACTATTTACAATGGCAGTATTCCTTCTAGCGACATTGATGAATATGAGCAAGAATTATATACAAAAGAATATTTAACTAGCTATCAAGAAATTTTAAGAACAGCAACAACAAATTTAACAATTAATGTATATGAATTAGGTGAAAATGGTGCTAAAAAAGAAATTTATGTTGGTACTAAGAAAAATGTTTACTTTGGCGGAAGATATGTTTCTTCTTCTCTAGAAACAGTTGATGGAGAGCCTAATCCAGTAGCTATCTATAAATATTTATATAATGGAACTACTTATACAGATTTAAGAGCTGTTAGTGATGCTAGTGGAAACATCCTTTATTATTACAATGACTCATCTGTATTTATATCTACGAATGCATGTTATGAAGTTTATTACAGTTATGGAACTGGAATAGACCTTGTAAAAGGAAAAGCTAAAACATTCTTTTTAGACAATACAGCTCCAAAAATTGCTTATAACGTTCCAACAATTGGAGATAAAGAACATAACTCAACTTCTCAAAGAGGTAATAGTGCAGATACTCCTGCTTACATTGCTAAAGACTTTGATATTAATGACATAATTGATATTGATGATTATGCTTATATAATGGTTAATAAAACTGTTTATCCGATAACATGTAATGACAATAGTTTGACATGTATGGCTGACAGAGATAAATATGTATATCAATCATTTAGATATAATAAGAGCAATCCTACAAAGGTAAATTCTATTACTTTCGCTGATAGAAGTGGAAATGTTATAACTTTCTATTTTGTTGTAGGTACCAATGCGCCAAGTTTAATTGTTACAGATCTTGTAAAGGAAAATAGAGGAACAGTAGATAAACCAGAAATGGTTACAACATCATTCTCTTTAACAATTAATTTCTATGAAACAAATAGCATAAAAGACTTTATGATTACTTCTTTGGCTAGACAATCTTGTTCCGTAGTTGATTCAGCTGATCCTTGTTATGATGATGAAAACGATGAAACAATTTTCGCTCAAGATAGTAATGCTGCAAGAGAATTTAACGAAATGGTTACAAATTACATTTATGCAGTAAGTTATAGAGATAGAGAAAATATTGATGGAACTGTAGTTTTAACTCCAGATGCTGCAGGGCTATACGCTAACCCAATTAATAGCTACACTTATAAAATTGATAATGGCTATTTTGTGGAAGTTGCAGGATATGAAGAAAGATTTGAATTAACTAATGCCACATATGAAAAAGAAGGAGAAACATTCTATTTAGGAGATAACTTCTTTGTTAGAAATAACGTGATTTATCATTATGATGAAAATGGAATAATTCAAGAAAAAGAAATGAAACTTAATTATGGCCAATTGTCAACAAAACCAGATAATTGGGATCTTCATTATACAAATTATTATTATCACAACGGTACTGCATACGTATTGAATAGCAATCCTGAATTTACTAGTGGTGAATTCTTTGAGAGAACTATTGAATATGTGGATAAAGGTTCTGCGATTGTACTTTCAAATACTAATCAGTTTAGATTTGCAACCACAGAGCAAAGACGTTATCAATTAGTTATAAGCAAAGAAGAAGGTACATATATTCAAGCGTTACCACTGTCATATGAACTTGAGGCGGATAATACGTTTAGAATTGATTACAATGATAGTAATGGAAAAATTATATATCAATATAATCCTACAAGTGGATTAATTGAATATGCAAACCCATTAATTTTAACATCAAAAAGAATTGAAATTGTTTTCACAAGAACAACTAAAACAATAGATGGAGTTGTTAGTGGTGGTGTTGATATACCATATACTGTTCCAAAATACAAAGATGGAACAGAAACAGTTGACGTGGATCCACTTACAGGACTAGAAATATATACAATCGATGAAACATTAGGAACTAAACACTTTAATATAGTTGATGGTATATATGACTTTAACATAACTCAAGGACTTGACTTTGGAACAATAAAACCAGTTAGTGCTAGTTTATATGTTACACAATTAGATTTGAAAATAGGTTATTCTGCTTCACATCCAGGAGTACTAACTCCTACTGATGGAAATTATTATTTTGATGGTATAACAGGTCATCCATTCGATTTCACAGGAACTGTTGTTGATGCAACTCAACTTACTTCTTTTAGCGAAGATCATGTATATCCGCTTGGAAGCAGCAAAGTGCCTGAAATTTCAGGATACGAAAAAACTTATTTCTCACCAAATAGTGTATTTGTTGGATTTACAGTAAAAACTAATATTGTGTTTACAATAAGAGTTTATAATAGCAAAAATGAATATGGACTACCTTTTGCAGACACTGTATGTAAAGAAATTGTGATTTTAGGTAGCGCCTTTGGTATAGATGACCCGCTACCAACAGATTCTGTATGTACATCTTCATCTAGAGTTGTTATGTATTTACCAGAAAATTCTGATGACACAGGAATTATAGATTATGCCGTGTTAAAAACATATGGCATATATGAAGTTTTGACTGGTGGAGGAGCATATATCTTTAGTGGTCTTAACACATTCTATGAGATTAGTGTGGTAGAAACAAAAATGAGTGCTTCTGGATATGTTAATGCTACTGCTGTACTAACAGAAACATTCTATATAGATGATAGCTTCAATGAGAATACAGTTGATGGCAAAGTAACTACGCTGACTACTAATGGTGGAGACTTTGTATTTACTAATAACGCTTTATATAGCTTCCAAAAAGTTGATGGAGAATATGTATTGACTAGTACAAATTCGCAAACAACAATTGGTGGAGCTAGTAATGTACATTTTGACTTAAATTACTACACAGCTCAAAATACTACAGATGCAAGAGAAAATAGATTATTAATGATGCATGTTGTTGTTGATACTACGCCATACTTGTGTAATGTGGCGAAAGCTTTATCTGATGATAATTATGCAAATGAGTGTTCTAAAGGATACATCAATACTACGCTTTCAGAAGATAAAAACGGAACATCAAGACTTATCTTCTCAAATAGTGGAAACTACACAGTTATATTCCAAGATGCAAGTGGAAACCAAGAAATATACAAATTTGTAATTGATAAGAGCGCGCCAACAATAACTCTTACTGCAGTTGATGATGGGGCAGTTAACTTTATTCCTAATGATAATGGAGATGCATATTTAGTAGGAGCTTACACTAAAGATCCTAAGTTGACAATTAGAATAGAAGATGGATTAAGTAATGTTAACTCATACTGCTATTCATTTACTTATGGAAACGCTGTTTCTACTCCAGATATTTGTCCTGCAGTTGCTAATAATCAATATGAATTAAATACAGAAATTCAAATGAGTTCCATTCCTACAGGCTTGCAGTTAATTGAAACATTGGCTGGATTGCCATACGATGGAAATGTTATTGTTTCTATATCTGCTCAAGACGCTTTAGGAAATGTTACTATTAAAGATATAGAAATAAACTTCTGGGCAGACTATGTTCCTCCAACATATGAAGAGGATGGAACAGATAATGTAAACAAAACATATGTTACTAACGAAGAAATTAATAATGCAAATATAAGAGAAAGAACAATTACTGTTATTTCAAATGATTATGTAGGAAAAACGTTTACTTGTGACAGAATAAATGGATTTAAATTCCTTGATCCAAGATATGTAACTACAGATCCTGCATACACTTATATTTTAAGATGTGAAGATATTCATAACGCTACAGATCCTACTATCAAGGCCTTTGATAATGTTATAACAATGGTATTCTATGAGGTTGAGACAGATGGTTCTAACAAATCAATAAAAATGAAAGACGGAAGTCCGGTTAACTTTCAATTTGGTGTACCTACTACAGGCGGAGATGCAAGATGGATTTATGTGACAATGATGGATTCTGTTGGAAATATTAATCCTAATGGTCAATATTTACCTATTATTGTAGAAGATGGAATTTCACCTTATGTTGTTGAAGGTGGCATCAAAAAGTGTGTACAAGAAGATGAATATGGAGAGTGTACTTCTTGGGAAGTAATTTCGTCACATGATTATGTCTTAAAAAACGATAGTGCTCCATCAACTGTTTATTTGTCAAATAGTAATGTTCAAGTTACATTTAGCGAATTTATATCACAAATGAAATCTTGTACAACAACTAAATATGATAGAAATGGTGATTTATTAACTAGTAGTTGTGAGTATCCTACTAATACTAAGTTTGATTATGATAATGAGATGTCAACTTTCTTATTTGAAACTGATGATAGTGATCAATCAACATTTAGGATAATCAAATTTGTTGTTAGTGATTTTGCTGGAAGAGATTCAGTTGAAATTGTAATTGTAATTGACAGAATAAATCCTGAAATCAACTTTGCATCTGGAAGAGATTCAAACGCATATATTGAATATGCTACAACAAATAATGCATTTGATGATGCGTATCAATATCGTTCAGATTTAGATATTTATGATGATCAAGGATCAATACTTACTGTGGTTAATCATGAATTCTATAGATATGCACCATTGATAACATATAAGAACTATGAAAAAACTCAAGAAGGCAAATTTAGAAAAGTTGATGATTATGAGTTAAAAGACGAAGACAAAACATATTACTTGTTAATTAAAACTACTGCAGTTAACGATAAGCAATGCGTTGCTTATAGTGAAAATTCTGAATATTGTTATGTTATTGATACTCAAAACACATATTATTTCTCTGAATTGTTAAAACATAATACTTATAATGATATTCAAGTATGGACAAATATTGGTACAGATTTGAATCCGATTACTAAAATTGATGGTAACACAGGAATAGCAGTTTATAAAATTGCATATCAAGTACAAGATTATGCAGGTAATAGTAGTAATATCCTTTATAAACAAGTATTTGTAATGGATACAATAATGCCAGATCTTAATATTCAAGATGATAGAGGAAATCTATTATTCTCTAATGTAACATCTACTAATCCTGATGATTTTACAGGAAAAATCAATAGTGCTGTTACATTTGTAGCTACTGACTCACCAACACATATAAGTTCAAATGCTAAAGTATTGTTCTATACTTGTGGCATTAATGAATATTCAGAAGATCCAACATCTTGTGCTATCGTTGATGATTTACTATATAACCCTAGAGGAATAATGTTTGGACAATATAATTCATATACATTTAGAAGAAACGATTCCAATGGTGTTTACAAAGCATTTGCATATGACTTAGGTCAATATGCCTATAAGTCTGATTTACTTTACAAAGAAGATAATGATTATACTACTGCAGCATATGTTTTGAGTAAAAACATATCAACAGTATACTTTGTTATAAATAAAGATAGAGTAGATGTAGTTTATACTATATATGGTAATAAATATACTAGTGAATACATGGGTGGATCATTGTCTTTTGTTGAAAATGATACTAACTATATAGAAATCAAAGATGGCTCAAATTCTACAGATGTAACATTGGTTTCATATGATGAGGGTATTCAAGATTATGTTGATGTATCTAAAACTAATGCTATTGGCTATGAGGGATATATGAGTCATACAGAAACAATAGAAAGTGGTAAAAAAATTGTTACTGTATTCTATATGGACGATAAGGGAAATGTAGTTTATGAAATTAAATATAAACAAGCAGATTTGTCAAAAGGGTTTATGGTTCATGAAACTTACTATTATTTAGTAGGAAGAGATGCAGCCCTTTGTGTTGTTGGAAAAGGCGAGAGTGATTGTGAGAAAAATAGAGAACAAACTTACGTGGTTAATAATGTTACGGCTAGAGTTTATAAAGATGGGGTTTATAGAGCTCTAATGTTAAAAGATACATATGGAAACATGAGCACTATGTTAGCTAATTCTCTTATTGTAGATAATACTGCTTATACAGTTAACGCTGATAACAATAAGCCGACAGGTATTAACTATTGGTTTAGTGTTCCTACATCAACATTAAATGTTGATAATTATCAAAATTATAACGAGTTAAAAGTTCCTACATATAATCTTCTTATTAATAGACCAGTTGATTGGGAAGCTGAGTATGAGAGTTATTATGTGCTTGATGGAGAATCATATGTGGCTAATACAAATCCTGAATTTGCGGCTAGAACTTACTACTCTGTAGATTACTCTATAGCAAGTGATGTTAATGTATTAGACTCAAAATATATTGGTAACTTTAATAGTCCTAACTTCTATGCTATCGCTAGTTACGAAGAGGCAAAACTGTATATGTATAATTTATACTATGATAGTGTATCAACACAAATTGCTAGTGGTTATGATTTCTATAATGCATTTGGACACACAACATATTTTGCTCCAGAGACACCTGTTGATACAGTAATGACTACAATATTGCAAGATATATATGAAATGATTATTCCAACATTTACTGCGGAAAGAAAATTTAGCGATCCAGAAATTAGACAAGTTATTTATACAGATGCTAGTTTAACAAGCACTATGTATCAATATACATATTTATTAAGAACAAGAGTTGTTGTTAATGGGGCTATTTCTTACACTTACTCATTTGCTGGTGATAGATGTAGTCCAGAAGCTAACAAAGAGTGTATAAAAGTTAACTTGAAAGTTATAAGTGGTGTAAATAATACAATAGAATTGGCACTAGATACAACTACTCATACAATTAGTTGTGTAAGCACAGGATTAGGCTGGGGAGGAACCCTTTCTAACTCAAACTGTGATAAGCAAAAATTAGTTTCAGGATCTGAAGGAACTATTATATATATAGATCAAGATAATACAAATCCGCATCATAGTAACGTTGTTTACTTTGGTGTTAGATTATATGCGGAATCAACAGACTTAAATTATGTTGAGTTAGGAAATTACATTCCTTTAGAAAGTATAACTAGATATGATAATGATCATAATGTTGCTGAATATGGTGATTATATTTGGGTAAACTCACAATGGTGGCAATTAAGTAAGATAGAAAATACTAACTTATACAAGAATACTTGTGAGTTTAAAGGAGCTACATATTCAAATGGTTGTGTATTTGTAACTTACTTTAGTACATATGATTATTCAATGGGACAATATAAACCTGCAATTGGAGGAACTCATTATTATGATTATTATAAAGAGGCTTACTTCAATGATAAAAATGAACTTTTCGATAGCGTAAATGAGTATTCGGATAAGGATATAGAGTTTACATATAGTTCTGGTTGGGATATTTGTACATCTCAAGGATATAGCTGCCCGCTTATTCCAGTATATGCAAAAAATCATACAATTTTTGATTTAGCTCTTAAAAACGAAACTGATAGAGAAACAACTAGATATTTAAATAAAAAATCGCATATTGAATTATTCAATAGTAAGAATGGCGATATAAGTAGATTGTTCGAAGTTGTAACAACTGTTAAAAATGGTAAATTCAGTGAAATATATTCATATGCAACTTTATCGATTATAACGAATGGAAAAATGAACTATCACAATTTAAATGGAAAGATTGTTCGTGTTGATGGATATAGCTTAATAAATGATAAACCTAGTGATTGGGATACATCATATACGTTATTCTATACTTATGATGGAGGCAATTATGTTGCTAACACAAATGAGACATGGCAAACAGGAACTTATTATATAAAAGATGCATTTGCATGTATTATAGATATTGGAGCTGAAACTGTTAATAATATGTCTATTATAGATAGCGCAGGAAACAAAGTTATAATTAATTTCTCACATACAGATGAAGTTCCAGAAATTGAATATTCTAAGTATGATGAATCAACTAATTCAAATGTGTTAATTGGCATTAGCACTAAATCTAAAGTTACAGGATTAAGTAATGATTATGTAAAGATTTATAAATATGATGTTGTTGATAAAGAATATGATTTAATCAGTTCAAATGCGGGTAATATATGTTACTCAATGCTTACATCAACAACAGGTACATTGCCATCTAATATAGAATTTAGATTCAATTACAATGAAGATTATAATTGTGTTGGAGCGTATAAATTAGAAATCGTGGATAACTTCGGAAATAGTAATTATAAAGAATTTATTTTCAATCCATATATTATAGAGAATACATTTGCAACTGAGGAAGAAGGCTTTGTTAATAATATTCACACATACGATGATGTTAATTTAATTGCTAATAGCTTCTTTACAATAAAGGTTAATTCTAATTTGAATTATGTAAATGTATACAAATATCCAGCATATTCTAATTTGACACTTGATGAAGTAGAACCTTCTAAAATTGATATGGTAAGCATTTCTGTTTTTGAAGGGGTTAATACAGTTGAGGTTGGTTCTTGCGAATTAAGTATATCTGATAAAGGTAATGGTATATATATGATTGCTGCTATCAATGATGCCAGTCATGCGTGTGATGGAGTATATAAAGTAGAGGTCATAGATTTATTCTCTGATACTATTACTAGATTAGCTAATTTTGTAGGTGTTAGTGGTGCCAACAAATTGGAGTTAACAACAGAAAGACCAGATGATTGGGAAATAAATTATGATAAGTATTATTACTTAGATGAAGAAGGAAATTATGCTCAAGTTCCTGGTTCTTCTACAACATGGGAAGAAAATAAATATTATACGCAAGTAGTAATCAAAGGATTTGCAAAAAATATGTTTGGTGGTTATACAATCGAATTGGATAGCACTGCACCAGATAACTCTCTTCTACCAGGAAATGATCAAAACTTTAATCTATATCTAGACAATAGTGAAGAGGCTGATGTAGAAGATACACAAGAGATTATTTCTAGCCAATCAAAAACAATTGAATACACAAATACGTTTGTTACAATTGCTTGGGGTGGATATGCATCTTATAGCTTTACTTCATTAGTATATAGAGTTAAAGCTCCTGGTGATAGTGAATTCCCTTCTACATGGGTAACAATAGACGAAGGTGTAGATTATACAATACCATTTAGAGCTACATATAAATTTGCGCCAATAGTAGCAGGTGTTCATGAATATGAATTTAAATTTGTGGATGCTGTTGGTAATGAAAATGGTGAAGCTGTATATACTATTAAGATAACAATAAATCCTCCTGATGTTGGTTTATTTGAAGTTATGGTTAATCCGACTACAGGTGTTCCATTATATGATGCTGCAGGCGAGGTTATTCCTGGAAGACAATATGAGTATGGAGAAAGAATTCCAACTCAGGCTATATTAAAGTGTATGGATGGATTGTTAACTAAGGATTGTACTTTAGAACAATATACATATTCTATGGTAGTAAATGGTAATAATTATAGTTCATATAATAATAGCATTTATGCTTTAAAAGATCCTATCAGCCAAGATAGTGTATTCTTGTATGGTAGCGAGGATAGATTAAAAGATGAAATAAGAATAGAACTTACAGTTTCTATTAATGGAAAATCAGATATTTATACTAAATTATTTGTAATAATTGATAGAAAAGCGCCTATCATTACAATAGATGGTAGAACAGCTGAAGGAACAACAACATATATTAGTACTGTTGTGGTGTCTCTAGATTCAGAGGATGCTACAAATATTGCAACAATATATAAATGTGATGACATTAAAGATGATGTATGTATGACAAGATTGCCAAATGGAAGTTTGGTGGAAGGCGGCCAAATATTTGATACAATTGATAGTGGAGAGTTTACATATACATTTGATATATATAAGTCAGGATACTTTATGATTGTTGCTACAGATGATCCAATTAATTTAGGAAATACATCTAAGGATTGGTTTGCTCTAGATAATGAGGCACCAACAATTAATGTTTCAAACGGACAAGCAAGTATGGCACCTTATATGTATACAAATATCGATAGCGTTAAAGCTAATGTAATTGATGAACTTTCTGAAATTAATTCTCGTATAGAGGTTTCTTATACTGCGCTAAATGAGGCAGATAAAACTTATGAAGCCGAAATGACTTATGACTCTCTACTAGGATTAACTAGAGAAGGTAAATATGTATTGACTCCAATAGATGGTGTTGGACATGTTGGAGAGAGCATAACATTCTATATTTATAGACAAGCTCCTAAATATGAGTTATCAGGAGATAGTAAATCTGTAAGAAAAGATGTAGTTCTTTCTTGGAGCGCTCCTGAAAATGAGATGATTGCACCAATTGTAAGTGTTACTGTTGATGGTGCAATGTATAGTGCAGAGTACAACTCTGAAGATAAGAAATATACCGGTGAATTGATTGAGTCATTTGGTGAACATACATTTGTTATTGTTGACGCAGCAGGTAATAGAAGTGTTATAATGGTTACTGTTAATAATACAAATAATGTATGTATCAATGGTTCTATGGTTAATGTTAAACGTCATTATAACTATCAAATTAATAACTTGATTATTGGTGGCAAAGAAGAAGGATATACATATTCAGAAGATGATGTAATTATATTTGCATTACCAAGTCAAGTAACTGGCTCTGAGTGTGTAAGTAATGGATTATTAGGATATAGAACTCTAGATCCTGAAAATAGTTACTTCTTAGTAAGTAGTGGAAGTGTTGCAAATAGGTTAAATAATAATCAATTTGATTTTGTGGCACAACAATTCATTAGTAAAGAAGCGATTAAGGAAGTTACAAATATTGGCGGTACAGTTATTGTGTTTGTAGTTACTAAAGATGTTGCTAATGGAGTTTTAGGATATAGTGTTGGTACTAACTTTTTTATGGAAGATCCATTAGGATGGACAATGATATTTATGACGGGTATCTTAGCGCTTATTCCAGGATATAGAATATTTGTTAAGAAAAAGGTTAGAGTAATTTAATAGGAGGAAGAAAGATGAAGCTTGTAGTTGGTTTGGGAAATCCTGGAAGGGAATATAAAAATACTAGACATAATGTTGGTTTCATCTTTCTTGATTCTTATCTTGATTCAAAAAGAATCGAATTAAATAAGAAGAAATTTAATGGTTTGTACACTGATTATGTAGGTGAAAAAGGTGAAAAGGTTATATTTCTTGAGCCTCAAACTTATATGAATTTGTCTGGGGATTGTGTAATTGATTTTATGCGCTATTTTAAAATAGAAAAAGAAGATATATTAATCATTCATGATGACCTTGATTTAGACGTGGCAAAGATAAAAATTCGCTCTAAAGGTGGTAGTGCCGGCCATAATGGGATTAAAAGCATCATCTCTAGAGTGGGAGATGAAAACTTTAAAAGAATTAGAATTGGTATAAGCAAAGATAAAAATATACCAGTTGTTGATTATGTTTTAGGAAAGTTTAGTGATGAAGACACTAGCCTTTTAAATGAAAAGCAAAAAACTATCATTAAAGTTATTGATGATTTCATTAATGGTGTAGATTTTCATGTTATAGAGAGTAGATATAATTAATATGAAAGAAAAAATATTAGATTTATTTAAAGAAAATGAAATAATAGAAAACTTCTCTAATTTAAAGAGAAGTTTTTCTAGTTCATCTTTAATTTCTAAGTCTCTATTAATAGCCTCTTCTTTTAAAAAAAATAAAAGAAATATGCTCATTGTTTGTAATAGTTTACATAGTGCTTCTTTGTTATATGAATATTTGTCATCATTTTTGCAAGACAAAGATTTATTGACTTTTTTTGCCGATGAAACTGTACAAATTGAAGCATTTGCTGAGTCGCTTGAAATGAGTGCAAATAGGGTATACGCAATGTATTCTATGTTACATGAAAAAGAAGAAAGAATCTTGATTACTCATACAAGTGCGTATCTTAGATTTTTACCTCAAGTTGAAACTTTTAAAAACAACATTAAATCCATATCTGTAGGAGAAGAGTTAAATAGGGATAAACTAGTAAATTATTTAATGAACGTTGGATATAAACCTGTAAGTAAAGTTTCTACGACTTTGGAATTTTCTAAGCGTGGTGAAGTAGTGGATATTTATAGTGTTAATTACGATAATCCAATAAGAATTGAATTTTTTGATGATGAAATTGATAGCATAAGATTTTTTGATTCAGAAACACAAAAAACAATTGAAAAAGTTAATAATGTAAAAATAATACCAGCGAGCGAATTACTAATTGAAGATACAACTGATGTAGAGAATGTTTTGAAGGCACAATTAAAAAAGGATGAGCCAAAATTAGAACTTGCATCGTATCAAATGCTAAAAGATAATGTAGAAATGGATATCTATAAGATAGTTAATAACTATAAAGAAGGGTATTTATACAAGTATTATTCAATGATTGCTAACTATTCGACTTTATATGATTACTTTGATCCGTCTTCTACAGTTTTGATAGACTACAATGCGATTAATAGTAACTATGAATTGCTATTAAAAGATACTTTTGAATACAAAGATGAACTATTTAAATCTGGTAAAACATTATCGGGAATAACTTTATACAATGATTTTAGTTCGGTTTTATCTAAGGCAAATCATGTTCAATACTTAAATGATTTTTCAAATGAAAAAGCCTTTGAATTTAATGTTGGTAGCATAGTTTCTTGTTATGGATCTAGTAAAATTGCTGCCAGGTTAATCAAAAACTATATTGATATGAAATATGATATATATATTTATTTGAAAAATGAACACCAAATAAATAATTTATATATGTGGTGTGATGAATATAATATAGATAAAAGAGCTTTTGTATTAATAGAAGATGAATTAATCGAAGGATTTGAAGTAAGTGAACTTAAAAGAGTTTATTTATCTAGTAAAGAATTATTTTTAAATAAGGTTAATTCTGGAAGATATTTTACAAAATATAAGAGCGCTACTGTTATTAATGATTATGAAGAACTAAATATAGGAGATTATCTAGTACATGAAACTCATGGTATAGGAAAATATTTGGGTATCGAAACAGTTAAAGTTAATAACATGGATAGAGACTATCTTAAACTAGAATATAAAAACGGAGAGACTTTATTTGTCCCATTAGAACAATTTTCTCTTGTTAGAAAATATTCTATAGGTGAAGGCAAAAAGCCTACCCTTTCTAAACTTGGAAGCGATGATTGGAAAAAAACTAAACAAAGAATAAAAGATAAAGTTGATGATATTGCAGGAAAACTACTTCTTATGTATGAAGAAAGAACTAAAAAAATTGGTTATGCATTTTCTAAAGATGATGAACTAAATATGATGTTTGAAAATGATTTTCCCTATGTTTTAACAAAAGATCAAAGAAGTGCGATTTTGCAACTCAAAAGAGAAATGGAAAGTAAGATTCCTATGGATATGCTTATTTGTGGGGATGTTGGTTTTGGAAAAACAGAAGTTGCTTTTGTTGGGGCTTTTAAAGCTATAAAGGATAGTAAACAAGTGGCATTTTTGTGTCCTACTACACTTTTATCAAGCCAACATTATCAAAATGCAATTAATAGATTTAAGAACTTTAATGTTAGAATTGAGGTTTTAAATAGATTTAAAACTCCAAAAGAAACAGAAAGAATACTAACCGAACTACGTGAAGGCAAAATAGATATGCTTATTGGCACGCATAGAATACTATCTAAAGATGTGGTATTTAAAGATTTAGGCCTTTTAATTGTAGACGAAGAACAAAGATTTGGAGTAGAGCACAAAGAAAAAATTAAAGAGATAAAAAACTCTATAGATGTCTTAACTTTAAGTGCAACACCTATTCCTAGAACTATGCAACTTAGTTTAATTGGAATAAGGAGTTTGGCTCAACTTAATACTCCTCCATTAAAAAGAATGCCTATTCAGACGTATGTTGTAGAAAAAAATCCAAGGCTAATAAAGGAAGTTATAGAAAGAGAAATTGGTAGAGGTGGACAAGTATTTTATCTTCATAATAACACAAGTGATCTTTCAAGCATTGCGTTTAGAATTGAACATGAGATTCCAGGCAGTAAGGTTGGAATAGTTCATGGAAAGATGCCAAAAGAAATAATAGAGGATACTACATATGATTTCTATAACAATAAAATAAATGTTTTAGTATCTACCACAATTATAGAAACAGGAATTGATATACCAAATGCTAACACTATGATTGTAGAAGATGCAGATCATTTTGGGCTTTCTCAACTATATCAAATAAAGGGTAGAGTTGGTAGAGGAGAAAGAATTGCATATGCTTATTTATTATATAATCCTAAAAAGAAGATGAACGAGGAAGCATATAATAGGCTTAAGGCAATAAAGGAGTTTACTGAACTCGGTAGTGGATATAAGATTGCTTTAAAGGATTTAACTATACGAGGTGCAGGGGATATTCTTGGAGAAAATCAATCTGGATTTATTGAAAACGTTGGTATTGATTTATATTTAGATTTACTAAAAGAAGCTATAGAAGAAAGAAAAGGAATTGTAAAAGAAGAAACAGTTGCTAGAAAAAACATACAAGTTAATGGACACATTCCAATTGAGTATGCATCAAGAGATGATAACAAAATTGATTTATATAAAAAGTTAGAAAAAGTACAATCTCTTGAGGCGCTTGAAGAATTTGAAAATAACGTAAATGATATTTATGGTCAAATGCCAAGCAACGTTTCTATGCTTATTGAAAAGAAAAGAATTGATATATTAGCGAGTGAAGATAAGGTTAAAGATATAAAAGATAATAAAGATTTTATTGATATACATTTATCTAAAGAATTATCTAATAAAGATGGTATTGGGGTTGTCCTTTTTGAAAAAGCAAATGAACTAGATTATAAAAATATTAATTTGAGTTTTAATAAAGATAATATACGAATAAGGATAAGAAAGCTTAATACAAATTGGGTTTTCTATATTAAGGAAATATTACAGGCAATATAGAGATATTGCCTTTTTTTGTATACATGTTTTAAGTTAACAAATAATAAAATTGGTGATTATTATAAAAGAGATAGGTGCTATTAGAAAACTTGATGAGTTGGGTAGAATTGTAATTCCTAAATCAGTTAGAGAAAAATTAAATATGGAACAAGGAGATAATATAGAGTTTTATGTAGATGATAATAAGGTGATGTTAAAAAAGAGTGCTCCGATAGATGTTCATGAAGAAGAAATATTTAAGTTGCTTCAACTTTATTACACAAAATTTTATAGAAGTAGTGTAATGTGTGAAGGGGATAATATAATTATTGAATACGGTAAAGATGTCTCTTTGATAGAAGCATTTATAAAAAATAAAAATTTATCTTTGTATAATAAAAAGGTTGTTATGAGAGGGAATTATAATAATAAGAATTTTTACATAGCCTACATAAATGATAAATTTCATCTTATTGTATACGAGGATAAAATGTTTTCTATAAGTGATGTTGAAATTCTTAATTTTATGGTTGATTATATATGTAAACTATTAAAAGAATGATAAATTAATTGTTTTATTCATATAGTTTTATAGGAGGAATATATATGAATGAAGAAATTAATTTAAAACATAGTGTAAAACTAGTTAATAAAAGCGACTTAGTTATAGAAGGGGTAAAATCTATAGATAGTTTTGACTCAAGTGAATTTTTGATTGAGACTGTGATGGGATATATGCATATAACGGGTAAGGGTTTGATGCTTGGAAAAATGGATAATGATAAGGAAGAATTAACAATAAAAGGTGAAGTAAATAAAATTGAGTATGTTAGTTCAGGAAAAGAAAAAAGTGGCGGATTATTAAAGAAAATATTTAAATGATTTTAGAATTAGAAGTACAATTTCAACTTGTAATAGTATCTATAATCTTTTCTATGATTGTAACTAATATTTACACCTTTATAGAGATTTTGTTACAAAAAATAAAATTGGTAAAAAATTTGATAACTCTTTCGTTTTTCCCTTTTGTAACAGGAGTCTATTATTTAATTATTTATAAAATAAGTGAGGGAATACTATCCATATATTTAGTTGCTTCTTTGGTTTTGGGGTACGTTTTACATATGAGATTTTATGATAAATATTTTTCTTGCCTATATAATTATTTATTTTTAAAGATATCTAGTATAATAAATAATGTAAAAGGTAGGTGTAAAAAATCATGGAAAGAACACAGCTTGAAGAAGATGAGAAGAAAAAGAAAATCAACCGAGCAATTTCTTATGTGATCGTAGTATTTTCTGTGTTTGCTCTTGTTTTTTGCGCATATCAAGTTGTTGAGTATATTACTCTTGTTAATAAAAGATCTACTCTTACTAAAAACTTGGAGTCACTAAAACAAGAAAGTAATTATTTAAGAGATAATTTTGACGTATTAAGAAATGAAGAGTATCATAGCATTTATATTGATAGCAATTATCAATATATTGATAGTAATGAGGATTCAGTAAGTCTTATAAAGTAACTAATAATTAGTTACTTTTTTTTATAAAATAATACATGTGATTATGATATAATAATAAGGATGTAAGGAGATATGATTATGGGATATTTTATTACTATTGAAGGTGGAGAAGGAAGTGGAAAAACTTCTGTTTTACAAGAGGTTATAAAACTTCTTAATAATGATGGATATACAAATATAGTTACTTCTAGAGAACCTGGAGGAATTAAAATTGCTACTCAAATAAGAGAAGTGTTATTAGATAAGGAAAATACTATGATGGATGCTCTAACTGAAACGTTTTTGTTTGCCGCAAGTAGAAGACAACATATAGTAGAAAAGGTTTTACCTGAGCTTGATAAAGGGGCAATATTTATTTGTGATAGATTTATAGATTCTAGTTATGTTTATCAAGGGATTGCAGGAAAAGTTGGTCTAGAGAGAGTTATTGACATAAATGAAATTGCTACCATGGGATGCAAACCTAACCTTACAATTCTTTTTGATGTAGATCCTAGAATAGGATTAGAGAGAATTAATAAAAACAAGGATAGAGAAGTAAATAGATTGGACTTAGCTTCTTTGGAGTATCACGATAGGGTTAGAAGTGGGTATAAGCAAATAGCAGAAATGTTCCCAGATAGGATTGTGGTTATTGATGCTAGTAAACCGTTTGAGGAAGTAATACACGATGTCTATACATTAGTTAAGAGAAAATTAGAGGAAAATGGCTATGAAAGAATATCTAAATAAATATCAAAGTGTGTTTTATAACACACTGTTAAACTCTAAAAAAAGAGGTAAGTTTCCTCAAGCAATTTTGTTAAATGGCAGCAAAGATATCCCACTTTTAGAAATTGCTAAATATAGTGCGTGTTGGATAGTGTGTGATGGTGATGAGCCTAGCGAAGATGACATTAAATGTATAAAAATAAATAATGGTAATTATGCTGATTTAATTGTTATTGATGGTAAAAATCAAACAATTAAAAAAGGTGAAATCGAAAAGATGCAAGAGAGATTTTCTCTTAGTAGTGTAGAAGATAATGCAAAAAGAATTTATATAATTAATCTTATTGAACACTCTACCAGTGAAGCCATAAATTCTTTGCTTAAGTTTTTAGAAGAGCCCGATGAAGATACTTATGCAATTATTACAACGGAGAATATTAATAATGTTTTGCCTACAATAATTTCTAGATGTTTAAATTTAAGGCTATCTAAAGCAAGTAAACGAGAACTAGTTGTAGAAGCTATAAAAAAAGGTATTGTTTTAGAGGATGCTTTAGTGCTTGCTTCATTTAATGGAAGTATGTCTCTTATTGAAGATTGTTATAATAATAGTAAATATATTTCTTTAAAGGATTTAGTAATAGAGATGTTTAATGAATATGTTGAAGGAGAAAATATATTATACTTTTCTCAAGTTGAAATGGGAGATGTTACTTTAGATAAAGTTAACTTTAGGTTATTTTTAGACATACTAGATTTATTTTTGCTTGATGTAGTAAATTATGATAGTGAAGATGTTAACTTTGTTGAGCATAAAGATTTATTAAAGAATGTACATGATAAAATGCCTAATATATCGGATAAAGTAGAAAAAATAATGCGATATAAGAGTCAAATAGATTTAAATGCTAATTTGAAATTGTTGCTTGATAGCGTAATTATAAATTTGAAAGGAGAATAAAATATGGCTAATGAAGGTTATTATTTAGAAGTTGAATTAGATTCTAATAAAGAAAAGAATTATTTTTATTCTTCTCTTTCTAGTATAAAAAAAGGTGATTATGTAGTAGTTGAAAGTGAATTTGGCTTAGAGGTTGGAATTGTTTGTAAAAACCCAATAACTGAAAGTGAAAGCCAAGGATATTCTTCAAAATCAATTCTTAGGGTTGCAACTGAAGAGGATATGAAGTTTTATTATCTAAATAAGGAAAGTGCAAATGAGGCTGTAGCGATATTCAACGAGTGTGTTAAGTCTTTGGGCTTAAACATGAGGCTTGTTGATGCTTTTTATGTTTTGGATAAAAGTAAGATTTTATTTAGATATGTATCAGAGGAAAGAGTTGATTTTAGGGAATTATTAAAAGAACTTTCTAATAAATTAAAGTGTAGAATAGAGCTTAAGCAAATAGGGCCAAGAGATAGAAGTAAAATAACAGGTGGAATAGGAATATGTGGTTTGCCGCTTTGTTGTAAGAGTTTTTTGAATGAATTTGAAGGCATTAGCATCAATATGGCAAAGAATCAATTTCTAGCTTTGAATATTCAAAAATTATCTGGGCAATGCGGGAAACTTTTGTGCTGCTTAAAATATGAAGATCAAGATTATACAGAATTAAAAAAGGATGCGCCTAGATATGGAACTAGATTTAAATGTGATGGCATAGACTATAAGATAACGGGGGTTAATTTGCTTTCTAAAACCGTTAAAATTGAAAGTAGTGACAAAGAAATTATTAAAGTTATCAGCTTTGAAGAAGTGAATGGGATGATGAAATAATGAGACAACAAACGTTTGTTAATGGTAAGCCAACATTATATCTTGTTGCTACTCCCGTAGGGAATTTAGGGGAGTTTACTCCAAGAGCGATAGAAACACTTAAATCGGTAAGCGTGATAGGGTGTGAAGACACGCGAACAAGTAAAATTCTTCTGAATCATTTTGATATTTCTACACCAGTGCTTTCTTATCATAAGTTTAACGAAAGAGAAAGTGTGGAAAAGTTTCTTGGAATAATGAGTGAGGGAAAGGATATAGCGCTTATTAGTGATGCGGGATATCCGCTTGTAAGTGATCCAGGAAGTGTCTTAGTTAATGAGGTTATTAAGGCTGGATTTAATGTTACAACAATCTCTGGGGCTAGTGCATTTTTAAATGCTTTAGTGGCTTCAGGTTTTTCTCTAACAAGGTTTACTTTTGTTGGCTTTTTAGATTCTAAATCTAGCGCGAGAAAGAAAGAATTAGAAGGTTTAAAAAATAACAAAGAAACGTTAATTTTTTATGAGTCTCCACACAGGATAAAAGAATTTTTAACAGACCTTTTAAAGGTTTTTGGTGACAGAAATATAGTTTTAGCTAGAGAACTTACAAAAAAATTTGAAGAATATGTAAGGGGTTCTGTTAGTGAGGTTTTAGAAGTTGCAGATTCTTTAAAAGGTGAAATGGTTGTTATTGTAGAAGGTAATAACAAGGTAATTGAAAATGTTGGGGAAAATGAGCTTATTTGCCAGATAAGTGAACTGACAAAGCAAGGAAAAACCAGTAAAGAAATAGTCTCTATATTGACTGATAAATACAATATAAAGAAAAATTACGTATATGATTTAGTGTGCAAAAATAAATAATGTTTTACACATGTACTCTGTGCGCTAAATAAAAAAATGTTTATTTATTTATTTGATGATGTTATAATCAAATTGTTGAGGTGATTAGATATGTATGAACACAAGGCTGTAGGACCTAATTTAAAAAGTTATTTTTATTACACTAACGAAGTAGCTGAAGCTAAAAATAGTACTAATGAAGTTTTTGTTTTCGCTACTGGCATGGAAGGAACAGGTGCTCTATATGATGAAATAGGAGAATACCTTTCTAACAAGGGTTATGCCTTATATGCAATTGATGAATGGCAATATGGAAAAAGTGGAGACGTTAATAAAAAAATGTGCCGTAAAAACTGGGGAAGAAAAGATTCTTACTATGCTGCATACAATGTTCACGCATTAACTATTATTGCAAAAAGAGAACATCCTAATGCTAAAATATGTTTAGTTGGTAATGATTTTGGATCTATGTTGTGTTTACACTTGATGAAAGAATTCCCAGAAGTTGTTGATAGAGTAGTGACAATAGGTTGGGGTATGCCAAGATTACAAGACTATGGATTCTTACTTGGCGCATATATTAGAAAATTATTTTTCTGGGATAATAGCGTTAGTAAATTTGGACATTTTTCTAAGAACAAGTCTTTAGCAATTAGATTCGAGGGTGGAAGCAAATATTCTTGGATGACAAGTGATAAAGAACAAATCAAGAAAATTGTGGCTGCAGAATATATTAATCAACCTGGTACTGTTGGCCATTACTTTTATTACTATTTAAGAAAAGTATTTATGCCTCATTTATTTATGCGAATGAAACAAACCGATAGAACTACACCAATGTTATTTATATCTGGTGATCATGACCTTACAACATTAAGAGGTAGAAAAACAGAAGCGTTAGAAAGATATTATAGACATAGAGGTTTTAAAAATGTTTCTTGTGCTATAGTTAAAGGAAGACATCAATTGTTATTTGATGCTGGAAGATTTGAACTTATGGATTCAATTATAGGCTGGGCTGAAACTGGAGCTAGTGTGGTTCAACCAGAAATTATTTCTAATCCTGTAAATGAAGAAAATGAGGTTACAATTGTTGGGGCTCCTATTGTTAGTGGAAAAGAAGCTACTATAACAGTTGTAAATGAGCCAATTGTTAATCCTGCAAGATTTGATGCTTTGCAAGAAGCTGATGATAGTTTGTTAATTAGAACAACTAAGTAAAAAATTAAAATCCAAAACTAATAAGTCCGGTTATTTTTATAAAAAATCGGGCTTTTTTTAATGTTTCACATGAAACTTATCTACTTTGTTGACACTGGTTTTTTAAAGTGATTAAATTATTATGTAAGGAAAGAGGTGGGAGCTTAATGTATGATGTGATTGTTGTGGGCGGCGGACATGCTGGAGTTGAGGCTGCTTTGTCATCTGCACGTATTGGAATGTCAACTTTACTTATTACTTTAAACAAAGAAAATATAGCTTCTATGCCTTGTAATCCCTCTATTGGAGGTCCAGCCAAAGGTGTTATTGTTAGAGAAATTGATGCTTTGGGTGGACAAATGGGGATAAATACCGATCAAACATATTTGCAAATGAAAATGTTGAATACTGCTAAAGGTCCTGGTGTTAGATGTTTAAGAGCACAAAGCGACAAATTACTATATAAGAGAAATATGCAAAAGGTTTTGCAAGAACAAGAAAGGCTTGAAATAAAAGAAGCTATGGTAACAGGACTTATTTGTGAAGATAATGTATGCCATGGTGTTGTTTTGGAAAATGGTGAAAAAATAGTTTCACAAACTGTTATTCTTACTACAGGCACTTATCTTGAGTCCAGAACCTTAAGGGGACACAGTTTTAAAATTGAAGGACCTGATAATGAACCATCTGCTAAAGGATTATCCAAACATCTTGCTGAGTTAGGTGTTCCTATTCAAAGACTAAAAACAGGAACCCCTCCTAGAATATATACTGATAGCGTTGATTTCTCTAATATGGAAATTCAACCTGGTAGTGAAGGGAACTTAGCATTCTCTTATACAACTAGTGAGTTTGTTCCATTAGAAAAACAAAGGTTATGTTATTTAATTCACACTACTGATAAAACAAAGCAAATTATTCTAGAAAACTTAGAAAAATCGGCAATGTATGGTGGAGTTGTTGAAGGAATTGGGCCTAGGTATTGTCCATCAATTGAAGATAAAATAGTTAGATTTTCAGATAAAGAAAGACATCAACTATTTGTTGAACCTGAATCTGAAGAATTAGATACAGTATACTTACAAGGATTTTCAACATCGATGCCAGAGGATGTACAACTTGAAATGATTCATTCTTTGCCAGGATTTGAAAATGCAAGAGTTAAAATATTTGCATATGCTATCGAATATGATGCAATAGATCCACTTACAATTTGGCCTAGCTTAGAAAACAAGATAATTAAAAATTTATTTACAGCAGGACAAATAAATGGAACAAGCGGTTATGAAGAGGCTGCGGCTCAAGGCCTTATGGCAGGTATAAATGCATGTCAAAAGATAAAAGGCAAAGAACCGCTAATCTTACAAAGGGATGAAGCTTATATTGGAGTAATGATAGATGATCTAGCAACTAAGGGAACAAAAGAGCCATATAGAATGCTTACATCGCGAGCTGAATATAGATTGATTCTAAGACACGACAACGCAGACTTAAGACTATCTAAATATGGTCATGACGTGGGGCTTCTTAGTGAAGATAGATATAAAAAGTTTATGGATAAAGTAAAGGCAATAGATGATCTTAAAGAACTACTTAAAGAATATAAGTTTAAAAAGAGCAGCGAATTTTGCGATTGGTTAAAAAATGAAAAAAATGAGAGCATAGAAAACAGCTTATCATATTATGAATTACTAAAAAGGCCTAACATTTCCTATAAAGATATCCAAAGGTTTACTGACAAATTAAACTATGAGGATGAGGTTTTGGAAGAAGTAGAAATTCAAATTAAGTTTGCTGGGTATATCTCTAAAGAAGAGAAAGCTGCGCAAAACAGTAAAAAACTAGAAAATCTAGTTTTAGATAAAGATATAGATTATAACACCATAGATAATTTGGCGCTTGAAGCAAGGCAAAAACTTAATAAAGTTAAGCCATTAAATATAGGGCAAGCATCAAGAATATCTGGTGTAAATCCAAGTGATATATCAATATTGTTAATGTATTTAAAGATGAAAGGGGTAAAAAACGATGAATGAACAACAATTTAAAGACTTATTAGCAGAGCATGATATTTTATTGACAGAAAAACAAGAAAAGCAATTTAGAAGATATTTTGAATTACTTCAAATTTGGAATGAAAGATTAAATTTAACTACTATTATTCAAAAAGAAGATGTTTATGAAAAACACTTCTATGATTGCTTAACATTATCTTTTGAAAATGATTTAAAAGGAAAGACTTTATGTGATGTAGGAACTGGTGCTGGTTTCCCATCTATACCATTAAAAATTGCTTTCCCTGATTTACATGTAATAGCACTTGATTCGATGAATAAGAGAATGGATTTTGTAAAACTTGTTATTGAAGAATTAGGATTAGAGGGTATTGATGTTGTAGTTGCTAGAGCAGAAGACTATGGTAGAGAACATAGAGAAGAATATGATTATGTTACTGCTAGAGCAGTTTCAAGACTTAATGTTTTAATGGAACTTAGCTCACCAATGGTAAAGATTGGTGGAAAATTCATCGCTTTAAAAGGACCTTTAGCTAAAGAAGAAGCGGCTGAATGTGATGCTGCATGTAGAGAGTTAAAGTTAGACTTAACACAAAAGCAAAAAATTATTTTACCTAAGAGTTTTGGAAAGAGATATAACCTAGTGTATACAAAGCTAGATTATACACCTAATAAATATCCAAGAGATTACAACAAAATGAAGAAAAAACCACTATAAGGAGGGATATACAATGGCTGAAGTTGTTGCAATTGTTAATCAAAAAGGTGGTGTAGGTAAAACTACAGTGGCTATTAATTTAGCTGCATCCTTAGCCTATCTTGGAAAAAAGACATTACTAATTGATACAGATCCGATTTGTGATGCTACTATGGGGTTAGGGTTTGATAGATATAATTTAGGAGCAAGTTTATATGAAGCCCTTGTTGGAAAAGCTGAAATTGCTAACATAATTAAACCAACAGGTGTTAGAAAATTAGATTTTATTCCATCTTCTCCACTGCTTGCTGGAGCTGATGTTGAACTTGCTACATTATATGAAAAAAATAGATATTCTAGATTAAAAGAGATCTTAAAAAATGTTAGAAGAAAGTATGACTATATAGTTATAGATTGTCCTCCAGGAATGGGACTAAATGTAAATGTATTAAGTGCTAGTGATGATGTAATAATTCCATCAGTGTGTCATTACTTTTCTAAACAAAGCTTAATTGAGGCATATGCTGCTGTTAGAAGAATCAAAAACTCTTTTAATAAGAAGTTATATGTGAGTGGAATAGTGCTTAATATGTACGATCCAAAATTTAATATTAACAAAGAAATTGAAAAAGAAATTAGAGAAATGTTTGTTAATAGTAGGGTGTATAGAACAACTCTACCAAGAAGTAATAAAATTATTGAATCGCAAAAAGCAGGTAAAACTATTGTGGAATATGCTCCAGGTACACCAGCTTTTGATGCTTATATGAGTTTCGCTAGGGAGGTAATAAATAATGCAAAATCAGAGCAAAATTAATGTTTTTGAAATAAGTGAAGAGTTAAAAGAAATTGAAAAATTAAAAGAATATGCTAGTAGTGAATCTAGACAAGAAGTTTCTACTAAGTTAATTGATACTAACCCATATCAACCAAGAAAAATCTTTGATGAAGTTAAACTACAAGAACTAGCTACATCAATTAAGACATATGGTGTTATATCTCCGATTTTACTTAGAAAAACAAGTGATGGAAGATATCAAATTTTAGCTGGAGAAAGAAGATTTAGAGCAAGTAAAATAGCTGGATTAACTAAAGTTCCTGCTATAGTTGCTGAATTCGATGATAAGCAAATGATGGAGTTATCTATCATTGAAAACATTCAAAGAGAAGAATTAAATGTTATTGAAGAAGCTAAGGCTTATGATAGTTTATGTACTAAATTAGGTCTTACTCAAGAACAAATCGGTCAAAGAGTAGGTAAATCTAGATCTTATATTGCTAATATTATGAGATTATTAAATTTACCACAAGTTATTCAAGATTATGTAATCAATGGTGTTTTAACTATGGGACAAGTAAAGCCTCTTATTAACTTGAGTGAAAGTGATGCTATTAAAATTGCAAATGATGCAATTGAACTAGGTTATACTTCAAGACAAATTGAAGCATTAGCTAACCTTGCACATGGTAGAGAAGTAAATAAAGCAAAGAAGCCTGATCAAAAAGAATATAATCCATATTTTGATTATGTTACTAGTGCATTACATAAGAAATTTAAAACTAAGGTTAAAATAAAGGATAATGAAATAAGAATTTCATTCAAGGATGAAGCAACTTTAAAGAGAATAATGGAGTTATTATAGTATGCCTAGTTCATTAACATACGAAAATGGCGATGTTATAGAAATAAAGATTGATTATCAAAAAGAGGTAGTTAAATTTTTAAATGGGACAATATTTGGAAAAAACAGCATGTTTTTAAGAGAGTTTGCTAAAGATGTTTTGGGTGTAGATGCAGAAACTAAAGAGTTTATGGCGCTCTATATTGGAAAAGAAACGTGTGAATCTTTTAAAAAACAATATAAAAAATATAAGTTAACCCATGTTAAAAGTAAGAAAAACCTTTTTGTAGGCACAATTCAAAAGATAAATTAAGATAAGGAAACTTATCTTTTTTTTATTTCAAATAAATTTTATGGTTGAGATGGAAGGGAAGTTATTGTAAAATGTTTAAGCAAGGATGTGATTATAGATGGAAAAAAGATTTATTATGCTAGAGCTTCCTAATAATATTAAAGAAGAAAGAAATGTTTTGGGGGTTATTAAGCAACCACCAGCAGAAGTGCATGATTATCGTTCTATTTTAGCAGAAATCCAAAAAATTGTTGCTAAAATTAATGAAATCAGAAACAGTGTAATCGGTGGATATAGATTAACATTACAACTCTGTGACGAAGATAAAATTAATGAAATGGATTGTAATAACATCCTAGATGGAAATGGCGCAATTAGAGAATTTGATACAATAATGGCTTTTTCTAAATGGTATAAAGAAGAGTATTCTCCCAAAATAATAGAAGGGGAATTAAAAAAGAAATCTAATAATAGCAGATAGGAGGAATATAAAAATGGCAAACAAAATAATTATTGAAGAATCAAGAGAATCATCAAAAGGGTTAGAATCTCAAGTGGTTGCTATAATTTGTCAAGAACCAGAAGATGTTTATAGTAACTATAAGTTATCTCTTCTTGAAATGGCTCAAATTACTAAAGGGATTCAAAACACTATTTCAACTATAGATATATCAAGTTCAACTAGAGGTATTCCTAAAGTAAGACCGAGTTGTAGATATCGTCTTGATATGAAACTTATGAAAAAAGATGATGTTGATTTTTATATGAATGAATGTGATAGAATCATAAAGGGATGTGATCCTGTTCCTGTTTATGAAAAAATAACAGACTTCGTAGAAGTTTATAAAAGAAATGTTCCTTCAATTATAAGTGAATTTAAAAAATGTGCAGATATCAATAATAAACCCCTTAGATAGGGGTTTTTATATTGTGGATAAGTATTGAAAGGCTCTAAAATATATTTTATAATTTTATATAGGAGTGATAATTATGGCAGATAAATTTGCAGTTATTGAAATACCAAGCGTTGAAAAAAGACAAGAAAATACATTAGCAATCATAAATGATGATCCTGAAAGAGTATATCAAGACAAAAAATCATTGGAAGCAATCTATGAGATTACTCAATTCATTAACTCTAAAAGAAAAAGACAAGGAAGACAATATGTAATTAGATTCAAGTTGTTTAAAAGTGAAGATAAGTCTTTATATGAGGATGAATGTAATAGGATTATTTCTCAAAATGTAAGTGCGAATGAATTTAAAACAGTAAGAGATTTTGCTATATGGTACAAAGAATATTCTAAAAAGATTGTTCAAGAAATTGAGATAGATGATAAAGTTCAAGACTATATAATAGAGAACAGAAAAAGGCCGCATAAATAGCGACCTTTTTTTATTCTGTATAATTATTTAATGTACATCTTATTGATATGCCTTCCCAGTCAGGAATTATACTTTTTTTATGATAAAATGCAGGAAGACATGTAAATGATTCTATATCATATGGAAATAGATTTTTTGAAACAGAATATGAATTTATAATTTCTATGCCTTGATTATTTATGTATGTGAGTTCTAGTATAGTTTCTTCAGAGGATAATTCATTTGGATAATCTACCTTTCTACCTGTGATTGCCTTATATGCTCCAATAGAGTTATATGTTCTAGAATAAGCTATAACTCTTTCTCCTTTTTTTACTCCATTTTTATATTTTGGATATTTTAAGACTGATGGAGTAGTGTAATATAAAAATGCGCCTACAATAAAATCAAAGAAGATTAAACCAAGGTATCTGACTTCAACAAATGGATCATGAATAAATTCAATAATTGATGTGATAGTAAGTGGAATAAAAAATATAATGCTTGCAATAAGAGCAAAGCTAAATGGAATCATCATTGCCCTATAATAATTTCTGTAAATGGTTTCCATTGCAACATGTTTTTGCTCATGAGTATCTCTAGCTGCTTTTAAGGCTAGTTCTGCCACGTCTTTATCTAATTTGCTAGCATAGAGCTTATTGTTTTCATTGTCTGATTTAATTTTAATACCATAATCTTTTATATTGTGCCAATCTATATAGAAATTGTTTTTATAAAAGAATACAGGAATTTTTGCATATCCATGGCATATTTCGGTATTTTTAGAAGATGGATAAACAATTTGTTCGTGCTCTGTGTATGAAATGTTGCCCTTTAAAGAAACACTTTGGTGTGAAGAAACATGTATGACATCTGCAAATAGTCGTGTACCTTTTTTGACACCTATAATATAACTGATTCCTGGCTTTAAAAGAAATATTTCTCCAGCTAAAGACATAATAGCAAATATTGAACCCATAATCCTCATGCCAGTAACTTCGTATTGGCTGCTTTCTAAAGTTGCGGATAAATAAATCAAATAAACTCCCGCAAATAAAAATATAGCTATAACGACAGGGGCTATATAGTTAATTGAGTGTATAAAATGCTTAATACTAATCTTTCTTTCGTGTGGTAACATAGATGGATCCATAATATTCACCTCATGAATATAGTAGCATTTATCATTCACTTAAACAATTTTAGAGAAGCAAATAAAAAAAGATCACTCTAAAGTGACCTTATTTATCTTTGTTAGTTAATTTTTTTAATTCTTTTACTTCTGCATCAGTTAATTTTCTTGATTGACCCTCATATAAACCCTTACTAGAAATGCCTGCAAAAGAATCACGATGTAATTTTATTACTTCTTTTCCTATAGCTTCAAACATCTTCTTAACTTGATGATTTCTTCCTTCATGAATTGTCAATTCTACAATAGACTTATCTTTATCTTTATTATATTTATTTAATACGGCTTTACAAGGAGATGATGTTTTACCATCAAACTCTACACCATTTTCTAATTTTTCGATATCTTCTTTAGTTATTTCTCCCTTTATTGTAGCAATGTAAACTTTATCTATTTCATTAGAAGGATGAGTAAGTTTATTTGCTAGCTCTCCATCATTTGTTAAAAGTAGTACACCTGTAGTATCATAATCAAGTCTTCCTACAGGATAAATTCTTTTATGGACATTTTCAATGCAATCTAAAACTGTTTTTCTTCCTCTATCGTCTTTAACTGTAGCCACAGTATTTCGTGGTTTGTTTAATACTAAATATACCAATCTTTCTTTTTTAAATATTGGTTTATTATCTACGGTGATTTTATCACTTATGTCTGCTTTAAAACCTAGTTCAGTTATAACTTTACCATTAACACTAACTCTTCCTTGAACAATTAATTCTTCAGCTTTTCTTCTAGAGCAAATACCGGCTTGAGCTATTATTTTTTGCAATCTTTCCATATAAACCCTCCTAACACAGGTGTATTATACCTTATTTTTTTAATAGTTAAAAGCAATGATTTTATTTATATTAGTCCTATTTTATCTTATTCCATATTCATCTATATTTTTCCAATCAAGGAAAATAGAACCCATGTAATAAAAAGCAGGTAATTTTGAATATTGAGAGATTTTTTCTGCTTCATTTTTTGACATTTCAACCCAAGCAAAAATCACCTTTTTAGAAGTTTTATAAGATACTCTTACAGTTGGCTTTTTTTGATAAGAAATATGTCTTACTAAGACAAAACAACGAGTGCCTTTTTTTACAGAAATAATGTAATCGAAGGCTTTATGGTTATATTTGAAAATAATAAAGGATGAGGCAATTAAGAAAACAACTCCTAAAATACTTGCTATATATGCTCCTTCAACTTGTTTTATATTAACAAATGCTATTATTAAAAAAACAACAACAATAAGAAATAAATATACTATAATTGGCACATAGTTGAATAAATATAGAAATCTCCTGAGAGAAATTTTTCTCTCTGGAGGCAAAATTGATGGATCCATATTCTCACCTCTTAAAATATAATAACATTTATTTAAAATTCTTCCTATTTTGGAGTATAATTTTAAAGGTAAGAGGTGTAAACATGAAAGAAATAAATAAAGAATGGTTAGAAAATACTTCTTGTGAATACAAGAAAAATACAAATTTAGCTACATTAAGGAGAGCAATTGCTAAAAACGATATTAATAGTTCTACTTATAATATTGAGGCAGAAGGAAAAGATGCTTTTAGATTTAGCATAGATATTCCTACAATGAGCGCAACTAATCAACGTCAAAGTGGAAGATGTTGGATATTTGCTGGTCTTAACTTTTTAAGGGAAATAATTGGTAAGAAATATAATATTGAGAATTTTGAATTTTCTCAAAACTATGTTGCTTTTTATGACAAGCTAGAGAAGATTAACTTTATCTTAGAAAAATCTATTGAGTTAAAAGATAGAGATGTAGATGATAGAGTATTAGTTTGGTTATTGCAAACAGGTATTGCAGATGGTGGACAATGGGATATGTTTGTTAACGTTGTTGAAAAATATGGTTTAGTTAGTAAAGATGCTATGCCTGAAACCAGTGCTAGTAGTGGAACTAGACAAATGAATTATTTAATTAACTCTATGCTAAGAAAGTTTAATGCAGATATTAGAAAAGAAGATAGCGAAACTAAGGTTAGAGAAATAAAGGATAAGACTATGAAAGAAGCTTATAACCTTCTTTGCACTTGTTTTGGTGTTCCACCAACTAAATTTGACTTTGAATATGTAGATAAGAATAAAGAATATCACATTATAAAAGATGTTACACCAGCTAATTTTTATAAGGAATATGTTGGGGATGTACTTAAAAATTATGTAAGTATTATTAATGCTCCAACAGTAAATAAGCCATTTAATAAAACATATACTGTAGACTATTTGGGTAATGTTATTGATGGAAAAGATATCATTTATTTAAATCTCAACATGAAAGACTTTAAAGATTTAGTTTTAGCTCAACTAAGCAACAAAGAACTAGTATGGTTTGGAAGTGATTGCTCTAATTATGGTGATAGAAGTAAAGGTAATTGGGATGACAAATTATTCACTTATAATGAGAGTTTTGAAATTGATTTTGATTTAACTAAAGAAGAATCATTGCTTTACAGACATAGTGCAATGAATCACGCAATGGTTTTAACTGGAGTTAATGTAGTTGATGGAAAATCAACTAAATGGAAGATAGAAAACTCTTGGGGAAGTGATGTTGCTAATAAGGGATATTATATGTGCAGTGATACATGGTTTGATAGATTTGTTTATCAAGCAGTTGTAGACAAAAAGTATTTAACTGAAGAGCAAAAGAAATTGTTAGAGGAAAAACCAATCCATTTAAATCCATGGGATCCAATGGGAACTTTAGCGGATTAATTATAAAAGTAGATATAAAATAATAGAGGTGAAGAAGATGGAAAGAGAAGAAGCATTAGATAAGTATAAGTGGGATTTAAGAGATATATATCCAACTCAACAAGATTGGGAAAAAGATTTTGAAGAATTGTTGGCAAATGTGTCTAGATATGAAGACTATAAGGGAAGATTAAATACGGAAGAAACGTTAAAGGAATATATGGACTTTAATGAATGGTTTTCGAGAAAGTTTATGAAGTTATATTTGTATAGTTATTTAGGTCATGATATAGCTTTAAAAGATGATGTATATCAAACCAATCTTGATAAAATACAAAATTTACAATTTAAGTTATCTCAAGTTACTTCATATATAAGCCCAGAACTTGCTAGCAATGATGATGCATTTTATTTGGACTTGCTAAAGAAAGATGCATTTAAAGTTCATAAATTAGATTTTGAATCTATTATTCAAAATAAGAAGCATGTACTTAGTGAAATTGAAGAGAGAGCGCTATCTATTACTTCTAGTTATGATGATGGATTCAGCGATATTTATGACACATTAATTGATACAAACTTATCATTTAAATCATTTACTGTAGATGGTAAAGAATATAAGTTGAATGATGAATTATATGGTTTATATATGGGTAACCCAAATAGAGAAGTAAGAGAAAAGGCATATACAGGTTTGTATGAAGTATATAAGCAATTTTCTCATACGTTTTCTAAACTATTTGTATATCATTTAAAACAAGGGTCATCAGATCTTGCTCTTAGAAATCATGATTCATATTTAAGTGCTGTGTTAAAAGGAAGTAGAATTCCTGAAGGTGTATATTACAATTTGCTAAATCAAGTAAATAATAATGTTGATGTAATGAAAGAATACTTTAAATTATTAAAAGAGGAATCTGGTATTGATGACTTTAAATATTATGATAGTTACATATCTATCAGCTCTTTAGATAAAAAGTTTGATTATGAAACTCAATTCAGCATTGTAAAAGATGCACTTTCAGTTTTAGGAGAGGAATATGTATCTTTACTTGATAAGGCATATAATGAGAGATGGATCGATGTTTATCCAAGCGATACTAAATCAAGTGGTGGATATCAATTTGGTGGTTATGACACACATCCATATATTTTCTTAAATAACACTGATGATTATAATAGTATGTCTACTTTAGCACATGAAGCAGGTCATGCAATGCATAGTTACTATTCAAATAAGAATCAACCATATGAAACTTCTGGATATGCAATTTATGTGGCAGAAGTTGCTTCTACTGTTAATGAGATATTACTTAATAAATATATGTTAGAAAATAGTAAGGATATCGATGATAAAATTTATTATTTAGACAGATATATAAAGAATATTAAATCTACAGTATTTAGACAAACTATGTTTAGTGAGTTTGAAGAGAGAATGCATTCATTAATTGAGGATGAAGTACCTGTTAACTTGCCTGTAATTAAAAGTGAGTATCGTAAACTATTAGATAAGCATTTTGGTGGAGTAATTGAGGTTGATGATTTGCTTGAGCATGAATGGATTAGAATATCTCATTTCTATAGACCATTCTATGTTTATAAATATGCAACTAGTTTTACTAGTGCAAATTACATTGCTACATGTATTTTAGAAGATAAAAATAATATGAGAGAGAAATATTTTGAATTATTAAAGAGTGGAGGATGCGATTATCCAGATGCCCTATTAAAGAAGGTTGGAGTAGATTTAGAAAGCGATGAGCCTTATACAATCTTGTTTGATGACTTAAAGAATGCAATTCATCAATTAAAAGAATTGCTAAAAGAAAAAAAGAATATTCAGAGTACAAAAAGTAGTAAATCAAGATAATGGGAGAATAGTATTAATGATTAAAGATTTAGAAGAAGTTTTAATGTTTGCGTCAATTGCTCATGAAGGTCAAAAAATGTTTGAACCTAAAGTGGCTTATGTTACTCATATTGTGGGAGTTGCAAGTAATGTTTTAGAAGCATATGAGAATGGTGAAGAAGATTTTGATTTAGATTACGCATTAAAGGTAGCTTTGCTTCATGATACAATCGAAGACACAAATGTAACTTATGAAATGATAGAGAATAAATTTGGTAAAAGTATAGCGGATGGTGTGAGTGCCTTAACCAAGAATGATTCTTTGGATAAATCTATTAAGATGATGGATTCTATAGAAAGAATTAAGACAAATAGAAAAGAGGTTGCTATAGTTAAACTAGCTGATAGAGTTTACAATCTTAGGTGTGCTCCAAAAGGTTGGAGTAAAGAAAAGCAAATTGCTTATGTAGAGGAAGGAAAAGTAATCTATGATGAGTTAGGTTTTGCCAATAAGTATCTATCAAATAAACTTCTTGAAAGAATTAATAATTACTTTGATTAATACATAAATAAAATAATAAACACATAACTTTTATTGGTGAGATAATGAAGAAAGTTGTGTGTTTTTTTATTGTACTTATTTTGTGTGTTGTGTCTATTAAAGTTAGTGCTAATTATGATCAATATATAAGTAAAAGTTATATTGTTATGGATGCAAATAACAAAAATGTTATAGAGGGTAAAAATATCCATCTTGTTAGAAATGTCGCTTCCGTTTCTAAGATAATGACTGCTTTGGTTGCAATAGAAAAAGGGAATTTAGATAAAGAAATAACTATATTGGAAGAGGATTTAAATACTTATGGAAGTAGTATTTATTTAAAAGAGGGAAATACTATTAGTTTGTTAGATTTAATATATGGGTTAATGCTAAGGAGCGGTAATGATGCAGCTTTAGCAATTGCTAGAGGTGTTAGTGGAAGTGTGGAGGAATTTGTCATCCTTATGAATGAAAAAGCCAGTGATATAGGAATGAAGAATTCTTTATTTAACAATCCAAGTGGATTGGATGCAAATGAGGAGGGAAATTTCTCTACTAGCTATGATTTGGCAATTCTTATGAGCGAGGCAATTAGTAATGAATTGTTTGCTAAGATAATTAATACTAAGTCATATAAAAGCGAGATAGGGACTTGGAAAAACAAAAATAAATTGCTAACTAATTATAAATATAATTTGGGTGGAAAGACAGGATTTACTGACAAGGCAAGGAGAACACTTGTGAGCGCTTCTAGAAAAGATGAAACCACATTTATTGTAGTTACTTTGGATTGTGGTAATGACTTTAACTTTCATAAATTTTTGTGTGAGAAAAATTTTGAGAAATATCAGTCTTTTAAGGTGCTTAGTAAGGGAAAAAATTATATAGAGGATTATATAATAGATTGTAACGAGGATATTTATGCTACCTTAGAAATAAATATATTAGGCGAATATAAATTGATTCATAAAATTGAAGGGAAAGAGACTAAGGTGTATGTTAGTAATACTAATAAAGATGAACTTATTGGGGTATGTGCAATTTCAATTAATGAATCTAATAAAATAAAAGGGTTTAAGAAATGGATTAATATATTTAAATAAGCATGTAAAACATGCTTTTTATATTACAAAAAACAATAAAAGTTTTTTTACATTTTGCTAATAACCTAGTAAAATGTTTTTAGGAGTGGTTAATTGTGTCTAAATTTGTTAGAAGTGAGATGCTATTTACTAAAGCGGGACTAGAAAAACTAAAAAATAAAAAAGTAGCTATTTTTGGTCTTGGTGGTGTTGGCGGCTACGTACTTGAAGCACTAGTTAGAAGTGGCATTGAGAATTTTGATTTGATAGATAACGATGTGGTTAGTGAATCTAATATTAATAGACAAATATTAGCTACTATTTTTACTGTGGGAAAAGATAAGGTAGAAGTTGCAAAAGAAAGAGCTTTAAGTATTAATGAAAAATGCAAAATTAATACTTACAAAACATTCTTTTTGCCAGAGAATAGTCACGAGTTTGATTTTTCTAAGTATGATTATGTTGTGGATTGCATAGATACAGTTACGGGAAAAATCGAATTAGTTGTTAAGGCAAATAATGAAGGGTGTAGTGTTATTTCTAGTATGGGTACAGGAAATAAAATGAATCCTTGTATGTTTGAAGTGAGCGATATTTATAAAACAAGTGTATGTCCTTTAGCTAAGGTGATGAGAAAAGAGTTAAAGGAGAGAAATATAAAGAAATTAAAGGTGGTATACTCTAAGGAAGAGCCTATAAAAGTTGAAACAATTAAAGAGGATGGTAAAAGAGCAATACCTGGAAGTAATGCTTTTACCCCTTCGGTTGCGGGTTTAATAATTGCAAGTGAAGTAGTAAAAGACTTATTAAGGAGTTAGTTATGGAAAGATATAAAGAAATAGAAAGAAGTATAATTACAACTTATAGGTCTAGGCTTTGGAGTAAGTTTATGAAGGCTATAAAGGAATACGAACTTATAAAGGAAAATGATAGAATTTGTGTTTGTATTTCTGGGGGAAAAGACTCAATGGTTATGGCTAAACTTTTTCAAGAGTTAAAAAGACATAGCGATGTATATTTTGAATTAGAGTTTATAGTTATGAATCCTGGATATAACAAAAGGAATCTAGATAAGATAAAAGAAAATTTAGAGATATTAAATATTGATGCTAAGATTTTTGAAACAGATATATTTGAAGTGGCTTCCATACAAACTAAAAGTCCATGTTATTTATGTGCTAAGATGCGAAGAGGAGCACTTTACAATTTTGCTCAAGGCTTAAATTGTAACAAGATTGCTTTAGGACATCATTATGATGATGTAATAGAAACTACTTTAATGAACATGCTTAATTCGGGTACTTTTCAAACTATGCTTCCTAAATTACATAGCGACAATTATGAAGGAATGGAGTTAATTAGACCTTTATATCTAATAAGAGAAAAGGATATTAAGGGTTGGTGTAAAAGAAATGAATTGGAGTTTATTGAATGTGCTTGTAAATTTACAGATGAAGTTAAATCGGATAAAGTTAGTTCACAAAGACTAAAAACAAAATTACTTATAAAAGAGTTAATATCTTACAATCAATTTGTAGAGAGCAATATTTTCTCTAGTGCTAGTAATGTAAATATGGATATGATTCTAGGTTATAAAAAAGGCGATAAATATATTTCTTACCTAGATGATTATGATAATAAAGGAGAATAATTATGAAATATGTATTGTATAATCCATTGTCTAATAATAAAAAAGGTGAACAAGTAGTTGAAGAAGTTAAAGAAAAGTTAAAAGGAAAATATGAGTGCATCAATTTAATCGGATTAGATGCTAAATCTTTTATGGAGAACTTATCTAGCAATGATGATGTTATTCTTGTTGGAGGGGATGGGACTCTTAATCATTTTGTTAATGATATAGATTTAGAAGATATTCATAATGACATTTATATGTATAGAGCGGGTAGTGGAAATGATTTTTTAAATGATTTGAATTCTAAAGAAGATTTCACTCATATTAATAAATATTTAACTAATTTACCTAAGGTTACAGTAAATGGAATGACAAGATATTTCTTTAATGGAATTGGATATGGAATTGATGGATATTGTGCTTATGTAGGTAATGAAATGAGAAAAAATAGTAGCAAAAGGAAAATTAATTATACTTTAATAGCTATTAAAGGATTACTTTTTGCTTATAAACCAGTTAATGCTATTGTTAGTGTAGATGGTGTGGTTAATAAATATAAAAATGTTTGGCTAGCTCCTAGTATGAAGGGGAGATATTTTGGTGGGGGAATGATGGTTGCTCCATATCAAAATAGGGAAGATGGTTTACTTACTAGTGTAGTTTATTTTTGTAAAAGTAAGCTTAAAACATTGTGGATTTTTCCAAGCATTTTTAAAGGAAAACATCCAAAATATGATAAAAATGTAAGAATGACTAAAGGAAAAATTATAGAGGTTACTTTCGATAAACCTACTGCACTTCAAATTGATGGGGAAACAATAAATGATGTTTTATCTTATAAAGTAGAAGTATAGGGGTGAAATAATGGAAAAGGAAATAAAAGATATTATAGAGGATGTTTTTGGAGATCTATCTAATGATTATGAGTCTAATTTAGAGATACTTGATATTAAAAAAGAAAAATACAAAAGTCATCCTAGATACAATAATTTATTAGATAAGATTTTGATAAAGGAAAAAGAGTATTTAGATAGAGATAAGAAAGCAGCATACTTAGAAATGTTAGATAAGTATACTGATAGTATTAATTATGGAATTAGTCTTGCTGTGGAATATTTTGATAAGGGTAAGATAAAGGAAGTAAAAGAGTTACTTGAATCGATGATTAAATCTTTTTCTAATAGTTACATAAATGATGAATTTGCCAATGTTGTTTATATTGAAGATGAAAAAGAAAGAGAAATGTATGAAGCAATTAATAAAGATGATAGAGAGATTATCTATACAAATTTAAATAAAGGTTATGCTTATTTTATTTATGGTAGAATCTTATTAGAAGAAAATAAAACAAAAGAGGCAATGTTGTCGTTTGATTTAGCTAAACTATATAGTCCATTTTTAAAAGAAGCATATTTCTTTAAGGCGTTACTTCTTAAAGTTAATATGAAATTTGATGAAGCAAAAGAAGAGCTATTGGCAGCGCATAAGTATTTATATAGACAAGAAGACTTAGGGGATTTTTATTATTTTGTAGGTAACTATTGTTATAAATTTATTAATAAAGATTATGAATATGTAATGTATCAAAAGAGCTATAATTTAAATCCGGTAAAAGAATTATATGATGAACTAAATGAAATTAAGCCACTTGATAGAGATATTGATTTTAATGAAGAAGAATTTATAAGTATTGCTTCAAAAGAGGGAATACCGATTGGATTTAGTAAAGATTTAGAAAAGTATATAAATAGAGATTAATATCTCTATTTTTTTTATTGGGGATTATTCTAGTAAAAAATAGGAAGAGAAGTTGTCTTATGTTATAATTTTTTTAAGAAGGTGTGTTATATGGAAGGGTTTGTTGATACATTGGAGATGTTAAAGGGATTGGATAAAGAAAAAAGAGAGTCTTTCTTGCGTTTCTATATCACAGGGGAGCATCCATTTGAAGAATATAAAGAAATATATGAAACTTATCCTGAAGTAATAAAGTATGCCTACGAAAATGGAGAAGAATTTTTCTCTTGGTTTTTAACACATTCAATGAGTAGACATTTGCTAACTGATGAGAGTAGAAAACTTGCAGAGGAAATAATAAATCCTGATACTGTGATATTAGATACTCATACAGTTGATTTTTATATGGATGTCCCAAGAGTGAAGGAAAAATTATTAGAGAGCAGAAGAAAAGATGTAGAGGATTCTCTTAAAAGTACTATGAGTATGTTTTTATCTCCTGAATCATTAGAGATACTAAAAGACTTAATTAGAGAAGATAAGGGTTTTGTTTTAGGGATAGATGGAAATGAAGTTGATGGCACTTTTGAAGATAGAGATTTTGCTATATTCAAACTCACTAGATCTTTTGAAAATGATTATGAGGCTACAATGGAGTATATAAGGAATCACCATTATGATGTAGAGGAAATATTGACAGAAGAAATTGTAAATAAATATATTAATAAGAATCATGATTTTATTTTGGATGGAGATACAATTGCTCTTGCTAAAAATAGTCCTGCGCTTTTAAAAGTTTCACTTCAAAATGATTATGATACTACAATAGAGTTACTTGAAAAATGGTCATTTATGTTAAGCCATTTGTCGGGAGATACAGTTGCAAATTTAGTGGGAGATAAATATATTTTAAAGGCTAATTCTTATAGGATGTTAGATAAATGGCCAGAAGTATTAGAGGTTTCACTTAGAAATAATTATGAAGCTACTTTATTAGCTATGGCTGATATGGCTAATTATCCTTTTAATGTAGAGTCTTCGTATAGATACTTTAAAATTATGGAACCGTATTTGAGAAAAAATAAGTTTGTTCTTGATGAAAATAATTTGAATTTAGCTAAGATATCAATGGATTTTGTGGATATCTCTTTTGAACATGATCCATATAATACTGTTTTAGCACTTGCTAAAGATAGATATAATAAAGAGTCTAGAGATTACTTACATAATTTAGATATTGAAGAAATATTTATGAATCAACCAGGATTTATTATGACTAGTGAAATATATCATGAATTTAATTCTTTTTTATCTAAGGATGAAATGACTAGATTAGTTAGATATTCATTTAGAAATGATCCGCTTGCCACATTTACTTCTGGTGAGCATATTTATGATTATATAAGTGAAAAAGATTATGATATTATTCAAAATCTTATTATAGAAAATATAGATGAATTAGATAATTCTTATAATACTAGAAAATCAGTTACTCATCTTATTAATTCTAACCCTGAGTTAATAAGAAAATTTATACAGGATGACTATAAAGTTGCTTTAAATCTTTTAAGAGTGAGTGACTCTACTAAATATAGTGATGAGGCAAAGCAAGCTATAAGAGATGAATTGATTCTAAATGACTATGTTGTAGGATATAAGGATAATAACCCATATTTAGTGGATTTTATGTTTGATGTATCTTTAAAAAATGATTTTGATAGAACAATAGAACATGGGATTAATGAGTTATTTGTTTTAGATGATTTTGTTAAAGAAAAACTAGAGGAGTATGGTAAGGATTTAGAGGATACTTTTGTTAGAGGTATAACTAGACCTGGTAGAAAGTTTAATGTTGTTATAAGAGAATTTATAACTCAAGATAATAATATTCTTGTTAGGGCTCTTAATGAAAATTATGAAACTACATTAAATAATTTAATGATGGGTGATAAGACTACTCAAATTAAATTAGGCGATGAAGTGGCTTATAATCAAGTTTATGAGATGCTAAAAAAGAATAATTTTGTAGCTACTAAAGATAATGCTAATTTATTATATTTACATCCATTATTTTTAATTGCATCTTTAGAAAATGATTATGATAAAACTAGAGAAATACTAATGCATGATAAGCTTATGATAAATAATATAAGTCTTAGCGCAGAAGAAGTTAATAAGATTGTTAATATATTAAAGAATCATAATAGAGACTCAGAATTGCTATATAGACTTATATCTAGAACACCATCCCTTTTAGTAGAAAGATTAGAGAAAAATTTTGATGGGGCATTAAGAGAAATTGAAAATATTAAAAGTTCACATGCAATGATTGATAGAAGACAAAGTGAATCTATTATGGAGAAACTTATCGCAATGAGTGAGAAAAAAGAGATTAATCTTAAAGAGCATCCTAAACTTGTAGCTATGCTATCTTGGGGATTATTTAGTGGGGGAGACGATGAAAGATATCAAAAGTTTTTGATTAGTCATGGTGCTCCTCTAAGTTATATTCCATTTAAAAATATGGAACAAATTAGACCTCATTTAGAGAATGAGGACGTAGTGGATTTATATAACAGGGTTTATTTTAATAGTAGCTATGTTTTTAATAAAGAAGATGAGCAAAAGTTACTTGATTGTTTGCATAGTAAATTTGATACAATCGAAGATGAATTGGCTCATATGCAAAGTATGGGTATAACAAGAAAAGATATGAATTTAACTCAAATGCTAGCATTAGCTTTATTTGCTAAAAAAGATCACTATAAAAAAGGATTAAAAGAGTATAAGATAGATATTTTTAGTTATGCTAGAGGGAAGAATAATTTGGGTGTTTGTGGAGGACAATCCTTAAAGCTTTATAATGGACATGATGAGTCTATATTTGGGATGATGGAAACTATAATTCATGAAAATAATCATGCTAGGCAAGATATAGATGTATCTAGTATGGATGTAAGTAGTGACGAAGATATTATTGTGTATTCAAAAGATAAGTTTTTAAGAACAATCTTAAGGGATAATTTTAGATTTGATTACTACAATGAGAATTATTGGAATATTAGTTTTGAATATGATACAGAATTAAAAGCACAAATGGAATCTGTTAAGAATTTAAGATTAGAAGATAAAGTTTTATCAAAAGGTGAAGATATTGAAGCTTTATTTGATAGAGAGAGTTTAACTAGATTTGGGGCAGGTAGAAATAAATACAAACTTAGTGGAAAAAGAATGTTTGATGGAGAAGAATATTCTTTAGATGAATTGTTTGAACTAGGCTTAAATATAGCACTAAACACAGGAAAGACTCCTAGAGATATTACTAGGGCATATCCAATAGTTAAGTTTGAATATGATTTAGAGAGTGTTCCTGTAAAAAGGTATAGTATTGAAGAATTAGTTAACTCTTATAAAGATGCTTTTGAATTAGATAAAGATGTTTATAAGTGTGTATTAAGACATAGATTAAATCCGGTTTATAATGAAAATTATTTAGATGATATTGAAAGATTTAGACAAGCTAGTAAAGGCGATGAAGAGTTAAATGAGTTATTAGAAAGTATTATTGACAGCCTTAATAAGGGTAAGAAATTAGATATAGAAAAGTATGCTGTAACATTATCTAAGTATTTAGATGTTGCAGAGAGAATAATCGAAGAAGATTCTAGAATGTCAAAAGAGGAATATAACAAAAGAAGAAACGTGTAGGTGTTTAAAATGAAACTAGAAGATATTTTAACTAATAATAGTGATACTACACTTACTAAACAAGAATTAGAATTGTTGAAAAAAGAACAATACATTATTAATGAAAGTACTCCAGATAGAATTGTTAAAAGTAAAAATTATATGGAGTGGGTAGCTAAGAAGTATCCTAGAGAGGTTAGTGAATATATTTTAAATAGAGGAAATATTGTAATTGATGATTATAATTACAGGGCTTTTGCATGCAACGAAGAATTATTAAAAAGAAGCTTATTAAATAATTATAAGAATACAATAAATATTTTGGTTAAACATGGTAGTGCGTTTGCAATGTCAGATGATATAAAGAGAATATTTTTAGATAATAGTTTTGTTGTTTCTAATGAAATGACTTATTTTATCTATAATAATCCTGGGTTAATAAATGTATCTTTAAAAAATGATTATAAGAAAACAATTGAGTTTTTAAAAGAACATTCAAATATTCTTTTAAGGGAAGAAGATAGAAAAGAATTTAGGGAGACATTAATAAATAATGATTATGTTTTAACTGCAAAAGATTTAGAGTTAGCTTGTGTTTATCATGATTTTATATATGCATCTTTAGCTAAAGACCCTTTAAAGACTTTATCTACTAGAAGTTATACTTTACTTGACTCTATAAAAGATAATCAAGATTTATATATAGAGTGTTTAATTCATCTTGAAAACATTTTTATGAGTAAACATTCAAAAGAGGATAAAGATAAGTTAAAAGAAATGGTAGGAGTTTTTAATGTGGAAAAAGAATTACTTTTTTCATGTTTGGAAAATAAAGGGAGCTATTCTATTTTTTTGAGTAATTTAGATGGAGCATATTCTAAAGTGAATTTAGATGATAAAGACGCTAAAAGATTAGCAAAAATATTAAATGATAATAACTTTAAATTAATAGATCATCCTAGTTTTGCTAGAGTAAACTTTAATTTCTTTTTAGCATCTTTAGAAAATGATTTTGATTCTACTGTAAGGGTTTTAAAAAATGCTTATGATAACCATGATGTGGAATTTTTAGAGGACTTTGTAAAAGATGATATAAGTGAAGAAGAATACCAAAGATATAAAGAAGTAATTTTAAAGCAAGATATCTTGCAAGTAGATTCTTTTCTTATGTATGCAGATTATAGAGCATTAAGAGTATTAAGTGAAAAAGATGTAAATATGGCTGCGATTATGTTAGGAGTTAGATATGATGAGGAGACTCTTATTGATATCCCATCAAAACAAGCACTCCCTATACTAAAAAATATACTTGCTAAGAAAAAAGAGCTTGTTAAGTCTAATTTCTTTGAAGATACTTATTTTAGGCTAAGAAATTTAATTGTAGAGATTCCCTCATTTAATTATTCAAACGAATTTAGTGAGAAAGATGTTGATGCAGTAGTAAGTGCTTTTAATGAAGATATACTATCTATGTCTATGATTTCTAGTAACTATTTTACTCATAAAGAAGTTATGGATAAGTTAAAGATTAATATGGATACTAAAATTCTTCTTGAAAAGAGTGCATTTAAAAAATATACATATGATCAAAAGGATGAATACAAATTATTAAAGATTCTCTCTAAAGATAATTTAGAGGAACATATTGTATCTTTAAAAGACAAAAACAGGAGTGAGTTATCTATTGAGGATATGCTTGCAATAAAAATGTATGCACTAAAGGTTTTAAAAAACAATGGATTAAATGATTACTCTGTTGAGGTTTTTGATTATAGCAAAGATAAAGATACTTATGGTTGTGAGAATAAAGATTTAAAAAGGGTTAGCTTATATAATGGTCACAATAGAAGTGTTTATAATATGATTAAGACTTTGCATCATGAAATAAATCACGCTATACAGTTCAAGAATATCGAAGAAGCTAATTTTGAAGATGATTATGATATTAACTATTATGCTAAAGATGAGATTATAAAAGAAATTCTAGGAGATGAATACTACAAAGATAATTATGATTACTTTAGTTATGAGTTTGATACGGAGTTTAAAGCTAAATTATTAACAGATGCTTTCTTTGGGTTGGATAATGGTAAAAAGTCAGTTAAAGAGAAAAAAGCAAGTCTATCAAAAATCGAGAGTTCTTTAAAATATTATCACAGTATTGAAAGAATAGATTCTAGTAAGAGGCCTAGTGATTTGGATTCCATCTTTGAAAGAGTTGTTGATAAACATTATATTGAGCTTGTTGGGGTAGATGAGTTTAAAAGGAAATATAAGTCACTAACCTATGAATATGAAGTAACTATGGAAGGACTAAGAAAATATTCTCTTGAGGAATTAGTGGAGTTTGTTAACAAAGGTGAAGATAAAGATAGATATCTTGCTATATTGAAAAATAAAATTAATCCAAGCAGAGATAAAAAGTCTCAAGATAACTTAGAAGAACTTAATAAATTATATTTGCAAAATAAAATAAGCGAAGAAGTGGCAAGAGAATTGTCACTTACTAAGACAAGTAGTGCTAAAGAAGAGTTTAATAAATATTTATCTTATTTAGATACTCATTTTGATAGAATCACAAAAGTATTTTCTAGAAGAAGTGTTACTTCAAAGAAGAAATAATAAATAAAGATACAAATTCATATATTGTTCTAGGTGATAAAATGAACATTATTTGGATTAGTATCTTTTTTATTTCTATTATTTATGGGGCATTTACTGGGAGAATTAGTAATGTTTCAAATGCAATTTTGAATGTTCCAAAAGAAAGTGTTAGTTTACTTATTACTTTAGTCAGCAGTGCATGTTTTTGGAATGGCATTATGAATATTTTAACTGATGTGGGCTTTATTAGATGGATGTCTAAAAAAATTAGACCTCTTTTTACTTTAATTATGCCTAAGTTTAAAGATGAATTAGCACTTGATTATGTATCTACTAATATCGTGTCTAACATGTTGGGGCTAGGGTATGGGGCAACTCCTAGTGGATTAAAAGCAATAAAGAGAATGCAGGAATTAAATGAAGGGGATAAAAAAGAGGCTACAAATGAGATGGTGACATTTCTAGTTTTAAATACAGCAGGAGTAACAATTATACCTACTACCGTTATCTCCATTAGAAGTGCATTAGGTAGCAACAACCCTAGCGATATGATATTTTTGCCAATTATTGCAACTTTCTTTTCATGTCTAGCTGGTCTTATTAGTGACTATTATTTTAGGAGAAAAGAAAATGATTAGTGTTAGTTATTTTATTATTCCATTTATATTAGTTTTTACTTTAATTATAGCGAGCATAAAAAAAATAAATGCATATGACTCTTTTTTAAAAGGAGCAAAAGAGGGGATGGGATTAGTTATTGAAGTTTTTCCCACACTTTTAGCAACACTTGGGATTGTTGGAGTGCTAAGGGGATGTGGCATTATCAGCGATTTTGGGAGTCTTATTGCAAATGTTTTTAATATAGATAAAAGTAGTAGTGAACTTATCCCTCTTATTTTATTTAGACCAATTTCAGGTAGTGCCTCTATTAGTGTTTTTTCAAGTGTCTGTAGCGAATATGGGGCGGATTCTTTAGTATGTAAAGTAGGAAGTGTAATACAGGGAAGTACTGATACTACTTTATATGTTTTATCTCTTTATTTTTCTAGTATAGGAGTAACGAGGTGGAAGCATGCCCTTAAATCTGGACTGATTGCAGATGTTGTAGGAATAGGTATTGGCATTGTTTTATCAATTGTGTTTTTAGGATTTTAAAAAAGAAAAAGGCGATTTCTCGCCTTAATCTAAATCTTTATATTTTTCTTGTAATCTTTGATATGCTTTAGCATGAAGTGTAAGTGATGTGTTTTTTATTTCATCTAGTTTGTGTTGATCATTTATATCTTTTAGGGAGTAATCTCCATTTTCTTCGACTAACTCAGAAATAAGAATTCTAAACTTGTTGGTTTTAGTTAACAAGTAATCTGTATATACAACATATACTTGATTAGTTTCATTATCACTTACAACAGAGATAACATCACATTTAACTTCCATCCCTTGTTCATTTATTATTGTGAAGCTGTAATCATCCATCTACATCACTCCTTATCTTCTTACACTAGCGGCTTTTGCCTTTTCTATCACTTCATTGTGTTTTATGCCTTTTCCAAATCTTTCGATTCTTGTTTGTCTGTATAACTTTCCATAATTTTCTTCATAAGCCATTTCGTTAGATGCATAACTTAATACATTATTTTTAGATAATATAATTTGAGCATTGAAATTATATTTTCTATCACTAGATTTAACTTTAATTGGCAATACAACATCTTTTTTAAGTACTACTGCTTTATCTAAAACTTTCATATTTCTTAATGAATCAACATCAACATAACTATGCTTTCCATCGCTTATTGCTACTACAGATTTGGTTAATCCTGTTAATTTTCTAGCAGTAGATGCATCTATTTTCTTACTAGGAGATTTTCCTGCACTAGAAATAATTGTTTCTTGAAGTAGCATTATATGCTTTTGAAGAGACCTAGTTAATTTATATTCATATTTTACTTTTTCGGTTTCATTACTAGTTAAACCATATGAGTGTCTAAGTGCTTTAATATAACGTCCAGATGACTCTAAAGTAGCGGGGCTAATAGAATATACACTTTCAAGACATTGTGCACGCTTTAATTGCTTATTCATAATAGAGTCACCTCCAGTTACTTTCATTATACCTTGACTTAATTAACTTCTCAAGCAAAAAGAGACCTTAGAAGGTCGAATATGTGGAGATTAATGCTCTATGTTTTCTCTTATAGAGAATTTACATCCACAATAGTTTTGCGAATACATCTTGGTCTCTTTAATTATTTGTTGAGCTTTTTCTAAGCCTTTATCTTTTTTGAAATTGCTATATAAATAAGTTAAATTGTTATATTTAGAGGCATAACCCTCTAAAATTTTGTTAATCATTTCTTCATTTTTTTGCCTAGATATAGTCATTACTGAACATACATATTCAAAATTATTTTTTGAAGCGTACTCACATAATTCTTTATATCTAAGCGAATAACACATAAAACAACGAACTTTTCCTTCCTTATCATCTTTTCTTTTTTCTAAGATAGCGTTAAAGGATTCATTGTCATATGACTGTTTAATTATTTTTATATTAGAGTCATATTCATTATTTATTTTATTTACATATTCACATAGTGTATCGTACCTTAGTTCGAATTCACTTTCAGGATATATATTTGAATTGTTATAAAAAATAGTTATATCAAAATAATCTTTTAAAATAAGAAGAGGGTAGCAAGAGCAAGGAGCACAACATGAGTGTAATAGAAGCGAAGGTTTATAATCAAGTTTCTTTACTTCTTCGATTTGCTTTAAAAATTTTTGATAATTAGTAAATACTCTCATAATTATTTTATAAACATTGCATCGCCAAATGAGAAGAATCTATATTTCTCATCTACTGCATGTTTATATGCCTCCATAATATTTTCTTTTCCTGCTAGAGCACTAACTAACATAATTAGTGTTGATTTAGGTAAATGGAAATTAGTGATTAAAGAAGTAATAGCTTTAAATTCATATCCGGGATAAATAAATATATCACTTTCCTCATGACATTCTTTGAACTCGCCATACTTATTCATTACTGTTTCTAATACTCTAGTAGAAGTAGTACCAATAGCAATTATACGCTTATTTTCTTTTTTTGCCTTATTAAGTTTGTCTGCGACTTCTTTTGTCATAAAATATTCTTCTTTATGCATAACATGATTCTTTACATCATCTACTTTAACCGGCCTAAACGTCCCTAATCCCACATGAAGGGTGACATCTAGAACTTCAACCCCTTTATCTTTTAATTTTTTAAACAAATCATTAGTAAAGTGCAATCCTGCAGTAGGAGCAGCAGCGCTACCATTATATTTAGCATATACAGTTTGATATCTATCTTTATCTTCAAGTTTTTCTTTTATATATGGAGGGAGTGGCATATTACCAACTTCATTTAAAACCTCTAAAAAGATTCCCTTAGACTCAAATTTTAAAATTCTTATGCCTTCATCTTTTATTTCAAGACAAGTAGCTTTTAATTTATCACTAAATATTATTTCTGTTCCAACTTTAACAACTCTAGCATTGCCTACTAAGCACTCATGTGTGTCATTTATTTCTTTTAAGATAAGAACTTCAACATGAGCTCCTGTATCTTTTTTAGTTCCAAATATTCTTGCCGGGATAACTTTAGTGTTATTTCTAACTAGAATGTCACCAGGATTAAGATAATCTACAATATCATAGAAATGTTTATCTTCATATTTCCCTGTTTGCTTATCTAAAACTAATAATCTAGATGTTTCTCTTTTCAAAAGAGGAGTTTGTGCAATTAGTTCTTCTGGTAAAAAATAATCAAAATCATCTGTTCTCATATTAAAACCCCTTTGGATTAGTTGTATTTAATCCATATTTTTCAAAGAATTCATTTTTAAAATCTAAGTAACGATCCTCTTTGATTGCTTGTCTAACTTCTTCCATTAATCTTGTTAGAAATCTGATGTTGTGAATTGATAATAATCTTTTTCCATATCCTTCATCACATTTATAAAGGTGTCTTAAATAACTTCTAGAATAGCCATTTCTACAAGTATAGCAATCGCAAGTTTCATCGATCACTCTTAAATCATATTCATTCTTTTTGTCTCTTATGTTAAGTCTTCCTTGACTAGTCATTAAAGCGCCATGTCTAGCAATTCGAGTAGGCAAAACACAGTCAAACATATCTACTCCACGCAAAACGCCTTCTAAAATAGCATCATAGCTACCTACTCCCATAAGATATCTAGGCTTATCATATGGTAAATAAGGAACTGCATAATCTATCATCTTGTATAAAACTTCTTTTGTCTCACCAACGCTAGTTCCTCCGATTGAATAACCAGGGAAGTCCATTTTAACTAACTCTTCTGCACAATATTTTCTTAAATCAGGGAATTCTCCACCTTGAACAATACCAAATAATGCTTGATTTGGGTTAGAGTGAGCATCTTTTCCTCTTTTTGCCCAACGCAAAGTTCTTTCAACGCTGTTTTTCATATATTCGTGTGTTGCTGGATATGGAGGACATTCATCAAAACTCATAATAATGTCTGCTCCTAATTTATTTTGAATCTCTATAGATTTTTCTGGAGATAAGAAAAGTTTTTCGCCATTAAGGTGAGACTTGAATGTTACTCCTTCTTCCTTGATTTTTCTGTTTTCAGCAAGAGAGAATACTTGGAATCCTCCAGAATCAGTTAACATAGGCCCATCATATTTCATAAATTTTTGTAAGCCACCAGCATTGGCAACAACATCTTCACCAGGTCTTAACCATAAATGATAAGTATTTGATAATATAACTCCAGTATTCATGTCTTTTAATTCATCTGGAGAAATATACTTAACTGTAGCAAGTGTTCCAACAGGCATAAACATTGGCACTTCAACATCTCCATGGGGAGTATGCAAGATACCATATCTAGCCCCGCTTTGCTCACATACATGTTTAATTTCTAACCAAAAGTTCTTATTTTCACTCATCTAAATCACATCCACTAAATAATATAAATGAAATTTATAAAAAAATAAACTAAAACAATATTGAGAGAGGGATTTTAATAAAAATTAACTATAAACTAAGTACTTGTTTGATTAAAAAAAAGAATGGTGCTATAATTTTAAGCGTTTCACAATGAAAGGAGGGTATTCTTGTGGCAAAAGAAAAAAATGCACCTAGAATAAGAGATAGATTACACTTTGAAGATTTTTTTACCATTCCTAACATTTTGAGTTATATTAGAATTTTGTTGGTACCTGCAATTGTATATTTTTATGCAATTAAGCAAGAGTATCTTGTTGCTACTGCAATGGTATTTGTTTCTGGATTAACAGATGTTGCTGATGGATTCATTGCTAGAAAGTTCAATATGATTACAGACTTTGGAAAATTTATTGATCCAGTGGCAGACAAACTAACACAATTAGGATTGATTGTTTGCATAGCTATTAATCATGTTTGGATGTATGCCCTAGTTGCTTTAATGGCTGTAAAAGAGTCTACACAATTCATACTAGGATTAATAACATTTAAGAAGAAAAATGTTGTTAATAGTGCTAAGTGGTATGGAAAGGTTTGTACTGCTGTAGTATATGGGTCAATGATTATATTATTTTTATTCCCAACTATAGATAATATATATGCTGATATAGTTGGAGCTATATGTGGGGGAGTTATGATTATGGCATTTGTTTTATATTGTCGTATGTTCTACCTTATTTTAACCAAGGATAATAAAAATCCAAAAGAGGTAATTGCTTAAAACAAAAGAGGACCGAAGTCCTCTTTTTTCTTTATCTTACTTATTCAGTTTCAATAGCATTTACTGGACAAGATTCAGCCGCTTCTTTAACAGCATCTTCACTTCCTGCTGGAACTTCTCCACCAACGATGTTCTCTGCTAAACCATCATCACCGAAGCCAAATACTTCGCTAGCTATTGATGTGCAAAGGCCACAACCGATGCAAACATCTTTTTTTACAACAGCTTTTTTCATATTTATATATCTCCTCCCGATACAAAATAAATTATAAAGTAACTAATATTTATTTGCAATAAAAGGTAATTTAAAATATACTTATATTAGTTATATGTGGAAGGTGAAGTTTATGGGAAAATCACGTGTTGAAAAGAATAAAAAATTATATGATGAGTTAGATTCTACTGACATGTCTCACCATGGATTAGATTTGGATGCTTTTGAACTAGAAGATTTGGGTGATCTTTCTGACAAAGAAAAAGAAGCTGTTATTGAAGACTTAGGTGATTTAGCTGACAAAGAGAAAGAGAACTTTGAGCTTGAAGATTTAGGTGATCTTTCCGATAAAGAGAGAGACAATTTCGAACTTACTGATTTGACTGATACTCCTCCAGTAGCTCCTGCAAAAACTGAACAACCAGTTACTGAGCCTGTAGTAGAACCGGTTGTAGAAAACAAAGTCATTGTAAAAGATGAACCTAAGGCAAAGACTAAAAAAGAAAAGAAAAAATTGCCAATGGTTAAAGATAAGAATGATGCTGAGGTAGAGCAACCTTTAAGTTATAACAAATTACTTAAGGCGGAAGAAATTCTAAGAGCAAAGTTTGAAAGACAAAAAGAATTAAGAGATAGTAGAAGAGGTCATAAAAGATCTCCTGTAACTGATAACTATACAGCAGAAATGATGCAAAAGAACATCAAACAAAGCACAGGTGTTGATGTTAGAAAAGAACTTAATATAAAAATAAGAAAAACTAATGGAAGAGCAATCACATTACTTGCGATATTACTAATGGTTATTGTAGCTGTTGGTGTTGCTCTATCAATTGTTATTTTAAGAAGTTAAAAAGTACTTAGTTTTAAAGTACTTTTTTATTGTAAGGAGGGAGAATATGAAAAAGATAAACATTGCAATAGATGGTTTAGCTGGTAGTGGAAAATCTAGTGTGGCTAAAGTTATAGCAAAGAAACTGGGTTATACATATATAGATACAGGAAGCATGTATAGATGTGTTGCATACTTGCTTGTTGTTAATAAGATTTCTCCTAGTGATGACAAAAAGATTCAAGATATATTAGATAGCAATTATGATTACAGTTATATTAATGAAGAAGTTTTCTTAAATGGGGAAAACGTAACTGTAAAAATTAGAACAAAAGAAGTAAATGAGATGCTTCCTAAAATAGTTCCCAATCCAATTGTTAGAAGCGTAATGGTTCAAAAACAACAAGAAATGGGAAAAAAACGTGGAGTAATTATGGATGGAAGAGATATTGCTTCAGTTGTTTTAAAAGATGCAGAATTAAAGATATATCAAGTTGCAGATTTAAATGTTAGAGCAGATAGACGATACAAGGAAAATCTTGAAAAAGGAATAACAACAAGTTATGAAGAAGTATTAAAGAACTTAGAGCATAGAGATTATGTTGATACATATGTTTCTAAGGCTTTAGTTAAAGTTGAAGATGCTATAGTTCTTGATACTACGAATATGAGTTTTGATGAAGTTGTAAACTATATTCTAAAATTAGTAGAAGAAAGGGTGTGAGGATATGATAGAGGCAGTAGTAGCGTTTATAGGTAAGCCAAATGTTGGTAAATCTACTATATTTAATCGTATTATAGGCGAAAGAAAATCTATTATAGAAGACACTCCTGGTGTTACTAGAGATAGATTGTATGCTAAAGCTAGTTGGTTAGGTAAAGAATTTAGAGTTATTGATACAGGAGGAATTGAGTTAAAAGATGCTCCTTTTCAAGAGTTAATTAGAATGCAAGCACAAATAGCAATAGAAGAAGCCGATATTATTGTATATATCTGTGATGGAAGAAGCGGTTGTGACAATGATGATATGTATATTGCTTCACTTTTAAAAAGAAGTAAGAAAAAAGTAATTGTTGCAGTTAATAAGATTGATGATGGAAGTAAGAAAAATAATATATATGATTTCTATTCTTTAGGTTTAGGTGATCCGATTGCAGTCAGTGGCATTCATGGTGTTGGTGTTGGTGATTTGCTTGATGAGATCATTAAGTCGTTCCCTAACAAAGAATATGAAGATTATGAGGGAAGTGTAAGGTTTTCTTTTATTGGTAGACCAAATGTTGGTAAATCTAGTTTAACTAATGCAATACTTGGAGAGGATAGGGTTATTGTTTCTAATATTGAAGGTACTACTAGAGATGCAATAGATACACCATTTACTAGAGATGGAGTGCAATATGTTGCAATAGATACCGCAGGATTAAAGAAAAAAGGAAAAATATTTGAATCAATTGATAAATATGCTGCATTAAGAGCATTAAGTGCAATTGACAGAAGTGATGTTTGTTGCATTGTTATTGATGGCAAAGATGGAATAAAAGAACAAGATAAGCATGTAGCTGGATATGCTCATGAAGCAGGTAAGGCTGTAGTTATAGTAGTTAACAAATGGGATGCTGTAGTTAAAGATACTCATACAATGGCTGCAATGGAAAAAGAAATTAGAAATGAATTTAAATTCTTAAGTTATGCTGAAATTGTTTTTGTAAGTGCTTTGAAAAACGAAAGAATAGACACTTTGTTCAAAGCAATTACAACAAGTTATGAAAGTGCTACAAAGAGAATTTCTACATCTGTTTTAAATGATGTATTATTAGAGGCAGTAACAAGAACTCCACCAGTTGAATTTAATGGCGGCATTCTTAGAGTTTTATATGCTAATCAAGTTAGTGCTCAACCTCCATATTTTGTGCTATTTGTAAACGATCCAAAATATATGCATTTTTCTTACCAAAGATTTATAGAAAATAAATTAAGAGAAGCATTTGGTTTTGAGGGGACACCAATAGTAATTAAATGTAGAAGCAAAAAAGAATAAGGGTTAACATCTGTTAACTCTTTTTTATTAACAAATATTGGGCTCTTGCATATATTTTTGTAGGAGGATGTTTTATGAATAATGATGTTTTTTCAAAAGTTGAATCTAAAACAAAGGTGAAAAAAGAAGATATTTTTTCTCTTGCTAGATCAATACAAAATAAAGATTTAAAAGATGAAAATGAGTTAAGGAAAATTATTAAGGATGTGGCTAAACTAGCTGGCAAAGAAGTGAGTAAAGAAAAAGAAGAGAAAATTATTGATGCTATTATAAAGGATAAAATTCCTAGAAATTTAGATAAACAAATATAAAATGAAGACATATCATGTTTGATATGTCCTTTTTTTTATTAAAAAAAGGTCTTCTATGTTATATAAAAAAAAGTAAAGTACTATAATCAAGTATATAAATATTAGAAGGGATGATAATATGAAAGTTGTTTTAGCGGGAGCTTATGGAAAACTAGGATCTGAAATCCTAAAAGAATTAGTAAAGCAAGGACATGAGGTTGTTGCTACAGATTTTGTAGAAAAGGAGATTGAAGGATTAGATACAAGCAAGTATACATTTAAAAAACTTGATGTAACTGATAAAGAGTCACTAAAGGGATTATGTGATGGGGCAGAAGCAGTAATTACCACAGTTGGTCTTACTACATTTAGTGCTACTGTAAGTAACTATGATATTGATTATCAAGGAAATCTAAACATTTTAGAAGAAGCAAAGAGTGCTGGAGTTAAATATTTTAGTTATATTTCTGTTATTAGAGCAGATGAAGCTCCAGATGTTCCTATGGTTCATGCAAAGTATATGTTTGAGGAAGAATTAAGAAAGAGTGGATTACAATATGTAATTCATAGACCTACTGGATATTTCTATGACATTGTTAAAGTATTTAGACCAATGATTGAAAAAGGTGAGGTTTCACTTCTTGGTAAAAAAACAGTTAGTGCTAATGTAATTGATACTCCTGATTTTGCTGAATTTATAGTTAAGAGTATTAAAGATGAAAATAAAATCTATAATGTTGGCGGAAAAGAAACTTATACATATGAAGAAATTGCTAATATGTGTTTTGAGGCTGCAGGAAAAACTCCTGTTATAAAAAGAGCGCCAACTTGGTTATTTAGTGTTTTAGCCGCTTTACCTAAAAATAAGAAAAACGGTAAGTGGGCTGTTATTAAATTCTCTAAGTTTACTTTGAGCCAAGATATGGTGGCAGATACTATTTATGGTGATGCTAGTTTTAAGGAATATATTAAAAATAGTTTTACTAAATAAGGAGAGTTAATATGTGGATTTGGATATTTTTAGCTGTTAGTGCATTGTGTTGTGCTATTGGATTTAAGAAGTTTGTTTGGTTTTTATCAATTGGATATGGCTTTTCTGTTATAGGGCTTGGGTTAGCATATCTAGTTTATGCTCTTGTTAATGGTAGTGTAGACTTAATTTTATGTATTCAAACTGTTTTACTTGTTGCATATGGAGCAAGGCTTAGTGGCTTCTTGCTTGTAAGAGAATTAAAAAATGCATCTTATAAAAGAGTGTTAAAAGAAGAAATTAAAGCAGATGAAAAGAAAATGCCTGTATTTGTTAAGGCTGCTATATGGGTTAGTGTAACATTATTGTATTTTGCTCAAACTTCACCTGTTTTCTATAGAGTTGAAAACGAGAATATTTGGCAATTTGGACAAGCATTTAGTTTGAACGCTGTATTACTTCCTGCTATAGGAATTGTTATTTCTATTATTGGATTAGTTCTTGAGAGTTTAGCAGATGCTCAAAAGAGTGAGCAAAAGAAAGAAAATCCAAATATGGTAGCAACAAAGAAACTATATAAGTTTGTTCGTTGCCCTAACTATTTTGGAGAAATATTATTCTGGACTGGTATGTTTGTTGGAAGTTTAACTTCACTTAATAATGTATGGCAATGGATTGTTGTTATTTTAGGATATATCTTAATTGTTTATGTAATGATTAATGGTGCTCAAAGATTAGATAAGAGGCAAGAAAAAAATTATGGTAATAAAGAAGAGTATAGAGCCTATGCTGATCATACTCCATTAATTATTCCTTTTGTTCCTGTATATCATATTGGAAAATATAAAGAGGAAAAAGTAGAGGAAGTTAAGGTAGAAACTTCTAAGGAAGAAAAATAATTATGTTAAATATTTTGATGGCAATTGTAGATTATATTCCTGTGGGAATGTTTTTGGTGGCCTCTATAATCTTACAAAAATCCTTATACAATAAAATGTCAAAAGGTACTTTTGCTTTGTTCTCTTCGGGAACTATATTTGTATTTGTTGCAGGATTTTTAAAGGCTACACACAAGCTTCTCTACTATGCTTCAGTGTGTGATTTTACACCATTAAAAGAATCATTTTTCCCAATGCAAACAATTGGATTCGTACTCGCTGCAATTGGAATGGTTATGATGTTTGTGTCTAAATCAGGAGAGCATATAGAATTTGCTTTTGTTCTCCCTGTTCTTGCATTTATTGCACCAGCTCCATATAAAGGAACAATGATATTTGTTGTATTAATGGTATTAGGTGTATTAGTTTTAGATGGTTCTTTGTTTAGGATAGCAATGCATCAAAAAGCTACTATGGCCTGTATTCTTATTGTTGTGGCATTTATCTTCACTTTGTGCATGGGATACTTAGCAAGTAATGAATCGATTGATGATTGGATTAAAGAGATTGTTAATACAATTGGACAAGGGTCATTGTTAGTGGCGGTTATAATGATGAAAAATAAAGGGTTAGGAAACAACGATTCTTTAAAAGGACTTGTAAAATAATAAATAAGTAGGTAAGTGATAAGCTCACCTACTTTTTTTGTGTTGATAACTTTAATCTATAAGGCTATTTATTTGACTAAGAATTTGATTTTATATAAAATCATATTTAGAGTAGGTGACTATTATGGATAGACAAGAAATTATGAACATAGCCCAAAGGCTAGATGATCAAGCTAAATTATTAATTGAAAAAGAATTAGAAGAGAGATTGGAAATATTAAAAGAAGGTGATCTGAGCGAAGAAGAGCTTTCACAAATGGAAGAATGCTTATTCGCTTCACTAGTTTTACAAGAATTTCTTGATGGTGAATATGAACTTCTAGAAGAGGAAAGACAAGCTCTTTTTGATGAAATGGAAGAAATGTATAATAGATATAATGATCTTTTAGTTAGAGCTAGAATAGAAGAAAAAGTCGGTAAGAAAAAAAGAATGACACTAGAACTTATGAGAATAAGAGAACGTTTAATGAATAGCAAGCAAGATTATAAAGATTTGAAAAATATGATGAAGAATAATCGAGAGAGAAAAAATAAGTTAAACAATTTAACAAAAAAAGAAAAAATGAAAGATTATTCTAAATCTGCAAAAAAAGATAATAATCTTGGCGGTGTGCTTGGGGGACTTTCTGGAGCTCAAGCAAGAGCGCAAAAAGACCAACAAGCAAAAATTGATAGATTGGAACAAACAGTAAAAGGACAAAATCAACAAATAAGGGATTTAAAAGAAGACCACTCTCATTTTGATTGGAAAAATAAAAGGGCAAATATGAGGACTACTGCTAGAAGCGGTGGAAGACCAACTACAGAGGGGCAACCTTCACATAATGGAACTTTAAATCCTAGTATTGAAGAGCTTAGAGATAACTTGGCAGAAATAGGGGGCCCTAGTTTAACGAAACTAGAAGAAATAGATCCACCTTCTAATTTCTGGAAAAACTCAACAGAACAGCCAGTTACTAAAGAACAATTCGTAGAAACCTTTAAGAGATACAATGGAAAATGATAATCAACAAAAGTTTGTATACCATTGAAGGATATAAATCGTTTTTAAAGTTGTTATATAAAAAAGTTAAACTACTTTCTTATATAACTTCTTTTATATTGTTTTGCATTGGCATATTATTGATGTTTTTTGGTTTCAGAGGATATGTATATATTGTTTTTTCATTGGCCCTTATTTGTTTTGTTTATTTTTTTATAAATATACTTGAATCAGAATCTATCAAGAAAAATGCTTTATTAATATCTGCTACTCAACAAATTTTCACGTTTCATGAAGATGAGTTTAGTTTAGTTCAAACATCTAGAATTGGACAATTCGAGGACAAATATTCTTATTCCGAGCTATTTTCTGCATATAAAACAAAGGAATATTATTTTTTGTTTGTGAACAGAACGCAGGCTTTTATCGTTGATTTAAATGGATTTTTAGAAGGAAAAGAAGAAGAGTTAGATGATTTATTGAAAAGTAAACTCGGGGATAGATTTATAAACAAAGGGACTAAGAAAAATAAAGATTGAACTCACTATTGCGCGATGGTAAAATAATGTAGGACGAGGTGAAGTTGCGTGATAGAATTGAATGAAAAAAATTTAAAAGAACTATTAGACCTAAGAAAAAAAGATATGATAATTAGAGACAAATGGACTGAATTTGAAAATGGGGAGCTAGTTGTTATTGTCCCAGAGACAAAAGAGGAGTTTGTTCGATTTATACAAGATTGGCTCCCAGTTTGTCCACTTGGAACTGAAGAGAGAATAAAAAAAATAAAAAAAGAAATGAAGAGCATTGCCAAAAAAAATTCGTATGTTTTTGAGGAAAAACATCTTCTTATAATGACAGCTAGAGAAATTGCGAGAATAAAAAAAGAGTATTCTAATGAGCAAGTATCTCTTGCTAATAGAGCAGATAAAAAATATGGCGCTTCAGGTCATGGGTTTACTTATCTGGCTGAAATTTCTGATCTTATGGAAATGTTTTTAGAGTCAACACAAAATGATTATCCAAAAGCCATATCAATTTATGAGGGGAAACGCATTAGAAGAACGGTTTAATGTGGAAAAAATTAATGATTATTTGCTAATGATAAAATATGGTGTTAAAATGTAGTCAAGGATAGGTGGTTAAGATGGCTATTAGTAATGATAATGCAGTTAGAATTGCGGAGATAGAAAGAATAGAGGCTGGTAATCCAAACTACAAGAGAATGGTTGATACTATTTCTTATGAGTATAAGAAAATTTTGGACATGGCTTTAGCAGGAGTAGATGCCTATGCAAAAGAACATGGATTAAGTGCTAAAGAGAAGAAAGAACTAGAACAAGCGCAAGCGATTAATGCTCGTAGATATTATTTACAAGCAAGAAACCAAGAAAATGCACGTAATGGTGGATTTTTTGCTAAGCGTGATATTGAAATGAATAACAGAGAAATAAGAGCTTTAAATGCATTATACTCTAGAAAAATGAAGAATGGATTGCAAGTACACATGGATGGCGTTGAGAGAATGATGTCAAAAGGCGGAAAAACAAAAACAAATACTCAAGGTAAGAGGAAAGCTGCATAATATAAAAAAAGTGAAGGGCACATGAGTGTCCTTTTTTTTGCATATTTTTAAAAGGCTGCTCATAAAGTGTTATTAGTCAGGGGGATTTTATGAATAGAAATGAATTATTAGCTAATTTAGCTAGTAGAGGTAATGGAGATGTTTATTTAGGGGTAGTTGGGCCAGTTAGGACAGGAAAATCCACATTTGTTAAGAGGTTTATGGAGCTTGTGATTATTCCTAATATTGAAAATGAGGATGAAAAGCAAAGAGCAATAGATGAGCTACCAATTTCGGGTGAGGGTAAAACTATCACTACAATGGAACCAAAGTTTGTTCCAAATAAGGGAATTGCTATTAATGTGGAAGGAATATCTATAAATGCTAGATTGGTGGATTGTGTAGGGTATGTTATAAAAGATGCAAAAGGATATGAAGATGAGGATGGGGTAAGGATGGTAAAAACACCATGGTATGAGGATTCTATTCCTTTTGATGAGGCTGCTAAAATTGGTACACAAAAAGTCATTAGTGATCACTCTACTATTGGGGTAGTGATAGTTAGCGATGGAACAATTTTAGATATTCCAAAGGAGAATTATTTTGAGGCAGAAAATGCTGTTATAGATGAACTAATCAAGATTAATAAACCATTCGTTATTATAGTAAATAGTAAAGAACCAAATGGGGAAAAAGCAATCAATGTCACAAGTGATTTAGTTGGTAAATATAATGTTCCAGTGCTGGCTTTAGATATCGAAAATATGAAGCAAGAAGATATAGATGAAATTTTAAAAAGTGCATTGTATGAATTTCCTGTTTCTAATATAGAGATAAATGTGCCAGAGTGGATTAATGTTTTAGATGGTGAACATTGGCTTAGAAAATCAATTGATGACTCCGTTCAAACTGCATTGGGGTATGCAAAAAAAGTAAAAGATATAGATGGTATAAAAGAGGTAATTCAAGAAAACGAATATATAAATGAGTTTAAAATTGCTAATGTAGATATGTCTTTAGGAGTTGTAGAAATTGAAATTGAAGTTGATGATTCTTTATATGAAAGTGTGTTAAAAGAAATAATGGGATTCGATATTGATGATCCAAGTGAACTATTAAGGGTTATGCAAGAATATGCAAAGTTAAAGAAGGATTATGAATATATATCTAGTGCCTTAGATATGGCGATGGTTAGTGGATATGGTTTTGCAACCCCAAGTGTGGATAAAATAAAAATTGATAAGCCAGAGCTTATAAAACAAGGAAATAGATATGGAGTAAAAGTAAGAGCAAGTGCGCCGACACTGCATATAATAAGAGTTGATGTGGAAACAACTTTCTCTCCACTTATTGGGCTAAAGGAGCAAAGTGAATCTTTGGTAAATTATTTAAGTGAGGGAATGGATGAAAATAGTAGTGCAATATTTGATAAACAAATATTTGGGCAAAATATGGGTATTGTTTTACAGGGTGGAATAAGTAGCAAACTTACTTCTTTACCAGAAAATACAAAGGTTAAATTGCAAAACTTAATGAAAACAATTTCTAATAAAGGAAAAAACAATTTAATTGCGGTAGTTTTTTAAAGAGTAACAAGAGTTGCTCTTTTTTTATTTAAAAAATATATTTTTTAAGTAAAATTCACACATATTTATTTTAATCTTTCCAAATAATTGAAAAAACGAAAAATAGTAGGTTATAATTTAGTTAGGTCTAGGGACCGGAAATATGTGGTGATTTGAATGAATTTTTTATCTTTAGCGGGTAAAGAATATGCAAGTACCGCAAGGGGTATCTTATATGTCTTATATGAAGTGATTTGGAAACTCACATATTATGTTTTGTCATTAATTGATGAAATTACCAAATTATTTTATAAAGTGGCTGGTATCAATGTAAACAATGGTGTTGTAGAAAAAGCTAGTATCATTGATCAATTGCTAGGACAAAATGTTATAACTACCGCTTATGTTATATTGCTTATTTTTGCCTTAGGACTCATTTTGATTTTTAGCATGGTCATGATTATTAAAAATATGACAAGTGAAACGCCTAAGAGTTTAGGACCATTATTTAAAAATATGGCACTGGCATTTTTACTTCTTGCTGTTATGGGGCCTGTAGTATTGTTCGCTATTTCTATGGTTAGTAATATTGCTGTATGGATAGCAAGTCTGGGTGGAGACAACAATATAAGTATTGCCGATTCAATATTTGTTAACTCAGGAAACTTAATTGAGGTATTCAACGCAATTAATGAAACAGAGTTTACTTCATTTAGAGAATTAGGAAACGGATTCTTATATGATCTTATGTATCCAGTTGAAGGTTCGATTCCGGAAGGAACTCCAGATTTAGCTTATCATTGGTATATATCTTTACTTGGTGGTGTATTTGTTTTATACAACCTAGGAATGATTGTGTTTGAACTTGTTAAAAGGTTATTCAACATTGTTATACTATATATTGCTTCACCATTTTCAATATCTAAGATGGTATTAGATGATGGTAAAAGCTTTAGAGAATGGCAAAGTAAACTTATCTATGAATTTATTTTGCTTTTAACTCAAATAGGGACATTCATGGTGTTTGTGGCACTAGTTAATGTAATAAACAACATCAACTTAGATGCTTTAGCTAATACAGAAGCTACACCAGAAGATGATGGTGGATTGGGAAGTATATATGAACCAACACCAGGAGAAACACCAGAAACAGAAGTTGTTACAGGAACGTTCTCGCTATTAAATGGTGTAGGAAGAACACTTATTATTATGGCTGCAGTTAGCGTTACTAGAAGTAGTGCTACAATGCTTACTGGAATTCTTAAAGGAAAAGAAAATAAGACTGATGCATTACTTGAAAATGTTCTTACTAAGATATCTTCAAGACAAGGACAACCAACAAGAACACGAACTATCACAAAGAATACAACAACTACGAAAAGAGAAACTATATTTGTGGAAGCTCAACAACCTGGTTCAAATCAAGGTGCGCTTGCTGGCAATAATTCTAATTTAGGTGGAAATAAATCTGGTCCAACTTCTACTACTACTCACGTTACTCAAAATGTAAATATTTCTAATAAGTTCAATTCTACTAATAACATAACTAATAGAACTCCAAAAGAAGGAATTGCTAAAGGAAGTTATAGTGGAGAAAAAGTTAGCCCTGGTGCAATTTATATCAATGCTTCAGTTAAGAGCGAACCAACACCAGGTACTACTAATGAATGGAAGATGATGGATAAGGCCACTAGTAAAGTTGCCAATAATATGATTAGCGATTATAAAAACGCAAGTAACAACTTCTCTGAAGCAATTAATAGTAACGATAGTTCAAAGATTCAAAAATCTTTCTCAGACTATGCAACTGCATATAAGAAGGAAGCTGAAATACTGGCTGATAACTATAAGAAGTTTGAGCAAAAGGCAACAACTTCTATGACAAGTGAAATTTCAAAACAAACTAAAGAAGAACTTAAGAATATATCTGCTTCATATAGAAAGGCTCAATTAGACTATGCTAAAACCGCAAATAAACTACAAAAAATGAACGGCGAAAGAATGTCTACATCAGAGGCTCTTAAATTAAAAGAACAAGCGGATAAACAAAGAGAGAGATTAATGAGTGCTTCTAATAAAGCTGCTCATTTCTACGAAAATCAAAAGAAAGGGGAATAATATATGGGATACTTAATACCAAAATCTGCTAGAAACGTAAAATTACAATTGTTTAAAGGACTAGGATTGCCAGAGGCAGGAATTTTAGCAGCTACAGTAGTACTTGCACTTTTAGTCTTCAATACAGGTTGGGGAATAGGAGTTCAAATTGTAGTTATTGCTTTGATGGCATTATTTGCTTTAATGTTGGTATCTCCTTCATTTATCACAAACAAGAAAGGCTATCAATCATTTGGGGTTATATTTGATTTCTTTTCCCAAGAAAAATATTATAAAAAGAGAAGCGGTGTTGTAAAAAATGGCAAAAAGTAAGGTTGTAGAAAAGGTTGATCCTAGCATCAAAAAGGCTGAGGATGCAAAAAAGAAAGAAGCCGAAAGACTAGAAAGAATTAGAAAAGAACAAGCTGCTAAAAATGCCGCAAGAAAAGGTGGAGATATATTAGATTTCCTACCTATTCGAAGTATTGAGAATGGGCTTATCACATTTACTACAGGTAGATATGGAAAAGTTATTAAAGTTGGTTCTTTAAATATTTCATATCTTTCTCATGATGAGCAAATGTCTAAAATGAGACAACTTGCTAGTGTGTTTAACAGCGTAAGTACGGATTGTACGATTTTGAAATTAGAAAGAAAACTAGACTTAACTAATTCTGTTGATAAACAAGTTGGTATGTTTAGCCTTCTTGAAAGAAAACATAATGACAAAGAGATGTCTGATGAGGGTTATGAGCAAAGAAAGAAACAAATTCAATATGAATATGATTTAATTACAGCATATAATACAGACTATCCTGTAATGATTAAGACTTTCTACATTATTTTATATCATTCTAGCAAAGAAACTGTTTTAGGTGCAGTTGATGATGCTTATGAAAAATTAGCAATTACTAAACTAGAGCCTAAAGTTTGTGATGATGCAGAAATAAAAACAATGTACTATTATTTCTATAATCCAATGGGAAGGAGAAAAGAATCATTCTTTGCTCATCCTGAAGTTGATTATAAAAAAGAAATTATGCCAGAGAATATAGAATTCTTTGCTACAAAAATTAAAACTGATTCAGTTCACGAAACTATTTTCTCTACTTATGATTATCCAGGAGAAGTTACAGGTGCTTGGTTAACACCACTTGTTGGAATGTCTAACACAACTTGTGTTATGAATATTAGAAACGTTGAGCAAAGTACCGCTAAAGCTTTGATGGATAAAGCGATAAGAGAGGTTAATACGCAAATCCTTGAAAGAGGAAAAATGTCAGAAAATATGGCCAAGAGAGCTCAATTAGAGTCTTTTATGGAAGTATTAAGAGATATCGAAAGAGGTAATGAGTACTTAAAACTTATTGGTATCTATGTAATGACATATGCAGAAACTGAAAAAGAATTAAGAACTATAAACAGAAAAGTATTGAACCAATTTAAGCAACATAGATTTAAGGTTGATAAATTGCTTATGAGACAAATGACTGGATTAATCTCAATGTTACCATCACCAAGAGATGATTTAATTTTAACTAATGGTAGAGATATTCCTTCCTCTACTCTAGGAGCATCATTCCCGTTCATGTTCCAAGATTTGAAAGATAGAGATGGTTTCTTACTTGGATATAATGAATCAAGCTTGATATTCTTTGATCCAAAGACTAGAAGTCCTTCTAGAACTAACTCTAACATGATGATTATTGGTAAATCAGGTAGTGGTAAGTCTCACTTTACTAAGAAAATGCTTTTAAAAATGATCCTTGAAGGTGTAAAAACATTTATTGTTGACCCTGAAGGAGAATATGATATTATGACTCAAAGACTTGGAGGACAAATAATTGATGTTGGTAGTGGTAACAACTCAAGAATTAATCCATTCCATATTTTTGGTGTAATGCAAGAAGAAGCGGGAGATAAAGTTTTAACTAAAGAAGAAATGAGAGATGGTTATAGATCTATTTTCTCAAGCCATATTCAATTCTTAGAGCAATTTATGCAAAACCTAATTCCTGATATGACAAACAGAGAAGTATCTAGATTGTCTAAGATGTTTAGTGAAGCTTATGATTTGAAGGGTATTTCTAAATATGAAGACTTTGTTAAATATAAAGCTGAAGATTTCCCTATAATGGATGATATTATGGGATTAATCAAGAAGAGAATAAAAGAGCTTAGTGATATTATTGTTAAAGATAGTAATAGAGCTGTAGAAGTTAGTAGTGAATTAAATGACTTAAGAAACCTAGAAGTTTATATGGATAGATTATGTGGAGAAGGATCTTTATCTAACTTATGGAATGGTCCTACTACTATTGATACTAAAAACAGTGACTTGATATTATTTGACTTCAGAAAAATGACTAACAGTAAAAATGACCAAGTTATGAATGCGCAAATGATGTTAGTTCTTAGATTCTTGGAAAATGAAGTAAGTAAGAACAGAGAACACAACCTTGCAAAAGGTGATAATAGACACATTGCTATTGTAGTAGATGAGGCCCACGTTTTCATCGATGAAAGAAGCCCTGCTGCCTTACTATTCATGCATAACATGATTAAGCGTATCAGAAAATATAATGGTATATTTGTAGTTATCACACAAAACGTAAACGACTTCGTTGGTGCTGTAACTATAAAGAAATATACAACCGCTATTATAAATGGTTGTCAATATTCGTTTATATTCGGTCTAAACCCAGCCGACTTACAATCGCTTATTGATTTGTATGCTTCAGTTGGTGGATTCTCAACTCAAGAGACAGACTTTATTGCTAATGCTGGTATTGGACAATGCTTGTTTGTTGTTGCTCCAGGACAAAGAATTACAATGCACAAGATTCTTGTTAGTGAGAAAGAAGAAAGAGCATTTAAAAAGTCCACGGATGACCAAAACTTTAAGAAGAATAAAGGGAATTAGTTCCCTTTTTCTTTTTGTTGTATAAAAATATTTGTAATAACATATCAAAATGAGTATAATATGTTAGTTATTTTTTATTGAGGATTGAAGGTGTAAATATGGAAATTAGAAATATAGCTATTATTGCTCACGTTGACCATGGTAAAACTACTTTAGTTGACCAATTACTTAAACAATCTGGAACTTTTAGAACTAATGAAGTTGTAGAAGATAGAGTAATGGATAGCAATGATATTGAAAGGGAAAGAGGAATAACAATTTTAGCAAAGCCTACTGCTATTAATTATAAGGATTACAAGATTAATATTCTTGATACTCCAGGACATGCTGACTTTGGTGGAGAAGTTGAAAGAATTATGAAGATGGTTGATGGTGTATTACTTGTTGTTGATGCATATGAGGGAACTATGCCACAAACTAGATTCGTTTTAAAGAAAGCTTTGGAAGCTAATGTAAAGCCAATTGTTGTAATTAATAAGGTAGATAGACCAAATACAAGAGTTCATGAAGTTATTGATGAAGTTTATGAATTATTTATGGATTTAGATGCTACAGATGAGCAAATTGATTTCCCTATAGTTTTTGCTAGTGGTCTTAAAGGAACTAGTAGTTATGAGGAAGATTTAGAGACTCAAAAAGAAACAATGGAACCAATTTATGAAACTATCATCAAGTACATACCAGCTCCTAGCATGGATAGTTCTTCTCCATTACAATTTCAACCTGCATTATTAGACTATAATGATTATGTTGGAAGAATTGGTGTTGGTAGAGTAGCTAGAGGTACTATTAAAGTTAATCAAACGGTAACATGTATGAGATTAGATGGTACTAATAAACAATTTAGAATTCAAAAATTATTTGGATTTAGTGGTCTTAAAAGAGTAGAAGTTGAAAGTGTTAGTGCTGGGGACATATGTGCTATTGCCGGTCTTGAAGATATAGGCGTGGGAGAAACAGTTTGTGAAACTGGCTGTTTAGAAGCATTACCTCCACTTAGAATTGATGAACCAACTCTAGAGATGACATTCTCTACAAACAACTCACCATTTGCAGGGCAAGAAGGTAAAAATGTTACTGCTAGAAAGATTGAAGAAAGATTGGCAAAAGAGTCTCAAAGGGATGTTAGCTTGAGATTTACTAGAATTCCTAATACTGAATCTTGGTTAGTTAAAGGAAGAGGAGAACTTCACTTATCTATATTAATTGAAAATATGAGAAGAGAGGATTTTGAACTCCAAGTATCTAAACCTCAAGTTATTACAAAAGAGATTGATGGTATTATTTGTGAACCTTATGAAGATTTACAAGTTGAGTGTCCAGATGAATCAATTGGTGGAGTAATTGAAGCACTAGGTACAAGAGGTGCTATAATGGAAAATATGACTAGCAATAATGGTCAAACGAGAGTTAATTATGTTATTCCTTCTCGTGGACTTATTGGATTCTCAACAGACTTTATGACTTTAACTAAAGGATATGGAATTATAAACCACACTTATAAAGAATATAGAGCTAGAGAGAATGTAAGTGTTGGAGAAAGAAAAAATGGTGTTCTTGTTGCTGCTAATGCTGGAAAAGCTACAGCATATGGTATTGGACAAGTTGAAGATAGAGGCGTTATGTTTGTAGAACCAGGCACTGAAGTATATGAAGGTATGCTAGTTGGAGAAAATGCTTATGAAAATGATTTAGCTGTAAATGTAGCTAAAGCTAAAAATTTATCTAATATGAGAAGTAGTAGCAAAGATACTACTGTAGTACTTAAAAAGCCTAGAAGATTTTCTTTAGAGTCTTGCCTTGATTATATAAACGAAGATGAACTAGTTGAAATAACACCTTCAACATTTAGAATGAGAAAGAAAATCTTAAACGAAGTTGAAAGAAAGAAGCAAAGAATAAAAGAAGCTAATTCATATAACAATTAAGAGTGGAAACACTCTTTTTTGTTTATTTAGGTAAATTATTACAATACTATTAATGGTGATAATAATGTATAAAAAAATTAGTATATTAGTATTGGGACTTAGTGTGTTATTTTGTGGATTTAAACTTGAGCAGAGAGAGTTTAATTATGAATATGAAATAGTTTTAAATAGTAATGAAAATAAGGATGTTATAAAAGGATATTTATATAAGGAAAGATTGATTGATATTTATAATGAATTAATTTCAAATTTAGATGAATCGCTTATTACAAATGCGGTAATCAATAATATTGAAAGTTTTTCATTTGAGGGTGGTAGAAGTGAGTATATAAATGGGAAAATAGTTGTTTTTATAGGTGAGGCAAAAGGAAATGTATTGAAAGGGTCATTAAAGAAAAATAGTTGTGATAATTCTAATATAAGAGTTAAATTCTTTTTCTCTAAGTTTTTTGTAAAATAATAATTATGTGCTAGTATTGTAGTGGGAGTGATAGTAATGAAAATAGCTTTTTGTAGTGACCATAGAGGTTATAAATTAAAGAAAGAATTAATAGAAAAAGTAAAAAAAGAATTGGGATATGAATGTTTAGATTTTGGTTGTGATAATGAGATTAGATGCGATTTCCCTGTATATGCTTTTAAAGCAGCTGAAAGTGTAGCAAAAAAAGAGAGTGAATATGGAATTGTTATTTGTGGATCTGGGGATGGAGTTTGTGTGGCTGCAAATAAAGTTAAAGGTATTAGATGTACTCTAGCAGTTACTGCTTCAGATGCAATTAGAGCTAAGTCTCATATTGATGCCAATGTATTGGCTCTAGGGGCTGAAAAAACTAATCTTGATGAGGCTTTTGGCATTGTTAAAGGACTAATTGACTCTGAGTTTTTAGGAGAGCAACATACTGTTAGAATTAATATGATTTCTGATTACGAAAATATTAATTAAAAAAATGTATAAACTTCAAAATAAGGGACAAACTTATTATTGAGGTGGAAATAATGGAAAATGAAAAATTAAGAGAAATAAAATTAACTAAGGCTACAAAGTATACTATTTTGACGACATTTCTTGTGGGTATTTTAGGTGCTGGAGTAGCGGGTATTGTTAGTAATGGTACAACAGGCGAAAATGAACAAATTGTAGTCTCTGATGGAGTTGTGGCTCCGGATGATAAAGAGGAAGAAATTGTTGTTGTAAAAGAAGAAAAACTTGGGGTCCCATTCAAGGTTAATGCTCAAATTAAGACATATTTCTATGATTTGAGCGATGATGCAAGTGTTAGAGAAAAAGCATTGGTGTACTATAATGGTAGCTATACGCCATCTACAGGTGTGGATTATTTTTACAATAATAATAACTTCGAAGTGGTGGCAGCTTTTTCAGGAGAGGTTGTAGAAAAGAAGGTTGATCCAATGTATGGGGTTACTCTTAAAATAAAGGGTGAAAATAACATTGAAGCCATTTATTCGAGTTTAGGCGAAGTTAATGTTACAGTTGGAGATACAGTTAAGCAAGGCGATATTTTAGCAAAGGCTAGTAATAACACAATTAGTTCAAATATGGGTAATCATTTGAATTTCTCTCTTTTAAAAAATGGCAAATTTATAAATCCTGTCAAAAATTTTTCTAAAAATATAAAAGAAATTTAACTCCTTAGGGAGTTTTTTAATTTTAAGCAATTTGCTCATAGTCTGTTGATTATATATTTTGAAAAATATATAATTGAGATAAGGGTGTGATTTTATGAAGAAATTTTGGTCTTTAATTATAACTTTTTTACTTATTCTGATGATGATGCCTGTAGGTTCTGCTTCAGTTAATGCAGCTTTAGCCGTGCCAGAGGATAAAACTTATGTTATGTATGGTGCTGTTGTACAAAACTCATCAGGAGGCTATTCAAGCTTATATGCAATAAAGCAAAGTTTGGGAAAAGATGATACTAATTATAATGCAGGTACTACAACTGGCCCATCTTTAATGGGAAACAAACACGTTACAGACCAGCTAGTTAACGCTGTAGAATCTAGATATGCGAGTCAATTGTTTCATACAGAAAGTGGTTCTACAATCCTAAATTCTACATTGGCCTTTTTTGCTATGGATTATCAAGGACAAATGACAATAAGTTTGCAAAATGAAATTGAGGTGGAGAGACTTAATATCTATTATATTATTGCTGGAACAACTAGCACTCCTTCTTCTCAATCTCCAATGGTAATGTGTAAACAAGGCGGTTCTGTTACTTTGTGTAATCACGCAAAAAGAATTTTGAGTTCTGATGCTTCATTAACAGGAAGTTGGAAATCAGTTAATAAACATAACTCTACTATGTCATATTCTGAAGGAACACTAGTTTCAGCAGGATTTAATAAGATTACAGAAGATTCTGGTGCTAGAAGATATGTTGGTTTCAATGTAATAGAAAATATGTCTGAAGCAAATAAAAGATTAGCATACGCTAACGGTGCCTTTGTTGTAGTTAGTATGTCAGTTAGAGCGACAGGTAGTGATACTATTTATTATATTAATACTGCAGTTCCTTCATATATGGAATTTGAAGCTCGCTCAGGATCAGGTTATTCATCTACGACATATGCAAATGTTTTAGCTGATGCAACTAGAAATAAAGAAGTTGATCTAGAATCTTATATACATAAGAATAATCAAAATGGAAAGCTCGTTGATAGACATGCGGCTTTAATAGATTCTTCTCCTGAGGGAATTGATACAGAGGGATTAGATGAAATGTTAGAACAATTTGATACATATGTTAAACCAATTATAATAGTTGCTTTAGGTGTTTTACTTATTGTTAGAGGCACAACATTAAGTATTGCAATTATAAAAGCTAGTGATGAACCAGAGGTTAGAAAAGAAAATATAAAGCATTTGGTTACTTTATTTATTTCGTTGTTACTAGTAATGGTTATAATTTGGTTCTTACATCCTATTATTGATGTTATGGTTGACTTGATTACTGGAGAGGTGTAATCGTGAAGCAAAAAATTGTCTTGTTTATATTGTTTGTAATAGCAATATTTTGCAATAGTCAAACTACTATATCAGCAAGAGAAACATTAGATTTTAGTGTTGTAGTTTATCCTGGAGAAGGAGAGGTTGGAAGTTCTGTTGTTTATGATGATTACGTTGTCAGGGTTAATTATAAGTATTCTGCAAGCAATGTAGTAATAAAAGTTTGTCCTAAAGCATTATGTAATAATCTTAATACTCAAACTTATGAATCTCCTGAAACATATTTTGATGGTGACCATGTAGATTTTTATATGGCAGACCATTTTACTCTTCAAGATGGGGAAACTTATCAAGCTTGGATAAGTGTTTCTTTTAAGCCTTATGCGGCTGCAATAACTGATGTTGCAACAGGAGCTATGAATGTTGAGTTTGTCTATGAAGAAGAAAACGCGCTTACTGAGGAAGAGGATCCAAATAACCAATATGCAGAGGAAGCGTTAACTCGAAGTGAAAGAATAGCTAAACTTTTTAGAGATATAATCATTCCTTGTATATATGTGGTAATACTTATAGTTTTAATTATCAAAGGAATCATGCTTGGTATGGACATTACAAAATATGCCGACCAGCCTGATATAAGGCGTGAAAAAATAAGGGGCTTTGCCTATTTTGGCGTAGCTTTGTTCCTGCTAGCTATATTAAATACAGTAGGAGGATTTGTTACAGGATTATTTGGATAAAACAAAATTAAGATTTGGAAATAGTTCTTTTAATTCATTAAAAGAATCATCATCTAGATTTAAAGAGATAAATACATTATCAAGGAATTGCTTATCATTGATAGCAATTCCTTTATTATTTACATGATATAAGAAACTATCAAAAAGAGAATATGGAACTTCAACTAGATATTCTTCATATTTTTTGTAGTCTTGAAGATTAGAGGCATCACTTACAAGTTCTAGTACTCCACCTGAATATGCTCTAGTTAAACCACCTACACCTAATTTTGTTCCTCCATAATAACGGATCACTATGGCAAGTGTATAAATTATATTATTGTTTTTTAATGCTTGATAAATAGGTATTCCTGCACTAGATGTAGGCTCACCATCGTCATAATATTTAAAAGTATTCTCATCAAGTATATAGGCATAGCAAATATGTGTTGCATCACTATATTCTTTTTTATATTGTTCAAGTATTTGCTTGGCTTGTTGAGTGTTTGAAATCGGGTATAAAAAAGTAAGAAATTTGGATTTCTTTATAATTTCCACATAAGACAGTTCTTTAGTTATGGTCTTCACTTTTATCACCTAAATATATTATATATGAGTTGAGATAAATTTGAGACAAACTTGAAACAAACTTGAGATTTTTTGGCATTATTTTTATGTTAACATGCTTCTAGGTGATAAAAGTGAGGTGTGAGAAATGTGGAAATGATGATAAAGAATTGTTTATATATAGAAACAGGATAATTACATGTAGGAAATGTTTATCATTTAAAATAAGAGAGGAAAGTAAAGATTATACTCATGGAGATGGCGAATATAACTTATCTTATAATTTAACAAGCGATCAGCAAAAAGCTAGTGAATTCTTATTAGACAACATCAAGGATAAAAAAGATTGTGTTTTAAATGCTGTGACAGGCAGTGGTAAAACAGAAATAATATATGAATCTATTAAATATTCCGTTAAAAACAACTTAAAAATAGCCATTACTATTCCTAGAAAAGATGTAGTTATAGAACTTTATAACAGAATTAAAAATGATTTTAAAAGTTCGAGTGTTGTAAGTGTATATGGTGGGAAAACAAATGATTTATATGGCGATATAGTAATACTTACTACTCATCAACTATTTAGATATAATAAATATTTTGACTTAGTTATTATAGACGAGGTTGATGCATTTCCTTTTAATGGAAATAAAATGTTAGAGACGTTTCTATATCGGGCAATGAAAGGGAGTGTTATTTATATGAGTGCAACAATACCAGAGAATATAAAATGTAAAAACACCTATTATTTAAATAAAAGATATCATGGGGAAAAACTTGATGTACCTAAGATAAAATACTTTTTTCATTTTTTAGAAATAAAACGTTTTATAAAAAGGCATGTAAATGATATGGTTTTAATTTACTTCCCCACCATAAAAGAGCAAATACTTTTTTCTAGAAAATTTAAATTGCCTCATTATGTGGTTAATTCAAAAATTGATAATAGAAATGATATTCTAGATAAGTTACATAAAATGAGGAAGGGAATAGTTTTGACTACATTAGTTTTGGAAAGAGGAATAACTTTTAAAAACTGTCACGTTATAGTTTACAAGGCTGATCATAGTTTGTTTGGTTATGAAAATTTGGTTCAAATATCTGGAAGGGTAGGAAGAAAAAAAGATTTTCCTCATGGTGAAATTTTATTTTTGATAGACAAGAAAACAAAAAGCATAAGCAAAGCTATTAAAATGATAAAAAGAGCCAATGAATAAGTGCCTTATTTGTTTTGAAAGGGTAGAGGAAACAATAAGTAATAACTTTGTTTGTAAGAGGTGTTTATCTAAATTTGAAGTTATAGAAAAGAGAGTTATTTTAGATGGGGTAGAAGTCTTTATTTTATATAAGTATAATGATTTTTTTAAAGAAATATTATATAGGTATAAAGGGTGCTATGATGAGGAATTAAAAAATGCTTTTTTAAATAATTTTTTGATGAAGTTATCTTATAAATATAGGAACAGAAAGATAGTATGCGCCCCTAGTTATTACAAAGATGATATAACGCGAGGGTTCAATCATGTAAAAGAAATAGCAAAGTTGTTTAAATTTGAAATTATTGATTGTTTGAATAAATGTAAAAATTATAAACAATCAGAGCAAAAATATATAGAGAGAAATAAGATTGAAAATATTATAAAAATCGACAAAACTAAGTTAAAAGGAGTGAAACGAATATTAATTTTAGATGATGTTACAACTTCTTTATCGACACTCAAAACTATCATTCGATTATTGCCGACAAATATAGATGTTAAAGCACTTGTTTTGGCTAGTAATTGTCGATTTATGGAAAACGAAAATGTTTGATTAGAATTAAGAAAATAAGTAATATTTGTATGTAAGTAATTAAACAAAAAGGAGTGATAATTTATGACAGGAAAAGTTAAATGGTTTAATGCTAACAAGGGGTATGGTTTCATAAATAGAGGTGAAGGAGATGACATATTTGTGCACTATAGTCAAATAGTGTATGATGGTTATAAAACTTTACAAGAGGGACAAGAGGTGGAGTTTGATTTGTTAGAAACTGAACAAGGTCCTCAAGCACAAAATGTTGTGGCTTTAGCAAAATAATTTAAAAGGAACCTAAGGGTTCCTATTTTTATTTAAAATATTATAAATAAATTATAATATTTGTGGTAAAATGATATGCGTGGAAGAAAGGATGATTTTATGGGTTCATTTATTAATAAGTTGTTTAGAGTGGATGCTAGAAGATTAAACAAGATATTAAAAGAAACTGAAGAGGTTTTAAAATACGAAGAAGAAATGTCAAAGCTAACTGATGAGGAGTTAAAAAATAAAACGCAATATTTTAAAGATCAATTGGCTAATGGTAAAACATTAAAGGATATTAAGTATGAAGCTTATGCTGTTGCTAGAGAAGCTGATAAAAGAGTTTTAGGAGAATTTCCTTATAAAGTGCAAGTAATGGGAGCACTAGTTTTAGATAATGGTGACGTTGCTGAGATGAGAACTGGAGAAGGTAAAACCTTAACTGCTACAATGGCGGTTTATTTAAATGCATTATCTGGACATGGTGTACATGTTATTACTGTTAATGAATACCTAGCAAGAAGAGATGCTGAGTGGATGGGAAGGGTTTATCAATTCTTAGGTCTAACTGTTGGAGTAAATGCTAGAGAGTTAACTCCAAAGCAAAAGAAAGAAGCTTTTTTATGTGATGTTACTTATACTACTAGTAGCGAGATTGGGTTTGACTATTTAAGAGATAATAGAGTTGCAAATATGGAAGATAAAGTTTTAAGGGAACTTAATTTTGCGCTTGTTGATGAGGCTGACTCTGTTTTAATTGATGAAGGTAGTGTCCCACTTATTTTGTCTGGAGGAAGTAAAGCTACAACAAATCATTATCAAGTTGCTGATAAATTTGTTAAGTCATTAAATAACAGCCAATATATTTACGATCAAAAAACAAAAACAGCAGTTCTTAGTGACTCGGGTGTTAAAGCGGCTGAAAAGTTTTTCAATTTAGACAATCTTTATGATATTGCAAATGCCTCTTTGGTTCATCATATTGGTAATGCTTTAAAAGCTAACTATATCATGAAAAGAGATATTGATTATATGGTTGATAATGGAGAAATTATGCTTATTGACCAAAATACAGGTAGAAAGTTGCCAGGTAGAGCATATTCAGAGGGATTAAACCAAGCAATAGAAGCAAAGGAAGGTTTACAAATTAAGCAAGAAACTATTACTTTAGCTAAAATTACTTTCCAAAATTTCTTTAGATTGTATAAGAAATTGAGTGGTATGACTGGTACTGCAAAAACTGAAGAAGAAGAATTAACAAATATTTATAACATGAGAGTTATTGTTATACCAACTAATAAACCAATACAAAGAATAGATGATAATGATTCAATGTATTATTCATTAAAAGAAAAATACGATGCGTTAATTGCCGATTTAGAGCAAAGACATAAAAATGGTCAGCCTGTACTTATAGGAACTTCTTCAGTAGAGGTTAGTGAATACTTATCTATGCTTATTAAGAAAAAAGGAATTAAGCATGAAGTGTTAAATGCTAAAAACAATGAAAGAGAAGCTGAAATTGTCGCTCTTGCTGGTCAAAAAGGTGCAGTTACTATTGCTACCAACATGGCGGGAAGAGGAACTGATATTAAGCTTGGAGAAGGAGTAAGAGAACTTGGAGGACTAGCGGTACTTGGTAGTGAAAGAAATGATTCAAGACGTGTTGATAACCAATTAAGAGGACGTAGTGGAAGACAAGGAGATCCTGGATATTCTAAGTTCTATGTTTCTATTCAAGATAATTTGATGAAACATTTTGATGAAGGAAAACTAGAAAACAATATGCTATTAAAAAATCATCTTCAAGGTGATTCAATTGAATCTGGTTTCTTAACTAAGATGTTATCTATTGCTCAACTTAGAGTAGAAGGCGCACGATTTGATTATCGTAAATATCTTTTAAAATATGATGAAGTTTTAAGAGAGCAAAGAGAAATAATGTACAAAAGAAGAGATGAAATCTTATCATGCGAGAATCCTAAAGATATAGTTTTAAAACTATATAGAGAGGCAACTGAATATCTAGTGGAAAATGCTATTACTGAAATAGATGGAGATTTAGCTATTGATGAAAGAAGACTTGAAGAGTTAATTAGAAATCATATTAAGGTATATATTGACTTCCCTGATGGATCTTTTGATGGTTGTGATGTTGATGAAGTTAAAGATAAAGTTAGAGATACTTTAATAGATGCTTTAGAACAAAAATACAAGGTTGTTCCACCTGAACTTTTGTATGCAGAACATAAGAAAATAGCTTTAGGCGTTTTTGATAAGCACTGGACTAAGCATATCGATGATATGGATAGATTCCACAAGGCTGTAGAATATTTAAAATATGAGCAAAAAGACCCTATTAATACATATACAAATAAAGGTTTTGAAATGTTTGAGGAAACAAATGTACATATTGCTTTAGAAGTTGCGGCTTTAACGCTTAATTTGAGAGTAATATTTGTAAGCGAAGAACATCAAGTTAATGCTGGTAATAAAGGTGATGTTATAGATGTTTAAAGACATGTATGAAATAAATTTGCTCTATAATGATTTTTCTAAAAGAGTTAACGACTTGAAAGAATGTCTTAATATTGAATCTTTAAAAAAAGAAATTAGCGAATTGGAAGAGAGAACAAATGATAGTGACTTTTGGGATGACAATAGAGAAGCTAGTAAGATTTTAAAGAAGATTAGCAAGGATAAAAATAACATTGAAAAGGTGCTAGAGTTAGATTCTATGATAAGTGATTTTAAAGATTTAATTACTATGATTGGTGAAGAAGAATCTGAAGAGTTGAGTACAATGCTTGAAGATCATATAAATTCCACTGAAAGTCTTTTGGATAAAATGGAGTTAGAAATTTTGCTTTCAGGACCATTTGATGATACTAATGCTATTGTAGAAATACATCCTGGTGCTGGTGGGGTTGAAGCTCATGACTGGGCTGATATGCTATATAGAATGTATTTAAGATATTGTGAACAAGTTGGCTTCAAAGTTAATATTTTAGATCAACTAAGTGGGGAAGAAGCTGGTATTAAAAGTGTTACTTTTGAAGTCAAAGGTGATAATGCTTATGGAATGCTTAAAGGAGAAAAAGGTGTACATAGATTAGTAAGAATTTCTCCATTTGATGCAAATAAAAGAAGACATACTTCTTTTGCATCCGTTGAAATTTCTCCAATTTTTGAAGACAATATCGAAATTGAGGTAAGAGATGAAGATATAAAAGTCGATACATATAGAGCGAGTGGTGCAGGAGGACAACACGTTAATAAAACAGATAGTGCCGTTAGAATAACGCACATACCTACAGGCATTGTTGTTTCTTGTCAAACACAAAGAAGCCAAATTCAAAATCGTGATTATTGTATGAATGTTTTAAAGAGCAAACTATATGAAAGAAAAATGAAAGAAAAAGAAATGGAGTTAGCTAAAATTAAAGGTGAATCAATGGCTAATGAATGGGGATCACAAATTAGATCGTATGTTTTTTGCCCATATACAATGGTAAAAGATCATAGAAGTAACTTTGAAGTTAGTGATGTTAGCAAAGTTATGGATGGGGATCTTGATGGTTTTGTTAGTGCATATTTAAAAATGAGGAATAATTAACATGAAAGAAAGATTAATAAATTCTTTGGTGATTATTTTAGGAAATACTATGCTAGCTATTGCTACTAGTGTTTTCATTTTACCATTTAATATTGATAATGGTGGTTTATCAGGTATTTCGGTTGTTTTAGAAAGATGGTTTAATCCTGCAGTTGTAATCTTTGTTTTAAACTGGGTATTATTCTTTTTAGGACTAATCTTTTTGAAAAAGGATTTTGCTTTAAAAACTTTATTGTCTACAATTGTTTATCCACTTGTTGTTAATTTGATTTATTATACAAACTTGGCGGGAAATGTAATTAAAGATTTAAATGATCCATTATTAGCATCTATAATGGCGGCTATACTTATTGGAACGGGACTTGGATTAGTTTATAAAGTTGGCGGAAGTACTGGAGGAGTAGATGTTATTTCTGTTATGCTCCATAAATATCTTGGAATAAAGATTTCTCATTCTACATTTATGATTGATTCAATTATTGTTGCGTTAGGATTATTTATGGTTAGTGTTAATTCTTCCCTTTATGGAATAATTTGTGTCATTATTGCTTCCTATCTTATAGAGGTAATAACCATTAAAGGAAACTCTAGTTATATGATGCACATTGTAAGTGACAAGATGGAGCTTATAAATGATTATATAATTAACGAATTAGAAAGAGGTTCTACAATTATTAGTGCAAAGGGTGGAATACGTAGAGATGAAAAAGAAATGATTGAAGTAATATTTAATGAAAAAGAATATTATAAGATAAAACATGAAATTCAAAAAATTGATAAGGATGCATTTTTAAGCGTTTATAAAGCCGTTAATGTTTATGGTAATGGCTTTGAAATGATAAGCAGAAAATAGGAGGGGAATCTAATGAACAAGAGTAGTAAAAGATTGTGGATTATTGCTTTGTGTCTAACAAGTTTATTTTCTATATGCTTTGGATATTATTTTTCTTATAGAGTACATGAACAAAGTAAATCAAAATTAGATATTATCCAAGATATTATGGAAAACGAATGGTATTATGGTTTAGATGATGAAGATATTGGTTCTACTCTTGAATTAAAGATGATCCTTGCTATGCAAGATTTACAAAAAGATCCATACACTAAGTATTTGACCTCATTAGGATCGCTATCTGATTCTTATACAGGAATTGGTGTGACTATAAATAAGTATGGAGACTATTATATTATTAGTGAAGTAACATCAAAAATTAGTATTGATGCAGGAGTAAAGGTAAATGATGTTTTAGTATCTATAAATGGGGAGACTGTAAAAAATAAATCTCTTAGTGATATTCAAACTATGATAGCACAAAGGGATGATATAGTGCTTGGTATTGTAAGAAATGGTAATGAGATTAATGATACTAACACAATTGCGATTAACACTAGAGTTACCAGTTATAGCCCTATAACAGTATTTACAAAGGAATATAATAATAGTGTTTCTTATGTTCAAATAACTGAATTCAATTTAGATACAGCAGATTTAATTAGAGATTACTTTTCAACATTAGATAGTAAGTACAACGACTTAATTATTGATTTAAGAGGAAATCCTGGAGGATATATAAGTGCTGTACAAGAAGTTCTAGATATTTTTGTTCGCTCTAATAAAGTGGTTATGTATACAGTTGATAAACATGGAAGTGTAGCCACTGTTAAGACACAAGATGATATGGATTATATATTTGATGAAATATATGTATTAATTGATAAAAATAGTGCATCTGGAGCGGAAGCTTTAGCTGCGGCGATGGATTATCATTTAAATAATGTTGTGTTATATGGAGAAACAACATTTGGAAAAGGTAGTGCGCAAAAAACATATCATTTTGAGGATGGTACATATTTCCATTACACATATGCATTGTGGAAAACACCATTTAATGAAACTATAAATCATAAGGGAGTTAATCCCCATGTATATGATATAAACTCAGGGATATCTAGTATTAGTTTATATGAAGGTGAATTTGGCTTGTATGATTATGGCGATGGTGTGAAAAGTATACAAAATATATTGAAAAAGACAGGATATTATACAGGCACTGTTCATTCGTTTTTTGATGTAGAAACGGAAACGGCTTTAAAAAGATTCCAAGAGGACCATGGTTTAAATAATACAGGAGTATTTGATGAATCTACTAAAGGAGTGTTTGCAAAACTAATATATGATGATGAACAAACTTTTAAAAATGGGCAAGTGGATACGGTCCTTGCTTTGTTTAATTAGGAGATAAGATATGTTTGAGTTAGTTAGTAAGTTTTCTCCTAAAGGGGATCAAAAAAGAGCGATAGAAGAACTTAGCGAGGGAATTATTAAAGATAATAAAAGGTATCAAGTTTTGCTAGGAGCAACAGGAACTGGAAAAACATTTACAATATCTAATGTTATAAAAAACGTAAATAAACCAACTATTGTAATGGCACACAACAAAACTTTAGCAGGACAATTATATGCTGAGCTTAAAGAGTTTTTTCCAAATAATAGGGTGGAGTATTTTATTTCTAATTTCGATTTTTATCAACCTGAGGCATATCTTCCTAAGACGGATACATATATAGATAAAAATGCACTTACAAATCAAGAAATCGAAATGATGAGAAGCAGTGCAATTAATTCACTTATTGAAAGGAAAGATACAATTGTAGTAGCTTCTGTTGCTGCTATATATGGATTAGGAGATCCGAGTGAGTATAGTGCTTTAGTTTTTAACGTGGTAAAAGGTGAAACTATTGATAGGAAAGAATTTTTAGCAAAATTAGTCGAGGCACAATACTATAGAAATGATATGGATAGGGTGCCAGGTAGTTTTAAAGTAAAAGGTGAAACTATAGAAGTATCTCCTGCTACAAATGATGATTATTATATAAGAATAGAGCTATTCGATGATTTGGTGGAAAGAATATGCAAGGTTGATGTTTTAACAAATAAAGTATTAGAAACATATAGCGTATATCCTTTTTATCCTGCATATGCCTATTCATCATCTAAAGAGAGAATACTTAAAGCCATACCTTCTATAAAAGAAGAATTAATTGAAAGGTTAAAATATTTTAGAGATAATGGAAAACTTTTGGAGGCACAAAGGTTAGAAGAGAGAACTAATCATGATATGGAGTCTTTAAAAGAACTGGGTACTTGTCCGGGTGTGGAAAATTATAGTGCTAAAATAGATGGAAGAAAAAGTGGGGAAACCCCATATACTTTGTTTGATTATATTGATGGAGAGTATATGATTGTGATTGATGAATCTCATGTTTCCTTGCCTCAATTTAGAGGAATGTATAATGGGGATAGAAGTAGAAAAGAAACCTTGGTGGATTATGGCTTTAGACTTCCTAGTGCTTTAGATAATAGACCACTTAAATTTGAAGAGTTTGAAAAGAAAGGGAATAATATTATCTTTGTTAGTGCAACTCCAGGTGATTATGAATTAGAAAAAGTTAAAGGAAAAGTTAGTGAGCAAATTATTAGGCCTACAGGGCTAGTAGATCCTGTTATTAGTGTTGTATCTAAGAAAAATCAGATAGATGATATAGTAGAAAGAATTAATAAAAGAATTAAAAATAACGAGAGAACGCTTATTACTACTTTAACTATAAGGATGGCTGAAGATTTAACTGTTTATCTTAAAAATTTAGGATACAAAGTAGCATATTTGCACAGCGAAACTAAAACTTTAGAGAGAACACAAATTATATATGAATTAAGAAAAGGAAAATATGATATTTTGGTGGGCATTAATTTATTAAGAGAGGGGTTAGATATCCCTGAAGTTTCTCAAGTACTTATATTAGATGCAGATAGTGAAGGATTCCTAAGAAGTAGTAGATCGTTAATTCAAATAATTGGAAGGGCTTCTAGAAATTCTAATGGAGAAGTTATTATGTATGCTGATAATATAACTGATTCAATGAAAGAAGCAATTGAGGAGACAGAAAGAAGAAGAGGAATTCAAATAAAGTATAATGAGGAAAATAATATAATTCCTCAAACCATAATAAAGGACATAAAAGAACCAATTAAATTAAAAGAAGATTATAAAGATTATGTGACAAGTAAGTCTAAAAAGATTTCAAAAAGAGAAAGAGAAGTTCTTTTACATGACTTAGAAAAAGAAATGAAAGAAGCTGCTAAATCTCTTGATTTTGAAAGAGCAATGCAACTTAGGGATATTATTTTTGAATTAAAAGGAGATATTAGTAATTAATTGTTTTAATTTAAAAATCAATTTGTTATACTAAATGAGACTAAAGGGAGGAATCTTTGATGGTAGTATTAAATGTTATATTCATGATTGTATCTGTTCTTATAATAATTATTACTTTATTACAAAGTGGAAAAGATGGAGGACTTGGCGGAGTAATTGGTGGTCAAAGCATTGCTAATACATTTGCTGAGAAAAAGGAAAGAGGACCAGAAGTTGTTATATCAAGAATTACTTTTGTTCTAGGAGTTTTGTTCTTTACACTTGCAATTGTAATGCACTTCTTAATGATGAAGTAAAATAAAAAAGTCTTTGCATAGCAAAGATTTTTTTTGTAATGGAGGTTAATGATGAAGGAAGTATTAGCATATAGAGAAATTAAAAAAGAAAATAATATAAAAAAATCCGCAATAATTTTAGAAGTGTTATTAGTTGTGCTTTTAATTTGTGCAATTATTTGTCTGATTAATCCAACTGGTGAAGAAGGTATAAATATTTTAGGATATATTCTCATGGGAATGGCTGTTTTATATGTGTTTATTATTTATTTTGTACTTAAAGCAGCAGAAAAAGTTAAAAGAATTAACTCTTATCCTAGAGAAGCTATAGTTTATGAAAATGGTTACTTTTTTATTTATGATGATACTATTAAACAAATACGTGTAGAAGATGTAAAAAAAGTCAAAGGACAAAAAGATACCATTTCTGGTCCACATGTGACAATTGTAAAAAAGACAGGAAGTATAAAGATTATTACTGATAACGAAAAATATAAAGTAGAACAACTAGAAGATGTAGATGCTAGTCTTGCTCTTATAAAAAAATATATAAAGAAATAAAAAAAGGAGAATTGTTATTCTCCTTTTCCATTTGCATAATCTACTAGTTCATCATAGTCAGTTATGTAGTTAACTTCTAATGCAACTAATTGAATGATATATTCAAATTCCATTTTTGCTTTTTTCTTAGTAGCATCATACATTTGATATACATAAGTTCCATCTGGATTTAGCTTACATGTAATATATGTATTAGGGTCATCAGGATATCCACCTACTAATAATGTCCTATTGTCTAGTCCGATAGATTCTTTTAAACTCTTATCGATTACATTATGCTTGTGTATGCTGTTTGCTACACTAGGATCTGTAGTTAAAGGATATAATTCTAAATCACCAAATTCTCCGCCATTAGTACAAATATAGAAAGATACTAAATCAGGAGGGAATTCATAGCCAGATTCATCTTCGATTTCTACGATAAGCGGTTCAAGTTCATCTGTAATACCTAAATATAATTTTAGAATTGCCTCGTACCCTAACATAGGACGGAAGAAAGCAGAGTATTCTGAGTTGATTTCATCTAGTGCATCCACTAAATCCATTAATTCAATTTCTTGAAGAGCCATATTTCATTACCTCACTTTTTATAATAGTATACTTTATTATACCTAAATTTTCACTATTTGAAGCCAAAAAAGTAGTATTTGTGTTAGAATACTTAAAGGAGTGGTTGATGATGTCTTTTTCAATAGAAGTTAAAGAAGAAATAGTTAGATATGAATTTGCTAATCCAGGAGAGAAAAAGGCTCTATTATCATCTCTTGCAAGAATCAATGGTACAATTTCAATGAGAAGTGGTGGAGTGACTTTAGAAATAAGAAGCGAAAATGCCAAAATAGCAAAATTATTATTTGTTATTATCAAGGAATTATACAATGTTGATGCAAGAATTCTTGTGGCTAAGAAGATGAAATTAAAAAAGAATAATGTCTATTTGTTACAAGTTAATAACAAAGGTATAGAGATATTAGAGGATTTACAAATTTATAAAAATGGTAAGTTAGATCATAATCCTAATAAAGATATTTTAAGGAACACTGGTGATTTAAGGGCCTACTTAATGGGAAGCTTTTTAGCTAGTGGAAGTGTTAATGATCCGGCAAGTAAACATTATCATTTGGAAATTACAACTCATAGTGATAAGCATGCAGACTTTTTGATTAAACTTATTTCTAAGTTTGAACTTAATGCCAAACTTATAAAGAGAAGAAATGTGTATGTTATATACATAAAAAAGAGTGAAGAAATAAGTGATTTTCTAAGAGTTATTAATGCTAATAACTGTGTATTGGATTTTGAGGAAGAAAGAATAAATAAAGATTATTGGAATTCTAATAATAGATTAAATATTTGTGAGTTATCCAATGAAGTAAAAACCATCAAATCTGCGAATAATCAATTAGAATATATTGAAAAGATTTATGCCCACTCTAAAGAATACCTGCTTGATGAAAAGGATAAAAAGATTATTACTATAAGAAGAGAGAATCCTGAAGCTAACTTACAAGAAATTGCTGATATATTCAATTCATTGTATGGAACAAATGTTAGTAAAAGTGGAATCAATCATCGTCTTAGAAAAATAAAAGAAATAGCCAATAATATTGAGGAGTAAAGGTATAAAGAATATAATAAAAATGTTATGGAGGGAGAAAGAAAACATGGCGAAAAAATATGTTTACTTATTTAGCGAAGGAAACGCTAGTATGAGAAATACGCTTGGTGGTAAAGGTGCTGGTCTTGCAGAGATGACAAGCATTGGTTTGCCAGTTCCAGGTGGATTCACAATTTCTACTGAAGCTTGTGTTAGATATTATGATGATAATGAAACATTACATCCAGAAATCAAAGAAGAGATTTTGGTAGCATTAGAAAAATTTGAAAAAAGTGTTGGTAAGAAATTAGGAGATAAAAACAATCCTTTATTATTATCAGTAAGAAGTGGTGCTAGAGTATCAATGCCTGGTATGATGGATACTGTTCTTAACTTAGGTATTAATGATGACATTGTTGAAACTTTAATTGAATTAACAGGAAATGCACAATTTGCATATGACTCATATAGAAGATTCATTCAAATGTATAGTGATGTTGTTATAGGTTTACCTAAATCTAGTTTTGAAAGAATTATTGATAAGATGAAAGAAGAAAAAGGAGTTAAGCTTGATAATGAGTTAACTGCTGATGACTTCAAAGAATTAGTAAGATTATTCAAACAATATTACAAGGATACTAAGGGAGAAGATTTCCCTGTAGATCCAAAAGTTCAATTAATGACTGCAATTGAAGCTGTATTTAAATCTTGGAATAATCCAAGAGCTATCTATTACAGACAAATGAATGAAATTCCTCATGAATGGGGTACAGCAGTTAACGTACAAATGATGGTATTTGGTAATAGAGGAGACAGATGTGCTACGGGTGTTGCATTCTCTAGAAACCCATCAACTGGTGAAAATAAATTATATGGAGAATTCTTAATTAATGCTCAAGGTGAAGACGTTGTTGCTGGTGTTAGAACTCCAATGGGAATTGAGGAATTAAAAGAAGTTATGCCTAGCGCATATGAGCAATTTGTAAATACTGCTCAAATTCTAGAAAAACACTATAAGAATATGCAAGATATGGAGTTTACAATTGAAAATGAAAAACTTTATATGCTTCAAACAAGAAATGGTAAGAGAACTGCTCAAGCTGCTCTTCAAATTGCATGTGATATGTATGATGAAGGATTAGTAAGTAAGGAAGAAGCTTTACTTCAAATCGAACCTAAACAATTAGATAACTTACTTCACCCTACTTTTGACACAAATGCATTAAAGACAACTAAGGCTTTAGCTAGAGCATTACCTGCTTCTCCAGGAGCTGCTTGTGGTGCTGTAGTATTTACAGCTGAAGATGCAGTTAGATGGGTAGAAGAAAAGAAAGAAAAAGTTGTACTTGTAAGACTTGAAACTTCTCCAGAAGATATCGAAGGTATGCATGTTGCTCAAGGTGTTCTTACAGTTAGAGGTGGTATGACTAGCCACGCTGCTGTTGTTGCTAGAGGTATGGGTACTTGTTGTGTTGCTGGTTGTGGAGAAATCGCAATGCATGAAGAAGAAAAATATTTCACTTTAAATGGTGAAACTATTAAAGAGGGAGATTATATTTCTCTTGATGGAAGCACAGGTAATATTTACCTTGGTAAGATACCTACAGTTCCTGCTACTATAAGTGGAAACTTTGAAAGAATTATGAACTGGGCTAATGAATACAAAACATTAGGCGTAAGAACAAATGCTGATACTCCAAGAGATGCTAAACAAGCAAGAGAGTTTGGAGCAGAGGGTATTGGACTTTGTAGAACAGAACATATGTTCTTTGAGGCTGATAGAATCAAAGCAATGAGAGAAATGATCGTTGCTAGAAGCGTAGAGCAAAGAGAAGCTGCTTTAGCTAAGCTACTTCCAATGCAAAGAAGTGACTTTGAAGGATTATTTAAAGCAATGGAAGGATGTCCAGTTACAATTAGATATCTAGATCCACCTCTACATGAATTCCTTCCTAAAGAAGAATTTGAAATTGAAGAGATTTCTAAAGAGCTTAACATTACAGTTAAAGAATTACATGAAGTTATCGATTCATTACATGAATTCAACCCAATGATGGGACACAGAGGATGTAGATTAGCTGTTACTTATCCAGAAATCGCTAAGATGCAAACAAGAGCTGTTATTGAGGCTGCATTAAATGTAAGAAAAGAAACAGGATATAATATTGTTCCTGAAATTATGATTCCACTTGTTGGTGATCTAAAAGAATTAGAATATGTTAAAGCTGTTGTAGTAGAAACTGCTGATTCTATTATTAAAGAAGCTAACAGTGATATGAAATACAAGGTTGGTACTATGATTGAATTACCAAGAGCTTGTGTAAATGCTGATGAAATTGCAAAAGAAGCTGAATTCTTCTCATTTGGTACAAATGACTTAACTCAAATGACATTTGGATTCTCAAGAGATGATGCAGGTAAATTTATTAAAGATTATACAGATAAGAAAATTTATCTAAATGACCCATTCCAAAGATTTGATATCGAAGGAACAGGAAAACTTGTAGAAATTGCTGTAAACAAAGGAAAATCTACAAGAAGTGATATTAAGCTAGGTGTTTGTGGAGAACATGGTGGAGATCCAACATCAATTGAATTCTTCCATAAAGTAGGATTAACTTATGTATCTTGCTCTCCATATAGAGTACCTATCGCAAGATTAGCTGCTGCTCAAGCTGCAATCAAAAATAAGTAGTTAATAATTATATCTAAATTAAAAATTGCTCATGATATGAATCATGAGCTTTTTTTGTTGTGTATAGTAAATAAAAAACCTCAAGTTTTATCTCGAGGTTTAATTTGATTATAAATTAGCGTTTGATCTAGTATCGAACAATTCGCGCCAATCTTCAAGGTTACTAACGTCAGTAGCTTTAGTTTGATCATTTAATAAACCTTTGTTTTGTTCTGCCGCATTAACAATGTCAGCTGTAGTAGCAAGTGGCTCTGTTGGTTTAGTTAAGTCATCATCTTCGAATAATGAGTCCCAGCTGAAGTCAGCATCTTTTAACCATTCATCTACATTTAAATCATCTAATGCTTGATTGTCAATTTCCATATTAGTAAATGATGTATCATCATCTCCACCACTTGTAGTAGTGTCATCGTCATCACCAAATTCATCATCATTGAATTCTATATCAGGTGTCTTTTGAACTGAATAGCCATCTAGTTTATTAATCTTGTACATTGCATCATATTGACATCTAGTCGCAATATCATAGTATCCATCAACATCGAATGTAAATACTTTTGGATTCCACTTAGTATCAATTTTTTGTTCACCTTTGATATAAGATGAGTCTTTCCAGAAGGCAACTTGATTTAGCTTTGCAGGTTGCTCACGTAGCAACTTAACAATCGAAGTACCCTCAGACAATGTTAATAATTCTTCAGGTTTAATAAGTGCTCTTGAAGCAAGAGAGTAAGATATACTTTCTTTTCCTTCTTGAGATACAGATACATTCTTTTCTCTTGTTGTTTTTTCACCACATATTTTAGAGAAGTATTCTGCTGTTTCGTTGTCGTTACTTGCAAGGAAAACTTGCATGTTACAGTTTGAACTAATAATCTTTGCTACATCTGCTGTATATTTAGCGTTAAGTTGAGATAAAGCTTGAATAATAAGCATAAATGAAATTCCTCTAGATCTAGCAACAGTGATTTTGTTATCCATACCAGGAATAACAGGCATGTTTGCAAATTCATCAATAATGAAGTTTACAGGTGAAGGACATTTACCATCTTTTCCTTCAGGACCACTAGCAAGTTCTACTAGTGCTTTATAAGCTTGAGTAATAAATAGTGAAGCGAATACGTGTCTGTTTTCTTTTTCATCAGGGATAATTAAGAATACAACCGTAGGTCTTCTACCGATATCTTTGAAATCAATATCGTTGTTACATGTGATATACTGAATATCAGGGTCAGCGAATGAAGTAAGATCTGCAAGCGCTGTAGAGATGATTGATTCTCTAGTACCACTTTCAGGAGCATTAACTGCAGCAGCAGCAATTCTCTTTGCGTTACTTGAAGCATCTCTTATATTAAAATATGACTTTAATAAATCTACTCTTAATGAAAGAATTGAATAAATAGTACCAAGGTTAAATCTTTGTTCTGTTACACCCAAATCTCTAATTTCACTATCTTCAAGCATAGCAAGTAATAGACCTTGAACCATACTCTTACCAGATTTTACCCAATATGGGTCGTTTGCTTTTCTTTGAGATTCTGCATATACCGTATCACATAAATCTGATATAGATTCTTGGGCTTTAGATTTTAATGAAAGAGCTTTTCTTTCAGCTTCTATCATAGCGTCTTTCATATTAGAAAATGCATATCCACCAAATTCAAACCACACTTCACTAAATGAACCTTTGTCTCCAGCTAATTGTAATTTAGGATAAGTTTCAACTTTATCCGTATGCCTTTTAATTAAATCTTTTTGAACCAAAGCTTCTTGATATTCGGAATAAGCCATGTGACAGGGGTTCCAACAACTTGATTTCTTCATACCTTCACGAAGGTTTATTGAAACAATGTCATATCCATTAGCTTTGTATAATTTTGTTTGAGAGGCATATAGCTCACCTTTAGGGTCAGTTACAACAACAGATGGGTGAGTTCTACTTCTACCTAATAATTGCATAGTAGGAATAACGAAACGAATAGTTTTTCCTGATCCAGTAGAACCGATAATCAAACAGTGATAACCGCCTCTATAGTTTGCGTAAGTTTTATTTCCTATTCTTTTTGTTTGTACAACAAATCCATTTATATCGTGTTTATGGGCATCGTCATAAGCTACTTTTGGGAATAATGTATCAATTTCTTTGTCGGTTAGCCATCTAGCACTACCTTTTTGGTCAGAGTTAACATCATAGTCACCTCTTGTCATTTGTCTAGGTGTTCCGCCATCAGAAGTCTTAGTTAGTGAAAATAGCCAAAACATTCCACACAAGAACAGCATCGCCACACTACATGTTAATCCCATTCCTATAAATTCATCTTCTATAAGATCGGCGGCTAAATTAAATTCTTTTGGTATATAATCTGAGGCAAAGTAGGCTACTACAAATCCAAGTACCAGTGAAATAATTAGCATGAATATTAGTTTGCCTAAGAGTCCGCCTTTTTTCTTTTCTTTTTTCTCGGCCATAATTAACACATCCTTTACGTTTATATTATAATATAAACGGAGATAAATTAAACATTTATTAGAATTTTTTTGTTAAGAGGTGAATTATTGTGAATAAGTTTATTATAGGGGAGTGTGTGGATTACACTTTTGATGGTAAAGGGATTGTAAAAGGGGAAGGCGTGACTGTATTTGTACCTAATATTATTCGTGGGGAAAAAGCTAAAATAGAAATAATACATAGAAGTAACAATCAAACATTGGGGATTATAAAAGAATTAATTACTACTTCTCCTAAAAGGGTAAGGCCAAAGTGCAAAATTGCCAGTGAGTGTGGAGGTTGTGCATTACAACATATGGCTTATGACGCTCAATTAGAGTTTAAAAGAGAGCATGTGAAGGAATGTTTAGCAAAGATTGGCCATATTAATATAGATGTAAACCCAACTTTAGGGATGAAAGAACCATATAATTATAGAAATAAGACACAAATTCCTTTTACCTGTAAAAAGGGAAAAATTAGATATGGATTTTATAAGCAAGACACTCATGATGTTGTGTCTTTTGATAAATGCTTAATTCAAACAGAATTGGCAGATGAAATTCTTAAAGTGACAAAAGATTTAATGCAAAAATTTAAAATAGAGGCTTATGATGAAGACAAAAGGAAAGGTGTTATAAGACATGTTCTTGTTAGAGTGGGAGTTCACACAAATGAGGCAATGATTGTTTTAGTCACAAACACAGAAACATTTCCTAATAGAAAACTACTTGTAAAAGAATTATTAAAAGCTTTCCCAAGTGTAAAGACTATTGTGCAAAATATTAATCACAGAGATACTAATGTTATATTAGGAGAAAAAGAATTTACATTATTTGGTAAGGGATATATAGAGGATTATATATTAGGAGTAAAATTTAAAATTTCTAGTAAATCTTTCTATCAAGTAAATCCTAGTCAAACCGAAGTTTTATATTCTAAAGCAATAGAAATGGCTAAATTGGATAAAGATGATTTGATTATTGATACCTATTGTGGAATAGGAACTATTGGACTTATTGCTAGTAAACACGTTAATAGAGTTTTAGGTGTTGAAATAGTAAAAGAAGCTATTGTGGATGCAAAAAATAATGCCAATATCAATGATATAAAGAATGCAACATTTGTTTGTGATGATGCTGCTAGGTTTATGGTTGACTTAGCTATGGCAAATGAAAAAATAGATGTTATATTTTTAGATCCTCCTAGAAAAGGACTTGATAATTCACTAATTGAGTCTGTGCTAAAGCTTAGACCTAGAAAAGTTGTTTACATTTCTTGTAATCCATCTACTTTAGCAAGAGATTTAGCATATCTAAAAGAATTATATAATATAACAGAAGTTCAACCAGTAGATATGTTTCCACACACATATCATGTAGAAACTGTAGCTTGCTTGGAACTTAAATAATAAGGGCGTTAAGCCTTTTTTATTATTGCGATTTGTGATAGTGAAATATATAATTAAATATAGGTGGTGATAATTATGAGTATAGATAGTAAAAATATATATGATGATTTCACCTTGCTTGTGGATGGCAAAGAGGCTTTTCCTGAAATTATAAATTGCATAAATAATGCTAAAAAATATATAAGAATTAATATGTTTATTTGGAGAGATGACAATATAGGAAATGAAATAGCTAGCGTCATATTAAATGCGGCTAATAGAGGAGTAAAAGTTGATATTAGTGTAGATAGGTATGGGGTTGTTTTGGAAAAATCTGAGGAATCTAAAAAGTCTTTTTTTCATAAAGAGCAAACGTTAACAGAAAAGATAAAATCTAAAACTTTAGAAATGGTTTATCCTATGGATAATACTCCAAAAAAAGTAAAAGATGAAGAAAGCGATTTATATACTCAAATTATAAATCATCCTAATATCAGTGTTAGCAAAGATGTATTTAAAGCAGATCATTCTAAATACTATATATTTGATGATGATATTGTAATTCTTGGTGGGATTAATATTGAAGATAAAGAAAATGGTAAAGATATGCAAAACAGACAATATCAAGATTATATGATTAAACTAGAAGGAAAAGAGCATGTGAAAGCATTTTTGACAAAATTAGAAACAGGCGAAGATGTTTCTAAGGAATATTCTTTTGGCATTAATTTAAAAAAGGAAGATAATTCTATATTTGAAATGGAAGAATTATATCTCAATATGATAAGAAAAACAAATAAAAAGCTGATGATTACAATGGCTTATTTTTCTGGACTAGATAACTTTGTAAAAGAAATAATTGAAGCTCATAAAAGAGGCGTGGAAATATATATTATGATTCCAGAACATGCTAATTATCAAGATGCCACAAATAAAGCTACAATAAAGAAATTGATGGAATTAACTGATAATGGAATACATGTTTATATGTCTAAAAAGATGATTCATACTAAAATGATGATAACTGATGAAGGTATTAGTTTTGGTTCGACTAATATTACAAAAAAAGCATTTCATCAATTAAATGAACTTAATATAGTGCTAAAAAATATTGAATGTAAATTAAGAGATAAATTAGAAGAAAGTATAAAAGAAAATTATAAAGATGCTAAAAAAGTTAATTCGCATAAAGATATAAAGTATAATAAATTACTAGCAAGAATAGAAAGGTTTCTTGTTTAAAGGAGTGATAATATGAGATTTAATATGCATTTAAAAGATGGGCCATTTGATGCTATAAAAGCGGGAAGCAAAGATATAGAGATGAGGCTATATGATGATACACGAAAGCAAATAAAAATTGGAGATATTATCGAGTTTGCTAGAAATGATGATTCTGAGTCTTTACTTGTGGTGGTTTTAAATCTTCATGTTTATGATTCATTTAAAGGAATTTATGATAATTTTGATAAAGTTAGATTAGGTTATAAAGAAGATGAAACCGCTCATTACACAGATATGGAGCAATATTATTCAAAAGAGAATATGAATAAGTATGGTGTAGTAGGGATTGAGATAAAACTATTGAGCGAAATAACTCCTGCTATATTAACAGATCATAGTATTTGTCCTACGTGTTTTAATAAAGAAAATAACAATATCCTTTATGGTGATGATACATATACTTTGGTTTATGAAGATGATTTAATAGAGTGCTTCTTTGTGGGAAACCCGCGAGCAAAAGGACACATGGCAATATCTAGTAAAAAACATTATAAAGACATGATGGATATTGATGATTCTTTATGTGAATATGTATTTAAATTTGCTAGAGATACTATGAACATAATTAAGGATGTATATGAGAGTGAAAGTGTATATTTGTGTACAATGTGTGATGGACCAATGAATCATTTTCACCTTCAATTAATTCCTAGATATAAAGAAGAAAAAAGAGGAAGTACTAACTTTGTAAAGCCTAGACAAGATTATGTCTATGATGAAGTTAAGTTTTCAGAAATAAAGAAAAGATTAAATAAGTAATTATTTAATGCGCCTAATGGCGCTTTTTTATTTGTAAAAGTAGTTGCAAAATAAATATTTACATCATATAATGAGGGTATCTTAAAGAAAAGGAGAAAATGTATTATGGTTTATTCATTTGCATGGTGGCATCATAACTAGATAGCGTTCGCAAAGTGTGTTTTGTGAATGCTTTTTGTGCTTTCATAAAACATGCAAATGGATTACTTAATATTTGATATATCTTAGCCCACTGTATGTTTTATTAGGAATGTATGGTGGGCTTTTTATATTAAATTTTAAGGAGGAAATCAAATATGAATAGAGTTATGTTAACAGGAGTTAGACCAAGTGGAAATCTAACTTTAGGAAATTATTTAGGAGCAATTAAAAATTTTGTAGATCGACAAGAGTCATACAAAAGTTATATATTTATTGCAGATTTACATGCTGTTACTAGTTATAAAGAACCAAATTTTTTAAAGGAGTCTGTATATAATTGCATTGCAATGTATTTAGCATGTGGGGTTGATGAAAATAAAACAATTATATTTAAACAAAGTGATGTTTTAGAGCATGGTACATTTGGGTTTATTATGACTTTTCAAACTAAAATGGGTGAATTATCTAGAATGACACAATTTAAAGCAAAGTCTCAAGGATGTGGAAAAGAAGGGGTAGATACAGGATTATTTGTTTATCCTACACTAATGGTTGCAGATATATTACTTTACAACACAGATATAGTTCCTGTTGGGAAAGATCAACAACAACACGTAGAATTAACTAGGGATTTAGCAGAAAGATTTAATAAAAGATATGGTAATACCCTTAATATGCCGGATGTTTATGTTGATGTAATTGGTAATAAAATATTAAATTTACAAAACCCTGCAGAAAAAATGAATAAATCTGATGATGGAAATAACAAAGGAACAATCTTTTTAATGGATGATTTAAATGTTGCTAGAAAAAAGATTATGTCTAGTGTTACAGATAATTATAATAAGGTTCATTTTGATGAGGATTTGCAACCAGGAATATCTAATTTAATGAGTATATTAGCTAAAATTACAGGAGAAACATTTGAATCTATAGAGAAAAGATATGAAGGTAAAGGATATGGCGATTTTAAAAAAGAAGTGGCAGATGTTGTTTGTTCTTTATTAGAAAATATACAAGAAAGATTTAAAAAATATAACAATAAAGAGTTGCTAGATAAAATTTTATTTAATGGAGCAAATGATGCAAGAATTGATGCAAGTGAGACTTTAAACAGAGTTAGAAAATCAATGGGGTTAAATTAAAAAAAGGAAACGTTCAGTTTCCTTATTATTCATCAGTATCAAGTGGTGTATCTATATCTATTGGAGATATATCATCCCCTTGTGGCTCATCATTAGAGGCAGGTGAAGTTTCCTCAATAGGAGGAATAATTTCTTCTGATGATTGTGTTTTCTTTGACTTTTTAGTTGATTTCTTAGGTGGGGCAACATGAGATAAGTCGTCTATATCTACAGGTACTTCTTCAGGTATATCGTTTGTTGGAATAACCTCCTCTGTAAAGTCACCCATCAAATCATCCATGTCAGCAAATACATCATCTTCGCTTGTAGGAGGTTCCTCAGCGGGAGGGATATCTCCAGTAAATGGATCTTCGCTTACAGGAGGTTCCTCGGCAGGAGGAATATCTCCAACAAAAGGATTATCCTCTATAGGAATGTCTTCGTTAGGTTGGTCTTCATTCCCAAAAGAATAAGAATCAAGAAACACATCATTATTTTCTTCTGGTGTTGATTCAACAAAAGAAACAGACTCATCTGCATTTTCAAAATTATCATCAGGCAGTGAATCTTCATCATTTGGATATTCATTTTCATCAACAATAATATCTGAAATATCTTCAAATGAAATTTTTAACGCCTTTTGTAATTGTTTCTTTAATGGAACATATTTCTTTAAAAGTTCTTTTTGTAATAAATCTACATCTTTATTTGGACATCCTACTTCAATCATAGTAGTTTTATATGTTTCAAAGAAAACAAGATTTTCAGCGGCAGTTATCATGGAATTCACAATAGATGATAGCTTTTCTGCTTTTCCTGGTTTATTTTCAAAAAGTTCGCTTATTCTCTTATTACATAAGTTAACATTATTTTCTACAATTGAGTAATTTGCATTTAATTCTGTTGGGTATACTTTATCAAAGTTACCTTCAACCATAATATCCCTTTCTAATTCATTTATGATGTCGTCAATTATATTGATATTATGATGACCTAGTATAACGGTTTCATGCTCTTCTCTAGAGTTTACAAGTTCTCCATTAGACAAGTGGTAAGTTGCTACTACTGGTAAAGATTTTTGACAATCGCTTTCTAGGGATTTAAGTTTCCCAATAAGGCTTGATTTATTAGCATACAACTTGTTAATTCTATTTTCTTCTTCTCTTTGTGCGGCAATATATGCTTGTTTAGTGCCATTCCATTCTTCATAGTGATCTTTTAAACTTTTTAAGTTAACTAATTTTTGATGATATTCTCCATTTAATTGGCTTGCGGCAAACTCTAAAAAATCTTCATATTCTGTCACAAGGTTAATTAATGCTGCGTTTATGTCTTTAACAAGTACTTTGGTTTTCTTATCTTCAACCTCATCAATACTAAATAAAGCTTCTTTGTTTTTTAAAATATCTAATAATTTCATTTAAGTACTCCTCTCAAAATAATTATAAATTCAAATGCAAAAGTTACAAAGTAAACTCAAAAAAAAATAATAAATACAAACAGAAAGGGTGATAAGTATGAGTAATCTAAATATATTAAGTAGACTTATTGAGTCTAGAAGCGATAAAGATCCTGATGAAATAATGAATTTTATTAAATCGGAATTAAATACAAAAGTTGAAGAGATAATAGAGGTTTTAAATAAAGAGGATGATAAAAAGAATTTAATTATAGGAATAAACACAAAGTTAAAAAATGTAGAAGCAATTGTTTTATCAGGACACATTGATACAGTTGGGGCGGATGAAGAAAAATATAATACAAATCCGTATAAACTAACGATAAAGGGAGATAAGGCATATGGCCTTGGAATTATAGATATGAAGTGCTTTGCTTCTAGCATAATGGATTCAATAGAAGAGCTTAAATGTAAAAAAAGTCCAATAATTTTAGTTTTAACAGGAGATGAAGAGACTAATTTGTATGGAGTTGAAAATGTAATAAATAAGTTTAAAGAACTAAACATTAGACCGAAGTTTACTATAATTGGAGAACCCACAAGTTTTGAAATTAAAGATACATCTAATGGGTGTTTTGAATACAAAGTTGAGGTTTATGGCAAAAGTTGCCACAGCAGTAAACCAAAAGATGGAATTAATTCCATTTGTGTTGTGGCAAGAATTATTTCGTATATAGAGGATTTGGCAAGCAAATATGAAAATTTGACAATGAGTTGTGATCTTGTTGAGGGAGGAACTATTATAAATAGAGTTCCAGATTATGCAAGTGTTTCTTTTGATATAAGAACAACAAGTATGGAAAATTATGAAAGTGCATTAAGTCTTATAAAAAAAGAAATAAGTAATTTAGAAAATATATATGGATGTAGCATAAAATTAGAAAATAAACTTAGAATCCCGCCACTTAGCAATAATGATGAAGAAGTAATTAATAAGATAAGCAAAACATTTAACTTAAAGGTTTCAAACTTTTTAGGAGGATGTGAGGCTGGATATTATAAAGAGTATGGTGGCGATGCTATTTTGTTTGGATTAGGAGATTTAGAATTGGCTCACAAACCTAATGAATACATGGTTGTAGCTGATTATGATAAGTATAATAATCTGTTAATTTCTCTTATAGATAAATTAGTTGATATTTATTTCTAAGTGCCTATTCACCTATGTGTGATTTGAATACATATATGGTGAGGGAGGTGAATAAATGGATACAAAAACAAATACCGCAGAATTATTTTTGGACACTAGTGCAACAGAAGAAATTGCTTCTGCTAATGTAAATTTTAGCGTCTTTCCTAGTGATGCGATTGTAATGAGTAAAACTGTTGATAGGGCAAGTGGTTTTTATTTATCAGGTGATCCAATTACATTTACTATTACAATAAGCAATGAAAGTTCAAATCCGGTCAATGGACTGTTTTTTAGAGATGTAATAGATGCTAGCGTGATACCAGAAACGGGAACAAATTATGATGTCACAACAACTTCGGGGATTATTACAAGTTATGATAGCCCAGTAACCGTTAGCGATATAAATATTCCTGCAAATGGGAATGTTGTGATTACTATTTCTGGAGTTATTGCTTAAATTAAAAGGGGTGTAGATATGGCTGGAATATGTTATATTCACAATGATAATTCTTGCTTATATAATGATAATATTTTAATTGCACAAGCTAGTACTGTTTTCAATGTGTGCAGATGCAATAATCTGAACTTTAAAATGTTTAAATGTAGGCAATGTGTTAATAAGATACATGTATGTATTAAAAATTGTAGTAATAATTGTTTAAACAATATCGTTATTAAGTTAAATACGTGTAATGAGTATATAAATGTTGGTTGTTTAAATATAGGAGAGCAAAAATGCTATACAATAAGTTATGATTGCTACTATAGAAAATATAAAAAGATTATAGGAGAAGTGCTGATTGGAAGCGACGTTGTCTGCAATTCGTGTATATTCTTATAAATATGGGCGCCTAAAAAGGCGCTCTTTATATTTTTAAAAATATAGTGAAACAATTGAACTCGTTTTTTGTTATTGATAAAATGAGGGTAACGAGAGATGTTTGTTTTTTAGAAAATGAAGCAAAATAAACATGTGCTCTTCACATAAATCACAAAGAAAGGAGTTCTAAAAAGAACATGAAGAAAGTAGTAGACTTTTTAAAAAAGGTAGTAGACGTTTTTAAAAAGCCTCATTGGCTTCTATGTCTTGGTTTAGGCATAGTTTTAGTAGCTAGTGTCTTTGCTAACATGGCTAATACTTCAGCTTACAATGTTTCTGTAACAGAGGTAACATTTGAAACTGAACACGGAACTATGACTGGTTTATTATATAGACCTAAGTCATGTACTAAAGAAAACCCATGTGCCACTATCGTTACTACTCATGGATATTTAAATAGTAAGGAAATGCAAGATGCACCTGCTATTGAATTATCTAAGAGAGGTTATGTGGTTCTAGCAATGGACATGTATGACCATGGTGATTCGACTTGGGATACAACTGAAAATGGTGGATCATTTATGTTTTTCAGATGGTCTCAATATGATGCTGTTCAATGGGCATATGAACAAGAGTTCGTTTTAAAAGATAAGGAAACTGGAACAGGAATTATTGCTGTAAGTGGTCACTCAATGGGTGGTTTCTCATCTAGAGTTGCTACATATATGGATTCAGTTGCTGCTGAAAAACCAGGTGGAGTACAAAAAATTGTTGCGGCTTTACCTGTGGGTGCTGATTTTACATATATTACATGGGGATTAGGAATTGGAGAATTACTTATTCCTGTAGTTACTGAAGAAATTGTATATTTAACTGATGATAATGGAGATTTAATTTTAGATGGTAATGGTAAAAAACAATACATTTTAGCAACTGAAGAAACAGATGCAACTAAGTATGAATTAGTTGATATTGGTGGAACAGAAACTAAAGTTAAATCTAAAACAACATATTCTGCTAGAGCAGCAGGAACTGCTGATGTAATTGCAGCAGATGCAAAATATAAGAGAACAATGGGTACTATTGCTGGTAAGTATGATGAATTCTTCTTCAATGTTGCTGGTAAAGATGGTACTGTAAGAGAAAAAGATTACACTTTAACTGATGAAGGTAACCAATTCTACTATAGTAATGGTAAAGCTACAGCAGCTACAAGTGAGGATTTTGAATCAGGTGAATGGAATGAAACTTCTTATAATGGTGGTGGAAGTGTAATTTATGTGCCAAACGAAATTCATCCATGGAACCATTTCTCAACTGAAGCAACAGCTTATATGATTGACTTCTATGACAATGCATTTAAAACTCAAATGCAAATTCATGGAATTACATCAAGTGATGGACAAACAACATATGGAGATTCAACTTCTCAAACATGGTGGTTAAAAGCTGGTCTTGAAACAGTTGGATTAGTTGGTATGTTTATTGCAATTGTTGCAGCTCTTGCTTGTCTTGTAAGATTACCAATTTTAAATAAAGTGGTAACCGCAGAAAGCGAAATTAATGAAGTTAAAAAATCAACTGGTGTACGTGCGTGGTTAATGAGAGGATTCTTAGTAATATCATGTGCAGCTACTGCTTATGTTTATCCAATGATTCAATTAGGTACAACAGAGGCATACGTTGATTCTGTAAAAGCACTTATGTGGGGAAGTGCGCTAGTTCTTCTAGCATCAATAGTTGCCCACGTTGTTATTAAGGCTGTTAAGGGCGAAGATGAAAATGCAAACAAAGTAATTGGTACTGCTGCTGTTGGTGCAATTGCTGTATTTGTAGCAAGTTTCTTCTCACACTGGACACTTACTAGAACTTTCTTTGCTGATGGAACTTATTATAATGAGCCAGGTACTACTCCAATTGCATACTGGGCATTAGTGTGTGTTGGTTTAACTGCTATAAGCTTAATTATATCTCACTTTGTTACTAACAAAGGAAATGGTTATACATGTGCTAACTATGGATTAAAGGCTACATGGAAACAAATTCTTCTAGCATTATTAATTGCAATTGTAATTGTTGCTGGTGTATATGGAATTACATTCCTAATTGAATTTGTATTAAGAGTAGACTTCAGATTCTGGACTTATGCATTAAAGCCATTTGGTAAAAATCAATTTATTGCATTCTTTAAATATGTTCCTGTATTCTTCTTATTCTATCTTGCTAATGGTATTGTTACTGTTGCTAATACTGGTACTGATAGAACATGGAAGGGAACATTAAAGGCTGTATTAATCAGTGCTTTAGGTTGTGCAATCCTTTTAGGAGTTCACTATGGTATGGACTTTGTAACAGGAACTGCAAAATATCCTACATTAGCACTTAATATGATTCTAGTTTGGGCACTTGTTCCAACACTTGCAATTTCTGCATGGATTGTTAGAAAATCATATTTCAAGACAGGAAATATTTGGTTAGGTGTATTCATTAATGCAATGTTATTTACATTAATGCAAGTTGCTAACACAACATTATATTTATTATAATTATTTCGAATTAAATATTTCAAAGACTCAAGAGCTTCACTTGAGTCTTTTTTTATATTCATTTTTGTTTATTTATGTTAGTATTGACGTGGTGATAGTATGAATAAAATAGAATTGCTTGCTCCTGTTGGTAGTCATGAAGCATTTATTAGTGCTATTAATAATGGTGCAGATGCTATATATCTTGCCGGAGAACATTTTGGAGCAAGAGAAAAAGCGACTTTTACAAATGAAGAAATCAAGAACATGATACAATACGCTCATATCAGAGAAGTCAGAGTACATGTGGTGATCAACACCCTTATTTATGATGATGAGATGGACAAAGTAATGGAATTTGTGGATTTTTTGTATAACAATGATGTAGACGTGGTTATTGTTCAAGATTTGGGGGTTATAACTAGAGTTCATTGTGAATATCCAGATTTAGAAATACATGCTTCTACTCAATTAAATACACTTACTTCAAAAAGCGCTTATATATTAAAGAATCTTGGCGTTACTAGAGTTATTTTGGCTAGAGAAACTGCATTGGACGAAGCGATTAGAATAAAAAAAGAAGTTGGTATAGATGTCGAGGTTTTTGCTCATGGCGCATTATGTATGGGGTATTCAGGACAATGTCTTTTTTCTTCATTGACAATGAAAAAAAGTGGGAACAGAGGAGAGTGTTTACAACTTTGTAGATTGCCATATGATTTGTTTGAAAATGGCCAAAAAATAGATACTGAAAAATATCTGCTGAGTTGTAAAGATTTATGTACTATTGATAAAATTGATCGACTTATTGAGGCTGGTATTACTAGTTTGAAAATTGAGGGACGAGTAAAGAGCGAAACATATGTTGGAAAAGTTGTTTCTACATACAGGAAATATATTGATGAATATTATAAAAATAATGAACTAAACGTTTCAAAAGATGATATAAACGATCTTAAGAAAGTTTTTAATAGAGAGTTTACTAAAGGATATATTTTTAATGAAAAAAGCAGAGATATAGTTAATGCCTATAGGCCAAATAATATTGGGGTTGAAATAGGAAGTGTGGTAGGTATTAATAAAAATAAAATCAGCATTAAATTAATCGATGATTTGCACCAAGGAGATGGAATAAGAATTGTAACTAATGGGGAAGATGTTGGTTTATTTGCAAACAAAATATATAAAAATGGCTTGCTTGTTAATGGGGCGAGTAAAGGGGAAACAATAAGTTTAGATATATACAATAAGGTTAATGTTAAAGATATTGTATATAAAACAAGTGATATATCTTTGAATAATGAAATTAATGAAATAAATAAGAGGATAACTAAGAGGTTTGAAATAAGTGTGAAGGTTAAAGCATATTGTGGAGAATCACTTAAAATGGAGGCAATTGATAATCAAAATAACAAAGTACAAGTTGAAAGCGAATTCATAGTTGATAGGGCTATTAAAACCCCTACAAGTGTCGAAAGAATAAAAGAGCAAGTTTCTAAATTAAATGAGTCTGTGTATACATTGAAATGCTTTGATTTTGAAGGAGATGAAATGATTATCATCCCTATAAGTGTTATCAATAAACTCAGAAATGAAATGATTGATAAACTTAATGAGAAAAGAATGAAAGTTCATATAAGAGTAGGAAAAAAAGAACTGAACTTGAAAAATGTTAGTGTAGAAAAAGAAGACTTTTCTTATGTTTATAAAGCTAATACTAGAGAGCAATATGATGTTCTAGTTAGCTATGCTCATCCTAAAGATATTTATTATATAAATGAAGAATGCGTTTATTCTTACCCTAGGATATCAAGTGGCATTATTACTCCTAAAAATTCTAGTGTTCTTGTAAATGAACTTTCGGATATAAACGAAGATAAATTTATGATTGCTAATACATATTTAAATACCACTAATATATATTCTTTGTATTGCTTGTATTCTTTGGGGTTTAAAAGAGTTGCTTTATCAGTTGAAATGAGCAAAGAAAGAATTGAAAATCTTATAGAAAACTATAAAAAAACATTTGGATATGAGCCTAATATAGAGGTTATTGCTTATGGCAAAATAGATTTAATGGTTACAAAACATTGTATTATAAACAAGCATCTATCAAGTAAAGATATTGGGTGTGGTAAGTGCTCTGGGAATGATTATTATTTAGTGGATAGAAAAGGCTATAAACTTGAAGTTATTAATGATGGATTCTGTAATCTAAGAATATTAAATCCTAAAAAGTTACATTTGATTGATGATGTTGATTATCTAAAATCTATAGGAGTTAGTAAGGTGAGATTAGAATTTACTAAGGAAGATAAAAAAGAAGTAATTGAAGTTGTAGATGGATATAATAATAAGGAATTAAATTTATTTGGAGTAACAAAAGGATATTATTGATGTTGTTAATGGAAAAAGGTGTTGGAGGCACCTTTTTTTATTGGAATTAAAAAAGTTAAAAATATTTATAAAATTTTTTTAAATATATTAATTTTATATGTTATACATGGTAAAATATAGTGAGGTGAAAAAAGATGAAGCAATATATAGATTTTGCAAAACATGTATTAGAAAATGGAATGAAAAAAGGGGATAGAACAGGCACTGGTACAATATCTACGTTTGGATATCAATTTAGGTGCGATTTATCAAAAGGATTCCCACTTCTTACAACTAAAAAGGTGTTCTATAAAGGGATATTAAAAGAACTTTTGTGGATAATTTCGGGTTCTACAAATATTAGACCGCTAGTTTTGGACAACGTAAGAATTTGGAATGAGTGGCCATACGAAGGGTATAAAAAGTCTGCTGATTATAAAGGGGAAACAATTGAAGAATTTATTGAAAAGATAAAAGAAGATGAAGAGTTTGCTAAAAAATATGGCGAACTTGGACCGGTATATGGAAAACAATGGAGAGATTTTTTTGGAGTTGATCAACTTTTGAAGGTTGAACATGATTTAAAGACAAATCCTTTCTCAAGAAGGCATATAATTTGTGCTTGGAATGCTAAAGAAGTAGATAATATGGCTTTGCCTCCATGTCATGCATTTATTCAATTCTATGTTAGTGGAGATGGTAAAAAGTTATCTTGTCAATTATACCAAAGAAGTGCAGATATATTCTTAGGAGTGCCGTTTAACATTGCTTCATATGCTACGCTTCTTGCTATAATGGCAGATGTTTGTGGTTATGAGGTTGGAGAGTTTGTTCATACATTTGGAGATGCTCACATTTATTTGGATCATGTAGAACAAATTAAAGAACAAATTAGTAGAGAACCAAAGAAACTTCCTAAATTAGTTATCAAAAATCATCATGAAAGTGTAGTGGATTATGTGTATGAAGATTTTGAAATTGTTGACTATGATCCACATCCTGCAATAAAAGGTAAGGTGAGTGTATAATGTTAAAAGCTATAGTTGCACATGATCCTAATAGGGTTATTGGAAATAATCTTGATATACCATGGCACATAAGAGAGGATTTTCTTCACTTTAAAGAGACAACAACAGGTCACACAATAGTTTATGGAAGTAAGACATTTACCTCTATTGGTAAAGCTTTACCAAATAGAAAAAACATTGTGTTAAACTTTGATAAGAATTTTGATGCTCCAGGTTGTGAAATTGTTACTTCAATCGAGGAAATTGTTGAAAGATATAAAGATAGTGAAGATGTTGTATTTATTTGTGGAGGAGCTTCTATTTATAAGCAATTTCTTCCATATTGCGAGGAACTTATAATATCTGAAGTGAAAAAAGAATATGAGGGAAATGTTTTCTTCCCAGAATATAAAGATGATTTTGTTTGCTATAAAGAAGATGAAAGAGAAGAGTTTATTATTAAATATTATAAAAAGAAATAGCATAAAGAAAAATGTTAATAATAAAAGTGGAGTTGTGTTATAATCTTTATGCTTTAAGGAGGTAGTCTATGTTAGATAAAATTGTAATTAGAGGCGCTAGAGAAAATAACTTAAAAGATATAGATTTAGAGATTCCACGAGACAAATTGGTTGTAGTGACTGGTGTTAGTGGAAGTGGTAAATCTACTTTGGCTTTTGATACTATTTATGCTGAAGGTGAAAGAAGATACATGCAATCTTTAAGTGCTTATGCAAGACAATTTATGGGGGGAATGAAAAAACCTGATGTTGATTATATTGAGGGATTATCTCCATCTATATCAATAGATCAAAAAACCACTTCACACAATCCTAGAAGTACAGTTGGTACAGTTACTGAAATATACGATTATCTTAGACTACTATATGGAAGAATAGGAAGGGCTTATTGTCCTATTCATGGTTGTGAAATAAAAGGTGTTACTGTAAATCAAATTTGTGAGTATGTTATGAGGTTAGAAGAGGGGACGAGAATCACTATTCTCTCCCCACTCGTTAAAGAAGAAAAAGGTACACATAAGGATTTAATAGAAAAGTTAATTAAAGAAGGCTTTAATAGAGTAAGAGTGGATAGCGAAATATTTTTATTGGAAGAAGTGCCTGATTTAGAGAAAAACAAAAAACACAGTATTGATATTGTTGTTGATAGAATTGTGAAAAAAGATGATTCTAAAGAAAGGCTTATTGATTCTTTAGAGACTGCGCTTAAATGGAGCTCGGGTATCGTTGTTGTAAATCATGATAATGGTGATGATGTCTACTCTACTAAACATTCTTGTCCAAAATGTGGATTTTCTATCCCTAAGTTAGAGCCAAGGCTATTTTCATATAATACACCTTTGGGAGCTTGCGACGAATGTCATGGTTTGGGTGTAAAAGAACAATGCGATATAGATAGATTGATTCAAGATCCTAGTAAAACAATAAGAGAAGGTGGAATTAATTATTATAAAAATATTGTGGATACAGAGAATATAGAATGGCAAGAATTTGAATATTTATGTAAGCAATACAATATTGATTTAGATAAACCATTAAAAAATTTCAATGAAGATGAATTAGATATTATTCTAAATGGATCTAGAGAAGTGTTTAAATATTCTATTACATCTAAAAGTGGTAATGTTATGCATAGGAATGGCTTTATTGAAGGTGTAAAAAGACGAATTGAAAGATTATATACAGAAACAAGTTCTCAAATGATGAGGGATATATATGGCTTTTATATGAGAGAGATAGAGTGTCCTAAATGTCATGGGGATAGATTAAATGAAGCTGCTTTAAGTGTTAAGTTAGGAAAATATAATATTATGGAGCTATGTGCACTAAGTGTTGATAAGATATATAAATATATTTCTGAACTTAAACTTAGTGAGCAAGAAGCAAGCATAGGAAATTTGGCCATAAAAGAAATAAAACATAGACTAGAGTTTTTAATGAATGTTGGATTAGGGTATTTATCTCTTAAAAGAGTAGCATCCTCTTTGTCAGGAGGGGAGCTTCAAAGAATAAGGCTTGCCACACAAATTGGTTCTAAACTTAGTGGGGTTTTATATGTTTTAGATGAGCCGTCTATCGGACTTCATCAAAAAGATAATGCGATGTTAATAAATGCATTAAAAGAGATGCGTGATTTAGGCAATACTTTGATTGTTGTTGAACATGATGAAGAAACTATGCTAGAAAGTGATTTTTTAATTGATATTGGTCCTAAAGCTGGTATACATGGTGGAGAAGTAGTTGCTATTGGAACTCCACAAGATGTTATGAAAAATGAGAAATCTTTGACAGGTCAATATTTGAGTAAAAAGCTAAAAATTGAAGTTCCTAAAACCAGAAGAAAAGGAAATGGGAAATTTATTGAAATTAAAGGTGCAAAAGAAAATAATTTAAAAAATTTAAATGTAAAAATTCCATTAGGATGTCTAGTTGTGGTAACTGGGGTTAGTGGAAGTGGAAAGTCTTCTCTTATAAACGAAACGTTATATAAAAGTGCATATAAACATATCAACCCTAATACACGAATTAGAAGTGCAAAATGCGATGAAGTTATAGGGCTAGAAAATATAGATAAAGTTATAAACGTTAGTCAAGAACCTATTGGAAGAACTCCTCGAAGTAACCCTGCTACGTATATTGGGGTATTCGATGATATAAGAGATTTATTTACGCAAACTCCTTTAGCTAAAGAAAGAGGATATCTAAAAGGAAGATTCTCTTTTAATGTTGCTGGAGGAAGATGTGAAAAATGTCAAGGGGATGGAGTTATAAGAGTCCCTATGCATTTCTTGCCAGATGTGTATGTGGAGTGCGAAGAGTGTCATGGAAGACGCTACAATGAACAAACCCTAGAAGTTAAATATAAAGATAAAAGTATATATGATATTTTAGATATGACTATTGAAGATGCATATTTATTTTTTGAAAACATTCCTAGCATAAAAAGAAAAATAAAAGCTTTAATTGATGTTGGATTAGGGTATGTGAAAGTTGGACAAAGTGCTTTGACTTTATCAGGAGGAGAAGCGCAAAGAGTAAAACTTGCTAATGAACTTCAAAGAAGAAGTACAGGACAAACTTTATATGTTTTAGATGAGCCTACTACAGGACTTCATATTGACGATGTAAAAAGGTTAATGGCGGTAATATCAAGAATTGTGGACAATGGAGATAGTGTTGTTATCATCGAACATAATTTAGATGTTATAAAATTAGCTGACTATATTATTGATTTAGGACCTGATGGAGGCGATAATGGTGGTATGGTTGTAGCAAAAGGAACTCCTGAACAAGTTAGTAAGGTTGAAAAAAGTTATACTGGTCAATATTTAAATAAGATATTGAATAAGAAAGGATAGAAGGTGAATTTATGAATTTTCTTGAAATAAGTCCATATGTTTTAGGCGAAAGTGGGTTAACTTGGTATTCGGTATTTGTTTTAGCGGGTGCTATTTTAACATTAATAATTTCTAATTATTTATATAAGAAAGATCCAGAAAGCAAGAAGTGTCCGGATTTAATATTTAATACTTTTTTAGTTGGATTTCCTATGGGGCTAGTAGGTGCTAGAATTTGGTTTGTATTGAGTGAACTTGAATGGTATTTGTCTAATCCAATAGAAATCTTAATGGTATGGGAAGGCGGTCTTGCTATACAGGGTGGAGTAATTTTAGGAGCAGCATGTGGAATTTGGTATGCTATGCATTCTTTAAAGAAGCATGGAATGAAGCTTAAAATAACTACATTAATGGATATGATAATACCAAACATTTTGGTTGCCCAAGTATTAGGAAGATGGGGTAATTTCTTTAATAGAGAAGTTTATGGAGCTTGCGTTGATCGCCAATATGCTTTAAAGAATTGGTGGATGCTTCCTAATTGGTTAGTGGAAAATATGAAAGGTGGATTTTCTGGAGGAGTATATGTTGCTTGTTCTTCAAGTCAATATGCTCAACCTTTGTTTTTGTATGAAGGAATATTAAATTTCATTGGATTCATTTTAATTACTGTTATTTTACGAAAATATTTCACTAAGAGAATAGATGGAACATTGAGTGCGGCATATCTTATTTGGTATGGTGCTGTAAGAGCGTGTTTAGAAGGGTTTAGAAATGAAAGATTTATAATGCGTTGGGGGGAAATCAGTCAATCTGAGTTAACTTCAATTATCTATATTGTCTTAGGTGTAGCATTCATTGGCGCATTATATATCATCAAATATTTAAACGATAAGAAGATTAATTTTGGATTAAAAAGGTTAAAGACCGAAACATATGTTAATGATTCAATAGTAGACTCTCCAGTGGAAGTTGAAACTAATGAGGCCAAGCAAGAGGATGTTCAAGTAGAAGAAAAGCCTAAAAAAAGAGTTAATAGAAAAATTGTAAAAAAGGAAGATAAGTAATGGAAATTTATGATGTTATTGTTGTTGGAGCAGGACCCGCTGGAATGAGTGCTGCTTTATATACATCTAGAGCTAATTTGAAAACTCTTGTTATAGAAAAAGAATGCCCTGGTGGAAAGATGATTAAAGCTAAGAAAATAGATAACTACATAGGATCAGAAAGCGATCCTTTCAAATTGGCATCTAACATGTTTTCTCAAGTCAGTAAAGCTGGAGCAAAATATGTTACTGGCAATGTCATCTCAATTAAATTAGAAAATAAAATTAAAAAAGTTATTTTATCTGATGGCAAAGAATATAACGGGAAAAGTGTTATATTTGCAATAGGTGGAAAAGTTGGTCAAAACAACTTTAAGTATGACTATTATCTTAATAAAGGTCTTTCATATTGTGCTATTTGCGATGGAAGTTTTTATAAAGGAAAAACAGTGGCTGTTATAGGGGATAATGACGCTGTGGAAAACTCTGTGGATTATTTGGCTAATATAGCAGATAATATTTATTTTATAAATATTGAGGATAAAGAATCCACAAGGGAAAATGTGGAAAACTTTACTAAAGTTACTGATTATGAAATAGGTGGAAAAGATGTTGTTAAATATATCAAAATAGGTGAAAAAATACTGGATGTAGATGGCGTTTTTTATGAAGTTGATAGTAATAACTTTAGTGGGTTTATCAATGAAATAACTACAGAAAATGGCTACATAAAAGTGGATGAAAATATGCAGACAAATATAGAAGGAATATTTGCATGTGGAGATATAGTTTATAAAAGTGTTAAACAAGTTGTGGTCGCAGCCTCACAAGGTGCAATTGCTGCAATAAATGCTATCAAATATGTAAATCAGAATAAATGAGGATACTAAGTATCCTTTTTTTGTTATTAAAAATCAGATATTTTAATACATTTTAATAGGTGATGAAATGTACGAATATAAAGATTTAAATTATATAAAAAACGACGTTAAGACGGATTTGAAAAAAGGATTGAACCAAAAAGAAGCAGAGAGCAGATTGAAAGTTTATGGAGAAAATGTTTTAGAAGACAGTCATAAGCAAAACTATTTTAAGATATTTATAAATCAATTAAAAGATCCGATGATTTATATTCTTTTAGTGGGTATTGCCATATCTGCTTTTTTAAAGGAATTTAGCGATTGTATAGTAATAATTGTTGTTGTCTTATTAAATGCTTTGATTGGTATGTTTCAAGAAGTTAAAACAGAAAAATCGCTAGAAATGCTAAAGAAAATTTCCTCGAACAAGATTTGTGTTGTAAGGGATGGGCAAAGACATCTTATTGATGCAAAGGAACTAGTAGTAGGGGACTTGGTTGTTTTAGAGGCTGGTAATAGTGTTGGGGCAGATTTGAGAATTATTCATTCTGAGGGGCTAAAAATTGATGAGTCATCTCTTACAGGAGAATCAAAGGCCGTTAATAAAAGTAGTGAATTATTAAGTGAGGAAATAACTACTATAGGAGATAAAACAAATTTAGCATATATGTCTACATTGGTGGTGTCGGGAAAAGGTAAGGGCATTGTCATTGCTACAGGTATGAAAAGTGAAATAGGAAGAATTGCTAAACTACTAAAAGAAAAGAAAACAGAATTATCTCCCTTGCAAACTAAATTGGCTCGTTTGGGAAAATTGTTGGGACTATTAGTGGTTGGGGTTTGCCTTCTTTTGTTTTTTGTTGCTCTTTTAGAGAAAAGAGATGTTTTAGATATGCTCCTTAGTTCGATATCTCTTGCTGTTGCTGCAATTCCAGAAGGACTACCTACAGTAGTTACAATTGTACTTGCTTTAGGAGTCCAAAAAATGTCTAAGATGAATGCGCTTGTTAAGAGGTTACATAGTGTTGAATCTTTAGGCTCTGTAAATATTATTTGTAGTGATAAAACTGGAACTATAACAGAAAATAAGCTTAAGTGTGAATCTATATATGAAAATGGCGTTTTACTAAATGCTAGTGAAATTAAATTGTCCGAGTTGTCGCTTGCTTCATTTTTGTGTAACAATTCATATTTAGATGGTAATAAGTGGCAAGGGAGTTCAATAGAATGCGAATTAAAAAGGATAACGTCTTCGTTAAATATAAACATTAATATGTATGAAAGGTTAGAGGAAAAAGAATTTAATTCTAGTAGAAAAATGATGTCAACTCTTAATGTGATTGATGGTAGAAAGAAGCAATATACAAAAGGTGCTTTTGACAGAATTATAGATAAATGTGACTATCAATTAATCAATGGAAAAAAGGAATTATTGACAGAGAAAATAAAATTGGAAATCAAAAAAATAATCGATCAAAAATCGTTAGAAGGCAAGCGAATATTGGCTTTTGCTAAAAAGGATGATGTCAATAAAATTGTGGAAGAAAATATGGTTTTTCTGGGGTTTTTGACCTTTTTTGACCCTCCTAGAGAAGGTGTAAAGGAATCGGTAGCTACATTTAAAAAAGCAGGTATAGAAACTAGAATGATCACTGGTGATTACTTACAAACTGCATATTCGATTGCAAAAAGTGTGGGAATAGTAAGCGAGATTGATGAGTGTGTATCAGGAGAAGAATTGAACAATTTAGAGGGAGTAGAGCTTGATAGAACAATTGCTAGCAAAAAGGTATTTGCAAGAGTTAGTCCAGAGCATAAAACCAAGATTGTAGAATCTTTAAAGGCTGCTGGCAATGTGGTGGCGATGACAGGAGATGGAGTGAACGATGCACCAAGTTTAAAGAAAGCAGACATTGGAATATCTATGGGAATAAATGGTAGCGATGTGGCTAAAGAGGCTAGTGATATAATATTACTAGATGATGATTTTTCCACGATCAAAGTCGCAATAAAAGAAGGAAGAAAAATATATGAGAACTTAAGGAAAACCATTTTGTTTTTGCTATCAAGCAATTTTGCGGAGATAATAGTAATGGTTGTGGGCATTGTTTTATCGTTTCCTCTTCCTTTGCTAGCTATTCATATTTTAATAGTGAACCTTTTAACTGACTCTATACCTGCATTGTGTTTAGGAATCGATTCGGTAAATGATCACATAATGGAAAGAAAGCCAAATAACAAAAAAGAGGGTTTATTTTCAAATGGCGGGATAATTAGAATTTTTATATATGGAGTAATAATTGCCTTGCTTACGTTTGTCGCGTACTTAATTCCTCCGTTAAGTGAGGGTGTTAAATTAGGGGTTAGTGGAATAGATATCATTTCAACGAATGAAAGTGTATTACTAAAATCACAAACATATGCTTTTGTGGTTCTAAGCCTTAGTGAGTTATTTTGCGCACTTGCAGCTAGAGATTTAAACAGAAGTGTTTACAGGCGAGATATTCTAAATAACAAATACATGAACTGGGCCATTGTTTTGGGTGTCCTTGTAACAATGGTGTTAATTTTCACTCCTGCTTCATCTGTGTTGAAATTTAGTAAATTGAGTGTTGGAGAGTTTGGCTTTTTGATTTTGATATCTTTATGTGTGTTAGCGATGCATGAACTAGTGCTGATGGGGTTTCACATGAAACAAAGAAAGCCGAATAAATAAAAAATAATTACCAAACAAGTTAGCTTGAAACATATAAAAAAAGTAAAAAAAGCATTCAAAAAAGTTTGAAAAACGGCATAAAATGCCACGTGATTCAACTCGAATGAATGCTTTTTTGTTTAGTTAATAGGTGAGCAAAAAGAAGATCGAAATGAAACTGATTTGATTTTAAAACGGTTAAATATAGTAAAGTTATATATTATTGTAAATAATATATAAAAAAATAATTTTTATTTTTTTGAAAAAGTACTTGACAATGCAATACCCCTATTATATAATCTTAGTCGCATGTGCGATGATTTGGGAGGTTGCCGACACACCGAGAAGAGTTGTCATGGGTTGTCGGGTAATTCACATTGAGCACTGTCTAAGCCAGATTTTAGACGAGGAGGAATGAACAATGGCAAAAGAAAACAAGATTCGTATAAAGCTTAAGGCATACGATCACAAAATTTTAGATGCTTCATCTTTAAGAATTATTGAAGCAGCAAAAGCTACAGGAGCAAAGGTTGTAGGACCTGTACCTCTACCAACAGAGAAACAAGTTTACACTATCCTAAGAGCTGTACACAAGTATAAGGATTCACGCGAGCAATTCGAAATGAAGACTCACAAGAGATTGATCGATATCGTTAACCCAACTGCTAAGACAGTAGATACTCTTACAAGATTAGATCTACCAAGCGGTGTTGATATCGAAATCAAACTATAATTAAGGAGGTAATGAAGAATGAAATCTATATTAGGAAGAAAAGCTGGTATGACTCAAGTATTCACTACTGACGGAGTTATGGTGCCAGTAACTGTTATTGAAGTTTTACCTAACGTTGTATTACAAAAGAAAACTGTAGAAAACGATGGTTATGAAGCTTTACAAGTGGGTTATGAAGAACAAAGAGCTAATATTACTAATAAACCTTCTAAAGGAATATTTGATAAGGCAAATACAACTCCTAAGAAGTTTGTTAAGGAAATTAGCGGAGATGAAATGAATTCTTACAATGTTGGCGATGAAGTTAAAGTTGGAATCTTCAAAGCAGGAGACGTTGTAGATGTAATTGGAACTTCAAAGGGAAAAGGTTTCTCTGGAAGTATTAAGAAGTTTGGTTATTCAATCGGACCTAAGGGACATGGTTCTGGATACCACAGAGGTGTTGGATCAATGGCTACTGTTGGTAGAACAAACAACAGAATTCACCCAGGTAAGAAAATGCCAGGACATTATGGAAATCAACAAGTTACAGTTCTTAACTTAGAAGTTGTATCAGTTGATGAAACAAGAAATGCTATCTTAGTTAAGGGTTGTATCCCAGGACCTAAGAAGAGCTTAGTTACTGTAAGAACTGCTGTTAAGGCTCAAAGCAAAATGCCAACTGCTAAAACATTGGTAAACTATACTGCTGAGTCTACAGTTAGCGAATAAGAAGGAGGAACTGAAAGATGAAGGCAATAGATGTTTTAAATCTAAGTGGTTCAAAAGTTGAAGAGTATACATTGAGTAAAAAAGTATTTGGTGTTGAACCAAATGAAGCTGTAGTTTATGATGCTGTTCAAGTATATCTATCAAACACACGTCAAGCAACTGCTAAAACAAAGAAGAGAGACGAAGTTAGCGGCGGTGGTAGAAAGCCATGGAGACAAAAAGGAACTGGAAGAGCTAGACAAGGATCTACACGTTCACCACAATGGAGAGGTGGAGGAGTTGTATTTGGCCCTACAGGTGAAGAAAACTATAAAATTAAACAAAACAAAAAAGAATATAGATTAGCTCTTAAGTCTGCTCTAAGCGCTAAAGCTAAATCTAAGAGTATTATTCTAGTAGATGAAATCAAATATGAAGCTGCTAAGACTAAGGCTGCTGTTGAAATGTTAAGCAATTTAAAGACTACTAATAAAACATTATTTGTAGTAAGCGAAAACAGTGTTAACTATGAAGCATTAATGTCAGTTGCAAACTTACAAAATGTTATGGTTTTATTTACAGATGAAATTAATGTTTATGATGTAGTTAATAGCGATTCAATTGTTATGACAGTTGATGCTGTTAAGACAATCGAGGAGGTATTAGCATAATGGCAAAGAAAAAGGAAGCTGCAAAAGTTGTAAAGGCAGCAACAATTAAGAGTAGTGATTGCATTATTAGACCAATCTTAACTGAAGAAACAATGTCTAATATGCAAAACTTAAACAAGATTACTGTTGAAGTATCTAAAAATTCAAATAAAGTTGAAATCAAAAATGCATTCGAATCTTTATTTGGTGTAAAAGTTAAGCAAGTAAACACTTCTCACGTTCGTGGAAGAAGCAAGAGAGTTGGAAGATATAGCGGTACAACTAGTTCTTACAAGAAAGCTATCATTACTTTAGCTGAAGGACAATCTCTTGATTTATTAAAAGATAATCAATAATTAATATAAGGTATATATAAATATAGGAGGAAATAAAATGGGAATTAAAGTATATAAGCCAATAACAAATGGCCGTCGTGATATGACTACTTTAACAAATAGTGAAATCACAAAATCAACTCCTGAAAAATCATTAACAGTTTCTGTAAAGAAAACTGGTGGAAGAAATAATCAAGGGGTTATCACTTGTCGCCATATCGGTGGTGGTGCTAAAAGAAAGTATCGTTTAATCGATTTCAAAAGAAATAAGGATAATATCGAAGGAAGAGTTGCTTCAATCGAATACGATCCAAACAGAAGTGCAAACATTGCATTAATCAACTATGTTGATGGAGAAAAGAGATATATCTTAGCTCCTCAAAACTTAAATGTAGGAGATAAAGTTGTTTCAGGAGAAAGCACAGACGTTCAAATAGGAAATGCTATGTGCTTAAAGAACATACCTGAAGGTACATTTATCCACAATATCGAGTTAACTCCTGGTAAGGGTGGACAACTTGTAAGAGCTGCTGGTACAAGCGCTCAAATCCTTGGTAAAGAAGGAAAATACGTAATCGTAAGATTAACTTCTAAAGAAGTAAGAAAATTCTTAGGTGAATGTAGAGCTACTGTAGGAGTTGTAGGAAACGAAGATTACGAATTAGTAAACTATGGTAAAGCTGGACGTAACAGATGGAAAGGTATCAGACCTACAGTTCGTGGAGCAGTTATGAACCCTAACGATCACCCTCATGGTGGTGGAGAAGGTAAGAACCCAGTAGGACATGATGCACCAAGAACTCCTTGGGGTAAACGTGCTCTTGGAGTTAAGACAAGAAATAGTAAGAAAGCTTCTTCTAAATTAATTATGAAGAGCAGAAATAGTAAGTAAGGGGGAAAGAAGAAATGTCACGTAGCTTAAAGAAAGGACCTTATTGTGAAGCTAGTTTAATGAAGAAAGTTGAAGCATTAGACGCTGCTAACAAGAATGAGGTTATTAAAACTTGGTCAAGAAGATCTACAATTTTCCCTAACTTTATTGGAAAAACATTCGCTGTACATAATGGTAAGGATTTCGTTCCAGTATATGTTACTGAAGATATGGTAGGACACAAACTTGGTGAGTTCTCACAAACAAGAAAATATACAGGTCATAAAGGACATACTGCAGAAGATAAGGCTGCATATGCTAACAAGAAGTAGGAGGTAGCACGATGGAAAACGTAATTGAAGCAAGAGCATCAGTAAGAAGTGTTGGTGTAACTCCTAGAAAAGCTAGATTAGTTATCGATCTAGTTAGAGGAAAATCAGTTGAAGAAGCTGAAGCAATTTTAAAAAATGTTAATAAGGCTGCATGCCCAATCGTATTAAAGTTAGTTCACAGTGCTGCAAGCAATGCTGTAAATAACCATGGTATGAATAAAGATAAATTATATATCAAAGAAATCTATGCTGATGAAGGTATTAAGATGAAAAGATATATGCCAAGAGCTAAAGGAAGAGCTTCTGGTTTAGTAAGAAGAACTAGCCACATCAATGTGGTAGTTGCAGAAAGATAGGAGGAACGTTAAAGATGGGTCAAAAGGTTAGTCCAGTTGGATTACGTATAGGTGTTAATAAAGACTGGGATTCAAAATGGTTTGCTAGTAAGCAAGACTATGCTACATATTTACACGAAGATATCAAAATTAGAGAATTAATCAGCAATACTCCTAAATTCAAGGATGCTGTAGTATCTAAGGTTGAAATCGAAAAAACAAAAGATAGCGTAACAGTTAACGTTTCTGCTTTAAAACCTGCTGTAATTTTAGGTCAAGATGGTAATGATGTTAAAGCATTATCAAAGAAGATTGCTAAAATTGCTCATGGTAAAAATGTAAAAATCAATGTTAAAGAAGTTAGTAATCCAGATTTAGATGCTACAGTTATCGCAAAATGGATTGCTGAGCAATTAGAAAACCGTGCTTCATTCAGAACAGTTCAAAAGAAGGCTATTCAAAGAGTTATGAAGGCTGGAGCTAAAGGTATCAAAACTAGCGTTTCTGGACGTCTAGGTGGTGCTGATATCGCAAGAAGTGAAGGTTATAGTGAAGGTGTAGTACCACTACATACAATAAGAGCTGATATCGATTATGCTAATAGCGAAGCTGCTACTACATATGGTAAATTAGGTGTTAAAGTATGGATTTGTCGTGGTGAAATCCTTCCTGAAAAGAAATCAGCTAAAGCTGAAGAGAAAGGAGAGTAATCTATATGTTAATGCCAAAGAGAGTTAAATATAGAAGACCTCATAAAGTATCTTATGAAGGTAAGGCAAAAGGAAATTCTGAGTTATCATTTGGAACTTATGGTTTACAAGCTGCTGAAGGAGCTTGGATTGACAATCACCAAATTGAAGCTGCTCGTATTTGCTTAGCAAGATATACAAAAAGACAAGGAAAAATCTGGATCAGAGTATTCCCTCATCTATCAAAGAGTAAGAAGCCTTTACAAGTTCGTATGGGATCTGGAAAAGGTGCTCCTGATAAGTGGGTAGCAGTTGTTAAGACTGGAACAATTTTATTCGAAATGGATGGAATTAATGAAGAATTAGCAAGAGAGGCATTAAGATTAGCTTCTCACAAATTACCAATTAAATGTAAAATCGTAACAAGAAAGGCTGGTGAGTAATAATGAACGTAAAGGAAATTAAGGAATTAGAAACATCTGAAATTGAAAACAAGGTAAGAGAATTAAAGCAAGATTTATGTGCATTAAGATTCCAACATGCTACTGGACAATTAGAGAATCCTAATGAATTAAAAAATATACGTAGAACTATTGCTCGTATGTTAACAGTTCTTGAAGAAAGAAAGGCACAATAGTAGGGAGGATAAAATAGATTATGGAAAATACTAATAGAAGAATTTTAACTGGTACTGTTGTGTCAGATAAAATGGATAAAACAATCGTAGTTTTAGTAGAAACTTATAAGAATCATTCTTTGTATCACAAAAGAGTAAAAAGCTCTAAGAAATATAAAGCTCATGATGAAAATGGTGTTGCTTCAATGGGTGACACAGTAAAAATTCAAGAAACTAGACCTTTATCTGCTACTAAATATTTCCGTTTAGTAGAAGTAGTTAAAAAGGCTAGTATTTCTGAGTAGGAGGTAACAATATGATACATAATGAAACAAATCTAGTTGTAGCTGATAACTCAGGTGCTCGTAGTGTAAGAGTATTTAGATTATTAGGTGGTTCTTTTAGAAAGAGCGCTAATATTGGTGATATCGTTATTTGTGCAGTTAAGGATGCAATTCCTAACGCTCCTGTTAAAAAAGGAGATGTAGTTAAGGGTATTATCGTTCGTACTAAGTATGGTGTTAATAGACCTGACGGATCTCACATTAAATTTGATGACAACGCTGTTGTATTAATCAAAGATGATGGTATGCCTAGAGGAACACGTGTATTTGGCCCTGTAGCTAGAGAATTACGTGAGAAAGGACCTGGATGCATGAAGATCGTATCTCTTGCACCTGAGGTATTATAGGAGGAACAAACAATGAGAATTAAAAAAGGTGATAAAGTTGTTGTAATCGCAGGAAGTAACAAAGGTAAAGAAGGAACTGTAACTTCTGTATTAGCAAAAGAGAATAAGGTAGTAGTTGGTGGAGTTAACATGATCAAAAAGCATGTTAAACCTAGCCAAACAAATCCTGAAGGTAAAATTGTTGAAAAAGAAGCTCCAATCCACGTATCAAATGTTGCTCTTGTAGATCCTAAAACTAACAAGCCAACAAAGGTTGGATATAAAGTTGAAAATGGTAAAAAAGTTAGAGTGGCTAAGAAGTCATCTACTGTAATTGCATAAGGAGGTTAAAGTATGGCTAATAATTCAACAAGATTAAAAAGTTTGTATAAAGAAACAGTAGTTCCTGCTTTAATCAAAGAGTATGGATATACTTCAGTTATGCAAACACCAAAAATTGAAAAAGTAGTTATCAACATCGGTGTTGGTGACGCAACAAAGAATTCTAAGTTATTAGAAGAATCAGTAAGAGAACTTACTGCAATCACTGGTCAAAAACCAGTAATCACAAAAGCTAAAAAATCAATCGCTACTTTCAAATTAAGAGAAGGTGCTGAGATTGGTTGTAAAGTAACACTTAGAGGAGAAAGAATGTATGAATTCTTAGATAAGTTATTCAACATATCTCTTCCTCGTGTAAGAGACTTCCGTGGTGTAAGCAAGACTGCTTTCGATGGAAAAGGAAACTACACTTTAGGTGTTAAAGAACAAATCATCTTCCCTGAAATTAACTATGATGAAGTTAATGTTGTAAGAGGAATGGATGTAGTAATAGTAACAACGGCTAATACTAACAAGGAAGCATATAGCTTACTTGAAGGTCTAGGTATGCCGTTTGAGAAGTAGGAGGATAAGAAACGATGGCTAAGAAATCTATGGTTGTTAAATACAACCGCCCTAAGAAATTTAAAGTTAGAGAATATACTAGATGCGAACGTTGTGGACGTCCTCATGCTGTAATTCGTAAATTTAAACTTTGCCGTATTTGTCTAAGAGAATTAGCTTACAAAGGTGAAATTCCTGGACTAAAGAAGTCAAGTTGGTAAGAAGGAGGAATAGTGTAATATGGTTATGACAGATCCAATAGCAGATATGCTTACAAGAATTCGTAATGCTAACCAAATGCGTAACGAATTAGTTGAAATGCCTTCAAGCAAAATTAAAGTTGAAATCGCTAAGATTTTAAAAGAAGAAGGTTATATCGCAGATTACTCAGTAAGTAATGAAGATAAAAAAGTTTTAACTATAACTTTAAAATATAGTGGAACAGAAAGAGTAATTTCTGGAATCAAACGTATATCTAAACCTGGTCTTAGAGTATATGCACAAGCTGCAGAATTACCTAAGGTATTAAACGGATTAGGAATTGCAATTATTTCTACTTCAAAAGGTTTAATGTGCGATAAAGATGCAAGAAAATTAGGAGCAGGCGGAGAAGTGCTTGCTTATGTATGGTAGGAGGTAACTTATGTCACGTATAGGAAATAAAGTTATTAATCTACCTGAGGGAGTTAAAATTGATGTTAATGGTTCTACAGTTACTGTAACAGGTAGCAAAGGTACTTTAACTAGAACTTTCTCAAATTTAATTACAATCAATGTAGACGGTTCTACAGTTACTGTAACAAGAGCTAATGATGAAAAGCACACAAAACAATTACATGGTACAACTAGAGCATTATTAAATGGTATGGTTGAAGGTGTAAGCCAAGGTTTTGTAAAGAATCTTGAAATCAAAGGTATTGGTTACCGTGCTGCATTAAAGGGTACTGACGTAGTATTAAACGTTGGTTATTCTCACCCTGTAACAATTTCAGCTGTTGAAGGAGTTAAATTAGAGGTTCCTTCTGCTACAGAAATCGTTGTAAGTGGAATTGATAAACAAAAAGTAGGTCAAATGGCTGCCGTTATCAGAAGTGTAAGAGAACCTGAACCATATGGTGGAAAAGGTATCATGTACAAAGGCGAAAGAGTTCGTCGTAAGATTGGTAAAAAAGCTGGTAAGAAATAAGGAGGGTAAAAGTATATGATAAATAAGAAATCTCGTAGTGTAGCAAGAGCAAAACGTCATGCAAGAGTAAGAGCAAAGATATCTGGAACTTCTACTTGTCCTCGTTTGAGTGTATTCCGTTCAAATGCTAATATTTCTGCTCAAATTATTGATGATACAAATGGAACAACATTAGTTAGTTCATCATCTACAAATTTAAAATTAGAAAATGGATCAAACATTGATGCAGCTAGCAAAGTTGGTGCTGATATCGCAAAGAAAGCATTAGCTAGCAATATTACAACAGTAGTATTCGACAGAGGCGGATATGTATATCATGGTAGAGTTAAGGCTTTAGCAGAAGCTGCAAGAGCTGAAGGCTTAAAGTTTTAAGAGGAGGACTAAGTAATGGCTGAAGAAACAAAAGTAGAAGAAGTTGTAGTTACTGAAGAAAAAACAGAAAAAACAACTGAAAGAAAAGCAAAGTTCAATAAGAACGATAAAAAGGGAGCTAGAGGAAATAGAGCTCCTAGAAAAGAAAAAGATAACAGATTTGAAGAAAGAGTAGTTTCTATTAATAAGGTATGTAAAACTGTTAAAGGTGGTAGAAAGTTAAGATTCTCAGCTTTAGTTGTTGTTGGAGACAAAAAAGGTTATGTAGGATTTGGAACTGGAAAAGCTGCTGAAGTACCTGATGCAATTAAAAAAGCATTAGAAGCTGCTAAGAAAAATCTATTCAAAGTTCCTATGATTAAAGGAGATACAATTCCTCATGAAATCTATGGTGAATTTGGAAGTAGTAAAGTATTTTTAGGACCTGCTAATGAAGGTACTGGAATTATCGCTGGAGGACCAGTTCGTGCTGTTCTAGAACTTGCAGGTGTTAGAAATATTCGTTCAAAAGTTTATGGTTCAAGAGCTCCAATTAATATAGTAAGAGCTACAATTAATGGTATTGAAAATATGAAAACAGTATCTAAGGTTGCTACATTACGTGGTAAAGAACCAAAAGAAATTTTAGCTTAAACTATAAAAATATAACAAGGAGGTGCAAATTAAAGTGAAATTAAATGAACTTAAAAGTGCAGAAGGATCAAGAAAAACTGAGAAAAGAGTAGGTAGAGGTTATGGTTCAGGTTTAGGTAAAAACTGTGGAACTGGACATAAAGGACAAAGATCACGTTCAGGTGGTGGAGTTAGTATCGGTTTTGAAGGAGGACAAACTCCTATCTTCAGAAGAACTCCTAAGAGAGGATTTACTAACTATACATCTAAAGAATATGCAATCGTTAATGTTAGCGATTTAGAGTCTTTAAAGGCTGGTAAAGTTACATTAGAAACTTTAAAGGAAGCTGGTATTGTTAAAACTAACTTAACAGCATTAAAAGTTTTAGGTAGTGGTACAGTAACTAAGAAATTCACAGTAGTTGCTAACAAGTTCTCTAAATCTGCTCAAAAGGCTATTGAAGACGCAGGTGGAAAAATAGAGGTGATCTAAGATGCTTCGCAAACTTGTCTCTATCTTTAAAAATAAAGAATTAAGAGGACGCATTTTATTCACACTAGTAATTATCTTAATATATAGAATAGGTTGTACTATAGTTGTTCCTGGAGTAGACTCAAGTTCAATTACCTTCCAAGGTAATGACTTGTTTACTCTAATGAACGTGCTAGGTGGTGGAAGTTTATCTTCATTCTCACTATTTGCTTTAGGTATATCTCCATATATCACAGCATCAATCATTGTTCAATTATTATCTATGGGTATATTAAATAACCTTAAAGAATTAAATGAACAAGGAGAAAAAGGAAGAAAGAAGTTAGATCAAGCTACTAGATATGTTGCTATTTTACTAGCGGCTATTCAAGGATATGGAATAATTAAAACTATGGAAACAAGTTATGGATTATTACCATATGGACAAGAAAAGTTTACAACTTGGAATTATATATTTATAACAACAGCACTAGTTGCGGGTTCAATGTTTGTTATGTGGTTAGCAGATAAGATCACTCAAAGTGGTATTGGAAATGGTACTTCAATGATTATCTTTACAGGTATTGCTGCAAGTATACCAAACCAATTCCAAACAGCGTATAATACATTTGTTTCATTCAATGGAACAAGTGATGAAATATTTACAGGAATTTGTAAGATGGGCTTATATGTTCTTATGTATATTGCAATGATAATTTTTGTTGTAATGATAGAAAAGAGTGTAAGAAAAGTACCATTACAACATTCTCAAAATACAGTTAAAATGGGTGGAGATGTAAATCACTTCCCAATTAAACTTAACCCAGCGGGGGTTATGCCAGTTATCTTTGCTTCATCATTTATGATGGCTGTGGTAACTATCTTAAATTTAATTAGTACCAGTATTACCAATGTTGAAGTACAACAAGGTTTAAATACAGCTTCTAGTGTATTCAACTATTCAACTAAAGTTGGAGGAGTATATTGGGGATTAATTATTTATGTAGTATTGATATTTGCATTTACATTCTTCTGGACTAATTTACAAATGAATCCAAAAGATTTAAGTGAAGAATTATCAAGAAAGAATTCATTTATTCCTGGTATTAGATCTAGAACACAAACTGAAAAGTATGTTTCTGGAGTAATTAATAGAATTGCTTTTTGTGGAGCTATTCTGCTTATATTGATTGCTATAGTACCAGTGTTACTAACTATTATGTTCAATTTAAGTTCTACTCTTGCTTTTGGTGGAACAAGTGTAATCATTCTTGTGGGTGTTGCAGTTGAGACAAATGATCAAATTGATGCAAAGCTTGCAGGTAAAGAACACAAAGGCCGTATACAGGGGTAATAACTATGAATGTAATGTTTCTAGGTGTTCCTTCTTCAGGAAAAGGAACTCAAGCAGAATTCGTTAGAAAAAAGTATAAGTTAGCTCATCTTTCAATCGGTGAACTACTTAGAAAAAAAATTGATGACCCTAATGATCCCGAGGGTCAAAGTATAAGAGAAAAAATAAATAAAGGGATATTAGTTGATAACGATTTAATTATGCGAATAATTGAAACATTTATAAGTAATTTGTCTAGTGATGAGGGAATCCTATTCGATGGGTTTCCTCGATCAGTAGAGCAAGCTATCTTGCTTGATAAATTGTTTGAAAAATTAAACAAAAAATTAGATTGTGTTATTAACATGGAACTAGATGATAGAGTAGTCATGGAAAGAATTAATGGTAGAAGACTTTGCCCAAATTGTGGAAAAAGTTATCATATCAAATTTAATCCATCAAAAATAAAAGATACTTGTGATGATTGTGGTTCTAAATTAGTAATTAGAGAAGATGATAATGAGGAAAGTGTTAAAGGAAGACTAAAGACATATTACTCACAAACACATCCGCTAATTAATTACTATAAAGAACAAGGTAAACTAATAGGTATTGATGCTACTCAAGATATTGAAAGTATAGCTAAAAATATCGATGATATTTTGGGAGGCATACAATGATTATTAGAAAGAGCGATGAAGAAATAGAATTGTTAAGACAAGCTGGTAAAATAGTTGCCTTAACACATCAATATCTTAAACCATTCATAAAACCAGGAATTTCTACAAAAGAATTAGATGAATTAGCGGAAAAGTTTATCTTATCTCAAAATGCAACTTGTTCTTTTAAGGGATATCAAGGTTTTCCAGGAACTATATGTACATCAGTAAATGATGTTTTAGTTCATGGTATACCAAGTAAAGATGTAATCTTAAAAGATGGGGATATAATCTCTATTGATATAGGTGCATGCTTTAAAGGGTATCATGGAGATAGTGCTTGGACATATGCTGTGGGAAATGTAAGTGATGAAACTAAAAGACTTATGGAAATAAGTGAGAAATCATTATTTATAGGTCTTGAGCAAGTAAAACCAGGTAATAGAATTTCTGATATAGGGCATGCTATTCAAACTTATTTAGAGAGTAATGGGTATGGTGTTCCTAGAGATTATACTGGTCATGGTGTAGGAAAGGATATACATGAAGATCCTATAATTCCTAATTATGGCATTCCTAATAGAGGGCCTAAAATTGCAAAAGGAATGGTATTTGCGATTGAACCAATGGTTACATTAGGAGACTATTATACAAGAACATTATTTGATGATTGGACTGTAAAGACAATAGATGGCAAAATAACTGCTCACTATGAACATACAGTTGTAGTTACAGATGATGGATATGAGATTTTAACAAAAATTTAATAGGAGGTTAAAATTATAGATGGCAAAAGAAGATGTTATTGAGGTAGAAGCAATTGTTGTTGAAACTTTACCAAACGCAAACTTCAAAGTAAAATTAGAAAACGGGATGGTGATTCTTGCCCATGTTTCTGGTAAAATTCGTAATAACTCTATCCGAATCTTACTAGGTGACAGAGTCACAGTAGAAATTTCCCCATATGATTTAACACGTGGGCGTATTAAATATCGTTTCCCAACTAACTATAAACCAGCAAACTAATGCTTGTGAGTTTTGGGAAAATATTGTAAAATAAAAGATAGTGAAAAAGGGAGGAAAATAGAATGAAAGTAAGACCTTCAGTAAAACCAATTTGCGACAAATGTAGAGTAATTAAAAGAAAAGGAAGAGTAATGGTAATCTGTGAAAATCCTAAGCATAAGCAAAGACAAGGTTAATTAATTAAATAAGGAGGAAAAATTGAATGGCACGTATTGCTGGAGTAGATATACCAAACGATAAAAGAGTGGTAGTATCATTAACTTATATATATGGAATTGGAGCTTCTTTAGCTGAGAAAATCTTAGCTGATGTTAACATTAGCGTTGATACAAGAGTTAAAGATTTAACAGAAGAAGAATTAACAAAGATTCGTAATGAAGTTTCAAAATATAAATTAGAGGGAGACTTAAGAAGAGAAGTTTCTCTAAACATTAAAAGATTAACAGAAATCGGTAGTTACAGAGGAAAAAGACATAGAGCTGGATTACCTGTAAGAGGTCAAAGTTCTAAGACTAATGCTAGAACTCGTAAGGGTCCTAGAAAGACTATCGCTAATAAGAAGAAAGCAACACAATAAGGAGGTAGGAAATAATGGCTAACGTAAGAAAAGATACAACACGTAAAAAGCGTAGATCAGTAGCTAAAGGTGTAGCTCACATTAAGGCTACTTTCAATAATACAATCGTAAGTATTACTGATGAAGGTGGAAATGTAATTTCTTGGTCATCAGCTGGTGCTTTAGGTTATAAAGGTTCTAAGAAGTCAACTCCTTTCGTTGCTCAACTTGTAGCAACTAAGGCTGCTGAGACTGCTAGATTAAGTGGTCTTGCAACAGTTGATGTAGAGGTAAAAGGACCTGGAGCTGGTAGAGAATCAGCAGTTAGAGCTCTTGAAGCAGCAGGACTTAGCATCTCAACTATTACAGATGTTACACCTGTTCCTCATAATGGTTGTCGTCCACCTAAACGTCCTCGTGGATAATAAGGAAGACAAAATACAAACAATTTATTAAAAGGAGAGAGCAAGTAAATGAGAAAATTCGAAAAACCTAAGATATATCAATCAAATGAAGTAATGGAACCAAACTATATTAGAGTTAGTATTGAACCACTTGAAAAAGGGTTTGGTACAACTTTAGGTAATGCCTTAAGAAGAGTATTATTATCTTCAATACCTGGTGCTAGCATGTATGCTATCGAGGTAGAAGGTGCTAGACATGAGTTTAGTGCTCTTGAAGGTATAAGAGAAGATGTTACTTCAATCGTATTAAATTTAAAGGGTTTAATATTAAAAATTAATGATGATGATAACGTTAAGAAAGAACTAAAAATTTCTGTAAAAGGACCTAAAGTAGTTACTGCTGCTGACATAGTATGTCCAGGTGATGTTGAAGTTGTTAATAAAGACTTATACATTGCTACAGTAAGTGCTGGTGGAACTTTAAATATGACTATTTATGCTAAAAATGGTCGTGGATATGTTACAGCTGAGAACAACAAGGATGCAAAGACTCACTTTGGTATCATCCCAACAGACTCTAACTATTCACCAGTAACTAAGGTTGCTTATGATGTAGAGCCTACAAGAATGGTTCAAAATGGTAGTTATGAAAAGTTAAATGTTAGTGTATGGACTAATGGTGGAATGACTCCTAATGAAGCTGTTGCAGTAGCTAGTAAAATCTTAAATGATTATTTCACATTATTATGCGAATTAAGTAATTTAGATAAGTATGATACAGTACTTCAAGAAACAGTTGCTCCTGTTGTTAATAAATTCAATGATATGACAATTGAAGAATTAGATCTTTCAGTTCGTTCATACAATTGTCTAAAAAGAGCAAATATTCAAACAGTACAAGAACTTATATTAAGAACTGAAGATGATTTAGCTAAAGTTCGTAATATGGGTAAAAAATCAATCAAAGAAGTTAAAGATAAAGTTGCTACTTTAGGACTTAGCTTCAAAGATGCTGAATAATAAAAGGAGGAAGAATTAAATGGCACGTAAATCATATCACGGAAAAGTTGGTGTTAAATTTAAGGCTCCATATACTACAAGTAAAAATAAATCAATGCTTCGTAACGTTGTAACTGATTTAATTATTCATGGTAGAGTTGAAGTTACTTTATCAACTGCTAAAGAGTTAGCTCCATTAGCAGATGAAATGGTTACTTTAGCAAAAAGAGGAGACTTACATGCTCGTCGTCAAGCAGCTACAGTTGTTAGAGATATTTATGCAAATAAAGAACAAACTCAAACAGCTCTTCAAAAATTATTTGACGAAATCGCACCTAAGTATACAGAGAGAAATGGTGGATACGCTAGAATATTAAAAACTGGTAATAGACGTGGTGACAATGCACCTATGGCTATTGTTGAATTAGTATAAGGATAGATTAAACTATCCTTTTTACAATTGGAGAAAATATTATGGCTCAATCAAGAAAAATAAAAAGAAAGTCAGGGTTAAGTCAAAGAGAACAAGAAAGACTAGATGAAAAGAAAAAATCAGAAAAAGAAAGTTTAGCAACTAGAATTTCTAGAATTGCTGTTATGGTGGTTTTCTTTGTAATGGTTGTTTCTCTTCTTTATACAGTTATTCTTTTGTCTTAATGAGAATATAATTATGGAACTTTGGCAAAAAATATTATTAATTGTTAGTGTGAGTGTAGTAGTTTTAGCACTAATTGTAATATTATTAGTATTTTTTATAAAAAGAAAAAAGGCTAATAATATAGTTGAAGAATTTCCTCAATTATTATTGGCTTTAGGTGGAAAAGAAAACATAATTTCTGCTTCATTTAAAGGATCTAGAGTCAATGTTGAGGTAAATGATAAGAAACTTATAAATAAAGAAGGTTTAAAAGAAGAGGTTGATACTATTGTTGTTTCTAGTAAGAAGGTAACAATGGTAGCGGGTAATGATAAATCTATTAAGATTTGTGATTACATTAATAAAACGATAGATATAAATGAATAATAAAAAAAGGCATTAGTGCCTTTTTTTATTTATATAATTCTTGTTTAGACTCTTTATAAAGGATATCAAGGTTATGAAGTGCTCTTGTTATTCCTACATATAGTAGCTTCATATCTAATATGTTATCTTTATTGTAATTTGTATCATCTACATCCGTTAGTATTACACAATCAAATTCTAATCCTTTAGATAAATATATAGGAAGGATGCATAACCCACCTTCATATTTAAGTGTAGTTTCATCTAACTTAGTTAGGTTTATGCTCTTTGATAATTCTTTATATAGTATATCTACTTCGTCTTTGCTTTTACATATTATAGCTATAGAATTGTGGTTCTCTTTATATTTATTTATTCTTTCTAGTATTGTTTTTGCTTTATTAGAATATTTTATTTCATTTACTTCATCGCCATGTCTTATAACTGGTGTTGCTTTGCTTACTTGTAAGTATTCCAATATTTTGTTAGCGTATTCCATAATTTCTATTGTGTTACGGTATGATTTAGACAGATATAGGATATCATTGCTAAATAAGTTATTTATGTCGTCCCAATGTCTAATTCCTCGATATGCATATATTGATTGAGATAAGTCACCCACTATTGTAAAGTAAGCTCTTCTGAATAGTTTCTTAAGGGCTACAAAGTGTGTGTATCCTAAGTCTTGAGCTTCATCTATGCTTATTGAGATATATGAATCATAATTCTTTGAACCATTTATTAGGTATTTTAAGTATATTAGAAGAGCTAGATCATCGTAATCAAATTTCTTTTTGTCTATATTAGCTAGTGTTGCCTCTTTTACTGAGTTATTATCTAAGTCTGATATAAATTCTACGTATAGTTTATATATATTGTTATCAAAGACTTTGAAATGATTCTTTATTACCTCTTTCATACCTTTTATAAATAGTTGTTTAGATTCATATCCAAGGTCTAAATATTCTTTTCTCTTACTTGGGTTTTGAATAGTAAGATTATTAATTTGCTTATTTATATTTGCTATTAGTCTAAAACTATCTTCTTGGGTTAATGAATATAGATCATTAATTAATTTTTTTATCTTAATTTCAAATGGATCATTACTGTTTTTTGTAAAGGTATTTCTAACATCTTCTTTAGATATTATTACTATATCTTTATAAGTGATATCTCTATCTATTATTTTTGATTCATACTTTTTGTAGTAGTTATCAATTTTATTTATCATCTCTTTATTTGATTTGTATTCACTAACATAGTCATAATCATTAGACTTATTTCTAGTTAGGAATGTAGGATTGAATTTGAAGTTTAAATATTCTTTAAAGATGTTTTCAAAAGTTGCTTGTTTTACTTTATCAACTTCTAAATCTGGGAGAATGCTTGAGATATAATCTGTGAATAAGTTGTTAGGGCTTAGTACTAGATATTGATTTGTAGTAAATAGGTCTTGGTAGTTGTATGCTAGGTAGGCAATTCTATGAAGCATTACTGTTGTTTTTCCACTACCTGCAACTCCTTGCACTACAATATTTTTATATAGTGAGTCACGGATTATTTCGTTTTGCTCTTTTTGAATAGATGAGACTATGTTTTTGATTTTATTATCTGCATTTACTCCAAGGAATGGCTTTAATAGTTCATCGTCACTAGTGGAATGAACATCTATATAATCAAGTAACTTAGAGTTTTCTATTGTGTAAACTCTTTTCAATGATAGGTTACCATGGATGTAACTGCCATCATTTGTTTTGTATGAAGTATCACCTAGGCTGCTATCGTAATATAAGTTGGCAATAGGTGTTCTCCAGTCGATTACTACGCAATCATTGTTTTCATCAATCATTGATAGCTTGCCAATATAAAGTTGATCTTTATTTTTCATTGTTTCATCTTTGAAATCAATTCTAGCAAAGTATGGTTTATCTTTGTGTCTTTTTAGTGAAGCAATACTTGCAAGGTATAGGTCAATCCATTTTTCTGTCATTGAGAATTTGTTTTCATCATCATCTGGAATAATTTTTATTTCTTCCATGTAATGTTCTAATTGCAGCTTATCATGTTCTAGCTGTTTATCAATTAGATTATTGACCCTTTCTAAGTATAAAATTTCTTCTTTTAGCATTAAAAAACCCCCTTTTAGGCCTAAAGTCCCCCTAGGCCTCCATCAGGAGGTTATCTTTTATATAGCCGATTTATTAACGCAAATAAGTATATATGATAAAAATATGCTTGTCAACAAAAAAAGATAACTAATTTTTTCTAGTTATCCTTTTTATGTTATTAAGCTACGATTTTATGCTTATCGTTGCCATAATTTCTTATATAAGATTTTTGGTCATCACGTACAATACAAATAGTATTATCTACTAAAGGTACAATATCAGACATCTTTTCAGGTGGAGCACTAAGAATTGCTTGTAGTCCATAGTTTCTAAGCAACTTAACAGACTCTTGAATTCTTTCGCTATCCATCTTAGAGAAGGCCTCATCAAATACGATAAGACGAATTGTTTGATTCTTAGTATTGCTTGTATCATTTGTTCTATATAATTGAGCAAATGAAGCAAGAACAGAAATATAGAATGGAGTTTGAGTTTCTCCTCCTGATTTCTTTAATAATGTCTTAGATAAGTGTTGCTTTCTACCCTCTAAGTCAGTAACTATAAGGTCAAACTTCAAATATGTACGATAGTCAGTATATTTAGCAATATTTCTTTCAATCTCGGTTCTAGCATGAACATCTGCATCTTCAGATACAGTTATTTGTCTGAATAGATCTTCAATTGCATCTTTATACTTTTCTTGGAATGCATCTTCAGTAACACTATATCCTTCCATTAATAATGGATCAGTAATCATTTCATAGTATTGCTTATATTCAGTTCTAGGATTCATTGTGAAGTGATATGAGTCAGTACCAAATGTAGAACCACTTAATGCATCATTTAATGCTTCTATTTGCATTCTTACATTGTCAAAGTTAGCTTTTAACTTAGCTAGGAAGTCATCTTTAAATTGTCCAATTGCATTAGCCTTAGCAATGGCAATCTTTTCTTGGTAATCAATTAATTTATTTCCTGATAATTCTGCTAGCTCATCATCATATAATTCATTTGTATTAGCATTTGGATTGTATGAGATATGATATTTAGAATTATATTGAGTTCTAAGCATGATAAGCTTATCTCTTAATCCTTTATTTTGACTATCGATGTGATCTAATTTAACTTTGTATTGGCTTAACAATGAAGCAATATTTTTAACTCTGTCTAGCTCTTCCATAAAGAATGGTTCGCCAGTAGACATAATCCAAGATTTTTCAAAGTTATTATAAATAACTTCTTTAGCTAGTTTAACTTCTTCTTGGAATAGAGGAATATCATATTCTTCTAGTCTGTCTAATTCACTTCTTTGTTTTACTTGGCTAGTTAATAATTCTTCTTTTTGAGCTTCATATTCGCTAATCTTTGTTTGCATTTTGTCAATTCTTGCATCTAATACTTCTACGTATTGAAGATCAAGCTTAGATAATTCAGCATCATATTCATCTTTTTTAGCAACTAGTGAAGGCATTTGTTTATAAACCTTACTAATTTCAGACATAGACTTTAATTCGTTAGTATTTAATACTTCTACTTTGCTAGCATCTTCAAATGTAATGATAGCTTTATAAATTTGAGCATTATTATATTCTAATGAAGTGATTTCTTCAGCAAGAACACCTTTTTCATTAGAGAATGAATTAACACCAATAAAGTGATTTCTCCATTTTTCTTTATTAATTTGTCTTGCTACATAGCCTTGATATAGCATACCTGTTTTTGTAATTGATCTAGGATATTTTCTTAAATCTTCAACTCTGTCACATTTAATTAATGCACCAATTAAAGAGTTAATATAAGCTCTAGCATATTCATTTGTTGTAGAAATTTCTTCAGCAAGAGATCCTTTAATCATATTAGGATTAGATTGTAAAACTTTTTCACAATCTACAATACCAAAGTCAAATAGGTTATATTCGAATTTAACTTCATCATAGATTTTTAAAGCAGCCTCAAAATATGCTGGATCTACAAATAAATAGAATTTTTGGCCATATAAATAACCTTCTATAGCATTTTTCCACTCAGGGTCTTTAACCTCAATTAAATCAGCTAAAATATCAACAGAAATATTTTGATGATATTTTTCTTTTAATCTAGTTTCAAGAATATTTTTAAGTGTTAATAATCTAGAATCATAGTTTTTAACACCACGTTCAATATTACCTAAGTTAGAACTTAATTCATTTTTTCTTTTTTCGTTTTGTCTTAATGTTTCTTTTAATACATGTAATACACCACTAATCTCAGATTTAAGATTATTGATGTTTTCTTGCATTTCAGTGAAATAAGATAAATCTAAGTTTTCTAAATCAATGTTAGTGTTGAAGTTTTCAATTCTCTTATAATATCCTTTTGCAAGAGATTTTAATTCGCTAATAGATTCATGAATTTCATCTGCATTCAATACTTTGTTAATTGTTCCCATCCATTGTAATTGATAGTTATCCATATTCATTACAATAGATTCTACACTTTCTTGTAGCTTCCTTATTTCTTCTTCAACTTCTGCTTTTTTCTCTTCAATAGCAGCTTGTTTTTGATAAATGTCTAAAGAATATTTTTCTTGTAATAATTTTTCTTTATCAGTTATGTGATTTCTTATTTCTTGTTCGCATTTGTTGATAAGTAACGCGTATTGTCCTAAATCATTTTTACCTTCTTCTAAAGTGTCTTTAGCATCAGATAATTTTTTATTTTTAATTTGTAGATCACTTCTAGCAAATACGTATTTTTGAGAAAGGATTGAGTCTTCTTGGTTTTTCCAAGACAAATATGCTTCATTAATTTCTTGTAAAGCAGCAACTCTACTTGATAAAGTTTCGCTATCACTTTCTAGTTTTTTATAGTTTCTAATATTTTCTTGCATTGCTCCAATATCGATAGTTGAATTAACATCACATACATATTCAGTAATAAATGTTTCAATATTAGAAATTGGAGAGAAAGGAATTGCTTTTTTAAATAATCCAAAGAATGAATTAGAAATTCTACCAAATTTTTCTTTTAAGAATTCCCTATAAGAACTATTTGTTTCAAAGAAGTTTATTTGGTTCTTATAGTAGTGGTCTAATAAATAAACTTTTAGCTCTTTTATAGATAGAGGAAGTTTATTTTCAACAAATTTATTTTCAGGGAAAGGGCCTTCATAACTGAAGAACTTGTAATCCATACTACCATCTTCAAAGTTATCAAATGCCACACCAACTGTAGTAAATTCATTATTAACATCATCGTAAAACTCGCCAGCAACATATGAAGTGAATCTACCTTTTCTAAGATAAATCATGTCTCCATTATCATCATCACCGATTTCGCATCTCAAGTAACCCTTTAAAGTTCTAGATGATTTATCACTTGCACTCTTGTTAAAGAAGTGACCAGTTGTATCTCCAAGCATCAATAATTGGATTGCGTCAATTACAGTTGTCTTACCTGCACCATTTTTTCCAGTTAAGAAGTTTATTGTATCTAATTCTAATGTTTCAAATGTGAAATAGTGCCAGTTTATTAAAACTATTCTCTTTAAAATTTTCATTTAATCTACCTCCTAGTCTAAGTTGCTAAATACACTTTCATCAATTTCTTGATTTGCATATTTAGGCGCTTCATCTGTATTTGGTTCATTTTGGAATACCATTGAATAGATAGCATCAACTTTTTCATTGCTTACAGCAAGCAATATTGTTGGAAGTATAGCTAATTGACAACTTGACTCATCAATAGAACCTTCAATTTTAGTTAATATATTTTGATTAACAAGTAATCTTAAACTATCTACGATATCTTTCATAGTAGGCTTTTTACTAACTATCTTTAATTCTAATAGTTTATAGATAAGAGAAGCTGTGCTGATATAAACAATGCTCTTAGAGGCATTCTTCTCTTTTTCTTCATCATAAATAGTTCTAAGTGTAAATAATACTAGAGTGGTAAGTTTATCTAAATGCATTTTATTATATCCATATTCGTTACTTAGATAAACTACACCAAGTTCTTCATCAATTGTTAATGTATAATTTATAACATTAAGATAACCTTCAAATAAAGTGATATATCTTTCGATAAATCTATAATCGGCATTAATTTTACCAATTACTTGTTTTCCTTCATATATTTCTCTAGTTAAATAAGTCTTATTTAATAGATAGTTAACTAGTTTGGCAAATCTTTCTCTTTCACCATTATTTAATTCATTATATTCATCTAGCCACATTAGATTTTCCTCCTTCTATAGTAAGTCATTCTAGGTATTGAATAACTATTTACTCCAACGTTACCTTCTTGTAAATCAATTTTGTAGAATACATTTTTATCCCATCCTTTTAGCATTGAATGAATGGTTAATATTAACTCTTCATCGCTACTTATAGCAAACTTGCTAGAATCAAGTTCATTTTTGTTTGCTAGTTTTTCTTCTACAAAGTTAATTACATTTTTGTTTGAATATTTATTATTCATATTTTCAATAAAGCTAGTAGCTTGTGTATCAATGCTCACATCATATACATCATCTATGTATAATGGTTCGCTACTAAATTCTTGGATACTATAGCTTCTTACAAATAAACTTGTATCATCCATATAAGCACTAGATTCAAGGGCAATATTAGGGTAGAAGTACTCTAAAATCTTATCTTGAGTATCATCTGCATTAGAATCTTTTAATGTTTCCATAAGTCTAGACATTTTGGCTTTTATGCTCTTGTCATTTGTTAATAGAGTTCTCATTTTTTCTGCCGTAGCACTAACGTATTCAGTGTTCTTTATATCTATTTTTTCTACCATTTCTTCAAGTTCGTTTAATTTATCGACAATGAAGTATATTTTAGTTATGATAGCATCTTTAACATCGTCAAATGAATTGAATGCTTGATATGTCATTGCTTGCTTTTCTAAAGAATCAATGCATTCAGGTGTTCTAAGCCAACGCATTAAAATTTCTACTACGTTACCTTTGAAACGATTAAGCGAGTCTTTTGTTTTTAATGGCATATAGATTTGTGTAATGATTTTTCTTTGATAATCATCAAAGTGATCCACTAAAACATCATTTACACTCATTAAGAAACCTAACTTATTATATTTTCTTCTTATGTTATGATATAGAGTTTTAAGTTCGTTTTCTAATTCCTCAGTTCTATCATATGCGTTAAGCAATGCGGCATACATGAAGTCTTTCTTTTCTGTATCAGCTTGAACTAAGTTAGAGTATATAGAATACATATAAGTGTTGTATCCTTGCTCATCTTCAAGCGCTATCGCGTATAGTGTGTTAATGATTTTGATAGAGTATGGCGCAAGCGCTATATATTCCTTGAATGACGTGTCAACTCCATACTCAAATTCAATCCAACCTGTTTCCGCTAATCTTTTAACCATGAATCTAGACATAGACATTGCATCTCTAGATAACTTTTTGCCATCATTTAATTCTTCTGCTTCTTCCATGTCCATATTTAATAAATCTTGGTGAAGATTGTTGGCAAGTTGGCGAATTAGATTTTCTTTTTCAATTGTTAATTCTTGCTTAAAACTTTGTCTTAAGGCAAATAAAGCATTTACGTATGTCTCTCTATTTTTTGAATTGAAAATAGAGAAGAGATTTTTTGGTATTGCTTCAAATAAATTCATGTTCTCAACTCCCGACAAAGAAATTATAAAAGATACTGGCTTCAAACTCAAGAAATGATAAAAAAAAGAGAGAGAATATTTATAAATATTCTTCTCTCTGGGAATGGAGATAGTGTTTTACTATCCGTGGCATTTGTAATCTTGCCAATAATATGATTTACATTTTTATTACTTTTATACTGGAAAAGCATTGGAAATTTTTTACAAAAACTAAATTTAAATATATTAGATTTATAATAATATATATTTCTAATATTATTAGAAATAATGGTGCAAGATAACTATAATAATTTTCATAATCAAAAATGTGTGGAGAGATTATCTCAAATGTATATATAAAGCAGGAAATTACTATTGAAAATATTGCAGAAGAAACTATTCCAATAAAAGAAATTTTTTTGAATCTAATGGCTAAAATTTCTGATAAAAAAAGTAATAAAATTATCGATTGAAAAAGTAATTGAAGAAGTAAATTTTCAATGGAAAATAAGGCGATAAAAATAACTAATTCAACGATAAATAAAGCAGTCCACAAAAACGATTTTATAGTGGCTAGAAAACGGTTATTTTTATTTGAAAAAAGGTTGAAAATTTTAGAGGTTAAATAGATTGTTACAAATAATATTATAAGTAGCGATAATGGTGTTTCCAAATTCCCCGTTTTCGAAATTAAAGTGTTAGAAAAGTCACAATTTATGAGCAAGAAAAACTTGTTTGCAACTATCAAAGCGGGAACAAAAGATAAAATCACATAATATGTGATTGCACCTATCAATAATCTGGATTTTTGACTAAAAAAATCCGCAAAAATATTTTTAACAATCAATTTGTTCATAGTATCTCCATAAAATAAAAAAATCACATTTTTATTATGTGATCTTTTTCGATTTTTATGATTTAGTTGTCACGCTGATTTTCTTTTCATTTTCAAGTATAAGTTTGAACAAATCGTGGTTAGCCAATCTAATTCTGTAATGCTTAATTCTTCCATTCTCCTCATACTTTAATTTAAATGATGGACGCTTTCCAAAGATTAGAAAGACTTTGTCGTTTTTAACTTCGTTAACTTGCTTTATTTGTACATATTTTAAGATTATTGGTTTCCTTAAAGAACGCTTTATTTCAAGATGATCGTGATACAAGAAATAATTTACTCTATATAGTCCCGTTACAAACATAACAACAAGAAGAGAATCAATTAAAGAAATGATAAGAACATTTCTATAAAATTCTGGTGATTGGTGAATGAATTTTGGACCAAAATAATAAAAAGCAAAACAAAGTGTTGCTAAAACCAAAAAAAGCATAAATGGAAGTGTGTATTTTCTTTTAAATATAAATTTCATAACGTCAACTCCTAAAGACACAATTAGTCTATAACATTTAATATTAAATGTCAAACAAATGGAAAACCTAATGAAATTAGGCCTAAATGATTGCTATGGAATAAAAATTAATATAAAATGAGGTGTGCGTTAATTTAGGGAGGAATAATAGTGAATAAGAAGAATTTATCGTTCGTATCATTACTTGCTCTTTCGCTTGCACTACTTGGTGGTTGTGGCGATGGAGACAAGAATGTTAAAGATACTGTCTTAGAAGTTGGAAATAAGAAGTATACTGCTGAACAATTATATAATCAACTTTTGTCTACAGGTACAGGCGCAAATGAAGCATTTTCTATAGTTTTGAGATTAGTTGTTGAATCAAGCATGGAAACAACTAAGAATATTCAAACTGCTGCTGATATGGCTGAAGAAACCTTTGAAGAAGAAGTAGAGACATATGCGCAAAGCAATGGTATTAGTGTAAAAGATGCTAGAGAGAAATTGCTAGAAGATAAAGGATATAAGTCTATTGATGAAATGAAGGCCAATATCATTTATGAGCAAAAATTAACAAGATTGAATGAGCAATATTGGGAAACTCATAAAACTGAATTTTATGATGATTACATTGCAAATAGATTGCCATATCTTGTTAGACATGTTTTGGTTAAATTAGACGATAACACAAATGGAAATAAAATTGCTAATAACGTAAATGTTTCTCAAGCAGAGGCTGAAAAGATTTTTGATGTTATCACAAGATTTAAAAATGGTGATAGATTTTCATATGTGGCTGAACATGAGACTGATGATACAGGAAGCGCTGCTAGTGGTGGAGCTTACTATATGGATACTACAACAAGTTTTGTTGATGAGTTCTTATATGGTACATACATTTTCGATGCATATACAGAAAAGGTTGTTGAGAACGCAGGAGAAGCAAATGAAACTACTTACTATAAGTGGGGTAGAACAACTAAGTATGACACACTTAAGAGTGTTGGCTTTATAAATGAAGATGTTTACGAAGGTCAAGAAGACCAAATTGCTAAATATTACAAAAATGGCTTGAATCTTGTGACTATGGATTTGGTTGACAAATTAGGCGATGTTGCAAATAAAACTAGTACTGGAGACTTCCATTATATTGGTTATGTTGGTAGTGAAGACTATGTATCAAACAGTGGTATAACTGAATATGATAGTAATTTGAATAACCTAAACTCAAACTATAATGCTTATGCAAGATCAATAATTTTCAACAGAGCATTTAATAAACCAGGACTTTCAGTAATTGGTTATAATACTGAAGACGAAGCTATTGCTGATGGTGCTAAAAATTATGTTGAAATTAGAACTTATACAGATGCAAATACATTCACATCTAAGTGGATTTTAACTGATGAAAAAGGAAGTCCAATATTCTTTGTTGCTGCTAAAGGTAGTAGTAATGATGTTTGGTTACATTTCTTAACTATTGATGTGTCTGCTTTACAAGATATAGAAGCGGCTAAAAAATATTTCACTATTAATCCAAGTGATGAAGATGAAGACATTTCTTATGCAGAGGATCCTGCATTTAACGTGGAGCATACAAATGCATCTAAGAATAAGTTAATATCTGAAATTGAAGGATATATAAAGAGTTACGTTACTGCTGGAAGTGGTGGAGAAGTTGGAGAAGAAAGCTTATTAAGCTATAAGATGTTAGAAGATTATATGGAAGATAGTAATATATCTTGGTCTAATAATGGTCTTAAAACAGCAATTGAAGCATATATCGCTTCAAAGAGAGAATATCTAAATAAAGTTCATGATAATAAATTGTTAACAGCTTTCAATAAGCATGCTGATAAATTAAGTGTTTCGCAAACAAAGCTTGTACAAATGGGTATTAAACCATATGAGTGTGCAGTAGTACTTCCTTCAGAAGCATATGCCCCAATTAATAACTCAACATCTACAGGTAATTTGTGTAGATATGTTTATGGTAAGGGATATCAAGTTAAATTATCTTATTATTACCATACTGATTTGTTAGCAAGTGGTACGTCATATACAAAGATTACTACATCTACTGATGTTGTAAAATTCAAGAAAGATGACAATATTGCTGGCGGTTTTGCTCAATGGGCTTATATTGGTGAACCTGTAACTTTACCTACTAAAGATGATATGGAACTAAAAGAAGGTTATGAGTTCCAAGGCTGGTATACAACTAAAGATTTCCAACCTGGAACAGAAGTTGTAGAAGCTGACTTAACTAATTCTAGCATCTATAATCACACATTGTTCTATGCTAAAATTGTTACTAAGTCTGAGTCAGGAAGATATCAACTTAAATTCACTTATAAGTATGAAGGTACAGATGCAGTGGCTAGTTCATCACTAGTTGCTAACACTAACGAGCAATATGCTGATTATAGTTCTACTGGAGGAGCTTCTAATACTTATACTGTGGAAAAAGATAAAATCACATCTGAAGCATTTGATATTTTAGGATTTGATGCGGACACTAATGGAACATATGAGGATGAATACACATTTACTCTTGATGGTATTAATGTTTCTCAAGGAGTTACGATTACAGTTTATGTAAGGCCTAAGGCTACTAACTTCGAATATGTATTTGTAGATGAAAATGGAGAACCACTTGATGGGGAAATAAGTAGCGATTCTCAAGAAGCTCAAAGTGAATATACTTATAATCCTGCTGACGATGATGAAAATATAGTTAACATTGATACAAGTAAATTAGAGGTTGAAACAGGTTATGTTATAGATTCATTAAAATATGGAAGAAGCGGAACATATGCCGACGCTGTTAATACATTAACCATTACAGAAACAGATTGTGGAACAACAATAAAAATATACGTTGTTGTTAAGAGTGCATAAGGAGGGAGTTAGAAGATGAAGAAAAATGGATTAAAAGTTTTATCATTATCAATATTACTTTCTACTTTATGTATTGCTGGATGTTCTTGTGATAATGGAAAACCTAATGTAGCAGAAATAACAGATGCAGACATTCTTTCTGGATTAACAGATGATGCAAGCGATTTATCTTTATTAGATATTTACAATGCAATGATTGCTAATGACGTTGGAAGTAAGGCTGCTGCTGATAAATTGGTTGATATAGTTGGTTCAACTGTATTGGATCTTGAAAAAGATCCATGGAAAACAAAATATAATACTATGGTTGAAGAAAAATTAGAAGAACTAAAGAATTCTGATGAATATCAAGTAAATGGAAAATTTGATGAAGAATTATTTGTGCTAGCAATGAAAAAAGATGGATATAACGTTACAAAAGATGATTATTCTGATCTTATAAATAGAAAATTTAAAGTGGAAATAATATCTACATTGTTAAAACAAAAATATATCAAAGATGTAACTTTAAAAGATAGTAAAAATGTTGTTAATACTAAGAAAATTAGAGATGTAGAATATTTAACAGTAAGCTCGTCAATTGAATCTGATTATGATGATTACACTGTAGATAATAATGGTGAAGAAGAAAAAGTAGAAATAAATGTAAGAAATTTTATGCGTGGCATAAGAGATGAAATAGCTGCTGCGGTTACTAATAGCACTATAGAGGATATTGACTTTACTGATTATGCAGATAGATTAAAAGAAGAATTAAAAGCAGCAGTAAATGGTGAATATCAAAAAATTATTGATGGAGCTAAAGACTATAGCCAAGAATTAGCGGCAGAGTATACAGCAAACTATACTCGCACTTTGGAAGAAGGGCTAAAAGAAAAAATTAAAGCGGTTGAGGATTTGGAATTTAATTTTGATAAAGTTATAAGTTCTGATAGTGAGAACGCTTCAGTTGTAAGTACTACTATTACTAACAGATTGCTAAATCTAAGCAATCCTGAAAATGAAACAAAACGTGCAATTAAAATCGGCGATTGGTACTATTTAGTTAGTGCCAATGCAGGAGCTACTGTAGACGCTAATGATGTTTTATTGACAGAAACAAGTGATAGTGGGTCATATACTTATAGTATAGTTAGATTTAAAGTTATTAATGCAGATAATTACAGTGCAAATGAAAATGACGTAATAGAAATATTAGCAGGTTCATCAACTTTGGCAACTGGTGCTGTATCACATTATTTAGAGCAATATAAGAATACAATTACAATTCACGATGATGCTGTTAATGAGTATTTGAAAAAATTATATCCTGATGTATTTACTGATTAATATTGTATAAAAGGGAAATAAGGAGGGAAAAAAATGCAAAAAAGAAAATTGATACCATTATCGACATTGCTGCTTTGTAGTTTGTGTTTGGGCGCATGTTCTTGTAACAAACCTTCTGATACTAATGTTCTTGCTATTGTTAATGGAAAGAAAATAACAGCTGAACACGTATATGATTATTCATTATATGATACTACTGTTGCAAAGCATATATATGAGTTGCTAGAAAAAGCTCTTATAGAGAGCTCTATTCCTGTGACAGATGCTATGAAGGCTGTTGTGGAAAATGAAATTAACGCTTTTGTTAATAAAATTAAAGCAGATGCTGAGCTAAACGGAACGGATTATAAAGAGGATTTAACTAAGGCTTTAGAAGAAGCAGAGGTTGAAAGCTTAGAGGAATTAAAAGCTCAAAAACTATATGAAAGACAAAAAGAAGCTGCTAAGACAATCTTTTTAGAGGCAAAAAGCGCTTCATATATAACTGAATATGTTAACTCTAATCAACTATATCATGTAGGAGATATAAATTTATCTGTTAGTGGAAGTTCATCTACTGCAACTGATTTATATGCATTAACTATTTCAAGTAGTGAAGCAGAAAGTATACATGATGCAATTTTGGAACTTGTAGAAGGAGAGCAATATTACAATGTGGCCATGGCTTATTCTAAAGGCGATACTAAAGCTAGTGGTGGAGAAGTTGGCATTGTAACTTTAAATGATTCTAAAATTACTAATGAACTTAGATATGCTCTTATTGGATATAGCAGCATTATTGAAGGAAAATATAATGAATTAAAAACTAAATTAGGTTTAAAAACTAACAACTATACTGCAACTTTAGACACGTTCTATAGTGAGGGGCTTGAATCTATTCCTTTGTCATACATTTTAGGAATGGAAGGAAATTATGAAAAGACTGAATGTTATAGTGATGAAGAAGACACTGTATATACAAATTCAAAAGTATATTATAGAAACATATTATTTAATGCACTATTAAATACTAGAACACCTAAGTTCATTACACTTACTGCTGAAGAAGTTGCTAAGTATGGTGCTCAAGATAGAGTTATTAGTGCTACTGAATTAGGATTAGATGTTTTGGTTCCAAACGAAATTAAAGGTGGATATCAAACTGCTCCAGCAGGAGAAGAACAATATGTGCTTGTTAATGAGGAAAATAAACCATATGTTGTTTATAGAGATAATAATGGTTTACACATTATGACAATTCATATGACACCATTCACTACAGGCTATGAGAAATATTTTAGTGATGAAGTTAATGAAAATGACAATGATTTAATTTACGCAGAGCAAGGCGATGATACAGAGACTCGCGTAGAAGAAATAAAGTCATTTGCAGAAAAGTTTATAAAAAATGCTAGCGAAAGCGAAAAATTGGTTGACTATGCTATATTTGAATATTACATGGGTCAATCAACAAAAAATGGTAACTTCAAAATTCTAAATAAGGATATTGAAAAAATGATTAAACAATATATGAATGCCTCAAAAGAACTTGCTGAATTCAAAAAACAAGTTGACACTGATTCTTATTATGATTCTTATACTAATACTTTATGGTATAAAAATAATGTTGTAGCTAAAGAAATACCTTTACTATCTTGTTTACAAGAAGACAAAAAAGGAAATAACAAATGTACATATAAGTATGGCGAAGGTTTCTCTTATTACACAACAGATACTCAAGGAGGTAATTAATGATGAAAAAAGGTTTTAAATTAATTTTTTCTGCATTACTTGCTCTAACTTTGGTTGGATGTAGTTGTGATAAAGGCTATAATGTGAAATTAACAGAAAGCAAGGAAGTAGTAAGTGGTAGCAAGTTGAACGAAACAATTACTACTCAAGATATATATGATTATATTTCTCAAGCTAGTACTTCGCCTAAAAATAAGGCGTTTATACTAGAATTAGTTAAAATCATTCTTAAAGAAAAAAGTGGCTATAAGTCTGGTGAGTTAACATCCACTTATAATTATAAATTGAAGAAATATTTTGAGGATAATTTCATCAATGATAATAGTTACAAGGTAAATGGTGAATTTGATGAAGAACTTTTGGTTGCAACACTAAGAAGTCAAATGGCCCAAATTGGAGATCCTATAACAGGTGCAACAGGGGTGACTTATGACTTAGGCCTTAAATATGATTACTCTAAATATATAGCTAATAATTTAGATTATGATATATATATAGAATTATTAAAAGAAGACTATATTTCTAATAATAAGAGCACTATTTTAAACAAGAGTAAGTCTAGAATTATTACTGTATATTCAGCTGAAAATTTAGAAGATATGGAAGAGCTTGTTCAAGATATTTTTTCTGGAGAATATGATAGTCTAGAAGATTTAGAAGAAACAAAAAGAGCTGAAGCTAGAAAAGAACTAGGGAGACAATATTGCGAAAACTTAGGGTTGCCTAACGAATATTATCTTGATGAAAATGGAGATATGATTGAAAGTTGTAGTCCTACTAAGAGTAGTTATGATTCTGCTCTATCTAAATTTACAACATGTGCTAACTCTACTATGTGTAGTTTAAAAGATGGTTTTGACTATCAAATTAAGCTTGCTAATGAAACGGAATATTTAGATAAGCAACTTATTAATAAAGATACAACGGAAGTATTATACGAAAATCTTTTAAATCAACTTCTTAGAGATGATATTAAAGATATGCTTGTAGGCAACCAAAAGATGGAAGATATATTTGGAAATAAATATGAGGAATTAGGAAATTTTGTAGTTACAAGAACTGCAGATTTAAATTCATTTGATCCAAAAGATATAATTCATGCTTCAGGGCCTGATTCTACTTGCTATATAGTTCTTGTAAAAGTTGTTGATTCTTCTACTGAAAATATCGACGATAAGCAAATGGCTCTAGAAAAGCTTCATTCAAAAGTTAGTGATACAAGTGTATTATTACACTATGTTGATGATATGAATGTTGAACTTTTAGAGGAAACTTTAAAGGAAGCATATAAAGGTATTTTTAAATAAGATATTAAGCGGGCTAAAGCTCGCTTTTTTTATTTGAAAAAAATTTTTGATTTGAAACAAATAATTGTTGACTAATGATTTGGAAACGTATATTATTATAGCGTTGTGATTAGCCAACTGTTTGGCTTTTTAAAACAATCAATGTTGACACACCCGGGATTGTGTGTTAGAAAGGAGAAATGAAAACATGCCTACAAAGAACCAATTAGTTCGTAAAAGTAGAGTAAGACTTACAGAAAAGTCTAAGGCTCCTGCTCTTAGAAGAGGAAGAAACTCTTTATTAAAGAAAACTACTGAGACTAAGAGCCCACAAAAAAGAGGCGTTTGTACTCGTGTTGGTACAATGACTCCTAAGAAGCCTAACTCAGCTTTAAGAAAATATGCTCGTGTTAGATTGAGTAATGGTATGGAAGTTAATGCTTACATTGGTGGAGAAGGTCATAACCTTCAAGAACACAGTGTTGTATTAATCCGTGGTGGTCGTGTTAAGGATTTACCAGGTATTCGTTATCACATCGTAAGAGGTACATTAGACTGTGCTGGTGTTAATGACAGAAAACAAGGAAGATCTTTATACGGTACTAAGAAACCTAAAGAAAGTAAGTAATTAAAATTTTAAATATTTATCGAAGGGAGGGAAATATATGCCACGTAAGGGATATATAGCAAAAAGAGATGTATTAGCAGATCCAATTTACAATAGTAAATTAGTTACTCGTTTAATTAATAAAATCATGTTAGATGGAAAAAGAGGTAAGGCTCAATCTATTCTATATGGTGCATTTGAGATTGTTGAAGCTAAAACAGGAAAACCTGCTATGGAAGTTTTAGATCAAGCTATGGAAAACATTATGCCTATTCTTGAACTTAAAGTTAGACGTGTTGGTGGTGCTAACTACCAAGTACCAGTAGAAACTAGCGAAGAAAGAAAGAGAACATTAGGTATTAGATGGTTAATTAACTATGCTAGATTAAGAAACGAAAAGAGTATGGAAGAAAAATTAGCTGCTGAAATTATTGATGCTAGCAATGGTACAGGTGCTGCAGTTAAGAAACGTGATGATACTCATAGAATGGCTGAGGCTAACAAAGCGTTCGCACACTATAGTTGGTAATTTGATTACTAAAATTCATTAAAAATATAAAAGGAGAAAAAATATGGCTCGTGATTGTTCACTAGAAAAAACAAGAAATATTGGAATTATGGCTCACATCGATGCTGGAAAGACTACTATGTCTGAAAGAATTCTTTTCTACACTGGTGTTAACCATAAGATTGGTGATACTCATGATGGTACAGCTACAATGGACTGGATGGTTCAAGAGCAAGAAAGAGGTATTACAATTACTTCTGCTGCTACAACAGTTCACTGGGGTGAAAACAGAATTAACATTATCGATACTCCTGGTCACGTAGACTTCACAGTAGAAGTTGAAAGATCACTAAGAGTACTTGATGGTGCTGTTACACTATTAGATGGAAAAAACGGAGTAGAACCACAAACTGAAACTGTATGGAACCAAGGTGTTAAATATGGTGTTCCACGTATCGTTTTTGTAAACAAGATGGATGCAATTGGTGCTGACTTTAAGATGAGTGTTGAATCTCTTCACTCTAAATTAGGCGCTGATGCTCATCCTATCAACTTCCCAATTGGATGCGAAAGCTCTTTAGCTGGTGTTGTTGATGTTATTAACCGTAAAGCAATCTATTTTGAGGGTGCTAATGGTGAAAAAGTAGTTGAAAAAGAAGTACCTGCTGATTTAGTAGATGAGTGTGAAGCATATAGAGCAGAGTTAGTTGAAGCTTTAGCTAACTATGATGATGACTTCATGATGAAGGTGCTTGAAGGTGAAGAAGTAACAGTTGAGGAAATTAAATCAGTTATCCGTAAAGCTGTTTTATCTTGCCAATTCTACCCAGTATTAGGTGGTAGTGCATATAAGAAGAAAGGTGTTCAACCTTTAATCGATGCAATCATCGAATACTTGCCATCTCCACTTGATATCCCACCTGCTAAAGGTGTAGATGCAAATGGTAATGATGTAGAATTACCTGTTTCTGATGATGCTCCATTTGCTGCTTTGGCTTTCAAAGTTGCAACTGACCCATTCGTTGGAAAGTTAACTTTCTTTAGAGTATATGCTGGTAAGGCAGAAGCTGGAAGTTATGTTTATAACTCAACTAAAGAAACAAAAGAAAGATTCGGAAGAATCGTTCAAATGCATGCTAATGCAAGAAAAGAAATTCCTGCAGTTTATGCTGGTGATATAGCTGCTGCTGTTGGTTTAAAGAATACTGTTACTGGAGATACATTATGTGATGAAAATCATGAAGTAATTCTAGAAAAAATGGAATTCGCTGAACCAGTTATCCAACTTGCTATTGAACCAAAAACTAAGAGTGACCAAGAAAAACTTGGTATTGCTCTAGGTAAATTAGCAGAAGAAGACCCTACTTTCAAGGCTTATACAAACCAAGAAACAGGGCAAACTATCATCGCTGGTATGGGTGAACTTCACCTTGATATCATTGTTGATAGATTAAAGAGAGAATTCAAAGTTGAAGCTAATGTTGGTGCACCTCAAGTTGCATATCGTGAAACTATTAAACAAGAAGCTGAATGTGAAGGTAAATATATCCGTCAATCTGGTGGTAGAGGACAATATGGTCACGTTAAAATTAAACTTGAACCAAATGTTGGTAAAGGTTATGAATTCGTTGATGCAATCGTTGGTGGAGCTGTTCCAAGAGAATATATTAAACCAACTGATGAAGGTTTGAAGGATGCACTAAGCAAGGGTATCTTGGCTGGCTATCCAGTAATCGATGTAAAGGCTACTTTATTTGATGGATCATACCATGATGTTGACTCATCTGAAATGGCCTTCAAAGTTGCTGCTAGTATGGCATTAAGAGAAGCTGCAGTTAAGTGTAAACCAGTATTACTAGAACCTGTTATGAAGGTTGAAATAGTAGTACCACTTGAGTACCAAGGTGATGCTATGGGAGATGTAAGTAGTAGAAGAGGTAGAATTGAAGATACTCGTAGTAGAGGTAACTCTATCGTTATCGATGCTTATGTGCCACTAGCAGAAATGTTTGGTTACGCAACTGACTTACGTTCATTCACTCAAGGTAGAGGTAACTATACAATGGTATTCTACAGATATGAAGAAGCACCAAAGAATGTTACTGAAGCTGTAATTAAGAAGAACGCAGTAAATAATTAATTATCTATATTGATTTTAAAGCACAATTGCTTTATTATAGTAATGTCTAAAATGATACATATTAAGGGGGAAAATTAAATATGGCAAAACAAAAATTTGACAGAAGTAAACCGCACGTTAATATTGGTACTATTGGACACGTTGACCATGGTAAGACAACATTAACTGCTGCAATCGCAACAAGACTTGCAAAAGTAACTGGTGGAGCTGCTAAGAGCTATGCTGAAATTGACTCAGCACCAGAAGAAAAAGCACGTGGAATCACAATTAACACAGCTCATATCGAATATGAAACAGCAACTAGACACTACGCTCACGTAGACTGTCCAGGCCACGCAGACTATATCAAGAACATGATCACTGGTGCTGCTCAAATGGATGGAGCTATCCTAGTTGTAGCTGCTACTGACGGACCAATGCCTCAAACTAAAGAGCATATCCTACTTGCTAGACAAGTTGGTGTTCCTTACATCGTAGTATTCTTAAACAAATGTGATATGGTTGATGACGAAGAATTAATCGAATTAGCTGAAATGGATATCAGAGATATCTTAAACGGTTATAACTTCCCTGGAGATGACACTCCAATCATCAGAGGTTCTGCATTAAAGGCTCTTGAAGGAGATGCTAAATGGGAAGCTGCTATCGATGAATTAATGGCAGCTGTAGATAGCTACATTCCTAACCCTGAAAGAGATACTGATAAACCATTCTTAATGCCAGTTGAAGACGTATTCACAATCACTGGTCGTGGTACAGTTGCTACAGGTAGAGTAGAAAGAGGAACTCTAAAACTTAATGATGAAGTTGAAATCGTTGGTATCAGAGAAACTAAGAAAACTGTTGTTACTGGTATCGAAATGTTCAGAAAACTATTAGACTTCGCTCAAGCTGGAGACAACATCGGAGCTTTACTTCGTGGTGTTAACAGAGACGAAGTTGTAAGAGGTCAAGTATTAGCTAAGACTGGTTCAGTTAAACCTCACACTAAATTCAAAGCTCAAGTATATGTACTAAGCAAAGAAGAGGGTGGAAGACATAAGCCATTCGTTGCTAACTATAGACCACAATTCTATTTCAGAACTACTGATATTACAGGTGCTATCAAACTTCCTGAGGGAGTAGATATGGTTATGCCTGGTGACAACGTTGAAATGGACGTTGAATTAATTCACCCAGTAGCTGTTGAAAACGGTACTAAGTTCTCTATCCGTGAAGGTGGAAAAACTGTTGGTGCTGGTAGCGTAGTTGCTATCCAAGACTAATAACTTAAACTTAAGTTATAAATAACAAATTTTTAGTAGATATTTAAATTAATTTAAAAAAAGGGTTGGGATTCTCCAATCCTTTTTTTGTTAGTCAATAATGTGGAGAATTGTTCTTATTGTTTGCATTTGGTTTTTATCATTGATAGAATATAAACGGAATGAGGTGTTTTTATGGCAAGATTAACAATTGAAGAAAAGAATAAGGCATATAAGGAGTTTATTATTAGATTTTTATCTAAGCCAAATGTATTTGATTATGAAAAATATGCTAAATTACAAGATGCACCATCTATTAAAAAAGTTGATGAAGCGCTAGCTTTCATTAAGGAAAACATGAGCGAAGATGTGTATGAGGAGTTTGCTGAAAAGGTTTTACCTTTAGAGGCAAATAAAAAGCATACTCAAGAAGAAGTAGAAGAAAAAAGAAAAGAAATCGCTGAATTGGCTAAGCAAGTTAATCTAGGAAAGGCTGGGTTAATTGAAATTGTAGATGCAGCAGGAAGTTTGCCAAGATATGCTTTGATGGTTAAGCAACTAAGATTCAAATATGGCACTATTGGTGCTTCTATTTTCTCATCTAATACTGCATATGTTGATAACAATTCTTTATATGATAATCCTAACATTGTTTTAACAACCAAGCACATAAATATTACTAAAGAAGAGGAAGAAAAAATATATGATATTATAAGAAGTAGGGGCTTATATTTAAACAATTATACCTACAAAGAAGCACATAAATATGCTGTTAATAAAGGTATAGTAAAACCTACAAAAATGACTAGATAATTTATAAATTTACAATTTATAAAAAAATGAGCAAGATAGAATATTTCTTCTTGCTTTTTTTTGTCTCTTAGTATATTATAGTGTACGGTGTATAGAAATGCACTTTTGCGCAGTGGGAAGAATGTAATTCTGTTAGTACCACGGCCTTAAAGAATATAGGAGGTAAAAATATGTCTAAGAAAATCGCAAAAGTTGTTAAAATTCAACTTCCAGGTGGAGAAGCAAAACCAGGTGCTGCATTAGCAAGTGCTGGTATTGTTATGCCTAAGTTCTGTACTGAATTCAACGAGAAGACAGCTGATCAAAAAGGTAAAACAGTTCCAGTAATTATTACTGCTTATGAAGACAAATCATTTGATTTTGTTATCAAGACTACTCCAGTTACAAACTTAATCAAAGATGCTTGTAACATTAAGAGTGGTTCTAGCAATCCTAAGACTACTAAAGTTGCAACTTTATCTTATGAAGATGCAAAGAAGATTGCTGAGTATAAAATGCCTGATTTAAATGCTAACGACCTAGATGCTGCAATTAAGATTGTTGCTGGTAGTGCTAGAAGCATGGGCGTAAACGTTGAAGAAAAGAAATAAGAAAAAGAGTTAAATTATAAAAAATAAAAGTGGAAGGATTAACTCGTCCGTTAGAACCACAAGGAGGAAAGAAAGAATGAAAAGAGGAAAGAAATATAATCAAGCTGCTACTTTAATCGAAACAAATAAAGTATATAGCGCTAAAGAAGCTTGTGAATTAGTTAAGAAAACTAGTACTACTAAGTTTGATGCTTCTGTTGATGTAGCTTTCAATTTAAACATTGATACTCGTTACGCTGAGCAACAAATTAGAGGTGCTGTAGTATTACCTAATGGTACAGGAAAAACTAAGAGAGTTTTAGCAATCACTAATAAGACTGAAGAGGCTAAGGAAGCTGGAGCAGATTTCGTTGGTGGAAAAGAAATGATCGAAAAAATTACTAAGGAAAACTGGTTTGGATTTGACGTAATTGTTGCAACTCCAGACATGATGGGTGAACTTGGTAAAGCTGGTAGAATTTTAGGACCTAAAGGATTAATGCCTAACCCTAAAACTGGAACAGTTAGCCCTGATATTGCTAAAGCAGTAAAAGATATTAAAGCTGGTAAAGTTGAATATAGAGCTGATAAAGAAGGAAATATCAATGTTAGTATTGGTAGAGTATCTTTCGATACAGACAAGTTATATGAGAACTTCGAAACTATTTACAATGTAATCGTAAAAGCTAAGCCAAGCACTGTTAAAGGTGTTTATATGAAGAACTTAACTATTACTACTACAATGGGACCTAGCATTAAAGTTGATGTTAATTTCTAATAGTTGACAAGTTAATAAAAAATCATTACAATAATTATGCTTAAATTACCAAAGACAGCAACGGTGTAAACTTAATAAGGTTGCCGAGGTGAAAATACGAATGTGTTATTTTGCCCACGTCTTTGTAAGGTGTGGGTTTTTATTTGGATAATTAAAGCTTATTATAAAAAAATTAATATCGGAGGTGAAATGATGAATAAAGACGTTGTTGCACAAAAAGCTGAATTAGTAGAGGAAATCTACAAGAACCTTACTGAATCTCAAGCTGCTATCGTAGTTGAATACAGAGGTCTTAGTGTTGCTAAGTTATCTGAACTTAGAAAACTTCTAAGAAAAGAGGAAGCTACTTTAACAGTATTAAAGAACAGTTTAGTATCTAGAGCTGCTGAAAAAGCTGGTTATGAAGATTTAAATAAAGAATTAACAGGACCTAACGCTTTAGTTTTAGCTAGCAAAGATCCTAGTGCTACTGCAAAAATCTTAACTAAGTTCGCTAAGAGAAATGAAGAATTAGTTATTAAAGGTGCAGTAATTGATGGTAAAGTAGTAACTGCTGCAGATGTAGTAACTGTATCTAAATTACCTAACAAAGAAGGTCTTATCTCTATGTTCCTTGGATGCTTACAAGCTAGTGTTAGAAACTTTGCTTGTGCAATTAAGGCTGTAGCTGATAGTAAGGCTGAATAATTAAATTAAAATTTGACATTAAAACAAAATATATATAGGAAAGAGAGGAAAATTAAAATGGCAAAAATTAATACAGAAGAATTAATCAATAGTTTAAAAGAAATGACAATTTTAGAATTAAACGAAGTTGTTAAAGCAATCGAGGAAGCATTTGGAGTAACTGCTGCTGCTCCTGTAGCTGCTGCTGCAGCTCCAGTTGAAGAAGAAGTAGCTAAGGGACCAGCTGAAGTAACAGTTTACTTAAAGAGTGTTGGAGCTAGCAAGCTTCAAGTTGTTAAGGCTGTTCAAGCTATCACAGGTTTAGGTTTAGGAGATGCTAAGAAATTAACTGACGTTGTTCCTTCAGTTATTAAGGAAAAGATTTCTCCAGCTGCTGCTGAAGATATCAAAGCTAAGCTTGTTGAAGCTGGTGCTGAAGTAGAAGTTAAGTAATTAAATTTCTAATAAACTATAGAAGATTAAAATAAATTAAATAAGCCCGTGTATATAACGGGCTTTTTTTGTATAATTTGGGTAGGTGATATATATGTCTCATTATTTTGAAAATGATAGTAATGTTAAAAGTGAAGAGAGGATATTTGCTGCAAATATATGTGGAGCAAATCTTAATTTTTATAGTGATAATGGAGTATTTAACAAAAGTGGTATAGACTATGGATCAAGACTTTTAATTGAAGAATTTATCAAGAATTATAAAGATGGAAAAGTATTAGATGTGGGATGTGGAATTGGTGTAATTGGTGTATCTTTATCTAGACTTTTACATGCTGATGTTGATATGGTGGATGTAAACTTAAGAGCTTTAGGTTTGGCTAACAAAAATATAAAATTAAACACGTTAACAAGTGAGATGAATGTATTTGAAAGCGATTGCTATTCTAATGTGAGTAAAACATATGACTATATAATTACTAATCCACCAATTAGAGCGGGGAAAAAGGTTGTTTATAGAATACTTTTAGAGTCATATAATCATTTAAATGAGAATGGTGAACTATGGTTTGTTATAAGAAAAGATCAAGGAGCGCCAAGTGCAAAAAGAGATGTTGCTGAGGTATTTAAAAATTGTGAAGTAGTGAATAAAGACAAAGGATTTTTTATTCTTATGGCTAAAAAAGTTTCTTTATAATATATAAAGAAAATGGTATAATTATTAAGGTTTTTGGGGTGATAAAATGGAAAAGAAATATTCGCCAATGATTGAGCAATATTTGTCTGTTAAAAATAACTATAAAGATACTTTGCTTTTTTATAGAGTGGGAGATTTTTATGAGTTATTTTTTGATGATGCCAAAATTGCTTCTAGAGAGTTAGAACTTGTATTAACAGGTAAAGATGCAGGGGTTGAGGAAAGGGTTGCGATGTGTGGAGTTCCTCATCATGCAGTAAAAGGATATTTAGAAAAACTAGTAGAAAAAGGGTATAAAGTTGCAATAGTAGAGCAAGTTGAAGATCCGGCGACTGCTAAAGGTATTGTTAAAAGAGATGTAGTTCAAGTGGTAACTCCTGGTACTTTAGTAGATTTAGGTTTAAAGGATACTAATAATAACTTCTTGTGTTATTTAGAGAGCTATGCAAATGAAATTGTTATTTCATATGTGGATATTTCTATAGGTGAATTATATGCTTTGAATATTAAAAAAGATTTTATGACCTTAAAAAATGAACTTGATTCTTTAGAAGTTAAAGAGATTGTTATTAATAGTAAGTTTGACTATGATTTACTACTAAGTATTAAGGAAAATTGTAGAGTTGTTATTTCTTATCAAGAGACAATGAATGAAGATAGTAAATATGATGCTTTATTTAATAAAGTTAAGGATAATAAACAAATAAAAGCAGTTAGATACTTAATAGCATATTTACTTGAAACACAAAAAAGAAGTTTAGATTATCTAAAGGAAGTAAAAGTAGTTGTTAGGGATGATTACTTACAAATGGATAACTATTCTAGAGTAAACTTAGAACTTGTTAGAACAATCAAAAATGAAAATAGATATGGTAGTTTACTTTGGGTTTTAGATAAATGTAAAACAGCATTGGGTTCTAGATTATTAAAGAACTGGCTAGTATCTCCACTTTCTAATGTTAATAAAATTGAAGAAAGACTTAGAATTGTAGATGGATTTACTTCAGCATTTATAGCAAGACAAGAAGTTATTAACTTATTAAAAGAGGTATATGATTTAGAAAGGTTAATAGCAAGAATTTGTTATGGAAGTGCTAATGGTAGAGATTTACTTCAACTTAAAAGAAGTTTAACAATTTTGCCTTCATTAAAAGAGGCTTTAAAAAATAGTGGAGAAATGGATTTGTTTGTTTTATCTCAATCTCTTAAAGATTTTACTGATTTAGTTGAACTTATAGAATCTTCTATAAGTGAAGACGCTCCTATTACGGTAAAAGAGGGTGGAGTAATAAAAGATGGATATCACAAAGAGTTGGATGAGTATAGATATATTTCTAAGAATGGTAAAAAATATATTAGTGAAATTGAAAACATTGAAAGAGAAAGAACGGGTATTAAAGGACTTAAGATAGGTTATAACAAAGTATTTGGATATTATTTGGAAGTAACTAACTCATATCTTAATTTAGTTAAAGATGAGTTTGGTTGGATTAGAAAACAAACTTTAACTGGAGCAGAAAGATTTATCACTCCCGAGTTAAAAGAAAAAGAAGATATGATCTATAAAGCAGAAAATGAAATTGTTAAATTAGAATACAACTTATTTGTAGAAATAAAAGAAAAGGTAAAAGAAAGAACAAGTGATATTCAAGAATTAGCAGAAACAATCGCATATATTGATGTGCTTTCTAACTTTGCTTTAGTTGCTAGTGAAAATAATTATTGTAGACCTATTTTTAATGAAGATGGAGTAGTTAACTTAACTGAACTTAGACATCCAGTTATTGAAAAATTAATTGGTAAAGAAAACTTTGTTAAAAATAATTATTATATTGATAATGATAATTTCTTGCAAATTATTACAGGACCTAATATGGGTGGTAAATCTACGATATTAAGGCAAATAGCTATAGTTGCTATAATGGGACAAATTGGTTGCTATGTACCTTGTGAGAGTGCAAATTTAACTGTATTTGATAAGATATTTACTCGTATTGGTGCAAGTGATGATTTAGTTAGTGGTAAATCTACATTTATGGTAGAGATGAATGAGGCAAATAATGCTTTGAGAAATGCTACAGATAAGTCACTTATCTTATTTGACGAATTAGGTAGGGGAACATCAACTTATGATGGTATGGCTCTTGCTCAAGCAATAATTGAATATATCGCTCTTAATATAAAGGCTAAAACTTTATTCTCTACTCACTATCATGAATTAACTTTGCTAGAAGGTAAAATCGAGGGTATTGTTAATAAAAATGTTAGTGTATATGAAGAAAATGATAAAGTTACTTTCCTTTATAAACTGATAGATGGAAAAGCTAATAAATCATATGGTATTAATGTTGCTAGACTTGCTTCATTACCTGATATGCTACTTGATAGAGCTAAAGACATTTTGAATCATTTGGAAACTGTTAATAATATTGATAGTGAAAATACGCAAATTATTATAAAAGAAGTAACTCCAGAGTATGTTAAGGAAATTAAAAATATAGATCCTTATAACATGACTCCAATAGAGGCTCTTCAATATTTGATAGAATTAAAAGATAAAGTTAAGTAAGGAGGTAGAGGTATGAGTGTAATTAAAGTATTAGATTCTACACTTTCAAATAAAATTGCTGCTGGTGAAGTAGTAGAAAGACCTGCCTCAGTTGTAAAAGAGGTTTTAGAAAATTCTCTTGATGCTAAAGCCACACAAATTATTATTAAAATAAAAGGTGCTGGCAAAAATGAAATAATGATAAGTGATAATGGTATTGGCATGGATAAAGAAGATGCTGTTTTAGCATTTTCTAGACATGCTACTAGTAAACTTAAAAACGAAAGGGATTTGTTTAAAATTTCTACTTTAGGATTTAGAGGAGAAGCATTAGCTTCAATTGCTTCAGTTAGTAATATTGTTTTAGAAACATGTAAGGAAAATGAAGTTGGTACTAGAGTTGAACTAGTTAATGGTAAGGTTGAAAGTGTTGAACCTAGTAAAAGTAATAAGGGTACCACTATTTATATTAGAAATTTATTTTATAATACACCTGCTAGATTAAAGTTTTTGAAAAGTGATAATGTGGAATTTTCCCATATTAGTGATATAGTTATGAAACTAGCACTTGCATATCCTCATGTTAGCTTTACTCTTTATAATGAAGACAAGATTAGTTTTTATAGTTCAGGAAAAGGAAATGTACTTGAGATTGTTTCTTCTTTATATGGATTAGATGTTGCTAAAAACATGAATAAATTTGAAGGAAGTAATGATGATTTTACAATTAGTGGATATACTTCATCTCTTGGGGTAAGTAGAAGTAATAAATATGGGATTATTACTATTTTAAATGGTAGATGTGTAAGGTTAACTGGAGCAATTAATGCGATTATAGAATCTTATAAAACTTATTTAAGTGATGACAGATATCCAATTACAATAATTAATATTGAGACTGATTATAGTTTGGTAGATGTAAATGTACATCCATCTAAACAAGAAGTAAGATTATCAAAAGAGCTAGAGCTTAAAGAGCTAATATTTGATAGTATAAAAGATGTATTTATGGTTAAAAATATTGCTCCAAAAGTAAGTGTTAAAGAAAAAGAAATAAAAGAACAAACTGTTTTAAGTATTGATGATTTAAATATAGGAAATAATAACTATACTCCTTCATTAAGCATCAATGAAACTCTAATTAGCGAAAATAAAGTTAATTATGAAAACACAGATGAAAGTATTAGTAAAACAAGGCTTACTCCAATAGGGCAATATATAGCAAAGTATATTTTAGCTAGTGATGGAGAAAGTTTATATATAGTTGATCAACACGCTGCTGCTGAAAGAATTAATTATGAATTGTTTTCTAAAAAATTTAATGACTTTAACAATTGGACATATACAGATTTATTAATACCAAGTGTTATTACCTTAACTAAAAAAGAGAGTGCTATACTAATGGAAAATTTAGATGTTTTAAAAGATGTTGGTATTGCAATTGAAGAGTTTGGGGAAAACTCATTTAGAGTTACTAGTATACCTACTTGGATGAAAGAGGTAGATAGTAATAATTATTTGGATGAAATTGTTGAGCAAGTAGTTAGTGGTAATAAAAGAATAGATTTACAAACACTTAGAATACATGTTATTTCTACAATGGCATGTAAAGCATCTTTAAAGGCTAACAAAGTCCTTTCATATATTGAAATGCAAACTCTATTAGATAATTTGCTTAAGTGTGATAATCCATATACGTGTCCTCATGGTAGACCTACTACAATTATTTACTCTACTAGTGATTTAGATAAGTTATTTAAAAGGAGCTAGTATGGAGAAGGTTATTGTTATTGTAGGACCAACAGGGGTTGGAAAAACCAAATTAAGCGTAGAACTTGCTAAAAAACTCAATGGAGAAATTATAAGTGGAGATAGCGTTCAAGTTTATAAAAGAATGGATATTGGTAGTGCTAAGGTAACTGAAGAAGAAAAAGAAGGAATTGAACATTATCTAATAGACATTAAAGATATTGATGAAGAATATAGTGTATATGAATTTCAACAAGAAGTTAGAGAGAAGATAAAGTTAATTCAAAGTAAAGGAAAAACTCCTATTTTAGCAGGAGGAACAGGCCTTTATCTAAAGGCGGCTTTATATGATTATGAGTTTAATAAAGAAGATAATATTGACTTTAATAAATATGAAAAATTATCTAATAAAGAAGTATATGAAATGCTTAAGGAGTTAGATCCTAAAGAAGCAAGTAAGTTACATGAAAATAATCGAGTAAGAGTTGTTAGGGCATTAAACATTATTAAAAATAATAATATGTCTAAAACTGAATTATTAGAAAAACAAGATCACAAGTTATTATATGATGTTGTGTTTATTGGGCTTACTAGTGATAGAAAAAATGTTTATGAAAGAATAAATAAACGAGTAGATAAAATGATAGAAAATGGCTTATTAGAAGAAGTTGGAGAATTATATAAAGAATGTAAAGATAAAAACTATTCTAGTATGAAGGCTATTGGCTATAAAGAGTTATTTGCTTATTTTAATGGTGAAATATCTTTAGAGGAATCTATTGAACTTATAAAAAAGAAAAGTAGAAATTACGCTAAAAGACAATATACATGGTTTAATAATCAATTTGATGTTAATTGGTTTGAAACTGATTTTAATAATTTTAGTAATACAGTTAATTTAGTTATAGATTTTATTAAATCTCTTAATAAAGATTAATTACTATGATAAGATAAATATAGGTGATAAATATGGAAATTTGGATGAATGTTGTTAAGTATGATAATATGGAAGCTTGTATTGAAAAACATATAGTTCCATTCGCTATTTGTATGGCAAAAGATGATCAAAGAATTAAAAAAGTTGATGAGTTTATTAATACTTATTATGGAATAACTATGGATGCTAGAGGATATACTTGTTGTATTTGTAATGTTATTTTGGCAGATAAGTGTAGATCTTTTGGTTATACCTCTATTAAGAATAAAGATAAAACAGTTCAAAGAATCAGAGAATTTAAACCAGTTAAGAGTAAACAATTAAATGGTAAAGTAATTGTGGATATTTGTTTTGATGATGGTACAAGTATTGATTCAATAGCACTTGTAGAGACTATCATCGAAAACGTTGAAAAAGGAAAATTATTAGTGAATAAAGGGTAAGCAAATGCTTACTTTTTTTCTAAGGGAGGAATGCAAATGAAGACTGATATAGAGATAGCAACTAGTACAAAAATGGCAAGTATTACAAGTGTTGCTAAAAAGGCTAACATAGGTAATAAATATTTAGAGCAATATGGTAAATATAAGGCTAAAATTAATTTGGATATTTATGATGAACTTGAAAATAAAAAAGATGGCAAATTGATATTAGTTACTGCGATTAATCCCACTAAGTATGGAGAAGGTAAAACTACTACTACAATAGGACTTGCTGAGGCATTTAAAGTAATGGGAGTAAATGCAATACTTGCTTTAAGAGAACCTTCTTTGGGACCTGTATTTGGTATAAAAGGAGGAGCTGCAGGTGGGGGCTACGCTCAAGTATTACCAATGGAAGACATAAATCTTCATTTTACTGGTGACTTCCATGCATTAACTACAATTAATAATTTAATTAGTGCTTGCATAGATAATGAATTATATTGGGGAAATGAATTAAATATTGACCCAAGTAAGATAGTGTGGAAAAGATGTTTAGATTTAAATGATAGATGTCTTAGAAAAGTTACTGTGGGTGATGATGCTAAAAGCGGTGTTAAAAGAGATGATGGATTTAACATTACTGTTGCAAGTGAAGTTATGGCAGCCTTTTGTCTTTGTGAGTCACTAGAAGATTTTGCTTGTATGTTAGATGAGGCTATAGTGGCTTATACCTATGATGATAAAGTTGTAAGAGTAAAAGATTTAAATATTAAAGGTAGTATTAAGGTTTTAGCTAAGGATGCTATAAAACCTAATCTAGTTCAAACTTTAAATCATGCTCCTGTTTTGATTCATGGAGGACCATTTGCTAACATAGCTCATGGTTGTAACTCACTTATTGCTACTAAATTAGGTCTTAAATTAGCAGATTATTGTGTCACTGAAGCTGGATTTGGATGTGATTTAGGTGGAGAAAAATTCTTTGATATAAAGTGTAGAAAAGGAAAATTAAAGCCAAGTGCAGTAGTAGTGGTTGCTACAATTAGAGCACTTAAACATCATGGCGGATGCAATGATATTACTAAAGAAGATTTAATTAGTTTAGAAAAAGGTTTTGCGAATCTAGATAAACATGTTGAAAATGTGAAAAAGTATGGAGTTCCTTTTGTTGTAGGTATTAATAAATTTCATTCAGATACTAAAAAAGAAATTAATTTATTAATGGATTATTGTAATAAAAAAGGATATCCAGTGGAATTAAATGAAAGCTTTGCTAAAGGTGGTAAAGGCGCTATAAGTTTAGCTAATAAAGTTATAGAATTAACTTCTGAAAAATCTGATTTTAAATATATTTATGATACTAGTGATACTTTAGAAAATAAAATTGAAAAGATTGCTAAAGAAATATATGGAGCAGATGGGGTAAATTATTCTGATAAGGCATTAGATGATATTGATAAAATCAGAAAGAATGGATTGGATAAAGACTTGCTTATTTGTATGGCTAAAACACCTATGTCATTATCTGATAATGATAAGTTAATAGGAAGACCAACAGGATTTAATATTAATGTCAAGGAAGTTAGAATTTCAAATAGTGTTAAGTTTCTAGTGGTACTTACTGGTAATGTTTTAACTATGCCAGGATTAAGCAAGGATTGTGCTGCTCATAAGATTAAAATGGATGAAAATGGAAAGATTGAGGGATTATTTTAATGGAATACAAATTAGGAGATAAAGCAATTACTAAAAAGGCTCATCCATGTGAGAAAAGATGTAATGAGTGGGAAATTATAAGAGTGGGAGCAGATATTAAAATAAAGTGCCAAGGGTGTGGAAATATTATAATGCTTTCAAGATATAAATTTGAAAAGAGTGTAAAATCTATAATACCTAAAGAGTAAAAAGGAGAGATTGTAGTGCCTAGATTATATGGACCAGAACATACAATATATGTCATAGTTAGTGTTTTAGTGGCTATTATAAGTTGTGTGTGTGCAAAACTTTTTATAAAGACAGATAGAAGTAAAGGTATATTTATGAGATGTGCAGGGGGAATATTATTTTTAATAATATTGCTTAATCGTATAGCTCTTGTGTTTGAATATGGAGATATAGATTGGAAGGAGTTATTAACTGATAGTATTTGTAGTACATCTAGTTATGTATTGGGCTTAGCGCTTCTTTTTGGAAAGAAAGATAATTGTATATTACATTTTGTTTGGTTTATATCTCTTGCAGGAGGAACAATTACAACTTTCTATTCTAACTTTATTGGTCAACACCCATCATTTCTTTATTTACCTACCATACTTGGAATGATGCATCATACAGTTTCAGCGATTATTGTAATATTAATGTTGATTTTAAAATACGTAAATATCAGTTATAAAAAATGGTATTATACTTTGTGGGGATTCACTAGTTATCTTTCATATGGTGCATTTTTGATGTGCGTGTTAGATATTGGAAATCCATTTTATATGGTAGAACCAGCAATTGATAATACACCATTTACAGTATGGGTACTTATTCCAATTTATGTTGTGGTTTACTCACTCATTTTACTTGGTGTAGAAATTATAAGGAAAAGAAAAAAGGAATTAATTAGTTAATTCCTTTTTTTAATAATCTCTCCTTTTTTTCTAGAAAAGAGAGTTATAAGTAATGCGATAATTGCACAAGATACTCCAATGATTAGGAATATTATTGCTAAATCTGGTTCGCTTTCATAAGTTATTATTCCAGCACCTGTGAGTACAATTGCTGCTAGCCAAAATACTATTTTGGCTGGTAAACTACAAATAATTACTTCTAAGACAAACTCTAGTATATCATCTAACATAAGGACCTCTTATTTAGTCCAGTTTACACTTGATCTATAAGTATTAGCCCAAGTTGTATCTTTTAATAAAGTGTTATTATTACTTCCAGTTACACTAACTCCAGATCTATTTGATAATACAAGGATGTCTCCATTCATAGATGTGTGACCTATATCTTCATAAGTTCCATCAGGATTTTGACTAGTAATACCTAATGTTGTTACATACACTTTACTTGTGTGTTTTGCTATTCTAGTTAGTGTAGGAGTTGTTGGGAATGTTCCATCAATATTTACATTTCCTACTTCGTTTTTTGCATATTCAAAGTTTCCTGCTACACATGTTATTACTACAATTTCTGGTTGAATGACATCTAATAATGCATCATGTGAAGAAGTATTAGAACCATGGTGACCAGCTTTATATAAAGTTACTCTAGGAAGAGTATTATTTGCAACTAAACTTTCTTCGCCATCTTCTTCAAGATCTCCAGTAAATAAGAAATGATTATCTCCTTGATTAATCATAAAACATACAGAATAATTATTTTCACTACCAGATTTATTCTCATAGTAAGTTTGATACAAGATTTCTATTTCTGTATCAAATCCTAAATCAATATTTTTGCTGCATCCATTTTCATTATTATATGCTTCTAAGGCATTACATACTTTTGTTCCAGTTTGCTCAATTTTATCAACCATAGCTAAATAGTTGTTATACATTTTCCCTGTTGTTTGGTTTGTGTTTGAAAATTGAATAAGGTTTGTAATTGTATAGTCTGTTAATAGACTTGTAGTTCCATCACCTGCAAAGTTTGCATAGTGGTCTTCATGAGCATGAGTTACTATAACATATTCTAGTGTAGTATCTTCAATGTGAGAATCTATGTAAGACTTAATTGTAGAGTAACTACTTTTTTTACTTCCTGCATCTACTAAGATATCATAATTTCCAATTTGAATAAGGATTGAGTCTCCAGAGTTATCATTCCCTAGTTCCATAAAGTGGATTTCTAATTCACCAGTTATTATAGATGGCGGGTCAAATTCATCACTTAAAGGATAAGAAAAATACAAACTTGCAACAGCACCAGATAAAAATCCAATAACAAGTGAAAATAATGATATAAATACTAATAATAGTTTACTTACTGGCTTATTCATTATTCTCACCACTTTCAACAACTATATATCTATATAGCTTAACATTTTTATATAAACTTGAATTTAGTGTGTAACTTATTGTGTATACCCCTTCAGTTGAAGTATCAACACTATCAAGGCCTTCTACAACAACTTTGCTAGAAACATCTTTATTAAATTCTATTGCTTTAAATCCAGCATCACTATAAGTGTCATCAAGATTTAATGTTATTGTTTGTTCGCCAATAATTTCAAATGTATCATTGCTTGTTAATACACCTATTGTAGCAAACCCACCACCAATGCCTAAAATAAGAAAAGATATAAAGCAAATAATGATAGATTTATGTGTCTTTTTAATAGTTTTGATTGCTGCTTTTTTTACAACATTTTTAGTTCTTCTACCCATACTAACCACCTTTAATTGTATTATAAATTATAACTGGTGATATCCCAAATAGTTGTGACAAAAATAATCATTGATACTTACTTTTAATTGTATTAAAATATTCCCTGGAAAGAAGGTTTTATAAATGATTATTACTCATAAACATTATCACATTGTATATGCAGATACAGTTTTACCATTAAAAGAAAAAGGTGACAATATCCATGTTGCTTCTTTAGCTGATATTGGTCCAATTGATTTAGATAGATGTATTGAAGTTATTACAAAAGCTAATCCAAATGTAACTTTTAATACTATTCAATATTCTCAAAACGATAAGAAAGTTTATTTTTATACAGATAAGCCTATCCTTGTTGGGGCATGGAGAGAAAGTAATATTCGTAAGTATGATGAGGTTACTGGGATTGATAGAATTATTGCTTCAATTAATCAAGTGTTGGAAAGTGAAGAAAATTTAAATACAGGTTATATTAGCGCTTATGATTTGGCTGCGATTATAACTACAATCAACCATGAAGAACGTGCTAAAGAAAGAAGTTTCAAATATAAAATTGAAGCTGATATTGAATATAATATAGATGATAGTGCTTCAATCGTTATTTATGATTTTGATTATGAAAATAATTTATTAAAAGTAGGGTTTAAAAGATATAGAACTTCAAAATGGGAAGATATAACTTTTAGTAAAAAACATGGAGATCTTAGAATTGTAGAGGCAGAATCTATTTATGCTAAGGAAGTTTTATCTTCATGTCATAAAGATTTGTCTGATTATTATGATTATTGCTTGTCTATTAAGGATTATAAAAAAGCTTGGTCACATAATGTAAGAAGTTTAGACGGAAATATGAGAGTTACTGCTAGTCATACAGGAGTAACTATAAGGGATAACACATATGTATCATCAAAATTAGAAATAAATAGTCCGAGTTATTCTAGTAAATATAGTGTTGAATGTAATTCATCTAAAGTTTTAGAGGCTCTAAATAACAATAAGAATAATCTATTTAAAAAAGTCTATATTAAGATTGAAGATTGTCCAGAGTGGTGCAAACAAAGAGTGCTAGATTTTAGAATTGAACAAGTAAAATCAGAAATAAAAAGATTAAGAAAACAAGCATTTTGGAATAAGTTAAATCCATTTAAAAAGAAAAGAAGCAGGTAAGCTTCTTTTTTGCTTTAAAAAATAATCATTGAAAGAAATAAGAGTATATATTAAAATATACGTGTCGCAAGGAGATGAAAATATGGAAAATATAAGTATTGTTTATTCCGATAATATTATTCCTTTTAAGGAAACTAATGAAAGTAAATGTGTGGCTTCTTATGTTGGAGTTGGAGAATGGGAACTTCAAGAGTGTATTAAAGAAATCATGGCTAAAAACCCTGAAGTAACTTTTAATGTAATCCAATATTCTAGAGATGATAATAGAGTTTTCTTTTATACAGATAAGCCTATTGCTCTTCCAGAAGAAAATTATAATAAAAGAGTAATTGAAAAAGATATAGCTAAGAAAATAGATGAAATATTAAAATATGAAGATAAATTAGATACCGAATTAGTATCTATATATAGTGTATTATTTGTAGTTAGAAATATGGCGGATGCTAAAAAAACTCACATTAATGGATTAAAGTATGATGTTGAAATGGAGCTAGATGTTAGATATGGTTATTATTCTAGAGCATCATTATCTGAGATGAACTATATTGACAATACAATAACTATGATGATAAAAAAAGATAAAAAAGGTGAACCTAAACCTGTAGTATTTACTAAGGAAAAGGGAAAGCTAAAAGTTGTTAGATCTGAAATTGATGATGCTGATGACGTATTAAGAGCAGCAGAAAAGAGCTTAACAGCATATTATGATTATTGTATGGAACACAAGCCTTATGAAACTGAAATGACCGCTAAGATTCAAACTCAAATGGATGGATTTAGTTGTGATATAAGTAAGGGTGGAGTTAGAGTGGCATATCAAGATAGAACTGCCAACTTAGAATTTATTGCTCCAGTTGAGCCATTTGCTTTTGAAAAAACATCTAATAGAGAGGATGTATTAAAGAGATTAGATGGGGAAAGTGATGAGTTTCTTGCACATTTATATGTAAGAATTAGTGATTGCCCTAGTTGGTGCAAAGAAAAAATAATAGATGCCAGAAATAAAGAGGTTAAAGAGACTATTAAACAAATGAAGATAGATGAATTTTGGAATAGAATCCTTTTTTCAGGCAAGAAAGAAAAGAAAAATAAAAAGAAGCAAAAATAATTGCTTCTTTTTTTATGAATATAATATCGAATAAGTTAATGCTGTAAAGACTACTAATCCAAATAAAACTACTAATCCAACAAGCGAACCTCTTTTTGTGTCGCTTTTTTTAGTGAAGGCTAGAATTATAACGCCAAGAATGTTAAAGATAAATCCAATAATGAATCCCCAAAAAAAGCTTCCTTCTCCATCGCCGACTGTGTATGATAATTCAGTTTGAGGATTATTTTTATCAGCAATTCTTTTTAGATGATAATAAAATAGGAAAAGCTCTAAGAATCCTAGAGCAATTATAACCATAATTGTGTATAATTCCCCACCTGGCATTGCAGCTTCAATATTAGGCATAAAATATATACCCGCTGCAATTGCTCCAATCACACTAAGTTCAATTAATAAAAGTAGAAAAGATATCATATAAATCACGCTCACTTATAAAAATATTATCAAAAGTAGGAGTTATTTGCAATTAACTAACCAGCTGTTGTTATAAAAGTGACATAAGCACAATCTTAATTTGGAATGGTTATTACAATATAGTGATGGGGTGTTAATGATGAAATTAGTAGAATTTGAAGGAGTTTCAAAATCATTTTGCAACACAAAAGAAGAAATAGAAGTTCTTAAAAATTTAAATTTTGATTTAAAAGGAAATGAAAAAATAGCTATAGTTGGTCCTAGTGGGTGTGGCAAATCTACTTTATTAAATATTATAAGTGGTCTTTTAAAAGAAGATGAAGGTAAAGTGGTTATAAAAGGAAATGTTGGTTATATGTTTCAAACTGATAATTTATTTGAATGGAGAAGTGTTTATAAAAACATTGTATTAGGGTTAGAAATAAAAAAGAAGAATATTGAAGATTACAAAGAACAAATAGAGCAACTATTAAAAAAATATGATTTATGGGAATTTAAAGATAAATATCCAAGTGAGTTAAGCGGGGGAATGAGGCAAAGAGTCGCTCTTATTAGAACTTTGATTCTAGACCCGGATATTTTACTTTTGGACGAACCATTTAGTGCTTTAGATGCTCAAACTAAAATATTGGTGAATGATGATATCTATAAAATTGTGGATGATTCTAAAAAGAGTGTAATAATGGTAACACACGATATAGCAGAAGCTATAGCGTTTTCAAATAGGGTTATTGTACTTAGCAAAAGACCTGCTACGATTAAAAAAATATATAATATAGATTTTCAAGAATTAAAAAATAGAACTCCATTAAAGGCTAGAAGTCAAAAAGAATTTAAGGGATATTTTGATGCGATATGGAGGGATTTGAATGAAAGTTAAAGAATATAAAAGAAAAGTTATGATAAGAAAGATGACAACTCATTTATTGCAAATATTCATTATAAGTTCTTTTGTTTTACTGTGGGAATTTTTATCAAGGTGGGGTATCATAAATGAATTTCTTTTTTCTTCACCTAGTGCTATTTTTGAATTATTAAGTTCTTATATTGCTTCAGGAGAACTTTTCTCTCATTTAGCGATATCACTATATGAAACAATATTAGGACTTGTAATAGGTACAGTATTAGGGTTAATAATCGCAATACTATTGTGGCTTAATGATTTTATAGCAAAAATTTTTGATCCTTTTTTGGTGGTATTAAATGCATTGCCAAAAACTGCTTTGGCACCGATATTTATTATATGGGCAGGAACGGGAGTTAAGGGGATTGTTGTGGTTGCTGTTTCAATTTCTCTTGTAGTTACTATCTTATCTGCATATAGTTATTTTTATAGCGTTGATAAAAATAAAATCAAAATGCTAAATAGTTATGGAGCAAGTAAGTGGCAAATATTAACCAAATTGGTGTTGCCGTCTAACTTGGCAAATATTATAGGAATAATAAAAATAAATATAGGTATGAGTTGGATTGGGGTAATAGTGGGAGAATTTATCGTTTCTAGAGAAGGTATAGGTTATTTATTAACGTATGGTTCACAAGTATTTAGGCTAGACCTTGTAATGATGGGGGTTTTTGTTCTTGCGATAGTTGCGTATTTAATGTATTTAGTGACTAACTTGTTAGAAAATCAAATAAGAAAGATTTATAGTAAGTGATATATTCAAAAATTATATTAAATGTGTTAACATAACTAGGTATACAAAGATAATGAGGGATGAATATGTCAAATGAGGTATTGCGAGCAGTAAATTTGAAAAGTGTAGGCACTTATGCTTTGTGTGGAATTGCAATGGGTCTTATTTTAGCTCTTGTTCCACTTTCAAGTTTGGTTAGTCTAATCATAATTATAGTTGGCTTAACCATGATTGCAGTAAACGGATATGCTGTATATAAAGACTTTTCTAACAAGAAAGATACAACAAATCAAACGTTATTAGATGTTATTGGAATTTTGCTTGGATTTATTCTTTTAGTGGTGAGAAATCAAGTGGTTACAATACTTATTGCTATCTATTTGTTTATTGAACCAGTTGTAAAGATTGTTCTATCTAAGGGAAATAAAAATGTTGTCATGAAACAAATTCCTACAATTGCTTTAGGTGTGATATTGTTGTTTGGTGGATTTTCAGTTGTGGAATTAGTATTTAAGATTATTGGCGTGATTTTGATTTTGGCGAGTGTTGCATATTTTGCATATAATTATTATTTGTACAAAAAGAATAAAGTTAAAATTATAAAATAAAAGCCTTAGGGCTTTTTTTTAAGGAGGAAAAATTATGGATGAGACATTAATTGAATTAACAGCGGAGAATTTGAATATAAAAAGTAGTCAAGTTAAAGCTACTTTAGAGTTATTAGAAGAGGGAGCTACTATCCCATTTATTGCCAGATATAGAAAAGAAGTTACAGGTAATCTAGATGAAGAACAAATAAGAGAAATTGAAACTATTTATACTTATCAATTGAAACTAAAAACAAGAAAAGAAGAAGTAAAAAGACTTATAAAAGAAAAAGATAAACTAACGCCTGAAATTGAAACTGCAATTGATGCATGTAAGATTTTGAGTGAAGTTGAAGATATTTATTTGCCATACAAAGAAAAGAAAAAGACAAGGGCTACCACTGCAATTAGCTATGGTTTAGAACCTTTAGCGGATTTCTTATTAGAGTGTAAAAACAAAGATGTAGAGGCAGAAGCCAGTAAATATCTAAATGAGAATGTGGAAACTGTTGAAGCCGCATTAAACGGTGCTAAAGATATTATCGCTGAAAGAATAAGTGAAGAAAAAGATTTCAGACAAGCTTTAAGAGATAATTTAGATAAGTATGGATTTATTGTTTCTTCGATTAAAAAGAATGCAGTGGATGAAAAGCAACTATATGCTCTATATTATGATAAAAGAGAAATGATTAAGTATGCTCCAAGTCATAGAATTTTAGCAATGAACAGAGGAGAAAACGAAGGAATTTTAAAGATAAAGTTAGAGCATGATATAGAAAAATTCTTAAGCTATAATATTTATAAAAAAGTGATTAAAAATATTAATGCTACAGAAGCTCCATATTTAAAAGAAGCAATTGATGATGGATATTCAAGATTGTTGTTTCCAAGCATTGAAAGAGAAACAAGAAGTAACTTAACTGAAAAGGCAGGAGAGCAAGCTATTAATGTATTCCAACTTAATTTAGAACAATTGTTATTAACTCCTCCATTAAAAAACAGAGTTATACTAGGATTTGACCCTGCATATAGAACTGGATGTAAATTAGCTGTTATTGGAGTTAATGGAGATTTTGTCTATAAAGATGTAATATATCCTCATAAGAAAAATGAAAATGAAGTCGTTAGTGAAGAAAGAATTACTGCAAGTGAAACTAAGGTTGTTAATTTAGTTAAAAAGTTTAATGTTGAATTAATTGCAATAGGAAATGGTACTGCTTCTAGAGAAAGCCAAGAGTTTATAGCTAATGTTATTAAAAAGTACAATTTAGATTGTGCATATGTAACAGTAAGTGAAGCTGGAGCTAGTGTTTATAGTGCTAGTAAGCTTGCTATAGATGAATTCCCAGATCTTCATGTAGAGGAAAGAAGTGCTATTTCTATTGCTAGACGTGTACTTGACCCTTTAAGTGAACTTATCAAAATAGATCCAAAGTCTATTGGGGTAGGGCAATATCAACATGATGTTAATCAATCAAAATTATCTGAAGCTTTAGATTTTACTATCTCTAAGGTTGTAAATAATGTTGGTGTTAATGTTAACACTGCTTCTTTAGAGCTTCTTAGCTATGTCTCTGGATTAAATAAGAAAAGTGCTAAGAGTTTAATTGATTATAGAAGTAAGCAAGGGCTTATAAAAAATAGAGAAGAAATAGCTAAAATTAAAGGTATAGGTGAAAAAACTTATACTCAAGCTATAGGTTTCTTAAAGATATATGAAAGCAATAATCCTCTTGATAAAACTTTTATTCACCCTGAAAGTTATGGTGAAGTTGAAAAAATCTTAACATCACTTAACTTAGATGCAAAAGATATTGGTAGTGATAAGTTCAATGAGGTTTTAACAAGTAAAACATTATCTAATGTGTCTTCGCTTGGTGAATATACTCTAAATGATATTGTTGAAGAACTTACAAAGCCATTAAGAGATATTAGAGATGACTATCCTACTCCTGTATTAAAAAGTGATGTTTTACATATTGAAGATTTGAAAGTTGGCATGGAGTTGGAAGGTAGTGTTAGAAGCGTAGTTGATTTTGGAGCATTTGTAGATATTGGATTACATGATGATGGTCTAGTTCATAAGTCTAAGATGTCTAGAAATAAAGTCAACCACCCTCTTGATATTGTAAGCGTTGGTGACATTGTAAAAGTATACGTTATTGATGTTGATTTAAAGAAAAACAGAGTTGGTTTATCTCTTTTTAAAGATTAAAGGGAAAATTTTCCTCCCTCCAAGTAATGATTATTATTAGGAGGGAAGAAAAATGGAAAAAATTTTAGTTTATTTTGCAATTAAATATGAAGGAGATTGGGATAGGATTTATAAGGCTATTAATATGAAAGAAAAAGTTGATAGCGATGAGATGGACAGTATGTTAGAAAACCATAATGAAAAGTATATTACTTTAATAAGCGATAATTATCCTAGTAAGTTAAAGAACATTTATAAGCCGCCTTTTGTTCTCTTTTATAGAGGCGATGAATCATTGCTTGAAGAGATGTCTATTGCAGTTATTGGAAGCAGAGAAAATAGTGAGTATGGAGAAAAAGTTACTAAGGATTTAACTGCCCAATTAGTAGACAAAAAATGTTCAATAATAAGTGGACTGGCTCAAGGGATAGATGCAATAGCTCACAAAACGGCTTTAGAAAAAAATGGTAAAACTATTGCTGTTTTAGGAAATGGGTTAGATGTGTTTTATCCAAATTGTAATAAGGAATTGCAAAAAGAAATAGAATTAAAAGGATTAGTAATAAGTGAATATCCTAATAAAGTGCAACCTAATAAGGAGAATTTTCCTATACGAAATAGAATAGTTGCGGGTCTTAGTAGTGGAGTTCTTGTAACTGAAGCTAAAAAGAAAAGTGGAACTATGATAACGGTGGCTAGAGCACTAGAAATGGGAAAAGAAGTATTTTGCGTGCCAAATAATCTTTATGATGAGAGTGGGTGTAATACTCTTATAAAAGAGGGCGCTAAGTTAGTTGAAAATGCTAATGACATTTTAAATGAGTTATGATATTTTTATTGACTTAACAAAATATATGAAATAATATCTATAAGAAAAGGAGAAGAAGACATTGAAATTAATAATAGTAGAATCACCAACTAAAGCAAAAACTATACAAAAGTATTTAGGTAATGGTTACAAAGTTGTTGCATCTAAAGGCCATATTAGAGATTTAGCTTTTACTGGAGAAAAGTCTCTTGGCGTAGATGTTAAAAATAATTTTGCTCCTGATTATGTTACTGACACATATAAAATCGGCACTATCAATTATTTGAAAAAATTGGTTGATAGCGCAGAAGATGTATATTTAGCAACTGACCCTGATAGAGAAGGAGAAGCTATTGCTTGGCATTTAGCGGATGTTTTAGGGTTGGATATTAATACAACAAAACGTTTAGAGTTTCATGAAATTACAAAAAAGACAGTACTTGAAGCAATAGAGAAGCCTAGAACTATTGATATGAATTTAGTTTCTAGTCAAGAAACTAGAAGAATATTAGATAGAATTATAGGTTTTGAACTTTCTGGGTTACTTCAAAAAAAGATTTATACAAGAAGTGCTGGAAGAGTACAATCTGTAGCCTTAAAATTAATTGTTGATAGACAAAAAGAAATAGATTCATTTGTTGTAGAAACAAGTTATGGAATAAAAGGAAAATTAACAGATCCAAAGATTGAGTTTGAATTAGTTGATAATGAAAAATTACAGCCTGTTAGAGTTAATGGGCAAGACGAACTTAATGAGGTTTTAAAGGTTAAGGGTAAGGGTTTAACATTACAAGATATTGTAGTAGATGATACAACTAGATATGCTAAGCCACCATTTACTACTTCCTCATTACAACAAGAAGCGTTTTCTCAATTCCACTTTAGTGCTTCTAAAACTAGCCAATTAGCTCAAAAATTATACGAAGGTGTTAGTATAGGTGAAGAAACAACTGGTCTTATCACCTATATGAGAACTGACTCAATAAGGCTTAGTCCACTATTCATTTATACTGCTAAAGAATATATTAAAAATGAATTAGGAGAAGACTATGTGGGTGTTGCTAGAGTGCAAAAAGAAGATAGTAATGTTCAAGATGCTCATGAAGCGATACGACCAACTAAGGTGGAATTAACTCCAGAAAAAGTTAAGGAATACTTAGGTAGAGATGAATATAAACTATATAAATTGATATGGACTAGGGCAGTTGCGAGTATTGTAAAACCAAGCATCATAGCTACAACTAAAAATATTTTTACATCTGATAACTATACTTTTGTTTCTAAATCAAGCGAATTGAAGTTTGATGGATATAAAAAATTATATGCAGAGTATGAAAAAGAAAAATATAGTAAGCCTAAAAATATGATTATAGACAATGTGTATTCTATAGCTTCATTAGATATAGAAGAGCATAATACAAGACCTCCATATAAATATAGTGAAGGTAGTTTGATTAAGGATATGGAAGAGTTAGGAATAGGTAGACCATCTACTTATGCCTCTACTATCGATTCTTTAAAGAAAAGTGCATATATTTCAATAGAAAAGAATTATATATCTCCAACGCTTAATGGGTTAAATGCCTCTATTAAATTAGATGAGTTTTTCTCGGATATTGTTAATGTGGAGTATACTGCCAATATGGAAAAGGGTTTAGACTTAATTGCTGAGGGAGAAAAAACAAGACTTGATGCTCTTAATGCGTTTTATGCTCCATTTGAAGAAAAAATGGCATTTGCCTACAAGAACATGACTGGTGCAAACGAAATATATACAGATGAGATTTGCCCAAAATGTGGTGGTAGACTTGTAAAGAAACAAGGAAGATATGGAGAGTATGTTTGTTGTGAAAACAAACCTAGAACGTGCGATTATGTAAAGCCAAAAGAGGTAACTATTAGCGAACATGCAAAAGATTGTCCAAAATGTAAAGAAGGCAAGCTTGTTGTTAGAAAAGGAAAATATGGAAATTTCCTTGGTTGCTCTAGATATCCTGAGTGCGATTATATGGAAGCATTTAAAAAGACAACATATTATAAAAAGAAATAGATGATTAGTTCATCTATTTTTTTATTTAAAAACTTATTATTGTTAATAATAAAATGATTGGGTATAATTTTAATTAGGTGATTAATGTGAAAAAATACTTATTAATGTTATTTACAATGATTTCTATGTTTATTTTTTCTTCTGGGATTGTAAATGCTGATGGATATGAGGGGAAAGTTGGATATGAATCTACTGGAGGGTCATATATCTTTTATTACTATACTGAGCAACCAGATGTAACTGTTACTTTAAATATATATTCTAGTAATGGTGATGCTAATAGAGCAATGGCAAAAGAAAATGGCGTATATGTTTTAGCTTATAATGCGTCAGTAGGGGATGAATATAACTATACAATTTGTCAAGCAGGCGGTAGCCCTTGCGAAACTGTAGTAGATCCATTCTCACCATATTTAAATAATGCTGAAACAGCAAATGTTATTTTAGATGTTTCTCTTATAGAGTCTGATTGGGGAGTTATTGAGACAAATCCTGTTAATGATTATTCAAGAAGTATTTATGCTCTTGATCCTGCTGAGTTTGTTGCAAATCTTCCAAATCCTGTGGTTGATGGTAAAACAACTTTCTCTGTATTTGACAAGATGATAGCACCATTAAACATAGCTAATACTGCTATAGGAATGGAATATATAAAAACAACAGGTTATACATATATAGAAATGTCACATTTGTATAATAATCATTATTATTTTAATATTAATCCTAATTATTCAAATAAAGTTAATGAAAATGATGCCCTTAAAGAATATCAGGCAATGATTAAAGCTTATAAAGGATACAATTTAAATGTAATTTTAAGAACCACTTTTTCTACCGCTTCACCAGAACTGGGGAAAGCATTAAATGCTATTTCTCCTGGGGCAGTTAATGAAGGAAAACTTAATTTTTTAAATCCGATAGTGCAAAGATATATCAAAGAAGTTTATTTGCGTTGGGTAACTGAGTATAAAGTTGATGGATTTTATATAGAGGATTCTATAGATTATGGTAGTGAATATTTAGCTTCTTTAATAAGTGATATAAAAGAAATTAAAAAAGATTCATTCATCTATACTGGTAGTGATGCTGGTGAATTTACTGCAAGTGATAAGTTACAAAATTTGCTACTTGGCTCACTAGAAAGATTTGATAATGCTGGAATTTTAAATGGTGCCTATGATCAAGAAAAGTTAACAAGCTTGTATCAAGCAATGTTTAGTGGCTATTATGGACGTAATGAAAATTTATATAATTCAGTTAAAACGATTAATAACTTTGGAGATTTAGAGGAATTAGATGTTTATTCAAAGATCAAGGGGTCTCTAGGAATGGCAGCTAATAATACTGATGTTATTAATAAAATAAAATTAGCTTTATACACTATATATGCTTCAGCAGGGACTCCAAGAGTTGTTGCTGGTAATGAATTTTTGAATACAAGTATGAATGATGGTGTAGGTGTTGATGATGAAAACAAAGCGTGTATTACATCTTCACTATGCTACTTAAAAGGAACAGAAAAAAGTATAAATTGGAATAGTTTAAAAGATAATGGAAACATATCTAGAATAATGATTAATTATAGAAATTCATACTATTATCAATATCCATCATTATATTCAATGACATATGCAGGTAATATAATAGTTAATGAGGAATTATTATCAAAAGGTGTCCTATTTGTGACATTTATGTATAGAGCAAGAAATAATGGCGATATAGAAAAGTCAATTTTAATTATAAACTATTCTGATGAGGAAATTACAATGGGGGCAATTTCTGAAAATGACTATACTAAAGTAAGCGCACTTTTAGGAAGAGTTAAGGACGTGGAAGGGAATACTAGTGTTGCACCTATAACACTTTATACATATACACAAGTTAAAAATGTTTCTTTGCCACAATGGGTATACATTGTTGTTGTTCTAAGTCTTATTGGTGTGGTGATAGGTGTTAGGCAATTAGGTATATATTTATTAAAGAAAAAGCATGGCATTGATTATAACGAAATAAAGCCAGATAGCAGATGGTTCTTTAGAAAGAAAAAAGGTGAAAAAGAAGAAAAGAAACCTCAAGAACCTTCAATCTTTGAAACCTTTGTAGCAAGCGATCCATTAATCAAGGAAAGAAGAGAAATGAGAAAAGCTGAGAAAGAAAAAAAGAAAGCTCAAAAGAAAGAACAAAAAAATAATGATGACGATAATAAAAAAGAAGGAGAATAGCTCCTTCTTTTTTTATTCTTCTTCAACTGTTGCAGTTGATGATTTTTTTCTTCTAGTTTCTTTTTTTACAAATGAGAAGTTATCTGCGTTATATTCAACTTTATTCATAATAACAGGTATTACCATAGGGTTTCTTCTTGTTTTTCTATATATAAAGGTTGAAACAGTATTTCTAATTGTATTTTTTATTTCTAAGAAAGTTAATTTTCCTTTGGCAAATAATTCATTTAGAGTTTGATCTGCTAATTTTTCTATTTCTCTTATTAATTGTCCGTTTTCTTTTATGTAGATGAATCCTCTAGACAGAACACTAGGGGAAGTTAATAATCTGTTATTTTTTGAATCTATACTTACAAGTACTGCTACTAGCCCATCGTTAGATAATAATTTTCTATCTTTAATTACTGCAGTTGAAATGCCATTTATGTCATGGCCATCAACATAAACATCGTCAGCTTGGATACGAGCATCTGCTAACTCTACTGTACCTTTATCCATGTAAAGTACATCACCATTAGCTAAAACAAACGTGTGATCTTTTTTCATGCCAAGTTCTTGAGCTAATTCAGCATGCATTCTAAGCATTCTGTATTCACCATGTATTGGCATTAAATAATCAGGTTTAATTAGTTTTAACATAAGTTTTAATTCTTCTCTTGCGGCATGGCCTGATGTGTGTAGGTTGGATAATACTGAATTAGTTAGTACAGTAACTCCATGTCTACTTAATTGATTTATAAGTTTATTAATATTAGCGGTATTTCCAGGTATTGCACTAGAAGAGAATACAACAACATCTCCAGGCATTGGTTTTACGTGCTTGTGTTGATTAGCTGCTATTCTAGATAGTGCAGCCATACTTTCACCTTGAGTACCTGTGCAGAATATTAATATTTCATCTGGCCTAAGTGTATTTGCCATTTCTGGAGATATAAAATAGTTATCCGGACATTTAATATATCCAAGTTGTCTGCTTAATTGAATATTTTTCTCCATTGATCTACCGAAAACTAAAATTTTTCTCTTGAATAAAACTGCTGCTTCAATAATTTGTTGAATTCTATGAACATTACTAGAGAATGTTCCAATAATAATTCTTCCTGTTGCATTTCTAAATACGTCATGGATAGAAGATATAACAGCTTTTTCGCTTAAAGTGTGACCTTTTACTTCAATGTTTGTTGACTCACTAAGAAGTAAAGTGACACCAGTTTCTTGTAATTTTGTAATCTTTAATAAATCGATATCTTTTCCTACAGGAGTCAAATCTATTTTAAAGTCACCAGTAGAAACAACATTACCATTTGGAGTATTAACAATTATTCCAAAACTATCAGGAATAGAGTGAGTAGTAGAGAAGAAGCTTACTACAAATACATCTTCTTTGATTACACTATTATCATCTATTTCAATTATTTTAGTTCTTCTTTCCATTTTTTGCTCTTCAAGTTTATTTCTTATAAAAGCACATGCCAATTTAGGAGCATATATACAAGGTATATTAATGCTTTTTAATAAAAATGGAATACCACCAATGTGGTCCTCATGACCATGAGTTATAAATAAAGCTTTAACTTTATCAGCGTGCTCTATTAAATAGCTATAGTCAGGAAGTATATAATCTACTCCAGGAAGATATTCATCACCAAACATAACGCCTGAATCCAGAATAATAATAGAACCACCATGCTCTATACAATACATATTTTTTCCAACTTCACCAAGACCGCCAAGTGCAAAAACGGCGGTTTTGGTAGTGTTTTTTACCAAATCTCTCATCAAAAAATCTCTCCTTTTAAAATTATAATTATTTAATAAATTAATTATGAGCTTCTAAAACTAGATATATTATATTATTAAAGAAAATTTATGTAAAGAAAAATTATAGAAGTGATTAAAAAGTATAATTAATAAATATATATTCATATAATTAATATATAATGTTTAATTTTTAATATTTTAAAACATTTTGTTGTAAAAGGGCAAAACCTTTGCTATAATAATCGCGTTGGTTCCTTAGCCAAGTTGGTAAGGCAAGTGACTGCAACTCACTGATCACCGGTTCGAGTCCGATAGGAACCTCCACTTTTTTGTAAAAAAAATAAAAAAGTATTGAAATTGATGTAACTCTTTGTTATTATAGTTAGGCGCTGATAAAACGGAACGTAGCTTAACTTGGTAGAGCATCTGGTTTGGGACCAGAGGGTTACAGGTTCAAATCCTGCCGTTCCGACCATTTAGTGGGGTGTTAGCTCAGTTGGCTAGAGCATCTGCCTTGCACGCAGAGGGTCAGGGGTTCGAGTCCCCTACGCTCCACCATTATTTTTTTTAAAAACGTTATTTATATGTTATTAGCGTGTATGAATAACTTCAGAAGGTTTAGCGTTTACTTCCGATTTATGGCGAAGTAGCTCAGTTGGCTAGAGCATCCGGTTCATACCCGGCAGGTCGTAGGTTCAAGTCCTATCTTCGCTACCATGTGGACCCTTAGCTCAGTTGGTTAGAGCTTCCGGCTCATAACCGGGCGGTCGTAGGTTCGAGTCCTACAGGGTCCACCACTTATATATGGAGGAATACCCAAGTGGTTGAAGGGTCCGGTCTTGAAAACCGGTAGTAGATGAGAGTCTAGCCAGGGTTCGAATCCCTGTTCCTCCGCCATTTTTGAAAACAAAATATTATATCGCGGGGTAGAGCAGTCTGGTAGCTCGTCGGGCTCATAACCCGGAGGTCGTTGGTTCAAATCCTTCCCCCGCAACCAGGTCTTGTGGTGTAGTGGTTAACATGTCTCCCTGTCACGGAGAAGATCGCGAGTTCGATCCTCGTCAAGACCGCCATTTTTTTTGGCTCGATAGCTCAGTTGGTAGAGCAAAGGACTGAAAATCCTTGTGTCGGCGGTTCGATTCCGCCTTGCGCCACCATTTTGTAAATAAATGGCTGAAAGGCCATTTTTTTAATTATCATACCTAAATTATAACGCCCTAAGGGGCGTTTTTTTTATTTGGCATATTCCCAAAAAATTACAATTTAACTGTATTTTCAACATTTTAAATAATTTTATTAATAAAATTATTTAATTTAACCATATTGCATGGTACCATGTTAAGTGTGTAAAATTAATGCGTGAGATATTGTATTGATTATAGAAAGGATGATTTTATGAAAAAAAATAAAAAGTTAGTTACGGGACTACTTACGCTTACTATCGCTACTGGTGCATATGTTTTGACGGGTTGTGATGATCCTAACCAAGAGCAAGGAGTTGAGTCAGTATACAATATTAAGTATTTTTTAGATGGTGGTATTAATAACAATGATAATCCAAGTTCATACAAAGCAAGCGACAACACTTTTTCTTTAAAAGACGCTACAAAGACAGGCTATACATTTGCTGGTTGGTATGAGGAAAGTACTTTTGAAAACCAAGTTACTACAATTGAAAAAGGTGATAAAGGGCATCTTGAACTTTATGCAAAGTTTGTACCAATTGACTATACAATTACCTACAATTTGGATGGTGGAGAACTTAATAAGTCAAATCCAACAACATATAATATTGATAGCAACAATATAACAATTAATAATCCAACAAAATATGGTCATACTTTTGCTGGTTGGAAAGATGAAGATAATGGATCTATTGTTCAATTTAGAAGGATTCTAAAAGGAACAACAGGAAATAAAAGATATACAGCACAATGGGTATTAACAGTTTACAACATAACAACTATTTCTGAGTATGGACAAGTTGAAGTTGTAGAAGGAGCAAACCTTGGAGATAATATATCATTTAATATTATTCCTTCTCCTGGATATGAAGTTGATGAAATAATAATCAATGGTGAATCATTCGATGAAACAAAAAATTCTTTTGTTATGCCAAATGAAGACGTTGAAATTGAGGTTGAGTACAAGCTAGTTAATTATACAATCACATATGAATTAGATGGTGGAGTAAATAATGTTGACAATAAATCAACATATACAGTTGAAACAGAATCATTTGATATATTGGAACCTACTAAAGAAGGACATGTGTTCGTGGGATGGAAAGAAGAATCAACAGGAAGTCAATCTTTCTCATTTACTGTAGGTAAAGGATCAACTGGTAATCGTAAATATATAGCGGTATGGTCTGTAGGAATGTATGATATTGAATATAGAAGTGCCCATGGAAATGTTGAAATCGATGGAACGGCATCATATGGAGAAACAGTATATTTCACTGTTGATGAAGATCCTGGATATGAGATCACAAGCATAACAATTAATGGACAACCAATTAACGCTAATGATAGAAGCTTTACTATGCCTGGAGAATCTGTGCTAGTTGAATTTACATACGCTAAAGGAACATATGATATAGAATATGTTATGAATGGAGGAGTAAATCATAAGGACAATCCAGAAACTTATGATATTGATACGGAATTAGCATTAAATGAACCTGAAAAAGAAGGATATAAATTTATTGGTTGGTATACTGATGCAGAATATAATAATTTATTTGTTTATGATAATGATCCTAGAGATTTAACTTTATATGCTAGATTTATTCAAGCCTCAGTGAATGGAGTTTATTATGAAGAACTTTCTGATGCAATTAGTTCAGCAAAAGATGGCGATATTGTAGAAGTATTTGGAAATGTTTTAATTAATGAAACAATTACTATTAATAGAAATATTACTTTAGCTAGTAAGGGAGCAACAATTGAAGCAAGTGAGACTTTTGAAGGGGCTGCTATGTTTATTGTTAATGCTCAAGGCAGAACAGTTGAATTTAGTGATATTGTAATTGATGCAAATTCTAAGAGTAGAGTTATAAAAGCTGTTGCAGGCCATTTGAGTTTAAAGAATACAGTTATAACGGGTGGATACAGTTCTTCATATATTGCAGGAGTATATATAACAGAAGAAGCAACTTTTGAAATGATAGGAGGAAGTATTTCTAACAATACAATTGCCTCAAGAACTGATTACTTACAATACGCAACAGATTTGTGGATAGGATCTGAGGCTTCTGGAACAATTGCTTCGCTTGGTGAAGAAGCCTATGTAGGAAACATATTCATCAACGCAAACTCTTATAAAGTTGAAGGTGGAGGGGTATTTGCCTTAGATGGAGGAAGCGTAAATAATGTATATGTTGAATATGATGACACATGTGACAAATATGCAGTATTGAATTATTTAAATGGAGAATTAAATAATTTGATGATTTCTACATCTACTACAGGCGCTTATGAATCTATTTATAACCCTAGCAAAGGAAGTTATAAAGGAGGACATACAGTACAAGCTGGAGAAAATTGGTATAAAACTCTTAATGATGCGGTTTTGGCTGCAACTTCAGGAGATACAATATCGCTTATAAGAGATGAGGAGATTTCAGACACATTAATGGTCAACAAAAATTTGACTTTTGAAGGAAATTCTCATGCGATAATACCAAGTTCAAACTATGGTGCAGCAGTAATGGTTCTTATAGATAATGGGGCAGAAAATGTTGTGTTCAATGAAACAATAATAGATGCTCAATCTAAAAGTAGAGTTATAAAAGCTGTTGCAGGGCACTTGAAATTGGTCGGTTGTACTATAACAGGTGGATATAGTTCAGCATATGTTGCAGGTGTATATATAACTGAAGAAGCAACTTTTGAAATGGATTCAGGAATAATCAATGGAAATACAATAAAAGAGCGTAGCGATTATTTACAATATGCAACAGACTTATGGATAGGATCTGAAGCTTCGGGAACAGTTGCAAATCTTAGCGGTAATGTGCATGTAGGAAGCGCTTTCATTAATGCTAATTCATATAAAACTCAAGATGGGGGAGTATTTACTCTTCAAAATGGTAGAATTGAAAATGTATATGTTGAATATGATGATGAAAGTGGGGCTTTTGCAACGTTTAATTATGCCGGTGGAATGGTAGATAATTTGAGAATATCGACTAAGACAACAGGTGTATATGGTATTTCTAATGGATGTGCATTTGGAACTTACTATGGTGGAAAACTTGTTAAAATAGAAGACCAATATTACGACAATTTAGAAGACGCTGTTGAAGAGGCAAATGATGGTGATACAATACATATTTTAGCAAGCAGTAGCATTGAAAGAACTATAACAATTAATAAGTCACTGCTTATAACAGGAAATGAAGAGGTTTTAAAGGCCAGTGATGATTTTGAAGGAACCGTTATGTTTGAAATTAATGCTATTGGCAAGGAAATAGTGTTCAATTATTTAACATTACATGGAAATTCTAAAGCTAGAGTTATTAAAATAACAGGGGGACAACTTGAACTAAGAGATACTCATGTTACTGGAGGATATAGCGCATCATATGTTGCAGGTGTTTATGTTACAGAAGAATCAACATTTGTTATGCATGGTGGAAGCATTACTAACAATACAATTGCCCCAAAAACTGATTACTTACAATACGCAACAGATTTATGGATAGGATCTGAGGCGTCAGGAACAGTTGCTACAGTAGGAGATGGAGCAATAGTAGGTAATGTATTTGTAAATGCAAATTCATATCAAACTTTAGATGGTGGAGTATTTGTATTAGATGGTGGAACTATTACGAATGTATACGTTGAATATGATGAAGGAAAGAGTGCTAAGTTTGTTTATACTTCAGGCGAAGTTGAAAACATTATGATATCTACTCAAACTACTGGCCAATATGAAACAAAAACAGGCAGCCAAGTTGTTACTGGAAATTATATTGGTGGAACTGGAATAGTAGAGGAAGAATAAGAGAAGCTAGACTTCTCTTTTTCATTTAAAATCTATTTTATTGTGTCGTGAATTAGTGTTATAATTGGCTAAGAAGGTGAGATTGTGAAAGTATCAAAGAAATTTTGGAATTATGTAGATATGATAACTCAAACTATGCTTTTCTTAGGAATAATTGTAGCAACATATTACATTTGTGAAAATCTTGAAAGATATGTTTATCGTTATACTATATTTCCTTTTATTGCTTTTGTATGTGTTTTCACCTTGGGAGTAATGCTTGGTAAAGCACTAGATAGAAATAGTAAAGGAAAACCAATTGGCTTCTTTTCTAAAAAAATGGCTAAGTTACGTAAAAAGAAAAGATCATTTATATTTGCTGATGATGAAGAAACATATACTCCACGTAAACAAATTGTAGAAGAAATAAAAAGTGGTAAGATTATGCACGTAAAACAATATAGTGATAGTGAATTTAATGAAGATGATTTTAAAGATATTTATAATATAGATATTAGTGATATTTTAGATTCTAAAATGCACGAAAATGATGAGGATAATAAGTAATGAAAATAGTAGGAATGATTTCTTTAGGGTGTTGTAAAAATTTAACAGATTCTGAAAATATATTAGGAGTTTTAAAAAGCCCTAACATATTGTTTTCTTCGCGAATAAAAGAATGTGACCTTATCATTATTAATACTTGTGGATTTATAGAGAGCGCTAAGCAAGAAGCAATTGATACAATTTATGAATGTATAAGAGATAAAAAAGAAGATGCAAAAATAATGGTGTGTGGTTGTTTTGCTCAACGCTATGAAGATAGACTAAAAAAAGAATTTAAAAATACTATTGATGCAATTGTACCTATTAAGGATTATAAGGAACTTAAGAGTACATTTGAAAAATTATTAAATACAAAATTAACAAGAGATTTTAATATTATTGATAAATTATATCTTACTAATCCTCATTTTGCTTATATTAAAATAGGTGAGGGTTGTAAAAACAATTGTAGCTATTGTGCAATTCCTTTAATTAGAGGAACTTTAGTAAGTTATAAAAAAGAAGATATCATTAAATCTGTTGAAAATGCAATACTAGCAGGAAAAGAAGAAATTGTACTTATTGCTCAAGACACTACTGCATATGGTTACGATTTATATGACAACTATAGAATACATAATCTAATTGAAGATGTGTTAAAAGTAAATGGTGTAAAGAATGTAAGACTTCTTTATTTGTATCCTGATGAAGTTAGTGATGAATTAATTAACTTAGCTAACCAAGAGTCTAGATTAATTCCTTATTTTGATTTACCACTTCAACACATAAATAATGATATTCTTAAGAGTATGAATAGAAGAGGAAGCAAGGAAGAAATAATAGATATAATTACTAAAATTAGAAGTAAAGTTAGAAATGCTATAATTCGTACAACTTTTATTGTGGGATATCCAGGTGAGGGAGAAAAAGAATTTGAAGAGTTAATGGATTTTATAGAGAAATATCCATTTGATCTTTTAGGCGCATTTGCTTATTCAAGAGAAGAAAATACCAAAGCTTATGATATGAAACAAATTGATGAAGACATTAAAGAAGATAGATTAAGAAGGTTAATGAAGAAGCAAGAAGAGATTTCTAAAAAGTTAAATGAAAAAAGAATTGGTAATACATATGAAGTTAGAGTGGAAATTTATAATCCTATTAAAAAGGTTTATAGAGGACAATCATATATGAGTGCTCCAGATAATATTGATGGTTATGTTTACTTTACAAGTAATAATAGATTAACTAGAGGAAGTTTAGTTAATGTGAAAATAACAAGTGCGACAAGCCATGATTTATATGGAGAAGAGATTAATTAATAATTGAAATAAATAAAACATAATCTTTATTAGGTGAGTATATGCTTAATAAAGATTTTTTATTAAAGAATATCAAAAAGAATTTAAATAATATTGATCCAGCATTAGCTATGGAATATCTTTTGTGGTTAGATAAACAAACAATGTATTTTAGAGATGGTGTTTTAAGGCATGGATATGGATTGTTACCAAATGATTTAAAAAGAGGAGATATTGTTTGGGTAGAGTTTGGGATAAATATAGGCACAGAGCTTAGTGATATATTTACAAATGGCCATTATGCTCTTGTGTGGGAAGTGGATTTTGGAAATGTGGTAGTTATTCCACTTACTAGCAGAAACTCTTGTAACTCACCACTATGTCTTAATCTAGGAATTATTGAAGGCTTGAATGTGGAAAAACCTACTAATTCTTATTTGAAACTAGATGCAATAAGAAGTGTTTCTAAAAGAAGAATAGCAAAAATTGCTAGTAGTAAGTTGGGGAAAATAGAGTTAGATAAAGATAGGATAAGGTTAGTAAAAAAACATATATATAATTTTTTTATCGAGGATACATATAAAATCTATAATAATAATTTAGAAATACTTAATTACATCGCTTATCACATAGACAATGGATGAAAAAAATTATCATTTCTTGAATGAGATAATTTTAATGTCTATACTAAAAATAAGGTATGCCTAAATAAGGGGTGATTAAATGAAGAAGTCAGAAGAAGTGAAAAGATATACAGCTCATTTTGGGGCGATTGTGTTTAACTATGCGATGGTTGCTTTTGCAATTACTCTATTAGTTGCCTTATCCATAGTAATTTTTCCAATGCTAGTTGCATTACTTGCAATGGTTGCAATTTTATATTATGGCTTTCTTATTATATCTACTATATTTACCTTGGGATTACTTTTGTTAAATGAGGAATATAGAGGATTATATAATACTGAGTTTATTGAGTGGGTTGGTGATGTTGGTAACAACATGAATGAAATTATTCCAAAAATGATAGATTGTATACCTTATCTTGCTATCATTACCGTTGCTTTATCTATTATTTCTCTTGCTTGTTTAATAGTGGATAAAAACTGGAGACCTGCAAAGTCTAGAATAGTAACATTAATTACAGTCTCTATTATTACAATTGCTGTTTTACTACTAGCTGCATTAGGAGTGCTAGCAATTATAGGAGGGATGGCACAATGAGAAAAGTAACTTTAGAAGTGGCTGGATATAAATTTGAGCCAGAAATCAGAGTTGATGGTAAATTAATAAGAGCAAAAAAGAATAAAGAAAAGCGTATGGTTTATGTTATAGAGACAGAAAAGTCTGAATTAGAATTAGATATATATAAGTGGTATGAAGAAGAAAGTAAATTATGGTTACTTATGACAATTGTATTTTATCTAATTAGTTTATTTGGAATACTTGATATTAAAAAAGAAAAGTTTTGTAGATCTTTAAAATATAAGGGGAAAATGTTGTTACCTGAAGATAAAGAATATAATACAAAAATTGTTATGGCAGATTATGTGGCAAATGAACTTGCTTTTGGAGTGGCAGGAGATCAAATTATTGAAGATAATGACTCTAACAAATATTTTGAAGATGAACTTGTTATATCAAGAAGAAAGGAAGCAAAAACAATAAAGAAGTTTTTAACAATAGGGATAATACTAGTGGTTACGGCTTTAGTGATAATAATAGTGTAAGGAGGAATTAATATGCATATAACTATTCAAAACACAAATTTAGTAAGAGGAAACTCAATAGTAAAAAATGAAGCAGAAGAAGATATCTACTTTGTTAAGGGAAAATTAAAAATATTTTCCCCAACAAGAAAGAAATTTATTAACGATGCACAAGGTAACACTATATATACCATTAGAAATAAATGGTTCAGGTTTTTATTCAACTCTGCGATTATAAAAGATTCTCAAGGCAATAAAATGAAGTTAAAAACAAAGATGTCTTTTAAAACTTTCTATACTTTAACTGGAGCAGGATATAATTACACTGTTGGTAAAAATCCAGATGGTTATGGTGTGGCTATTTTTAAAGATGAACAAGTAATTGCAACTTTTAATAAGTATGGTAGTGGCTTTGTTAATGATAGATATAATGTTGATTGTGCTAATGAAAAAGATGTAGCTATGGTTGCTGCTATTGTTATTGCAGTTGATAATATTAGTGATAAAAACAAAAAAGATATCTATAGTAATTAATAAAAAAAGAAAGAGCAAAAGCTCTTTTTTTATGTGAAAGTTATTTTGGATTTATAAGAATTGACAAGGGAGAGTATTTTTTACATAATTATTGTACATAGTGCTCTTTTAGGTTAATGGTAGACCAAAGCCATGGTAAGGCTTAAGTATCAGTTCAATTCTGGTAAAGAGCACCATGTTTTTGAGGTGAATAATATGAGATATAAATATAAAACAAATGGTGTTTGTTCAATAGAAATTTCTTTTGACATAGAAGAAAATGTTATTACTAATGTGGAATTTTTAGGAGGATGCAATGGTAATTTAAAAGCTATATCAAAATTAATTGATGGACAAACTGTAGAATATATAGAAGAAAAATTATCTGGAAATCTATGCGGAAGAAGAAATACTTCATGCGCAGATCAATTAGCTAAGGCAGTTAGAAAAGCATATGAAGAAAGTAAAATAAAATCTTAATATTGAAAAAGCAGGCTATTCGGCCTGCTTTACTATTAATGCATGTTTTTCTACTGCAACAATTATTGCTTCTTCACCTTTTTTTATTGAGTTGCCTGATTGACAAATTATCTTCCAAACAGTGTTATCGATAGTACCGCTACCTTTTTTGAATTCATTGCAATCTTCTACAACAAGAACTTTTTTTCCAATTAGCGCATCACTTGTTTCTTTAAGATTATCTTTTTTGTGTCTGCGTTTTATTACTTTTGACAAAGTTAATAAAGGAACGATTGTTAATACAATAAAGATTAGTAATTGGAATAAGAAATGAAGGTTTCTAAAAATGATAGAGATGATTAACGTTAATATAGAACCACAAGAAAACCATAAGGCATCTATATCTTTTACTTTTAATGTAATAAGTGTTGTTATAATAAATACTGCAGCCCAAATCCATGGGGCAAAAGTTAATATAGTGTCCATATAATCACTCCATATTGAAATTATAACAATTTTTAAATCTTAGATTAATAAAAATGGTAATAAATTGCTTTATTAAATATGTTTTATTAAAATAAAATTAACATTAGGGGTTGATTAATATGACAAAAATTAATGAAGAAGAAATGTTAGTGGATGATTTTGATTTAACTCTAGATTCATTTGGAGATTTTAGTGAATTACTTGGTGATAAAAAAGATGATGTAATTATTACAGATTTTACAGATTATGAAATACAAAAACCTTCTAGGAAGGAATATAAAACATTTAATGAAAAATATATAAAGTATAAAAAGTTAACTGAAATATTAACTCCTAGTAAGGAAGATAGAGAAAAAATGGTTATTCTAGGAGAAGAGATGGCAATAATAATTGCTGAAGATTTTAATTTTGATGATTCTGAACTTAATGGGAAGAAAAAAGAATATGTAGAGTTTGCTAGAGAAAGATTAGTGGCGGGTACTAGAAAACCATATTTTAGAGTTATGTCTATGCTTTATTACATTAAAGCCCTATATGGACAAACTACAATTGCTTTTAGTTTAGAAGGACATAATAGAAAGACTAATATTTTACTAGGTAATGATTATGTTACTAGATTAGAGAGATATACAGATGTAAGAGCATTAAAGGCATATGTGCTTTCATTAAGAGCATATAGATTTATAATTGATGGAGATGTATTGGATATGTCTCCAGAAACAAGATTAAAGACAATTGAGAAAGATTTGATTTATGCAACTAAGTGGGATGACCAAAACTATTTAGCTTTATATGCATTAGGGCTAGTATATTTAAATAAGTCATATGAGAAGTATGATGTTAACAAAGCATTAGATTTATTTAAGCAAGTAAAAGCTTTAAAAGGAAAAACTGTTGGACTTGATAAGTATATTGAAGATGCTGAAAAAGATAGAATTATAGGTTTAGCAGAAAAGAAAATAGATACTCTTAAGTAACGTTTTATAAATATAAACATAATCTAGATTGAGGTGAATATATGCCTAATCTAGATTTTTTTATTGAAGGAAATGGACCTGTTGTTTTGTTTTTACATGGCTGGGGTCAAAATAAAGAAATGATGTATCCTTTAATAAAAGTATTAAGAAATAAATACACATGTGTTGCTATAGATATGCCTGGATTTGGAAATAGTGAATTTAATCATAGTAAAGACATATCAGAATATGCTAGAAGTATTCATGATTTCTTAATTAATAAAAATATAAAAGTTAGTTATATCATTGGGCACTCTTTTGGGGGAAAAGTGGCTTTAGAATATCATTTGCTATTTGGTGTTAAATCAATTGCATTTATTGCTTCTCCTTTATTAAAACCAAAAAGAAGTTTGAAGTGTTACTTTAGTATTTTGCTTTATAAAATAAAAAAAAGATTGAAACTTAATACTAATATGGGAAGCGAAGACTATAAAAATACTTCTAGTGAAATGAAAGGATTTTTTATTAAAGTAGTAAATACTCATTACAACAAAATAATAAAAAGATTAAGGATACCAGTATTACTAGTATATTCTAAAGAAGACGAAAAAGTTAGTTTTGCTAATGCAAAAAAAATTAACAAAAAATTGTTGAGAAGTAAATTGAGGGTTATCAATGGAGATCATTTTGCATATTTAAGTAATAGAGAAATTATTGGAATTGAGATTAATGATTTCTTTAAGGAGAGAGAAAAACGTGTCTATTATCTCTAATTTTTTATTACTATTAATAATGCATTTTTTAGTTGTTAAAGAATACACAATATTTCAAAATTATCATTATGAGCTAAGTAGATATTTATATCATATAAAAAGTAATAAAGGATATTGCCTATATTTATATTGTTTATTATTTATTTTTGTGATTAAATTTGATTTTTTATTTATTATATTTGCTTTACCCTTTTTGGCACTGATTATTAAAAAAAGTAAACTAAGTTATACTAATAGAGTAAAGAGAGTTATTTGTTTGAATTTATTAATTTCTGTTATTATTATGGTTTTAAATTTAATAAAGTATATCTATATTTTTAGTTTTTTTTATTTGTGCTTCTTACACTTTATATCTTGTTTACTAGAAGAGATTCTTTTTACAAGATATTTAAAAAGTGCAAGAAATAAAATAAAGGATAAATTTGTGATTGGTATTACGGGTAGTGGTGGAAAAACTAGTGTTAAAAATATGATTTATGATGTTTTAATAAATGAATTTAATGTAACTAAAACACCTAAGTCATTTAATAATAAAGTTGGGATTGTAAAATCCATTAATGAACATGTAAAAGATTATGATGATTATTTTGTTTGTGAGTATGGAGTAGATAGGGTTAAAGGAATGGACAAGATATTAAAAGTGGTTAAACCTAACATTGCTATTATTACCTATATTGGGAGTCAACACCTTTTAACATTTAAAAGAAAAGAAAACATTTTAAAAGAAAAAATAAAACTAATAGAAGCTTTGGATAAAGATGGTTGCGCAATCATTAATAATGATGATATTTTGTTAAAAAATTATGATTATAAAAATAAAAGAGTATTAAGATATGGAATTAATAGTGATTCTGATGTTATGGGGAAAAATATAATTTTAGATACTAGCCATAGTGAATTTGATTTGTATATTAAAGGGATAAAAATAAAAAGAGTAAGTATTCCTGTTTTATCTATACATGGAGTAGAAAACACATTAGCGGTGGTGTGTGTGCTTCTTTCACTTAACTTAGATATTGAATTTATTGTTAAATATATTGAAAGTGTATCCTGTTTAGAGCATAGATTAGAACCGAAAATTATTGATGGGGTTAATGTTATAGATGATTCATTTAATAGCAATGAAAAAGGATTTAAAGATGCAATAGAGTTAATTAAAAAATCAGATAAATATAAGATTGTAATAACCCCTGGAATAATAGAGCAAGGAAAAAATAATATATTGGTGAATAAAAGATTAGCTCATTATTTATTAGGGTGTGATTTTGTATGCTTAGTTACAAATAATACTACTAATATAAAAGAAGAATTAGATTTAATGGGATATAAAGAATACAAAATATTTAATTCTTTTTTTGAGGCATTTGAATATACCAAGGGATTAGAAAAAGAAAAAATAGTGCTAATAGAAAATGATTTGCCTGACATATATTTAAATTGAGGTGAAAGAATGAGAGTTGTTGTTGTTTTTGGTGGCAATAGTGTAGAGCATGAAATTAGTATTATTAGTGCTTTTCAAGTTATAGAAGCTTTAAAAACTAAATATGAAGTATTTCCTGTTTACATATCTAAATCTAATAAGTTCTATTATAGTAATAAGGTAAATAATATTGAGGAATTTAAAAATCATAAATATAGCAAAAAAGAGATTGTAGAATTTGTTAATAAAGATGGCTTTTATATTAAAGGAAGAAAGAAAATTAAATTTGATTTAATATTGCCAATAGTTCATGGTAAAGGGGTAGAGGATGGTAGCGTCCTAGCATATTTTAGATTTAAAGGTTTTGACATAATTGGAGATAATTTATCTTTTTATGCAGCTTCACAAAATAAGAAGTTTAGCAAAATGTTATTATCTGAGTTAGGAATTGACAATGTGGAGTATCTAACTATATCAAGGGGAGAAATAATAAAAGAAGTGGATTTTCCTGTTATTTTAAAACCAAATAATTTAGGATCTTCAGTTGGGATTAAAATTGCTAAAAATTATAAAGAATTAGAAAGATATTCTAGAGAAATATTTAAGCTGGATAATTTAATACTAGCAGAAAAGTATTTGGAGAATTCTAGAGAGTTTAATATAGCAGTTTTAAATAATAATGGAGTAATTGAAACTAGTAAAATCGAAGAAGTTATAAAAGATGAAATTTATAGTTATGAAGATAAGTATTTATCTGGAAATAAGAAAAAGGGGATGAACTATACCCAAAAGAGTAATTTTGAGATTGAGGAAGATATAAAAAATGAAATAGAAAATAAATCAAAAATCATTTATAAAGAATTGGGAGCTAGTGGAGTTATCCGAATTGATTTTTTGTATAAAGACAAATTATATGTTAATGAAATAAATGCAATACCAGGATCATATGCTTATTATTTATGGGATGAAAAATATGATTTTTTGGAATTGTTAGATATTGTTATTAAAGAGAGTAAAAGAAGTTTATTCTTTTTGAATAAAGAGAAAACAACATTGAGTGAAAATTTGATTTTTCCAGGACTAAATAATTATTGAAATGTGAAAAGAGTTTGAGTAAAATAGAGGTAAGTGGGGTGTTAAAAATGGCAAAGGGTATAAAGTATGAAGAAAATATTACTAAAATCGATGGTTTTACTGAATCATTTGAAAAATATTTAAAAGAGCATAAGGTTAATGCGAATCATAAAGCTAGTGTTGAAGAAGTTAAAAACTCATTCACATATAGTTTTGCCACTCTCGCCCTTTCAAATAATTCCCCGATACAACTCATTAATGTTGCTAATACAATTAAGAGTAGATATGGAAAAAAATATTTAACCCAGGAAGCAATAGGTTTTTTAGATTGTATGATTGCTAAGGCGTATGGATATTTATCTTTACTTTCTAAAAATATAGAGAATCAAAATAGATATAGAAAACTTGCTATGTCTATATTTGAAAAAGCATATAGCAGTGGTTATGTCCCTGCGATAAGTGAAATGATGGACTTTAAATCTAAATGGTCAAGTGAACCATATAGAACTGAAGATATAGGTTTACCTCATGTAAAAGAAGATGTAGAAATTTTCTTTAGTTTAGGAAGCCTATTTGTGGATTTTCCTTCACTTGTAGATAATGCTAGTAGAGTTTTAAAAGATAAACGTCCAGTTATCGAAAATAAGTATTATTTTGATATGGCTGAATATAAGTTTTCTCAAGGTGCAGATAAATCTCCATCTTGTGCAGTGTGTTTAGGGCTTTGCTATATTATTAATGGCAAAAAAGAAGAAGGTTTAAATCTAATAAGAAAAAATATGGTGGGATTTAAAAAAACAAAAGCGCAGGTTGAAAGAATAATGTTTGCTTCAGATGCAGAAATATTTAATGATGCTGTAAATAAAATTGAAACAAGAATTTTAGATAATAATAAACGCTAAGGGATATACAAAAACCTTAGCGTTTTTTAAAAACAAAAAAATAGTTATAATAGGATTTTTTTTGAGTGGTTTTTTATTTATAATAAAAAAGAGGAGGATGATACTATGGAAGCTTTAACTCAAGAATATTTATTATCAGTTATTGATGCTAGAAACGTTAGTGAACTTAGAAATGTTTTTAACGAGTATAATAGTGTCGATATTGCTGATCTTTTAAAAGAACTACCGATTAATAAAGCTATATATGCATTTACTACAGTACCATCTTCACTTACTGCAGATGTTTTTGCATACCTTGATGATGATTATCAACAAAGTGTTATTGAGTCATTAAAGGATGCTGACTTAAAAAAGATTTTAGCAGAATTATATACTGATGATATTGTAGATGTAGTAGAAGAGATGCCTACTAATATTGTTAGAAAGATTTTACGCTCTGTTGATAAAACAATGAGAGCAGATATCAATAAACTACTTTCATATAAAGAAGATAGTGCTGGTAGCTTGATGGGAATTGAATATGTTGAGCTTAAGTCAAGTGATACTTGTGCTAGTGCTATTGCTAAGATTAGAAAACTTGCAAAAGAGGTTGAAACTGTATCTTGGGGATATGTTGTTAATACAAAAAGAGATTTACTTGGATATGTATCTTTGAAAACAATTCTTAGTTGTGAAGATGATGAATTAATTACAGAAATCATGGAAAAAGATATTATTTGTGTTCATGTAGATGATGATAGAGAAGATGTTGCTGCAACATTTAAAAAGTATGACTTATCTACTTTAGCTGTTGTTAGTAAAGAAAATAAAATGTTAGGTATTATTACAGCAGACGATATCATCGATGTTATCGAAGAAGAAGCAACTGAAGATATTGAAAAAATGGCTAAGATGATTCCACTTGAAGAAGATTATTTTGAAGTTAGTTCGTTTAGCATGTTTAAAAAAAGAATAGGTTGGTTAGTTATTTTGCTTGCTGCATCTACTCTTAGTGCAATGGTTTTAAATAGCGCTGAGGCAACAATTGCTACTGTTGGTATACTTACAACATTTATGCCAATGATTACAGGTACTGCAGGAAATGCTGGAAGCCAAACTACTGCACTTTTAATAAGAGGACTTTCATTAGGTACTATAAAGACAACAGATTTCTTTAGGGCACTATTAAAAGAGCTTTTTGTTGGTGTTATGGTTGGAGCATGTTTAGGGGTATTTTGTTATGCTTGGCTATGGCTAGAGCAAGTAACTGGAATTGTTGTAGTAGAAAAAAATGCTAATTTTGTTTTCTTAGTAGTGGCAGCTAGTGTATTTTTAGTAGTAGTGGTGGCAAAACTAATAGCAACTAGCTTACCAATTATTGCTAAATTAGTAAGACTGGATCCAGCAGTTATGGCAGGGCCACTTGTTACTACTGTGGCAGATGCAATAGCAATACTTATTTATTTTTCTGTGGCAAAGCAATTCTTGTTGCCGTTATTTATCTAGGAGGTTTATATGAAGTTAGCAAAAGTAAGACATAGAATAGTTTCATCTATTTTTGACCAATTAATAATTAGTGCGCTTACACTAGTATTATTTATTACTGTGTGGCCAGGGATTATAGTTTCTATTGTGACACTAGAACCATTAACTATGTGGATGGTACTTAGATTTATTAGGATGGCTATTGTATATACATTTATTGTTTTACTATATTATATGGTTGTGCCAATTTATATTAAAGGGCAAACATTTAGTAAAAAATTCTTGAAGATTAAAATTGTTAATGATGATGGTAGCGATGTTGATTATAAAGTGCTTTTCTTTAGAGAAGCAATTTGTAGAATTTTATTAAGAAGTGTGTCTTTTGGACTATCGGATTTAATATCATGCATTATAATGATTATTAGAGATGATAATAAAAATTTATCAGATGTGTTTGCAAAAACAAAAGTCATTGATTTAAAGGAGGATGATTAATATGGCTACAGCGCATAATAAAGCAAAACAAGGTGAAATAGCAAAAGTAGTTTTAATGTGTGGAGATCCACTTAGAGCTAAATACATTGCAGAAAATTATTTAAGCGATGCAAAATTAGTTAATGAAGTTAGAAATATGTATTGTTATACAGGTACATATAAAGGAAAAGAAGTTAGTGTAATGGGTAGTGGAATGGGAGTTCCATCAATTGGAATTTACTCTTATGAACTATATAATTTCTATGATGTTGATACAATTATTAGAGTAGGAACTTGTGGATCATATCAAGAAAATGTTCATGTTAGAGATATTGTTGTTGGTGTTGCAGCAAGCACAAACTCTAATTATGGAGATCAATTTAATTTAAGAGGAATTTATAGTGCTAATGCTGATTTCTCTTTACTTAGAGCAGCAGATAAGGCTTGTGAAAAATTAGGACTTACTGCTCACTTTGGAAATATTTTAACTACTGACACTTTCTATGATGAGGATAAAGAATATTATAAAAGATGGGCTAAACTTGGCGTTTTAGCTTGTGAAATGGAATCTTATGCTTTATACATTAATGCAAGTAGAGCAAATAAAAAAGCATTAACTATTATGAGTGTAAGTGATAGTTTAGTAACAAAAGTAGAAACAACTCCAGAAGAGAGACAAAATGGTTTCACTAGTATGATGGAAGTTGCTTTAGAGGTTGCTATAGGAGAATAATATATGGTTACAGCGACAGGAATATTTAGTACAATAATGTTTCTTGTCAGGCTTCTAGTATATACTTTGATTTTTATTTTCTTTGATGATATATCTAATGTTTTATCTAGTTTATTTAAGAGTAAAAGAATTGCTTCTAAATTAAAAAAATTTGCAATTGATCATGACTTTCCTCTTCTTAGTAATATAGTTATTCAAGTAAGAGAAGATAAGTTTATAAAAATAGAACATATTCTTTTTGGAAATAAATATATATATGTCATAAATAGTAAATGTTATTATGGGTATTTATGTGCGAATGCTGATGATGGGAAATGGTTATTATATAGAAAAGATAAATTAATACATTTAGATAACCCGTTAAAGATTAATGAAAAAAGGGTTAGAATATTAGCTAATTTATTAGATGAAACAATGGATAATTTTGTGAATGTGGTCTTTTTATCTAGACCTGTAGTAGTATCTAAGATGGTTGTTAGTAAACCAGGAGAATTAATCTTACTTGAAAAGAACTTTGCTAGACGTATAGAAAAATATGAAAAGAAATGTGTGTTAAATTCCTTCTCAAGTAAATCAATCGAAGAAGCTACTCAAAAGATTTATGATTATCATCTAGAATCAATGGAAAATTTTAAGAAAATAGAAAATAAAAGCATTATAAAATAAACTTATAAAAAAACTACACCTTAGTGTAGCCTTTATAAGTTTTTTTATTTTGCTCTTGCTCTAGGTGTTTCAAGTACTGCTAAGTCATCTAGATCAACAAAGAATAGCATTACATTTATAAGGGCAGTAATACCCACAAGTGTATAAATAACTCTGGTAGCAATAGTCATGTATCCAAAAATAGATGCGACTAAATCAAAACCAAATAAACCAATTAAACCCCAGTTGACTGCTCCAACTATTGTAAAAAATAAACAAGTTTTTTGTACAATATTCATAATTAACCTCCTCTTTATATTTAATATGTGTAGTTTTTTTAAAATAATGCATCATTTTTTGAAAATTAACAGCATATGTATTAAGTAGTGAAAGGGGATTTTTTATGTTAAAGAAAGCGCTTATATCAATTTGTATACTTTTAGTTGTTGGTCTTGGTGTTTGGAAAATATTTTTTGGAGGAGAAACAATTAAGGATAAAGTGGAAAACATTAGTGAAAGTTTGACTTCATATAATATTGAGGGAAATATGGAAATTATAAATGGTGAGGAAAAAAGAAATTTTAATGTGAAAGTATCATATTTAAAAGGAGAACAAGACTATTTTAAAGTTAGTCTTTATGATACAAATATTAATCAAGAGCAAATATTACTTAGAAATAATGATGGGGTTTATGTTCTTACTCCTAGTTTAAACACTGCTCATAAATTTAAATCTGGGTGGCCTATGTCTAGTGCAAAACCATATATTTATCAATCATTATTATCTGTTTTTGATGGAGAGTATGAAGTGGAGAAAATGGATGATGGTATTCTTGTTAGAAGTAATATTTCCTATAAAAATTCACCAATATATTCTAAACAAGAAATTAAGTTTTCAAATGAATTAGTTCCAGTGTGGGTAAATATCTATAATGATAAAGATGAAGTAGTATTGAGCATCAATTTTACTAAAGTTGATATTGGGGTTAGTTTTGAAGAAGGTTATTTTGACTTGAATAACACTATGAATATTTCAAGAGAAAATATTAGTGAAGACGTAGTTGCTCCAAGCGATGATTTGCCATATATGCTTACAGGTAGTGATCTTAATATAGAGCTATTAGATAGTGTTGTTGTAAATATAGAAGATGAAAATTTACATATGCTAGTTTATAAAGGAGATAGCAATTTTACGGTTATTGAAAAAGTAAGCAATGTTTATGATGAAATTGAAGTTATAGAAACAAGCGGAGATATAGTGATGACAATAAATGGGTTTGCTATTTTAGAAGAGAGTAAAGTTAGCTATAATTATAATGGAATAGATGTTGTTATTTATGGGGATAGTCTAGATGTTTCTACGTATTTAAATATTGCAAACGGAATGGAAGTTAGTAGCGCAAAATAAGGGAAAAAGGGTCATATTATGGCCTTTTTTAAATTTATTTAAAGTTTTTGATATTTAAGTATAAATTAAAATTGTAATTTTAGTGATTTTTTGCAATAATTGTTTCATGTGGGGTGAGTCTATGCCTGAAATTAATATTGAACAAAAAATACAAGAAGCTTTAAAGAGAAAATCATTTAAGGACAATAAACTTGAATACATAACTTTAACTCTTATATTTTGCCTTGTATTATATGTTACATTCGTTGTTTCATATTTACTACCAGCGCTAGCAATTTTTATTATTTTATTTGTTGATATTCCGCTTTTAATGGGCTATAAACATTTTATTTGGTTTGGGCCAGCATCAGGAGAAACACTTTTAGATGGATTTAAGGTTAGTCTTATTTGTGGGTATTTAAATTTTATTTCGTACATTAAAATTTTTGTTACTACAAATACTAATGCTTTACTTGGGGCAATTGCTTCGATGATTCTAGGTGAGAGTGTTGGAATGGCTTTTATTTTAAGAATGTTTGGTTCTGAATTATATGCGATTTATGATCAAGTTGGAGTTTCTATTGTGGAAAAAACTAATCAAATGGTTGCTTTGCCAGGGTTTGCTAAGGCTGTTATTATAATGGAAGCTATAGCATTTGCTGTTGCAATTCTAGTTTTCTATATTGTTAAACTTCAAAGAGCTATTTTACCTTATGTAAGTTTCTTAAGGCTTAACAATTTAGAAGGTAAATCAATGGAAGGAGTTATTGCTCATACAAAAAGAGTGGTAAGTGCTAAAAGATGGAGCTATTATTTGTATTCTACATTGTGTCATTTGCTCTATATCATCCCTATAGTAGCTGCTGGACTTGTATATTATTTTATGTCTAAAAATCCAACTTATTCTTTAGATACAGTAACTCTTATAAGTGCAGTTGCTTTCTTTATTGGAATATGTCCTGGATTAATGGCAGTTGAATTATACTATAGAAAATATTGTGTAGATGTGAATCAAATGTTCCATAAAGAGCAAAATATGATGCTAAATGATGCATTAAATGATTTAAATAAAAATTCCATTAATAAAAATTAATCTTTATTGTTGAAAAGTGCCTTTAAGTGTGTTAATATCTAAAGGCATTAAGTTGGAATGGTACTCAAGTTGGTGAAGAGGTATCCCTGCTAAGGATATAGGTCGGGAAACTGGCGCGCGGGTTCGAGTCCCGCCCATTCCGCCATTTAAAAATTAAAGTCAGTTAGAAATAACTGGCTTTTTTATTTTTAAATCAATAAGTAGTGGTTTTTAATTTGAATATATGATAAGTTATGATTAGTATTTTATGTGTGAGGTAAAAAAATGAAGATGTTTATTAAATTTTTGAAAGGAATAGCATTAGGAATAGCAAATATTGTTCCTGGTTTTAGTGGTGGTACAATGGCTATTATGCTAAATATTTATGATGATTTTGTTGGTATGTTTGCAGATATTTTAAAACATCCTCTTCAAGCTATAAAAAAATCAGGAATTATATTTGTAGGATTAGCAGTAGGAGTAGTAATTGCTTTATTTACTATTGTTAATTTACTGGATATTGCCCCACTTCCTACGACAATCTTCTTTGTAGGGATAATTATTGCAAATGTTCCAGTATCATTTAAAAAAGCTAATTTTGACCACTTTAAAATAAGATATCTTATCATAATGGCCATTATGTTTGGCATTGTTGTTACAATGCCGCTTCTTAGCGAAAACAGTTTAGGTGATGAAGCGCTAGATATTTGGTTTATCTTATTATCTGTTTTAATGGGGATTATTAGTGCTAGTGCCATGGTTTTACCAGGTCTTAGTGGAAGTATGCTTTTGATGGCATTTGGTTATTATACATATATAATTAAAAGTTTAAAAAATGCGGTTGTGTGTTTAGTGGGACTAGATTTTGCTTTATTTGGATATACAATGATACCAATTGTTGCATTTTTGATTGGTAGTGTTTTTGGCTTTGTTGCAGTTTCTAAACTTGTTAGAGTATTTTACACAAAGTGCCCTAATGCATTTAATGTTGCAGTTGTAGGATTACTTGCAGCTTCACCAGTAGCTATCTTAATTGCTACTAATAAAGAATATAGTGGTGTTTTATTTGGATCTCCTTGGTGGATGTATCTTCTAGGTATTGCTACTTTAGTTGCAGGCGTTGTTGCGTCTTATTATGCAGAAAAAGTACAACACAATTTAGTAGAACTTGAAAAGAAGGAGGAAGCTAAAAATGAAGTATCCGAAGTTTCTGAGTAAAAATGGTAAGATAGGGGTTTGCGCCCCTTCTTTTGGTAGTGTAATAGAACCATATGTTTCTAGATTAGATAATGCCATAAAAACATTTAGTGATTTAGGACATGAAGTTGTTTTAACTGAGGGCGTAAGAAAGAATTTTAAAGCAAGCAGTGACACTGGTGAAAATAGGGCAAAAGAATTTATGAAATTATATTTAGATAATGATGTTGATGTTATTATTAGTGAAGCTGGAGGAGAAGTTGAATATGAAATTCTTAGACATCTAGACATGGATTTATTATCTAGTGTAGAGTCAAAATGGTTTCAAGGATATAGTGATAATACTGTATTAGTATTCTTACTTACTACTCTTTTAGATACAGCGAGTATTTATGGGGTTAATTTCCCTGAGTATGGAATGAAGAAATGGTATAAAAATGTTAGTGACAGTTATGAAATATTGAGAGGAAACTTACTTAAAGTTTCTCATTTAGAGGAATATGAAGTAGAAAGTAGCAAAAAGGAAGAAGGACATTATCTTGATTCATATAATTTAACCGAGACTTCACCGGTTTTGTGTTTAAGCGGGGAAAAAGAACTTGAAGTAAAAGGGAGAGTTCTTGTTGGATGCTTAGATGTACTTAGTAATTTAGTAGGAACTAAGTATGATCATGTAAAAGAATTTAATGAAAAATATAAAGATGATGGAATCATCTTCTTTATTGAGAGTTGTGAGTTAAATGTTTTAGCTCAACAAAGAGCACTTTATCAACTTAAAAGTGCAGGATGGTTTGATCATGTAAAAGGATTTGTAATAGGAAGACCTATGGTAAAAGATACTTTGTTTGATGTTGATTATAAAGAAGCGAATTTTAAGGAATTAGAGGAATTAAATGTTCCTGTGTTAATTGATGCCAGTTTTGGACACATATCACCTAATTTTTCTGTTATAAGTGGCAGTATTGCTAAAGTTTCTTATAAAGATGGAAAATGTGATATTGAGTATATTTTGGAGTAATTATGAAAAAGGTTGCGATTATAGGGGCAGGAGCACTTGGAATAGTTAGTGCTATAATGCTTAAAGATAATTTTAAAGTAACACTAATAGAAAAAAATAATAAGCTAGGTAAAAAGATTTTGGCAAGTGGTAATGGAAAATGTAACTTTACTAATATTAGTGATAAAAAAGGGAAATATAATAATGATTTTGCACTTGATATTGTAAATTATTTTGATAGCCAAAAAACATTAGAGTTTTTTTCTAATTTAGGACTAGTTTATAAAATTGATGAGGAAAATAGAGTATATCCACTTAGTGAGTCTAGTCAAACAGTATTAGATGTTTTAAAGAAGAATTTAAATGGTGTAAGAATATTATTGGATTCTAGAGTGAATAGAATTGTAGTAAATGAAAATGATATAGAGGTATTTTATAAAGATGTTATAGAGTCGTTTGATTATGTTATTTGCGCGAGTGGAAGTTTAGCTTCTAATTTGGGTAGTGAGTACGCATATTCATATTTGAAAAGTTTAAATATCAATATAACTGATCTTAATTCTGGACTGTCTTCGCTCGTTTTAAAAGAAAATGTTTCATCTTTAAATGGCATAAGATGTAAGTGTTTAGTTAATTTGTATAAAGATGATATTCATGTTTATAAAGAATATGGAGAAGTCTTATTTAAAGAAGATGGAATAGGTGGTATTGTAATACTTAATGTTTCAAGTATTATAAATAGGGAAAAAGGAAATTATAAAATAAGCCTTGATTTATCATATGGGGCATGTAACTATTCTAGTAATAATGATTTAATAGGAATGGTTCATCCTAAAATAAAAGATTATATGATAGCCAATAATTTGAATGACATAACTAATTTGAATTTTATTGTCACATCTACATCAAAACATGAAAATGCTCAAGTTATTTGTGGTGGTGTTAAAATAGAGGAGTTAAATAATAATTTATCTTGGAAAAAAGACAATAGAATTTATTTGGGTGGAGAACTTATTGATTGCGATGGATTGTGTGGAGGATACAATTTACAATTTGCATTCTCTTGTGCAAAAGTTATAAGTGATTCAATAAAAAAGATTAATCAATAACTTTATCGATTAATCCATATTCCTTTGCTTCAATAGCATCCATATAATAATCTCTTTCACAATCATTAGAGATTTGATTTATATCCTTGTTAGTATTACTAGCAAGGATTTTATTTATTTTGTTTTTTATTGTAAGTAGTCTTTTGGTTACTACTTCTATATCAGTTACTTGTCCCTTTGCTCCTCCTAGAGGTTGATGAATCATGACTTCTGTGTTAGAGAGAGCATAACGTTTTCCTCTTGCTCCACATGACAATAAAAAAGCACCCATACTAGCGCACATTCCTATTCCAATTGTGGAAACATCGCATTTAATAAAATTCATGGTATCATATATTGCCATACCTGCAGTAATACTTCCACCAGGAGAATTAATATATAAACTAATATCTTTGGAGGAATTTTTGTTATACAAATATAGAAGTTGTGCAACTACATTCATTGCCACATTGTCATCTATTTCACCATTTAAAATGATAATTCTCTCTTCAAGAAGTAAGGAATAAATGTCCATAACTCTCTCTTTATCGTTAATGTAATGTGATACTGTTGGTATTAAGTTCATTTTATCGCCTCAATAATAAATATGGTAAATTTATTAAAATTTATAACTTTTATTTTTAAAAAGTTGAGATGTGACCTTGAAAAGTATAGAATGAATAGGCTTTGTCGCAAAAATAGTTATTGAAATTAGCGTTTCGGTAGTTTAAAATAAAAGGGCAGTTGGAGATGGAGATGATAAAATGGACAAAGATTTAAAAGAAGTTGTAAGAGTTGCCAAGAATAATGGTGCTGAATCGAAATATCTAGCAGGTATTAGTTTTGAAAAAGAAGAAAAATTTAGAGAGGCTTTCAGATGGTTTTTAGAGTCTGCTAATGATGGGCATATTGAAGCTCAAATTAAAATTGGTGATTATTATGCTAATGGAACATTCATTAAGCAAGATTACTCTAAGTCAGTTTTATGGTATACAAGAGCTAGTACTTATGGAAATAGTGAAGCTTTAATAAAGTTAGCTAATTTATATAAGGATGGTTTAGGTACAGAAAAGGATTTAAAGTTAGCTTATGATTTGTATCATAGAGCAAGTTCAAATTGTGAAGATGCAGATGCGCTTTACCAATTAGCTATTATGGCTAAACATGGTTTAGGAACAACTAGTGATATTCAAAGTGCTTTTGTTTGGTTTAAAAAAGCTAGTGATTTAGGACATGTAAAGGCTACAGCTAATTTAGGATATTGCTATGCTAATGGTAGTGGTGTTGCTAAAGATGCTAAAATGGCATTTGATTGTTATGTGAAAGCTAGTGAAGGTGGAAGTGTTATTGCTACATTTAACTTAGCAGTTTGTTATAAAGAAGGATTTGGTTGTACAAAGAATATAGAAAAAGCTATTGAATTATTCAAAGTTTGTGCAGACAAAGAACACTCTCTATCTTATACATATTTAGCAGAATGTTATGCATTAAATGGTGCTGATGAGCAAGTTATTATTGATTGCTATGAAAACGCATATGCTCAAGGCTCATATAAAGCTTGTTATCATTTAAGCAAAATATATGAAACAAAAGAGGATCATTTAAGACAAATTGAATGGTTACTAAAAGGACAAAATGATGTTGATTGTCTAAGAGAACTTGGAATTTTATGTTATGAGGGCGAAATTGCTCAATTAGATTATAAAAAATCATTTGAGTGCTTCTATAAAGCTAGTGGACAAGGTGATGTTACTAGTACATATTATTTGGCTGTTTCTTATTTAGAAGGTCATGGAGTAGATGCTGATGAAGATAAGGCTATGGCATTACTTGCTATTGCCTCAGATAGAGAACATGTTGGTGCTATGATGTTATATGCTAGTAAGATTCAAGAAACTAATCCAGGCAAGGCACTTGAGCTTCTTGAAAAATGTGCAAATGCAGGAGATGCAGATGCTTACTATACTTTGGCTAAATGGTATGGTAAAGGATATATTGCAGAAAAAGATGAAACTAAAGCATTTAAATACTATACTAAAGCAAGTGAAGCTGGAAATTATAGTGCAATGTGTAATTTGGGTATTGCTTATGTAAATGGTATTGGAACTAAGGTTTGTCCAGAACTTGGTGTATATTGGTTTAAAAAAGCTGTTGAGGGTGATATTGTTAGTGCTAGATTCAATCTTGCTTATTGTTATGAAATGGGTGTAGGTACTAGCAAGGATATTCATGCTGCAGTTAACTTATATAGCAGTGCTGGTAGAGATGGTCATGTTGATTCTTGCTTAAGACTTGGCGAAGTTTATATGAATGATGAGACATTAAAGGATTATCAAAGTGCTATTTATTGGTTAAATATTGCTATGGAAAAAGGTAATAAGAAAGCATATGAACTATTAGCTAAGATTTATGGTAGTGAAGCTTATTATGATGAAGATAAGTTAAATTACATAAAAGAAATGATGGCTCAATAAATTTAATATAAAAGGGGATGAGAAATCATCCTTTTTTTAATTATATAAATAATTAACCTCTAAAATTGATTATGAATATCAAAAAAATTATAATGATAATTATAAGGGGGAAATTAATATGGCAGTTAAAATTGCAATTAATGGATTTGGAAGAATTGGACGTTTAGCGTTCAGAAGAGGAGTAGAGACAGGAGATTTTGAAGTTGTTGCTATCAACGATTTATCAAGTGCTAAAAACTTAGCATACTTATTAAAATATGATAGTGCTCACAAACAATTTAAAGGTCACACTATCGAAGCTGATGATAAGAATATTATTTTTGATGGAAGAAAGATTCCAGTAATTGGGGAAAAAGATCCTAATAATATTAAATGGAGTGAATATGGAGCAGAATTAGTTCTTGAATGTACTGGTAGATTCAAGGGTAAAGCTGATGCTGGTGTTCATATTAGTGTTGGTGGAGTTAAAGGTGTAGTAATCAGTGCTCCAGCTGATGCAGAAACTCCTACATTTGTATATGGAGTAAATGATGAAAAATTAACTAAAGATATGACAGTTATCAGTGGTGCTAGTTGTACTACTAACTGTTTAGCTCCAGTTATGAAAGTTTTAGAAGAAAAATTTGGTGTTGAAGGTGGATTTATGACTACAGTTCATGCTTACACTAATGACCAAACAACTCTAGACTTAGTTAAAGAAAAAGATTTCAGAAGAGGAAGAGCAAGTGCTACAAACATTATTCCTACAACAACTGGTGCTGCTAAAGCATTACATCTTGTTATCCCTGAGTTAAAAGGAAAGTTACAAGGTGGAGCCATTAGAGTTCCTGTAAATGATGGATCTTTAGTAGACTTAACTTTGACTTTAAAGAAAGATGTTACTAAAGAAGAAATTAATGCTGCTATGAAAGAAGCAAGCGAAACTTACTTAAAAGATGTTTTAGGTTATACAGAGGAACCTATTGTTTCTAGCGATATTATTGGATTAGAAAATGGTTCTTTATTCGATGCTACTCAAACAGTTGTTTTAACTAATCCAGATGGAAAGCAATATGTAAAAGTAGTTTCTTGGTATGACAATGAATATTCATATACTTGCCAATACGTAAGAATGGCTAAGAAACTTGCTGAAGTACTTAATTTAAAATAATTTAATGGGTACCCACAAGGGTACCTTTTTTTAAGGAGAAATATTAAATGAAGAAAACTATAAAAGATATTAACTTTGAAGGTAAAGGGGTTTTACTAAGAGTTGACTTTAATGTACCTTTAAAAGATGGTGTAGTAAAAGATGATAATAGAATTAGAGAAGCTTTACCTACAATAAAATATTTAATTGAACGTGGAGCAAGAGTTTGCTTATGTTCACATCTAGGTAAAATTGATTTTAAGGATGCAGAAAAAACACCTAAAGATATGGCTAAAAATGACATGAAATTTGTTGCTCCTAAATTAGAGGAACTACTTGGTCAACATGTTTATTATGTAGATGAAGTATATGGAAGTAAAGTAGAAGAGACATGGGCTAATTTAAAAGCTGGAGAAGTTATGTTAATTCAAAATACTAGATACATCAAAGGTGAAACTAAAAATGATGAAACATTAGCAAAAGAGCTTGCTAAAAATAAAGATGTATTTGTTATGGATGCATTTGGTAGTGCTCATAGAAGTCATAGTTCTACTTATGGTGTGGCTGAAGTACTTAAAGCAGAAGGAAAAGAAACTGCATTAGGTTTCTTAATGGAAAAAGAGGTAGAATCTTTAAGCAAGTGTGTAGAAGCTAGTGAGCATCCTTATGTTGCTGTTTTGGGTGGAGCTAAAGTTAGCGATAAGATTAAAGTTATTGAAGCTTTACTTGAAAAAGTAGATAAGATTATTGTTGGTGGAGCAATGGCTTATACTTTCTTAAAAGCAAATGGAGTAGAAGTTGGTAATAGTAGAGTTGAACTTGATCAATTAGATTTTGCTAAGACATGTTTAGAAAAAGCAAATGGAAAGATCATTTTACCTGTTGACCATGTTGTTGCTGATGATTTTGAAAATCCTGATGTAATAAAACCAAGTGATATTAATATTGATGAAGGTTTTATGGGATTAGATATTGGTGATAAGACAATCGAATTATATAAAGAAGCATTAAGTGATGCTAAAGTAGTATTTTGGAATGGACCTATGGGTGTATTTGAAGATTCTAGATATGAAAAAGGCACAAGAAGTATTTGTGAATATTTAGCATCTTTGGATAGTGCATTTACTGTTATTGGTGGTGGAGATAGTGCTGCTGCTAGTAAACAATTCAATTGTAAAGAGAAGTTTTCTCATGTTTCTACAGGTGGAGGAGCATCTTTAGAAATGATTGAAAATAATGGTGTATTACCAGGAATTGAAGTAATAGAGGATAAATAAATGAAAAGAAAAATTTTAGTAGGCAACTGGAAAATGAATAAGACTATGAAAGAAGCAATAGAGTTTGCTAATGCTTTAAAAGATAAGTCTATAGAGGTTGAAAAAGAAAATATTATTCTAGGTATAGCACCAAGTTACTTGTGTTTACCTATAGTTCAAAAATTAGGTGGAAGCTTAATTACTTATGCTCAAAATGTTCACTATGAAGAAAGTGGAGCATTTACTGGAGAAGTATCAATTCCTATGCTTGAAGAAATTGGTGTTAGCGCTTCATTAATTGGACATAGTGAAAGAAGAACTTATTTTAAAGAAACTAATGAAACTTGTAATTTAAAATTAAAGGCATTAGAAAAACATGATATGAATGCTATTTATTGTGTTGGAGAAACTTTAAAAGAGTATGAAGAAGATAAAACAAAGAGCGTTATTAAAAAACAAGTATTGAAGGGATTAGAGGGATTAAGTGAAGAATATATTTCTGAACTTACAATTGCATATGAACCTGTATGGTCTATTGGTACTGGGAAAAATGCTAGTAAAGAAATCGCAAGTGATATTTGTAAATACATTGTTGATGTAATTGCTGATAAATATGGTGATGAAGTAGCTAGTGGAGTTTATGTTTTATATGGTGGTAGTGTAAAGCCTAATAATATTAAAGAATATCTAGATGATGAACATATAGATGGTGCTTTAGTTGGAGGCGCTTCGCTTAAACCTGAATCATTTATTGAAATGATAGAAAATATAAGAGGTTAATTATGAGTTATAAACATTTAGTTTTATGTATTATGGATGGATATGGTATTAGAAGTGAGAATAACGGTAATGCAATAAAAGCCGCTAATACTTTTAATATTGATAAATTACTTAAAGAATATCCTAATATTTTACTTGAGGCTAGTGGAGAATCAGTAGGGCTTCCTGAAGGGCAAATGGGTAATAGCGAAGTTGGCCATATGAATATTGGAGCAGGAAGAGTTGTATATCAATCTCTTACTCTTATTAATAAAGCTATTAAAGATGGTTCTTTTTATAGCAATGAGAAATTATTGAATGCAATTAAACACGTTAAGAGTAATAATTCAAAATTACATTTATTTACTTTGTTTAGTGATGGTGGGGTACATTCTCATATTAATCATCTATTTGCGGCATTAGAACTTGCTAAAAAAGAAGGATTAAATGACGTAATGCTTCATCTTTTTGGTGATGGTAGAGATACTGATGTTCATGGTTTTTTAGAGTATTATAAATTGCTTGAAGATAAGATAAAAGAAGTTGGCATAGGAACTGTTGCTTCTGTTTCAGGTAGATATTATGCGATGGATAGAGATAAGAATATTGATAGAAATTATAAATCATATAAGGCAATGGTTGATTTAGAAGGTAATTCTTTTAGTGATCCTTATGAGTATGTAAAAAACCAATATGAATCGTTAAAAGAATTAGGATTTGATTCTAGTGATGAATTCCTTAGTCCTGCTTATAATGAAGCTTTAAAAGATGGTATAAGTGATAATGATTCAATTATATTTCTTAATTTTAGACCTGATAGGGCAATTCAAATTTCTACTTTAATAACTAATCCATATTTTTATAAAGATAAATTAGTACCTGAGACAATTTTAAAGAATATTCATTATACTTGTATGATGAAATATGCTGAATCAGTTAATGGAGAAATTGCTTTTAAACTTGATGAATTAGAAAATATTTTAGGTGAATATTTGGCTCAAACTGGTCATAGTCAACTTAGAATTGCAGAAACGGAGAAATATGCTCACGTTACATTCTTTTTTGATGGAACTAAAAATTATGATGGAGTAGAAAGAGAAGCGCTTAATAATGCGGATAGAATACTTGTTAATTCACCAAAAGTTGCCACATATGATTTAAAGCCAGAAATGTCAGTATATGAAGTTACTGATAAACTAGTAGAGGCAATTGAAAGTGAAAAATATGATGTAATAATAGTTAATTTTGCAAATTGTGATATGGTTGGCCATACTGCGGTTTGGGATGCTATTGTAAAAGCTGTTGAGTCAGTTGATGAATGTGTTGGAAGAGTTTATGAAGCTAATAAAAAAGTTGGTGGAGTAATGTTACTTACAGCAGATCATGGTAATGCAGATATTGTTTATGACAATGAAGGAAATCTTGTTACTAGTCATACAACAAGTCCTGTGCCATTTGTTATAACTGATAAGGAAGTGGAATTTAAATTACAAAGAGGAAAACTTGCAGATATAGCACCTACTTTGTTAACACTTATGGAATATGGTGTTCCAAGTGAAATGGATGGAGATATTTTAGTAAAAACAAAATAATAAGGGATAATGTGTCCCTTTTATTTTCCCTTAAAATAAGTGTTGTTAAATGTTAATGATTGATGTAAAATGAAATAGCGCATAGGAGGTAATGCAGATGAAGGGAATTATATTAGTTGGAGGTAAGGGAAGTAGATTATATCCACTTACAATATCTACACATAAACAATTATTACCAGTATATGATAAGCCAATGATTTATTATGCTTTATCAACATTAATGGAAGCTGGTATTAGAGATGTACTTGTTATTTCTACAGAAGAATTTGTTGGAAGATACAATAAGTTATTAGGTGATGGAAAGAAGTATGGAATGAATATTGAATATACATATGAAACAAGTAGCAAAGGTATTGCTCAAGCATTTATGCTAGGAGAGGAATTTATTGGTAATGATGATGTATGTTTAATTTTAGGAGATAATATCTTTATTGGAGATATGAAGAGTGAATTATTATTCGCTGTTAAAAATGCTGAGGAAAATAGAAGATCTACAGTATTTGGATATAAAGTTCCAGATCCTGAAAGATTTGGTGTGGTTGAATTTGATGAAAAAGGAAAAGCTTTATCAATCGAAGAAAAACCACTTGATCCTAAATCTAATTATGCAGTAACAGGATTATATTTCTATACAAATGATGTTGTTAAGCATGCATACACATTGAAGCCATCTGCTAGAGGTGAGTTAGAAATAACTGATATTAATAAGATTTATTTGGCTAATGATTTATTAGATGTAGTAACTCTTCAAGATGAAGTTGCTTGGTTAGATGCTGGTACTAAAGATTCTTTAATTGAATCTACAATAGCAGTTAGAGATTTAGAGAAAGCTCATGATAGAAAATATGGTAGCCCTGACATAGAGGCTTACAAAAATAAATGGATTTCTAAAGATCAACTACTAGCTAGGGCAAGTGAATTACACCCATCTGATTACGCTAAAGATTTGTTAAAGTTTGCAAAAGCAGCAAACACAAAAAACGCTAAAAGATAATAAAAATACTCCTTCGGGAGTTTTTTTATTGCTTTTTATTTTTTATGGGGGAATAATAAGTAAAAGGTGATTTAATGTATATTCTGTTTACTTTATTAAGTGCAATATGTTTAGCTTGCTATGATGTTTTTAAAAAAGTAAGTTTAAAGAAATCAAGCGTGTATGAAGTTTTGTTTTTTTACTGCTTGTTTGGCTTTTTATTTTCATTAATCTTTTCTAATATTAATTTCTTTAACGTTGGATTTATAGATGTTTTATTTTTCTTTTTGAAGAGTTGTATTTTAGTTGTTAACTGGATGTTAGTACTCATTGCTACTAAGAAATTAGATGTAGGGGTAGTAACTTCATTTTCAATGCTTAATACTGTTTTTGTCTTGTTTGAATCCGCAATATTTTTTGGGGAAGTTATAACTTGGGTACACATTGTTAGTCTAATACTAATGGGGATAGGTATATCTTTGATTACTCTTTTAAGTAGTAAGGATCACAAAGAAGAAAAAAAGAATCATTACATATATATTGCTTTGCTTGTTGCGGGGGCTTTTTTGGGGTCGTGTAGCGCTATGTTAGACAAGTATCTTATTAGTTATAGAGGGGTTAGCAATGCAAATATACTTTCTTGGTATTTAATGTTTAATTCTCTTATTTATGGTGTTATTTATTTTATAAAAAACAAAAAAATAGATTTCAAAAAATTAAAAGATAATTATTTTCCTATATTAGTAGGACTTGGAATATGTTTGGCTGATACATTATATTTTTATGCCATAAGCTTAGATGGAGCACAAATATCATTCATTTCTATTTTAAGAAAGCTAAATGTAGTACTTGCTACAATCATGGCGAGCATCTTTTTAAAGGAAAAACATTTACTAAAGAAAATAGGAATTTTACTTATTATGTTATTGGGGGTTGCTTTGCCAATAATCTTTTAATAATTGTTTTATAAAAACAATTTATTAGTTATAATATTCTTGGTGATTTATAATGAATATCAATAAAAAATTCAAATTAGCTAATATTGGTTTTGCAGGATGTACTGTAATTTTTTTAATTGCATCTATTTTGATGGGGATTTTTTCTTTTGTTGAAAAAGGAAAAGATGTTGTTCCATTTAAGGAAACAACTGATATTTCCTATGTTATAAATGGAATCTATAATGAAGATGATGCAATATCATTTGCTAGTGGTGAGGTAAATAGTATTGTTGTAACAATTGACTACTATAATAATAACAAAGACAACAGGGGTTACATAGATGCTACAAAAACCACTTATATTAAGACAAAGGATTTTTCTGGGCAAACAGTGTATGGCGTGTTTGGAAATGTTGAATATGTAGAGGAAAATAGAGCGATAAGTGATGATAAAACAACAGTTATTTTTACAATTGATTATCAAAAGTATCAAACTGATGTAAGAAATTATGTTGCGGGATTAAATGGTTCTTCTACATATGCAGGAAAGCTTGATTTATCTTTGATTGCTACAGGAAAGGATGAAATTGAAAAACAAGCATTAGTTAGTATTAGTTTACTAGAGGATGTAGTAACTATATCAATTAGTAAAACTTTAACGACAAATGAAAGTATTTTAGATTCAAATTATAAGTTATTATTAATAGGATCTTTTGCAAGTGCCTTTATAAGTATATGTTTTGCTATTTGTTTTGCTATTGCTTATAAATTATCTAAAATGGATAAATATACGAGAAATATCTTTGTTATTTTCAAACTTAATAGAGGAATTTTGGTGGAATCTGATTTGACTAATATTGATTTAGGTTTTGCTCTAACAAGCTTTAAAGAATTATTAAAAGTTCAAAATAGTGTATCCTTGCCAATTTTGTATTCTAAAAAAGAAGATAGTGTATTATTTGTAATAAAAGCAGGAAATAGTGTATATAGTTATACTATTACCAAATAGGAGGAAATAAAATGAGAGAAGTTAAATTTTATAATAGCCTTACAAATTCTTTAGAAGTATTTAAACCAATTAAAGAAGGGGAGGTTTCTATATATGTGTGTGGACCTACTGTTTATAACCACCCTCATATTGGGAATGCTAGGCCTAATGTTGTATTTGATATACTTGTTAAGTTTTTAAGATATATAGGGTATAAGGTAACCCATATGTCAAACTTGACTGATGTTGATGATAAAATTATTAATGAAGCAATAAAAGAAAATTGTAGAGAAAAAGATATCACTGATAAGTATATAGCGGCTTATTTTAAGATGGTAGATGATTTACATTCTTCTAGACCCAATATTATTCCTAGAGTTACTGAAACCATGGATGAGATAATTGCATTTGTAAAAGAGTTATTAGATGCTGGTTATGCTTATGAAGTTAATGGAAACGTTTATTTTAGGGTTAGTAAAGTTGAGGATTATGGAAAGCTAGCAAATATCAATATTGAAGAGTTAGATGTTGGGGCAAGAATTGAAGAAAACGATGAAAAGGAAAACCCATTAGATTTTGCTTTATGGAAAAACACAGACAAAGGAATAAAATGGGATGCTCCATTTGGAGAAGGCAGACCTGGATGGCACACAGAGTGTGTTGTTATGATAAATAAAAATTATCCAGAGCATATGATAGATATTCATGGTGGAGGAAATGATTTAAAGTTTCCTCATCACGTTAATGAAATGGCTCAAAGTAAAGCTTTATATGGGACTGATATAGCTTCTTATTGGATTCATAATGCAATGATTAATATAAATGGAGAAAAAATGTCTAAAAGTTTAAATAACTTTAAACTTGCTAAAGATTTAATTGAGGAATATTCAGGTAATGTTATTAGAATGGCTCTTTTAAGTGCACCTTATAGAAGCCCTGTTAATTTTACTAGCGATTTATTAAATAGTTCAAAGATGGAGTTAACTAAGATTATCAATGCTTCTAAAATGGCACATACTAAGTTACAACTTAATGATTATGTTAGTGACAAGGTTGATGAAGAAATTATTGATAAATTCTTAAATGAACTTAGTAATGATTTAAATATCGCTAATGGATTTACAATTGTATTTGACTTGGTTAAGAGGATTAATATGAGTGTTAGAAGTAATGATTTAGAAAACACTAGTAAGTACTTGAACACATTACTAGAACTGAACAAGATTTTGAGTTTTGATTTAGGTCTTAAAGAACTTAGTAAAGAAGATAAAGAATTGTATTTTAAGTGGGAAGATTCAAAGAAAGAAAAAGACTTTGCAAAAGCTGATGAATACAGAAATATCTTAATGGAAAGAGGTGTTTTATAATGAATTCAGTTATTGATAATTTTCTTCACTTTAATGAACTTGTTCAACTTTTTAGAATCGTTATAGCATGTTTATTAGGTGCCGCAATTGGATTTGAAAGAGAAAAATATGGTAGACCTGCAGGACTGAGAACTCACATGATAGTTTGTGTGGCTTCATCTCTTGCAATGCTTGTTTCTATATATGGGTTTGAAGGGGGCGACCCAGCAAGACTTGCAGCACAAGTTATAAGTGGTATTGGTTTTATTGGAGCAGGTGCTATTATTACTAGAGGAGATAAAGATATCACAGGTATTACTACAGCTTCTACAATTTGGATTTGTGCAATTATTGGTCTTGCGTGTGGTAATGGGTATTATTTTGGCGCAATTATTGCTACAATATCTGCATTAGTTATTCTTACTTGTTTTAACTGGTTAGAAAATGATCTTTCTAAGAAAAGAAAATATAAATCTAATGTAGTTGCTATTATTAAGTATGACGCTAAAGTAATTGATAGGGTCAAATCATTATTAGATGAAAGTAAGGTTGTTTTAACAAGCTTAGACTATAGAAATACAACATATGAAGGAGAAAAGGTAGTTAGAGTTACTCTTGATATTGATAAACATGTACAAGTTCAAGAATTAAATGAATTATTAATGAATTTTGACAAGGAATTTGAAATGTATCAATGCAAAGTTAGTGCTAGCGAAGTGGCATCAAAAACAAGAAAAGAGAAGAAATAAGTTTGAGACAAACTTGAGACAAATTTGAGATAAAAAGAAGGTGGAAATATGGCACAATATATATATGGGAGGAATACTGTTAAAGAGAAACTTAATAGTGATGAAGTAATTGAGGAAGCCTATATATTAGAAGGATTAAAAGATGAGAAAATAATGTCTTTATTAGATAAGAAAAGAGTAAAAGTAATTAAATGTTCTAGGGCTAAATTAGATAAAATAGCTACTAACACTTTTCATCAAGGAGTTATCTTGAAAGTGAAAGAATATGATTCTATATCTTTAGAGGAACTTTTAAATGAAAATAAAGATAATGAAAATGCATTATTTGTTATTTTAGATGGAGTCGTAGATCCTCATAATGTGGGTGCTATTTTAAGAACAAGTGAAGCAATTGGAGTTAATGGGGTAATTATTCCAAAAAATAACTCTTGTCCACTAAATTCCACGGTTGCTAAAACTTCTACTGGTGCCATTGATTTAGTGAATATTGCTAAAGTTAGTAATTTGACTAATACTATAGCTAAATTAAAAAAAGAAGGTTATTGGATAGTAGGAGCTGAAGCAAAAGAATCAGTTGACTATAGGCAAGTTGATTATAAAGGTAAAATTGCTCTTGTTTTAGGAAGTGAAGGTAAGGGAATATCGCGATTAGTATTAGAAAATTGTGATTATAGAGTTAGGCTTCCAATGGTTGGGAAAATTACTTCTTTAAATGTATCTGTTGCTACTGCAGTATTATTATATCAAGTTTACAATAATAGAAATCCTCTTTAAAAAAAGGAGGATTTTTTTGTGAATTATGATGTAAGTGATGGTGAATTAATTTATTTATATAGAAACAATAATTATTATGCTTTTGAGACACTTTTATCAAGATACAAAAAAAGAATATATGGAATGATAGAAAAGGCTAAAAATGTCAATCATCTTAAATATTTGGATTTTGATGATTTTTATCATAGTTGCTATATTGCACTTATAAAATGTATTGATAATTTTAATAATGAAGGGATATTTTACAGTTACGTTATGGCTGCCATAGAGAATGTTATAGAAAGATTACTTGAAAAAGAAAATAGATACAAAAATGTAGTCAGTATAGAAGATTATCATACAGTATTATCAGAAGATTTCATTGGTGAAAGTACTTGTGTATATGAAAATTCAGGGATAGATAAATTTATAAATGAACAAATTGATAAGGAAAGTAAGGAGATTATTTATTACAAATATCTTGGATATAGTAGCAAAGAAATAAGTGATTTAACTAATTTGAGTTTAAAACAAATCTATAATCGTATGAATAAAGCAAAAAATATACTCAAAACAGGAGGTTATCATTAGATAATATCTAATGTTTCTTGAAAAAATGAATCATATATGGTAAAGTTTATAAGCGAATGGGTGATAATAATGAGAGATAAAGTTATTTTAATATGTGAAAAATGTTTGTCTAGGAATTATACCACTACTAGAAAAAAATATGATTCTAGTAAAAAATTAGAGGTAACTAAGTTTTGCCCTAAGTGTAATGAACATACGCTTCATAAGGAAAGTAAGTAGGAGGAAATGTGATGGCTAAAGAAAAAGTAGAGACAAAAAATAAATCTTCATTTTGGAGTAAAGTAGGTAACTTTTTTAAGAAAGTTGGATTTGCTATTGCAGGTTTCTTTGTAAGAACTTATCAAGATTTATCAAGAGTAAGATTTCCTGGTAAAAAAGCAATTGTCAGTGCAACATGTATCGTATTGTCATTTGTATTTTTATTTGGTGTATATATCATAATTGATGATTTCATTATTGCTCAAATATTTAAAGTTATTTACTAGGAGGAAGTTAGAATGGAAAATGTAGAGAAAAAATGGTATGTTGTTAACACATATTCAGGTCATGAAAATAAAGTAAAGATTAATCTTGAAAGAAGAATAGAAACAATGAACATGCAAGATTACATCTATAGAGTAATTGTTGCAGAGCATCCAGTTCCTGTTTTAAAAGATGGTATGCCAACTGATAAGATTAAGATGAAAAATACTTATCCTGGATATCTATTCATTGAAATGATTATGACTGATGAAGCATGGTATGTAGTAAGAAATACTCCTGGAGTTACAGGATTTATTGGATCTAGTGGAAGAGGTGCTAAGCCATTCCCAGTACCAAAAGAGCAAATTGAATCAGTTCTTAAGGGTGTTGGTATTGTAGAAGAAGGAATGTATTCAGACTATAATGAAGGCGATACAGTTAAGATTCTAAGAGGACCACTTATGGGTAGTGAAGGAACAATCTTAAGTGTAGATGTTGCTAAAAAGACAGTTAGAGTATCTTCTTTATTCTTTGGAAGAGAAACAATTGTTGAAGTAGATTTTACAGACGTTGATAAAGTAAATGAATAAATGTAGGTTTTACCTACATTTTTTTTGTTTAATTTAAAAATATATGTTTATAATTTGAAAATAATTGTATAATTATTTTAGGATGGTGATAATATGTTAAATCAAGAAAATATTTTAGCAATCATCAAATGGGGTCCTATACTATTTTTCTTAATAGTGTTCTTGTGGGGACTTATCGTTGGTATGATTAAAGGAAATAGAAAGGTAATTAGAAGATTAATTTATGTTGCAATTTATACAACTGCAGTTATTTTACTTTTACCAATGACTACTAGAGCTGCAATGACTATAAATGTTAATGGTGTAACTCTAGATGCCTATGTAAATAATGCAATAACTTCAAATGAAACAATAACAAGTTTCTTTGATGGCATTCCAGGATTATTAGATGTTGTATTAGAATATCCTAGCGCTATCATTTCACTTTTATTGTTTTTTGTGTTTATGCTAATAGGCTTGCCACTATCTTTCCCACTATATTGGATATATATGGCAATCTACGCGCTTATTAGTAAGCTTATCTTTAAATATACAAGATTTGAAGTTGATGAAAATGGTGAATACCTTAGAACTGAAAAAGGTAAGAAGATTAAAAAGAAAAAGCATCATAGAATTATTGGGGGAGTATTAAAAGGTGCACAATATGTTGTTGTTACAAGTTTATTGTTTACTCCACTAGGTTTTGTTACAAGAATTTATAAAGCAGGACAAGATGCTACAGAATCTAAAAATTTAGGAAGTATTAGTTATTTTGAAAACTTCAAAGATTATTTATTATATCTAGATGCCTACAACAATAGTTTTATTGGATTTGTAACTGATAATCCACTTAATGAAGCTATCTCAAATTATTTGACTCAAGTAGAAGTTGAGGGTGAGAAGACTAACGTTGAAGAAGAATTAGCTACAATGGTTAAAGCTGCTGTATATGTAGAAGAATCAGGTCTTATAACAGTGCTTAGTACTGGAACTGATATTTCAAAATTAGATTTAAGTCAATTAGATTTAGATAAAATAGATCAAGCTATAACATTGTTATTTGAAACTAAGTCATTAGATGCACTAATGGGAAATGGTGTAAACTATGTTCTAGAAGCGTTCTTATCTGAACAACTAGTTAACATAACTAATGATACTGATATTGTTAGTAAGATAAAGTACGAGAGTTCAGAAGAAGTAAAACAAGAATTACTTGCAATAACAGGATTACTTAGAACTATTATTAATGCAAAGCTTTTAGAGAAGTATAATGAAAATCAAGGTGACTATATAAAAGTAATTAATGCAGTTAGTAGTGAAGAAGTAGAAACTATTCTTAATAAGGTTTTAACGATAAAGATTTTATCTAAGGCTATGCCAAGCTTAATGACAAATTTATTAGATGATTATGGTCTTGTTGAAACTTTAGAGCAAAGTGATAACAATGAATATGTTACTTTAATTTTAGATGCTGTTAATTTAGTTAAATCACTTGAGTTAGCATCTATGTCTTCAGTAACTGAGGGTGACATAGTTGGTAACATTGTTAATTCTTTATATGTAAATGGTACAATAAAGACTAATACAGTAGATGCATTAGCAAAATTACTTGCAAAAGTTACCTCATCTAACATATTTGATGACATATTAGTTGCTCAGCTTAATAACGTATTAAAGAATTTTGATATTAACTTAAATGCACAAATGCTAATTAATGTTAATACAGAGCAAGATTGGAAGAATGAACTTGTTGTATTAGAAGATATTTGTAAATTATACAAAGACTTTACAACTGAAAACAAAGTTGATTTCTTAACTGTTAATAACTTAATGAATGACTTAAAGGAAACTAAAGCTATGATACTTGCTTTCCCAATAGCATATAAGACTTTATTCCCGATGTTAAATATTGAAATTGATCCTAATAAGATTGAATATATTGATTATACTGCTCCAAATGCAGACGAAGAAGAAGCTAAATTCTATGCGTATTGGAAAGAACAACTAGTTTCTTTAGAAACAATTAGTGAAGAATTTGCTAAACTTGAAATCACTTCTTTAGAGAGTGTGAGTTTAGATTTATTAAAAGTAGAAAAGAACGAAGCAATTATTGCTAATATTTTAGCTACTGCATTTGAAATGGATTTGTTAAAGGATGGTATTGTTAAATTCTTAGATACTATGGTTAGCGATATGCTAGCAAGTTATGAAATTGAATTAAATGAAGGAGCTATTGCTAATGTAAATGCATTAGTAGAAGTTTATCCAAATTACGTTGTAATTGATGAAGCTGAATATAATGTTGATGTAAATAACAAATATTATATTGATGGTATTGAACATACTGCAAATGAAGAAGATTTAGTAGCTAATACACTTAATAGAGTATGGTTACATGAAGTTGATAATTTAGCTGTAGTGGTAGATACTATTACTTCATCTGGTGATTTAACTGATAAAACAACATTATCTGCAATTTTAGATGCTGTTGATGCTATGTACTTATTAAAAGATATTAAAGTTGATTTACTATTATATGCTATAAAGAGTGCTGAAATTGTTGATGTAAGTGAAATAGATAAGTCACAAGTTGACTTTACAAAGGAAAAAACAATATTGCTTAATATCATTGAAAAACAAGAAGTTATTACAGGTTTAGGGGATATTGATTTTGCTAATCTAACACCTGATCAAAGAGATGATATTGATTATGTTTTGGATAATGTAATGAGTTCAAATATTTTTGCTGATGCAGCAATTGATGCTCTTGTAGCTACTCTTACAGATGCAGGTATTAGTCATGATGATGATACAACTGATAGTGAAAATGCAGCTTTAATAGCAGCAATTAAAGGTGTTGAATCATGGAGCGATGAATTAGATGTAATTAAAACATTGACTGGAGTTAGTGGTTCTAGCGATGTTACCGATGCTTTATTTACTACAATTGAAAATAGTGACTTACTAGGTGGATGTAAGCATAATATTATGATATTAATGGTTGAAACTGTTAATAAGCAAGGTGGAGTTCAATTGAGAGTTCCTACAGTTGGCGAATTAAAAGCTACTATGGTGGGATTTATTACTCAATATGATTATGAAAAAACAATCTTTATAAATGCATCTACATTAGATGGAATAACAATGGATAATATGACTACAAGTGTTACTGGAAATGTAGCAATGATGCTATATAGTATGCCTGATAGTAAAATATTTGTGCCTCAATATGAATCATTCTTAACTGATTTAAAGAGTGGCATTACAAACACTGAGTATGGAGTTAATGTTGATAATTCTGTAGACACAACAGAGTGGTCAAAAGATACTTGGGAAGCTGAGCTAAATGTACTTCTTGCAATTAGAGATGGTATGGAAGCGCTTGAAAATATGAGTGATCCAGATGCAGAAATAATTGGTGATTTATTAGATGCGATTGATTCATCTACACTTATTGATGAAAATAGTTCTCAAAATGTAGCTAATAAGATTGTTACGGACATAATTAATGATGGTGATAGTCATGAAATAGACAAAGAGGGTACTTGGGAAGAAACATTTGATAAGTTATTAAATCCATCACAACCATAGGAGGAATTATAGTGCTAGAATTGATGAAAAGTAAAATCATTGGGAAGGGCAAGAAAATTGCCTTTCCTGAAGGTGATGATATAAGAATATTAAAAGCTGCTGTTAGACTTTATAATGAAAAAGTGGCAAATCCTATATTATTAGGAAATAAAGAAGTTATAAATAATTTGGCAAGAGACAATAATTTAGATATTAATGGCATGGAAATAGTTGATCCTGTTAATGATTCTAGATTTGAAGAATATGCTAATAAAATGGTAGAAATTAGAAAAGGTAAGAATTCTTTGGAAGATTGCAAAAAGATGCTAACTGGTAGAAATTACTATGCGGTTATGATGCTTGAAGTAGGAGAGTGTGATGCTGTACTTGGTGGAGCAACATACTCTACTGCTGATACAGTTCGACCTGCTCTTCAAATAATTAAGACTAAGCCGACTTCTAAAATTGTTTCTTCTTGTTTCTATATGAATAAAGAAGGTAAAGAACCATTAATTTTTGCAGATTGTGCTATTAATGTAGATCCAACAAGTGAAGAATTAAAAGATATAGCTAAGGATAGTGCTGATAGTGCTAGAGTATTTAATATTGAGCCTAAAGTAGCATTTTTAAGTTTTTCTAGCATGGGTAGTGCTAAGCATGAACATGTTAGTAAAGTTAGTGAAGCAGTTAAACTTTTAAAAGAAGAAGGGGCTAATTTTGAATTTGATGGAGAGCTTCAATTTGATGCCGCAATTGTAGAAAGTGTTGGAAAACAAAAAGCACCTAATAGCAGTGTTGCAGGAAATGCTAATGTATTTATTTTCCCAACTCTTAATGCAGGAAACATAGGATATAAGATTGCTCAAAGACTAGGAGATTATGAAGCTCTAGGTCCTATATTACAAGGTATTAGAAAACCAATTAATGATTTGAGTAGAGGATGTAATGAAGATGATGTTTATAAAATGGCTATCATTACACTTAATCAAGGTTAGTGAGGGAAAAATATGGCTATAGAGGTACCAACAGGATGGAGAAAAATAGATCCACGAAATTATAAAAAGTTAGGAATTGCAAGTAATGAAAAAGTTATTTGCTTAGGATCATATTTATCAAATAGTGAGGAAAAACCTACATTAATTAATTTCTATGATTATTCAAAAAATGATGAAAGTTTTCTAGAAACTTTAAATGATTACTATGATGAAATTGAAGAAATGAATGAGCTTATTGATGGAGACCCTAATGATGAGGATTATGAAAGTACTGCTATTACAAGGAGCTTATTTCATGGATATATAGAAGGAGAAAAAAATTTATTATATCTAAATATTAATAAAGTTTTAGTTCCAAAAGGATATGAATATATGCTTCAACTATTCAATAAAGGTAACAATGGTATGTATTGTTTGGAAATGAACTTACATAATGTTGATGAAAACAATGTCGTTAGTGGAATGAGAAAATCTAAGACAGTTAATCAAGCTATTGAAGTATTGGCAAATTTAGCAAATTAATAAAATAAAAATGTATCACAGGTAGTGATACATTTTTTTATTAACGAGAAGTTGTTTTTTGGATTTTTTGTTCTAATTCTTCCCTTTTAGTTTTTAATTTTTGTAATTTCTTTTCAGCTTTTGAAAGTCTAGCATTGTGAGCACCTGCATATGTAGATTGAACTCCTCCCATAACCGCGGATAATGCGATTGTTGGTATTGCAAAAGGAGCGGCAAGTATTAAAGATAACCCAATACAAGGAACTGCAAGAGGTGTAGATAAGGCACACATTGCAATCTTTCCAGCTAGAGTTTCACACTCTAAAGCTTCACCATACAGTTCGAATCCCATTAGTGCTGGAAGTAAAACTACAGGTAATACTTCAGGAATAAATTCTAATCCACTACCGATGTAGTCTCCTAGTAAGATATCTTTCTTTTCTTTTTTTCCTACATAGCCCTCTAATTTGGCAATTTTAGAATCTAACTCTTCTCTTTCTTTTTGTAATTCTTCTAAACTCATTTTAATCACCTACAATTTCATAATAACATTTCTAAAAAAAATGTCAACATAAGTTAATGTTGGCATTTTGAATATGTTGATTATTTATTTTTACCATTTATTAAATAATAACATTTTATTCACTTTAATTATATAAAAAGGGCCAGGTTAAAAATATATGATAATTAAATTTTAAATCATCGTATTTATGATATACTATTTTTGGTGATTTAAATGAAAACAATAGTATTTGATTTTGATGGCACATTAACTCAAAAATCTCATGAGATTTGGACTAAGATGTGGGAAATTATTGATGCTTTAGATGTGGATTATGAAATTTATTGCAAATATAGAGATAAGGAAATAGATTATATCAAGTGGTGTGAACTTATTGAAATAGAGTATAAAAAAAGAGGATTTAGTAAGGAAATGCTTTTCAAAGTTGCTCAAGGTATGGAATTAATGGAAAACCTAGAAGAGACATTGAAAACACTAAAAGACAATGGATATGCTTTATATATTATAAGTGGTGGAGTAGAAGCTGTTGTTAGGGATAAACTTGGAGATTTAGTGAAATATTTTGATGGGATTTATGCATGTGGATTTGAATTCGACGAAAATGGTTTACTAACTCATATTGTTCCTACTAGATATGATGATGAAGGAAAAAAATTATTCATTGATGAATATTGTTCTACTACAGGAACAAATCCAACCGAGATAACATTTATTGGTAATGGTGATAATGATGAATATGTTTATCTTAGTGGTTGTCATACTATTTGCTTAAATCCTGGAAAAAGAACAAGGTTTGAAAATTCAACTATATGGCATAGTGTTATAGATGGCACTACAAATATGTTAGACATTTTAGGATACTTAGAAATAAATAAATAAAAAAAGTGGAGGTAACTCCACTTTTGATTTTATAAATGGTGATTCCTACAGGATTCGAACCTGCGACCCATTGATTAAGAGTCAATTGCTCTACCAGCTGAGCTAAGGAACCATGCTTTACTATGATATACCAAAATAATTTAAATATCAACAAGTTTTATAAAAAAGAGATTAATTTTTTTAAAATAACTGTGCATAAAGTGAGTGGTTATTTTGACTTAGATAGGGGATTTATATAAAATATAAATAAAGAAGGTGTTTGCTATGAAACATAAAGAAGATAAAAAGCAAGGCTATAATCCTAATGCACTAGCTGATAAAGAGCATGAAATGGCTCGTAGAAGACATCATGAAGATGCTGAGTTTTGGCGTCTTATGGGACAGATAGTTGATACAACTCCTGTTGAAAAGCAAAGAAAAAGAGATATTGCAGATATTCTTCAAGAAATTTTTATGCTTGCAAGAACTCCTGAACATCCAGGTCCATCTCAAGGCAAGGAAAAAGATAGAAGACCAGGAATGGTTGAGGAAAATTTGGTAAGGTCTTTACCACATATGAGCAAGCAACAATTAGATTATATGAAAAAAGAATATACTAAGAAGGCTAATAAAATAAAACAAGAAAAAGTAGATCTTGGCAAATCTTTATCAAATGAAGATAAGATAATTTTAAAAACTTATCAAGCTATTAATATGGAACTTGCAAAAAGAAGAGATCAAGCTAAGTCTAAAGAAATGAATGAAGTTAGAGAAAGAGAACAAACTTTTGAAACAGAAAAGAAAAGTAAAAAGGATAAAAAATCAAGTAATAAGAGATAAGTGTCACAAAAAGTGACACTTTTTTAGTAAAATCAAGTGCTAAAGGTAATGTTATTATTAGGTGATGCTAATGATAACATTTTTAAATGTCAGTAAGAAATATAATGACAAGATAATATTTGACAATGTTAATTTTTCTATAAGTGGTTGTGGGGTATATTTAGTTAAAGGTAAAAGTGGAGTTGGAAAAACAACCTTACTAAATATGATATCTGGTATAGATGGATATAAAGGAAAAATAGAATGCAATAGAAAAAATATTTCATATGTTTTCCAAAATACATGTTTAATAGAGCATTTGAATGTTAAAGAACATTTGGATTTATATGGAATTAGTTATTGTGTATTAAAAAAATACGATTTAAAGGATAAACTATATTCCAAAACATGTGAATTATCAACTGGCGAAAAGGCAAGAATAGGAGTTATATTGGGCTTGTATAAAGATAATAGTATTGTATTGATTGATGAACCCACAACGAACTTAGATGAATGTAGCGCAAAGGTAGTAATGAAAGATATTTTTAATATGGCTGAAAATAAAATGATTATACTAGTTTGCCATGAATGGAAGAAAATTATCAAAAAAGTAAATGGAATAATATCTATAAAGAATAAAAACATTGATGTAAATATTCTTTGCAAAGGAAGAGAAGTTAAAAGCGATAAAAATAATTTTAGTTTAAGTTATAAATATTTAAAAAAAGAATGGTGTTATTACATGAAAAGTAATATAAAAATGTTTATTTGTTTTTTGTTTTTAGGGTTATTTATTTTTTTAATTATAGCGATGAAAAATATATTTTTGAAATCCATGAATACAGATATTGAAAATTCGCTTGACTATAATAAGTTTTATCTTAGTAAATGTGAAACAAATAGTGATAAAGGAATTAGTATCAAAAACTGTAGGAATTTAAATGAAAAAGAGTTAAATGATTTAAAAGAAAAAGGTATTTATTATGAATTTAATTATGATTATTTACTGAATGCTTTTTATAACAGAAATGATTTGGCTGTTATAAATAATAAAAATGCCAGATTAGAAAGTGGTAGATATCCTCGGGGATATTATGAAGTCATTGCAAGTAATGAGTATAATGTTGGAGATAAAATAGAGTTAAAATCAAATCTTATGGTTAGCGATAAATATGTTGATGTGCATAAAACAACACTAATGGTAGAGGTTGTTGGAATATACAAAGAATTGAAATTTTTGAGTGAAAAAAATATTTATTTTGATTATAAATACTCTAAAGATTATTTTGAAAACGAAATATTGATAAATAATGGTTATAGTGTATATGAATACTTTAACAAACTACCAATAGACTCCTATAAGTATCTTTGTTTTAGTAATAAAAAACCAGAAAATGTGGATGCGGTAAATAATAAATATGAGTTTTATAGCACATTAAAGGAATTATATATAGGCATAGAGCGTGTTTTTTGGTATATAGAGTTAATGCTTATTTTATTATGCTTATATTTCGTTAGTAAATTTAATAAATCCATACTCATAGATAAGCAAAAAACTAATGCCTTTTTAATTGCTAATTCGCTAAGCGTGAATAAGAGTGTTTTTAGCTCTGTTGTTATAAATATAACATTATTGTTTTTGGCTACATTGTTTTTAATAATATTAAGTGAAATGTTGGGTTTTCACCTGTACATGGGGCTATTTGTATGTTTAATATGTACTTTATTCATAACGTTACAAACGTCTTTTTATTATAGAAAAAAGAATGTTTCTAATTTAATAAGGTGGTAGAAAATGATACTCAATAATATAAAAAAGGTTTATGGCAACAAAAGCATTTTAGAAAATATAAACTATACATTTTCTTCTTCTGGATTATATTTAGTGGTAGGGAAAAGTGGTGTGGGAAAAACCACTTTGCTTAACATTATCTCAGGATTGGATAATGATTATAATGGCCAGGTTCTATCAAGAAAAAAAATATTTTATTTTAAAAGTGAATTTTTAATAAGTAATTTTACAGTTAAAGAGAACATAGAATTTATAAAAGATATAACTAAAGGGTTTAAATTGAAAAAAGATAATTATGGTATAAATGAGCTTCATAGGAAACGAATTGATACTTTATCTGGGGGAGAAAAGCAAAGAGTATGCTTTTATATAAGTTTGTGTTCGTGCTCTAAGATAATTTTATTGGATGAGCCAACATCTAATTTGGATTATGAAAACAAGCGAAAAATAGCTTCTATATTAAAAAAAGAAAGTAAAAACAAATTAATTATTGTGGTTAGTCATGAAAAAGAAATGTTTGATAATTATACCTTGTTAGAAATTAATAATGGAAAAATAGATAGTCAAAGTTCTTTTGAGATAAATAATAAGTATATCCAGGATAATAGTGAAGAAAAAGTAAACTTAAGTAAGTGGGGATTTATATTAATAAAAAAGAATTTTATTTATTTACTTATGTTTATTATTAGTTTGTTTTCGCTCACTGTATTTATAGATTCTTTTAAAAGTGAGTTAAAAGAGGTTGAAGATGCTTTTGATAATTCATATAGTGAGGGAAATTTATTTTATAAAGAAAATGATTTTATTATAAATGATGATGTTTTCTATAAAGATGTAGTTATCCCACTGGCTAGTGAGATTTATCGATATGGATCTAGTATTTTTAGTAGTGATATGTATAATCATAAAGTATTTTTTGATTCTTACTATTATGGAAATGGATTCTTATTTTCTAATATGTATGAAATGGATAACTTAAAAGAAGATGAAGTGGTTGTAAGCATTAATAGTCAAAAGTTTTGTTTTAATAATAAAATGGAAATTTGTAGTAAGGAAAATATAAGAGAAGCAATTGAGGGTAAGCAACTTAAATATGTCGGTGAAGAAGAATATCATTATAAGATAAAAGATATCATTGAAGGTGATGATGGAGTATATTTTAGCAATCCAAGTGGTGTTAAAGAAAAAATTTCAAAAGAGTATAAAGAATACAAAAGTAGATATTATTTTGTTATTGAAAATAATAAAAAGGAAGATTATAAAAGAAAAATAATTAATATAGATTCATTGCTCAAATATGATTTTACTGAGTATTATTTTGATGATCATTATAGTTATTATGTAGTAGAAAAGTCGGAATATAAATATTTTGGGTATCAAGAATTAAATGATAATAATTTTGTTGGATGTAGTGATTATGGCGTCAGTTGTACTGCTTTCTCTTTCTCTGTTATTAATTCTCTATATTATATAGATGATTTAAATGTAAAAGGAAAAGTAAAATTTGAAGCATTTTCTGATATAGGGGATAAACAAGTAATTATATCATCATATCTTTCTAAAATAAGCGGGCACAAAAAAGGAGATAATATTAAATTAATCTATTATATCGATGATAGGGTATATATAGATGAATTAACAGTTATTGGAATTGAGGAAAATAATAATATAGTAATATATAAAGAGGCGGCATATTCTTATGAATTTTTGTATAAATTAACAGGAAATGTTAATCGAATTAAATACGCCTATGGTGTAGAAGGGGATTTTAGCTATAAAAACTTACTTTACAGTGATTTAATTAACGAAACGAAAGAAATTATAAAAGTTTTTATGGGCATTGCTAACTGGATTTTTTATCTTATATATATCGCTAGTATAATTTTACTGTTTTTAATCGAGTATAAAAGGAATATAAAGTACAAGAAAATGTTTTTACTATTAAAAGTAAATTTAGTTAAAGGCGGTAACAGATTATTTTATATCTTTTATTATATGTATCTATGCTTATTTGTTCCTTTGCTATTTGTGAATAGTATTTTAGCTTTTATTTATTTATTGCTGACTGTAATTTTTTGTATTATTAGCAAAAGAAAAATCCAGGTTTCCCTGGATTAGTTTTACTCATCAATTGAAATGTTAACTGCTCTTAGACCTTTGTCTGTATCAATTAAATCAAATGATACTGTTTTTTCTGGAAGAATTGTTTTAAATCCATCCATTTTTAGTTCACTATAATGGAAGAAAGCTGTTTTCCCTTCTTCATTAGTAATGAAACCATACCCCTTACGCTTGTTGAAACTTTTAACTGTTCCTTTCATCTACCTCAGTCCCTTTCTTGTGTTTCCACATCTTCATTATAGCTATTATTAATTTTTGTATAAATAAATTTGTGTTTTTTTTGTAAGAATATAGTTTTATTGAAAATAACAATTTACTCACAATTCTTGCAAAGAGGGTTAAAAAAAATAAAAAAACTAGTTATAATTTAGTGTATTAGGGAATGGAGGTGTTTTTGTTATGAAATCGAATAGAATTAATTCAAATAAGGTATTCAAATCACCTTTATTTCGTATATTGTCGATCATAGCATTGTTTTTTTCATTTTTATTTGTAGGCGCTATTAGTAGTCAAGATACTGCTAAGGCTGCTATAGATTATTGTAAAAATACAAGTGGAGGCTATGCCTACTTTTACATTAATGATAATGGTGAGTGTGAAAATAGCCAATGGAACTCACAAAAATTTACGGTTTATAATCCAGTAGGAGATATAAGTATTACTTCTACCACTATTGGAGAAATGGATAGTGAGTTTGTTTCTGCATTAAGTTCTGCAGGATGGACATCATCTTCTCAAAAGGTCTTTGCTGTAGGCGTTAGTGAAGTATATGGTACTCCAACTACATCATATTCAGAAACTGATCACTGTACGGGATCTAAGTATTATAATACTTCTCAAACAGGTTCTATATATGTTGTTACATTTTACTCTGTAAGTACATGTAATATTTTTAAAGACTCTGGAGCAACTAAAAATACGGACTTTGTTTTAGTAATTTACATTGAATCCACGTTGCCGTCTGTTGCTGTTGCATATGGGGCATCGATGGGAACCTATATAAGTGGTAGTACACTTTACTATAGTACAAAAATAAATTCATCTCCATATGTTACATTTGCAATTGCGTCTCAAGCTCCATTTGCTGGATATATTTTATATGATGGATCTTCTACTCTTTTAGAGTTAGTTGCATTAACTGCACCATATTCTCAAGTTGGTGGAACATATTATATGAATGTTCCTGTTTATACAGGATATTCAACAAATAAGATGTGTATGGTTAATGTTGCTCAGGTTATGGTTTGTCTTACATATACAGTAAAAAAGGACCATACATCACCTACTGTTTCTTCCTTCTCTGTTAAGGGTAGTAGTGGAACCACTTATGATGGTAAAGGATATGCTAATTCTTCATCGATTAGATTTACAGCCTCAATATCTGATAATAGTGGTGGCTGTGGATATAATTCTGTAGGACTTGCTGATAGTAGTGGTACATTCTATACATCTGCTTCTTCTAGTTTTAGTAATACTTCTGCAACAATGAATGTATCAGCCGCAGGAACATATACTATCACATTAACTGCATATGATAATTTAGCTAATACTACTACAAAAACTTATACAATAATAATTGATAAAAGCTCTCCTGTCATAGATAGCTCTTCTTATATTTCATCGGGAACTATAGGGGATAACGGGGGCAGATATGTTTCTACTAATACGCTATACGTCTATCCAAGATATAGTGACAATTATGGTATATATACACTAAGTGTTTATGACTCATATACTGGAAACTCATGTACTACAACTTCTTCTTCCGTCACGGGGATGTCGACGTCCAGATTTTCGCCAAGTTATAAATGTGATATAACAAATATACCTGTTAACTTTACAACTATAAGATACGTATATGTTTACATATACGATTATGCTGGTAATTATTCATACGCAGTCTATTCTTTCTACAGAATCGATAATTCAAGAGTACTAACATTGTCTTCATTTAGTATTCAAGCAAATGGAGCTTTTCTCCATAACTATATTGGCGCTCAATATACTACATCTGGAGGATTTGCTCCTGTTTATTCAATAACTGCAAATTCTTCATATTTAAGCACTGCAGCGGGTACGTATTTTTATATAGAAGCATATGACTATGACTATTATTATTACGCCAGTCTATATCACCCATTTACTAGTGGATATATAGGATCTGGTAGTTATTATTGGTTCAGCTATAGTGAATATAGTAGTTTTTATAGCGCACTATCGGATTTAACGGATATGTATGGCTCTCCACCTGAAACGTACGCTACAGTGGGCTTGAAAAATATTTATGGACAAGCATCCTATCAATATCTTTATGACTTGACTTTTGATTTATATGACCCTTATATAGATTATTTTGAAATATATGATGAAGATGGTAGTGCACAATATGGATATACCAACCAAACAGACGTTTATGTATATGAATCATCATATGATGATGATACAGGTGTGGCATTCTATGAAATATATAGTGATGAAGGTGGTTGTATATATTCAGACGATTATTATATTCCATATGAAATTGATTTAAATTCCACATATAATGGATATCATTATATAGAGTATTATGTATATGATTATGCTGGTAACTATGCATATTATTATTTTGAAATAATATATGATGACATAAATCCAACAATTAGTTCGTTTAGTGCGGCAGATAATGATACATCAAACAATGATATAACTCCAGCAGCAGGATATACAAATAGCCAAGCTATTAAACATTCATTATCAGCATCTGATTCAAACATATACAGTTTCAAGATATTAGATGGCTCTACTACAATATATTCTGTTACAACATCTAATCCAAATGGTGTTGCGGATACATTAGCCAACACTACTGCAGGCACACACACGTTAACTGTATATGTTACTGATAGAGCTGGTAATAGTTCTAACAAAGCATATAATATAGTTTATGATGCGACTGATCCAACAATTAGTTCATATAGTGCTACAGATAATGATTCATCAAATAATGGCATAACTCCAGCAGCAGGATATACAAATAGCCAAGCTATAAAGCATACTTTATCAGCATCTGATACGAATATATGGAAATATAAAATATTAGACGGAAGTAATACAATATATGGTTTGACTACAACAAGTCCTAATGGTGTTGGTGATTCACTAATAAATACCACTGAGGGAACGCATACACTAAAAGTGTATGTTTACGACAAAGCGGGAAATGGCGTTTATAAATCATATAATATTATTTACGATGCAACTAATCCAATAATTAGTTCATACAGTGCAGTAGATAATGATTCATCAAATGATGTTTCTACACCATTGTCTGGTTATACAAATAGCCAAAATATTAAGCATTCATTATCAGCGTCTGACACAAATATATGGAAATATAAAATATTAGACGGAAGTAATACAATATACAGCTTGACTACAGCAAGCCCTAATGGCGTTAGTGATTTGTTATACGACAAAACAAACGGAAATCATGTATTAAATGCATATGTTTATGATAAAGCAGGAAATACTGCATATAAAGGATATACAATAGTATATGACGATATTAATCCATCATTTAACAGCACATTTAAAGTTATTGGAAACTCATGTGCATTATCTGGATATACAAATCAAACTTATGTTACTTATTCTGGAGCGTCTGCTATAGATGCTAACCCATATTTGTATAGAGTGACGGATAATGGAACAACCATTAATGCGTGGAATTCAACAGCTCCAACAAGTGGAACGTTAGCTAATACTACAAATGGAAATCACTTAGTGGTAGTTAACATGATTGATAAGGCTGGAAATAGTGGTTCAGCAACATTTGGAATTGTCCTAGATACTGTGAAGCCAACATTTACTGACTTTGATATTATTGGAACAACAGGATATGCGGATAGTTTGACTCCATATGCAGGATATACAGGATCACGTTCTGTTACGTTTAATACTTCGGGAATTGGAGATGCAACATCAGGCGTTTATTGGTATCAAGTTTCAGATGGTGGCACAACAATTAATGCCAAAGGCACCTCAAAGGCATCTAGTGGAACTTTAGCCACTAACACAAATGGTGCACATACGCTTACATATACTATTTGGGATAGAGCATGTAACAGCGTGCAAAAAACTGATAAGATAATATTGGATAACGTAAGACCGGTAATTAACGTTCAAACTGATCAAGAGAAAAAAACTACGATAGTTAATTTTACTGACACTTATTTATCTACTCCATCAAAATTAGGAACATGTTATTCATATTATATGTCAACATCTAATGCGGTAATGTTTAACTCTGTCACTCCAATTGATGCTAAAGGCTCAAATTCATCATGCTCATCTGGAGATGATGTCCCAATGTATATTTCTGGTCAAAGTTATTATTTGTATGTGTTAACTGATTTTGTTACTAGAGATAATGCGGGTAATGTACTCAGTCTGCCAAGTGGAATTGATTTCTATAACTCTGGAAATAGTCCTCGTGGCGGCTCAACGTATAGAATTGCAATGAATGTAAATGTTGGAGATTATGGAAATTCATCAGTTCCAATAGATCCTGATAAGCTTGTTTCGGATTCCGCAAGTAAGGCTGATATATATAATGTGGAAATTGTACTGAAGGAGAGAACATTAATGGTTACTATTCAAAGGGAGAATTTCTCTGGTGCTATTTCGCTGACATTAGAGCAACTTAATAATATATTGGGAGCAGCAGGATATAAAATTTTAGGTATTGGAAATTCAAAAAACTGTGTATTTACTAAGTCATATATATATCATGATGTATTGATTTCGAAAAATGATCATACACAAAATGAAATTATTGATTTGATATTAGTAATTGATGCAATTCCTAATAACAGTTAGAAAAAACAAGTCTAGTTTATTCTAGACTTGTTTTATTTAATACTAAAAAACGTTTGAAATATATTGAGTATTAATCTTTTATGATATACTTTTTTTTAGAAAGGTTTAGGTTTTAAAAGAATGATAGGTAAAGTTAAAAACTTTAACAAAGAAAAAGGATATGGTTTTATCAAAACTGAAGAAGGTAAAGATGTATTCTTTCATTATAGCGAACTAAAAATGGAAGGTTTTAAAACAGTTGAAGCTAACAAAGTAGTTGAGTTTGAACTTATTGAAACTGAAAAAGGTTTAAGAGCTGTTAATATTGTTGTAGTTGAAGAGTAATTTTTGAGGTAGAAATACCTCTTTTTTATTGTTTATAATTTTAGAAGAAAATTGAAGTGTAATGTTAGATTTGATATAATTAATTAAAGGATTGGGTGGGAGTTATGTCTAAGGTTATAAAATTGAAAAATCCAATTTATATAGGCCAAGATGGAAAAGGCCCGCTTATTGAGGCGCAAATATCACTTGTTAATGGTAAGTATGAAATTGAGCCTCTTATTCATCATGATGTTGATAATGAAAGATTAATAACACTTAAAAATAATTTAAAAGATTTGCTTAGTATAAAAGAAGAAAATGGAGTTTTAAGTTTGAATATTGTTGGTAAAGATGGAAATTCAAATGCAGTTGTTAGAAGTTTAGGGACCATTAGTAAGGGGAGTTTTATTTCAAATGCTCCGCTTACAACTTTGGAGGTCAAAATGTTATCTCTTGGTAGAAGTGGAGATTCATATGATAGGGTTTTTTCCTCAAGTGAAAAAGTACCTTCTCCTAAAACAGATTTACACACCCACTACACAGGTCAATTGCCAGCTAGAGATGTCTATGATATTGCATTAAAAACTGCGCCTAAAACAGTTGTTTTCAACACAGAAAAGTTAGTGAAAAATGGTATATTACCTGAGAATCATGGTTTGGGTGAACAAACTACACTAGATGTTTTAGATAAGATTAAGGGTGTTAGAGAAAAAATAATTAATAGCATGGAAGTTAATATTCAAGATCAAATTACATTTATGGATATGGATGAGCTATATTATGCTAGAGGACCATTTTTTGACAGTAATAATCCTAATTTAATTAAGAACTATGTATTAAAAATAGCGGAAAATTATGCAAAAAATGGAGTGGATTATTGTGAATTATCCACATGTACTTGGATGTTTCAAGGTAATGATCCTAAAGATAACCAAAATAGGCATAAAGCTTTTTCTGATGCAGTAAAGGAAGCTTATAAGAAGTATGGGGTAACAGTTGCTTTTTTACTTGCTACTCCTAGAGTGAAACGTGATGATCAATCGATGATGTGGTTTACCAGAAGTTTTATTAATGAAGCCCATATGCCTTTTGTTGCAGGAATTGATTTATTAGGACATGAAAAGACATCAAATAAAGATTACTCATATATATTTGCTGCAGCTGCTAACATGTGTGCTAAAAATGGGTGGAAACATTTTACTATTAGAAGCCATGCAGGAGAAAGTGATGAGCATAAAGATAATATAAAAGATTTTTTAAAGTCTGTAACTACAGAAATAGATGCTTTGAAGAAAAGTGGGGAAATAAAAGACCCTGATTTTTATCCTGATATTAGAATTGGACATGGTTTGCATGGTGGTTTAGATGAAGAAACTTTGGAATTAATAAAGAAGACAGGAGCAATAATAGAAATAAATGCTTCTAGTAATATGTCTTTGAATAACATTACAGAGTTGTCCCAAATTCCAATAAGAAAATATTTGGATAAAGGGGTAAGAGTTGTTTTGGGAAGTGATGGTGCTGGTTTATATGGTACTGATGCCAGACAAGAAGCATTGATTGCCCATCAATTAGGAGTAACTGTTGAAGAACTTCGAGATATGGTAGATTTTGAACGTAAGTATATACAAGGAAAAAGAAATGAAGCTCATTTAAGGGGCAATGGTAAAGAACATGACTATGTTGATTATATTCCTGAGTCAGTTAATTTGCCTGGTATACAAAGAATAGAAGTAAACTATAATACTCAAGAAATAAATAGTGAATTAGAAAAAGATATGCCTATTTTTGTTTGTGGAGCAGAGCAAAGAATTAATAACCCTGAAATAGAAGCAAGGTTAAAAAATGATGTTGCTAAAATTATAAGCAATGCTAAAAGAAATAATAAAAATATCTGTATCTATAATGATGGATCATATATAAATGACTTAGTAATTGAAGCTTGCGCAAGAGAAAAAGTTAATTTAATAAAACTTGAGTCTATTCCTGTTAGAGAAGGAGAAAAAGCTTATGGTATTGATAAGTTTGAAGTATCTAGAAGCTTAGGTAAGTTTTATGGAAAGCATAATGGACAAATGTTTGTGCTTGGTGGTGGAGCATTTGCTTCAGATCTTATTGTGAATTGTGAAAATAATCATGTAAGATGGCATACGGATGAAAAAATCCCGGGTGCTAGTCAAGAACAAAACAGGATGAGAGAAAATGGAACTAGAAGTCAAGCTATTATAGATATGGAAGAAATTGAAAGAAGAGTTGAGGCCGCTCCTAAAAAGAAGGTCACAAATCCTAATTCGCGAAGGTAGAGGTGAAAGAATATGAAACAAAAAGAATATGTTGCATTACTTAATAGAATTCAAGAACTTGTTTATGAGGTTAACTCTATTACTCAACATACTTATGATAGTGAATATGCTAGTGATAGGTATGGAAAAGAGCTTGCCGAAAAGAAGAAAGAACTGGCTACTCTTACAGAAAGGTTAGAGGAAATATTAACTGTGGATTCTAAAACATTTAATGAAGCATTCATGAAATATTTACATGATGATAATTATGAACTTGTAGAGGTTAAATTAGAGGGTAATACCATTCATGTTGCAAAACCAAAAGATATGAAACTTGAAAGTGGAACTTCTCTTTTAAAGGATGGAGTGTATATTCTTAGTGTGGATGATACAAAAGTTTTATCTAAACCTGCTTGTAAAGTTGGAGCAGGATATTTGCCTGTTGTATCTATATTAAATAAAGCATTTAAAAATATCTACTTTAGCGAATTTAGTAAGTATAACAAAAGGTATGACAGATTTGCTTCATTTATGGGTGGAGCGGAAGCTGCTAGTGTAAAAAGATTTGATCCTAAAAAGAATAATAAAAGGTAATAATAAACTCAGTGGATAAAACACTGAGTTTTTTAATCTAGTTATGATTATTAATGGTGGAAAAATCCATTTTATTGTTATACAATAAAATCGTGGTGATTTTTAATGGAGAATGTAGAAAATAGATTAAGGGATTTCATGGAAAAAAATAAGCATGAAATAGAATTTATCGGAGCACAAAATGGAAAGATAAAGGAAGTTGTAGCTCTTATTAATAATACTAAGCCAAACAAGAATCATTTGTTTGTTATTGATGGGATTTGGGCTCATGAAAAAGCTCTTAATAATGGGTTAGAAGTGGATTCGTTTATTTTTTGTGAGGAAATCATAACAAGTCATGAAGGAATGAATCTTGTTGAAGAATTTTTCAAGTTAGCTAAAAAAACGTATTGCGTTTCTTTAAAAACATTTATGAAGATATGTGAAAAGGATGATCCAAAAGGAATGATTTCTATTTGTAAGTTTCCTCTTGCAAGTTTAGATGATATCCCTTTAAGAAAAGATAATATCATTATAGTTCTTGATGGATTAGAGATTCCTGGAAATGTGGGAACCATTCTTAGAACTTGTGATGGAGCTAAAATTGATGGAGTATTTATTTGCAATAGAAGAGCTAGAATTACTCATCCTAAAATTATTAAAGGAAGTATGGGGGCGGCATTTACTATTCCGGTAGTAGAATTTGCTTCAGTGGAAGAATGTAGAGATTGGTTAAGAAAGAAGAACTTTGAATTATATTTAGCTGATACTAGAGCAGAAAAGCATTACTTTGAATATGATTATTCTGGAAGAGTTGCTATTATTATGGGAAGTGAAAGATATGGTATTACTAAACCATGGTATGAAGGAAAATATAATATGATTTCAATACCAATGCTAGGACAATGTGATTCTTTAAATGTTGCTATTGCTACTACTATAGTAGCCTATGAGGCTAGTATGAAGCAAAATGGGTTTATAAAGAAAAGATAAAAAAGGAGGGTACTAGATGAAGTGTGAATTATGCATAAAAAGTGGATATAGTTTTTTGTCTAGTACTTTAAGAGTGGACAAACTTCTAGATTATGCTAAAAACAATAACTATGATTCACTAGGGTTAATGGATAAGAATGTTATGTTTGGTGCTAAAGAATTCTATGAGGGGTGTAAAGCAAACAATATACATCCAATTATTGGAGTGGAATTTGATGTGGAAGATTTTATTGTCTGTTTAATTGCTAAAGATGAAATTGGCTATAAGAATTTGGTTAAACTAACTAGTTATAAGAATTCTGCTAGAGATGTAATTTTAACAATAAATAATTTAAAAGAATACAGAGAAGGACTAATTGCAATTGCTCCTTCTTTTCGTGCTTTTAAGGACATGAATAAAGAAAAAATATTACCACTTTTATCAAATTTGAAAGATATTTACTTAGATGATTTTTATGTGGGAAAAGAAATATATAAAAATGAAGATTGCTATTTGCTTAATTCATATATAGATACTTTAGAGTTCAATTCTGTTGCGTTTAACAACATAGTTTCTAGGAGTGATGATGAATTAGAATATATAGAGTTATTAAATGCTATAGATACTAATACAATTTTAGGATATGCTAGAAAAAGTAAGTATGATTATGCATCATTTGAAAGTGAAGCTAGTTTCACTGAAACTGAAATTGATAATGTTTTTGGAATAGTTAAATTGTGTAACTTTGAATTTGAAAAAAGTGAGTTAAAATTAGCTAAATATGATAACCCATTGAAGATTGATTCAAAAGAATATTTAAAAAATTTAGTTTACAAAGGGTTAGAAAAAAGAAATAAAGGATATATAAAGAATAAAAGATATGTAGATAGAGTAAATGAAGAACTAAATGTAATCTTTGAAATGGGATTTGCAGATTATTTTTTAGTGGTATATGACTATGTTAAATTCGCTAAGGAAAATGGCATACTTGTAGGGCCAGGAAGAGGTAGTGCAGCATCTAGTTTAGTATCTTATTGTTTAGGTATTACAAGCATTAATCCACTAGAGTATGATTTGCTATTTGAGAGATTTTTAAATAAAGAAAGAAGAACAATGCCAGATATTGATATTGATTTTCAAGATAATAAAAGAGAGTTAGTTGTTGATTATTTGAAGAATAAATATGGATATAAGAAGGTGGCAAATATTGTTACTTTCTCTACATTATCAAGTAAACAAGCATTAAGAGATTGTGCAAAAGTTTTAGGCTTATCTAAAGGTGATTTAGAAAAGATATCTAAAAAAGCACATAAGTGTCCATATAATGCATCATTAAAAGATATGGTTGAATTAAGTGAAGAATTTAAAGAATTTATTCATAGTGAAGATAAATATTTGGATGTTTATAAAAGTGCTTTAGTTATCGAAGATTTACCAAGGCAAACTTCTTTACACGCAGCAGGTGTTGTTTTAAGTGAAGAAGATTTAGAAGAAATAGTGCCTACATTTTCTAATAATGGTAAAGATTTAGTTATTCAATATGATATGAATTATGTTGAAAGTACTGGATTACTTAAAATGGATTTACTTGGATTAAGAAATTTAACTATTATTGATGACTGTTTAAAAGAGATTAAACGCATTTATGGGGTTAATATAGATTTAAGCAAGATCGATTTACAAGATAAAAAATTATATGAGCTATTAGCTAATGGAAAGACTAGTGGTATATTCCAATTTGAAAGTGATGGAATGAGAAAAACACTTAAAACTATTAGACCAGAAAATTTCATTGATGTGTGTAATGTGCTTGCCTTATATAGACCTGGACCTAGAGAATTTATAGGTGAGTTTAATGAAAGAAGGCATGGTAAGAAAGTTGATTATGTTGATGAATCATTAAAAGAAATATTATCTTCGACATATGGGATTATTGTTTACCAAGAGCAAATATTGCAAATTGCTTATAAGTTTGCAGGACTTAGTTTGGCTAAAGCCGATATTTTAAGAAGAGCAATGTCTAAAAAAGATATGGATAAAATGAAGGAAATAAAAGAAGAGTTCATTAATTCATGTTTAAATAAAGGGCATAGTCTACAAAAGGCTAATGAAGTATATGAATTAGTTGCTAAGTTTGCTAGTTATGGGTTTAATAAAGCTCATAGTGTTTCTTATACAGTTATAAGTATGTATATGACATATCTTAAAAAATATTATCCTTCAGTATTTTATGCATGCGCTATGGAATCGTTTACTTTCTCGAATAAATTTAATGAGTATGCAAGTGAAGCAAAAGAGAATGGTATTAAGTTACTTCTTCCTAGTGTTAATCATAGTGATTTAGAGTTTAGAAGTATTAAAGAGGATGAAATATTATATGGACTAGCTCATATAAAGGGATTAAATAGTATGTCTGCTAAAGAGATTATTGAAGAAGCTAATAAAAAACAATTTGTAGATTATAGCGATTTTGTTTTGAGAATGAGTAAGTATAAACTTAGTGAATCTCAATATATTGCTCTAATAGATGCTGGTGCCTTAGATGAATTTGGACTTAATAGAGCAACATGTAAAAACAATTTAGATAAACTATTAAAGTATGCTGCTATGTTTGGCTATGTTGTTGATGGTCAAGTGAGCTTTGATTTTGATATTATGGATAAACCTAAGATTAATGTGATCGAGGAAGATATAAATAAACTTGAACTAGAAAAAGAAGTTTTAGGTTATTATGTTAGTGAGTTTCCTCTTGAGAATGAGAGAAACAAACTAAACAAACTTGGCTATATTTGTAGTGATAAGTTTAATAACTATAATGAAAAGAATATTAAATGGGTTGGATTATATAAAAGTTCAAGAATAATAAAAACCAAAAAAGGAGAATTAATGGCTATTGCTACATTTGTAGATGAATTTAGTGAAATTAGCGTGGTTATTTTCCCAAGAGTATATAAAGAAGTAAGTAAATCTTTGTATATTGGTAAATACTACTCTATTGAGGGTAAACTTGAAATTAAAGAGACAATTAGCTTAATTGCTAATGGTTTAAAAGAGTATAAATTAGGAGGGTGAGTAAGTGAAAAAAGTATTATTGATTGATGGTAATTCGCTTCTTTTTAGAGCATATTATGCTACTGCTTATAGTGGTAATATTATGCATACTAAAGATGGGGTATATACAAATGCAATTTTTGCTTTATCTAATATGTTAAATAAAGTTTATGAGATTAGTAATCCTGATTATGCTCTTGTGGCTTTTGATGCTAAGGGTAAAACTTTTAGGCATGAAGAGTATAAAGAATATAAAGAAGGAAGAAAGCCTGCTCCTGCTGAGTTAGTTATGCAATTTCCTCTTGCTAGAGAAATGATTGAGAAGATGGGAATTAAGTGGTTTGAACTTGTAGGATATGAGGCAGATGATATTGTAGGAACATTAGCTAAAGAAGCTAGCAATAAAGGATACAAAGTAGATGTATTTTCTTCAGATAGAGATCTTCTTCAACTTGTAGATGAAAATATATCACTTAATATTACAGTTAAGGGAATAAGTGATATTAATGTTATTACTCCTTCTAATATTGTAGAGTTTTATGGAGTAAGTGAAAAACAAATAACTGATTACAAGGGATTAAGAGGAGATGACAGTGATAATATTAAAGGGATTGCTGGAGTTGGAGAAAAAACCGCAATAAAATTACTACAAGATTATGGTAGTATTGAAGGAATATATGAAAATATTGACTCTATTAAAGGTAAACTAAAAGAAAAGTTAATCGAGGGAAAAGAAGATGCTTTTAATAGTAAAAAGTTAGCTACTATATTTACTAGTGTACCTCTTGAGTTTGGAATTGATGATTGCTTAATCAATTCTCCAGGGCAAGAATTAGTAGATTTTTATCAAAGATATGAAATGTTTTCTCTTATGAAAAAGGTAAATGTTAAAGAGGATGAAAAATTTGAATATGAAGTTGTTAATAAACTTGATGATGATTTTTTATCTAAAGAATTAAGTATTTATCCTTTGTTTAGTGAAGCAAACTATCATAAAGCTGTATTAGAGGGGATTTCATTTAGTGATGGGATTAAAACATATTATTTAAGTAAGGAAGATGTTTTAAATAGTAGTGCTATAAGATACTTGGTGGGCACTTCTAAAAAAGTGGTTTATGATTTAAAGGCCATTAAAATTGCATTTATTAAATTGGGAGTACAAGGAATTAATGCTCTTGATTTTAAAATAGCTGCTAATTTAGTTAATTGTAATTTAAAAGAAGATTTGGATTCTATATTTAATAGTTATGGATACATTTTACCTTCTTTAAAGGAAGATAAAATAAAGCATGCTTCTTATGTTAGTTTTGTTATGTCTAAAGTATTTAAAACTATTTTAGAAAAATTAGATGAGTATGATTTAAAGGACTTATATTACAATTTGGAGTTACCTTTAGTAGATGTACTTACTAAAATGGAAGATAATGGTGTTGCTATTAATAAGGAACAATTAGATGTTTTAGGAGTAGAGTATAGGTTTAAACTTAATAATTTAGAAAATGAAATATTTAAAGAAGTAGGGATGGAGTTTAATGTTGCTTCACCCAAACAAGTAGCAGAAGTATTATTTGATAAGCTTGGCTTAACTGAAAATAAAAAGAGAAGTACAAATGAAGCAGAACTTGAAAAATTAGTTCATGAGCATAAAGTTGTATCGCTTATTTTAAGTTATAGAAAGTATGCTAAGTTATTATCAACTTATATTGAGGGATTATCTAATTTTATTTATGAGGACGGATACATTCATCCAGAGTTTAATCAAACTCAAACACAAACAGGAAGATTGTCCTCTAGTGAGCCTAATATGCAAAATATTAGTGTTAGAGATGAAGAGAGTAAGTATATTAGAAAAGCATTTCCATCAAGATTTGAAAATGGATATATCCTTTCAATAGATTATTCTCAAGTAGAACTTAGAGTTCTTGCATCTTTGTCAAATGATGAAAATATGATTAGAATTTTTGAGGATGGGGATGATGTTCATACTCTTACTGCTTCAAGTGTATTTGGTTTACCAAAAGAGATGATAACTGATGATTTAAGAAGAAAAGCAAAAGCAATTAATTTTGGGATAGTTTATGGCATTTCTGATTGGGGGCTTGCAGAACAAATTAAAAGTACTCCAAAAGAAGCAAAGAATTTCATAGAGAAATATTTCTTAACTTTCCCAGGAATTAAATCGTATTTAGATGAAGTTGTAGCTAGTTGTAAAGAAAATGGCTATGTTACTACTTTATATAAAAGAAGAAGAGATGTAGGAGAGATAAATTCTAGTGTTTATAATGAACGTGAATTTGGAAAAAGAGTAGCAATGAATACACCAATTCAAGGTACTAGTGCAGATATTATAAAGATAGCAATGGTAAACATTTATAAATATATGGAAGAAAATAAGGTTAAAAGTAAACTTATAATTCAAATACATGATGAACTTGTATTTGATTTACATCCTGAAGAATTATATCTAGTGGATATATTTAAAAATATTATGGAAGAAGCTAGTAATTTGAGAGTGAGATTAGTAGCGTCAAGTAGTGTTGGAAAAGATTGGTATGATGCTAAATAGGAGGTGAAAATATGCCGGAATTACCTGAGGTGGAAACTGTTAGAAGAACATTAGTTTCTTGGAGTAAAAACAGAGTTATTAAGGATGTAATTATTCATTATAATAATGTTTTAGAAGATATTACATTTGATGAATTTAAAACTAAGATAGTAGGACAAAGAATTAATGATATTTCTAGAATGGGTAAATATTTAATATTTATATTAGATGAAAATGCACTTATTTCTCATCTTAGGATGGAGGGAAAATATTTTTACCTAGATACACTAAATGATGAAGATGAATATATAAAAAAACATAAGATAATTACTTTTGTTTTAGACAAGGGATATTTAATTTATCATGATGTTAGAAAATTTGGAAAAATGAAGTTATCTTTGAAAGATAATTATGCAAGTGATAAAAGTCTTGCTAAATTAGGTAAAGAACCCTTTGATATAAATGCTTTACAATTGTATAATAGGTTACACAATCTAAATAAATGTATTAAGCAATGTCTTTTAGATCAAAGTGTGATGGCAGGACTTGGAAATATTTATGTGGATGAAGTGCTATTTGATGCTTGTATATTACCTACTAGGAAAGCTAGAGGTGTTAGCCAAGAAGAGTGTCAAATTATTATTGATAGTAGTATAAAAATACTAAATAGAGCAATTGAATTAAAAGGAAGTACAATTGCAACTTACCACTTTAACAACAATGAATCTGGTGGTTTTCAAAACGAACATAAAGTTTATGGGAAAAAAGGCTGCAATTGTGTTAGATGTGGAGTTAAAATAGAAAAGATGGTAGTAGGAGGAAGGGGAACCTATTATTGCCATAATTGTCAAAAGTAAGGGGAGTGAAGATATGTCTAATTTAGAGTCTATTCAAAGTGAAGATTCATACATAGTTAATCTTATGTCTATTTTAGGTGGTGCTGATAGAACTAGTTTAGTAATGTTATATCAACCATTATGTGGATATGAGGCTGTTTCTTTATATCTTAATTTATGGGCACAAGCAGAACACTATAAGAAGAATAGTGCATTCAAATTTGATTTTTTAACAAAAATGATGAATTGTGAACTTGAAGATATTGAAGTATACAAAAATAAATTAGAAGGTATTGGGCTATTAAAAACATACTTAAATGAAGAATTAAGAGTTTATAAGTATGAGTTATATGCTCCTTTAACCCCAAAAGATTTCTTTACTCATGAATTACTTGGTACACTTTATAAACAAATAATGCCTAAAAGAAGTTATGAAAAGATTAAGTCTTCATTTGAAGTTGAAACTTCAGATTATGATAATTATACAGATATTACTCATAAGTTTAATGATGTTTATAATATTGACTTTAATGATGTTTCATCTTTACAAGAAGTTATTAGAGGTGGAGCTAATTTAGCTAATAAGAGTAGTAGTGAAATAGAGAGTAATTTCTCTTTATCTTTATTTCTAGTTGCTTTAAACGAAAAGAAAATAAAGAAGAGTTTAATTACTACAAGTTTTGTGGAATTATTAAAGTCGATGGCTAGTTTATATAAATTAGATGAATCAGAACTTTGTGAGATACTTAGTACTTCAATTGAGGGTGTTGGAAATAAAGCTGTTATTAATTTTGATACTTTTAGGAGTAAATGTTATTCATATAAAAAGATTCCTACAATGGATACTAAAGAAACAAAAAGATATACTGATAAAAGAATTGGTATGGCTAAAAAGGTTGAACTACTTAAAGGGGTAGAACCATTTGAATATTTGAAAATTAGACAAAATAATGAAGATCCATCGTTCCAAAACATTAAATTGTTGGAAGACCTTTCTATTGTTTCTAAGTTAAGCAATGAAGTTATTAACGTATTAATTGATTATGTTTTAATTAAACAAAGTGGAAGACTACCATACAATTATGTTATGAAAATAGCTTCTTCTTTATCTAATGCTGGTATTAGAACAGCAGAAGAGGCGATGAGCTATTTTTCAAATATTACTAATAGAGCATCTAATTCTAATAATAGTTCTAATGTTAGTCAAAGTGTAACCGTCAGTCAACCTATTAGTGTTGCTCCAGTAGTTAAACAAGCTGAACCTATCAATACCACTGTACTTCAAGAGTCTACAATTGATGAGGCAATGGAGTTAGAACTATTGAAGGCGGCAAGAAGAAAGAGGAAGAATAGCAATGGAAATAAGGAAGATTAATGTTAATACAGATAAGATAAAAGAGAGTAAAAAAAGAGTAAAAGAAGAACTTATTGATAATCCTTTTATCATGAAAAAAATGCATGAACTTAATGTTAGTGATGAAGAGTTTGATACATATTTGGGATATTTTCAAACATATCTAGAAGATAAGATGATGTGTAGTAAATGTAAGAATCCTAAAAAGTGTAGTAAACAATTTGAGGGAATTGCTATGGATTTATATCGTAGTGAATTTGGAATTGAAAGAAGCTTTAGTTTATGTCCTCCAAGAGAGTTAGAAAGAACTGTTGCTAAAAAGTATTTATTAAGAGATTTTCCTGATGCTTATTTAGGAATTGTTCTTGATGATATTGATAATAAAAAGGGAAGATTTCCATATGAAAAGGAATTAATGCAAACTGATGTTGATGGTAATAATGTGGGGTTATTTATTACGGGTCCTAGTAGTAGTGGTAAATCATATCCACTTATTGCTTTATGTAATGAGTTTGTAAGGGGTGGTAAAACTTGCTCTTTTATTGAGGTTAGAAACTTTTTTGAAGAGTTAAAGTCTACTCTTGATCATAGAGATCAATATAGCATTCTTATGTCTAAAGTTAAAGAAGCTGATGTATTAGTTTTAGATAACTTGGGTGATGAAAAAATAAGTGAATGGGTAAGAGATGATATTTTATCGGGTATTTTAGATTATAGAGCTAAAAATGAATTACTAACTTATATAACTAGCAGTTATACAATAGATGAACTTATTTCTTTATATAATGTTACTAAAACGGGTGCCAGTGATGTTGGAAGAATAAAAGCAAATAAGTTTGTTGAAAGAGTTAAAAGTGTTTGCCCTAAGCAAATAGTAATCGAAGGTAAGTAGTAATACTTATCTTTTTTATTTAGCCCTTTTATTGTTAGAATATCATTATAAATGATATTATTGTTTTGAAGGTGAATATAATGAAAAGATTAGCAATTATTACAAGTGGTGGAGATGCTCCAGGAATGAATGCCTGTTTAAGAGCTGTAGTTAGAGGAGCATTAAATAATGGGGTAGAACCTTTTGTGGTTTATGATGGTTATAAAGGATTAGTAGAGGGGAAAATCTTACAAGTACATAGAAGATTTGTTTCTGAAATTTTAAATAGAGGTGGAACAATTATTGGTACTGCTAGATTACCTGAGTTTACTGAATTAGAAGTAAGAGAAAAAGCTATTTCAAATCTTAAAGCACTAGGAATTAATGACTTAGTAGTTATTGGAGGAGATGGCTCTTTTAGAGGTGCTATTGATTTAGATAATATGGGTCTTAATGTTGTAGGTATATGTGGAACTATCGATAATGATATTAATTGTTCTGGATATACAATTGGTTTTGATACCGCGCTTAATACAATTGTTGATTGTATTGATAAAATTAGAGTTACTTCTTCAAGTCATACTAGATGTAGTATAGTTGAGGTTATGGGTAGACATTGTGGTGATCTTGCTTTGTATGCTTCTCTTGCTTGTGGAGCAGATATTTTAATTGATCCTAATACAGGGTATGATTTTGATAAGATTGTAGAAGATGTGAAAAGAATGAAACATGAAGGAAGAAAACATGTGCTTATAGTAGTTAGTGAAAGAATTCTTGATGTTGAAGAACTTGCTAAAAATATAGAAAAAGCTACTGGATTTGAAAGTAGAGCCACAGTACTTGGGCATCTTCAAAGAGGTGGTATCCCTAGTGCTATGGATAGAGTAACTGGTAGCATACTTGGTTATAAAGCACTTGAATTATTAATGAATAAGGAAAGTGGAAAAATGGTTTATTTTTTAGATAATCATGTTTATACAAAAACTTTAGAAGAAGTAGTTGAGCATAGAGATATTGATTATTTAGATTTATATAAAATTAATGAAATTATAGGTTAGGGGTGAGCTTATGGATATTAAAACTAAAATAGTTGCAACCCTAGGACCTAGTAGTGATAGTTATGACACTATTAAAGCTTTATTAGATGCTGGACTTGATCTTGCTAGAATTAATATGTCTCATGGTAAATGGGAAGAACATAAGGCTAAAATTGATGTGATTAATCAATTAAGAGAAGATGGGTATTTTTTAGGAATCATGATGGATCTTAAAGGGCCTAAAATAAGATGTGGTACTTTTGAAAATGATGGTGTTGAATTATCAAAAGGAGACATTATTAGAATTGTTAAAGATGATGTTATTGGTAATAAAGAAAGATTTAGTGTTTCTTATAAAGGGCTTTATGATGATTTAAAAGTTAATGATGTATTCACTTTTGATGATGGATTACTTAGCTTTAAAGTAATTAATAAAGAAGAGCCATCTACTCTAGTTTGCGAAGTTCAAAATAATTATTTTTTAAAGAATAGAAAAGGGCTAAATGCGCCTTATATTAAATTAATGAATGAATATATGTCCGAAAAAGATAAAAACGATATTGAACTATTATGCAAAGAAAAGGTTAACTTTGTGGCTGCTAGTTTTGTTAGAAGAAAAGAAGATGTAATTGAAATAAGAAAATTACTAGCAAAATGTGGTAGAGATGATATTAAAGTAGTATCAAAAATAGAATCTCCTGAGGGTGTGGAAAATATTGATGATATTTTAGAAGTTAGCAATGCTGTAATGGTTGCTAGAGGAGATTTGGGAGTAGAGGTGGACTTGACTGAAGTTCCTAATATTCAAAAAGAATTAATTCATAAATGTAATTTGGCAGGAAAGCCTGTTATTGTTGCTACACATATGCTTGATTCAATGCAAACTAACTCAAGACCTACTAGGGCAGAAGTTAGTGATGTATTTAACGCTATACTAGATGGGGCAGATGCAGTTATGCTGTCTGGTGAGAGTGCTACTGGTAAGTATCCAGTTGAATCAGTTAAAACTCAAGATCAAATTGCTAGAAAAGCAGAAGAAATATTGGATTATGAAAAGTTTGCTAATGAGTTTTATGAGGCTAGTAATAAGTCTCAAGGAGATGCAATTGGTATAAGTGTTTCTAAAAGTGCATTAATGTTAGATGCTAAATTAATTGTAATGTTCTCTCATGAATTTAGTGCAGTAAGAAAACTTGCAAAATTCAAGATTAAGGCGCCAATAGTGGCATTTGTAAATGATAAGGCAAGTGCGAATACTTTAAATGGTTTGTACTATGGAATTAATCCAGTATGTATAAGTAAAAAAATTACAAATAAAGAAGAATATGCTAATAGAATTGCAAAACAATATGGAGTAAAAAAAGGAGAAACCATAATTTTAGTTGGTGTAAATGAAGAAAGTAATAAAGCGGACACCATGAAGATTATGCAAGTTAAATAATATGAAATTTTGTTTAGCGATAGGATTACATCATTCATATTTTGATATAGCAATAATTGATTCTAATCATGAAATTGTAGAAAAACGAGTTTGTAAATATAATAAAAACATGGACGTTTCAAATAGTATATATTCTTATTACAAGTTATATTTTGGCAATTATAAAATTGCATATGTTGGTGTAGGTATTTCAAATAATATAGAGTTTAAAGATGATATTGTTTATAACTTACAAGGTGCTAGTAGATATAATATTACTAAGTCATTATATAAATTGTTTAAAAAAGATGTTTATGTCTTAGATGAAACAATGCTTGCAGGACTTGCAATGGCTTATAAATTAAACTCAAAATCATTACTATATTTGATAGTTGATAATAAAGTAAGTAATAGTTTTATCTATGATAAAAATGTTGTTGTTTTAGATGATGATATTGATATTAGAAAAGGAAAAAATATTGATAAATGTAACAAAAGTGCATTTAAAGCAGAGTGCTTGAAAAAAGATTTAGATGATGAATTTGTTGGTATATATTTCTTTAGTAATAATGAGATTGCAAAAGGAATTGTTAATTCTTGGTGTAAAAATTTAAGTGAAGAAATAAAAAGGGTTACTAGTACATTGAAAGTTAATGATATAGTTTTTGCAGGATATCTAGGACAATATTATGAGGATTTTAGAAAGTATTTAAAATTACCAAAAAATGTTAATTGTGTCTCTACAAAAGACAATAGGGAAAACACATTATTGGGTATAAGTCACTTAATCTATAAAGATAATTAGTGAATGCTTGAAATTATAAGTTTAGATAAAGTAATATTTTAGTAAGGGGTTGAAATGATGAAAAAGTATTTTTTTACATTAATATTTATGTTTAGTTTCTTTTTCTTTGGGCTTACTTCTAATGTGGTAAGCGCAGCAGAAGGACCTATGCAATATACAATTGACCTTGCTGATTCATATGATAATAGAATTATTGACATTACTATCACTAATTACAATGGTTATGCTAGATCATTTCTTATCAGTGAGCTTGCTGTTTGTAGTGTTGAAGAAGAGGATAGTTGTCAAAAGTATGCTAGAGCAAAAAATAATGATATAGATTATAGTGATATTTTCATGAAGGTTGTGGGAGAAGAAACGCGAATTAATATCCCTCAAGATAATGTTGATGGTGAATTGTTGCACACAACTAGGTATACTATTCAAACAGTTAGTGATGGAGATATTTTTATCTTAATCCAATGTTTAAGTGGTAGTGGAGGTATCATGAGTGGTACTGAACAAGATTATGCTTTTGGAGTATATAAGTTATCTACTCTTAATCAAAGAATAGTTATCAATGCAGATGCAGAAGGAAAACCTACATATAGTTATGATAACATTCAATATACACCAACTAGAAATAATAAAATTAACATTGGTTTATTTACTGATGAATATGTTACTTATAATGGAGAAGTATATGTTTGTGAATATTATCAAGAAGCAAATCATAAATGTTTGAAATATACAATTAGTGAAGATGCTATTAATTATTATTTTGAGTCTTATGGTGATGGAGAAAAAACTGTTAATTTTTATCTAGTAAAAAGAGATCAAACTATTACTGATAATAATTTTTCAGATACAAATAGTACTTTGATTTCTAAAAAAATAATTTTAGATACAGTTGGGCCTAAAATTACTATTGAAGGAGGACAATGGATTTTTGTTCCTGTAGGTAGTAAATATAAGGCACAAGATGCAACATGTAGAGATTCGACTTTCACCACTGATGAATGTATAGTGGATAATGATTTAGATGTTATTAGAATAAACTACAAAGAAGATAATTATCAACTTGTTACATATAGTGCTGCTGATAGACTTGGTAATACTAGTAGTGTTGTAGTTAAAGTTAAAGTAGAGATTCCTGCCGATAATAGTGGAAGCATGATTGCTATTTTAGTTAGTGTTGGAGTTATCTTGGTTACCTTTAGTATACTAGGTGTTATACTATATAATAATCATCAAAAGAAAAAGAAACTTAGTTATATCTAGTTGACAAGTGAATAAACTAGTGGTAATATATTACCGCAACAAAAGTTGTGAAAAGTAGAGGCACCCGCTTCTCACCTGATTTCTAAATAGATTTGGGTAAAAGGTCACATTACTAAACTTGATATTTAGGATGTATTTTGAACGGGTGCGAAGCCCGTTTTTTTATTACATGGAGGTGTATTTATTTGGCTGAACACAATGAAAAATTTGCTACAAACAAAGATGGAGATTTAGTTAATGAGTATATCCGTTTCCCAGAGGTATTACTTATCGATGAGAATGGAGAATCATTAGGTATTAAATCTAGAGTAGAAGCTCTTGCAATTGCTAAAGGAAGAAGCTTAGACTTACTTTGTGTTGCTCCTGGTGCTAAACCTGCAGTTTGCAAAATTGTAAACTATGGTAAGTATCGTTTCGAACAACAAAAGAAAGCTAAAGAGGCTAAAAAGAATATGAAAGTTATGGATGTTAAAGAAGTTCAACTATCTGTTAACATTGGTCAACATGACTTTGATACAAAGCTTAAAGCTGCTAGAAAATTCCTAGAAGCAGGGGATAAAGTTAAAATCTCTTTAAGATTAAAGGGTAGACAACTTGCTTTTGCTGATAAGGGAATTGATATGGTTAATTCTTTTATCAATATGTGTGGAGATATTTCTACAATTGAAAAAGCGCCAACATTAGATGGAAAATTGATTCTGGGCTTCATTACACCAAAATCGCAAAAGAAATAGTTTTAAAGGAGGAAAAATTAAATGAAAAACAAAATGAAAACAAAAAAGGCTGTTACTAAAAGATTTAAGATGACTGCAGGTGGACAATTAAAAAGAAAACAATGTGGTAAGAACCACAAAGCTTGGGGTAGAAGTGTTAAACAAAGAAGACAACTAGCTAAAGCTGCATATGTAAATTCTACTGACCAAAAGAGAATTGCACAATTAATTCAAGGTTAATTTAGGAGGTAAGGAAAGATGAGAGTAAAAGGCGGAAACGTTGCAAAGAATAGACGTAAGAAAATATTAAAGTTAGCTAAAGGTTACTATGGTAGCAAACATGTTCTTTATAAGACAGCTCATGAGCAAGTTATGCACTCATTAAGATATGCTTATAGAGACAGAAAGAATAAGAAAAGAGATTTCAGAAAATTATGGATTACAAGAATTAATGCTGCTGCTAATAACAATGGAATTAGCTATAGCAAATTAATCCATGGTTTAAAAGTTGCTAACATTGATATCAACAGAAAAATGTTATCTGAAATTGCTATCCATGATGAAGCTACATTCAAGAGCTTAGTAGAAACTGCTAAAAAAGCAACAGCTAAGTAATTAAAACTAAATCTTAAAATAAAGGGCATTTGCCCTTTTTTTGTTTAAAAAAAGAAGTATTGCTACTTCTTTTGTCTTATCATATCCATGTTTGTTAATTCATGATCAATTTTAAATGTTAATATTTCTTGAGCATGATTTGCAACTTCTACAAGTTCACCATTTTTGTTATATAATTCTTTGATCTTGAATTTTATTAGTTTGCCATTAGGACCAAATATTTCTATAGGCTTTTTAATTGTAAAATTATTTCGTTGTTCTATTGTTACTGTTTTAGTTTCTTTATCATAACTTACAACTCTTGCTACAAAGTTTTGCAAAGGAATTTCAGCGCTCTTATCATATATTTGCTCTTTGGTGGTTACTAATCCTTTATAGAATCCAATTGAAGCTGGTCTAGATGCAGCCTTGTTTAATTCTTTTATATATTTTTTTTCACTTTTTAATTTGCCTGCATATATGTCATCTATAATCCTTCTATATGTAGAAATGATTGTAGCTATATAATATTCACTTTTCATTCTTCCTTCGATTTTTAGGCTTGATACACCCATATCAATTAAATCTCTTATTTGCTTTATAATTCTTAAATCTTTACTAGATAGGGTAAATAACTTATCTGACATTTCTTCTCCATGCTCATTAGTTAAAGAATAAAACCATCTGCAAGATTGAGCACACCCTCCACGATTAGCATCTCTATTAGTCATGTGATTTGAAAGAGTACATTTTCCAGACATTGACATACACATTGCTCCATGTATAAATGCTTCAATCTCTACATTGCTATTTTTCTTTATTTGTTTCATTTCTTCAAGAGTTGTCTCTCTAGCTAACACTACTCTAGTAGCACCCATATTTTCAAAGAATTTAAGGGCTTTGCTATTATAAGAAGATAGCTGAGTAGAAATATGTATATGCATTTTTTTACATACTCTTTTGCATGTCTCGATGATTGCAAAATCGCTAGTAATGATCGCATCTACTCCAGCACTTTCTAAGTCTTTTAGGTATTGCTCTAAATCTTTTAAATCTAATAAATCTTCATTTAAAGCAAAGATATTACATGTTACATAAGTTTTACCATTGTATTCTTTTGCAATTTTACAAGCCTCTTTGATATCGTCGATACTAAAGTTACTAGCTCTACTTCTAAGTGAATATTTTTTGCCTCCAAAGAATACTGCATCTGCACCATAGGCAAATGCAACTTTTAATCTATTTAAATCTCCAGCAGGAGCAAGTAATTCTATCTTATTCATTTTCTTTCTCCTTTTTTAATATGCTTATATTATCTAGGCATTTGTAATTGGAATCAGTGTTTTCTTTTAACTTTTCAAGAGAAGCTTCTAAATTATCTAGAGATTCTATAGAATCTTTATAGGCATCTACAATGGTATTTATTTGCTCCATTTCTAGGAAGATGGTGTCTATTCTTAGATATGAAATATTAGTTGAGATTAACTCCTTTAAATAAGGTAATACACACCTTTGTTTATCAATATAAATAAATAAATCATCGTCTATTTCTATTATTGGATAAGCATAGTCTCTAGATTCTTCTTTTATAAAATAATGATTTGTTTCCTGAACTCCTCTTTTTTTATGTTTATTTATAAAATATGTTAAAAGAGGACGCTTGGAATTACAAATTTGATAATACCCGTGAGCTAATATTTCTACATTTCCTTTTGTGTAATTACTAATTTCTAATATGTCTTTTATGTTTAATTCATTTGCTAAACAGACATGATTAATGCCTAGCTCGTTTGAAATCTTGGCGCTGTATTTGTTTGTTATAGTAGTGATAGGATTGAAAATCACTTTATTAGTAAGCCCATGATCTATGAAGATTTGTAGAATTCCAAAGTCACTAACAACAAAACCATCTACATCTAAATCTTTGATGAAAGGCATGCTTTTTTCTAATTCTGATGCGGTATTTTCGTTTGCTAAGATATTTAATGAAATATATAACTTTTTTCCTTTTTCATGAACATATTTTTCTATTCTTGAGAATTCGTCAATTTCATATGACATTTCATATCCTGCACAAAAGCCTTTAAGACCTAAAACAAATGAATCTGCTTTAGAATCTAAAAAAGCACTATATCCATATTGATTTATGTTTAATATTAATTCCATATTAACTACTCACTCCTCTTTATTTTCATTTGTGATTTCCTTATTGTTTTTTCTAATAAGTGCAAGAATTTTCTCTCTATATATAAAACCTAGCAATCCCAGTATTGTAAATATTGCTACAACAATAATAGCCATGACATAATTGTTATCTAAAAAAGAAGCTGATGAATATGTTGAACTAATAATTGATGGTATTCTAGCTATACTAGTGACTGCAATAAATGGTAAAAAACCAATAGGCAAGAAAGGCACTAGGTAAGTTATTATGTCCTTAGGAATTCCTGGTATCAAATAGATAATAAATAGGTAAATTGCCACTTTCTTTTTGTTATTTAAAAAGTCGTATTGCTTAAGCTTCTCTTGCAACTTTATCATATACTTTTTGGCAAATAATTTTACCACACAATATATCAAAAATGAAGCAATAAAATTACCTACTAAACAGATAAGCAATCCACCCCACGTTCCATATAGGAAACCTGCGATCAGTTCTACTATTTCTCCAGGTATTATAGCAATAAAAACTTGGGCGATTTGAATTGCTAGAAGAAGTAAAACTCCTTTAAATCCTAATTCATCAATATATGCTTCAAAGGCTATCAAATTTTCTTCGTTTGTAAGCGATAACAAAAATGGAAATAATTTGATGCATGCATATATAGAAATACCTAGTATTATAATCAATGACAAAGCCATAAAAATGACTTTTTTGTTAACCTTTATTTCTTTGATAAAAATCATCTCCATTAATATTATAAACATTTTTTGGATTATTGAGAAGAAATCGATGTAAAACATAACCTGTAATGATATAATCATTAATAAGGAAGGGTGTGATTGAAATGTTACCTCAATTCAATGCAATAGTCCTTGATGTGATTATGGTTGTAGCTCTACTTTCTCTTATAGCTATTGGAGTATTCAAGGGAGTGAAGCATACACTTATAAATATTGTTTTACTAATTGTTTCATTAGTATTAGGTTTTATGCCGTTTACTAATGTTGTTAAAGTTTATATCGCACAATTATTAGCTAAGATTATAAATATTGGCAACAATGTTTCCTATTCTGCTGAAGGTAAAATAGCAATGTCTTCACTTTATATGTTTATGGCAGCACTAATTTTATCGCTTTTAGTTTACGTTATTGCTAGATTGGTAAAATTAATAATTATTAGAGTTTATAGAAAGAAGAATGGAATAGGTAGAATTGATTTAACTGTAATTAGTAGAGTTTTTGGTGGTGTTGCTAGTTTCTTCATTCATGGATTCTTAGTGATCTTACTTCTATCAGTTGCAGACAATCCACTTGTTGGAATGGATAAGACTTTAGATAACTCATTTGTTACAAAATATGTTACTAGAGTTGATGACATTATCATTGATGCTTGTGGTGGAAATTCGCAAAACGTTGAAGCTAATATTACAATACTTGCCTTAAAAGGAGATGTATTAGCTAAGGTTAATGAAGATGATATAGCTCATTTTATAGGAATGGCAGATGCTTTAGGAAAGCAAACTCTTGCTCCTAAGAACATGGATATGGAAGAAGTTCAAAGAGCGGTAGATAATATGGAACATATCTTACTTCTACAAGAATCTTTGTTTGTAGGTGATGAGGGAGTGCCTCTTGGTGGATATGAAGAGATGATCTCTCTAACTAAAGATGCCCTTAATAAAGCAATATCTCAAATGTCTTCAATGCATGGTGGTGCTGAGAAGATAGCAGGAATAGATAATGCATTTAGTGTTGCTAGTAAGTTAGAAAAGTTATATGGTATAACTCTAGCAGATAAATTCTCTGAAATGTTTATCTTATAATTAATATAAAGGCCCTCATAAGAGGGCTTTTTTAATTAATAATTAAAAAAATAGAGTATTTGTATCCTACATTTAAAAAAATGAATATATAATGAAATTGTAGGAGATGATGTTATGCCTGAATTTAGTTGGTTGGTTTTAATTGATAGCATTGTTTATTTAATTGCAGTCATAGTTATATATTTAATTATCAAAAAAGTATTTGTAAGATCAAATATAGCAATTCCTTTGTTTGTGGCAACAATAATTAATATAGTTGCTAGTTATTTTTCAATGAGCTTGATTTCACATCTTTGTATAGCTGCTACTGTGTGTCTATTTTTAGCTGTGGTTATATCTAATGATCAAAAGATGAATAAACTTATGAAAAGAAAGAAAGCAACAAAAGAGAATGGATATACCAGTGAGGATAGAAGACAATTATACAAAGTTATCAATAATACAGTTGCAGCTCTTTCAACATCAAAGACCGGTGCAATAATGACATTTGAAAAGCATAACTCATTAGATGAATTTATTAATAAGGGAGTAAAAATAAATGCTCCTGTATGCCAAGAGTTACTAACAACAATATTCTACAATGGTACAACTCTACATGATGGAGCTGTAATTATAAGAGGAAATACAATTATTGCAGCATCTGTATATTATATTCCTACAGTTAAACCTATGAATGGTAAATATGGTGCTAGACATAGAGCAAGTTTGGGTATAAGTGAAGTTTGCGATGCTGTTACTGTTGTTGTAAGTGAAGAAACAGGAAGAATATCACTTGCAATAGATGGTGAGTTACAGGCTGTTTCTAGAGAAAACTTCCTTCAATCATTTAAAAGAGAAATGGAAAAATAAAAGGTTCACTTTGAAAGGTGAACCTTTTTTTATACTGTAAATAATGAAATTGTAATTAGAGCAACTAATACAATAAATATTGCAGTAGTTAATAAAGATGTGATTGTAATAATATTTTCTTTTCTGATTTTAGAAGAAAATGTAGTTCTTATTTTTGCGATCTCATCTTCATTAAATTTTCTTTTTGGAATAATTAGAGCATTGTTTTTGTCTATGTGAAGATAAAAATAGTTTTTAGTTTCTTTATAGCAATATGCTTTTGAATAGGCAAATGAATTGTGTTCTCCATTTGTAACATCTTTATACTCATTATCTGTTAAAGTTATTGTTAATTCATAAAGCTCTTTTTGAGATTTTAAAGTATTGCTTATAACTTTATACATTTTGATATAACTTAATATGAATAATACTATAGGTAAAGTATAAATTATAATTTCAATTTTAAACCCTGATGTTACTAGTGAGTAGATAATTGCTATCAGTAGTGAAATTATAATAATTGGTGAAATTAACAAAATGTTATTGGTTGTTAATAAATAAGTTACGTAATCCTTTTTTTCTAAAGTATTTTTAAAATCTTTTTCTATATTCATTGTGTTTTCCTCCTTAGTAAATTGTATTATGAAAACCAAGATTTAACAATGAAATATAGTAGATTACTTTAAAATCTTTTATAATATAAAAGAGGTGTTAGTATGACAAAAATAATAAAACAAAAATTATATTGTAAGAATTGTAAGAAAGAATATGAGGTTCCTGTAGTATTATCTACAAATTCATATATGCTTCAAAATGATCCAGTATTAAGACAAAAGGCGATGGAAGGGACATTATTTAAGAATTTTTGTCCTGTATGTAATACAGAATTAACAAGAGGTAAAGATGAGTAGTCAAGTTGAGAGATTTATAAATGGGTCTAGTTGCGATTCATATTTATATTTTGGCGCATTTAAAGTTAGTGATGGTGCTAATTTTAGAATTTATGCTCCACATGCTAAAGATGTTGAAGTTGTAGTTTTAAATAATTCTTATAAGATGGAAAAAATAGATTTTAGAGGAATATTTGAGGTAAGAGTTGCAGGTGTTAAAGAATTTGACTCTTATTACTTTAGAATACTGACATCTGATGATATATGGATAAAAAAAGATGATCCATATGCTAGATATGTTCATGATAAAAATATTGTTCTAGTGGAAAATGATGACTATGTTTTTGATGATGAAAAATGGCTTAAAAAAGCAAAGAATGATAATGTATTTAATGCATGTTATATTGAAGATGAATTTAATATTGATGATCAAAGGTATTTTGTAGAGTATTTAAAGGAATATCATTATAACTATGTGGTTTTGACTCCATATACATTTAAAAATTTATTTGTTGTTAATGAGTTATTCATTAATGAAACAAGTCTAAAGCATTTTATTAATAACTTACATGCCGCTAATATTGGGGTAATGTTTAAATTTGATACTGAATGTTTTTGTGATTACGAATATGGATTAAATGATTTAGATGGAGCCTCTATATATAATTTGGATGAGGATAAAATAAAAGAACCTGGAAAGATGTATTTTGATTATTCAAAAAATAGTGCTAAATCATATATGCTTTCTGTTATTCATTATTATTTAAATGTTTTCCATGGGGATGGAATTTGTTTAAATGAAAGCGACTTTAATAAAGAAATTTCAAAAACTATTGGAGATAAATTAGTTATTTATACCTCTAATGAGAATAAATCTGGGTGCTTATCTGATGAATATGTGAATAAAGTTATTAATAATTTAAATGGTAAGTTTGATTTTAATAAATTTGTTAATTACTATAAAGAAATAGAAAAGAATTCATATTTGTATTTTGATTATGATTATTGTGTTTCTAAAGTTGAGGGAACAGTTGCTCATAAAAATAAAATAGCAAAAATTTTGCTTGCCATGACATATATTTCTAATCATAATTGTGTGACTAAATTTAATAAAAATGAGGAATATCTATATTGTTTAAAAGTTCTAGGAGAAATATATGCTTCTAGTAAATCTTTGCATAATTCTAATACAATGGACTTACTTTTGAATGGTAAAAAGAACAATTATTTTGCATATCAAATATCACATAGAAATGAATATATAATTATGGTTATTAACTTTAGTGATTTAGAAGATCCTAAGTTTGATTTAGGGATGCCATATTATGGCTACTATAGGCTTATGTTAGATAGTTGTAATAATGAAAAAGATGAAGAATTATATATGACTAGAAGTAAAAAAATACATGGCAAAACTTTAGCTATGCAAATGCATGTTAAACCTTTCCAAGTGCTTGTATATAAAAGAATGAGAGATATTTAGGTTAAAAAAATTAATACTGTCAATAATTAAATAAGGAGGTCTTTAATGATGAATAGAGAAGAACAATTAGCATTTTTAAAAGAACTTACTGAAGCTAAAGGTATTAGTGGGGATGAAAAAGAAGTAAGTAGAGTAATGAAAAAATATTTAGAGGGATATGCAGATGAGTTTGATTATGATAATTTAGGATCTTTGATTGCTTTAAAAAAGGGCAGTCAAGATGTTAAGGTTATGCTTAGTGGGCATATCGATGAAGTAGGATTTATTGTTTCATATATAGAAGAAGATGGATTCTTGAGAATATCTCCAGTTGGTGGATGGTGGGCACACGTTTTACCTAGTCAAAAAGTAAGTGTAAAAACGTTAGATGGTAATGTTTACATGGGCGTTATTGGATCTATTCCACCTCATGGAATGAAACCAGAAGTAAGAAGCAAAGTTATGGATATTAAGGATTTATATGTAGACTTAGGAGTTAGTAATAAAAAAGAAGTTCTAGATTTAGGAATTAACGTTGGAGATAGTGTAATTCCATATACTGAATTTATGGTTATGAATAATCCTGAATATCTATGCTCTAAAGCTTTTGATGATAGAATCGGTGCTGCTGTAGTTGTTGAAGTTATGCGTAATTTAAAAGATAAAAAGATTAAGAGTTCACTTTACAGTGTTGGTAGTGTTCAAGAAGAAGTTGGTTTAAGAGGTGCTAGAACTTCTACTTATAAAGTTAAGCCTGATGTGGCAATTGCAATTGATGTTTCAATGTCATATGATGTTCCTGGATCTAGTAAGGGAGAAAGCAAACTAGGAAAAGGAGTAGCATTATCACTTATGGATTCTAGTGTAATAGCTCATAGAGGATTATTTAAAATGCTAAGAGATATTTGTAATGAGAAAAATATTCCATTCACTTATGATTCTTTAGTGGCTGGAGGAACAGATAGTGGAGAGATTAATAAAAGCTTTGATGGTGTTATCAATATGACTTTATCTTTGCCATGTAGATATTTCCACTCACACAACTCTGTTATTAATTTGAAAGACTATAATGCATGTGTTGATTTGTTAACTGAATTTGTTTCTAGATTAGATAAGGATATGCTAGAAGAACTTAAAAATTATAAAAAATAGATGGGCTTCCATCTATTTTTAATATTATTTATTTTATAATAATATTAATTGAATAGAGGTGATGATATGGAAAGTATAGTAGTTAATGGTACAACTATATATTATAATGTCATCAAAAAGAAAATTAAAAATGTATATGCTAGGATGGATGAATATGGAAATGTAATCATTACTGCCCCATATTTAGCTAATAAGAAAACTATTGAAAAGTTTGTAATAGAAGCTTATTTTAAACTTCAAAAAAAGATTGAAAAGAAAAGAAAAAAACAAAAGAGTGTTGTAAATGATGGAATGATAAAAATATTAGGAGTTAGTTATAATAAAGGTGATATTGAGGATATCAATTATTTATTGACTTACAAGTTAAAGGAATATGTAAAAAATAATTATGTTAATATCTGTTTGAGAATGGGGATTAATAATATTCCTACTCTTAGATTTAAAAGGGTAAAAGGGTATTTAGGTCAATATAATAAAAAAGAGCATTTGATAAACTTAAATATTTTAATTGGTCATTTAGATCCTGATTGTGTGGAATATGTTATAATTCATGAACTTTGTCATATAAAGTATATGAATCATCAAAAGGATTTTTGGGAGGAAGTAAAAAAACACTTGCCAAATTATTTGAAAGTTAGAAGTAAATGTAAAAAGGAGTTTGTATATTATGAGAATTATTAAATCAATACAAAATCAAGCAATCAAAGATATTGCTAAATTAAAAGAAAAAAAATATAGAGATATGACTTCCCTTTTTATTATTGAGGGCGAACATTTGGTTAGAATGGCTCAAGAAGCAGGTAATTTAGAAACAATTCTTGTTGATGAAAATGAACTAGAAAAGTATTTAGATTTAATAAGTGAAGATAATACGATAATAGTAAATGAAGCTATTGTTAATAAATTATCATATACTAAGTCACCACAAGGAATAATTGGAGTAGTAAGAAAAAGAGAAGTTTATGTTCAAGGATTATCTAAGGTTTTAGTTTTGGATAATCTTCAAGACCCTGGAAATGTTGGTACACTTTTAAGAAGTGCTTTAGCTTTCAATTATAATCAAGTATTTATAAGTGATAATAGTGTTGACTTATATAACGATAAAGTTATTAGGGCTAGTCAAGGTGCAATATTTAAGATAAATATTAAAAGAGATAGCTTAGATAACATTTTCCATTTTTTAAAGGGAGAAAAGTTTAAAATATATGCGACAGCTTTAACTAATAATAGTGTCTTTTTAGAAGAGTTAAAACCAAGTAAAAAATGTGCTTTAGTACTTGGTAATGAGGGAAATGGAATTAGTGATACAAGTAAAAATAATGCAGATGAAATTGTTAAGATTCATATGTCTAATAAAATAGATTCACTTAATGTTTCTGTTGCGGGAAGTATTGCTATGTATTATATAAAGGGGGAAAAATAATGATCTTTACAATAACGGGTTATATGGGTAGTGGTAAAACTACTATTTGTGATATTTTGTCTCGTGAATATAATTTTAGAAGAGTTCATGCAGGCGGCATTTTTAGACAATTGGGTCTTGAAAAAAATATTAGTGTTTTAGATATGACAAAAGAGTTAACTGCTAAAGGTGATAGTGAAGTAGATAGAATAATTGATCAAAAAATGATTGAGGAATTCAATAATGTAAAAGATAATGAAAATGTCATTTTTGATTCTAGACTTGCTTGGCATTTTTTAGACAAAAGTAAAACATTTAATATTTTTATCGTTGTTTCTCCATATCAAGCTGCTACTAGAACATATTTAACTAGAAAAAGCGAAGATGAAAGTTATGATACTTTAGAAGAGGCAATTGATGCTTTAGTAGAAAGAAGAGTTTTAGAAAACAAAAGATATAAAGCTATATATGGAGTAAATTGTGAAGATTTAAACAATTATGATTTAGTTATTGATACAAGTTATATAAATGCTTTAGAGGCATCTGAAATAATTATGGATTGTTATAAAAAGAAAACACTAAACCAACCATATGAAAGATTGTGGATATCTCCTGAATTTGTTTTTCCTACAATGTCTATTGATAGAATTAATAAAGAAAAAGTAGATGGGTATTTAGATAGAATCTATAGGCACGAATCACTTGAACAAGTTGAGTTAATAAGAATTCATGATGCTTTGTTTATTAAGGATGGTCATAATAGGATTGTTGCATATAATCTTGCTAAAATTAGATTATTTAATCCTCGTATTGTTTTAAGCGAAGATGATATAGATAGCGAAGGGCATATTGTTAAAAAAGCTTTATCTATTACAGAACAAGATATTTTGGATTGGGAAAATATGAATGGATTCATCTATAATTATAGACCTAAAATTATCCAAAAGATGAGTAGGAATAATAATGCAAATAGCTAGTGTTGTAATTGAATATAGTGATGATAGATTAGATAAAACTTTTGATTATTTATATTTGGGTGACGAGAATATAATAGGAAAAAGAGTTAGTGTAATTTTTAATCATAGAGAGGTAATAGGTTATGTCCTAGATACCTCTTTTAGTGATTTGTCAAAAGAAGAATTAGAGGAGGAATATGGATTTAAACTTAATTTTATAAATAAAGTTATTGATAATGAAGCACTTATTAATGAAGAATTATTAGATGTTGCTTCATACATGTCCTATAAATATGTTTCTCCTCTTATTGCTTGTTTACAAGTTATGTTGCCTAAAACTTTAAAGCCTAAAACGGTAAAGGGTAGTAAGATAAAATATTTGCTTGGATATAGGTATTTAAATGATGGGGAAAATTTGACTGTTAAACAAAGAGAATTGTTAGGCTTTATTAAAGAAAAAAAAGAGGTTTTAGCTAAAGATGTAAATGCTGGAATTGCTAATGCATTAGTGGCAAAAGGGTGTATAAAAAAAGTCGATATAGAGCAATTTAGAAGAGTATCAATTAGTGATAATAAAGAGTATTCCAAGGATTTAGTATTAAATGATGATCAACAAAAAGCTTTTGATAGTGTTATTAATACAGATAAAAGATGTAGCCTTTTAGAGGGTGTTACAGGAAGCGGGAAAAGTGAAGTTTATTTTACTTTAGCTAAGCATTTCTATAATAAGGGAGAAAGTGTTATTTTACTTGTCCCCGAAATTATTTTAACAAGCCAAATTGCAGCAAGATTTAAAGGCTATTTTAAAGATGAATTGGCTCTTCTTCATTCTTCTTTATCTGAGGGAGAAAAGTATGATGAATACAGGAGAATAAAAAATGGCGATGTGAAGGTTGTAATAGGTACAAGAAGTGCTATTTTTGCACCTTTATCAAAACTTGGATTAATTATTATTGATGAAGAGCATAGTGAGTCATATAAACAAGAGTCTACACCATGTTATGATACCTTAGATATTGCTTTATATAGAGCTAATTATAATAATGCTAAAGTTTTACTTGGTAGTGCTACTCCTTCACTTGAATCTAAAATTAGAGCAATGAAGGGAGAATATAACCAAATATATTTAAGAACTAGAGTTAATAATAAGAAACTTCCTGAAGTGAAAATTGTTGATATGAATAAGGAAGAAGATGAATTATTTTCAAATGAGTTAAAATTGTTGATACAAGATAGGTTAAATAAAAAAGAACAAGTTATTATTTTAATTAATCGAAGAGGATATTCTCCATATGTTAGATGTAAAAAGTGTGGATACATATTCAAGTGTAGTAATTGTGATGTTAGTGAAAATTACCATAAGATAGATAATAAATTAAAATGCCATTATTGTGGAAGCGAGAGAGTTTTAGATAAGTGTCCAGAATGCGGAAGTGGATTTTTTGATAAGACTGGTGTAGGTAGTCAAAGGATAGAAGAGTTAGTAAAGGAACTATATAAAGAAGCAAGAGTCCTTAGGATGGATTTAGATACTACAAAAGGAAAAGATAGTCATTTAAAATATGTTGAAATGATTAGAAATAATGAAGTTGATATTGTAGTAGGGACTCAAATGGTTGCTAAGGGATTAGATTTTCCAAATGTTACTTTAGTTGCGGTATTAAATATTGATTCTAGTTTAAATGCTAGTGATTATAGAGCAAAAGAGAGAGCTTATCAATTACTTGTTCAAGTACTGGGTAGAGCAGGAAGAAGTGAAAAAGAGGGGCTTGCTTTGATTCAAACACATAACAAGGATAATGATGTTTTAAAAGAGGTTTGTGAATATAACTATGATCTATTTTGTAATAAAGAATTAGCTTATAGAAAAAGGATGGAATATCCTCCATTTAGAAATATTGCTTACATTTTATTGTCGGGAAAAGATTATAGTGAATTATATAAATTTGCTAAGGAAAGTAAGTTGTATCTTGAAAATTTAAATGAAGTTAATTTTACAACTTTAGGACCTAGTTCTCCATATATATCTAAGATTAATGGGGTGCATAGACTGAAACTTATGGTTAAGTTTAGAGACATTAAAAGAAGCATTAAGATATTTAAAGAATTTAAGGAGAAAAATTTAAAAAATAATAGAGTTAAAATTACAATAATAGTTAATCCAAGCAACGATATTTAATTGTTAATTAAATATAAAGTGTGTTATACTAATTGTGATTATAGGGGGAAATTGAAATGATTAAAATAAGTATAAATGCTAATAGAAGTGATATAGCTGGATATATTTCTTACTATTCAAGTAAAGAAATAGCTCCATTATTAGAAATTGATGAAAAAGAAATAATATATGAGGCACCGGTAGTAGATTATTTTGCTTTTGGTGATGTTGATTTCAATACAAGAGTTGAAGCTACCGTTACAATTAGTAATGAGTATGTTTCTCACATGGATGAAATATCTGATATTTTGGCTAAATATTTAAGTGGATTTGTAAGTGAGTTTTATATTAGATATGAAATTATTGATACAAGTTTAATATATGCTTACAAAGTAGAAGGTAAGCCTTGCCATTGTCACGATGATGGTTGTGATTGTGAAGATGGTGCTTGTCATTGTCATGATGATGGTTGTGACTGCGAGGGCGATGATTGTCATTGTCATGATGAAGGCTGTACTTGTAAAGAACATGCTCATACGTGTGGATGTAAAGAAGGAGAAGAGTGCACTTGTGGAGATAGTTGCGAATGTGGAGATGATTGCACTTGCAAAGATAAAAAGAAAACAAATAGTAAAAAGAAGACAAGCAGTAAAAAGAAAACAAAGTAGTTAGGAGTGAATTAAGATGGATGCTAAAGTAGTTGTGGGTCAAATAAGAGATAAGTTAGGAATTATAGGTGATTCTATAGCATCTTTTCTTAATGTAGATGAAACGCTAATTTCAAATAGATTAAAAGCTTTGAATTTTTATGTTTATGAAGATTACTATAATCAATCACAAAGATTAACAAATGTGGATTTGGCTAAGATTGCTGGTGATTATGCTAGTGATGTTTATGAAAATTTATTATTAGATGAAGAAAGAGAGAAAGAACTAGCAAATGATTTAACCAAACTTATTCTTTCAAGCTATCATCTAGATGATGTTGCTCTTAAACCCATCATTGAAGACTTTGTTTCTAAACAAGATGAGTTTAAGAATACTAAAAATGCAGCATATAACAATATTAAATCTGCGATTAAGAATTTTTTAAGAGATTATGAAGTAAAGGATATAATTGATAATCTTCAAAGGGGAGAAACTCATAGAGAAAAAGTTGTTTCTAAAATGTATGAAATAAAGGCTGACATTTTAAGAGATAAGTTTAATGTACATGTTAGGGATACTTATAATGTTGGATGGCTATGGGATACGTTGAGTGCTTTTACTCTTAACAATGAAGATTTAAAAAATTGCAGTGAAGAATATAAGAATCACATTTATGATTTAAGAAAGAAATTTTATAGTGCCATTGGATGTAGGGGAGGAACTTTACAACAACTAGAAGAATCTGCTAAAAAGAATGGTATTGTTATGAATAAGCAAATTGCTTTGGATTTAGAACATGAGTTTTGCACTAGATTTGTTAAAGAATGTAAGAGCGATTTAAGAGCATATACAAATGTTTTTGATATCTATGATGAATTAGAATCTAAAGGATATACTCCTGATTTTACAAATGTAGCATATATGTTTAATAATCCCTCTGTTTATGGTGTTAACTTCCAAATTGAGGGTAAAAGAGGACTAGAAAGTTATGTAGTATTTGCAAATAATGAAATGCTTTATACAACTGAATTCAATGATACGTGTATTCATGAGCTTATACATTATTTGGGTGGAATAAATGAAACTAATAACAAGCGTGGTTTATATTTTAATGATAGTAAAGCTTATTTAGATTTAGAAGAGGCATATGTAAATGCACTTTCTAAAAAAGTTATGGGTAAAGTGGTAGAGAAGAGTGGAAATATTATTTCCCCTTGTTCCAATTCAGATGCTTTAAATGTTTATGATCACACATTAGAGTATATGGAGTTTGTTTTTAAACGCTATAAAAAAGAGCTTAGCAAAGTACATTTAAGTACTACCATGAATTTGGCTCAAGCTAATAGACTATTACCTTTTGATAACATTGCTAAAGGTGTTTCTAGAATTATGAATTGTGATAAAAAGGATGTTAAAAAATATACTTTAGAAGAAATAGAAAAACTAAAGAAAATACAAAAGAAAAAATAAAGGATGGTAGAAATGAAGAGTTTATATGATTTTACTTTAAAAGAGTTACAGGATGAGATGGTTTCTTTAAATCAAAAGAGTTTTAGGGGTAACCAAGTTTTCTCGTGGGTTTATCAAAAAAGAGTTAATAGTATTGATGACATGAGTGATGTTTCTGTTTCTTTTAGAGAAGTATTAAAAGAAAAATATACTCTTTCATTACCAGAAATTATAAGAGAACAAGTTAGTTATGATGGTACAGTAAAAATGTTACTAGAGCTTGAAGATAAACAAAGTGTAGAAACTGTACTTATGAGATATGACTATGGAAATGCTATTTGTGTTTCTAGTCAAGTTGGCTGCAATATGGGATGTAAGTTTTGTGCTTCGGGATTACTAAAAAAACAAAGAGATCTTAAGGCATATGAAATGGTTTCTCAAGTAATGAAAATGCAAGAGTATCTAGATAAAGAGGGAAAAGGAGAAAGAGTTAGTCATATAGTTATAATGGGAAGTGGAGAACCTTTTGATAACTATGAAAATGTAATGAGATTTATTAGAATTTGTAATGATCAAAAAGGTCTTGCTATTGGTGCTAGACATATTACTGTTTCTACTTCAGGTCTTGCAAATAAAATTGTTGATTATTCAAAGGAAGGATTGCAAGTAAATCTTGCGATTTCACTTCATGCATCAAATGATGAAACTAGAAATAAGATTATGCCAATTAACAAAGCATATCCATTAAATAAGTTATTTGAGGCTATTAGAGAGTATTCTAAAAATGCTGATAGAAGAGTTACTATTGAATATATCTTACTTAAAGGAATTAATGATTCCTTAACTAATGCTGATGAACTTGTAGAATTATTAAAAGGAACTTTTGCCTATGTTAATTTAATTCCTTATAATGAGGTTAAAGAAAATGAATTTAGGCGTAGTGAAAAGAAAGAAGTAAGAGCTTTTTATGAAAGATTAAAGAGTAAAGGTGTTAATGTTACTATTCGTAAAGAGTTTGGTACTGATATAGATGCAGCGTGTGGCCAACTTAGAGCAAAAAAAGAAGGTGTAATTAGTGAGTGATGCATTAAAGACTGATAAAGGTAATCGAGAAGAAAATCAAGATAGTATTGCTGTTGAAACTAGGTTAGATGGTGTTAGATTATATCTTCTTTGTGATGGTATGGGAGGATATAAAGGTGGCGCTATTGCTTCTAGTGAATGTGTTAAATATGTAAGAGGTGAATTTAGAAAGAGTAAATTCACTACTTTAGAAGACGCTAAAAACTGGATATATGAAGTAATATTAAAGGCTAATGATAAAATAAATGAAATGGCTAATAAAGATCTTTCATATGAAGGTATGGGTACTACTTTTGTTGGTTTGATGATTGCTGAAAATTTCTCTTTATATGCAAGTGTTGGTGATAGTAGAATATATGGCTACAACCACAAAGAATTCACTCAATTTAGTTATGATCAAACATTTACTAATGCTTTATTAAAAGCAGGATATATAAATGAAAAAGAAGCAGAAATACATCCTAAAAAGAATATGCTTCTTTGTGCTGTGGGTTCTAGCGATCCTAGTGAACTTGACATTCAAGTAAAGGAAATTGAGGGAGAATATAACTATTTACTTTGTAGTGATGGTTTATATAATATGGTGGATGATAAAACTATTTGTAAAATATTAAATAATGGTGATTCACCTAGCAATAAGGCTTTAGAACTTATTGATTTAGCTAATATCAATGGCGGAAGGGATAACATTAGTGTTATCTTAGTGGAGGATATTAGATGAATTTGATTGGTAAGTCTTTAAAGAATAGATATTATATTATTTCTTTCTTGGGTGAGGGTGGAATGGCTCAAGTTTATGTTGCTAATGATGTTATTGCCAAAAGAGAAGTTGCAATTAAAATCATTAAAGATTCTACATCAATGGATCCACTTAATATTGCTAGGTTTCAAAGAGAAGCTAGGGCTAGTGCGGCTTTAAGGCATAAAAATATTATTGAAATATATGATGTTGATGAGTATCATGGTAAGCCATATATGGTAATGGAATACGTCAATGGTAAAAGTCTAAAGGATGTATTGAAAACTAGAGGATGTTTTAGACAAAGTGAAGCTATTGATATTATAGATCAACTATCTGATGCATTATCCCATGCCCATGAACATGGAATTATTCATCGTGACATAAAGCCACAAAATGTGATGATTAAAAATGATGGTAGTATCAAGCTTGGTGATTTTGGAATTGCTCTTGTTAATGATGCTCCACACCTAACACAAAAAGATATTGTTATAGGTAGTGTTCACTATATGGCTCCAGAAATTGCTGAGGGTAAAAGTGCTACAGTTCAAAGTGATATTTATTCACTTGGAGTTACTTTCTTTGAGTTATTAACTGGTAAATTACCATTTACTGATAATAGTGCTGTTAATATTGCAATGAAGCATATTAGCGAACAATTTCCTAGTGTTAAAAAATATAGTAATGATGTTGATAAAAGAATTGATAGGATTATCACTAAAGCATGTAATAAAGAGCCTAGAAGTAGATATCTTACTATGGGAGATTTAAGAAAAGATTTAAATAATGAAGCGCTAGAAAAAGAGAGTGTATTTTCTAGACTATTTAAGTGGGGTAAAAAAGATGCCTAGTGGAGATTTAATAAAAGTAAATGGTGGAAACTTTTATGTAAAGGATAATAATAAAATAATAGTTTGTCATGCATCTGGAAAATTGAGAGACTATAAAGTTATACCTGTTCCTGGAGATAGAGTTATCTATGAAGAGTTAGAAAATGATAAAGGGTATATTAAGCAAGTTGAAAAAAGAAAAAATTCTTTAGTTAGACCTGCAGTAAGTAATATAGATCAGGCTTTAATTGTTACTTCATTAAAGGATCCTGACTTTTCCTCATATCTATTAGATAAATTATTATTACAGGTTTTAGATAATGAGATTACTCCTTTAATTTATTTTTCTAAAGTGGATAAAGTTAATATTAATGATTATATGAAATACATTGAGTATTATCGTTCAATTGGAATTGAATGTTATTATGGAAATAGTTTGGCATTAGAAAATAAAAAAGTGCTTGAAGAAATTTTTAAAGGAAAGAAGACTATTTTAACTGGACAAAGTGGAGCAGGGAAATCAACTTTACTTAATTCTCTAGACTCTTCCCTTAATTTAAAAACTAGTGATATTTCTTATAGTTTAGGTAGAGGAAAACATACTACTAGAGAAGTGGAGTTTATGGAAATTTGTGGTGGGCTAGTTGCAGATACTCCTGGGTTCTCTTCCCTTAAATTAGATATAGATTCAGCTAGATTATCTTGTATATATCCAGGATTTAAAAATTTTGGGGAGTGTAAGTTTAGAGGATGTAAACATGATAAAGAAATAGGTTGTAAGATTAAAAATGATGTAGATGATGGTATAATACTAAGGGAGTCTTATGAAAATTATTTGAGACTATTAAAAGATATCTCAGGAGGTAAAAAGATATGATAATTGCATTTTCTTTTTTAAACTTAATTAATAGTGGTTATAAAGCTGCTATTGAACATTACAATTCCTTAACAACTAAAGATTGGCTTCATTTTGATGTTATGGATGGTAAGTTTGTTTCTAGTACTACGTTTAATTATGAATTAGTAAAAGAAATAAATACGTATAACAAATTATATGCTGATGTTCATTTAATGTGTGAGAATCCAATTGATGATATTAAGCACTATGCTGAGGCTGGAGCAAAGAGCATTACATTTCATTATGAGGCTGTAAAAAAAGAAGAAATAATGCTTTTAGTAAACGAAGTAAGAACTTATGATATGAAAGTAGGTATTAGTATAAAACCGAATACTAATGTAGAAGTTTTAGAAGAGTTTTTACCTTACCTAGATAATATATTAATTATGAGTGTCGAGCCTGGTAAGGGTGGACAAAAATTTATTGATTCTAGTATAGATAAAATCAAATATTTAAGAGAAAGACAAGATAAATACCATTACCTTATATCTGTAGATGGTGGAATAAATAATGAAACTGCAAAGCTTGTAAAAGAAGCAGGAGCAGATGTAATTATTGTAGGTACATATTTAGCCAATAGTTTAAAAGAAAAAACAATGGATGATTTAAGATAATCCATTGTTTTTATTTTATCCAAATAGGTCTAGAGATAATTGATTTCTCTCTTGAAGTTTAATTACTCCCATAGCTTGTAAGTTTTTAATAATAGTACCATTAAGTTGAGTTCTATTAGCTAAATCTTCAATAGATAGGAATTCTCCATTTTTTCTAGCTTCTACTACAGACATGGCAACGTTAGCACCTAGTCCATCTAATGCTACAAATGGAGGAATAAGAGCCTTATTTTCTTTATCTACAACAAATCTAGTTGCATCACTCTTGTACAAGTCTATGTTAGTAAAAGAGTATCCTCTTGCAGTCATTTCTATTGCACTTTCTAGAGTAGTTAATAAACTTTGTTCTTTACTACTTACATCTTTTGCTGTCTCAAAATTGGCAAGTCTATTTTGAATAGACAAGAATTTTTCTTTTATAGCATCATAACCTTTTACAAATGTTTCCACATCAAATACATCACATCTAGTAGAAAAATATGTTGCATAGTATTCAAGTGGCATATGTACCTTAAACCAAGCAATACGAATTGCCATTGTAACATAGGCAACAGCATGAGCTTTAGGGAACATGTACTTAATTTTTTTACATGATTCTAAATACCAGTCAGGAACATTATGATTTATCATTTCTTGTTCCCATTCTGCAGATAAGCCTTTACCCTTTCTAACAGATTCCATAATCTTAAATGCTAGAGATGGTTCTAGCCCGTATTGAATAAGCACGTTCATGATATCATCACGACATCCAATAACTTCATTTAACTTACATGTTCCATTTTGAATAAGTGTTTGGGCATTACCATTCCATACATCAGTACCATGGCTTAATCCAGAAATTTGTATTAAATCAGCAAATGTAGTAGGGTGAGCTTCAAGTACCATCTTTCTTACAAAGTTAGTACCAAACTCAGGAATTCCTACAACACCATTTTCATTTAAAATTTGTTCTTTAGTTACACCCATTGCATCACAACTTGTAAATAAAGAGAATACCTTTGTGTCATTACACGGAATATCTTTTGGCTCTATTCCTGTAATGTCTTTTAGCATTCTTAGAGCGGTTGGATCAACGTGTCCTAAAATATCTAGTTTTAAAACGTTATCGTGAATCGCATGGAAGTCAAAGTGAGTAGTACGCCAAGAGGCATCCATATCATCAGCAGGATATTGGACAGGTGTAAAGTCATGTACATCCATGTAGTTAGGTATAACAATAATACCACCTGGGTGTTGACCTGTGGTTCTCTTTACTCCCTCACAACCCATAGCAATTCTTTGTATTTCCGCTTTTCTTATATTTTCAATATTACCTTTGTCTTCGAAATATCCCTTAACATAACCATAAGCTGTTTTTTGAGCAACTGTACCAATAGTACCTGCTCTATATACGTTATATTCACCAAACATTACTTTAGTAAAATCATGGGCAGTAGGTTGATATTCACCTGAGAAGTTTAAGTCTATATCAGGAACTTTATCTCCTTTAAAACCAAGGAAAGTTTCAAATGGAATATCTTGTCCTTCACCTCTTAAAGGTTTACCACATTTAGGACAAATTTTTTCTGGTAAATCATACCCACTTCTATAAACCTTAGAATCAGCAAGTTCAAAATATTTACAATTATCACAAATATAATGTGGAGGAAGGGCGTTAACTTCTGTAATACCAGTAAAATGGGCTACTAGAGAAGAACCAACAGACCCTCTTGAACCTACAATGTATCCATCATCATTTGATTTTTTTACTAGTTTATGTGCTATGTAGTACATAACTGCGAATCCATTACCAATGATACTCGCAAGCTCTTTATCTACTCTTGCCTTAACAATTTCAGGTAATTCTTCTCCATATAATTTATGGGCAGTTTCCCAACAAATTCTCGTTAATTCTTCTTTGTCATTATCAATTCTAGGCGAGTATGTACCATCTTTAAGTGGTGCAACTTTTTCTATCATATCTGCTATTAAGTTAGTATTTTTAACAACAATTTCTTTAGCTAATTCAGGGCCTAAAAAAGAGAATTCATCAAGCATTTCTTTAGTTGTTCTTAAATGTTGATCTGGATTGTCTTTTATTCTACCTTTGAAATCATATAAAGGATGATGTTTACCACCAATTGCTTGAGCACTTATATATACATCTCTAAATATCTTTTGATTAGGATCAACATAGTGAGCATCGCTTGTTGCTACAACAGGCTTATTAAGCTCTTTTCCTGCTTCAATAATATAGTTGATAATCAATTTTATTCTATCTAAGTTTTCTACACTATATGTATCTACTAAGTGTTTGTAGTTAGACAATGGTTGAACTTCTAAGTAGTCATAGAAACTAGCAACTCTAACTAAATCATCATGATTTTTAGTCATGGCAGTATCAAATACTTCACCATTTAAACATGAACTACCAATTAATAAGTTTTCTCTATTATCAGATAACAAGCTTCTAGGTATAATTGGTACTTCATTGTAATATTCAATATGAGATTTACTAACTAATCCATATAAATCTTTAACACCTTGTTGATTCTTTGCTAGGGCAATAACATGAATAGGCCTTTTTCTAGCAAAATTAGTAGGGTCTTGCATAGTGGCAATTGACTTATGAATTGTTATACCTTTTTTGTTTACAATATCATTTAGCATAACTTCAAATACTTCAGAAAGTACTTGAGCATCGTAATCGGCACGGTGAGCAACCTCTTCATCATAGTCTATATTGTATCTTCTAGCTATGCTACCTAAAGTGTGACTTCTGTATTCACTATACATGTGTCTAGATATAGGTAGGGTATCAATAATTGGATTAGTAATCGCAGGCAATCCTAATTTTTCAACTGCATTCTTAATGAAAGAATAATCAAATACAGCATTATGAGCTACTAGAATTGAGTCTTTACAGAACTCTAAAAATTTAGGTATAGCAACATTAAGCTCCAATCCACCCTCAACCATCTCATTAGTTATACTAGTTAGATTAGTTGTAAAAGCACTAAGTTTTTTGTGTGGATTTACAAATGTTTGGAATCTATCAATAATCATTCCATTTTTATGCTTTACAGCACCAATTTCAATTATTTCATCTGCCCTTGATGATAAACCTGTTGTTTCAAGGTCAAAACTAACGTATGTAGCACCTTCTAATTTTACATCACTAGGATTAAATATGTGATTATCATATTCATCAACAACATAGAATTCGATACCATAAATAACTTTTATTTCTTTTCCCTTTGATCCTTTTACGGCATCAGGATATGCTTGAACAACGCCATGGTCTGTAATGGCTATTGCTTTATGTCCCCAGCTATCTGCTTTTTTAATATATTCTCCAGCATCGCAAACAGCATCCATGTTAGACATTTTTGTATGGACGTGTAGCTCTACTCTTTTTTCTTCTTCTTCATCAATTCTTTTTGATTCAAGTGGCTCAATTTCTTTAATAGAATTAGCAGTAAATACTTCATCTTTTGCAAAAGTATCAAATCCTACTCTACCACTAACTTCAACCCACATTCCTTCTTTAAATGAGTTTAAAACTTCTTTTGTTAATTTTTGACTTTCAAAACATTTAACTGAAATTGAATCCTTGTAATTAGTAATATAATAAGTCACTATTAATTTTTTTCTTTCTACAGCTTCAACAAAGAAAATTTTACCTCTAGTAGTAACATAGTTTTCACTACTTACTAATTCTTCTATTTCATATATATTATCGCTTTTTCTAATAAATTCAGTTTTTGGTTTGCTAATAGGAACTTCATAGTTCTTTAAACTATCAATTTCTTCTTGTGCTTTGGACATATCTATTTCTTTTAACTTATAAATAAGACTTTTATCTACACCTAAGAATTTATAAATCCCTTCAATTTCACTTCTAAATTTTTCGAATTTTTCTACTTGTATAGGTGAATTGAAATGGAAATAAAAATTCTTATCATCCATAGTTAAGTCAATCTCCATTAGGGCTTTAGCCATAACCATGTTTTCATATCGGACTAAAATAACATCATTTAATACAGCTTTCAAATAGTCTAAATCAAACTTTTGATTCTCAAAAGTTAGTTTGAAAGTTGTAGGATATTTCATTTTGTTTTTAATTTCTACTATAGCGAAAAACAATGCTGGTTTTATTTGTTGATTGAAGTGTAAATGTATAATAAAAGATTTGCTACTAGGATTATATTCAGTAGCTTTCAAGGAACCATTTTTTAATAATTCATACCAATGGCTCTCAATATTTAATTTTTGTAAAAACTCATATAAACTTCTATCCATAATATCACCTAAAACAACATAATAATATCTTTGACAGTTACAGCAATCATAAGACCAAATAATAAAATCATTCCAAACAGATTTAAATAACCTTCAATTTTTGGGTTCAATTTCTTTCTTGATACTCCTTCTGCTAATGAAATATAGAATCTAGCTCCATCAAGAGCAGGAATAGGAAGCAAATTAAAGAATCCTAAATTAATTGAAATAATAGCTAAATACCAGATATAGGATAAAATTCCTTCGCTAGCCATAGTTGCAGATGTTTGATACATAGAAACAACTCCACCTAAACTATTAAATCCTTCTGGACTAAATAAACTAATAATTGCTCCACCCATAAGTACGATAATTTGTCCAAATGTTTTGAATATTAAACCAATACCTTGGAAAAAATCGGGAGTAGTCCTAGCCTCATTGATTCCAAGAAGAGGAAATGCATCTTTTTCATTGTCAAATGTTCTTTGAAGAGGTGTTGTGATTTCTCCAGTTGATCCTCTATGAGAATATATAATTGTTATTTCTTGAATAATTTCTGCATTAGGATGAGCCTCATGATAATCTTTTGTTTTTTCTAATAATAGTTCATTATTTAAATACGTATTGAATCCACTGAAATAAATAACTTCACATCTATCATTTTCATCAGTGCAATCGCTATAAATAATATCAGATCCACTTTTTACTCTTACATCCTTAACAAATAATATCTTATCTCCAGTTGATAAACCATAATCTTGGGCTATTGAATCATTTACAATTATCACTGAATTATCATTTGTAGATACACCATTTGCGAATATGTATATACCAAGTAATATCAGAGCAAAAATAAAGTTGAAAGTTACCCCAGCGATAGTTATCAAAGCTCTTTTCCAAGGATTAATTCCATTTATTGTTCTTTGATAGGGTATTTCTAATTCTTTTTCATTTTCTGCACTATCTAGAGTTTCTCCAGCCATTGAAACATATCCACCTATAGGTAAAGCCCTTATTGAATAGGTTGTCTCCTCGTCTTTTTTGAATTTTTTGCTTATTATAGATGGTCCCATGCCTATAGAAAATTCAAGGCAATATACTTTAAACAATTTTGCAAATAAGAAATGACCGAACTCATGAATAAATATTAAAAGCGATAAACCTAATACAAATAATATTATATTTCCTATTGTAGCCATAGTTCCTCCTTATAAAATCAAGAAGATAGAAAGTGCTGTTGCAACAGTAATTACATTAAAACAAGCACTATCTATTCTATCTCCAAAACCACCGTGTCCTGGTAAAATATTTGAAAAGTCTTTAACTTCATAATGCCTTTTAATCATGCTAAATGTTAAATCTCCAATTTGACCTACAATAGTAAGTACTGCAGTTAGTGCAAACACATTAAGCATATATGCAAGATCAAAGTTTGGTTCCCATCCAATATTGATAAATGTAGATGAAGCTGTATGGGTGATTGGGAAAAGTATTGCAAATAGAGTTCCTATAATAAGGCCACAAATAGCGCCGCCTACTGCTCCTTCAATAGATTTTTTTGGAGAGATTCTTGTGTTAAGTTTGTGCTTTCCAAACTTACATCCTATAAATAATGCAAATGTATCAACAGCAACAGTTGTGATAAGCGCATATAGCAATAAGTTTGCATCGTCAAATGTACATCTAAGTTCTACTAATGCTACTCCAAATAAAGTAACAAGTAGTGTTGCTATAGTGTTGTAGCAAGCATCTAAAAGAGTTCTTCTTTTATCAAAAATTGCGATTGTAAAATATGTAAACAAAGGTATGATTATTGATAACACGTTGAAGTTAATAAAAATGTTATCTAAGTTAAAATATGCATATATTGTTGAACCTAAAACAAAAGAGATACCTAAAATTTGTACCCAAATAGGTGATTTATTAACTGTAAGTAGTTCATGCATTGATAAAGCTAATATGGCTGAGATGCCAATTAAATAAAATATACCGCCTAAGAATATAGGTGGAATAACTAATAAGGCTAAGATAATTGCTGTTATTACTCTACTTTTCATAATTTGTGACCTCCAATATTAATTATATTAATATTAACATATTTAAATACCGCTTATGATTATAACAAAATAAGTTTGACATTACTAGGATATTAACTCAAGTTTTATTCTTATCTTAAGGACAAATTGAAATTTGCTTTTTTACAAAATTATAATTTTGCATTCAAATTAGATAAATAAGGTATGAATGCCTAATTGAAAAAATAGCATTTACATACTTTATATAGGGCGAAAATATGAAATATTTTATTAACTTAAATGCAGTTGAACAAACTTTAATAGCTACATTTTTTACTTGGGGTGTTACTTCACTTGGAGCAGCGAGTGTTTTTTTGTTTAAAAAATTAAATTACAAAATATTAAATTTGTTGCTAGGGTTTGCGGGTGGAGTAATGATAGCGGCATCATTTTGGTCTTTGCTAATGCCAGCCATTGATCTTACTATATCCATGAATCAGATATCTTGGCTTATTCCATCAATTGGATTTTTATGTGGTGGATTTTTTGTGATTTGTTCAGATATACTTTTGGACAAAGTTCTCTCTAAACATACTATATCGCAAAATACAAAAAGAAGTGCATTATTAGTGGGTGCTATAACTATACATAACATTCCTGAGGGAATGGCTGTTGGTGTTGCCTTTGGTAGTGCTGCATTAGGATTGTATGGTGCCACTACAATTAGCGCATGCTTACTAGCACTTGGAATAGGTTTGCAAAATTTTCCAGAAGGTGCAGGTGTTGCTTTGCCACTTAGAAGAGAAGGATATAGTCAAAGAAAGAGCTTTTTGTATGGCCAAGCAAGTGGAATGGTAGAACCAATATTTGGAGTCTTAGGTGCTATACTTGTGTGTTTTGTGCGATCAATATTGCCTTTTTTACTATCTTTTTCAGCGGGATGTATGATATGTGTTGTGGGTAGAGAACTTCTTCCTGAAGCAAGTAAAGAACATAAAAACTTTTCTTCTTTAGGGCTTATTTTAGGGTTTATTATTATGATGATATTAGATGTTTCTTTAGGATAATATACTAACTTGTGATATCTTATAAGTGAGGTGACTTATATGCAAATCAAATATGTTGAAAATAGGGGAAAGTTAAAAGAATATTATCATTTTTTTTCTAAAGTTTTTTATGAAGATGCAAAAGAATTTAATGAGCATTATTATCCAATGTTTAATGCCTATTCCAAGATAGAAGAGCAATATAATAAAGATAATACCTTATTAATATATATAGAAGAATGTGGAAATATTGTTGGTTGTATTGGGGTAAAAGATGTGATTAACAATAAGGCCACTCTCGATGTTTTAGCAGTTGATAAAAATTGCAGAGGGAAAGGATATGCATCATTGCTTATAAAAGAAATAGAGTCACGATTAGTTAAAACTGGTGTTAAAGAGGTATCTTTAGGTGCTAGATTTAGGGCATGTAATGTATATTTAAAAAATGGTTATAAACCTACACTTCTTGTTCAAGTAAATGATTTTGCTACAACTGATTTAATAAAGGAAAATAATATATATGATTATGAAATTGTAAATGAATATCAAAATGATGTGTGTGGTGCGGTTTTTTTTAAGGTGGATGAGGTAAATGCTAGTGTTATAAATCATTTTGAAAGTAATGTTGCCACATGTCATGCTAGCTATATCTTTACAAAAACACTAAATTGACAAATGATATTCAAGAATATATAATTTTTTAAGGAAAGGAGAGCGATTATTATGTTTATAGTAAATAGTAATCTACATCATCACCATAATAATTTGCACTTGTTACTTATTTAATTATAAGGTTCATACAAGTGCTATTTGTGGTGCTTGTAGAAATAGAAAATAATAATTTATTTAACTATACGAGCACTACTTGTATAGTTTTTTTATTTAAAAATTTTTAAAGAAAGAGGGATAATTATGGAAATTAAGAATGTAAAAGGTGGCTATGATTTTTTACCTAATGAACAAAGAATCAGAAATTATATTATGGATGTGTTAAAAGATACTTTTGCTAAGTATGGGTATGGTCCAATCGAAACTCCAATACTATGCTATTATGATATATTGGTGGATAAATATGATGAGAATAATGATATTGTAAATGAAATATATAAATTAAAAGATCAAGGTAATAGAAGCTTAGGTCTTAGATATGACTTAACTGTTCCTTTTGCTAAATGCATCGCATTAAATAAAAATCTTATTAGATTCCCATTTAAAAGATATGAGATATCTAAGGTGTTTAGAGATGGACCAGTTAAGGTTGGCAGAGATAGGGAGTTTACTCAATGTGATGTGGATGTTGTTGGTGTTGATGGTGAGCAAATAGAGGCTGAATTATTGTGTTTATATGTAGATGCATTTTCTAAATTAGAAATAAATGTAATGATTAAATACAACAATAGAAAGCTAATGAAAGGCTTGTTACTTGTTTCTGGAGTAGGGGAAGAAATATTGAGTGAGACTATTACTATTGTGGATAAAATAAATAAGATTTCTAAAGAAGAATTTGAAAATAATTTAATTAATTTAGGAATAGAAAAAAATAATATAGAATTGATTTTTAATTATTTCAGTATGTCATTAAAAGAATTATGCAAGACATTTGAAGCAAGTGATAACAAATTGATTAATGAAGGATTACTAGAATTAACTGAACTAGAAAACTATATAGATAAATTAGGATTAAATGATTCTTGTGTATTTACATCTTCTTTAGCAAGGGGACAAGAATATTATACTGGCAATGTATTTGAAGTTTATGACAAAGAACTAAGAGTTACTTCTAGTATTGGCGGCGGAGGGCGATATGACAAAATGATTACTGAATTTATAAATGATGGAGAGAAATATCCTGCAGTTGGAATTAGTTTTGGATTAACTTGTATATATGAAATACTAAAGAACAAAAGTGAACTAAAAGATAGCGCTGGCATTGATATTTTTATCATTCCTATGGGCACCAAAGTGGAAAGTTTATCACTTGCTAGAGAGTTTAGAAAATTGGGGTACAGAGTAGATATTGATATGAGTGGTAAAAAGATAAAAAATAGTATGTCATATGCTAATAGGGAGATGATTCCTTATGTAATTGTTTTAGGAGAAAATGAGATTAGTTCTAACTTATTTAAAGTAAAAGATATGTTTAATAATAAGGAAATAGAAATGAAGTTAGATAATGTAGAAAAAATAAGAGAATAAGTAAAAATTATTCTCTTTTTTATTATAATGATTTTAGGTGATATAAATGGAAGTATATGTTAAGTATGCAAATGATTATAATGATATAAATAATCAAGTTAATTATTTACTAGACAATTTGTTAAAAGATGTTGAAATAAAGGATGGAATGAGTGTTTTTATTAAGACTAATGCGTTGTCTCCTCATCCAAAGGAGAGAGCAATTACTACTCACCCAAGTGTGGTTAAAGCTATTATTGAGTATTTAAAAAAGTATAATGTCAGAATTATTGTAGGAGATAACCCTGCAACAAAGGAAATGACCGCTGTTTATAAAGTTAATGGAACTATGGATGTTATAAAAGAAACAGGGGTAGAACTTGCTAATAATAAAGATTTAAAAGTTATTAGTGCAAAAGAATACAAAAGATATAAAGACTTTAATGTTTCTAGACAAATTGTAGAAAGTGATATTTTAATAAATGTGCCAAAGCTTAAAACCCATGGATTGGCTTATTTTACTGGAGCACAAAAAAATCTTTTTGGTACCATATATGGCCTAGAAAAAGCTCAATGGCACGTTAAAAGTTCTTCTCCACTTGAGTTTGGAGAAGCTATGTCTGATTTGTATAGTGCTATAAAAGAAGAGGTAAAAGATAAAGTATTTATTAATATAATGGATGGTATAGAAGGATTAGAGGGAGAAGGTCCTGCCACAGGAGGAGTTAAGAAAAGTGCTAATGTTTTACTTGGCTCTAAAGACGCTATAGCTCTTGATAGAGTGGCTATGGAAATAGTGAAATTAGATCACACAAAAAGTTTTATTTCTATTCTTTCTAGTGATAGAGGTTTAGGCGAGTTTGATTTGAATAATATTGATATTATTGGAGATGATTTGTCTTTATTTGATGATGTTAAGTTTGAACCTGCTAAAACAGAAGAAGTTGGTATACGTTCTTTAAAACTATTAAATGATCACAAGATTATTAAGAACATGGTATTAGAGCATCCAGTATTTGATAAAGAAAAATGTATAAAGTGTGGAGAATGTAAGAAGATATGTCCTCCAGGGGCTATTTGCATGGAAGAAAAAAATACTCCAACAGTAAACAAAAAAACTTGTATCAGATGTTGGTGCTGCCAAGAAGTGTGTCCAGTAAATGCTATTAAAAAATCTAAAAGACCATTAATTGGAAGAATATTCTTTAAAAGATAAGGAAATATTTGAACTGAAATAATAAAGTGGTAAGATAAAAAAAGTTAAAGGAGAGAAAATTATGGGATTTTTAACAGGGAAAACTGCAATTATTACAGGTGCAGGTAGAGCAGTATTAAGCAATGGTGGATGTGGATCTATTGGTTATGGTATTGCTACTGCATATGCAAAAGAGGGAGCTAATCTAGTTATTACAGGAAGAAATGTAAAGAAATTAGAAGATGCTAAAGAAGAATTAGAAAGATTATATGGTATTAAAGTATTAATTCTGGCTGCTGATGTTAATGATGGTGCTGATAACGAAGCTGTTGTTAATAAAGTTGTAGAAGAAACAATTAAAGAATTTGGTAGAATTGATGTATTAATTAATAATGCTCAAGCTAGTGCTAGTGGGGTTACTTTAGCAGATCATACTACTGAGCAATTCAATCTTGCTATGTACAGTGGTCTATATGCTACTTTCTACTATATGAAAGCTTGTTATCCTTATCTTAAAGAGACTAAGGGTAGTGTTATAAACTTCGCAAGCGGTGCTGGTTTATTTGGAAACTATGGTCAATGTGCTTATGCTGCTGCAAAAGAGGGTATAAGAGGATTAACTAGAGTTGCTGCTACTGAATGGGGAAAAGATGGAATCAACGTAAACGTTGTATGCCCTCTTGCTTGGACTAGCCAATTAGAACAATTCAAAAATGCTTATCCAGATGCATTTAATAAGAATGTTCATATGCCTCCAATGGGTCACTTTGGTGATGCTGAGCTTGAAATTGGTAGAGTATGTGTACAACTTGCTAATCCAGACTTTAAGTATATGACAGGAGAAACATTAACTCTTGAAGGCGGACTTGGTCAAAGACCTTAATCTTTATTTAGATAATAAAAATGATAGGATTTATCCTATCTTTTTTTATTTTCATGGTGGCTTTGTTTACAGTGATTTTTGAAAAAGGTATAATTTTTATTGTTTGAATTAATTAAAAGAGGCGATGTGAATGAAAGTTTTATTTGTTGTAAATGACAACAAAGATAAAGATTATAAAATATCATTTGGGATAATTGATTACTTAAAGGGTAAAGATATAAATGTTTATTCAGATAATACAAATTTGAATGTTGAAATAATTGAGGAAAACATCTTGAACACAATAGATTTTGCTATTGTTTTAGGGGGAGATGGAACAGTTCTTCAATATGCTAGCAAATATGCTAAGTATGGATTTCCTTATGTGGGTATAAATTTGGGAAGAGTTGGTGCTTTAACTATTGTTGAACTCGAAGAATATAAGTTTTACTTAGACAAGATTATAAATAAAGAATATGAAGTGTTTGAACAATTAGGATTAGATGGGGTAATTGAATATACTAGTGGAAATAGTGTTAGTTTTACATCTTATAATGACATTATTTTTCACAGGGGATTATCACTTAAATTACTTCCTGTATTAATTAGTGTTAATGAAAGTGATAAGGATTTGTTTTATGCTGATGGTGTAATTGTGGCTACTCCAGTTGGTAGCAGCGCTTATAATGCTAGTGCAGGAGGGCCATTACTTTCATATGGATCTAAATCATATGTAATAACACCAATATGTCCTCAATCTAAGAGTTTTACTCCACTTGTTGTAAGTGAAGATGATAAGGTTAATTTATCTATGACTAATAAAGTTAATGTTATGGATAATGAAGTTATTGTAAGTGTTGATGGTTGTTTCAAATATTTTGTTTCTCCATTTGATGAAATAAAAATAAAGAAATCTAAATCAACGCTTAAAATGATTAGATTTAATAAGAATAAATCTTTGTATACATCTGTTTATAAAGCAGTTACATCTATAGAAAAGAAAGGGGAAAAATAGAATGTATAAAATAGTTAGAAAAGAGAGATTAAATCCAACAGTTACATTAATGGAAATTGATGCTCCATTTGTAGCAAAAAAGGCAGAACCAGGCCAATTTATTATCTTACGTCCATTTGATAATAGTGAGAGAATTCCTCTTACTGTTGCAGATTATGATAGAGAAAAGGGAACTATCACAATTATTTATCAAATAGTAGGTGGTACTACTATGGAACTTGATAGTTTAAATGAAGGTGAATATATTAATGATTTTGTTGGACCTTTAGGAGTTCCTACTCATACTGAGGGATTAAAAAAAGTTGCTGTAGTTGGTGGAGGAGTTGGATGTGCTATTGCTTATCCAGTTGCTAAGAAATTACATAGTTTAGGTTGTGAAGTTCATTCAATTATTGGTTTTAGAAATAAAGATTTAGTTATCTTAGAAGATGAATTTAGATCTGTTAGTGATAAATGTTTTCTTATGACTGATGATGGTAGTGCTGGAGAGAAAGGTGTTGTTACTGCTCCACTTGCTAAATTAATTGAAGATGGAGAACAATATGATGAAGTTATTGCTATTGGACCACTTATTATGATGAAGTTTGTAGTAGCTACAACTAAGCCACATAACATTAAGACAATGGTATCAATGAATCCTATTATGATTGATGGTACTGGAATGTGTGGAGGTTGCAGACTTACAGTTGGTGGAAAAACTAAGTTTGCTTGTGTAGATGGTCCTGACTTTGATGGATTTGAAGTTGATTTTGATGAAGCTATTTCTAGATCTAGAAGTTATCCTGAATTTGAGGCTAGAGCTAGAGAAAAAGCTTGTAGATTATTTAAAAAGGAGGAAAACTAAGATGGCTTTTAATATGTCTAATGTGAAGAATCCAATGCCTGTTCAAGATGCTAAATTAAGAGGAAAGAACTTTGAAGAAGTTGCTTTAGGATATACTGAAGAAATGGCAATTGATGAGGCAAAAAGATGTCTTAACTGTAGAAATCCTAAATGTATGTCAGGATGTCCTGTTCGTATAAGAATTCCTGAGTTTATCGCTCTTGTTGCTGAGGGGAAATTTGAAGAAGCTTATGCTGTTATAAGCTCTTCATCAGCTCTTCCTGCTGTATGTGGTAGAGTTTGTCCTCAAGAGAGTCAATGTGAGGGTGAATGTATAAGAGGTATTAAAGGAGAACCAGTTGCTATTGGTAGACTTGAAAGATTTGTTGCAGATTACCATAATGCTCATAGTGATGGCAGTGTGAGTAAGCCTGTAAGTAATGGCCATAAGGTTGCAGTTGTTGGTAGTGGTCCTAGTGGATTAACTTGCGCTGGAGATTTAGCTAGACTTGGATATGATGTTACTATTTATGAAGCATTACATTTAGCTGGAGGAGTGCTTGTATATGGAATCCCTGAATTTAGACTTCCTAAAAGAATAGTTCAAAAAGAAATTGATGGACTAAAAGCTATGGGAGTTAAGGTTGAAACTAACATGGTTATTGGAAGAGTTATCTCTATTGATGAATTAATGAATGAATATGGATATGAGGCTGTATTTGTTGGTAGTGGTGCTGGACTTCCTAAGTTTATGAATATTCCTGGAGAAAATTTAAAGGGAGTATTTAGCGCAAATGAAATTTTAACTAGAGTAAACCTAATGAAAGCATATGAAAAAGATTCATCTACTCCAGTAAAAGAGAGTAAGAGTGTTGCTGTAGTTGGTGGAGGAAATGTTGCTATGGATGCTGCTAGAAGTGCATTACGTTTAGGAGCAGAAAAAGTATATATTGTTTATAGAAGAGGTATGGAAGAATTACCAGCTAGAAAAGAAGAGGTAGAACATGCTATTGAAGAGGGTATTGAGTTTAAAATTTTAACTAATCCTATTGAATTAATTGGCGATGAAACAGGAACTGTTAAGGCAATGAAATGTGTTGAAATGGAACTTGGAGAGCCTGATGCTAGTGGTAGAAGAAGACCTGTAGTTAAACCTAATAGTGAGTTTACTTTAGATGTTGATTGTGTAATCATGTCTTTAGGTACTAGCCCTAATCCATTAATTAAGTCTACTACTCCTGGTTTAGATACTGAATCATGGGGCGGAATTATAGTTAATGAAGGTGGTGCTACTTCAGTTAAGGGTGTATATGCTGGAGGAGATGCAGTAACTGGTGCTGCTACTGTAATTCTTGCAATGGGTGCAGGTAAAACTGCTGCTGCAAGCATTCATGAATATATTCAAAATAAATAAGAGTTAGGCAAGAGTAAATCTTGCCTTTTTTATTTAAGATTTGATTAAATAGTAATGGTGATATTATGTCTATTATTAAATGTCCTGTATGTAATCAAAAATTAAATAAAATGGATAAAACTTATAAATGTGCAAATAAGCATTCTTTTGATATATCAAGTAAGGGATATACAAATTTGATGCTTGCCAATCAAAGTTTTAGTGATGCCAGTGGTGATGATAAAGAAATGGTTTTATCTAGAAAAGAATTTTTTGAACTAGATAAATATAAATGCTTAAAAAATAAGCTTTTACAAGTTATAAATAGTTATCTAAATAAGGAAAAAATTAATTTTTTAGATATTGCTTGTGGAGAGGGTTATTACACTAATTTTCTTCATGAGAATTTGTCTAAAAAGTATGAGATAGAGACGTATGGAATTGATATTTCTAGGTTTGCAATACATGAAGCTAACAAGAAAAAAAGAATGCTTAAATTAGAAAATATAGAGTACTTTATTGCTAATTTGTCTAGACTCCCATTTTTAGATAATTCTTTAGATTTGTTGCTAAATTGTTTTGCTCCAATAGATGAAAAAGAGTTTTATAGAGTTTTAAATAAAAAGGGAGTATATATAAGAGTTTTACCTGGAAAAGATCATCTTTATGGTCTTAAAAGGGTACTATATGAAAAGCCATATTTAAATGAGAAAAAAGAAGAAAATATAGATGGATTAACTCTAATTGAAGAAATTGAAATTTTTGATGATATAAAATTAGAAAGTAGTAAGGATATTGTTAATCTTTTTAAAATGACACCATACTATTATAAAACTAGTAAAGAGGCACTAGTGAAATTGGAGAATACTAATAGTTTAGAAACTAGAATAAGTTTTGTTATAAGAATATATAAAAAATAAATTCTTTACATTATTATTTTGAGAGAGTATTATTTTAATGTTTTAAGAAAGGAAGGGTAAAATGATAGATGTTATATTAGATGCAATAAAGGATTCAACCTACATCTTTTTGTTTGTCTTTATAACATATATCGTTTTATCTTTTTTTGAATCTAAATTAGTGAATAAACTTAGAAAAGGGAATGAATTAAATCCTTTATTTGGGGCTTTATTTGGACTTATACCTCAATGTGGAGTGAGCGTTGTAGCGGCAGACTTATATACAAAAAGATATGTTAGCGTTGGTACTTTGGTGGCACTATTTTTGGCTTGTAGTGATGAGGGTATTATTATACTTATAACAAGCAATAAATGGTTTATGGCAATTCCATTAATAGTTTTGAAACTAGTTATAGGTTTTTTAGTGGGGTTATTATTGGATTTATTTGTTAAAAGAAGATTAGAAGTAAAAGATAAAAACAAGAAAAATGAAAATGTTAGTAATATAGAATGTAATTGTGTTTATTGTGTAATGGAAGATGATGAAGAAGAAATAACTAAATTTGATATTCATGTTTGGTATCCATTTATCAAATCTTTAAAAATAGTTGGTTTAGTCTTCTTACTAAATCTCGCTTTTGGATTTATAGTTTACTTCATTGGAGAAAATAATATTTCTGCTTTCTTAGATTTTAATAAATATTTAACTCCAATATTTGCTACTTTAATAGGTCTTATACCTAATTGTGCTTCTTCGATTATTATTACTAATTTATATGTTAGTTCTGCTATTTCTTTTGGAGCATTATTGTCTGGACTTTTGGTTAATGCAGGTATGGGATTATTAATTATTTTCAAAAGAAAAGATATGCTAAAAGATAACTTGATTGTTCTTTTAACTCTTATTTTAGTTGCAATAATATTTGGCTACATTGCCTCATTTATAATTGGCTTCTAATTTGGTGTATTTAATACACCTTTTTTATTTATAAAAAATAAAAAATATTATAGAATTTCAATATAGATGGGGTGTTTTATTTATGAAAGATAAAGTTTTATATAAATTTCTTAAGCAAGAAGAAAAAAGACAAGAAACCACAATTAATCTTATAGCTTCTGAAAATGTTGTTAGTGAAGAAGTAATGGAATTAATGGGAAGTGTTTTAACTAATAAGTATGCCGAAGGATATCCTGATAAAAGATATTATAGTGGATGTGAAAATATTGATTTAATTGAACGGTTAGCTCAAGAAAGATTAAAAGAAATTTTTAAAGCACAAAAGTATCATGCTAATGTTCAACCTCATAGTGGATCTCAAGCTAATATGGCTGTTTATATGGCTGTACTAGAAAAAGGGGATACTATCCTTTCTATGAATTTAAATGATGGAGGACATCTTAGTCATGGTAGTCCAGTAAGTTTTAGTGGAAAAGACTATAGGATAATCAGTTATGGTGTAAATGAAGATGGTGTGATTGATTATGATAATGTAGAAAAACTTGCAATGGAATACACTCCTAAACTTATTGTGTGTGGGGCAAGCAGTTACTCTAGAACAATTGACTTTAAAAGATTTAGGCAAATAGCAGATAAAGTTGGAGCATATTTACTTGCTGATATTGCTCACACTGCTGGTCTTGTAGTAGCTGGTTTACATCCTAGCCCAGTTGGATATGCCGATTTTGTTACAATGACTACTCAAAAGACTCTAAGAGGTCCTAGAGGTGGATGTATATTGTGTAAAGAAAAGTATGCAAAAGCAATTGATTCGAGTGTCTTTCCTGGAATTCAAGGAGGTCCATTAGAAAATATTATTGCTGCTAAATGTCAATGCTTTTATGAAGCTGGAAGTGAAAGCTTTGTAAAATATCAAAAGAATGTAATAAAACATATTAAAGCAATGGAAGAAGTGTTTAATGATTATGGAGTAAAACTTGTGAGTGGTGGAAGTGATAATCATCTTCTTCTTATTGATACAAAGGCTAGTTTTGGAATAACTGGAAAAGATAGTGAAACAATACTTGCTAAACTAGGAGTGTATGTAAATAAAAATGTGTTACCTTTTGATACAGAGAAGCCAAGTGTTGCTTCTGGTATCAGAGTTGGTAGTGCTTATATGACTAGCAAAGGGTTAAAAGAATATGATTTTAAAGAGATAGCAGATATTATAGTTTGTGCTTTAAAAGGCATACAAAGAGATGTTACAATCAAAGAAAGAGTTAAAGATATTGTAAAAAAGTGTAAATAGAAAAATATTTTTGTAAAAAATATAAGTGAATGGACAAGGTTTCATGTATAATTTAAAGAGGTGGTGACTTTAATGGCAAATATAAATAATAGTGATTACGAGCAAATGATATTTGATAATATTGAAGAGATTCAAGATGCTGCATTAAATGGTGATGCTACAAGTCAATATTATCTTGGAATTTATTATGCTACACCTAGATGTGAAGAATATGATTTAAAGAAAGCTTTTCATTGGTTCTCTAAATCTGCTGAACAAGGTTTTGTAAGTGCTCAATGTAATGTTGGTGTTTGTTATGCTAATGGTATTGGAGTTGAACAAGATTATAGTAAGGCGATTTATTGGTTTGTAGAGGCTGCTAAACAAAATGATGAGACTAGTATCTTCAACTTGGGATATAGTTATTTCAATGGTAAGGGAGTAGTACAAAACTATGAGAAAGCTATCTATTGGTATAATAAGGCAATAGAATTGGGTAATGATTATGCTGAGTTTATTTTAGGACTATGTTACTTAAATGGTAATGGAGTTGCTAAAGATGAAAAATTAGCATTTAAACATTTCCTTAATGCTGCTAGAAATGGCAATGGAGAAGCAGCTTATAATTTGGCTTATTGTTATGAATTTGGTATAGGTACTAAAAAGAATGAAAGTAAGGCAAGTAAGTGGTATGAAACTAGTGCTAGTTTAGGAAATGATGTGGCTATAGGAAGACTTGGATTATATTTCCTTGATTCTAAAGATTATGATGAGGCATTTGATTGCTTCCAAGTTAGTGCTAAAAGAGGTAATTTAAAGTCAACATATTATTTAGCTAAGTGTTATCAAAATGGATATGGATGTCCAGTTAATGAAGTTCTTGCATATAAGTTATTTAAGATTATAGCGGGTGAAGGTGACTTTGAATCGTTATATGAAGTTGCTATTTGTAAACTATATGGTATAGGCACTACAAAAAATGAAAGAGAAGCATATAACTATTTTGTAGCTTGTAAAGAGCAAGGTATGGAACTTGCAAACGATGCGATTGCTTGTTGTATGCTACAAGGCGTTGGTACAGCTTTAAATGAAGAAGGTGCAGTTGAATTATTCAAGTTTGGTGCTAAAAATGATTGGGCTTTGAGTTGCTATAATTTATCTCTTTGCTATGCATTGGGTAAAGGTATAGAAAAAGATGAAACAAAAGCATTTGAGTTTTTATCAAAAGCAGCTGAACTTAATTATCCTGAAGCTCAATATTATCTTGGTAGATGTTATGAATATGCTAATTTAGTTGATGCTGATTATAAGAAAGCTAAGTATTGGTATAATAGATCAGCTTCTAGCTATCCACTTTCTCAAGTTGCTTTAGCTGATTTGGTATTTGATGGTCATGGAACTAAGGCATCAGCATCTAAGGCAAACAAGATGTATAAAAAGATTTATGAAAGTAAAAAATTATTTGATGCAGGAGTTGGATATGCAATAACTTGTTTATTTATTCCAGGTAAAGCAAAAATGGGTGTAGACTTACTTAAGACTTTATATGATGTAAACAGTTATGAAATAAATGAATTCTTAGGTTGGTGTTATGAATATAACATTGGTACTGAAAGAGATGCAGAAAAATCTAGAAAGTATCTAAAAGCCGCAGAGTTAATTAAAGATGCAATTAAATAATAAATGATAAGGAGCAGTTAATATGATAGAGATAGATGGTAAAAAAGTAAGTCAACAAGAAGTTGATTTGATGCTTATTAGAGCATGTAAAAGCCTTGATTTAGATAAGGTTGTTAAGTGTGTTGAAGAATATAGGGCAAACATTAATGCAATGGATGCTGCAAATTATGCTAGAGTATTAGTATATGCACTTAGAGCATGTGAAGGAAAAGATAGCAAAGGTGAAACTATTGTAAAATACTTAGTTAATCGTGGTGCTGAAGTTAACTTTAAGCATGGTGATAAGGGTGTTTACAATGAAAGTAGACCATACTTTATTTATTGGGCTGCTGAAAATACTAATTTTGTAAGTGATGATTTAGTAGAGTTTTTAGTAAAAAAAGGTGGAGCAGCAACTTTAGATTATGTTCCTACTACTAAAAGACAAAATTTTAAGAGTGCTAAGGAAATAATTAAAACTCGTAGACCTGAATTATATAAGAAATTAGTAAAGAATAAGGTTGTTAGTGAAGGTATGAAAAGATAGCACTTGGTGCTATTTTTTTTCTCCCATATATAATATGGGGGGATAAAATAATTGTTGAAAGATATATATAACTAATGTAAAATGAAAGTGTAAGTAATAAGACTTATGTGACTTAGGAGGGATATTTGTGGAGAAGCAAGTACAAAATGAAATTAGAGATGCAATTTTAAACTTTACAAGAGGTAAGAAGTTTACACCTTGTTCAAAAGAAGAATTAGTCTCTCATTTTGCTAATTATTATGGCAAAGAAGAAGTAGCTCATACTGTTGATAGTATGCTAGAGGATTATGATCTTATCATGACTTCCAGAAAAAATATTCAAAATGCTCAAAGTAGTGGAATCTTTAAAGGAGAAGTTACTGGAGTAAATGATGATTATGTTTATGTAAAAGTAGATGGAATGGATGATGATTTTAGAGTTAGTAGAAAATCATTTGAAGTTATCTTTCCTAAGAGTGAAGTTGTTATTAAATCTTATGACTTTAATGGTAACAATGGTGAAATTGTAAAAGTAATAAAGAGTAGTAATCCTACATTAGTTGGAGAAATTATTGTTGAGGGTTATAGAGAAGGTAAATATGAATATTATATTAAACCTCAATCTAAAAGAATTGGTTATAAATTACATTTGAATAAAGAAGAATGTAAAAACTTAGTTGATGGACATAAAGTTGTATTTACTCTAGAGGCTACTAAGAGTGGTTTAGTTCCTCATCTTGATAGAATTATTGGTCACAAAAATGATATTGGTGTAGATATTACTTCAATGGCAATTGAAGCAGAAGTACCAATTGAATTTAGTGAGGAAGCATTAATGCAAGCAGATAATGCTCCTAATGAGGTAACAGAGGCAGAAAGAAAAGGTAGAGTGGATTATACTAGTAATTTAGTTATTACTATTGATGGTGCTGATACTAAAGATAGAGATGATGCTTATGAAATTGTTAAGTTATCTGATGGTACTTTAAGAGTAAAAGTTCATATTGCAGATGTTGCTCACTACGTTCCTTTCAATTCTCCAATTTATATGGATGCATTAGAGAGAGGTACATCTTGTTACTTGGCTGATAGAGTTATTCCTATGCTTCCTAGAAAATTAAGTAATGGTATCTGTTCATTAGATCCTAATGTTGATAGATTAGCAAAGAGTTATGAATTTGATATTTATGAAGATGGTAGTGTTGGAAACTTCAGTGTTAAAAACAGTGTTATTAGATCTAGAAAAGCTTTCACTTATGATGAAGTACAAGCTATATATGAAGGAAATGAAGAAGTAAGAGCAGAAAATAAAGAATACTTAGAATTATTTGATTTGTCTTTTGAAGCTAGTAAGAGATTATCAAAGAGAAAAGAAAGACATGGAGAATTAAAACTAGATACTAGAGAAGCTAAGTTAATCGTAGATGAAAATGGTAAAGTTACAGATGTTAAAGTAAGAGTTCAAAGAGAATCTGAAAGATTAATTGAAGACTTAATGGTTGCTACAAATGAAGCTGGAGCTAGATATGTTAGTGATATGGGACTTAAGTTCTTATTTAGAAATCATGAATATCCAGATTTAGAAAAATTAGAAGCAAACTTTATTCCATTATGTAAATCGCTTAAGATTCAACCAAGATTCCAAAATGATAACTATGCACATGAGTATAAAAGAATTATGGCTTTAGTAGAAGATGAAACAGTTAAGAGTGCATTAAGTGATGCATTCTTAAGATGTTTACCTAAGGCTGTATATGCTCCAGATGAGATTGGTCACTTTGGTTTAGCATTACAATATTATGCTCAATTAACTTCACCTATCAGAAGATTACCAGACTTAATTAATGAATATATCTTAGATATGATTGGTGATTTAGAGAAACATCCAGAAAATTATCAAGCTGTTTTAGATATGTATGAATCTTTAGTAGAACTTGGTAAAACTACTTCTGCTCAAGAAAAAAGAGCTGATCAATTAGAAAGAGATACTAATAAGATGAAGTTTGCTGAATATATGCAAGATCATATAGGAGAAGAATATAAAGCAACTGTTAGCGGTTTCTCTAAAAATGGTATCTTTGTACAATTACCTAATACAATTGAAGGTATGATTCCATTCAGATCAATTAATACTGATGCATTTACTTATGATGATAATAGAAAAGTGGCAGTAGGTAGAAGAACAGGAGAAGTTTACACTCTTGGTACTCCACTTGAAGTAAGTGTAAAAAGAGCAAGTAAGTCAGAGAGTCAAATCGATTTCTCTTTAATTAGAAGATTAGATAAAGATAAGCCTAAAAGTGCTAATGATGATAGAAAGAAAAAGTCCAGGCGATAATCATGAAGAGTGAAGGAATAAAAGTTATAGCACTTAATAAAAAGGCTAGTTATGATTATTTCTTATTTGATACTTACGAGGCCGGTTTAGTTTTAGAGGGTAGCGAAATTAAATCAATAAGAGAGGGCAGAGTTAATTTAAAAGATAGTTATGTGCATATTAAAAATGGCGAAGCATTTATTATCAATATGCACATAGCTAACTATGAAAAATCAAGCTTCTTTTTACCTAGTACAACAAGAACTAGAAAATTGCTTTTAAATAAAATAGAGATTAATAAAATAGCTATTAAGATTAATGAAAAAGGGTTTACTATAGTTCCTACTAGAGTGTATCTAAAAAATGGTTTAGCTAAGTTAGAGATTGCTCTTGCTAAAGGTAAACATAACTACGATAAAAGAGAAGTTGAAAAGAATAAAGATATTAATAGAAATATTAATAAGATGTTAAAAGAAATGAATAAATAAAGGGGATAATTATGAAAGCAGTATTTGTAATTAGTTCATTAAATAATTATACAAGTGTTAATGGTAATAAAGTTGCTACTAACATGGATAATAGTAATGAATTTGTAACTAATTTAAAAAAGCATGCTTCTAAAGTAAAAAAGATATGCTTTATTGCTTCTAACCCTAATGGTCATCGAAAATCAAAATTATATTCTGATATTATTAAAGAATCATTTATAATAGATGGTTTTGAAACTGAAGAGAGTGTAATTATTGATTATGAGTTTAAAGGAAATATTAAAGAAGAAATACTAAGCTCAGACTTAGTATTTTTGCTTGGAGGACATGTTCCAAGTCAAAATGCTTTTATAAAAGAAATAAGCTTGAAAGAGATATTAGATGATTATAATGGTGTAGTAGTAGGGCAAAGTGCAGGTGGTATGAATATGTCTAGAGTGGTATATATTCAACCAGAGTGTGAAGAAGAGATGCTAGATAAGAATTTTAAAAAGATAGATAGTGGTTTAGCTTTGTCAGATTATATAGTTATGCCACACATGAATAGAGCTCATACAGATGAGTTACTTGGGGTTACAGCATATGAGATGTGCCTTAAAGATAGTGAATTTATTCCTCATATTGGTCTTATTGATAGTGGGTATATTTTACTTGATGAAAATGGTAGTAATTTATATGGAGAATCATACTTATTTGATAAAAATAAATGTGAAAAAATTATTGATAATGGAGAGTGTATTTCTCTTGAAAAATATGCTCATTTATTTAAAAATAAAGATTTTAAAATGGGTATAAAAAGAGTATAATATTCTTAGTGTGTGGGGAGGAAATATATGAGAAAATTTGCACCAGTTAGAAAAGAATTTAAAAAGTATAATGATGATGAAATTAAGATGCCAGTAAGGGCTACAAAACACTCAGTTTGTTATGATTGTTATTCACCAATTGATACAACTGTAGAACCAGGTGATACTAATTTAATATTTACAAATGTTAAGGCTTATTGCAATCATGATGAAGGATTTATTTTAGCTTCTACTAGTGGTATGGGTAAAAGGGGAATTATCCTAGCTAATGGTATTGGTATAATTGAAAGCGATTATGCAGATAATGAAAATAATGATGGTAATATAGGATTTATGTTACATAATATAGGAAAAGAAACTTATACAGTTAAAAAAGGCGATAAGATTGGTCAAATATTCTTCTTTAAATTTTTAACTGTAGATGATGAAGTTGCACCTACTGAAACTAGAAAAGGTGGATTTGGATCTACTGTTAAATCTAATTAATATAAATATAGCTAAGAGAAATGCTCTTAGCTTTTTTATTTGTGCTACAATTTATGTATAAAGGAGATTATAAAATTATGAGAAATAAAAAGTTTATAATTAATGGTAATGTGTTAGTTTCTTATAAGGGAAAAGATGAAATTGTAGTTATTCCTGAAGGAATTGAAGAAATATTTACTCATTGTTTTTGGAATAATAGATATGTGAAAAAAATTGTTATTCCTGAAGGTGTTAAAATAATATATTATGGTGCATTTAATGGATGTATTAATCTAGAAGAAATAGAGCTACCTAATACTATAGAAAAGATAGATGAAGAAATAGTTGCTGGTTGTGGTAAATTAAAATACAACCTTATTGATAACAATAAGTATTTAGGAAATAAAAATAATCCTAAAGTCATATTATCTGAATATGGTGATAATAAGGTTAGTGAAGTAGTTATTGATGAAGGTGTTAGAATAATAGATGTAGATGTTTTTAGAGAGTTTTCTTCTTTAAAAAGAGTTTCTATTGCAGATACCGTTACTCAAATTTCTAAAAGCGCATTTTGTGAGTGTGAGAACTTAGAGGAAGTTAAAATGTCTAAAGGATTATTGTATATAGATCCTTTTGCTTTCCAATATTGTAGTGCTTTAAGGAAGGCTGACTTATATGAGGGAGTACAAAGAATTGACATGTACGCTTTTGATATGTGTGAGAATTTAAAAACTTTGAGTATTCCAAATAGTATTACTAAAATAGTTGATGATGCCTTGTCTACATATGAATTAACTTATTATAAGTGGGAGAATGGTTTGTATCTTGGTAATAAAGACAATAATTATGTTGTTTTTGTGAGGATGGAAGATAAGGAAGCAAGTGTATTAAAAATACATGATAATACAAAAGTAATATATAAAAGAGCATGTGAAAAATGTGAGAACTTAAAAGAAGTTTATATACCTGATGGTGTAACTCAAATTGGGCCAAGCGCTTTTAGAGATTGCGTTTCTCTTATAAAAGCTAATATTCCTACCTCTATTTTAGAAATTGATAGTTCAGCATTTATGTGTTGTAAATCTTTAAAGAAAGTGGAGTTTCCAATTCATAAAATTAAAATATGGGATTGTGCATTTTTCAGATGTGATTCATTAAAAGAGATTAGTATTAACGATGCCTATATTGATGATAATGCATTTGGGGGATGTCAAAAACTAGAAAAAGTAACTTTAGGTAGCAACATAAAATCTTTAGGTGACTATTGCTTTTATGGATGTAAAAAACTAAAAAATGTTAAGATGAGAAAGAACATAAAGAAGTCAGACACTACATTTGGTAAATGTCAAGATATTGAATTTGAATATATAAATTAAAGAAAGAGCAAATGTTACTTTGCTCTTTTTAATTATTTATTCCAATCTGGAGAAAAACTTTCATCTATTTGAATGAAAGAATGTTTTTTGTTCCAATTACAAAATGATGATTGGTAACAATGTCTACACATTTTATCCATGTTCTCGGTATTAACTTTTTCTCTATACTCTATAAATTTTTTATCATTCCACATGGTTTTAAAATCTACATCTTTATTATATTTAAAGAATTCTACATTAGTAGACATGCATGGTCTAATATAATCATCACTTCCAACAAAGAAATCTCTCCATGCTACATAACAATCTTTATGTGCTTTATCCTTTGCTGGGTCTTCTCCGATTAAATATGGTAGTTTTAAAGATATATTTAGTTTATCAGCAATCTCTTCTGCTTTATTAAATATTTCTTTAGTTTTTTCTTTTTCATCCCATAATACTTCATGTGCAAGTAATTTATTAAAAGCGGTTAGATAAACTACTTTTACTTCATCTACTCCAACATCACTAGCAAGTTTAACTAAATCAGGTAGTTCCTCGATGTTAGATTTCATTGCACAAAATACAAAGTTAATATAAGGGTAAGTTAGATTTCTTTCTTTTTTGATTTTGACAATTTCTTTTAGATTTGCCACTATTTTATTTAAATCGCTACCCCTTCTTATTTTTTTATTAGTTTCATAAGTTGCTCCATCTAGACTAACTGCAAAAACATCTACTTTATAATCGAATATAGCATTTTTTATTTTGTCTAGAGTCATACCATTTGTACAAAAATATTTTCTAGCTGAATGTTTATTTATAATTTCTAACATTTCTAAGAAATTTGGGTGTATTGTAGGTTCTCCCCACCCCATAAGTGTAACTTCCTCGATTGTATCAAATAACGGTTCAAGACTTTTAAAGATATCCATATCGAAACTAGTCAACTTGAAGTCTGCAGCATTTCTTCCACACATAACGCAATTTAAGTTACAAGCATTAGTAAGCTCTAATACTAGTCTTCTAGGGTATGAATCTAATACTACTTTGTTCTCATCAATTTCTTTTAAGTTTAAGTCAGTATTTTCTTTTTGCTTTTCTGTTAAGGGTTTACCTTCAAATAGCGTTTTAGTTTTAGCTCTAAGTAACATATAAAGTCCTCCTTTACATTGCTACTACTATAATACATCCACTTTCAAATTAAATTAAGATTTATTGATAAAGATAATAATAATTGTAATAATTTTATTAGGTGATAATATGGCTAATTGTCTGGATAAGATGTATATAGAAAAGATAAAACATATTTTGGCTAATATGAGTGATTATAGTGATGATGAAGTTAGAATGGATTGTTGGTATCATAGAGGCTATGCATATAGCGAGTCTAGATCTATTAGATTAAAGTATTATGTTTGGAAATTACATAAAAATGCATTAAAGAAAAGAGATATACCTGCACTTTATCATGAAATGGGGCTTCTTTATTTAGCTTTGAATATGAAACGTAAAGCCTTAAAGTACTTTGAAATTGCAGATAAAATGAATGTTGTTTCAACCTGGTGGTTTTTAGCTCAAGAGTATACTAATGGGGGTATTGTAAAAAAAGATAAAGAAAAAGCATTAATGTATTTTGAAAAGATGATAGAAGTTGCAACGCATGGGGATTTAGTGTCTATTGCAAGAATGTTTGATAAAGAAAATACTATAATAACAGATCACAATAAGGCGATAGAAATATATAAAAAGAGTGCTCTAATGGGAAATAATGTTGCAATAATAAAAGTTATACTACATTATCATGACATTATTTTTAGTGATGTAGAAATAAAGCAAAATGAAGAAATAAATGAAGTTGATAAGTATTATATTGAGGTGGAGAAATCTCTAGAAACAAAATATAATGAAGAACAAAATAAAATAAAAAAGGCTAAAAAAGAGGATTTAGATAATTTATATTATTGGACAAAAGTTGGGGCTGATTTTAAAAATAAAGATGCGCTATTTTATATGGGATACTATCATTTGAATGGTATAGGTTGTAAAAAGAGTGAAACTGAGGCTTTTTATTATTATAAAGAAGCAGCAGAACGTGGTTGTAATAGTGCCTATTACATGCTTGGGTGTTTTTATTTTTATGGTGATGTAGTTCAAAAAGATCATAATGAAGCAATGAATTGGCTTATAAAGGCAAATCCATCTGGATTTAAACTCGAAAGATTAGGAGATATATACTTTCTAGATGAAGGAGTTAAACAAGACTATTCAAAAGCATTTACTTATTATTATAGGGCGCTAGAATATAAGTTGCCTTCGACTTATTATAAAGTTGGTTTATGTTATGAAAATGGTTATGGTTGTGAAATCAACTACGATAAAGCAAGAGAATATTATGAGTTAGCCCTTGAGGGAAAGTATGAAGAGGCAAAAGAAAAGCTTAAAAGTGAGAAGATAAGAATAGAGGTGTAATTATGTGGAATATATTAATTGGAATTACTGTTCCTCTTATTGGAACAATATTGGGTAGTAGTGTAGTTTTATTTACTAAAGATAAACTTAATAGTAAGATAGAAAAACTTTTGTTAGGATTTGCTAGTGGAGTAATGATTGCGGCATCTATTTGGTCACTTATTATTCCTAGTATTGATATGAGCGAAAATATGGGGAAATTTAGCATTATTCCTGCGGCTGTGGGATTTGTTCTTGGTATGCTATTTTTGCTCTTCCTTGATAGTGTTTTGCCTCATTTACACGTTCATAGTGAAGAGGTAGAAGGATTACAAACTAGTAATTTAAAGAAAAAGACTATGATGTTTCTAGCTGTTACTTTACATAATATCCCTGAAGGAATGGCAATTGGAGTAGTATTTGCAGGATTTCTAATGGGGAATGTGGGAATTTCCTTAACTGGAGCGATTGCCTTATCTATAGGTATAGCAATACAAAATATTCCTGAAGGAGCAATTGTTTCATTTGATATGAAAAATAAAGGTGAGAGCAATAAGAAATCATTTTTATATGGAGTAGTGAGTGGAGTAGTAGAGCCAATTGGTTCACTTATAGTAATTTTATTTAGTGCTTTACTTACAAGTGTAATTCCTTATTTCTTGTCTTTTGCAGCAGGAGCAATGATTTATGTTGTAGTAGAAGAGTTAATACCTGAATCACAAAATGGGAAGCACTCAAATATTGCTACAATTGGAGTAATGCTTGGGTTTACATTAATGATGGTATTAGATGTAGTACTTGCATAAATAAAGAAAAACACCTATTGAAAAGTAGGTGTCTTTTAATTTATACTATTTAGCGTAGCGATTGCTACATATATTTATCTGGGGATGACATGGTTTCGACAGGTAGAGGAGAGCATAGATTGCAGTGGGATGATAGCCCTTATAGATCAAATGCCTATAAATGGCAACTATAATTACGCATTAGCTTACTAGTCAATAGACTTTTATCTCAATAGCGAGAAGTAGCTCACCAAGTTAGGATTTTCCTTTAGTTCTAATAAGGTGTCATATCATAAAGGATAAGATTTACTAAAATTCTGTATAGTAAGTACGAAAATTCACAGGATAGCTATTAAGCGGAGAGTCTTACTCCTTACTTATTAGTGAAATAATAATCTAAGACTAAACTGTAGATGTCTATGAGCAAGTTTATTTGGACACGGGTTCAATTCCCGCCATCTCCACCAAATGAGTCGAATACGAACACTTTATCTAGGTGTTCGTTTTTTGTTTTCTATAATACTGATACTGATAAAAAATATATTACTAATAAAGTGATTTTTTGCTTCTTATGATTTTTGTATACTTTTGTGCAAATAATGTGCGAATTTTAGAATTTTTTTATTGTCTGATATTTGAACTGATGATAGAATTTTTTTCGAATAAAGAAGAATTTGCAGGTGATAATAGTGGGAAAGAAATTATCAGAAATGACCTTTGAAGAACTATGGGAATTGTTTCCAATCTTCTTAACAGAACATCAAACGATATGGAAAGAATGGTATTTGGAGGAAGAAAAACTACTGAAAAGAGTTTTAACAAAAGATGAGAAAATAAATCATATTGGAAGTACTGCTATTACTTTTATTTGGGCAAAGCCAATTATAGATATTTTGGTAGAAATTCCAAGGGAAAATAATCTGCTGGAATATAAAGATTGGATTATTAATTGTGGCTATATTTGCATGTCAGAGGCTTATAATAGATTGTCTTTTAATAAAGGTTATACAGAGGATGGGTTTGCTAAGCGTGTGTTTCATCTTCATTTGAGATATGTAGGAGATAATGATGAATTATATTTTAGAGATTACCTTATTGATCATCCAGAAGTTGCTAAAGAATATGAAAAATTGAAATTAAAATTATGGAAAGAATATGAACATAATAGAGATGCTTATACAAATGCTAAAACTGAGTTTGTAAATAAGTATACAGAAGAAGCACGAAAACTATATGGTAATAGATACTAAATAAAAATGTGATTGTATCAATCAGTCTAAATAAGAACACTTTAAAGTGTTCTTTTTATATTCTAAAAAAAGTAGCAACTATTAACTCAACCATTAGTATGTTTATTTTGTATTTATTTTACTATATTATGTAGATGGTGGGAGGAATATCTATGGATCAAATTAAAATAGGAAAGTTTATTGCAGAGTGTAGAAAGAAACAGAATCTAACACAATCGCAATTAGCAGAGAAGTTAGGAATTACTGATAGAGCAATATCTAAATGGGAAAATGGTAGGGCAATGCCTGATTCTTCATTAATGCTTGATTTATGTAGTATCCTAAACATTAGCGTAAATGATTTGTTAAGTGGGGAGGTAATTGGTATGGAAAATAATGATAAGAAAAACGAACAACTTTTACTTGATATGGCGAAAGAGGTTGAAAGTAAAAACAAAATAATTTGGAATTCTATGTGGATTATTATGTGGGTTAGCATTACAGCCCTATTAACTGGTCTTTTTCTAACGGCGTTTTTAATTCCTGAAGGTCCTTGGCAACTTGTAGCAATTCTTGTTCTTTGCGTTGTATTTTTGATTCCTTGCTTTTATGCATTAAAACTTGAGGTGAGCATAGGTGCTTACAAGTGTAAAAATTGTGGTCATGAAATAGTGCCTACATATAAGCAAGCTTTGAATGCAATGCATAGAGGAACAACTCGTTACCTAAAATGTCCTAAGTGTAATAAGAGAACTTGGTGTAAAAAAGTTATAAGTAAGGATTAGTGTAGTGAGGTAATAAATATGAATGAGATTAAGGAAGAAAGAGTAATAATTGATGGGGAAAATAAGATTGGCGCTACAATTAGCTATATAGATGATAATAAAAAGAAACCTTTAGTTTTACTTATAATGGGTACAGGTAAACTAAATAGAGATGGAAATCAATTTGGTATGAAAACTGATTTTTATAAGACGTTATCTGATATGTTTGTCAATTGGGGTTATGTGTGTGTTAGATATGATAAAAGAGGAACACATGAATCTACAGGTAATTTTAATAAGACAGGTTTATCTGACTTAGTAAATGATGCTAAAAGTGTTATTGATTATGCAAAAGATTTACCATATGTAGATGAGACTAAGATAATTGCTTGTGGCCATAGTGAAGGAGCTATGATATCTACTTTACTTACAAAGCAAACTGAGTTAGATAGTATCATTTTGTTATGTGGGGCAGGAATGTGTTTAAGGACCGCTATGGAGTTTCAAAACTTTCAAGTATTAGATGAATTAAAAGATAAAAAAGGATTTATTGGTTGGTATTTAAATAAAGTAATAAATAAAGAAAAAGTAATGAAACAATTAGATGATTTTTATAAAAGAGCAGCTAAAGCTAAAAAAGATACTTTCTTTTATAATGGTGCTATGATGCCTGCTAAATGGTTAAAAGAACATGGTGAGCTTAGTGATGAAGACTTTATTAAAATGATTGAAGAATATAATGGGCATGTTTTAGCTATAACAGGTAAAGGTGATGTACAAGCTGATGCTAGATGCTTAGAAAGATTGAAAGAATTTTCTAATGTAGTAACTTATGCTCCTGAAAAGGTTAATCATATGTTAAGAGAAGTTGATGATGCTAGTATTATGAAAGTGAAAAAGCAATATAAAAAGATTGCAAAAGAACCTATGCATGAAGGAACAAAAGAAGTTATTAAATCATTTTTGAAAAAAAGATAATAAATAAAATAGCTCATGAAAGTGGGCTTTTTTTTGAGCTTAAATGATGTTATACTAAGTGTGAATTATGATGAAAGAAGTGTATATATGAGTATAAAAATTGATAAAGAAGAAAGAGATAATAATATTAATTTAGTTGTTAGTAATGATAATGGCGAACAATTTAGAATACACTATGCGGGTGGAGATTTATATTGGACAATGACTGATTATAAAAAAGATAATGAGTTTGTTGTTGAAAAGAAAGATATATGTTTTTATGAAGAGATGGAAAATATATTTAAATTAATTGGTGAAGATTTTGATTATATAGAGTGGTGTAGTGAGGCGTATGGTGAACTAGAAAATGCAAATAAGCTATTAATTAGTAGGGAGGATGAAAAATTTATTATTAAGTTTTATCATAATCCCAACAGACTATTTAATCGAAAAGATATATGTGCAATTTGTTTTTGTTTAAGTGGAAGTAACAAGCAAGATATTGCAAATGAATTTAGCTCTATGTTTTATAGAGTATGTTCAAAAGTTAATAGTAAAAAAAGGGCTCGTTAAAAAGAGCTCTTTTTTAATGTTATAGTTGAATAAAAAAATTAGTGAGTTAGAGATTAATTGTGGGGTAGATGTTTTGTGCTATAATGACAAAGAGGTGAGAATATGTGGTTATATGAAAAGTTATTAAAGGAAGAGTATGTAGTGAATTTATATAAGGGTATAGAAAATAATTCTCGTATACCTATATCACATGGATATCATCATATAGATAATGTACTAGAGTATTGCAAAAAATTAGCTAACTTATTTGAATTAGATGATAAAGAAAAAGAAGAATTATTAACTGCTGCAGTAATGCATGATGTAGGACAAGCATTTTTAAAACATAATCATGCTTATAATGGGGCAATTATTGTAAAAGACATGCTTGAGTATAATGAGAGTATAGATCCTAATTATATTAGAAGTAAGATTGATATTGATAGAGTATGTAACATAATAAAAAATCATGGTGGAAAAAAGAAGGAAGAATATGATGATATCTTGTCTTGTTTATTAATATTAGCAGATAAACTTGATATGACAAAAGATAGACTTAAGCCTAGATATAAAGAGTTTGATTTTCTCTTATTTATGGAAAGTGTAGAAAAAGTAGATGTGGAATTAGAGGATAATATTTTAAGGATTATAATCATGACAAACAAAGAAGAAACTTTCGATGATTTAAATAAAAATGGCGGTTTAGATAAAACATTAAAAATACTAGATTTATTAGATAAAAGATTTAATTTAAATCACGAAGTTATTGTTAGAAAAATAAAGGAGTAAAAAATGAAATTTTTAAAAGAAAATAGAATAGCGAGTTTTCTTGTTGTTACCTTAGTATATGTGATTGCAACTTGTCTAGGAATAGTAACATATACTTTATTAAATTTTGATTGGTGGTTGTCTCTTCTTATTGCTGATATAGTAGCTACTATAGTTACATTTGTTTTTAGTTTAATATTTAACAATTCTTCAGTATATGATCCATATTGGAGTGTTCAGCCTATAGTTATACTTATTGCATTTGCCACTCAAAATAAGTTAACGTTATTTGCTATATTAACCCTTATCGTGGTTCTTTTTTGGGGAGTGCGTTTAACTGCTAATTGGGCATACACATTTTTAAATCTTAATCATCAAGATTGGAGATATACAATGCTTAAAGAAAAGACTGGTATGTTTTATCCTCTTATTAATTTTTTAGGGATTCATTTGGTTCCTACCTTAGTTGTGTATGCTTGTGTATTACCTGGAGTATATGTGATTATTAACGAGATTAATGCAAACTTCTTAAGTGTCTTGTTCCTTTTAATCTCTTTGATGGCTTCAATTATGCAAGGAGTGGCAGATATTCAAATGCATAAGTTTAGAAAAAATAAAAAGACAACATTTATTTCTTTAGGACTTTGGAAATATTCAAGACATCCTAATTATTTAGGGGAGATTCTTATGTGGTGGGGAATTGCTCTTTCTTTATTGTGTGCTATGCCTTCTAGTTGGTATCTTATTTTAGGAGCAATAATCAATACTGCATTGTTTTTGTTTGTTAGTATTCCTATGGCTGATAAAAGGCAATCACAAAAAGATGGCTTTGCAGAATATAAGACTAGAACAAGAATGCTTCTACCAATTAAAAAATAGAATAAAGGAGAAGATATAATGGATAATAAACAAATAACTAAAGAAGCCCATAATGCAATTGCAAAAAGATATTATGAGTTATATAAAGATGATACATCTGATTTAAAATATTTTGATTTATTTTTAAAGGATTGTAAATCGAAGATTTTGGACCTAGGATGTGGAATGGGGCATTATTCTAATTATATGTATGCTAAAGGATTTGAGGTTACAGGAATTGATATATCTTCAAATATGATAGATATAGCAAAAAAGAATAATCCAAATATAGAGTTTATTGTTTCTGATATTTGTAATTTAAGTGTAATAGAAGGAAAAACATTTGATGGATTAGTTGTAGCCTATGTATTACAACATTTATCTAAAGAAGAAGTTTTAGACTTGTTTAGTAGTATAAATAAGCTAGTGAGTAAAGATACTAAAATACTAATGTTTTTAAGAGAAGGAAACAATATTACATTAGAAGTTGAGCCAATTGATCCTAGATTTGAATATGTAATAAATGAATATTCAAAAGAAGAAATAACTAAGATATTAATTAATAATGGATGGGCAATAAGTCTTATTGAAACAAAAGAGTATATAGAGGATCCCAATTCATTATCACCTAATACGATGGTTGTTATAGGTAAAAAGATATAATAAAAGCACTCTTAAGGGTGCTTTTTTAATGTTTAATGATAAAATTAAATTAGTGAACAGCAGGTGAATTTATGGAACTTAGTGGAGAGAGTAAGACTTTATTTATTACGCTTTTAGGTAAGGCAAAGATGAGTGAGAAAGGATTATTTTTAAAAGATAATAAAGCTGAAGAAATAGTTTCTAGAGTGGATTTTGATTTGAAATCTTTAAAGCAATCTAGATGGTTATCTATGTTTATGAGTTTAAGAGCCTATCTTATTGATGAATTAACTAATAACTATTTATCTAATCATGATAGGGTTACGGTGATTCATTTAGGGTGTGGATTAGATTCTAGGTGTTTGAGAGTAAATAATAGTTTTTATAATTGGTATGATATTGATTATGAAAGTGTTATTGATATAAGGAAAAATTATTATAATGAAAGTGATAATTATAAGATGATTGGATCTTCAGTTGTTGATTTTAAATGGTTAGACAAAATAGAAAATGAAGAAAATGTTTTAGTTATAGCAGAAGGTTTAACTATGTATTTATCAGAAGATGAATTAAAAAAATTAATAAGTTTTATTAATAATAGATTTAAAAATGTTCATTTATTATTTGATGCATATTCAAAAAGAGGAGTTAAAGCTTCTAAAATTAAAAACCCTGTAAATAAAGTCGGTGCTAAGATTAGTTATGGATTTAATAAAGAAGAAGAGTTTTTAGCTTTGAATAATAATTTAAAACATATAAATACCTATTTAATAAGAAAAAAAGAGAATGGCTTAAAAGGTATGACTAAGTTTATCTTTAATAATTTATATTGTGGAAAAATTGCTCAATCAATATATAAAATATATGAGTTTGAACTTAAAAATTTAAATTAGAGTTTTATAAAGATTATAATAGTAGTGCGAGGTGTTTAGAAATGGTAAGTTATGAAGGAATATTTTTTGATGGAGAAGCGGTTGATTTTATACATTCTTTAGAGGAAAATAGGTTAGAGAGAGTAAACAATATATTACATTGTACATTTAAGTATAAGCCTAGTGATAAGGAGATATTTGATGATATAGTGGGTAAGAATTTTGATATTTATATTGTTGGATATGGTAATGATGGGATGAATAGTGGATTTGAGGTTGTCTTGCCTAGTGAATTAATGAAATATTATATAAACTTTGATGAGAATAATCCTGATGTAATTAAGATTCCTCATATTACTGCATCTTTATCTGAAGGTGCTAAAGCTGTGAATACCAAAAATTTGATTTTTAAAAGATTAGAAAAGCCAATAAAGATAACAGGAAGATTTGGATATTGGATAAAAGAAGATGGCAAGGAATTCTTGTCATATGAACCATATAAAAGAAAAAATAAAAGATAATATAGGAGGATTATATATGGGTAAATATGCAATTTATGGAGCTGGATCACTAGGAACAGTACTTGGAGCTTATATTAGCAAGAGTGGAGAAGAAATAGATTTAATTAATAGAAATAAAGAACATGTAAAAGCATTAAATGAAAAGGGTGCTAAAATAGTGGGAACTGTGGATATGACTGTTCCTGTTAAGGCATTAACAGTTGATGAAATGACTGATAAATATGATGTTATTTTATTACTTACTAAGCAATTACAAAATAAGGAAGTAGTAACTAAGTTAAAAGATCATTTAACGGATGAAGGAGTAATTGTGACTCTTCAAAATGGATTACCTGAGCCATTAATAGCAGAAATAGTAGGAGCTAATCACACTATGGGGTGTGTTGTAGAGTGGGGAGCTACTTTAAAAGAACCTGGAGTTTGTGAATTAACAAGTGATCCATCATCTTTGTCTTTTCATATGGGAAAAATGGATGGTATTAGTGATGAGCAATTTAAGATGGTAAAAGAACTTTTAGAGAGAATGTGCCCAGTACATGAAGAGGAAAATTTACTTGGAGCACGTTGGTCTAAATTACTTATAAATGCTACTTTCTCGGGTCTAGGAACAGTAGTTGGTGGTGTATTTGGTGATGTTTCTGAAAACAAAGAAGCTAGAAAAATTGCTGTGCGTTGTATGAAAGAAGTTATAGATGTTGGTACTAGTACTGGGGTAACTTTTGCTCCAGTTCAAGGGAAAAATATAACTAAGTTATTTTATTATAAAGGGGCATTAAAAAGAGCATTTGCTACTTTCCTTATCCCTATTGCTATGAAAAAGCATAGGAATATAGAGCCATCAATGTTACAAGATATAAAGAATGGCAAAAAGTGTGAAATTGACGCTATTAATGGAGTTGTAGTAGAGTTTGGAGAAAAAAATGGTGTTGCTACTCCAATTAATAAACGTATTGTTGAGGTTATTAAAAAGATTGAAAATGGTGAGTTGAAGCCTGAAGGAAGTAATATAAAATTATTTTCAGATCTTTTATAGGGTAAATAAGTATGCAATCTGAATGGTTATTAGCAAGAATATATGAAATTCAAAGGAACGAAACCTGTGAAATTTTAAAAAAGCCACTTGAGTATAGCGGGGCAGAAAGTTATGAATCATTACTTATAAAAGTAGATGAAGCGTTGTTTGAATTAAAGAAACCTGGTGGAGGATATATTCCACCTCTATCAAACAACAGGAGAAAGCAATTAATAAAGGAATTAAGGGCTTTAAAGAAATATATAGTATTAAAAACAAAGTAATTTAAATTAAGCATTATCTTTTTACAAAAAGATAGTGCTTTTTATTTTTTATATATTTAGTAGATAAGGGGCTAAAAGGGCATAATATTGACAAATTGAGTATAAATTGGTATGCTTTTTCCTGCGCGGCATATAAAAAAGGTGAAAAGTTGAGCATTTTACCTAATATGAAAAGGAGTAACGATTTATAAATATTTGTATTAAGTGAGAGATATTCATTTAAAACTTAAGTTTATGTACTAGGTATAGTGACTGGGGAGTCTAACTATATCACATGTTACAAAGGGGAAATTTTTATGAAAAATTACGAAGAAGAATTAGAGACGCTAATTAGAGCAGGCGCTAAGGTTGTAGAGATTGCATCTTTTGAATGGGAAAGAGTGCATGGTTTTACAAATTATGTTAGTGAGATACTAGGAATTGATTGGTATTCATGGAGCAGTGTTTCGGGATTAAAAATTTGGGAACAAGGTAAATTGAAAACTATTAATCCAGATTGTACTACTTTGGCTGCTGTTTTAGAGTATTACTTGAATAATGAAAGTGATATGTTATTAGTTCTTGAGGATTTTCATCCGTATAGTGAAACTGGTTATCCAGTAAATATTAGATATATAAGAGAAATGATGCGTCCTCAAAATTATAATGGGGATTATAAAAAGGCAATTATTTTGAGTTCACCTAGTAAGTTTGTTCCTGAAGAATTATCTAAGGAATTACCTGTAATAGAGGTTGATTTACCAGATAGAAGTATAATTGAGATAATTGCTCATACAGTTGTAGAAGAATATAGTGATTATTGTATAGAGAGTGAAATAACTCCTAAACTTTTAGAATCTGCTTTAGGGCTTACTGTAATGGAAGCAAGGCTTGCTTTTGCTAAAGCTATCATTACAAATAGAAAGCTAACTGATGAGGAGATTCCTTTGATAATTAGCGAAAAAGAGCAAATTATTAAAAAAAGTGGTCTTTTAGAGTATTTCCATCCTAAAGAGTATTTGACAAATGTAGGTGGATTAGAAAACTTAAAAGAGTGGATTCATAAAAGAGGAAATGCTTATAGTGATGATGCTAAAGCATATGGATTAAATACTCCTAGAGGAGTACTTCTTTTAGGTGTGCCAGGTTGTGGTAAGTCACTTACTGCTAAAGCCATTGCTAATGAATGGCAATTTCCGCTTCTAAGATTTGATTTAGGAAAAGTATTTGGTGGAGTTGTTGGTGAATCAGAGAGAAATATTAGATATGCCTTAGATGTTGCTAAAACTATATCTCCATGTGTTCTCTGGATTGATGAAATTGAAAAAGGTTTAAGTGGAGCTCAAAGTAGTGGTAAGACTGATGGTGGTACTAGTGCTAGAGTTTTTGGAACGTTTTTAACATGGATGCAAGAAAAAGAAGAACCTGTATTTGTAGTGGCTACTGCAAATGATATAAGTTCTTTACCTGCTGAATTATTAAGAAAAGGTCGATTTGATGAAATATTCTTTGTTGATTTACCATCTTTAAGAGAAAGAGAAAATATTTTTAATATTCACTTACAAAGTAAAAATAGAGATCCTAATAAGTTAAACTTAGATATAAAGAAACTTGCCAAATCTACAGAGGGATTTTCTGGTGCAGAAATTGAGGAAGTAGTTAATGAGGCATTATTTAATGCTTATGCTAGTGGTCAAGAAGATGTAGAAATGAAAAATTTATTAGAGTGCATAAGTAACACTTCACCATTATCTAGAACTATGGCAGAGACAATTTCTAATCTTAGAAAATGGGCAAATAAAAGGGCTAGGTTTGCCAGTAAGGATTTACCTGAAAAAGTTACTGATCTTGGTGCAGATGTTCCAAGATTACATCAAGAAAGTAAGAATCCATTTATTGCGAGGGATGAGTTATGATAAGCAGTAAAGTAGTAAAAATAGTAAAAGAGAATAGTTTCAATCAAGGTTGGACTCTTTTTGATGAGTGTGATTTACCATTTACTAAAAATCATATTTATGAAGATGTTGATGTTTCAAATGTAATTGAGCTAGTGAATAACGCTAGTGTAGTTAATCTAATTCTTTGTGAGGCATGCTTAAATGGAGAGTTACTTTGGGAATTAGAAAAAATTAGTGAAAATATAAAAATAAATATAATTTCTAGAAATGAGGAAATCGTAGCCACTTATCCTAATTTAAAGGTGGATAGCTTAAAAGTTAATGAGAATTTGAACTTTAATTATATTGGTATTATTGGGGAAGAAATAAAGAATCTTATGATTCTAGATAAGTTTGTTGAAACAAGTAATGTTATAAATGAGATTTATTTTGAGGGTAAAAGCAAAGTTGAAGATTATTCTTTTTTAAATCAAGTTGCTAGAATTGTAATAGTAGATAGAAAAGGTGAAAAAGATTATTCTAAATTAATAGATGCAGCTTTAAAAGAGAGAATAGATTGTTTATATGTAGTAGATCCTAAGTATTACTCTAAAGATATCTTTTATTATGCCCTAACTAATAAATTAGATTTAATAGTGGGAGATGTTTTAAAAGAAGGGGTTATACTTCAAAATAAGAATGCTACAATATCTTATTTGCAAGAATTAGATAAGGGAGCATATACAACCTATCAAATAGAGTCACTTAATTTATTTGTTAATGATAAATATAAATGTTTATTTTGTGATGATGAAGTAAATATTGATAACTTATTAAATCAAGTTTATTGTGTTTCAAATGGTGTTGTAGAAAAGTTTACTTTAACTGATACTAAGGTGTTATTTTATGATGTTAAGTTACCTACAATTAGTGATTTTATAAGTGAGAAATTTGATACCTCTATTGTAGAAGAACATAATAATTATTCTAATAAGGCTTATAAGGTGGAGTATCAATTTAACCTTATTCCTCCAACTTTAGATAGTTCATATAATGAATCTAGCATTTACAAAGAAGTTTATGATTTGAAATCTGAATGGGATGAATTACAAACTTTAAAAATTGATGATATTAAAAGAGATTATGCTGAAATTATGGAGGAAGATGTTGGATTAATTGATTTTATTGATGGTAGTGTTAAATTTAGTGATTGTTTAACAACGAGTATTAGTGAATGTAAATATGAAGGGTTTCATAAGTTAATTAATAATGCTAAGGCTTTATATGAAAATTATAAAAGATCACTAATACTAAGATGTAAAGAGATGTTTAATGCTGTTAATAAAGAAAATTTAAATTCTAAATTTGATAAGTTTGATCTTGAAATTGAAGGGTATAAGAAGACTATTCAAGAAAAAAGAGTTCTTATTGTAGAGGGAATTGATGTAACTAGTAATCGAAGAAGTGTAGAGATACTAGAAAAGAAAGTAGCAGATTTACTAAGACTTAAAGCTAGTTTTGAAAGTAAGGCGAATACTATTAGTGATGATAAAGGTTTAGAAGTATTCTTAGATAAATGTAATGAGATACTAAACAATGATAAACAAATTCATTCAATATCAGATATAGTAAGAACTAAAGAAATTACTAAGATGGCTAAATTGAAAGCATTTGTAGACAGTTACTTATATGCGATTAATACATATATAAGAAATTGTTTAAGTGTTATAGATAGATTTAGGGATATTAATATTCCTGAAAATTATTCTGTATATGAAAAGAATGGCGAAAGATATATAGTTATTGATGATTTGCATGAGTACTATGATACTAAAGATTTAAGGGAAGAATTTAATCTTAAGTGCATAGCAAGGAGGTAATATAATGAGTTGTGAAATTACTGTTAAATCATTTAATCCAATAGAGATTAAACTTGGTGGATGTAATAAACAAGATATTATAAATTTGGAAGATGCTATAGTGTGTGCATTAAATCAAAAGTTAGATAGATTAAGTCTTTTAACTAAGGGATGTAATATCTATAGTTTAGATGGAAATCTTTTAATTAATGATGCTTATAATGTTTCTTCAGGCGCTCTTTTGCTTATAGAAGCTTTGGGGCTTAAAGTTAAAGAAGTGAGTTGTGAGTTAAAAGGAAAATCATATTTAGTAAGTGATGAATTACTTTCAACATTAAGAAATTTTGCTTCAAATTATAATTTTGGGGAGAAGATAGCAAATGCTACTCTTAATGAAACTGTTAAAGATGTAATTTTAAAAAACAAATTTGAAGTTGATTTAGACTATAAGATATTAGATATGGTTTTAAATATTAAACAAAATGGAACTTATGTTGAATTAGCTAAACAAGAAGTTTCAACTGACTATAAAGATAATAAGTTTGTCTCTGAAATAAAGGGAGATATTATTTCTAATGGAGATAACATTAAAGAAGAACTTGCTAATATTTTTAAAAGTGTACAAGAGACACTTATTAACACAAATGATAAACTAAAAAATGCTACTGCAAGTATTATCTCTTATAGAGCTAAGCAAATGGGATACTCTATTAAAGAAGTTAAAAAGGGAGATAAAATAGAGTTGGAACTTGTGAGGTGTGATTAATGGAAAAGAAAATAGTAATTAGTATAGATAATACAGGTAAGTGTGAGGCTGAAACATTTGGAGTTTATGGTAGTGAATGTATAAGCGAATTAGATAAGCTATTAAAGGATTTAGCATTGGAGTCTAAAACTAATAAAAAAGAAGAATTCTATAAAGAAGGTAGAATTCTAAATAATGGGGTTAAGGCTAATAATTCATGATTGGAATATATAAAATAAAAATAGTAGAAAATGAACATTTATATGGACCTGGGAAAAGATTACTTATCTTTTTAAAAGGATGTACAATTCATTGTAAAGGATGTGTAAATAAACATCTTTGGTCATTTGAAGATGCTAACTTTATGAGTTCTAATGATGTTTTAAATATAGCTATTAAAGAAAATGTAGAGGGTATTACTTTGCATGGAGGAGAGCCTTTAGATCAAGCCTGTAAATTGGTGGAACTTGTAAAACTAATTAAAGATAATAATATGAGTGTTATCTTGTTTACTGGATATAAAAAGAAAGAATTAAATAAGTCTAAGATTAAAGTTTGGAATATGGCTGATATAGTTATATCCGGGAGATTTGAAATAGACAAAATCAATGTGAATTTACAATTTAGAGGAAGTAGTAATCAAAGAATATATACTCACAAGGGTAAATATAAAAATTATAAAGTAAATGATGGTAAAACTAGTACTATATTGACATTAGATAATGAAGGTAATTTAGATATTAATGGATTTTTAACTAGTGATATTTTAAAGATTATTAAGTAAGAAGAATGACTTCTTACTTTTTATATTAAATATTTAATATAATGATTGTTACTATAAAGATTATGCTTGTTAATTTTATTTTAATATGTTATAACTCTTATATCAGCGAAGATTAGGAAGAGTAGTTTTATTTATTTATGGTAGAGAGTTATCGGTTGGTGAAAGATAATATAAAGATAGAACAAAAGACACCTAGGAGCTACTTACTTGAACTAATAGTAGGGTAAGTCGGAGTGAACCGTTATTTCATTGAGTGATTATATATCTTTATATTTAATATATAATAAATTGGGTGGTACCGCGGATTAAGAACAGTTATTCGTCCCTTTGTGGATAATATAACTGTTTTTTATTTTTATTATATATTGAATAGGAGGTAGTAAAATGAAAGAAATATATTTTAAAAATCTTAAAGAATATTTAGGAAAGGAGATTTGTATTGAAGGTTTTGTAGATACTATTAGGAATCTTCAATATGTACAATTTCTAGTTGTTAGAGATAGTACTTCTAGAGTACAAGTTACTATAGAAAAGAATGAAGCTAATGCTAAATTAAATGAAATAGTAAATGAGTTAACTTGTGAAAGTACTGTTAAAATTAAAGGATTATTACAAGAAAATGAAAAGGTAAAATTAAATGCTATGGAAATAATTCCAAGTGAAATTATAGTTACTAGTAGAAGTTTAGAAGAATTACCTCTAAATTACAAAGATAGCAAGTCCGCACTACTTGATACTAGATTAAACTATAGATTTTTAGACTTGAGAAATGAAAAGAATCTTTTAATGTTTAAAGTACAAACTTGTTTTATTAATGCAATGAGAGAGTTTGTTGTAAGTAATAATTTTATTGAAATACATACTCCTAAAATTATTGGGGCTGCTAGTGAATCAGGAGCAGATGTTTTTGAATTAAATTATTTTGGTAGAAAAGCCTATTTGGCTCAAAGTCCTCAATTTTATAAGCAAATGGCTATGGCTAGTGGGTTTGAAAAAGTATTTGAAGTAGCTCCTGCATTTAGGGCAGAAAAGTCTAATTCATATAGACATACTACTGATTTTACTTCATTTGACATTGAGATGAGTTATATTGAATCACTAGAGGAATTAATGAATTTTGAAGAAAATTTATTTATTGCAGGATTAAGTGCAGTAAAAGAAAAGTATGAGGAAGAAATAAAAAGATTATTTAATGTTGAAGTAATTATTCCTACTAAACCATTCCCTAGAATTAAACTAGAAGAGTTATACAAAGTTTTAGAAAAAGAATATGGATTTGTAATGAATTATGAAGATGTTGGTGATATGAACTCAGAATCAGAAAAATTAGCTAGTAAGTATATTAAAGAAAAGTATGGGCATGAGTTTGTGTTTGTTACAGACTTTAGTGCTAAAAAAAGAGCATTTTATCATAAAAGAGAAAATGGAGTTCCTCAAGGGGCTGACCTTTTATGGAAGGGATGCGAGACTACTACTTTAGCTTTAAGAGAGCACCGTTATGAAATCCTTTGCAAACAAGCAAAAGAAAAAGGATTAACTAAAGACGTGGAATTTTATCTAGAATTCTTTAAGTATGGATGTCCTCCTCATGGTGGATTTGCTCTTGGAGTGGATAGAATTACTATGCTACTTTTAGAAACTGGTAGTTTAAAAGAGACTATGTATATCTTTAGAGGGCCAAGTAGAATAGAACCATAAAAGATAGTTTAATAATTATTTGTGTGATAATATTTACTTAGTAAAGGAGACAAAAAAATAATGAGAAAAGATTTAGGGGCAAAACCATTTTTATATCCTCAACTTGTAATGATAATTGGAACATATGATGAAAATGGACATCCAAATGCAATGAATGCTGCATGGGGAGGGATGGCTGATTATCATAAAGTCATGGTGTGTATGTCTAAGCACAAGACTACTGATAATATAGATATCACTAAAGAGTTTACTATCTCTATTGGTGATGCAGACAATGTTGTTGCTTGTGATTATGTTGGGATTGTCTCAGGAAATGATGAACCAAATAAGGTAGAAAAAGCAGGCTTTAGTGTAAGTAAAGCTAAATATGTAAATGCTCCAATTATTAATGAATTGCCTTTGTGCTTGGAGTGTAGATTGTTAGAAATAATTGATGAAGATTTATATATGGCAGAAATAGTAAATGTTAATGCTGATGAATCTATCTTAGATGATCAAGGTAGTGTGTGTTTAGAAAAGTTTACTCCAATTATTTATGATCCATCTACTCATGGATATTACAAAATTGAGGGTAGAGTAGGTAATGCTTTTAAAGATGGAAATAATTTAAGATAATTATTTAAGGGCCAAATTATTGGCTCTTTTTTTTATTAATAATTATAATTTTATTGAGGGGTAATGAAGATGAAATTATTACAGGCATTAATTGATGAGAATTATAAATTTAAAAGAATAAGTAAAAAAGATGTATTATATAAATTTTATTTAGAGCAATCAAAAGAATTAGAAGACATGGGAATAGTTTCTTTTGAAATAGAAAATATTAGAAATATTTTAAGATCATATAAGTATAAAGATGATGTTAAAGAAATCTTAAATGGGATTGATAAAAATATTATATATAAAAGTTATAAACATGGGGTTTATCATAATGAGAGAGTGTTAATATATTCATTAGTATTATCTTCTTTATTAGAGATATCAAAAGAGGATTTAAAGTTAGTGGTATATGCCTCTATGTATCATGATATAGGAAGAGTGAATGATTCTAAAGATGATTTTCATGGGAAAAGAAGCGCTAGTAAATTAGATGATATTAGTTTAAAACTATCTAATAAGGATTTAAATATTTTAAAAGTAGCGGTTAGTGCTCATAGCGATCCTAATTATGATTTATCTCTTCTTTGTAAAGAATATGGAGTTGAGGATTTAACTAGGGCTAAATTAATAGTGGATATTTTAAAAGATAGTGATGTGCTAGATAGAGTTAGATTAGAATATCCTATTATTAAATATGAGTTTTTAAAATTAAAAGAAACTTTAAGATTAATCATGGTTGCATATGAATTGTATTATAATTTCAAATTACTAAAAGGAGATATAAAGATGAATATAAATGATTGTAAAAAGTATTGTCATAAGTTTTATAAATTTAAAATAAGAAAAATAGTAGATAAGCAAATAGATAAGTATTTTGAAATAGAAGATTCCAGATTTAAACTTAAACAACATTCCTATAAAAAAGGTGATGAGGTTATCTTAGATACTCATCATTATTTGCATGGAATTGGTAAAAGTGATAAGGCTTTGGATTTTGTTAGTGAGAATGGAATTGTTAGTAAAGATGCTGCTACTGGAATAAAAGGAAGACATGCTTTTACATTTGTTTCTGGGTTTTGGAGAGTGAATGAAAAGATATCATTAAAAGAATATATTATTAATTATAGTGGTATGGATGTTACTTATGAAAAAAGTTGTTGTTTAGTTCCTTATGGAAAATTAGATGAGTTTGTAGAAAAAATGAAAGATGTAGATCATTTTAAATGGGAAGCAGAATCTAGTATGGAGATTAGGTTTATGCCAAGTTTAGCTAGAGATATAAATCAATATGGTTTTATCTTAGATATATCTAGTAAGGAAGCACAAAGTCTAATTGAAAATGATATAAATGCAAAAGGATATGATAGAAAGATATCTAAATATTTTGGAAAATTATTTGATGAAAAGAATGATAAAAGAGGGATATGTTCATTTGCAAATAGAGCAAGTTATGTAATATTTGGGATGAATAGATGCTTTATTGAAGGTATAGTTGTTGGTAGAAAAGTAGAGAATGATGTTAAGGCTTTAGAAGAATTAAAACAAAAATTTCCTGAATGTTATGTTTGTAATTTAGATGGTATTATTATTTTAGAGTAAGTATTAGATATAGATGAATATATTAAAACAATAAAAAGAAAGTTTAAAAATAGACATGTTAGCCATTATGATTAACATGTTTTTTAATTTCTATCTACTATTGGTAGAACTACACTTTTGGCTAATTGACTCTTTGTTTTTCCTCTTTTTATAATGACCTAGGGGGAATGAATATGAAACTTTGTTTACTTGCTCCATCTGGGTATGGGAAATCTACTGCAATAGAAATATTAAAGAAAAAATATAAAATAAAGAATATTAAAATTGCAGATCCTTTGTATGAATTACAAGAGGAATTTTATAAAAAGATAGGTAGGGAGTGTAATAATAAACAAGATGGAGAACTATTACAATTCTTGGGAGTAAAAATAAGAAAAGAAAATCCTAGTTACCTATTAGATACTTTTTCTAATAAGTTAAATGATTATAAAGATGATATAAATACAATTATTACAAATGATGATTGTAGAACTATGGACTATGAATATTTAAAGAAACTTGGATTTAAGTTTATAAAAATTAATGGGTTTAAAAGAGATAGGGATGATATAACTCAAGCTAATCCTAAACTCACTATAGAATGGCAAAATGAAATACCTTGTGATTATGAAGTTGATAATATAAATGATTTAGATGAGTATGAAAATAATCTAAATATGTTAATGGAGGAAATATTAAATGGCTAGTAAATGTTATGTTGTGCCAATTCAAAAAAATTGTAATTGTGATTGTGTGTTTTGTATATCTAAGAGTAGAGAATATAATAAAAAGCAAAATGTATTAAAGTGTGATAAGAAATTTAAGGATAATATCAGAAGATTAAAAGAAATAGGGATAACTAGGTTTGAAATAACAGGCGGAGGAGAGCCATTTTTAAATGATAATCTTAGTTATATTGTTAATACAATTAAAGAGATAATTCCTAATTCATATATCAAGTTATATACAAATGGCTTTATTTTAAAAGAGGCAGGAAATATTGATGAATTAGATATTTCTTTAGTTAGTGATGATGATAATGTTAATAAAAAATATATGTTTAATAAAGTGGATGTGAATTTGATGGATAAATTAAAGTATTTTAGAAGTACATATCCTTTTATTAAATTGAGGTTATCTGTGGCTTTATTAAAAGGAGCAATTGATACAAAAGAAAAGCTAAATAACTTAATTAATAACACTTCATGTTATGTTGATGAATATGTGGTAAGGACACTTTATCCTGATACACCTTTTAGGGAGGCGTTATATGTTGATTTTGAATATGAAGATGAGAAAGTGATATTTGAGAGAGATAATTGTGCGTGTTGTTTTGATGGGATAATCTTATGGAGTGATAATGAATTTTATAGCAATTGGGAATTAAAAGAGAAAAAAGAGTTTAGTAATAAGTGTTATGAGTGTAACTGTGTAGGAGAGTAGATATTTGTGATATTGTCTGGGTTGAAAATTAAAGAAGAAGTGGAAAATGGTAATATAACAATCGAACCATTTGATGAAAAACTAGTTAATCCTAATAGTTATAATTATAGGCTAGGAAATGAACTACTAGAGTTAACTGATGAAATAATAGATCCTAAAAAGCCAACTAATTTTAAAAGAATAATAATTGATGAAAAAGGATATGTTTTAAAGCCTAATACTCTTTATTTAGCTAGTACTGTTGAAGTTATAGGTAGTAAGGAGTATGTTACTCAACTTATAGGTAGGAGTTCAGTTGGCAGGTTAGGTTTGTTTTTACAAGTTACTGCTCCATTAGGACATGTGGGTTGTAATCATTGTTGGACATTAGAACTTAAGTGTGTAGAGCCTTTAAGAGTGTATCCTAATATGAAAATAGGGCAGGTCACATTTTGGAAACTTGATGGTGATAAAACATACACTTATGAGAGTGGAAAATATAATATGCATCGTAAGCCTCATATAAGTTTATATTATGAAAATGGAGGAGTTTAAATGATTTTATCGGGTATTAAAATAAAAGAAGAGGTTGAAAGTAAAAGGATTACAATTGTTCCATTTGATGAAACTAATATAAATCCAAATAGTTATAATTACACTTTAGGAGACTATGTTAAAGTTTATAAAAATAGTGTTCTTGATGCTAAAAGGAAACAAGAAACCGAGATAATAGAAATTCCTGATGATGGATTAGTTTTAGAACCTAATAAGGTGTATTTGGGTTTTACTAAGGAAGTATTTGGTAGTGACTATTACGTACCTATTATTACTGGTAGAAGTTCTACTGGTAGACTTGGTTTATTTGTTCAAATTACTTCTGATTTAGTAGATATAGGATTTAAAGGAAATTTAACTTTACAATTACATGCTACTCAACCTGTTAAAATATATAAAGGTATGAAAATAGGTCAAGTTACTTTTTGGAAGGTATATGGAGACGTGAATTTATATAATGGAAAATATCAAGGATCAACTGAGCCAAGAGAGAGTGAAGGATGGAGAGATTTCATTTAAATATTCTAATTTGATTTTAATTAAGTGTGTTAATGTTGTAATATCTTATTAAAAGGTGATTGATTTGAAAAATAAAGTCCTAAAAATAATATTTTCTTTTTTATTAGCTATTACATTAATTTCTCCATTTACAGTTTCAAACACTGTTAAAGCTGATATTGGTTTTGATGGTGGCTATGATGGTGGTTATGATTCAGGAGGTTCTGATTGGGGTGGTGGCTCTAGTTGGGATGACGATGATGACGATGATTACTACTATTCTGGTGGCTACAATAATGGAAGCTACTCTGGTGGTGGAGGAAGCGCAGACATAGGCACTATGCTTTTGGCTTTATTTATTTGTGGCCTTGCTGTAGGGGTTCCATTAACTATTGTTTGGCTTTTGAATAGGGAAATGCCAAATAAAAGCAGTGTTCCTCTTGTAGATACAAGTTGGATGAGTGTGGATGAAGATTTAAATATGCAAGCTTATTTAATGTATAAAGAATTAAATGATGCTTGGATGAAAAAGGATTTAGAGCCTGTAAGACATTTACTTACAGATGAAATGTATAATATGTATCTTATGCAACTTGATACTTTGATTGAAAAGGGCGAGACTAATATTATGAAAGATTATTTCTTTATTAGTGGTCATATTTCTTCAAAAAGAAAGTATAAAGGTAAAGAAACAATTGTTATGATCTTTAGAATTAGATGTAAGGATTATATTATAGATGATAGAAGTAAGAAGGTTGTTAGGGGTAAAGCTACAGATGTAATTGATTATACTTATGAATTTAAGCTAGTTAGAAATGTAGAACCCAAGACAATTATTTGTCCATCTTGTGGTAGTGAAATAAAAAATGAGGAAGGTGTAATTTGTTCTCATTGTGGAACTGTAGTACATACTAATACAAATACACTTAGATTAGCAGATAAAAAAGTGTTACGTCAAACAAGGAGCAGAAGATAATATGGATGATACTCAAGAGATAATTAGTAAGATAAAAAACATGTATATCATGTTATTGTATGCGATTACAAAAGAAGATATAAATAGAGTTAGGCAATATTTAACAGATGACTTGGCAACTCACTATGAAGAAAAAATTAAATATAACATTGAAAATAATGTTGTACAAAAATATGGGGAGTTAAATGTAGCTTCGGTAGACATTATAAGAGTAGAAAATGATCTTATTGTAGCTAATTTAGTAGTCAAATATATAGATTATAAAATAGATAGAAAAACTAGGAAGTTTAAAGAAGGAGAAAAAACTAGAAGTGTAAGAAATGTTACACTTAAAGTTAAATATCAAGGGCACAATAAGGATATAGTGTATAGATGTAGTAATTGTGGGGCTGTGCTAAATATTAATTTAACTAGTGTATGTAGTTATTGTGGTGAGCCTGTAGATGATTCTGAAAGTCTTTATGTAATTGAAAGTATTGATTAACAAGCACTTAAAGGTGTTTGTTTTTCATTGAAATAATAGTTGAAGGATATTATGTATGCTTATATAATAAACGAGGTGATTTTATGAAATATGAAAAATATTATAAATTAATAAAAGAGCAATCTGAGATTTTTGATAAAAGTCAAAATTGTAAAATTGGACAAACATGGAATTATCATTTATTGCCTGTAATTAAAAATGCTTGTTTATTAGCGGATAAGTATGGTGCTGACAAAGATATAGTAGAAATTGCTGCTTTATTTCATGATTATGCTGATTTGATTGATTTCGATAATAGAGATAATCATCATATCATTGGTGCTAATTTAGCTGAAGAAATTTTAGCTAAAGATGGTTATGATATGGATTTTATAAACAGAGTTAAACTATGTATTAATAATCATAGGGCAAGTGTAGTTAGAGAAAAGTTTTCAATTGAAGAAATATGTGTTGCTGATGCTGATGCACTTAGTCACTTAGATAGCTTTGTTGAACTAATTTGTTGGAGAGCATATCTAGGAGAAGATATCATGAGTTGTAATAATTTTGTGAAAAATAAAATTCAAAAAAGTTATAATAAAATGAGTAAGGAGACTAAGGAATACTCTAAAGAAAAATTTGATAGTATAATGAGGGTGTTATTATAATGGATGCTAGAGGGTTAATAGAATTACTAGAAGTGAAAGAAAAGCAAGCACTTGCTTTCACCTCAATTTATAAAGATAAGTTAGATTATAAGGATTTACAAACGGCTATAGATGAATATTGTAATAATATGGCATTAACATTTATAAAAGAGCATGAAAAAGAAATATATGATAAAGAAATAAATATAGAATTAAGAAGATATATTTCTAGTATAGGGGCAGATAAACCTCATAGTGGCAAAAGAGTATTTGAGGCTTTATATAAAAATTTAAATAGAGTTATAAAAAGATAGGGGATTTTGTTTAAAAAAATCCCTTTTTGTTAAAAAAAGGTGTTTTCATTGCATTAAGAGATAAAAAAATATACTATGAAATTATCATAAAAGGAGGACGTTTAGATGGATAATAATAAAGTTATTCGTTTTGTGTTAACTTTCTTTCTTGGATGGCTTGGTAGTTTAATTATCAACCACACTAGCTTAAAACCTAGTGGATATACTTCAAGAACAGGTGCTTACATTTGGGCTACAATCTTAACTATGGGTATTTATGCTCTAGTTGCTTCTGTATCTAACCTATTCTTTGATCCAAAGAAAGCAAGAAATATCGGATACAAAAAAGACTAATCCAAAGTCCTAAAAGGAATGGCATTGCTATTCCTTTTTTTGTTTATATGTTATTATATTTATGGTGATGAAAATGGAAAAAATTTATAACAAATTAGTTAGAGATAATATACCTGAAATTATTAGAAAAAATGGTGGAGAGCCTTATACTAGGATATTAACAGACAAGGAATATAAAGAGGAGTTAGAGAAGAAACTATATGAAGAATATAATGAGGTTTGTAATACTTCTAGTAAAGAAGAGAGAATTGAAGAGTTAGCGGATATGTTAGAAATTATAAGTGCTTTAGCAATAATAGAGGGTTCAAGTTTAGAAGAAGTAATAGAGTGTGCGAAGCAAAAAAGTATTAAAAGAGGTGCTTTTAATAAGAAAATATATCTAGAAAAGGTTATAGAGGATTAAAAGGGGAAATATATCCCTTTTTTTTATAATGGTGTATAATAGGGGAGTATCGGAGTTGATGAAATGAACATAGTACTTATAGGGTGTGGCACTATTGGAAGAACAATTTTAGAAGAACTTTCAAAAGAGGGTCATGCAATTACTATTATTGATGAAGATAAAGAAAAGGTAACTAGACTTATTGAAAAATTTGATGTTTCAGGAGTTGCTGGTAATGGTGCAAGTTTGGATATATTGCAAGAAGCAAATGTTAAAAATGCTGATTTATTAATTGCTACTACAACAAGTGATGAAATCAATATTTTAGCGTGTTTAGTTGCTGAAAAGATTGGAGCAAAACATACAATTGCTAGAGTTAGAAGCCCTGAATATTATAAGCAAGGTGCTATACTAAGAGATGAGTTAGGACTAGATTTAATTGTTAATCCAGAACATGAGACAGCAATTGAAATTGCTAATATGATTAACTTGCCATCTGCTAGTAAAATTGAAAGATTCGCTAATGGAAAAGTTACTTTAGTTGAAATACTAGTTGATGATGGTTCTCCATTAATTGGTGAAAGTTTAATATCTATAAGAAAGAAACTTGAAACAAAAGTATTAATATGTGCAGTTCAAAGAGGGGAAGAAGTAATTATTCCTTCTGGTAAATTTGTTATCAAAAAAGGTGACAAAATCAATGTTACTGCTGATACAAGTTCTTTAAATGCGTTTATTACTGAGTTAAATCTTATTAAAGTACCATTAAAAAATATAATGATTATTGGTGGAAATAAGATATCTTATTATCTTGGTAAAGAAGTATCTCATAAAAGACATAATTTAAAAATCATAGAAAAGAACAAAGATGTATGTGAAGAATTAGCAGCATTATTACCTAAGGTTAGTGTTATAAATGGTGATGGTACAGATCATGATGTTTTACTTGAAGAGGGCATTGAATCTATGGATGCATTTGTTTCTTTAACTGATGTAGATGAAGAAAATATTATTGTTTCTATGTATGCTAAAAAATTAAATGTTAGAAAAGCTATAGCAAAAGTTAAAAGAGCAGGATTAGTAGGAATAGCAAGAGATTTAGGTACTATAAATAGTGTGTCTCCTAAAAACATTGTTGCTAGTAAAGTTATTAGTTATGTTAGAGCTTTATCAAATAGAAGGGGAAGTAATGTAATTACTTTATATCGTCTTGTTAATGATAATGTTGAAGCAGTAGAATTTATTGCTAAGCAAGAGTCTGAAATATATGGAGTTCCATTTAAGAATTTAGAAATGGTAGATAATACTCTTGTGGCATGTATTATAAGAGATAATAAGGTTATTATTCCGGATGGAAATGAATGCATTAAATTAGGAGATGGAGTAATTATTGTTACAACTCATAAAGAATTTGAAGACCTTACAGATGCGTTTGAATAGTGAGGTGTAAAAATGAATTATAAAAAATTATTAAGAATATTTGGAAAGATAATGATTCTTGAGGGAATCTTGATGGTTCCTTCATTAATAATTTCTATGATATATAAAGAGGGATTGATAAATATATTAGCTTTCCTTCTCCCTATAATAGGACTTGTTGGAATAGGATTTTTACTTCAATTATTGAAACCTAAAAGGAATGCATTATATCAAAAAGAAGGATTTGCATTAGTTGCTCTTACTTGGTTTATCTTGGCCTTGTTTGGAGCTGTACCATTTGTAATAAATGGAGATATTCCTAATTATATTGATGCATTTTTTGAAACAGCATCAGGATTTACTACAACTGGAGCTAGTATTATTACAGATATTACTAAAATATCCCATAGTTCCTTGTTTTGGAGAAGCTTTACCCATTGGATTGGCGGTATGGGAATTCTAGTATTTATTCTTATATTTATTCCAGAAAGTGATGAAGGGTCTTCACTTCACTTGCTTAAGGCTGAAAGTGCTGGGCCCCAAGTTGGAAAATTAGCTACCAAGATGAGAGTAACTTCCAGAATATTGTATTTGATGTATCTAGGGCTAACTATAATAACATTTATTTTATTACTATTTGCTAAGCCAATTCCTGGATATGAATCAGAACATGTTTTCTTTAGTATGGTAACTGTTTTTGGTTGTGCAGGAACTGGTGGATTTAGCATTATTCCAGGAAGTTTAGAGTTAATGTCTCCATATGCTCAATATGTGGTAGCTACATCTTTGCTATTGTTTGGTATTAACTTTAGTTTATACTATTTGATTATTTTGGGGAAAATTAAAGAAGTTTTAAAAAGTGATGAATTAAAAACATATGGTGCTATTCTTTTGGCATCAGTTGGATTAATCTTTATTAGCTTAATTACAAAAGCAGGAGATTTAGTTAGGGTTTACTCTACTGAAGAAGCCTTCAGGCATGCTTACTTCCAAGTTGCTTCAATTATGACAACAGCAGGATTCTCTTCTACTGACTTTAACTTGTGGCCTAATATAGCTAAGATGGTATTAATTATACTTATGTTTACTGGAGCAATGGCAGGAAGTACTGCTGGCGGTCTTAAAGTATCAAGAATAGTTATTGCAATAAAAGGGACAATTAGAAATCTTAGAAAACTTATAAATCCTAGATATGTTCCAAAAACAAAGTTTGATGATAAGCCTTTAGAGGAAAGTGTTATTAACGATGTGTTTGCTTATTTTACACTATACTTCTTTGCATTAATTATAGTTATTTTAATCTTATCATTTGATCCAATTAATGGGACTATGATAGAAATAACTTCTGAAAATGGTGTAGGAACATATGTTGTAGAACATGGATTTACATCTAACTTTACAGCAGCTTTATCTTGTTTCTCTAATATAGGACCTGGATTAGAAGCTGTAGGACCATATTCTAGTTTTGCTGGGTATAGTGATTTTTCAACATTAATTCTAGGATTTGCAATGATCCTAGGGCGTCTAGAAATTTTACCAGTATTAATATTGTTTAGTCCAAGAACTTGGAAAAGAAGATAAAAAATTAAGTCTATTAAATATTTAATAGACTTTTTTATTTAATTTTAGTGAGTGTGGTATTATTTAATTATAAAGAAAGTATGCTAAATAAAAATTATAGGGCGGAGGTGTAAATATGATTGAATTAAAATATAAGACAAGAGGTAATAGTAGTGCTAAGGGAAAGCCTAAAGTTTATTTTTCTGCCAGTGAAATAGGATTCAAATTTTTTGATGAAATATGTGATGATATTTTAAGTAAACAAGATTGTGCTATTTATTATTTAGATAATAAAGAAGAGTTAAATGAAGAAGATTTAAAACAATATCATTTTCTTTTATCACAAATGCAACTTTTTGTTTTTGCTATTACTGAAGATTTTCTTAAGAGTGATACATTAAGCTTTAAATATGATTATACATATGCAATGGAAAATAAGTTCCCTATATTACCCCTTATTTTTGGAGATAACAAACTTGCCCCTTTATTTAATGAAAAATGTGGTAATATTCAATTTTTAAATAAGTATGTAATAGATAATACTGCAATTGCTTATGATAAAAAAATAAGTGACTTTTTGAGTAATTGTTTGTTTGATGAAGACTTAGTTAAAAAAGTAAAAGAAGCATTCGATGCTTACATATTTTTGAGCTATAGAAAGAAAGATAGATATTATGCCAATATTGTTATGAATGCAATTCATGAAAATGATTTTGCTAGAGATATAGCTATTTGGTTTGATGAATTTTTAGTTCCTGGTGAGGACTTCAATGATTCGATTGATGAAGTGTTAAAAAAGAGTGAATTATTTGCACTTGTAGTTACTCCAAGTATTATAGAAAAAGATAATTATGTAATGAGAGTAGAGTATCCAAATGCGAAGGAATTAAATAAAAAAATATTACCAATTATTACTAAAGAAACTGATGAAAAAGATTTAAACAAATATTATAAAGACTTTCCTAAAAAAGTAGATATAAATGATAAAGAGATATTATCTGAAGAATTATTAAAAAACCTTAAAAATATAGCAATAAGAGAAAATGATACTCCAATTCATAATTTCTATATTGCTATGGCATATTTATATGGAATAGATGTAGAAGTTAATAAGGAGAGAGCGTTAAAAATACTAGAAGATAGTGCTTCTAAAGGATGTATTAATGCAATAGAAAAGTTAGCTACTATGTATGAAGTTGGAGATATGGTTGCTATAGATTATAAAAAAGCATTGGATCTAAAATTAAAAGCTTTAGTTGAATATGAAAAAATGGAAGATAGTGATGATAAATTAAAATGTCTTGCTGTTACAAACAAACAGATTGGAGATTTCTGGATGCAACAAATAAAGTATGAAAGATGGTACAATGCTAAAATGGCACTACCTTATTTTATTGCATCATATAATTGCTATGAAAGATTAACAGACAAAGATTATAATTTTGAAAAATTAGAATTGTTAATGGCTATTAATAATAAAAAGATAAGTTTTAAGTATCGTAAAAAGTTCAATAAGTTAATTAAGCTAGTTAAGAGTAGCGAAGATGCAAATATACAAAGACTTATTGCTAGAAAATATTTTGGTAATGCTATAACGTGTATAGTTTTAAGGCTACGTAAAAAAGCTAAGAAGCATATTGAAAATTCTCTAAGCATATTAGAGGAGATAAAAGATGATAATCCAGATGCTTTAACTGATTTACTTACAATACACTTTAATCTTGCAAATATGTATATAAGGGGAAATGCTAAAGAGTCTGAAAGATTATACCTTCATGCAATTGAATTAGCTACTGAACATAAATTTGATAATAAAAATATTAATTATCTTAAAGGAATGCTTCAAAAAAACTTAGGAGAACTTTATGTGAGTATGTATCTAACTGATTACAAAAAAGCAAGAGAGTGGTTGAATAAAGCTTTTGAGACTTTTAATAGCCTTGATGAAGGATTAAAAGAAATTGCAGCATCAGAAAAAATTTCTATCTATAATCATATGGTGATTATAACTGATGATTTAGATGAAGAAATAGAATTAAGAAGGAAACAATTGCTATTAATTCAAAATAATAAGTACTATGATAAAGCTGCTATTATAGATTCTAAATTAAATCTTGTGGAAGCATATCGTCAAAATAAGATAATAGAGAATAGAAAAGAGTATTTGTTTGAAATTCTTGAAGAAATAAAAGAATTAAAAGATAGTACTATTCCTCTTCTTACTTGTTATCAACAATTGTGTTTTTACTATGGAGATATAGAGGAGGCTAAACCATTACTTGAATATGCTAATAAGGGATTAGAATTATCAAGAAGTTTAGAAGATAATTATCTAAATAAAGAAGAATATATTCAAGCATTTGAAATGTATGTAAATATTGCAAAAGAACATATGGATGAATAGGAGATTGTTATGAAAATATTACTTATATGCAGTAAAGCTTTTTATGATAAATTAGATTATTTTAAGAATAATTTAGAGTCTATGGGGCATGAAATTTATTTGCCAAATTGTCATGATTGTCCAGAGACCGAAGCTAAATATAGAGGGACAGATAAGCATAGTGAATGGAAAGCTAGTATGATTAAACGCAGTGAAGAAGTGATTTCTAAAATGGATGCTGTATTAGTGTTAAATTATGATAAGAATGGGCAAAAAAATTATATAGGTGGAGCAACTTTTTTAGAGATTTATGATGCTTTTAGAATGAATAAAAAGATTTATTTTGTTAACTCTTTACCAGAGGGGATGTTAAAGGATGAATTAATTGGCTTTAGTCCAATTATTATTCATGGAGATTTAAATAGGATTATATGAAAAAACATAAAATAACAAAGAAAAAATATGATTCTAGAGTTTATAAAAATTGGGTGAATTCTTTAGAAACGTGGAGTTTTGATTCAAAGTATTTATTTGATTTGGTAAGAAGAGGCAAAAAACAAGCTACTTCTTATTTATATGAAGAAAATGATCTTTTTAATGAGTATAGTGTTTTAAAAGAAGGTAATAGAAAACTTCTTTTGAAGACTACAAAAATAGAAATAAAAAAATTTAAAGATGTAAGTGAAAAATTTGCTTTAAAAGAAGGAGAGGGAGATTCAACACTAGACTATTGGAGAAAAGCTCATAGGGAGTTTTTTACTAAAGAGTTGAATGGCGGCTTTAATGAAGATATTAAAATAGTTTGTGAGGAATTTAAGGTTGTAAGTAAAATATAAAAAAGACTGATTAACAGTCTTTTTTGTTTAGTAAATAGTCCATAATTTTATTTGTTTCTTCTTTAGATATTTCAAAACTAGTTCCTTTGAATCCCAATTCTATATGTTTGTCATCCAGTTGATGAAAATCACTTCCTATAGTGCTAAGCAAATTATTTGATTTGGCATAATTGTCCCAGAATTTAGATTCATCTTGATTTATATTATCTTTATTTAAAAATAGATAATGTGCTTCAATACCATCTGCATTCATAAGTTTTACTAACTCAAATATTTTATCTATTTCTAAATTGTCTTCATAAACATAGCATACAGGATGTGCTAATATTACTTTTCCATTAGCATTTCTTATTATGTTAGCGGCTTCCATTGGAGTTATAGAATATTTTTTTGTATATGCAGGACACCCTTCATTCATAATTGCTTCGATAAACTCTCCTTTTGAAGGAATGTGGCTAAAAGTTTTAAGTAAAATGTCTTTGTTTTGAGGACTGGAAACAACATCTTGAGCAATATGAGCTTTAGTTACTCTTGGTAAAACTTTTAACTCATCTGTATGTACTTTGTATCCTAGGTTTTCTAATAGTTTTGAGACGTTGGTTAAATAGTTGATACGTGCATTGTTTGCGGAATTTAAAGCATTAACTAATTGTTTGTTATTAATGTCAAAGTTGTATCCTAGTACATGAATCCCAATTCCATAATATCTAGTAGACATTTCTACTCCTGGGATTAGTTTAATTCCTTTTTGATTAGCATATTCAAATAAATCTTTAGTATATGCATCTATTGAATCATGATCAGTAATAGCGATTGCATCTAAACCATTTTCAATGGCCATATCAATTATTTCTTTAGGAGAAAATGTGCCATCTGAACATGTAGTATGGATATGTAAGTCTATTTTCTTATACATGGTTACACCTCAATTCTTAGTCATTATAAAACATTGATGTTTAAATTTGAAGAATATTGATATATCTACTTTTGGTAGATTTTTACTTAACTGATTTAATAATCAGTTTAATTGTTGGAATTATAAGTTTATATTTAGTAAAATTCAAATAGTGATTAGGAGGGGATATGATGATAAACACTGTTAAAAAAGAAGTATATAAGTTTTTGGGTAAGGATGAATCAGGACATAGTAATGATCACATTGATAGAGTTCTAGATTTATCTTTGAAGTTTGCTAAAGAAGAAAAAGCAAATGAAACTGTAGTGGCTTTAATTGCCTTACTTCATGATGTAGATGATTATAAGCTTGTTAGTGAAGAAGAAGCAGCGAATTTAACAAATGCTAAAAGAATATTAAATAATGCTAATGTTGATTTAAAAACTCAAGAGCATGTTTTAAGCGAGTTAACTAGAATTGGTTATAGTAATTCTCTAGCAGGTATTAGACCGATTACTAAAGAAGGGCAAATAGTAAGTGATGCTGATATGTGCGATGCTTCTGGGGTAAATGGATTTATAAGATGTTATAAATATAATGTAAAACATGGTGGCGTTTTATTTGATAAGAACTCTTTTCCTGTTTTAAATATGTCTGCAGAAGAATATAAGAAAAGTGAATCATATTCCGCTATAAACCATATGTTTGAAAAAATATTAAAACTTAAAGGGCTGATGTTAACTGAATCTGGAAAGAAGGAAGCTAGCAATAGACATGAGATAATAATTAATATTTTGTATCAATTATTTGATGAGGAAAATGCACCTGAATGGAAGGAATATCTAAATACTTATTTAAATAATTTAAATGATAACTAGTGATGTAAAAGTCGCTAGTTTTTTATATAATGAGTTTGTGGAGGTATTAGTTATGGTAGATGAAAATGAAGTTGCTTCTCCTGGATGGGATGCAATAGAAAATGAGTGTAAAAGAGTTTATCCAAACCAAACCAAACCAATTCATTATGGAACACTTATTAGTTGGGATTTGGGTGGAGATGATCCACTTGAAGGGATAAGTGTATATGAGGGAGAAGATTATTATCATTTTGTCACTTATGGATTAAGTGAATTATATGAAAAGGTTTCTTCTAATAAAGATGTAAGTGGATATGGTATGGAATTTACTTATAAACTTAAAAAAGGATGCTATGAGAATTTAGAGAGTGAAATTAAAGGAATGTGTAAAATATTCCAAACAGTTGCTAGATTTACGTTTTTGGATAATGAAATATTTAATGAAAATGAGTTTATATATACAGGTCAAATTCAAGGATTAGATGCAAGAGGTGTTAGTAAGATTACTGGTTTTATTACTATATTAGATACTAGTTTTAATACAATTGACACTCCTAATGGAAAAGTTAAATTTGTAGAGTTTATAGGTGCCACTGATGATGAACTTATGGCTATAAGAAAAAAAGAAATAAGCGTTAAAGAACTATATGAAAAATTAGGAAGTGACGTAACTGATTATAGTAGAGAGTCTGTACTAGGGAGTTAATATGTTAAAGGTAATAGAAGATTTAAAAAGTGAGTTAACTATATTATTTAAAGAAGAAAATACAGGGCATGATATTTCTCATCTTATAAGGGTTTATGATTACGCTATTGACATTCAAAATCATGAAGGTGGGGATTTATATATTGTTGCTGTTGGAGCATTAGTTCATGATGTACATAGACTTATGTCAAATAAATGTGGGTATTATATTTCTGGAGAAGAGAGTGTAGATGAGGTAAGAAATTTATTGCTTAAATGCAATGTTGATTTAAATAAACTTGAAAGTATATTAGATATTGTTAAAAATCATGATCATAAAGAAAATAAGAATCAATCTATTGAAACTCTTATTGTTCAAGATGCAGATGCCTTAGATGCGATTGGTGATATAGGGTTAGAAAGAACTCTTAAATATTGTAAGAAACATGATATACCAATATCTAACACTAATTATCCACTTGATACGAAAGAATATATTCCAGATATCAATCCTATTTCTACCTGCCATTATGTATATAATACAATGATTAAAGAAGCAAAGAATTTGTATACTAAAAGAGCAAGAGAATTATCTTTAAATAAATTAGATGTTTTAGAAAGATTTGTAAAAGAAAATTATAGAGGTTAATTATGGAAAAGGTTATAGTAAGTGCATGTCTTATTGGAGAAAATTGTAAGTATAATGGTGGTAATAATAAAAGAGAAAAGATTATTGAATATCTAAAGGATAAAGAAGTAATTTTAGTGTGTCCTGAGGTAATGGGAGGAATGTCTACTCCAAGATTAAAAAGTGAAATTAAAGATGGTAAAGTAATTAGTGAAAAGGGTGATGATGTAACTGATTATTTTGTTAGAGGAGCTACTATTGCTTTAAAGAAGTCTTTAGAGAGCGGGGCTAAAATAGCAATTCTTAAAGAAAAAAGTCCAAGTTGTGGTACAAAATTCATCTATAATGGAGAGTTTAATGGGACATTAATTAAAGGAAGTGGGGTATTTTCTTCCCTTATTAGCCAAAAAGGCATTAAAATATTAACAGAAGAAGATTTTTAGGAGGAATAATTAAATGGAAAGATTAGATTTAAATGTAAAACTTGAAGGCGCTAAAGATTTAGATAAAAAAGCAAAGGAATTATTTTTAGAATTCTTTAATAATTTATGGAGAGAAGAAAGAGCTGAAGCTTATGCTGAATTAAATGATAAAGAAAAAGAAAAAGCAATAAAAGCATATGTTAAAGCAGAAAGTGAGAAATTAATATTAGACACTAGTAGTATTGATCCTAGAATAGTATTTTTAGATGCATATTGTGTATTAACTCAAAAAGCACTAGATATTTTAACTAATATGGGTGAAGAATATGTTGTGGTTAGTAAAGAAAATACAAAAGTAAAAGGTTTAAAAAGACATAAGAAGATTATTGCTGATGTTTACCATATAACTTTAAATGAAGGTTCTAATGATTATAAAGGTGGAGTTACTGTTCATGCTGTATTAGATACTACTCCAGGTGCATATGATTTTATTAAATTAGCATTTTTAGAGGATGAACTATATTACACTAGAGAATGCTTAGATGCTTATGATGTAAAGTTCTAAGATAGGTGAGTAAAATGAATTTTTTAAAGGCTAATAAAGAAGATGTTAATGAAATAATGCGTCTTTATAATGAGGTTATGAAAACCACATTTACAACATGGGGGCAAGGATATCCTAGTAAGGAATTAATCGAAGAGGATATTAATGCTGGTAATTTGTATGTTTTAAAAGATGATAATAAGATTATTGCAGTTAGCTTTTTAGGAGTTAAGGAAGAAGAAAATGAGAACTGGGAGAATAAATTAACTAATGCACTTGGTATTGCTAGGATTTGTGTTTCTAGTAAGTACCAAGGTAGGGGAATAGGAACTAAGTTTGTATCGCTCCTTGTTAAGGAAGCAAAAGATAGAGGTGCAGATGGAATGCACTTTCATGTTGCTACTTTAAATTCTTCTGCAATGAGAATGTATGAAAATGCTGGTTTTGTTAACTGTGGTCTTGGAAAATCAAACTATGGTTTTGATTATTATAAATATGAAATGGTGTTTAAATAAGGGGCTTTGGCCTCTTATTTTTTTGTTGTAACTGAACATGGGTTGTTATATAATGTAGATGGATTAACGGAGGAATGTTAAATGAAGATAATAACTGATACTAAAGCCTATGTTCAATTAAATGATTTGGCTTACCTTATGAAGTCTAGCGAAGGTAAAGCAATACCAGCTTCTGTTGTTAATAAAGTGTTTGGTGAAATGTTTATTTGTACCGATTCAAATAGATATGATTTTATGGAATTTGATGATCCAGAAGAAATCAAGTTTTTTAAAAATCTTGAATACAGTGTAGATTATTTAGAATGTATTAATTTAACTGATGCAGAACTTGTTGAAAAAGGAGAGGAAGTTGCTTCTAGGATGAATGAGGTGGCAAAAAAATACAACTCACTAGATGAAACAGAAAAAGGAAATCATTTATATTTAGTCAATGAACATGAACTATTGCAATTTAAAATGTACTCTATTAGAGATATTATTTGGTTTAGAATGGGTAAGTTAAAGATGAAACTACCAAAAGATGCTAAAGATATTTGTGCTTCAAAGAAACCTGAATCTAAATTTAAAAAGATTGTTAATATATTTAAAAGAAGATAATAGGAGATATAGTTATGATTAGTACTAGTAGTTACAAAAATTGGAAATCAGATAAATATAGAGTGGTTTCAATATCTGGAGATAGAGGAATGGGAGCTAACTATAAAGGGAATTGCTACCCTAAACTTGCTCCTAAATTGGGTTTTTGGAGAATTTGGCATGATAACATTGGTAAGATTCCTGAAAAAGAAAATAACTTATATTATATTGAGGAATATTATAAGCAAGTATTATCACGTCTTGATCCAGAAGAGATATTTAGAGAACTAGGCGAAGTTACTCTTTTATGTTATGAAGAACCAGATGAATTTTGCCATAGACACATTGTTTCTGCATGGTTTGAACTTCTTTTAGGAAATAGAGTTCCTGAGCAAAAAGCTGATGGATATTTAATTATGAATGTGGATAAGCCAGAGTACATAAAAGTGGAATTAGAAAGAATTATGAAAGAGAATCTAAATATGAGAGGATTTAATTCTTTAAGAGCTTGGTACTTATTTGATAAGGGCGAAAAATTTGAGGAAAAGGCTAGAAAGCTAGAATCTATGGGTAAAGATGGAGATGACTACAAAGAAGCTGCTTGCTTTTGTAGATGCGATGCAGATGAGGCTGAAGCTGAATATAATGCTGAAAAAAGAAGAAAAAATAAAAGGTAAGTCTAACCGACAAAGTTAGACTTTTTTATTAAAAAGTTTCAAATCATTTGGGAATGTAATTATATTAAGTATAATTAAAGTAAGGCAGTAAAGGAGAATTAAATGAGAAAAGTAGTAAATATTAATTCTGGTTGGAAATTTATTCAAAAGAATATTTCGGAAACCGAAGTGTTAAATCATAAAGCAAAAAAGGTTAATTTACCTCATACTTGGAACAATTTAGATGGACAAGATGGTGGTGGAGACTATTATCGTGGTGCTTGTTGGTACTATAAGAAATTAGGTAAAGTTGAAAAAGCAGAAGATGAAGTTGTTTATCTTGAATTTGAGGGTGTTCAATCTATTGCAGATGTTTATTTCAATGGCAAGTTAGTTGGTCATCATGAAGGTGGATTCTCTACTTTTAGATGTAAAGTAGATGAATTACTTAATGAAGAAAATATTATCATGGTTAAAGCTGATAATAGTGCTAATGATAGGATTTATCCTCAATGGGCTGACTTCACTTTCTTTGGAGGTATTTATAGAGATGTTAATCTAATCACTACAAATATCACTCATTTTGATTTAGATTATTATGGAAGTAAGGGAGTGAAAGTAACTCCTAAATATAGTAGAAAAAAATGGGTAGTTGAAGTAGAGACTTACTTAACTAATGGTCATGGTGCAAAACTTATTTATACATTAAAAGATAAAACAGGAAAGACTATTCTTATTGGTTATGAAGAGAACACTAAGTTTAAATTTGAGGTTGATAATCCTCATTTATGGAATGGTGTAAAAGATCCATTTACTTATAATCTAGAAATTAAATTAGCTAGAGAAGATAGAGTATTGGATAATGTAAATGTAACATTTGGATTTAGAACATATAAGATTGATCCAAATAAGGGATTCTTCTTAAATGGGGAATCATATCCATTACGTGGAGTTTCTAGACATCAAGATAGATTAAATAAAGGTTGGGCAATATCTAAAAAAGACCATAAAGAAGATATGGAATTAATTAAAGAAGTTGGTGCTAATACTATCCGTCTTGCTCACTATCAACATGATCAATATTTCTATGATTTATGTGATGAGTATGGAATGGTTGTTTGGGCTGAAATACCTTTTATTTCTATGGATTTAGCTAATGGGCATGAAAATGCAAAAAGTCAAATGAAGGAACTTGTATATCAAAATTATAATCATCCATCAATTGTTGTTTGGGGACTTTCAAATGAAATTACAATGGGAGGAGAAACTCCTGAATTATTAGCAAAACATAAAGATTTAAATGAGTTAGTTCATAGCATAGACGATACTAGACTTACTACAATGGCACAAGTATCAATGCTTGATATTGATAGCGAAATGAATCATGTAAGTGATGTTATCTCTTATAATCACTATTTTGGATGGTATGGAGGAGACGTTGCTGATAATGCTGAATGGTTAGATAACTTCCATAAGAAATATCCAAAAACATGTTTAGGTCTTTCTGAGTATGGTTGTGAATGTGTATTAAAATGGCATACTAGTGATCCTCAAATGGGAGATTATAGTGAAGAGTATCAATGTTATTATCATCACAATATGTTAGAAACATTTGCTACTAGACCATATCTTTGGGCAACTCATGTTTGGAATATGTTTGACTTTGCTGCAGATAGTAGAGATGAAGGTGGAGTTAAAGGTAGAAATGATAAGGGGTTAATCACCTATGATAGAAAAGTAAAGAAAGATAGTTTCTATTTATATAAGGCTTATTGGAGTGAAGATCCTTTTATTCATTTAGCTAGTAAAAGATATATTTATAGATGCGAAGATGAAACTAATGTAATAGTTTATACAAACCAAAAAGAAGTTTCTTTATATGTAAATGGTAAATTACAAGAAACAAAAACAGGTGAACATGTGTTTAACTTCAAGGTTAAATTAGATAAAAAGAAAACTAAGTTAGTAGTTAGTAGTGGTAACTTAAAAGATAAAGCAAAAGTTGTTAAGGTGGAAAAACCATATGCTGAATATAGTTTAGATGCTAAAACAGGAGCTGTAACTAATTGGTTTGACAAGGATGGAAATAATATTGGCGGAGAAATTAATAGAGACTATTTCTCAATAAAAGATAAGATTAAAGATATTATGGCAAATCCAGAAGGGGCAAAGTTAATGAACGCTTTCATCGATAAAATGTTAGCTACTCTTTCTACTGAGGGTGGTATGGAACTTCCTAAAGGTGCAATGAAGATGATGGGTGGATTCTCTATTGAAAGAATTGCAAAAATGCTATCAGATAAAATTCCTGCTGAGGTTGTTGTAGAAATTAATACTGAATTACAAAAAATTAAGAAATAGATTTATTTAAGGTATTTAGTAATTATCAAATGTTTATAGCGCAAAATGTTTGATAATTACTTAAATATACAAAATTTAGAAAGGAGAAAAAAATGAGTAAAAAAGTAGAAAATGGTGCCGATGAGAAGACAAAGAAATTTGGTATAAAAGACTGTGTTGCTTATGCTGCTGGTGACTTTGGATGTAACATGTCATTCTCTTTAAAAGGTACAGTACAAACATTCTGGCTTGTATTTATGATGCTAGAAACAGGTCTATTATCTCTTTTGCTACTTATTGTTCAAATTTGGGATGCTATCAATGACCCACTTATTGGAGCAATGATTGATAGTGATAAGAGAAAATATAAATTAGGTAAATTTAAAACTTATATTTTAATAGGTGCAATTGGATTATTAGTTGCAGGAGCACTAGTATTTATTCCAGTACCTAAGGCAGATCTATGGGTTAAATGTTTACTATTTGTTGGTGGATATTTAATTTGGGATGCTTGTTATACTATTGCTAACGTACCATATGGTTCAATGTTATCTTTAGTAACAACTGATGGAGGAGAAAGATCACAACTTTCAACTTGGAGATCAGTTGGATCAATGCTTGGTAATATGATTCCAATGATGATATTACCTATGTTAATTTGGAAGAAAGAATTCAATGCTGATGGAACTCCAAAACTTAATTCAGCAGGAACACAAATCGAAACATTGATGGGTGAGAGAGTGTTTATTGCAGCATTAATTATGGGTGTTTTAGGATTCATTGCATTCTTATTCATGATTAAGACTATCACTATTCGTGTTGACGAAAATGCTGTAAAAACTAATGAATCACAAAAGTTCAATGTATTTAAAGCATTTGGTAATTTCATGAAAAATAGACCTGCAGTTGGCGCTACAGTTGCAGCTATGGCAATGTTTTTGGGAATGAACTCAGCTTCTACTGCTACAACAATAATGTTTGCTACATATTTTGGACAAGCATCATTATCTGGTATTGCTATGATTATTGGATTCCTTCCAATGTTCTTCTTTATGCCATTTATTAAAAAATTAGTTAATAAATTTGGTAAGAAAGAATCATCTGCAATGGGAGCGTTAGTTTCTGTTGTTGGTGGTTTATTAATGTTTATATTCCCACTTATTCCAAATAAAACATTAGCACTTGTAATGTTTATCATTGCACTTTGTGTATTTGGATTTGGTATGGGTGTTTACACTTGTGTATCATGGGCATTCATGGCTGATGCTATTGACTACAATGAATGGAAATTCGGAACTAGAGAAGAAGGAACAGTATACTCTCTTCACTCATTCTTTAGAAAATTAGCTCAAGGTGTTGGACCTTCAGTTGTTCTCCTTTTAATGGGGGCTTTAGGATATGTTTCAAGTCTAGGTACTGAAGGACAAAGCTTACCAACTGCTTATAATATGTGTTGGTTAGTTGCAGGACTATATATGTTTAGTGGTATTGTAATGTTTGTTGCAATCGCATTCATCTATAATCTTGATAAGAAAACACTAGCAACTATGAATGAAGAATTAGCTGCTAGAAAAGCTACTCCAGCTGCTGAAACTGTAGTTGAGACTCCTGCAGTTGAAGAAGTAGTAGAAGAAATTCCTTCAGAAGAATAATTACATCAAATTTATAAAAAGGGTTTTGCTTATTGCAAAGCCTTTTTTTATATGCTAAAAACTTTATTATTTTAGAATAAAATAATATTATTTAAGTAGATATAAAATTTGAAAGGAATGTTGTTATGAAAGTTATTACATTTGGTGAACTTATGTTACGTCTTGCCCCAGAGGGGTATTACAGATTTGTTCAAGCTGATAAGTTTGGCGCTACTTATGGGGGAGGAGAAGCTAATGTTGCAGTATCTTTAGCTAATTATGGATTAGATGTTGCATTTGTTAGTAAGATTGTAAAAAATCCAATCGGAGATGCCGCTGTTAATTCTCTAAGAAGATTTGGAGTAGATACTTCTTTAATTACTAGAGGTGGAGATAGAATGGGAATTTATTTCTTAGAAAAAGGTGCTTCTCAAAGACCATCTAAAGTAGTTTATGATAGAGCACATTCATCTATTTCAGAGGCTACTCAAGAAGACTTTGATTGGGATAAAATCTTTAGTGGAGTAGATTGGTTCCACTTTACTGGTATTACTCCAGCATTAGGTAAGAATGTTGCAGATATTTGTTTGACAGCAGTTAGTGAGGCTAAGAAAAGAAATATTACAATTTCTTGTGATTTAAACTATCGTAAGAAATTATGGACTAAGCAAGAGGCTAATGAAACAATGTCAAAACTTGCAAAGTATGTAGATGTTGTTATTGCTAATGAAGAAGATGCTGCTGATGTATTTGATATCCATGCTTCTAGTAGTGATGTTACTAAGGGTGAATTAAATAGAGATGGATATATTGAAGTTGCTAAGAAATTAACTGATAAATTTGGATTCAAAAAGGTAGCTATTACCTTAAGGGAATCTATCTCTGCTAATGATAATAAGTGGTCCGGAATGTTATATGTAAATGGAGAAGCTTACTTCTCTAAAAAGTATGATGTTCATATTGTTGATAGAGTAGGTGGAGGAGATAGTTTTGGAGGAGGATTAATTTATTCATTATTAAATAATTTTGAACCTCAAAAAGCTATTGAGTTTGCAGTTGGTGCTAGTTGTTTAAAACATACAATAGAAGGAGATTATAATCTTGTTAGTGTTGAGGAAGTACTATCATTGATTGGTGGTAATGCTTCTGGTAGAGTTCAAAGATAGGAGATTAGTATGAGAGATTTTCTAAATGATGAATTACTAATAGATAATAAAGTCGGTGTTGAATTATATAAGAGTGTAAAAGACTTACCTATTATAGATTATCATTGTCATTTAAATGAGCATGAAATAGCGAACAATTCTGGATTTAAGACAGTTACTGAATTGTGGCTAAAAGGTGATCACTATAAATGGAGAACAATGAGAAGTTGTGGGGTAGATGAAAAATATATTACTGGGGATGCTAGTGATTATGAAAAGTTTTTAGCATTTGCTACAATTATGCCTAAACTAATTGGAAACTCAGTTTATTATTGGGCACACTTAGAACTTAAAATGGTGTTTGGAATAACAAAACCACTAAATAAAGATACTGCAAAAGAAATATATGAAGAATGTAATGAAAAATTAAAGAAGATAACAACTCAAACATTACTTAACCAGTTTAAAGTGGAATTTGTTTGTACTACTGATGATCCTACTTCTAGTTTAAGTGTTCATGGAAAATACAATAATACTGTTGTGGCTCCTACATTTAGACCAGATGCTTTGTTTGCTCTTGAGGAAAATTATATAAATGAGCTTTCAAAAGTAAGTAATGTTGAAATTAAAGATTTAAACACTTTAAAAATGGCTTTAGAGAAACGATTAGATTTCTTTGTTAGTAAGGGATGTAAGATAACAGATCATGGTATGGATTATCTTCCTGGAAATGATGTTGGTGAAGAAAAAGCTAATGAAATTTTCTTAAAAAGAAAAGATGTTACTAAAGAAGAAAAATATGAATTCTTTTCTCATATGATGAGATATTTAGCAAAAGAATATAAGAAAAGAAATATGGTAATGCAAATACACTTTGCTACATTTAGAAATATTAATTCTTCTACATTCACTAGCATTGGAAAAGATAGTGGATTTGATGTAATAAGACATGAAACAAATACTGATAATTTAGCTTATTTCTTAGATGATTTAAATAATTCTAACTTGCTTCCTAAAACTATACTATATTCATTAAATAGTAATGCTATTAAAGAAATGTCAGTTATTGCAGGATCATTTAGAAATGTTAAAATTGGACCAGCTTGGTGGTTTAATGATAATTTAATTGGTAATAGAGAACAAATGGAAATAATAGCTGAATATTCTACACTTGGAACTTTTCTAGGTATGCTTACTGATTCAAGAAGTTTTTCTTCTTATGTGAGATTTGATTTCTTTAGAAGAATACTTTGCAATTTGGTTGGTAATTATGTAGAAAGAGGAGAGTATGACTATAATAGTGCTTTCAAATTAGTAGAAGATATTTGTTATAACAATATTAAAGAATTTTTAGATATTTAAAGGAGATAATACAATGTTAAACGGTAATAAAATAGTTCCTGTAGTAGTTATTAAAGAATTAAATGATACTATTCCCACTTTAAAAGGACTTAATGATGGTGGAATAAATGTTGCAGAGATTACATTTAGAACAGCATGTGCAAAAGATGCTATAAAGCTTGGAAGGGAAACATTTCCTGACATGTTAATTGGAGCAGGTACAGTTTTAAATGTTACTCAAGCAAAAGAGGCAATCGAAGCTGGAGCAAAATTTATAGTTTCTCCTGGATTTGATCTTGAAACATGTAACTATTTAAAAACAGTTAATGTTCCATATATTCCTGGAGCAGTTACACCAACTGAGATTATGACTTGTTTAAGTAATGGCATAGAAATAATTAAGTTCTTCCCTGCTTCTTGTTATGGTGGGGTTAAAACACTTAAATCACTAGGTGGACCATTCAAGAGTGTAAAGTTCTTACCAACTGGGGGAATTGATGAAAGCAACATTCTGGAGTATTTATCTCTTGATAGTGTTGTGGCAATTGGTGGATCTTTTATGATGAAAGGGAATATAGAAGAAAACACTAGAAGAGTATTAGATTTAATTAATAAAGGAGAATAATATGAAGCTTTCATTTAGATGGTATGGAGAAGATGATTCTATTAGTTTAGAAAATATAAGACAAATTCCTAACATGCATTCAATTGTTACTGCAGTATATGATGTTCCTGTTGGAGAAGTTTGGAGTAATGAAAGCATTTTAAGGTTAAAAAAATTAACTGAAGATGCTGGTCTTAATTTTGAAGTAATTGAATCTATTCCAGTTCATGAAGATATTAAATTAGGTAGACCTAGTAGAGATAAGTATATAGAAAATTATTGTGAAAATATAAGAAGGGTAGCTAAAGCAGGAATTAAGTGTATTTGTTATAACTTTATGCCTGTATTTGATTGGACAAGAACTCAATTAGATAAGGTTAATGAAGATGGTTCAACATGTTTAGTATATTATCAAGATCAAGTTGATAAGGTTGATCCAACTAAGAGCGAAAGTGACTTAACACTTCCTGGTTGGGATGCTTCATATACTAGAGAGGAGTTAGCTTCTTTAGTAAATGAATATAGGGAACTTGGAGAAGAGAAACTATGGGATAACTTAAAATATTTCTTGGAAAAAGTAATCCCTGTTTGTAAAGAATGTGATGTAAATATGGCCATTCATCCAGATGATCCATGTTGGCCTATTTTTGGACTTCCAAGGATTATTACTAATGAAGAAAATATGGATAGATTTTTAAAGTTAGTAGATGATTCTCATAATGGTCTTACTCTTTGTCTTGGTTCATTTGGTTGTAGTGCTAATAATGATATGGTTAAAATGGCTGCTAAATATTCAAAGATGGGTAGAGTTCATTTCTTACATTTTAGAAATATTTTATTAGTGGATAATGGGTTTGAAGAAAGTGGACATCTATCTAAGTTTGGTAGTTTAGATATGTATGAAATTGTTAAGGCACTTGTTGAAAACGGATTTGACGGTTACGTTAGACCAGACCATGGAAGACAAATCTGGGGAGAAAAGGCTAAACCTGGATATGGGTTATATGATAGAGCATTAGGAGCAGCTTATTTTAATGGATTATGGGAAGCTGCAGTAAAGGAGAAAAAATAAGATGAAATTACCATTTAAAGTTGATTTAAAAGATAAAGTTGTAGTTATTACAGGTGCTGGAGGAATTATTTGTTCTCATCTAGCTAGAGCTGTTGCAGAGTGTGGGGCAAAGGTATGTTTATTGGATTTAAATAAAGATGCTGCAGATGCATATGCTAAAGAAATAGTAAACGATGGTTATGTTGCTAAAGGCTATGCTTGCAATGTTTTAGAAAAAGAATCATTAGAGGCGTGTCATGAAGAAATTTTAAAAGATTTTGGTAAGTGTGATATTTTAATTAATGGAGCTGGAGGAAATAATCCTAGAGCTACTACAGATAATGAATATGCGGAGTTAGATGATGCTACAAAGGAAATTAAAACATTTTTTGATTTAGATAAGAGTGGAGTCGAATTTGTGTTTAATCTTAACTTTATTGGAACACTTTTACCTAGCCAAGTATTTGCTAAAGATATGATTGGTAGAAAAGGATGTAATATTTTAAATATCTCTAGTATGAATGCATATACTCCATTAACTAAAATACCAGCATATAGTGGAGCAAAAGCTGCAGTTACTAACTTTACTCAATGGTTAGCAGTACATTTCTCTCATGTTGGTATTAGGGTAAATGCAATTGCACCAGGATTCTTTTCAACTAAGCAAAATGCAAAGTTATTGTGGAATGAAGATGGAACACCAACTGCTAGAACTGGAAAGATTTTAGCTGCTACTCCAATGGGAAGATTTGGAGAATTAGATGATTTAGTAGGTGCTACACTATTCTTACTTAGTAATGATGCTGCTAATTTTGTGACTGGTGTAACTATTCCAATTGATGGTGGTTTTTCATCTTATAGTGGAGTTTAATTACAAATAAAGCCATAATGGCTTTTTTTGTCTATTTGGAGGTTATGATGAATAAAAGAAAAGTTGATTTAAATGAATATAAATATAAAGATATGTATGAAAGATTCATGCAAGAAGATAATCCTTCTGTTTGTGTTACAGGAACTTTTGATATTACTAATCTAATAAAAATCAAAAATAAAGGACATTCTCTTAATGCATTGCTTTGTTATGTTTTAATGCAAGCAGGGGAGAATATTGAAGAGTTTCATTATATGATAAAAGAAGAAGGCTTATATTATTATGATGATATTAAGGTGAATGCAGTATTTAAAGGAAAAGATGAATCTTTATGCTATGGAAGTATTAAGTATTTTAATAATTTTTTAGATTTTGAAAAAGAATATATAAGAGTAAGAAACTATTGCTATGATAATTGTAGCCATTATGATGAGGATTGTGGAGCTATGTTATCAACCTCTGCAGTTACTAATTATCCGTTTGAATCTTTTAGTTTATCAACCTCTAAAACCTTTTGGGACAATTTCCTTATGTGGGGAAAATATGTTAAGAAATTCTTAAAATATAAACTTACAATTTCATTAAGATTTCATCATGCCACAATAGATGGAGAGCATGCAGGAATGTTTTTTAATGAAGTACAAAATCAAATAAATAAATTGAAAGTATAGGTGATTATAATGAATATTAGACAACTTAATGTAAATGATACTGAAAAGTTTTGTGATTTAATTGTAGATATGTATTCTAATTTAGAAAACTTAGAATGGTTTTCACCAATGCCATATGATTATGATAATGTTAAATCGATGATAGAGAATCCTAGATTTTATATTATTGGAGTATTTGATGAGGAAAATTTGTGCGCTGTTAGTTCACTTGATTATAAATGTGGTAAATTAATTGGAAAAGTTGAGTTTCCAAAAGAGTGTAATACAGATAAACTTGTAGAGATAGGATTTACAATGGTTTCTAGTAAATATAGAGGAAGAGGCATCATGAAAATAATGGTCGCTAATTTATTAGAAAAGATAAAAGCCGATGGTTTTGAATGGGCATTTGGCAAAGTTCATAAAAATAATTTTGCTAGTTCAAAATCTCTAATTAAGAATGGATTTATTGTATGTAATGATTATATTAAACCGGTGAAAAAAGCTGATTTTATTAGTTTATCAAGTGAATCGTTTTTCTCTAAAGTTGGTAAAGAGAATGCCAAAATCACTTTGTCTAGAATAAAACCTGAGGATGAAGAAATAATAGTGGATTATAATATATTAATAAAGGATGTAAGATAGTGATAATAGCATTTGTTATTAAGGGGAATAAATGGATTGTTAGAAGGAACAGTTTGACATATTTTGTAGGTATGTTACTTATTTCCTTGTCGTTGTTTGTGTAGGTGATTAATTTGAATTCGATTGAAAAAACATTAGAGTATCATGAACTACTTATGAGTATGAATGATATAGATAAATATATAAAAGATGTATCTTTACCAAAGGGGTATACATTTACTTTTTATAATGGGGAAGAAGATATACTTGAATGGGCAAAAATTCATTTATCTTCAGGAGAATTTACTTCATACAATAGAGCTGTAAATTATTTTGAAATATTCTTTAAAGAGTTCGAAGATGAGTTACACAAAAGATGTTTTTTTATCGAATATAATAAAGAAAAAATTGCAACTGCTACAATATCGCCAACAAGTGAAAATGGATATACTTGTCTTATAGATTGGCTTGCAATAAAAAAAGATCATCAAGGAAAAGGCTTATCAAAAGCATTAATCTATAAGTGTCTTGAGGTAGCTAGAAATTTAGGAAATACTAGTATCTTATTACATACTCAAACTCATACTTGGCTAGCAGCAAAATTATATTTGGATGTGGGATTTACTCCCTATAATATAGAAGAAAATATCAAAGGATGGCAAATATTAAAGACTATTACAAATCATAAATCACTAGAAATAGTTGAATCAATTAGTGAAAATGAAATGTATGATAAGCTAGCTATTACTATAACAAGTGAATTGAATAAATTATATGGTGATTATAATTATGAAATATGGTATACAAATGGGGCTAATGATGTTTATGTAAATAATGAAGGAAAGTTTTATCACTATAAGTTTTTTGATGATGGAAAAAGATTAGAACTTAAGGCATGGGGTGATATATATGATTTATAGATTAGCAACACTAGAAGATTTGAATAATGTTTGGGATAAAGATATAGATAAACATCCTGATGATTCTAGATATATTAGATGGAAAAAAGAGTATATAGATTATAATTTAAATAATGATGCTAAAACATTTGTTGCAGTTAGTGATAATGGAGAAGTTATTGGTCAAATTACTCTTATTTTAAAAACAAATGTTAAGGCAGTAATTAATAAAGAAAAGTTATGTAATGGTTTAAATATTTGTAATATGAATGCTTTTAGATGTGATAAGGAATATGAAGGTCAAGGACATATTTCTAAGCTAGTAAAATTAGCGGAAAAATATGCAAAGGATTTAGGATATACATATATTACTATTGGAAGTGAAGCTAGGGAGACCAGAAATTTATCTATTTATTTTCACTTTGGATATAATGAATATTTAATGTCTGAACTAGATGATTCAGAAGAAGATGCACCGCTTGTTTTATATTATGGAAAGAGTTTGTAAAATAAAAAGTGTTGACATAATATAAAGTGCTTATTAAAATGTAAGCAAATCTTTGCCTATGATTGGGATAATGATTATGGAATGATATAGAGAGTTTACGGTTGGTGAAAGTAAATGAAGGAAGTAATCTATCTACCTAGGAGGCACTAACGAAAGTTAGCTTCGTGTATAAGAAAATTTACACATAATGAGTGAGATAACAATGTTATCTAATTAGAGTGGCACCGTGGTTTATTCACCTCTAAAGATGTAAGTCTAAGGAGGTTTTTTATTTATGAGACTGGAGTTAATGTTTTATATTGTAATAAATAAAAATTCCCTTTTGGGATAGTGTTTTTGTCATGTTTTTATAATATAAAAAATTAATTTAAGGGAGGAAATAAAAATGAAATATGAGTTTAGAAGATTTACTAAAGATGATTATGAATATATTTATGAATTAAAAAAGAAAGCCTATATAGATTATGTAATAGCTAATTGGGGAACTTGGGATGAAAATGCTCAAAGAGAGTATTTTAAAAAGTTTGTAGAAGCATATAAAGAAACAATGTATATTATTACTAAAGATAATATGAATATTGGTTTTTATAATGATGATTTTTTAGAAAATGGAAATTATGAAATAGGTAATATTTGTATTGATGAAAAATATAGAGGGCAAGGTATAGGAACAAAAATATTATTGGATATTTTAGAAAAATATAAAAATTATAATATTGAGTTACAATATTTCAAACAAAATAGAGTTGGTGAATTATATAAAAGACTTGGATTTGTAGAAAATGGAGAAACTAATTTTCATTATAAAATGATTAAATTCAAAAAAGATAGATAAGATTTTTAAAGTTATCTATTTAAGATATAATGAATGTGGTGATATTTATGATAGATTTTTTGATGGAACTATTAACGGATTGTTTTACTAAATTACCAGGTGAGAGATTTAAGGGGAGATCTCCTGTAGCACTAAGAGTGATAGTGTTAATTGTTGCATTTATTGCTTTAGTATTATTTTGTGCTCTTATTTGGTGGGTTTCATTAAAGTTTAGCGAGATGGGTTCAAACACTTTTGCTATGTTAACAAAAATTAGTGATATTATATTTATCATTTTTGTTATTATCTATTCTGCTTTTTCTATAAGAATAAAAAAAAGAAATAGAAAATATTTAAGAAGTACTGTTAGCTTACGCTAGCAGTTTTTTACTTTTAAATTATTAAGTAATAAGAATTAATATGTTAAAATTATGGAAAATGGAGGATATATATTATGGGATATAATTTGAAAACATTAACAAGAGATTTAAAAGAAAAGGGACTAGCTGAAGATGAGTTAGTTGGATATGGACAAAATGCAGTAGGTGCAATTGCTGCTTTAAGTTCACCAATGTATGCAATATCATGTGCAAATGGGAAAATTATTATTACACCATTTACTAACAAAGCTATAGATTTTGCAAATAAAAAAGAAATCGATGCTAAGGATATAGTAGAGGCAAAAGTTAGTGGATTATTAACTGGAAAACTTAAGATTAAAACTGCTAATGGAACAACTAGTTATCCAATTGTACAAGGTAAAGGTGCAGTTAAGCAAATATTAGTTAAGTTAGGTTTATAGGAGTTTATATGTCACATTATTCAGATATAGGGTTTAAAATTAATAATGCTAATGAGGTTGTAGATTTATTTAATAGGATTAATTCTGATGAATCAATTAAAAGAGGATCATGGGATTTGGATGCTGAGGGCAATTTAGAATACATGATGTATTATTTTGGAGAGATTAGATATAGTGCTGAATTAGATACTGTAAATAATCAAATATCCAGAATTGGTTTAGGTCATAATAATGAGAGAATATCTAAAGCTATATATGGTAATAAAATTAAAGTTAGTGAAGAATCTGGAGATTTTGATACTTTAGTTATAGAAAAAGATGGAATTCCTTTTTGGTTTTCTTGTCCTAATATGGGCATATTTCATATTAAAGAAGATGAGCATGAAGATTTAGACTTGAAGATTGCCTCATTTGCAAATAGTATTGAAATAATTGATGCAAAAGAGGAAAAAAAGTTCTTTGTTGATCAAGATGATAGCGATGTAATAAAAGAAGAAAAAATAGAGTTTGCCAATGAAAGTTATATTTCTGATTTTCAAAATGATCCATGTACAGGATTTGTAAGTGGGATCATTAAAGGATTTAAATTAGAAACTAATCCATTAACTGGAGAAACTTATTATGCAATAGATATAGATTGCTTGGGATTATATTTTAAGTTACTTGTAGATATAAATCTAATAGAATATGAAGAGATAAAAGTTGGAAGAGTTGCTAGGGGTGTATTTTTTAATACTGTTTTATTAGTAGCAGATAATCATCCGGATTATTTTTAAGAGGGTGAAATTATGGGATATTCGGATTTATATGAAGAAAGTTTAAGATTAACTGATTTAGTTAATGAGTATAAAGAAAGTAAAAATTATGATAAATTAGAAGAAACTTTACTTCAGTTAATAGAGGTTTATGGTTCTTTAAATTATAGTGATGAGGATGAATATCTTGAGGAAGTTATTGATTCATATAAAGAACTTAAAGATATATATGTTTTAAAAAGGAAAGTTCCTGAAATGTTAGAAACATATAGATTAATTATCGAGGGATATGACTATATAATTCAAAGAGATATACACCAAGAAGATTTAAAACAAAAGCATATCAAAGAACTTAAGGAAGTATATGAAGTATTAAAAATGTTATATGCTAAGGCAAATGTGAAAAATAGTATAAAGGAAGACTTTCCTAATATTAAAGAGTATTTAGATTAAGATAGGGCAAAACCTATCTTTTTATTTTAAATATGTGTTAGTCTTTTTATAAGGTGATGAGAATGAAAAATAGTGAAAAAGCGAAGTCTATATTTGAAAAACTAGAAAAAGGGCATATTAATTTATGGCATGATATAAGTAAGGAAGAATTTTATATTCTTTTTAATGAAGTGGATTGGGATAAGTTAGATGAAGTTAGTTTTGATTTTGAAATGCTTAAACTATTTTCTAAATTTAGGGATGCTCACACTAGGTATTTTATAAAAAACAAAACATTACATCATAAGCTAATTTATAAAAATAATAAGTTATATATATTTGATAATGAAAAATATTTAGAAGTTATATCAATTAATAATTGTAGCATAGAAGAACTTTATGATAGTTTTTCTAAGATAGTTTGTTATGAAACAAAGGAGTGGAAAAACAAACAAATTGAGATAGGATTTAATAGTAAGTATTTCTATGAAATGATAGGAATAAAAGATGAGTTAGTAGCTAAGCTTTATAATGATAATTTTATAGAATTAAGTGTTGCTAGTGAAGAAGAGTTAAAAAAGAGAGTAAGTACATTTAAGCCATATACATATAGTGTTATGAATAATGTTTTATATCTTAAATATAGTGCTTGTAGAGAGGATAAAGATATTCCTTTTATAGATTTTGTAAAAGAAATTAAAGATAAAGTTGAAGAGTTAAATATAGATAAATATATCTTGGATTTAAGAGGGAATGCTGGAGGAAATTCAGAAATATTAAATCCTTTTCAAGATTTAGTTAGAGATAAAAAAATGAATGGTGTTTTACTTATTGATTCAGGGGTATTTTCTTCAGGAAGATTTGCAATAGCTAAGTTTAAAAAAGAATTTAATACTTTACTTATTGGGACTCCAACAGGTGGGGCAGCAAGTAGTTATGGATACAATAATAATGATAGTGTTGAGGACAAAAGTTTTTCTTATTCGATTAGATATTGGGACTTTAGTGAGATTTTTAAAAGTAAAGGAGCTATAGTTCCAGATATTATTGTAGAAAATACTATTGAAGACTTAGAAAATAATTATGATAGAGTTTTAAAGAAAGCTTTTGAGATATTAAAGGTGAATTAATATGAGAAAATATAAAGTGAGAAAAATAAAAATTGGTGAAAATAAATTGAAATTGTTGATTGCTACTCCAAAAAATAAGAAAGACATAAGTGATACTCCAGGAGTTTTGTGGATACATGGTGGAGGATATGCTACAGGAATGGCGGAGATGTTTTATTTTACTAGAGCTAAAGCATTAGTGAAAAAATATGGTGCTGTAGTAGTATGTCCTAATTATAGATTGAGTTTTAAGCATCCATATCCTGCAGCTTTAGAAGACTGTTATGAAGCATTAAAGTATTTAAAAGATCATGCTAGTGAACTAGGCTTTAATAAGGATAAGATTTTTGTTGGTGGAGAGAGTGCAGGTGGTGGGTTAACTGTTGCTTTATGCATGTATGCAAGAGATAAAAAAGAAGTAAATATTGCCTATCAAATGCCACTTTATCCAATGATTGATTATAGAGATACTGAATCGTCTAGAGATAATCATGCTCCAATATGGAATACAAAAAGAAATCATGCAGCCTGGAAGATGTATTTAAAAGGGGTAGATACAAGTAGTGTTCCTGTTTATGCTTCTCCATCATTAGAAACTGATTATAAAGATTTACCTCCTTGTTATACATTTGTTGGAGATATAGAACCATTTTACCAAGAAACTATTAGCTATATTAATAATTTAAAAGAAGCCAATATTGAAGCTAATGTAGATGTATATAAAAACTGGTTTCATGCTTATGATATGTTCTTTCCTTTCTCTAAAAAAGGAAAAATCGCAATAGAAAAATTTGAAAAAGAATTTGAATGCGCCATGAAAAACTATTCTAATTATAATTAAAAAAAGAGGGAGAAAACCCTCTTTTAAAAATAAATAAATATATTGGGTAGGGTTTATTTATTTACCTACAAGTATCATTACTAACCGAATTATTCATTGAACAGGTTTCCCTGGTGAGATTGGTTACTCACAAGAACACGGGCTTTAGAACAGAAATATTTTCACAGTTTAGCGATAACCCTATACCGTTGGCTGGTTTATGCCTTCCCCTTATTGTCTCATCCTTATACATGGTTTTACCCATTTCAACAGCCACAATAGCAAATACTTGGATTACTATGTTCTGGGTCGAATCATAATAATCCCTTTGCCGGATCACAATTTGGAACTAGTCGCACAATCTACCTTTGCCATATAAACTCGCTTTGACAAGCTAGTGAGGTTTTTTCATGCCTGTCTATATGCCACTTATCCCAAGCAAGGACATTAGTGTACATCACATTTTGTGATGGAGTGGTGTTCGAAGTCACTCAATGATAGATTATGTAACTTATTATTCGAAACTTCTCTCTAATGTTGGCCGACATTAGAGGTTTGGTGAAGTTATGGGATTGGTTACCCATAAAAAGACATCTTCTTTTCTTTGAATTCCGTTTGCCGATTTCCGCATACAACTAATACCACTTTTATAGGGGCATGACTCCCCATCAACAGCAAATTCTTGTACCCTATAGTGTTTAAGGCGCTACCCTCACATCTACTAAGAACAAGCGATATTATCAATGTATTCTTGTTAATAAGTACAACTCCTATCCCTCGCCTTTTGAGCTAATGACGTGTCTTTTGGAAACGTGTTATAGGCTACTTTTTAACGTAAGCATTAAGATTAAAGTTACCAATATATTTATTTTTCAAAGATCAACTGGCTATATAGTAACATTAAATAAAAATAAAAACATTAAACCGTTAGTTTAATACCTTTTAACAAAAAAAGGACATCACTCTATTACAAGGATGTCCTCTATTGATACATGTAGGATGCTAGCTAAGATAACTAGGTTATCTACACTAGGTAAACTTTGTCCCCAGAACCATTTGTAGATTGCTTGAGGAGAAGTAAATCCTAATATATCTTGTAGTTTTGTGACTGATATATTATTTTGAGCCAAAAGACTCTTAATATTATTACCAGTCTTAACTAAGTCAATAACTGGTAACATTTTCATATCCTCCTTCAATTTGCAATGCTTTCACATGGCAAGCTATGGCCAAGTTTACATTCTACCAATAATTGGTCCTATACCAATCGGTTTTCAAGGATAATCTTTTACCTATACTCACTTAGATAAACTACGATTATGATTATATATCAAAAAAAATACTTGTCAAATTATATTTATTAAGAAATTTGTTTTATAATTAAATTATGGGGTGGTATTTATGACCTTTATCGAGTGGTTATCAAATGAAAATAATCCAGTATTGGATAAAAGCGAATATTTATATGGAACTAGACATATCATAATGCTAGTGACTACGGTTTTACTTTGTATTGGGGTGTACTTCTTGTTTAGAAAAAGAAGCAATTTAGCAAAAAGTATATTTTTATATTTTGCGGCATCCATTCTATTACTTTTTGAAATATCTTCAAGAGTTGTCGATTTATGGTTTGCTGATACATATACATTAAAGAGTGTAACCGAAACTATTCTTCCAATGCATATGTGTTCAGTTGTGGTATGGACATTTATTGTAGGAATATTCTTTAGAAATAAAATGCTATTAAGATTTAGTACAATTATGGGATTATTATCTACACTAGCATTCTTGCTTTATCCAGCAGTTGGCATACATCAACAATATATGGGATTCTCTAACGTATATAGTACTGTATCTCATATGATTGGGTTTACACTGGCTATTTCTCTTATGAGTTTAAGAATAGTGGAGTTTAGATTTAAAAAGATTTGGCAAACTTATTTATGTGTGATAGTTATGTTTGCTTATGGAGCACTTTTAAACTGGGTGATATTTCCAGGAGCTGATTACATGTATATGAGAAATGATCCATTAGAATTAAAACTTAGTTTCCCATATCAATACTTATATGGTGGTATATTAATTGTTTATATATTTATGTTCTATTTTATAAATTTATTTACAAGGAAGAAAGAAAAGAAAGAAGCAGTGGATATGGATTTAGATATAGAATCTGCTCTTGATAAATTGAGTCATGAAGATTTGGGAATAGAAAAAATTCTTCATGAAGGAGAGATAACTCCAATAGTTAGTTCCAAGTCTAATCAAGATGGATTATCTAGTGTTGAACATAGAGTTTTAGAAGTTATTGAAAAAAATCCTAAGGCTTCAAAGAAACAAATAGCAATAGATTCTAAATTAACAGATGCAGAGTTAGATAAGCATATTAAACGTTTAAAGGAAATTGGTAAACTTGAAAGAGTAGGTCCTGGTAATGGAGGGTATTGGAAAATCAATTAAAAAGAGAGTGAGTGATTCACTCTTTTTTATCGAATTTAAGTAGATTTTTTTAGACAAGAGTTTATTTTTAAAACTATATTTAATAGATGTGTTAAGATATTTTAAAGTAAGGAGGGATACAATGAAGACAAATTTTATAAGAAAGGATTTATTGGCTTATATAAATAGCGAAATTAGACCACAATATAAAGGATTTGATAAAGCTCATAGTATGGCACATTATAAGTTTGTTACAAGTAATTGTGTTGAATATGGAAAAGAATTAGTTAAGCAAGGTAATGATGTGAATTTAGAAATTGCTTATGTAGTTGGGGCATATCATGATGTTGGAATAAGTAAGGGTAGAGAAGGACATGCTAAAAGTAGTGGTACCATTGTTAGAAGTGATGTGGGATTAAAAAAATTTTATGACAAAGAAACTATAGAAATGATTGCTCAAGCTGTAGAAGATCACTCTTCTCATTTAGAGTATGAACCCAGAAGTATTTATGGAAAAATTGTAGCAGATGCTGATAGAAACAATACAATGTATTTAGTTTTTTCTAGACCTATAAAATATGGAATTAAAAATGAATCATTTAGAAATAGAGAGAGTCATATTAATAGAGTTTATGAATTTGTAAATGAAAAGTTTGGTAAGAATGGGTATGTAAAATATTGGCTTAATATCCCTCAAACTAGAAAAGAACAAGAAGCTGTATGGAATTTATTAGACAATGAGGAAATGTGTAAGTTATATATAGCAGGAATATTTGATGAAGTGAGTAAAGGAAAAATAAAGTAAAAATATTAACTAGTATGTTGGTAATGTAAGATTTAATTAAAGTAGAGATAAGTATAGACTTATCTCTTTTTTTTGTTATAATTTTCTTGCTATAGGAGGTGCATATATATGGCAACATTTAAATGGTTTGATGGAGAGGTACCTGCAAATATAAAGATTAGACAGGTATATGGGTTAGTGTTTACTAAAGATGGTAGAATGCTAATGAGAATAGAGGATGGAAAGTATTCTCTAGCGGGAGGTACTCCTGAAAGTTTCGATAAAGATAAAGTAGAAACATTAAAAAGAGAATTAGTTGAGGAAGTTAATACTACAATTTATGAGCCAGTGATGGTTGGATATCAACTTGTGGATGAAGAAAATGGAACTGATCCATACGCTCAAGTTAGGATGACTGCAATTATTGATACAATTGGAGAAGTTAAACCTGATCCAGACAATGGTAAGACTTATGAAAGGTTGCTAACAACACCTTCAAGAGTAATAGAACTACTAGGGTGGGGAGAAGTTGGTAAGCTTCAAGTAGAGGCTGCAGCTAGAGTTGCTAAAGAAAAACTTGGCATTACTACTTACCTAGACAAAGAAGAATATATTTAGGAGTTAATATGAAATCAAAAGTTTACTTTTCTAAAGAGATAAGTGGGGAATCAATTGTACGATTATATGAAAAATTAAATGTTAAATTAGAGGGAAATGTATGTGTTAAGGTTCACTCTGGAGAACCAGGGAACCAAAACTTTTTAAAGCCTGATTTTTGGAAGAATATAATTGAAGCGGTTGATGGTACAGTTGTTGAGTGTAATACAGCATATGAAGGCGGTAGAAATACTAGTGAAAAGCATCTAGAAACATTAAAAAAACATGGTTGGGATATGTTTAAGTTGGATTTGCTTGATGAAAAAGGGCCCGATTTAGAGCTAAGTATCAATAATTACAAAGTTATAAATAAAAACTATGTTGGTAAAAATATTGAAAAATATGATTCAATGCTAGTTTTATCTCACTTTAAAGGACATCCAATGGGTGGATATGGAGGAGCTATAAAACAACTATCAATAGGGCTTGCTTCTTCATATGGTAAAGCATATATTCATGGAACAGGTAATCCGGATAATTTTTGGGGATCTAATCATGATGAGTTTTTAGAGGCAATGGCCGATGCTGCAGGAAGCATTGTGGATTATTTTAAGGAAAATATAGTGTATATTAATGTAATGAAGAATATGTCTGTTGATTGCGATTGTTGTGCTAAAGCACATGATCCATGTATGAAAGATATTGGGGTACTAATATCTAGTGATCCTATTGCTATTGATAAGGCATGTATAGATTTAGTTTATAATTCTGATGATCCTGGAAAAGAAGAATTAATAGAGAGAATAGAATCTAGAAATGGAGTTCATACAATTGAATCTGCATATAAACTTGGATATGGAAATGTTGAATATGAACTTATAAATATTGATTAATAAGTGGATTTATAATCCACTTTTTTATATTTGATAGTTTAATGCCCAAGTATCATTTGTTTTTATTCATACACTTTTGTGGGAGGAAGAAAAATGAATGAATTATATTATATGGGATTAGTTAATTGTGATAATTGTTCAAGTGAAAATTGTTGTGAAAATTATAATAATATAAACTATCCTGAATATGCATACAACAGAAATAATAGAGTTATTTTTACTAATGAAAATGAAGGATTTATAAAAGGAAATATTGAAAAAAGTACATATAAAGCTTATAAGAATTATATTCCTGGAAATATAAGTGTAAACAATGATAGGGATAGACTTTTATTGGAGATACAAATGTATGGCTTTTATTTGACTGATTTAGGTTTATATTTAGATACTCATCCTAGCGATAAAGAAGCATTAAGATTATTTAATGAAACAAGGGATAAGTATTATAAAAAGGTAGTGGATTTTGAAAAAATGTATTATCCACTTAATAGTTTTCATTCAAATAAAAATGATACATATGAATGGTTAGAGGGTAAATTCCCTTGGGTAAGGGGGAATTAATTTATGTTTATGTATGAAAAAAGATTAGAATATCCAGTAAATATAAAGCGAAGGAACCTAAAGTTTGCTAAAGATTTATTAACTCAACTTGGTGGTCCAAATGGTGAACTAGCAGCTTCACTTAGATACTTATCACAAAGCTTTTCTATGCCTGATCAAAAAGGAAAGGCATTACTGAGTGATATCGCTACAGAAGAATTAGGACATGTAGAAATTATAAGTACAATGTTAAAGCAACTTACAGAAGGTGCCACAATTGAGGAGATAAAAGAAGCGGGTTTTGATCCAATATATGCACAAAAAGGATTGGCTATATATCCAAGTAGTTCTACAGGAGAACCATTTACTGTTGCTTATATAGAGTCTATGCAAGATGTTCTTGCTAATTTGAGTGAAGATATGGCTGCTGAGCAAAAAGCTAGAGCAACTTATGAATATCTCATAAACTTGTGTGATGATAAAGATGTAATTGGAATATTGCTATTTTTAAGGCAAAGAGAGATAGTACATTTTAACAGATTTAAAGAATTATATGAGGAATATGAAAAAAAGGGTTACTAAAGTAACTCTTTTTTATATTAAAAATTAGATAATGTGATATTCTTTAATTATAAGAACATTGGAGGATAAATATATGGCAATGAGTTTTTTAGAGGAAGAAAGATTAGTAGGAGGACTTATTAGTAAGTCTTTTAATGAGGTTTATGATCTTGCAGTTAGTGGAGATGTATATGCTCAATGTGCACTAGTTATAAAGTATCAAACTGGTAGAGATGTTGAAAGAGATTATCAAAAGGCTTTAGAATGGATAAACACTGCAATAGCAAATGGTTCGTTAAGAGCAAAATGTTATTTGGGTGATGCTTATTATTATGGTGATGGAATAGCAATAGATTATACTAAAGCGTTTGAAATTTATTTAGAAGCTGCTAAAGAAGGACATGCTAAAGCTCAATGTGCTGTTGGTTTTTCTTATGAAGGTGGAGTAGGTGTAGAAAAAAATGATGTAGAGGCAGTGTATTGGTATACAAAAGCTTCTGAACAAGGAGAAATATATGCAACTTATGATTTAGCTCTTTGTTATGATCGTGGTATTGGGGTAGAAGTTGATTTAAAGAAGGCTATTGAACTATATACCAAAGCAGCTGATGCTGGACATGCAGGTGCTCAAAATCTTTTGGGAGAATGTTATCAAGATGGTAGAGGAGTAGAAAAAAACGTTGAAAAGGCAATACAACTGTATACTTTCTCTGCTAATCAAGGAAATAAATTTGCAGAATATAATTTAGCAGACTGCTATTTTAGAGGTATAGGAGTAGAACAAAATGATAGCGTTGGATTTGAGTTTTGTTTAAAGGCTGCTAATAAAGATCATAGAAGAGCTCAATGTGATGTTGGTTATTGTTATGAAAAGGGTATTGGAGTAGAAGTGGATAATGCAAAAGCAGTTGAATGGTATGCAAGAGCTGCAAATGCTCAATATCCTAGAGGACAAGCAAATTTAGCATTTATGTATATCATGGGAAAAGGTATAGAAAGAAATGTTTTAAGAGCAGTAGAATTATATGAAATGTCTGCTAATCAAGGATACCAACATGCTTACTTTAATTTAGGACTTTGTTATGCAAAAGAAGAATCTGTAAGAGACATAAATAAGTCTATTTTTTGGTATTCAAAGGGAGTTGAAGTTGGTGATGTAGCTTGTATTTGTAATCTTGCTGATATTTACTATCAAGGTAATGGAGTAGATAAAGATTATCCAAGAGCTTTTGAACTTTATATGAAGGCTGCAGATTTAAATGATAGATATGCTATGTGCTCTATTGGATATATGTATGAGGTTGGTCAATCTGTAGAAGTTGATTATAAAAAAGCGGTGGAATATTATACTAAGGCCGCTAATTTAGGACATGCTCCTGCTCAATGTAATATGGGTAATATGTGCTCGTGGGGAAGAGGAACTTCAAAAGATTATGAAAAAGCTGTAGAGTGGTATAAGAAGGCTGCTGATCAAGGATATATAAGAGCGATAGTTAATTTGGGTGATTGCTACTATTATGGTAATGGTATTGCAAAAGATTATAACAAGGCAGTTGAACTATATTTGAAAGCATCTGCTAATAATGATGCTAGAGGAGATCTTGGACTAGGAGATTGCTATTATTTTGGTAATGGAGTAGAAAAAGATTATAACAAGGCAGTGGAATATTATACAAAAGCAGCAAATGCTAATTTACCATATGCTTTATATGCACTTGCTTATTGCTATGAAGTTGGAAGAGGTGTAGAACAAAATTATAGTGTTGCACTTGATTTGTATACAAAAGCAGCAAATCAAAATCATGCAAAAGCGAATTATGTTATCGGGTATTTCTATAGTACTGGAAAAGGCGTGAGCAAAGATATGAATAAAGCAGTTGAATGGTATACAAAAGCTGTTTCTTTAGGTAGTAGTGAGGCAATGGTTTCTTTGGGTAGATTGTATTATTATGGAGAAGGTGTAGAAAAAGACTATGCAAAGGCTTTTGAATTATTCTCTCAATCAGCAGATAGAAACAATGGATATGGTCAATTCTATAAAGCACTTTGCTATTATAATGGTAATGGAGTTAGTCAAAACTATCCTATAGCAGTAGATTGGGCTATGAAATCAGCAAATCAAGGCGATAGTGATGGACAACACCTACTTGGCTTCTGTTATGAAAAAGGACAAGGTGTTACTCAAGATTATAAACTTGCTTTTTCATGGTATGAAAAGTCAGCGGCTCAAGGTAATAGTGGTGCTCAATATTCTTTAGGATATTGCTATTATTATGGAATTGGCACTACTCAAAATTATAAAGTTGCCGCAGAATGGTTAGCAAAAGCTAAAGAAAAAGGACATGCAAATGCTACAAAATTATTTGAAGAAATGAAGGAAAAAGGATTAGTAGATTAGAAAAAATTTCATGGAGGTTGTCATGAGTATAGTTGTAGAAACAAAAGAATTATTGGATTACAAAAATGAGGAAAAATTATTTAAGTCATATTCTAAAAAATTGCTAGTAGAGTTATTTAGCTTGGCTGATAACAATGATTCTATGGCTCAATGTGTGTTGGGAATTAAATATAGAAATGGTGAGTCAGTTGAAAAAAACTATGATGAATCTTTATTATGGCTTAAAAAGGCTAGTGAAAATGGATTGCTTAAGGCAAAATATGAATTAGCAGAATCTCACTATTTTGGATATGGTGTAGAGAAAAATTATAAAAAGGCAGCTGAAATGTATCTTGAATTAGCAAACTCTAACTATCTTCCTGCACAATGTACTTTGGGATATTGTTATGATACAGGAGAAGGTGTTGAAAGGGATTTAAAAACTGCTGCAATGTGGTATAAAAAGGCAGCAGATTTAGGATATGCTAAAGCTCAATGTAACATTGGAGTCTGTTATAGATATGGCGATGGAATAGAAAAAGATGAGGCTAAGGCTTTTGAATATTTTTCTTTGGCCGCTAATCAACATGATAAAGTTGGACAATTTTATATGGCAATATGCTATGAAAATGGTGTTGGCGTTGAGATAAACTATGTGACTGCCATGGACTACTATAATAAGTCTGCAAAACAAGGACATGTACCATCTAAATGTAATATTGGTTATATGTATGAAAAAGGTTTAGGAGTTGAAGCTGATCCAATAAAAGCAGTTGAGTGGTATACAAAAGGAGCTGCAAAAGGAGATGCTCCATCTCAATATAATTTGGCTCGTTGTTATGAGTTTCAAGTCGGGGTAGAAAAGAATTATACTAAGGCCTTAGAATTATATACAAAAGCGGCTCAAAGTGGGCATATTCTTTCATTTAGATCATTGGGGTATTTTTATAAAGAAGGACAAGGTGTTGAAAAAGATTTAAATGAGTCTGTTATGTGGTATAAAAGAGCTGCTGAGAAAAATGATTCTGATTCTCAATATGATTTGGCTATGGTATATGAAAAAAATTTAGGCAATTATAATGAGGCATTCTATTGGTATAAAAAGGCAGCTGATAATAATCACATAGACGCTTGTGATAAATTAGCAGATATGTTTTATGATGGGCGTGGTGTAGAAAGAAATTATGAGGAAGCTTTTAAATATTATTTAAAGGTTGCTGAAACTAATTCTAAGTGGCATGTTGGTAGAATAGGCTATATGTATGATTATGGCTTAGGAGTAAATGTAGATAAAACAAAAGCTGTAGAATATTATTTGAAAGCAGCTTTATTAGGGCATGCTGCATCAATGTTTAATTTAGCCAATTCATATGCTAATGCAGATGGAGTAGAGCAAGACTATTCAAAAGCAATTGAATGGTATACAAAAGCTGTTGAAGAGGGACATGCTGCTTCTATGTATAATCTTGGCTTAATTTATGAAAACGGTAGAGGAATTGAAGCAAATAAAGAAAAAGCATTTGAATTGTATAAAAAAGCAGCTGATCTAGGGCATGTTAAATCTCAAACGGAAGTAGGAGCTTGTTATTATTTTGGTGAGGGAGTAGAAAAGAATTATGAAGAGGCAGTTAAATGGCTAAAGTTAAGTGCTGAAGCAGGTCATGCATATGGTTTGTACTACCTAGGTTTATGTTACGAAAATGGAAGAGGTATAGAAAAAAGTTATACTGAAGCATTTAAATGCTATGAAAAAGCAGCTGCGATGGGACATACTAAGTCTATTTATTGTGTGGGATATGCATACTTTTTTGGAGAAGGTGTAAAAATTGATTACAATAAAGCTTATGAAATGTTAAGTAAAGCTGCAAATGAAGGGCATGAGTATGCAACTTACTATGTGGGTAGATGTTATCATTATGGTAATGGTGTGTTAAGAGATTATAGTAAGGCTTTAGAGTATTATTATAAAGCAGGAGAGGATTGTAGTATTGCCCTATATAGTATAGGTGATGCCTATTATTGGGGGCATGGAGTAGAAAAGAGTTATTCTATTGCTCTTGAATGGTATAAAAAGGCTGCTGACAAGGGGTTAGCAAAGGCACTATATTCAGTTGGATCATGCTATTATTGTGGTAAGGGTGTAGAAAAAGATTATGCTAAAGCTGCATACTATCTAGTAAGAGCTAAAGATAAGGGAAACTCATACGCTGAAGATTTACTTAATACAATGGTAAAAGATAACAGAATTTCCAAAAAAGAAATAGAGGAATTAGAAAAGAATATAGAGAGTGAATAATAAAAGTTGGTGAAAATAATGAAGGGTAGAAAAGAATTTTTAAATGAGTTTTATAATGAATCATGTCATGAAGAAACAAGATTAGTTTCTAAACATGGCAGTGTTGAGTTTTTGACTTCTATTAAGTATATTGACTCATATTTAAAAAAGGGCGACAAAATTTTAGAAGTTGGTGCAGGTACTGGAAAATATTCTCTTCATTATGCAAATAAAGGATATGAAGTGACTTCAATTGAACTAATAGAGAGAAACTTGGAAATATTGAAAAGTGGTATAACAAGTAATATGAATATAGAGGCATATCAAGGTGATGCTATTGATCTATCTAGATTTTCAGATAACACTTTTGATCTTACATTAGTTCTTGGCCCTTTATACCATTTATATAATGATGAAGATGTTAATAAGGCTATCAAAGAAGCAATTAGAGTTACTAAAAAAGATGGAATAATATGCTTAGCATATTTGACTAGTGATTCTATTATGGTAGGTTGGGCATTGCATTCTAATCATTTAATTGATGGCAAAGGAAAAGATTTTGACAAAAATTATAAAATGATAAATTATCCAGAAGGACTTTTCGCTGCTTTTTATATATCAGAATTTAAAGAAATTATGTCTAAATATAATGTTGAGTATTTAAAAAATATTGCTAGTGATGGAATGAGTGATCATTTTGGAGAAAAGATTGATTCTTTAACTGATGAAGAATTTAATGTTTGGCTAGATTATCATTTTTCAACTTGCGAAAGAGAGGATTTACAAGGGTATTCAAATCATATGTTATACATTTGTAGGAAAAAATAAGCGATATATAATTTTGTTGACATAAGATATTATTTGAACTACTATAAAATTATAAGGAGAGATTACTATGAGAAAAACTTTAAAAGTAATTCTATGTTGTTGCTGTTGCATTTAGCTTGCTATATGTAGAGTTTTTCTTATTGATTAATATAATAAAAATTATCTGTCATATAGCATCTATGTGACAGTTTTTATTTTCTGTCACGAGTCTTGTGGCAGATTTTTTATTTAAAGGAGTAACTTATGAGTGTGTGGATAATAAAACTATGTGCCCTTTAAGGGCAATTATTTATGAAAAAATTAAATATAAATTATAAAAGGGGGAAAATGAAATGAAATTATATAATACATTAACAAGAAAAGTAGAAGAATTTGTGCCTTATAATAAGGATTTAGTTACTATGTATACATGCGGACCAACCGTGTATAACTATCAACATATTGGTAATATGAGGACTTATATTAGTGAAGATGTTTTTGAAAAAACTCTTAAATATTTGGGGTATAACGTTAAAAGAGCAATGAATATTACTGATGTTGGTCATTTAACAAGTGATAGTGATACTGGAGAGGATAAGATGGCTATTGCTGCTAAAAGGGAAAATAAAGATGTTTTGGAGATTGCTAAATATTATACGGATGTCTTTTTTGAAGATATGAGAAAGTTAAATATTAGAAAGCCAGATATAGTAAGTAATGCTACAGATAATATCGATGAATATGTAAAGATTATAAAGAGATTATTAGAGAAAGGATATGCTTATAAGGCAGGAAGCAATATATACTTTGATGTAAGCAAATTTCCTAGTTATTATGAGCTATCTAAAAAGAAAGCAAGTGATTTACAAGTTGGAGTTAGAGAAGATGTTGAATATGATGATATGAAAAGAAATCAAGCAGATTTTGTTTTGTGGTTTAATGCATCGAAATTTGAAAATCATGCTTTGAAATGGAATACAGAATTAGGAGAAGGGTATCCAGGTTGGCATATAGAGTGTAGTGGTATTTCTCTTAAGTATTTAGGAGAGTATTTAGACTTACACTTTGGAGCAGTTGATGCTATATTTCCTCATCATACAAATGAAATTGCTCAAAGTGAGGCATACTTGGGTCATAAATGGACAAACTATTGGGTACATTTAGCATTTTTAAATGATGAAACAGGAAAAATGAGTAAGTCTAATGGCGAATTTTTAACAATATCTAATTTAGAGAAACATGGATTTGCTCCATTATCATATCGTTTTTACTGCTTACAATCTCATTATAGAAATACACTTACTTTTGATTTTGATAAGTTAAAAGTTACAGAGAATAATTATAATAAACTTTTAGCTAAAATTAATGAGATTAATAAAGATTATAGGGAAGAAGAAGTAGATAAAAATATAGTAAACACATACATTAATAAATTTAAAGAAGCATTAGCAAATGATTTAAATACTGCAAGTGCAATTACTCTATTATATGATGTGTTAAAAGAGAATACTTCAAATAGTAGTAAGATTAAAATAATAAAAGAAATGGATATTGTTTTATCTTTGAATCTATTAGAAAAGAAGGAAGAGAAGGTAATAAATGAGGAACTATTATCATTTATTAATGAGATGATATCAAAAAGAAATGAAGCTAAGAAAAATAAAGATTTTATTTTAGCGGATTCTATTAGGGAAGAACTTAAAAGTAAAGGTATAATAATAAAGGATACAAGAGAAGGTACAAGTTTTGAAATTATAGATTAGGAGATATTTATGGAAGTTATAATAAACAATAAAGATAATTTAAAAGATGATCAAATAAATGAAGTGGTAAAAAGAGTTAAGGTTTTATTAGTGAATTCTTCAAATGAGATGTTACTTGGTTACTCCCATAACACTTATCAATTTATAGGTGGACATGTAGAGGATGAAGAATTTGAAGATGCTATTGTTAGGGAAGTAAAAGAAGAAACGGGAATAGAATTATCTAAGAATAGTAAGTATACTCCTTTTGCTATTTTGAATGGGTATTATAAAGATTGGCCAAATGTAGGAGTAAATAGAAAAACTGAAATTTATTATTATGAGGTTCAAACTGATTTACTTCCAAATTTGAGTAATACTAGTTATACAGAGCATGAAAAAAGTGGTGATTTTGAACTAAGATATGTTAAGGTAGATGATCTTTTAATGGAGATAAATCATAATGCTTTTGTTTATGGCGATGAAAAAGGAATTGCTAAAGAAATGTTAGAATTACTAAAAATCTATTTTAATAATAAAAAATAATTATTTTAACCATCATGTACTTCATGTACATGGTGGTTTTTTATTTCCATTAATATAGGTGTTTGAAAACACAAATGATATAATGAAATTGCTTATTGGTAATTCAACAAGTTTTAATAGAAGGAGAAATTTATGAATACAATGGATAAAAAGTATGAGTCGTTATTCACACCTTGGAAAATAGGTAATGTGGAGATTAAAAACCGTATAGTCATGTGTCCTATGGGTGGAACATCTTTGTTTGGTTGGTTTGAACTTACAGGATGTCATTTTGATAAGGAGGCTGCTAAGCTTTTCTTAGAGAGAGCTAATAATAATGTTGGTCTTATCATTCCAGGAATTGCACCATTACGTGATACTTTCTGGGGAAAATGGTTATGGCAAAATGAAAAGATGTTTAAAGAATTAAAAGAATTTATGGATGAAATTCACAAAACTGGTGCTAAGTTATTTATTCAACTTACAGCAGGTATGGGAAGATCGTGGGCAATAACAGAGTTAGTGGCTCCATTACATAAAAATAAGTTTACTAGAGCACTAATCAAGCCTATTCTAGATACTAATCATGAATTAGCTTCACCAAGCCCTCAAAAGTCACGTTGGGCTCATGATATTGAGTGTCCTGAGATGACTGTTGAGCAAATTCATGAAATTATTGAAGCATTTGCTAAAACTGCAAAGCTTTGTAAAGAAGCTGGTGTTGATGGAGTAGAGGTTCATGCTGTACATGAGGGATATTTACTTGATCAATTCTCTATGGAATTCTTTAATAAGAGAACTGATAACTATGGTGGAAGTTTTGAAAACAGATATCGTTTTGCCACAGAAGTTGTAAAGGCTATTAAAGAGGCTTGTGGTAAGGATTATCCTGTATCTTTACGTTATTCAGTAGAGTCTAAAATGAAAGGCTTCTGTGAGGGAGCAATGCCTGGAGAAAAATATACAGAAGTTGGTCGTAATATGGAAGAGTCTGAAAAGGCTGCTAAATATTTACAAGATGCTGGTTATGATATGCTTAATGCTGATAATGGTACATATGATTCTTGGTATTGGGCTCATCCACCTATGTATATGCCTGAAAACTGTAATTTAGAGAGTGTTGCTCATATTAAAAAGTTTGTTGATATTCCTGTTGTTTGTGCTGGTAGAATGGATGTAGAAGTGGGTGCTAAAGCTGTAGAAGAGGGGAAAATCGATGCAGTTGGTGTTGCTAGACAATTCCTAGTTGATCCAGAATGGGTAACTAAAGTAATTGAAAATAGACTTGAAGATATTAAACCTTGTATTTGTTGTCATAGTGGATGTTTCAATTTTTCTTCATCTAAAGGACATGCAAATACTCAAGATTTAACTGATACAATGGGACTTTCTCGTTGTGCACTAAATCCATTAACAATGCAATCTAAAAAATATAAAATTACTCCTGCTAAAAAGGCTAAAAAAGTAGCTATTATTGGTGGAGGTATTGGTGGAATGGAAGCAGCACTTGTTTGTGCTAAAAGAGGCCACAATGTAACTTTGTATGAAAAGAGTGATAAACTAGGTGGAGTATTTATTGCAGCATCTAGACCTTCATTTAAAGAAAAAGATAGAGCATTAATCGCTTGGTATATTAGAGAACTTTCTAGATATCCAATTGAGTTAAAACTAAATACAGAAGTAACTGATGTTAAATCACTAGATGCAGATGAAATAATTGTTGCAACTGGTGCTAAAGCTAAAAACATACCTATTAAGGGTGCTGAAAAGTCAGTTGAGGCAATCGAGTATCTTTTAGAAACTAAAGAAGTAGGTGAAAACGTAGTAGTTGTAGGTGGAGGACTTACAGGTTGTGAAATAGCTTATGATTTATATCTTAAGGGTAAAAAACCTGTAATTGTAGAAATGCAAGATGACCTAATTACTACTAAAGGAATTTGTCTTGCTAATACTAGTTATTTGCGTGATTTCTTTAAGACAAATAAAGTTCCTGTATATCTTGAAACATCTGTTTCTGAAATAGGAGATGGAGTTGTAACTTTAAAAGATAAAGAAGGAAAAACAATTGAAGTTAAGGCAGATTCTACAATTTTATCAATTGGATATAATCCTGCTCCAATTGCTAAAAAGAGTGGACATGTTCACATAATTGGTGATGCATCTAAAGTTGGTAATTTACGTACAGTTATCTGGGGTGCATGGGACGTTTGTATGAAAATATAATTATAAGGAGAGAATGTAATGAAATTAACTAAAGAACAACAAGAAATACTTGATGGTAAAAAGGGAGAAACCCTTGCTAAAGTAATGAAAACATTAGTAATGTATGGTGATGCATTTGAAGCAGAAAAGCTTGTGCCAATTACATCAACATATAATCACCTTGTCACTTCATTTGGACTAAAGGTTATGTCACCTGTATATGATTTAATGCAACAATTATTGGATGCGGGTGTTACATCTGGTCAAAAGTTTTCAGTAGACCCTAGACCTCTTGATAAAAAAGTTCCTGCAAATTGCTTACAAAATTTAGTGTTTAATAAATTTATGTATACTAAGCAAGACTTTTATGAAGAGCAATTAAAGAAGTTAGGATTAATGGATGATAATGCTTTCACATGTACTTCATATATGGATGAAGTTGGTAATAAACCTAAAAAGGGTGATGTATTATCTTGGGCTGAATCTAGTGCTGTTGTTTATGCTAACTCAGTATTAGGGGCAAGATGTAATCGTAACTCAGGTATCATTGATATTATGGGATCAATTGTGGGATATGTTCCTTATTTTGGACTTTTAACTGATGAGGGAAGAAAAGCTACATGGGTAATAAAAGTAGAAACTACAAAGAAACCAGAAGCACAACTTTTAGGTAGCGCTATTGGAATGAAAGTAATGGAAGATGTTCCTTATGTAGTAGGTTTAGATAAGTGGATTGGTGAAGAATTAAATGATGCAGCATGTGCATATCTAAAAGACTTTGGTGCTGCAACAGCTTCTAATGGTGCAGTTGGTTTATATCATATTGATAATTTAACTCCTGAAGCAAAAGAGAGTGGTAAAGACTTAATTGCTAAGGATGCTAAAGAATATATTATTGATGATGCTGAACTTGAAAGAGTAAAAAATAATTATCCAGTTGTATGGAAAAATAAAGATGCTAAGCCTAAGCTTTGCTTTGTTGGATGTCCACATTTGTCACTAGAGCAATTAAAAGATTGGACTGTTAAACTAGAAGAAGAATTAAAGAAAAATGGAAAGAAAAAAGTAACAATTAAAACTGTATTTACAGCTGCTCCAGGAGTTCTTGAAGTATTTGAGAAGACTGAGTATGCAAAAAGATTAGAAAATACAGGAGTTGTAGTTTCTTATATTTGTCCATTAATGTACATGAACAATCCATTATGTAAGAAAGTTCCAGTTATTACTTCATCTAATAAACTTCGTACTTATACAACAGCTAGATATTATACAGATGAAGAGATATTACATACTATTACAGGAGGTAAGAAATAATGAAGCAATTTAAAGGTAGAGTTGTAACTCCGGGAGAAGTAAGTGCTGAGGCAGTTGTAACAACTGAAGGATTTAATACACTTGCTTCACTTCAAATGGCTTTGCAATTTGGAGATAAAGAAGTTAAATGTGGAGATCAAAATAATAAAGATTTATATGGAAAGCCACTTATAGGAAAAGCACTTTGCTTACCTCAAACAATTGGTTCTACTACAGGGGGACTAGTACTTTATTGTGCTTGTGCTATGGAAAAGAATCCAGCATGTATGTTATTTGCTAATCATATCGATTCTTTAGCAGCCGCTGGTGCAGTGTTGGCAGATGTATGGGTAGATGGGGTTACTATGCCAGTTATTGATTCTTTAGGTGATGAATTTCTTCACTATGTAAAAGATGGTATGAAAATCCATGTTAAAGCTGATGGAGTAGTAGAGGTAGAGGAATAATAAAAAATAGGCTCGCAAATTGTGAGCCTTTTTATTATAATAATATGCGGTGAAAAGAAATGAATAAAATAATAAAGCAATCAATAATTCCTTTGGTTACAATTGTAATATCTATAATCTTGGGTGTTGTTTTTCAAAATAGTTTTTTGAGTATTTTGACTCTTATTGTTGGCTTTTTAAATTCTTATTATATGGCTATTGGAAAGTGGCACAATTACATATTTGGGTTATTATTTGCTATAACATATGGAGTAATTTGTGCTCTAAATGGTTTATATGGATGGGGAATATTTGCAATTGTTTTCTATGTCCCTTCACAAATAATGGGTATGATAAATTGGAAGAAAAATAATGAAGATAATGTAGTTAAAATGAGAAGTTTTAACTTAAAGGTTTCTTTAGTTGTTTGTAGTGGTGTTATCATAGGAAGCTTGTTATTTGGATATTTATTGTCATTGCTTCCTAGTCAACAATTATCCTTTTTAGATGGTACAACACAAATTGTTAATGTGTGTGGCATTATATTATCACTTCTTAGATTTAGAGAGGCTTGGTATGTATGGCTAGTTAATAATGTTTTGGATTTGAGTATTTGGATTATTAATTTAATAAACAATACGCCAAATGCTCAAATGATGTTTATTACATCTTTGATGTATTTAGTTATGAATGTAATTGGAGTTGTTTGTTGGATTAAAATTGAAAGAAATCAAAATAATAAACTGATTGACAAAGAAAAAAATGCTATTTATAATTAAGGCATAAAATCAGTGCGAGGAAGAGTAAAGTAATAAAGGATGCGTAGAGAGCTTCTGGTTGGTGAAAAGAAGTGTGATAGTCTTACTTGAACATGGCCCTCAAGGATGGATGATTGAAATAAAAGTAGGTCATTTCAGGTGTGCCTGTTATAGCACAAGCCTATAACTATGCTTTGACATAAGTAGGTTAGCGAGATTAATGCAGTAATGTATTAGTGAATAAGAGTGGTAACGCGATATTTTTATATATTCGCCTCTTAGGGTATCCTAGGAGGCTTTTTTATTTGATTTTAAAGAAAGGAAAGTGATAATAATGAAAAATGTGGTAATAGGAATTAGTTGGCCATTTGCTAATGGTGATTTGCATTTGGGGCATATTGCAAGTAGCTTATCAGGAGATGTGATAGCTAGATTTTATAGGCTAAATGGAGACAAAGTTGTTTTAGTTTCAGGAAGTGATTGCCATGGAACTCCAATTGAAATCGAAGCATTAAAGAAAGGGTGTAGTCAAAAAGAATTGGCTGATAAATGTCATCAAAATTTCGCTAGGGATTTTAAAGATATTGGCATAAGTTTTGACATTTATAATAGAACGGATGATACATACCATAAGGAGTTTGTAAAAGAAAAATTTAGAAAATATTATAAGAGTGGATATTTGTATTCAAAAGATGAAGAACAACTATATTGCAATCATTGTAATTTGTTTTTGGCAGATAGATATATTAATGGAGTTTGTCCTAAATGTGGAAATATTATAAAAGGTGATGAGTGCGAAAAATGTGGAAGTCTATTTCAAATAAGTGAAGTAAAAGAAAAAAGATGTGCTATATGTGGAGGAGAAGCTAATTATAAAAGAACTAGCAACTTATATTTCTCATTTACTAAATTTCAAAAAGATTTAGAAAAATTAGCAAATGATTCAAAAGGCAAATGGAGAGAGAATGCTATTTTATTTAGTGAAAGATATCTTAAAGAAGGTGTTCCTGATAGATGTGCGTCCAGAAGTTTAAATTGGGGAATAGATATACCAATTAAAGATTATGAAGATAAGAAAATATATGGCTGGTTTGAAAATGTATGGGGATATGTTAGTGCTTCTAAAAAATATTTAGAGAGTATTGGAGAAAATTATGAAGAGTATTGGAAAAACGGGTATGATAATGAAATTTATCTAGTTCATGCAAAAGATAATATACCTTTTCACTCTATTATATTTCCTTCATTATTACTAGCCAGTGAAGAAAACTATAAATTACCGGATAGAATTATTTCAGATGAATATTTAACAATAGAGGGAGAAAAATTATCTAAAAGTAAGGGGAATTATATTTCTATTAGGGAATTATTAGATAGATATCCTGCAGATGCAATTCGATATTATTTATTAATAAATGATCCTGATAAAAGAGATTTTAATTTTACATTCAATGGCTTTATTAATTCGATAAATAGTGAATTACTTGGGAAGTGGGGTAACTTTATAAATAGAACACTTTTATTTATCAATAAATCATTTAATGGAAAACTAAATAAATATAGTGTAGATGAAGAAGTTAAAAATAAAATTATTGATTTATATAAAGTTAGTGGTGAGTGTATTAAAAAGGGAAATGTAAAAGAAGGATTGGAAAAAATCTTTGATTTTATTAGTTATTCAAATAAGTATTTTGATGCTAAAGAACCATGGATTTTAGCAAAAAATGATGTAAGTAAGTGTGAAGAAGTTTTATATAATTGTGTGAATATTATTGTTAATGTTAATACTATTTTGAAACCATATTTACCTAACTCAAGTGAAATAGTAGAATCATATCTGAGTTATAAAAATAATAAGTGGGAATACACCGAATTAGAACAGGCAAGTGTTTTAAATGATATCAAACCTTTATATATTAGATATGATAAAAAAGTAATAGAGGAAGAGACTGCTAGACACTTAAGTAAAAAAAATGCACATTTCTAGAAGTTTAATTATAGCAATGATAATATCTTATTGAGGTGATATTGTGATAGATAATGATGCTAGTGTATTAAATGAACTAGGAATTGAGTATTTACAAAAAGAGGATTTTAGTAATGCTTTTAAATATTTTCAAGAAGCTGCAAGATTAGGACATAGAGAAGCTAAATATCACTTAGCTAATTTGTATTATTATGGTGAAGGTGTAAATGTTGATTATGGCAAGGCTGTTTTATTATTTAAGGAAGTAGCAGAGTGTGAAGGTAGTGAAGAAGACTTAGACATAGCTAATTCAAGATTTAATTTAGCCAATGCTTATTATAAAGGGGAAGGAATAGAGGAAGATGAGGAAAAGGCCTTTTATTGGTATGAAGAGGCAGCCAAACTAAATCAACCTAGTGCTTGTTTTAACGTTGGAAGATGTTATTTTACAGGTGAGGTTTATGGACAAGATTATGACAAAGCATATAAATATTTAATGATTCCTGCAAATCAAGGTATGGCTCTTGCTCAATATATGATAGGAGTATTACATGTTGTAGGAAAAGGCTGTGATAAGGATATGGAAACTGCTAGATATTGGCTTAATGCTGCAGCTGAGCAAGGAGAAACTAATGCAATCCAAGCCCTAGAGAGCCTACCTGAAATCGAAGAAAACGAAGCACGAATAAAAGAGGAAAGAGAGCAACAAAAAGAAGAATATAAAAAACATTTTAAAGATGTAAAAGAATATTCTGATCCAATGGAACTTGCAGATATGGAAATTGCGGATATTTACACTATTGGTGAAGTATTAAATGAAGAAGAATATGATTCTTCATTGGATGAAATTGAAATGAGTAATTATAATCAAGATCAATTACTAGAAGCTGCTTTAAGTGGGAATAGAAAAGCCCAATATTTGTATGCCTTATCGATTGTAGATGATAATCCAGAAGAGGCAATTAGATATTTTTCTATATCAGCATGTAAAGGATATACAAAGTCAATGTTTACTTTGGGTGTGTGTAATTTAAATGGACTTGGAGTAGTTAGAGATACAACTAAAGGATTAATATATATGGCTAAAGCAGCTAAAGCCAAAAATAAAGAAGCTTTGTATTTTATTGCTAATTATTATAGGGAAAATAAAGAGTTTGAAAAGATGGAAAGTATTTATTTAACATTAGCAGAAGAACTAAATGATGAAGAAGCTTTTGCTAATTTAGGATATTGTTATTTTACAGGAAGTGAATTAACTCAAGATTATAAAAAAGCTTATTATTATTTAAATAAAGCTCATGAAGCAGGATTAAAAGAAATGGTATCTACTCAACTTGGAGTTATGCACTTATTTGGAGAATCAATTCCCCAAAATATAGATAAAGCTCTAGAATTATTTAGTGAAGCTGCAAGTGATGAGGAACCCAATGCAATGTGTTATTTGGCTCAAATGTATGAACATGGCAAAGGTGTAGAAAAAAATATAAATCTAGCTAAAGAATATTATCAAATGGCTAGTGATTTAGGCTTTGAATACGCAATAGACAAGTTAAAAGAATTTGAATAATTTAATAAAGGGATTACAAGATGTAATCCTTTTATTTTACCTTTAAAAATAATCCTTGAAAGCATAATTTGGCAATGTTATAATTGTGCTGAGGAGTGAGGTAAATGAGAAAAGAAAAGATTATTGAAAGAATTAAAAATGGAGAAATGAGTTATAATCAAGTATCAATCTTTAAAAAGAAAGATCTAGATATTATAGCTGCATTTGTAAGTGTTGCTAGTTCATATGAATTAGATCAATTTGCAAGAAAGAATAAAAATAATAAGGAAGTAATGACTTTAATTGTAGAGCAAAATCCAAGAATGTATAAGCATATTGGAAAACAATTAAAAAGAGATTATAACTTAGCTAAATTAGCTGTATCTAAGTTAGGTGCTAACTATGCTATATTAGATGAGTTTTTAAAGGATTTCCCTGAAATTATTGAATTAACATTAAAAGAAAATAATGATTGTATAACATTAATATCTGAAGATTTATTTGCAGATAGATCAGTTGCTATGACTTTATTAAAAGTTAATCCTACTTATTTTTCTAAAATTGCAGATGAATTAAAAGAAAATGAAGATTTCATGATTGAAGTTGCTAGTAGTCATCCTGAATTAATCAGTGAATTTGATGCTAAATGGTATGATAATGAAAAAATCTTTGCTAGTGCATGTGCTGTAGATGGTACTGTTTTAAGATTTGCTAGTACTAGAATTAGAGATAATATGGATATTGTTAGAATAGCAGTTGATGAAAATCCTAGAGCAGTTGAGTTTGCTTCACTTAGAATTAGAAATAACATAGACTTCATGAAAGAAATGATTGAAAAAGATGCAATGAATTTAGAATTTGCTAGCGCTAATATTCAAGATAATGAAGAAGTTGTAGTTATGGCAATTAAATTAAATCCAGAAGCTATTAAATTTGCTTCAAAAAGATTATTACATGATGATAGATTCTTAAAGAATTGTATTTATCAAAATCCTAAAGTAGAAAAGTGTATCAAAGAAACTAGAGCAACAGAGGCAAGAAGTTATAAATTAAAGAGCATTAAAAGTGATGATGTTCATGTAAGAAATGGTGTAGTATTTGGTGTTAAATTAGATGAAGATAAAAATAATCTTTACAATGATATGATGAAAAAATCATTCACTGTATTCTTAGATGATTTATCTCATGAAGAATTATTGGTATTAGATAGATTACTTAAAGCTGAGGCTAATATCATTGTAGAAAAGATAAAAAAAGAAGGTAAAAAAGAATTAAGTGAAAGAGATATTAGAACTATCGCTACTTATAGAAAAGTTTATTTAAGAGTAAAACAATTAAAACTAAAAGAAGAGGACTATGATAGAAGCAAAGTTGATATGGTAAAATGCTACAAGTTAGTAGATGATGCATATAAAATTGCAAATAAAGTAGTAAGAGTATAATTAATAAAAAATTTATATTTATATAAAAGTAAATAATAATATTTGTGTTAGAATATAATTATAAGGGAGGATAAAAATATGAAATTTGATAAGTGGTTTAATAAGCAATCTAGATTAATCCAAGTAATTCTATTAGTTATTCCATTTGTAGGATGGTTTGTAGAATTAGGTGTTAGATTATCAGTTGCATTAAGAACTAAGGATATAATTCATATCTTAGTATTTGTATTATTCTTATTAGTAGGATGGGGATGGATTTTAAACCTAATCGACCTTATTTATTTAGTATTAAAAGGTCATTTAATACTTGCAAAGTAAGAAATATAAATTATAAAAGAGTCATGTTTATACATGGCTCTTTTTATTTTTGGATGTGGATGAAAAATAAATCTTCTTTTTGTTTTTGGAATAATATGATATATTTATATGTAGTTGAAAAAGAGGTTGATATTATGGAGAATAAAAAAGAGTTAGATAAATATTTATTCATAGTTAGTAAAGATAGACCATTAAGTTTAGAAAAGCATGCTTGGATGAAAAAGAATTTTGAATATGTGCCATATACTGATGAAGATGGGGAAAGTTGTATGGAGTTAGAAACTTATAAAGCTTATACTGCATTAATTATGGTTATGAAAAAGAAATATCATCTTGATGTGGATTCACACTCGGCATGGAGATCTATAGCTACTCAAGAGAAAGTCTATAAAGAAATGGCAGAAAAGTATGGGGAAGATTGGGCTAAGAGTCATGTAGCTATACCTGGAACTAGTGAACATCATACAGGATTAGCTTTTGATTTGCGTTTTAAGCCTTCAATAGTTCCAGAATCTTTAAGAGAAAGAGCTAAACAAATTATAAAGAAAACAGGAATGCAAAGTAAGATATTTGCTCTTATTGAAAAAGAAGCAGTAAAGTTTGGGCTGATAAAAAGATATGATTCTAGTAAAGAAGAAATAACTGGAGTAAAAGGAGAAGCATGGCATTTTAGATATGTAGGAGTAGAGCATGCTAAAAAAATGTATGAATCAGGAATGTGTCTTGAAGAGTATGTAAGAGAGTTAGAGTTAAAACAAAAGGAAAATAAAACTACAAGAGTTGCCTAAATTAATAAAGTCAGGAGTTAATCCTGGCTTTTTTTATGAATAAAATAAAAAAGCACAATTAAGTGCTTTTAATTATGGTCTTTCTATAGCAACGATTTCAACTTTGTATGGAGTAGGAGCATTAACTTCTACTACATCTCCAACCTTGTGGCCTAATACAGCATCAGCTAAAGGAGATTCACTAGATAATTTGTTTTGCATTGGATCAGCCTCAATAGCTCCAACAATTTCATATCTTTCTTCTTCATCAAAAGCTAAATCTTTAACAACTACAGCACAACCGATTTTTACAGTTTTAGTGCTAGATGATTCTTTAATTAATTCATAGTTATTTAAGATGTTTTCAATTTCTTGAATTCTACCTTCAGTTCTTGCTTGAGCATCTCTTGCAGCATCGTAGTCAGCATTTTCACTTAAGTCACCTAAAGCTCTTGCATCAACGATATCTTTTGTATTTTGTGGTCTAACAACATCTAATAAATGTCTATACTCAGCCTCTAATTTTGCTACTCCCTCTTTTGTTAATTGATATTTTTCCATTGTATTCAACTCCCCTTAAACGCGCCCATTATAAAACATAATCTAATCAAAATCAATGATTTTAACTAATTATTCTTCTTCACCTAAAAAAGCTTCTAAAACTTCACTAGCCATAGCCCATTCTTCTTCAGTTTCAAGCTCATGAAGTGAGTTATCATCTTCTAGATAATAGTAGGGATGTACGTCTCCATTTTCATCTTCAGGATCATAATATAAAACATATTTTCTTCCTGTTTCTTCATTTTCATAAGTGAAAAGGATTGTCATTTCTACTTCAGTTCCATCTTCTTTAGTAATTAAAATTTTATCATCCATAATTAGTTCCTCCTTAAATCAAGATAATTTTGTAATATAACAACTGCAGCCATTTTATCAATTACTTGTTTCCTTTTTTTTCTAGATAAGTCAGCTTCTAATAATCTAGCATTAGCAACTTTAGTTGTCCATCTTTCATCCATTAAATATACTTCAATGTTTAATGCATCCTCTAATTGCTTTTTAAAGTCTTCACATAGTTTAGCTTTTTCTCCAATATCACCATTCATGTGCTTTGGATAACCAAGTACTATCTTTTCTACTTTCTTTTCTTTAACAACCTCTATAACTCTAGCTAATGCCAAGTCATATCTATCATCTTCAAATCTATATGTTTCTACACCAGTAGCAATAATACCAAGAGCATCACTTATTGCGATGCCGATGGTTCTACTACCTAAGTCTAATCCTAATACTTTCATTGCATTAAGCTCCAATAGTATTGTTTACATAATTAATAATGTCATCAATTTTGCTTATATCTTTAGCACCAGCTTGAGCGAAGTCTTTTCTTCCTCCACCATTTCCACTAGCTAACATACTTGCATTTTTTACAATATCTCCAGCAAAGATACCTTTATTTATTACCTTATCAGTTAATTGACAAATCATAGATAATTTATCATCATTCTTACTTACAATGAATAAGAAGTGATCAGGATATTTATTCTTTACTCCACTAGCGATTACATTTAACTCACCAGCGCTTAAATTATTAACTTTATTAATTATAACATTAACTCCATCAATAACCTTTACATTATTAAGTAATGCATTTAATTCATAACCTGCCACTTTTTCTTTTAATTCGCTTATTTCAACTTTTTGTTTATTAAGTTCATTAAGAGTTGCAGTTAGCTTTTCATTAACATCATATATTGAAGCACTTCTTAAGTTTGTTGCAACATTCTTTAAAAGTCCTTCTCTTTCTTTTAAAAGTTCATAACCTTTAATACCACAACAAGCTTCAATTCTTCTAACACCAGAAGAAATACTCTCTTCGCTTCTAATAACAAATAATCCGATATCATTTGTATTAGATACATGAGTTCCTCCACAGAATTCAATTGAATAATCTCCCATATTAACAACTCTAATTAAATCTTGATATTTGTCATCAAATAGAGCAACTGCATTGGTCTTTTTAGCATCTTCAATATTCATAACTTGTGTTACAACAGGATAACTAGCCAATATAGCATCATTAACTTTCTTTTCAATTAATTCTAATTCTTCGCTACTAATCTTTTTAAAGTGATTAAAGTCAAATCTTGTTTTAGTATCATCAACATAACTACCAGCTTGAGCAATATGATCACCTAATACTTCTTTTAAAGCTCTTTGTAGTAAGTGAGCAGCAGAGTGATGTTTTCTTATTGCATTTCTTCTTGCTACATCAATTGTTAAAGTAACTGTATCACCAAGCTTAATACTTCCATTACTAACTTTTACAAAATGTAAATGTTGGCCATTAGGAGCTTTAGTGACATTAGTAACTGTTGCCTCAAAACTAGAAGATTTGATAACTCCTTTATCAGCAACTTGGCCACCCATCTCAGCATAGAAGCAAGTGTTATCTACAATAATTTCTCCTTCATCTACTATTTCATTAACTGTACTTCCATTTTTAAATAAAGATACAACAGTACTAGTTAAACTAGTAGATTCATAATTAAATTCAGATTCAACTTTACAATCTAGTAAATCCTTAAATTGTCCTTTCATACTAGCTTCTTCTTTTCTAGCATTTCTAGCTCTATTCTTTTGCTCTTCAAGTTCAGTTTTGAATTCATCCATATTAACTTTTTTATTTGATTCACCAGCAATTTCTATAGTTAACTCAATTGGGAATCCATAAGTATCATAAAGTTTGAAAGCATCTTTACCAGAAATTGTGTCACCTTTAGTAGATTCAATTACTTCTTTTAACAAGTTTTCTCCACTTGTAAGAGTTGTTTTAAATTTATCTTCTTCGATTTTAATAAGTTCACTTACATAGTCACATCTAGTTACCAATGTTGGGTAATAACTCTTCATGATATCCCTAACTACAGGAACTAATTTATACATGAATGAATCATTAATACCTAATTTTTTAGCATATCTTAATGCACGTCTAATAATTCTTCTTAATACATAACCTCTACCTTCATTAGAGAACATAGCGCCATCAGTTAATGCAAATGTACAAGTTCTAATGTGATCAGCGATAACCCTATAATAGAATTTGTATTCCCCTTCGTATGGAAGTTTACTATTTTTTTCTATTTCCTTTATGATTGGTAAGAATACATCTGTTTCAAAGTTTGTTTCAGCACCTTGAAGAATACAACAAAATCTTTCAAATCCACTACCAGTATCAATGTTTTTATATGGAAGTTCTTTATAATCTTTTCTTGCAACTCCCTCTTTTGCATTGAATTGAGAGAATACAATATTCCAGATTTCTATATATCTATCATTGTCTATATCTTTTCTAATTAGATCTACACCAATATTATCCTTATCCCAAGATTCTCCTCTATCAAAGAAGATTTCAGTATCGGGTCCACAAGGTCCTTCACCAATTTCCCAAAAGTTACCTTCAAGAGGCACAATATGGTCAGCAGGAACTCCTAAACTTTTCCATAAATTTTGTGTATCAATATCATCGATATATGTTGTGAAATATAATTTTTCTACAGGGATGCCAAACCATTTTTCATCAGTTAGTAATTCATAAGCCCATGGTAATACTTCATTTCTAAAGTAATCACCAATTGAAAAGTTTCCTAACATTTCAAAAAATGTATGGTGTCTAGCAGTAAAACCAACATTATCAATATCGTTAGTTCTAATAGCTTTTTGTACGTTAACAATTCTTCTATTCTTTGGTGTAACACTACCATCAAAATATTTCTTTAATGCCGCTACACCAGAGTTTATCCAAAGCAATGTCTTATCACCATTAGGGATAAGATTTGCACTTTCTTCTACAGCATGTCCTTTACTTTTCCAAAATTCAATCCAAGTTGTTCTAATTTCTTCACTTGTCATATATTTCATATATGCATCACTCCTATTATTAACTCAAATATTATAGCATACTTATTATTTTTTGCAATTACTATAAGTTTTTGTTTCACATGTTTCAAAAAAAATTATATTTTAGTATACTAAAATAAGGTGATGTTATGGCTAAGTATATTGCAACGGATTTAGATGGTACACTACTTGCGCCAATAGATTCTGTTAATTTAATACCTATTGAAAATAGGGAAACATTAAAAGCATTTGATAGTGTATTTATAGTGAGTGGAAGAAACCAAGCTTTTATTGAAGGTATTTGCAAAGAACTAGGGATTGAACCTAATTTTGTTGCATATAATGGGGCGGCTATATTTGCTAATGGAAAGGCAATTTATAAGAAAAAATTAGATAAGGATAGTGCTAATAAAATTATTGAATATATTAAAGGGAAATATGATTTTTATACAATATTTTTAATGGATGATAAAAACAGGATATATACAATAAACAGTGATGATGAGGCTAGACAAAAGCATGAAGAACAAGAAGTAAAAGATTTCCCTAGACATAGATATATAACTATTAAAGATGAGGCAGAAGTTAATAAAGTGTTACACGGGACTAGAGCATTAATGAAGATGAATATTGTGGTTGATCCAGAACATAAGCCTGAAGTTTTTAAACAACTTTTAGGATCAGAGCTTCCTATTTCTTGTTGTTATTGTAAAGGTGCAATAGAAATTATTTCTAATGAATGTAGTAAAGGTGCTGCTCTTTCTAAATTAGTTAAAGAATTAAATATTGATGAGAATGAAGTTTATGTTATTGGTGATGATAATAATGATATCAGTATGTTTGATTATTTTCAAAATTCATTCCTTATAAAAGATGATAATGTAGTGTATTATAAAGAAAATTATAATCGTACAATTAAATGTTTTGCTGATCTATCAAAACTAAATTTATGTCATATTCATCCAAGTAATTTCACATTTTATCATGTTGTAAAATACTATATTGAATTAACTGAGGCGATGGAATATACTCTTATTACTTACAAGTATCAAGAAGATGAACTTAAAGCACGTTTTAAGTTTTTAAAAGATGAATATAAAAAAGGATTCTTTGGTAAAATTATTAAAGGCTTATTTAAATATCCAGATGATGTTACTAAGGAAATTAAATATTTTGTAAAACACTATAATTATAAGATTGTTAATAGTATGGTAAGTGATCCAAATGAACATACTAGAATAATTTATAATAGAGATTTGTGTTTAGCTGTTTCTAATATGTTAGAAATAATTCATTGTTGTTTAGAACAAGAAAGAATAAGAGATGGCTTAGAAGATTCATTAATTAAACTTATAGATACTACTACTAGACATTTTAATTTATTCTATTTGTTTAATGCCCTTAACTTGTATGTTGCTAGTAAAGTTGCAGTTTTACAAGGTGCAATTATTTACGAATTAGATGAAAATGATAAAGTGCTTTTACTAGCTCTTTTATCAACTTTAGAAGAAACTGATATAAACAAAGGATTGTTAAAAGAAGCGAACAAATTAATCGAAGAAACCAAGAAATTTAATGAAGAAGATGCTTATGAGGTATTAAATAAAGTTTCAATTGAATGTATAAAGGAAGAAAAAAATTTATATACAGATTTTGAAACATTTAGTTCAAAACTAGAAAAAGAATTAGAAAAGTTAAATAAGTAATTGTTAATAGAGTGATTTTTTGTTATTATCAATTATGTTTGTGAGGAGATTATTATATGAGTAAAAAAAGTCAAAAAATTTGGTTTATAGTATTAGTATCATTGTTTGGAACATTATGGGTGTTTTCAATGGTTATGTTAGCAATTGGAGCATTTAGTGAACCAACAACTTTGAAAATTGAAACATGGTATTCAGAAACTTTCACTGATGCTGATGCAGTAGCTTTAGGTGAAGCAGAAGAAAAAACACTAGATTTAATGAACGTTTCTACATGGATGACTGTAATTAACACTGCAGCGCTATTAATAGTTCTTTTATTTGGTGAACTTAAAAAGAAATATAGTAAAAAATAGGAATTGCTCCTATTTTTTTATTATAGTTATAAAAAGAAAAGGACAATCAATTGACTGTCCTTTTTCATTATTCGGTTCTTAATGCAATTACAGGATCTTTTTTAGCTGCTAAAGAAGCAGGAACTAATCCAGATATAGCAGTTAGCAATACACTAACTAAAACAATTATTATTGCATAACTTATAGGTAGTATTGCTATTCTTCTTACTTCTACTAGATTATATACAATAATGTTAGCAATTGCTCCAAGAAGATAAGTTACTCCAACACCGATTAAACCACTTGATGTTCCAATGATAATTGATTCAGCATTGAACAAGTGAGATACATCTTTTTTTCTACCACCAAGAGATCTAATAACACCAATTTCTTTAATTCTTTCAATTACAGAAACATAGATGATAATACCTATCATTACTGTAGAAACAACAAGTGATAATGAAGTAAATGCTACTAATGCTACTGTGATGATATCAATTAAACTATTCATAATATCAATTACTAGTCCTAATGTATCAGTATATTTGATTTCACTTCTATCTGCTTTAGTCAAAGTTTTACCATCAACCACAATCACATCATCGCTATTCCATCTATCTAGATATGCATTAACATTATTTTTTTGTTCGAAATTAGTTGGATATATAGAGATTGAATTAGGAAGTGTTTCTCCGCCTAGAGCCCTCTTTGAAAGGTTGTAACTAGCATTTCCTGTTAATGCAGCAAGGGTTGATACACTACCTACAGCGCCGATTCCATTTTTAGTTTGACTTCCCTCTTCTAGTTTGTATTGATATTGATACATAACTGTCATTGGAGATGTAGGATCAGAAGTACTGAATGACTCTAGAGAGTGATCATCCAAGTATTGAACAATTTCGCTACTAGCGTTAGTTTCCAATATTTTTTCTACAAGCTTATCTGTATAATAGAATCCGCTAGATAAACTTCCATAGTTTAAATTTTCTTTTGGTTTTAATATAGCTGTAACATGTAAATCAATACCAGAATCCCACAATTCATCAGCATATGGTGAATAAGTAAATGGTACATTTGGAAGCATTGATGATGCTGTGTAGATAGTATCATTTGGATACCAAGTGAATGTTTTATTTAGAAGTTCATCATAACTGAATCTATCCTTATCTAACTCAGGATTATATTTTCTATCAGCTACAGGTGTTTCCTCGGTTTCGTAGGCCTCATATACTAAATTTAAGAATTTTTCTTGAGTATAATATCCTAGTTGAGCAAGAAGTAAATCATTTAATTCTTGGTCTTTATTAATAACTATCATAATTTCGTTATATTCAGTTGCAATTTTACTTGTATTAGGATTACTTACTATATCATATTGAGACAAGATGTAATCTGGGTTGTTTATACTTTGTGAAAATGGTGCAGATAGAGTTGCTATCATTGGTGCATAATCTTTAAAGTCGGTTTCTTGAAGGAGAGAAGTATAAATTTGTGTAATAGCTGTTATTGAGGTTTTTTTACTTCCAGTTTGAAGGAAATTCATGTCGGTGTATATACTATGCATTAAATTTATTCCATAATTTTTACTAATTGCTACATAGTATTCAGCAGGCATGCCTTCAACATATTTTATATACTCATCATTAATGTCATTGATAACTTGTAAATTTTTCATTGTTTCGCCTTGTTCGACAAGGTATTGCACAACTGAATTAACATTAACATAACCATCAACAATAGATTTTTTGACAGCATTTCTTTTTTCAGCATCTGACATTGTTGCCATTAAAGCATTAAGGTCTATTGTTGATTGAGAAATAACAAGAGGATTACCACTTAGCATATCATCTTGCATGTCACTAATATAAGTTTTAATACCAGTAGACAAAGATAATACTGATGACACACCAACTATACCAATCGAAGAAGCAAGACATACCATCAATGTTCTTTTGAATTTACTTTTTAGGTTTCTAAATGATAATTTAAATGCTGTCCATAACGACATTTTTGCTTTTTCATTAACTTCTGATTCAATAACCTTAACTGATTTTCCCTCTTTAAATGGATCTGTATCTTCAATTAAATTTCCATCTAATAGCCTAATTATTCTTGAAGAATATTTTTCAGCTAATTCAGGATTGTGAGTAACCATGATAACTAGTTTAGATTTAGAGATTTCCTTGATTAACTCCATTATTTGTACACTTGTAACGGTATCAAGGGCTCCAGTTGGTTCATCAGCAAGTAGTATCTCTGGTTCATTTACTAATGCTCTAGCGATAGCAACTCTTTGGCATTGTCCTCCTGATAATTGATTTGGATGTTTGTAATATTGATCTTTAAGTCCAACTCTATCTAATGCTTCTTTAGCTCTTTTAACTCTTTCTTCTTTTCCAATACCTGCTATTGTAAGGGCAAGTTCAACATTACCTAAAACAGTTTGATGAGGAATAAGGTTATAGCTTTGAAATATAAAACCAATTCTATGGTTTCTATATACATCCCAATCTCTATCTTTGTATTCTTTTGTGCTTTTTCCATTTATAAATAAATCACCACTAGTGTACTTATCTAAACCACCAATGATATTAAGTAAAGTTGTTTTACCACATCCGCTAGGCCCTAATATAGAAACAAATTCATTTTTTCTAAATGAAACTGAAACTCCTTTTAAGGCAGGAACAACAGTATCTGCAACTTTATAATCTTTTTTGATATCTACAAGTTTAAGCATTTTTTATCCCTCCTAAAAACTAGTAATAATTATATGCTTAAGTGATAAAAAAGAAAACCCCCAAAAAGGGGTTTTTATAAAAAATTATATTCCATAAAAAACTTTTAATATATTAGAGAAGTTTCCTCTTACAATACTTTTGAATTTTACATAAAGTTCTCCTGTATAATCCACCAAATAATTAAAGGTTATATTGTTTCTTTCTAGCAGTTTATTAATTGAGGGTAAAATGCCTAATAGGATACCATAATAAATGCCATTAATTTGATAATTATAATTAAATCCTCTGAGGTAAATATCTAGTTGCTTCAGTTTCAATTTTTTTAATATTTTGATACTTTTACTTTGCTTTTTTAATTCATCAATATTGGATTCTTCAAGCAACGCATACAAGTTTAGTTTTAAAGTAATAATATTGGAAATTCTAATGTGCAAATATTTACTATCATTATATAATGTTATTTTGAAGGGATAAAAGAATACAAATAATATTAGTAATAACAAAATTATTGAGATAATAACCCAAATCAAACCCATCTCTCCTTATTAAAAAAACGGTACTATGTACCGCTTTTATATTAAATTTGTTTATTATATTAACCTCTAGGAGTCATTTGCCCCTTAGCATAAGATACTAAACGCTTAGTGATTTCACCACCAACTGAACCATTAGCTCTTGCACTAGCATCAGGACCTAATTCAACTCCAAATTCGTTAGCAATTTCATATTTCATTGGTTCTAAACCTTTTTTGTTACTCTTTGAAGTATTTGATTGATTTTGTTTCATATTATTCATATATTTCACCTCCTGCATTAATAGTTTTTGCAATAGTTGAAATATTATTATAATTTTTATTACCAAATATTTCCTAATTATAAGAATTCTTCATTTACTTTAGAATCTTTATAAATATTTTTAGTTTCTATGTTTTCTAATATTTCATCAATTAGAGACTCATAATCAAACTTAGATTCATATTCTAAAGCTTTTTCAAGTGTAGGTTTTGTAACTGGATTTTTAGGAGTGAATATTGTACAACAATCTTCAAATGGTCTAATAGATATTTCATATGTATCTATCTTTTTGGCTACATCCATAATCTCTAATTTATCAAAACAAGCAACAGGTCTAATAATAGGAGTATTAGTTACTTCATTTATTACAGACATACTATTTAAAGTTTGTGAAGCAACTTGTCCTACGCTTTCTCCTGTAACTAGAGCTAAACAATTTCTTTTCTTTGCCCAAGCTGAAGCAATTCTAACCATCATTCTCCTCATGATAGTTATTGCATAACTTTCATCTACATGTTTATAAATTTCTTCTTGAAGTTTAGTGAAAGGAACAATGTGTAAAGTGATGCTAGGTTGAATAACATTTAATTTGTCTAAAATATCATATACTTTTTCTTCTGCTGCTTTACTAGTATATGGGAACGATGCAAAGTGAATTGTTTCAAGAGCAACTCCTCTTTTCATCATATAAAAACAAGCAACAGGAGAGTCTATTCCACCACTTAATAAAGCTAATGCTTTACCTCCAATACCTAATGGATATCCACCTAATCCTTTATATTTTTTTAAGAAAATATAGGTTCCTTCTTCTCTAATTTCAATTTGGAAATTTGCTTCAGGATTGTGTAAATCTACTTTTACTTCTTTATTTTTTAGAATAACAGTAGCTACTACTCTATTAAAATCCATCGAAGTAATAGGGAATGTTTTATCTGCTCTATTAGTACTTACTTTAAATGTGTTAAATTCAGTGTTTAGAGCTAATTCTTTTACTAAATCACATATTGAATCTTGATTGCTTTCTACAAAATAAACAGGAGAATATGATGCTATTCCTGAAATCATATCTAAATAGTGATATATAATGGTAGGATCAACACCATTTAATTCTACATATAATCTATCATATTTATTATATACCTTTATACCATGAACCTCTTTTAATGCATTTTTGATATTAGAATACAAACACTTTATAAAGTTCTTTTTGTTTTTTCCTTTTGTTCCTATTTCACCATATCGAATCATTATGTATTTAAATTCCATATTACTCACTCCTTACAAATAAAAATAGATGCTTGCGACATCTATTTTCTTCCTTCAATTTTAACTCTAATTCTTTTGCTATTTAATTTAGCGCTTACATTAACTACTTCTCTAATAGCTTCAGCTACTACACCTTTTTTACCAATAAGACGAGCAACATCACTTTCATCGCAATATATCATATATGTTGAATCATGTAAGTTTTCTTGATCAAGAAGAATAACTCTTAATCTATCTTTATGGTTTACTAGTGGGCTAACTATATCTAGAATAATTTGCTCATAGTTCATGATAATTATTCTCCTTTAGTAGTTGTTGTTTTCTTTGATTCGTGGAATGCCTTCATAATTCCAGCATCTTTGAATAATTTCTTTACAGTATCAGTTGGTTGAGCACCAGTACTTAACCATTTTAAAGCTACTTCACTGTTTAATGTAACTGTAGCAGGGTTAGTGTTTGGGTTATATGTACCAACGATTTCTAAGAATCTACCATCTCTTGGATAACGTGAATCTGCTGCTACTACTCTGTAAGTTGCATATCCATGTCTACCAGTTCTTGCTAATCTAAGTTTTACTGCCATAATATATTTCCCTCCATTTACGCTAACAAGTATACACACCCAAAACACATCTGTCAAGCATTTTTACTTTACACCATAAAAAATATTTTGAAATAAAAAAGGATTCATTATGAACCCTTATCTTTTTGACTTTCTTTCCATTTTAGCAAGTGTTTCTTTACTTGATCTTTTAGTAATTCCCATTCTTGCTTTATCGCTAGCGATTTTTCTAGCTTTGTTTTCCTTAACAATTTGATCGTGTAGTTTCTTTTTAGCTAATTTAAGCTTTTCCTTCTCTTCTTGTTTTTTTTTACCGGCTTCAATTAAACGAAAATAGAATCTAAATGTGATTAAGTCTTCTAAAAAGGCAAAATCAAGTCTTTCCTTATTATATATATCCATTAAAGTAAATGAACCTTCTTCATCATCATCTGTGGTATCAAAAGTAATTATACCATTTTCATATTCTCCAATAATTAGTGAAGTATGACTCAACTTTAATTTCTTTCTAGTGTCAGTTCTAAAGTTTCTATAATAAAGGCTATCAATATTTTCTTTATTGTCTAAAGAATAAAATTTCATTCCAGCCATGATACCACCATTTGTCACTTGTAAAAACTCAATATAATTAGTTCCGATTTCCCAACCAAGTTGATCCTCTAGCTCCTCTATATAGTGAGCATCTTCTTTAGTTATACCTCTATATAAAAGTAAATCGGTAGTTTTTCCAACTAATTGAACAAATACTGGAAAGTATTGTGTACCGCTAGTTCTATCTAAAACTTCTGCCAAAGACATTTCTTTTAGTGCCATATTATCACTCCTAATATCAATTTTATTAATTTTATAAATTTTAATCAATGATAATCACCTTTTTGTGTTAGAATTATTTTGGTGATAGTAGTGGAAAAGTATATTAATGTAATAGGTGCAGGACTTGCTGGTAGTGAGGCTGCATATCAAATAGCAAAAAGAGGCATAAAGGTAAAACTTTATGAGATGAGGCCTGTTAAAAATACACCTGCACATCATAGTGATAAATTTGGGGAGTTAGTATGTTCTAACTCCTTAAAAAGTAGTTCATTAGAAAATGCCAGTGGACTTTTAAAAGAAGAAATGAGACTTCTTGATAGTTTAATAATAAGAGCTGCTGATAATAATAGTGTAAAAGCGGGACAAGCATTAAGCGTTGATAGGGAAGCCTTTTCTCTATATATAACTGATGAGATAAAAAATAATCCTTTGATAGAAGTTATATATGGTGAAGTAACTGAGATACCTGAAGGAATTACTATAATTGCAACAGGACCATTAACAAGTGATGATTTTAGTACAAAAATTGCCTCTTTGTTAGAGGAAGAACACTTATATTTTTATGATGCTTCAAGTCCTATAATAGAAACTAGTAGTATTGATTTTAGCATTGCCTTTAAACAATCTAGATATGATAAAGGAGATGCAGATTACATAAATTGTCCATTTACTAAAGAACAATTTTTTGAATTTTATAATGAACTAATAAATGCACAAAGAGTGCCTTTGCATGAGTTTGAAAAGGAGCTTCATTTTGATGCTTGTCAGCCAATTGAGTCTATCGCAAAAGGTGGCTTTAAATCGCTTACATTTGGTCCTATGAAACCAGTCGGCATTACTCCTCCAGATGGTAGTAAACCATTTGCGGTTGTGCAACTAAGACAAGATAATGCAATTGGTGATTTATACAATATTGTTGGATTCCAAACAAATTTATTATTCAAAGAGCAAGATAGAGTTTTTAAAATGATACCAGGATTAGAAAATGCTAAAATCTATAGATATGGAGTAATGCATAGGAATACATATATAAATGCACCAAAACACTTAAATAAGTATATGCAATTAAAAAAACATGAGAATATATTCTTTGCTGGTCAAATTAGTGGTGTGGAAGGTTATATAGAATCAAGTGCTAGTGCAATTGTAGCTGCGATCAATGCTGTAAGACTAATAAGCAAGGAAGAAATGATTGAAGTTCCTAGCATAACTATATTAGGTAGTCTTATAAATTATATTTGCAGTGCTAGTGAGAAAAATTTTAGACCTATGAATTCTAATTATGGAATACTAGTTAATAGGGATAAGGATAAATTAGAAATAGCAAGAAAATCTTTAGAAGGATTAAAAGAATGGAAGGAACAAAATCATGAATAGTCTGTATCTAAATGATTTTTATTCATATTTAGCTAATGAAAAAAGGTATTCTCATCATACTGTTTTAGCATATAAAAGAGATTTGAGTTTGTTTTTTGAGTATCTAAAAAAGCAGTCCATTGATGTTGTTGATAGAATTATTTTACAATCTTATTTTTCTGAGATTTATATGTCAGGAGCATCAAAAAAAACCATGTCTAGAAAGCTTTCATCCATTAAAAGTTATGGGAAATATTTATCAAAATATAAAAATATAAATTGCGATTTTTTATTAGGAATTACTTTGCCAAAAAAAGATGTTATTATTCCTGATTATTTGCATGAAGAGGAAATTGGGAAATTACTCAATTTAGAATTAAATACAACTTTAGATATTAGAAATTCTCTGATTATTCATTTGCTATATTCAAGTGGTATTAGACTAAGTGAGTTAACGTCTCTGAAAATAAGCGACTATAATGATAGTGAAAACGTTTTTAAGATTAAAGGAAAAGGAAATAAAGAGAGAATAGTTATTTATTCTGATAAAACAAAAGAGCTTATCGAATTGTATTTGAAAAATAGAATAGACAACTGCGATTATTTACTTGTAAATAAAAATGGGTCTAAATTATCAAACAGAGGTGTAGAATTAATTCTTACTAATATATCAAAAAAATATTTAGGGCATGATAAACTACATCCTCACATGTTAAGGCACACGTATGCAACCAAGTTATTAAATAATGGAATTGATATTAGAGTGTTACAAGAACTGTTAGGACATGATAGTTTAAATGCGACTCAAGTATATACACATGTTGCTAAAAGTGAACTGACTAGGGCATATAAGGCATTTCATCCACGTGCAAACAAAACAGGTGGATAAACTTAGTCCATAACTTGACTATTGAAACAATTATTATATAATATTAATTAACCGGTATTAGGAGAAATGAGGTGTTTTGTATGGCTACAAAGAAGATGACAAAAGCAGAGTTAGATGCATACTTCGCAGACGTTATCGCTAGATATAGCGGGTCTCCGATTGCTGCTTACTTTGATAAAGATATAACAGCTATACTAGAAAGCGCTCAAAATGGCGCAAAAAAATCTCTTAAAGTAGATGAAAAACGTGATATTTACAATGATCTTGTTCAAATGACAGGTGCATTGGAAAATAAGATTGATGGCTATTTGGGAGAGTTAAAAGATAACTTGACAAATGATGGGGCTACTAGTACTTTGGGTGGTACTTTCTATTATCGCTCTACTGAAGGTGATGAGAAGGCAAGAGAACTTATTGCTGCAGTTGATGCTGCTAGAGGTGCTTCAACATTTGAAGAAAAGGCAAAGGGCTTTGATAGAGTAGTGGGATTGTTTGGAGATTATGTTGATAATTCAAAACTTGTTAATAGTTTGGATTTGAATGATGGAACTAATGCAAAGAAAAATAATGCTTCACTTTCTAGAATATATAAAAACGCATTGGCAATAGAAAAATCATTAAAGTATAGAGATGAAAATTCGGAAATATATAAATTATTAGACAATCCTAAACATGCGACTTTAAGAAAAGAAACGGCGGCACCATTCAAGTATTACACTATACTAGCTGGTATTAAAACAGGAAAGATTAAATCTTTAACACCTCAACATATCGCTGACCTTCAATGGGTATATCAAAATAATCCTGGTTTATTTCCAAAAGGTTCTAAAATATCAAGCCCAGGTTTAAAAGGTGATCAAGGGCTTCAAAAAGAATTATTAGAATCACTAAAAATGCAACATGATGAACAAGCAATTAGAGAACAATTGCTTAAATATAAAGCACAATTTACAAGTGACTCAGAAATATTAGCTGCTTGTATGGATAATACTAGAGCATTCAAGGTTGGTCAAAACACATTGCCAAGAAACTTGAAAAGAGCATTATTTGCACTTGCAGGCGCAAGTGTGTTTGTTGGCGCTCAAATATTTTCGGGAATATTACCTGGAATGGCAGATCCTACATTTGCAAAAGTTGCAGCGCAATTATTTGCTGATGGAAGAATTTGGAATGCATTAATGCCTGTTATGATTGCAACTGGTGCTGATATAGGTGTGAATGCTTTCGCTTCAGTATTAAGAAATAGACCTTTCAACAGAAAGTTCAATGAAATAGATAGACCTAAGTTAATGGAATATTTATATAAAAATAGGGCTAAATGGAATACTCAAAATAAAGAGGAAAGAAAAGAATTTAGAAAGCAAATGGTAGAATATGTAAATAAGAACTTTGATAACTTATTAGGACATGGTAGAAATGCTGAAAGAAATCTTGATACTCTTATGAGGGGTATTGCAGAGCAAGAAAAAATCGCTCACAAAAGAGAAAGAAAAGCTAGTTCTAGAAATCGTGGTGAAGGGGTAGAATTAAGCTCAATTACAGGAAAAAGAGATATTGAAGATTTCGCTAGAAATATTGGATTGTCTGAGGATAACCCATTGTCTAAAGTTATGTCAGGTGTTCTTTCTAGGTTAGGTGTTACTCCATCTAGAAAGGCTCCAGCATTTGCTACTGCTCCTGTAGAAAATCGTGTATCTGGTGAAGATGTTACACCAATAGATAATTCAAGAACAACACCTGAACCTCCTAGTGCGCCAAGAAGCGTTGAAGCAGATATTGATGATGCAATTAGATTTGTAAAAGAAAATATTCAAGAAGAATTAATTTCTCTTGATATGAAAATTGGTGAAGTTACTTATGAAGTTAGAATTCAAAAAGAAGGCAAAAAAGGTGATGTTAGGCTTACAACTGGACAATTAGATAGAGCTTTAGCTAGAATTAGAAGTGGTCTTACAAAAGGTGTTAATGAAATAAGTGCTACAGCAGAAGCAACAAAAGGAAAAATACCTATTATTAAAAAGGAAATAGGTGGAGGAAAAGTACATATTTCAGTTAAGAAGAAAGAAGATAGTAGTAAAAGATAATTTATATTATTATAATCACAAGCGTATTCTTGAATGAATGCGCTTTTTTTATTATTTAGGTGTTGCATAACAATTTTGATTTGTGATAGAATAGCAAAGGTTGTGAGTCCAACCAAATACGCACATTAACTGTTAGTTACTTTCAAGTGCTTCTTGGACAAAGGTGTCATGGTGAGAAGTGGAAGTAATTGTTAATGGAGGTTAAACAAAAGAAAGGAGCCTTGAATTATGGCAGAAGAAACTCAAGACGTTATAGTAACTGAAACAGCTCCAGTTATTACAACAAGAAAATTATTAGAAGCTGGTGTTCACTTTGGACACAAAACAGGACGTTGGAATCCTAAAATGAAGAAGTATATCTATACTGCAAGAAATGGTATATATATAATCGACTTAGAAAAATCAGCAAGTTTAATTGAAACTGCATATGCTGAATTAAAGAAAATCGCTGAAAATGGTGGTAAAGTATTATTTGTAGGTACAAAAAGAACTAGCCAAGAAATCATTAGAGAAGAAGCTTTAAGAAGTGGATCTTTCTATGTAACTAATAGATGGTTAGGTGGAACTATGACTAACTTTAAGACTGTTCAAAGAAGTATTAGAAGATTAAAAGACATCGAGAAGATGGAAGAAGATGGAACATTTGATGTATTACCTAAGATTGAAGTAATCAACTTAAGAAAAGAAGCTGAAAAACTAGAAAAGAATCTTGGCGGTATCAAAGAAATGAGAAAGGTTCCTGATGCTATATTTGTAGTAGATTCTCGTGTTGATCATAACGCTGTATTAGAAGCAAGAAAATTAAATATCCCTGTATTTGGTATCGCTGATACTAACAGTGATCCAGATGATTTGGATTATGTAATTCCTGGTAACGATGATGCAACTAAGTCAGTTAAATTACTTGTAAGTGTAATGGCTGATGCTGTTGTTGAAGCTAGAGGTGGAGAAACAGTTGTTGCTTACACTCCTGATGCTGAAGGTGAAGTTACTATGACTGAAGCTTTAAGTGAAGAAACAAAAACAGAAGAAGCTAATGCTTAATATTGGAGGATACTAATAATGACTACAATGGAACTTATTAAATCTTTAAGAGATAGAACAGGTGCTGGTTTAACAGATTGTAAAAAGGCACTTACTGAAAATAACAATGACTTAGAAAAAGCAACTGACTGGTTAAGAGAAAAAGGTATTGCTAAAGCTGCTAAGAAAGCTGATAGAATTGCTGCTGAAGGTTTAACTACAATCGTTAGTGAAGGTAACTATGCATTAATTTGTGAAGTTAACTCTGAAACTGACTTCGTTGCTAAAAATGAAAAGTTTATTAACTTTGTTAACACTATTGCTAAGGCAATGTTAGATGCTAAATCTACAACTGTTGAAGAAGGTTTAACAGCTGCTTGTGAAGGTGCTACAGTTAATGATTGTATCACTAATAATATCGCTACAATTGGTGAAAAATTAAGTTTAAGAAGAATTACATTAGTAACTAAAAATGATACTGATACTTTTGGTACATATTTACACATGGGTGGTAAAATTGGTACTGTTTGTGTATTAACTAACACTGACAATGCTGTAGTAGCTAAAGATGTTGCTATGCACATCGCTGCTATGAATCCTAGTTATATCAAAAGAGAAGATATTCCTGCTGAAGAAGTAGAAAGAGAAAGACATATTCAAAAAGAAGCTGCTAAGAATGATGAAAAATTAATGAACAAGCCTGAAGCTGCTTTAGAAAAGATTTTAGATGGTAAAATCAGCAAGTGGATGAGCGAAATCAGCTTAGTAGAACAACCTTTCTTCAAAGATGAAGGAACTAGTGTTGGTGGATATGCTGCTCAATATGGTTCTAATATCGCTACATTCGTTAGATATGCAGTAGGAGAAGGATTACAAAAAAGAGAAGAAAATTTTGCTGAAGAAGTTGCAAAACAAACAAAATAAATCTAAGATACTCATAAAGAGTATCTTTTTTTTGGAGGAAATAATATGGGGAAATTTAAAAGAGTATTGCTTAAATTAAGTGGTGAAGCTTTAATGGGAAAAGAAAAAACTAGCAAAGTTTTAGATAAGGATGTTTTATTTAGAATAGCTAGTCAGGTTAAAGCTTTAGTAGAAGAAAAAATAGATGTGTGCATTGTTATTGGTGGAGGAAATATTTTCAGAGGAAAGTATTGTGAAGAGTTATCAATTGAAAGAAGTAGTGCTGACTATATGGGAATGGTAGCTACAATATTTAACTCATTGGCATTTAAAGCTAGTTTGGATGCAATTGGAGTAGATAATGTCGTAATGAGTGCACTTAATATTAATCAAGTGTGTGAGCCATACTACTACTTGAAAGCAAGAAGACATTTAGAAAAAGGTAGAGTAGTTATTTTTGCTGCTGGAACTGGAAACCCATATTTTTCTACTGATACATGTGCTGCTTTAAGGGCTAGTGAAATGGGAGCTGATGTAATACTTATGGCTAAAAATGGTGTGGATGGTGTTTATAATAAAGATCCAAGAAAATATGATGATGCTATAATGTATGATTATATTAGTTATAATGAAGTATTAAATAAAAATTTAGAAGTTATAGATTTAAGCGCAATCAATTTATGTAAAGATAATAAAATAAATCTTATTGTCTTTAACATGGATAAAGAAAATGCTATAATTGATGTTGCAAATGGTGTTAAAATTGGAACACTAATAGGAGAGGAAAAATAAAAATGGAAGAAATTTTAGAGTTAACTAGAGAAAAAATGAGCAAGTCTATTGATTCATTAACAAGTGAATTATCTACAGTTAGAACTGGTCTTGCTAATGCTGCTATTTTGGATAGAGTAGAAGTTATGTATTATGGTTATTTAACACCACTTAATCAAATGGCTTCAATTTCTGTACCAGAGCCTAGAATGCTAATGGTAAAACCTTTTGACAAGAGCACAATCAAAGATATTGAAAAGGCAATTGTAGATTCAAACTTAGGTCTTAATCCTGTAAATGATGGAAGTGTAATTCGTTTACCAATTCCTGCATTAACAGAGGAGAGAAGAAAAGAATTATGTAAGCAAGTTTCTAGACTTGGAGAAGATGCTAAAGTAGCTATTAGAAATATTAGAAGAGATTCTAATGATACAGTTAAGAAAAATAAAGATGTTAGTGAAGATTCAAGAAAAGGTCTAGAAGAAGATATTCAAAAGATTACTGATGAATTTACTAAGAAAGTAGATGAATTAGTAAAAGCTAAAGAAAAAGATTTATTAACAATCTAATAAAAAGGAGCGCTTCGGCGCTTTTTTATTTGCCTATATATATCTTTTTTATTAATTGATTGAATGGTTTTTTTAATTGGTGTATTATTAAAAGGTATGAGGTGAAAAGATGAATAAGAGAATATTCGAAATGGACTTTCTAGGGAGAAAGTTAGTTGTTGAAACAGGCGAAATTGCAAAACAAGCAGATGGTGCTGTTTTAGTTAGATATGGTGATACTGTTGTTTTATCTACTGCTGTTGCAGCAGATCAAGCAAAAGACACTGATTTCTTTCCTTTAACTGTTACGTTTGAGGAAAAATTATATTCAGTAGGTAAGATACCTGGTGGATTTTTAAGAAGAGAAGGAAAACCAAGTGAGCATGCTACTTTAAGTGCGAGATTAATTGATAGACCAATTAGACCTATGTTTGCTGATGGTTTTAGAAATGAAGTTCAAGTAGTTAATACTGTTATGAGTGTTGATAAGGATAATACTCCAGAAATGACTGCTATGTTTGCTTCTAGCTTGGCATTATCTATTAGTGATATTCCATTTGATGGGCCTATAGCTGGAGTATATGTTGGAAGAGTTAATGGTGAATATGTAATTAACCCAACTGTTGAGCAAAGTACAAATAGTGATATTGAACTTGCTGTGGCAGGTACTAAAGTTGCTATCAACATGGTTGAAAGTAGTGCTAAAGAAGTTAGCGAAGATGCTATGCTTGGCGCTATTATGTTTGGACATGAAGCGATTAAAAAGTTAATTGCTTTCCAAGAAGAAATTGTTAAAGAAGTTGGAAAAGAAAAAAGAGTGATTGAATTATATGAAATTGATCCTGAAATTAAAGCTAATGTTGAATCTTTAGCAAAAGAAAGATTAATTAATGCTGTAAGAATTAAAGAAAAATTAGTTAGATATGGAGCAATTGATGAAATCAATGCTGAAGTTGAAGCTTTATATGAAGAAAAAACATATGAAGATGAAAAAACAAAGAATAAAGTAATTAAACAAGTTAAAGAAGTTTTACATGATATTGTAAAAGATGAAGTAAGAAGATTAATTACTGAGGATAAAGTAAGACCTGATGGAAGACAAATTACTGAAATTAGACCTTTAAACTCTCAAGTTGACTTATTACCAAGAGTACATGGTAGTGCTTTGTTTACTAGAGGTGAAACTCAAGTAATGTCTATTTGTACATTAGGTTCATTAGGTGATGAACAAATTCTTGATAACGTTACTGATGAAGAGTCAAAAAGATTCTTACATCATTATAACTTCCCTCCATTCTCAGTTGGAGAAATTGGAAGAATGGGTAGTCCAGGAAGAAGAGAAATTGGTCATGGTGCTCTAGGTGAAAGAGCTCTTAAGCAAGTTATTCCAAGCGAAGAAGAATTCCCATATACAATAAGAGTTGTAAGTGAAGTATTAGAAAGTAATGGTAGTAGTTCACAAGCTTCAATTTGTGCATCTACTATGGCTTTAATGGCTGCTGGTGTACCAATTAAGGCTCCTGTTAGTGGTATTGCAATGGGATTAATTACTAGTGGACCATTAGATGGAAAACATCCATATACAATTTTAACTGATATTCAAGGTATGGAAGATCATCTTGGAGATATGGACTTTAAAGTTGCTGGAACTAAAGACGGTATTACTGCTTTACAAATGGATATTAAAATTAAGGGTATAACTGAAGAAATTCTAAAGCAAGCATTAGCACAAGCTAAAACAGCAAGAGCTGAAGTATTAGAAAATATGATGGGTGCCATTAGTGAGGTTAGACCTGAGCTTTCTAAATATGCTCCTAAGTTTGCAGTTATGCAAATTGATGTTGAAAAGATTAAAGAAGTTATTGGTAAGGGTGGAGAAACTATCAATGATATTATCTCTAAGTGTAACCAAGTTAAGATTGATATTACTCAAGAAGGTTTAGTAACTATTTATCATATGGATAAGGAATCTATTGATAAAGCTAAAGCTATGATTGAAAGAATAGTAAGAGTTGCTAGAGTTGGAGAAATTTATGATGCAAGAGTTGTTAGACTTGAAAATTATGGCGCTTTTGTAGAATTATTTGAAGGAACAGATGCTCTTGTACATGTTTCAAAAATTGCTCATGAAAGAGTAGAGAATCCTAAAGACGTATTGAAAATTGGTCAAGTTGTAAAAGTTGTTGTTACTGAGGTTGATGAAAAAGGTAGAGTTAATGCATCAATTAAGGATTTATTAAAGAAAGAAGAAAAGAAGGAGGCATAAGCCTTCTTTTTTTGTGAATAACTATATTTTTTAGTTGGATATAGGGATATATTATGATAAAGTAAAAGTATGTGGATGGAGGTAGATTTAAATGACATACGCAGAGGCTGTTGCTAATTATAATACTAGATTAGCTGAATATAATGCTGCAGTAGCGGCTCATGAGCCATTAAAGAATATAACTAGACTTAGTGGAAGAGTAGTGGCATCTTTAGAGGCAACAAAAAGAGCAGCAATAAGAGAAGGAAATCCTAATATAACTGCAGTGGAAGCTAGACTTAATGGGGCTCTTATGACTCACAAAGGGCATCTTAGAAATATGGATATTCAAAACCGTAATGGTCCAGGGTATTCAATTGTAAAAGAGTTGGGTCTAGGTGTTAGAAATTTAGTTAATTCAGTAAAGATGAGGGCTAATGCTGCTACTCCAGGACAAAAGAAGGCTGCTAATAAATCGATTGCGGATAGTGTTGGTCAAAATTTAAAAAATGTAGTTAAGGCGCCTATTGCTTTGACAACAAAACTATTGAAATCATCTATCGTTGCTACGGTTTTATTTGCTCCTATAAGTTTGGGTATGGGTATATTACATGCTGCATGGGAATGTATGGATGATAAAAAATCTCCATATGAAGGAAAAACAGTTAAGAAAATGTCTGCTGGATTCACAAATGTTATGGGTAAATTAAGCTCTAAAGTACAAAGAATATAGTAAGGAGAAAGAATAAAATATGGCAAATAAGGAAGAAGAATACAATTTTACAGTAGTTGATGATAATGGAAATGAAGTTTTATGTGATGTTATTTCGCTTTTACAAGACGAAAAAACTAACAATTTATATGTAATATATACAGATTATACATTGAATGAAAATAATCAATTTAATACATATTTATCAGAACTTGTAGAGAAAAAAGGAGAATTTACTTTAAAGAGTATTAAGAGTAAATCTAAATATGAACAATTGCTAGAAACTGCAAAAACAGTATATGGAAGAGCAATTAGTGACTTATTAGGAACAAGTAATGTTTAATTAATAAATGCGATATAAACTATCGCATTTTCTTTTGCAAAATATCAATTGTAAAATTTTAAATAAGTAGTTGAATTAAAATTGAATTTATAGTATATTATTAGCCGTGAGACTTATACTCGGTTTTGATTGGTTCCCAAATTCATTACTTAGTTTAAGCCAATAAGAGGAAAGGATGGGAAAAATATGACAATTACTAAAGAGCAAATCGCTGAATTAACAAAGAAATATGGTTCTAGCGAAACTGACACTGGTTGTAGTGCTGTTCAAATAGCTATTCTTACAACTAGAATCAATAGCTTAACTGCTCACTTAAAAGAGCACAAGAAAGATAACCACTCTCGTAGAGGTCTTCTTGCAATGGTTAGTAAAAGAAGAAAACTTCTAGATTATATTAAGGAAAATAATCCTCAACAATATCTAGATTTAATTGCTAGTCTACAAATTAGAAAGTAATTATAAAAATGCTCACTTCGGTGAGCTTTTTTTGTAGAAAAATTGTTCTAACATTACTTAAAGTAATGTTTTTTTAATACTTAGGGTGTGTTTGTTGAACTTGAAGTTTTGAAGTGTTAGAATAATATAGTGGAAAAGTGGTGAATGGAATGGCTAAAAAAATTGAACAAGATAATACAAAAACAGATAGTATTAAAATAGTTAAAAAAGAACAAGCTGTACCTGAAGATACAAAAGTAAAAACATCGCAATTAAAAAAGATGAATGATAGTGATGAAGGGGATAGTGGATCTATTACTAGATTCCGTGGAGATTTAAAAAAGGGACTTACTGATGAGCAAGTTAAACAAAGAGTAGAGGAAGGATTATCTAATAAGATTAATCAAGGATCTACTAAATCTATACCTAACATTATTTTTTCTAATATTTTTACAATGTTTAACATTATTGTAATTGTTATATCAGTGTGGCTTGCTACGGTAGACACTAAGATTACATATTACTCATTTGCCCTTATGGCAATTCTTAATACAATTATCGGACTTATTCAAGAAATAAGAGCTAAGCTAACAATTGATAAACTATCATTGCTTAGTGCTCCTACAGCAACTGTTATAAGAAATGGTAGACAAATGGATATAGCTGTTTCTGAAATAGTATTAGATGATATCTTAGTATTAACTGCTGGAAAGCAAGTGTGTGCGGATTGTATTTTAAAAGAAGGTAATGTTGAGGTTAATGAATCATTACTTACTGGAGAAAGCGATGCATTAGTTAAAAAAATTGGTTCTTCTTTATACTCTGGTAGCTTTATTGTTTCTGGAACATGTAAAGCTAAAGTTGAAAAAGTTGGAGAAGAATCTTATATAGAAAAATTAGCTAAACAAGCAAAAGTGTACAAAAAGCCAGAATCTAGGATTTTAAAATCATTGAAACTAATTGTTAGAATAGCATTAACATATATTATTTTATCCGTGTTCTTCTTATTCATAGCTCACTCTAAATATGAGATGGCTGCTATGGGTACTACTGATTTCTGGGTTGCTTATCCTGAAACTGTTAGAGATACTGCATCATTAGTTATGGCGATGGTACCATCTGGATTATTCCTAACAACAAGTATTGCCTTGTCTGTTAGCGTAATGCGATTATCTAGAAGTCATACATTAGTTCAAGATTTATATTGCATAGAGATGCTAGCTAGAGTTAATGTTTTGTGTCTTGATAAAACTGGAACTATAACTGATGGTAGCATGACTGTTAAGGGCGTTGAAGAAATTAAAAATGATACTGGTCTTACTATAAAGCAAATAATTGCTTTGATTTTAGGAAGTTTAAAAGATTCAAATATGACTTCAGTTGCTCTTGAAAAAGAGTTTGGTAAGGCAAAAAGAGTTAGCCCTTTGTATACAGTTCCATTCTCTAGCGCTAGAAAATATAGTGCAGTAAGTTTAGAAAAATATGGTACTTTCTTACTAGGTGCTCCTGAATTTATTTTGAAAAAGAAATATGATGATTTAGCTCCAACAGTAGAGAAATATACTAGAAAAGGATACCGTGTACTATTAATTGGGCACTTAAAAGAAAATATAAAAAGTGAAGATGATTTGAAAAATATCGATCCTAGTGCCGTTGCTATTATATTAATTGAAGATACTATAAGAGAAGATGCACTTGAAACACTAACTTACTTCAAGGAAAGTGGCGTAGACATCAAGGTTATAAGTGGAGATAATGCTTTGACTGTATCTATGGTTGCTAAAAGAGCTGGTGTTGAAAATAGTGAAAAGTATATTAGTTTAGATAGAATAAGTGATGAAAAATTAGTGCAAATTGCAGATCAATATACAGTGTTTGGAAGAGTTACACCTAATCAAAAGAAAATCCTTGTAGAAGCTTTAAAGAAAAAAGGAAAAACAGTTGCTATGACTGGCGATGGTGTTAATGATATTTTAGCACTAAAAGAGGCAGATTGTTCTATTGCTATGGCAAGTGGTAGTGAAGCGGCTAGAAATGTATCACACTTAGTTTTACTAGATTCTAACTTCTCTTCATTACCTAAAGTTGTGCAAGAGGGTAGACGTGTTGTAAATAATGTTCAAAAAGTTGCTACACTATTCTTAACTAAAACAATCTTCTCATTCTTACTTTCATTCTTAATCTTATTTATGAATTATATTGTAGGATTACCAATTAAATTCCCAATAGCATCTAACCAACTTATAATTATTGAGCTTCTTGCAATAGGTATACCATCATTCTTCCTAGCGCTTGAACCGAATAATAATTTGATAAAAGGAAATTTCTTGCTCAATGTCTTAAAGAAGGCATTGCCAGGTGCTTTAGTTGTTACTGCTGCAGTGCTTACAATATATTCATTCTCTGTTAGTTTAAACTTATCAGATAAAGTAAGTACAATGTCTACTATTGTAGCAGCATTTGTATGTTTGATGGTTTTATATAGAGTATGTCAACCATTTACTACAGCTAGACGTATTTTATTCGGATCTATGTTTGCAATATATTTGGCATGTATATTTATCAAACCATTGAGTGTAGGAATGTTTGAATTTAAAACATTAGATGTTCCTCAACTATTACTTGTAGCATTATTAATTGTATTAACAAACTCAGTATTAGATTTCCTAACTAAATTACCTGCTAATATTTCTAATATTATCCTAGAAAAATTAAGATTTAAGAGGATAAGAATAGTATTAGAGGAAAGAGATAGAACTCAACAAAAGAAAGGAATTCTAGATAGAATAAGCGATAAGCTTATTGGGGAAGATGAACTACCTACAAAAAGAAAATAAAGCAGAATCAAATTCTGCTTTTTTTATTTATAAAAAAAAGTCTCAATTAAGAGACTTATTTAGATATGATATTAATCATATTATTAATTCTATATTCGTATTTATCTTTTCCAAGTATTTCAAGAATATTAAACAAATTAGGTGTTTGTGTTTTAGTAGTCAAAGCAATTCTTAATATTTGAGCAACATCACCAATATGTCCTTTATATGCTTCTTTATTTGCTTTATATTCTTTATTGTTAGTAGCAAATCCAAGAGATGAACCTATTTCTTTTAGGTTATTAAACCATTCAGACTCACCCTCATCCATTTTATTTCTCTCTAAGAATGTTTTTAATACTAAGATTGTATCTTCTTTACTTATGTTTTCATTAAATGGAAGTACAGGTGTATTCTTTAACATATCTTCGTATAAATCATCATAGAAGAACATAATTGAATTTTTAATATCACTAAATCTAGTGTAGTCTTTTCTTGGCTTTTCAATTTCTCTTTCAATATTCATTATCTTAGTGAAATATTCATAATCACGATTGATTAAACTAGCAAACTCAGTATCATATTCATTTGCCCAAGCAAGTGCTAATTCACTTATTTGGTTCTTGTTTAATCTAGATAATCTATCTTTACAAATATTATCAATTTTTAGTACATCAAATAAAGGACCATCTACACCCATTTTTTCAAATGTAACTGTGAAGTCATATTTATCAGCATCTGGATTAACATCTCTCCATGCTTCATAGTTAGAATTAATTAGAGTTAATAAATACTCTAAGAAACCGCTCTTAGGATATCCTTGCTCCAAGAAATAACTTACTGCAGCTTCTTTATCTTTTCTTTTTGATAATTTTCTTTTAGTACCATTTTCTTGATCTATTTTATTAACACTAGCAACATGAGCATATTTTGGTAATTCAAAACCTAATGTATTAAATAACTCTACATGAATTGGTAAAGATGGTAACCATTCTTCACCTCTTATAACATGAGTAGTATGCATGAAGTGATCATCACAAGCATGGGCTAAATGATAAGTAGGCAATCCATCACTTTTTCTAATAACTATATCTAAGTCATTTTCTGTTAATTCAAGCTTTCCTTTTATTTCATCAACTACAGATATTTTGTTTTCTTCATTACCCATAGATTTGAATCTTAGCACATATGATTCACCATTTTTAATTCTCTCAATAGCTTCTTCAATACTTACTTTTCTACAAGTAGCAAACCTACCATAATATCCAGGTCTAAATTTATTTCTTTCTTGTTTTCTTCTTGTATCTTCTACATCTTCAGCTGTACAAAAGCAAGGATATGCTCTACCAATTTCTATTAAGTGCTTGATTACAACATCATAAATTTCACTTCTTTTTGATTGTATGTAAGGGCCATAGTTTCCTTCTTCATGGTCACCTAAATATCCTTCATCTGGTTCAATCCCAAAGTTTTTAAGTTGATCAAGTAATTCTTTTCCACTTCCTTCAACTTCTCTTTTTTGGTCTGTATCTTCAAGTCTTATATAAAAGATACCACCACTTTGTTTAGCAAGTCTCCAGTTAAGAAGTGTAGTATATAAAGAACCTGAATGTAAGAATCCAGTAGGACTAGGAGCAAATCTTGTTACCATTGCTCCTTCAGGTAAATTTCTTTTTGGGTATTCTTTCTCTAAGTCTTCAATAGTCTTTGTTATGTTAGGGAAAATTAAATCCGCTAAAATTTTGTTATCATCCATAATTATTCCTCTTTTCTAATATGACGCTAGAATTATAGCAAAAAACGGGGAATATTTCACTATAAAATATTCTTTTTGAAATATTTATAATATTTAAAAGTAAAAGGTGTATAATTTGATTGGGTGATTTATTTATGAAAATACGTACAAAGCAAAATTTAACCGTGGTTAAAGCATTTCAAACACACACATATATTGGCCAATCTAAGCCAATAATCATTTTGCTAGCATTAGTATTGATATTTGCAATTTTATGCTGTGTGACAGGGAATTATTCAACAGGAGGAGCACTAGTTTTTGTGGTAGTGTTTTTTGCCCTATTCTATCCACTTGCACTATATTCTGCAAATAATAAACTTAATAAGTCATATAAAAGCATTCATGATGATAAGGTTATTGAATATGAATTTTTGGATAATGCATATGTTGTAAAATCATTTGTTAATGGTGAAGAAGTTGAAACATCAAAAAATGAGTATTCAAAAATATTTAAAGTTGATGAAACAACTGATTATGTTTTTGTTTATATAGCTAATAATATGGCACATTGTATTGATAAAAAAGATATGAGTAGTGATGATTTAGAATCACTTAGAAAGATAATGATGGATAAAAATATAAAATATAAAAATTCTAAAAGATAGGTGATTAAGATGGCTAAATATAAGTGTGTGACAGGATTTAAAGATGTCTATAATACTGAACATAAAATAGAAGGCTACATATTAGATATAATTAATGAAGTTAGTGAGACTTATAATTTTAAGTATATAGATTTACCAGAGTTTGAACAAACTATGTTATATACCGACTATTATGGAGAAGAAATTAAAGATTCTCTATTTACTATAGGGTCTAGAGCAACATCATCTATATCATTGAAATATAGTAATATTTTATCAATTGTAAGAAGCATAATAGAAAATAAGTTATATGTAGATAGAAGTTTACCTATTAAACTTATGACTCAAGATAGAGTATACAAGTTTAATAAAAGACATAAAAAAGCTAATGTTGTTTATAATGAGTATAATTATGTTATAGCAGGAGTTTCAAATCATTATGTTGATGTAGAAACTATTGTAATGGCTTTAGATATTTTTGTCTCTTTAGGGATGGAAGAAATAAAGTTAGTTATATATAAAAATGAATTGAAAGTTGCTGAGTTTAATGACATAAAAAAATCATTAGATAAGTTAAATATCGAATATGAAGTTAGTAAAGATAAAAAAGAACACTATGATAAGATAAGTTATGAAATCATTTATAATGATACTATTGTAGCTCATGGTGGTAGACATGATTTCTTATTTACTAGATTAGAAGCTCCAGATGTTCCTTCATCAAGTTTAACTTTAGATATTGATGAAATTAAAAATATTATTGAATATACCTCTCTTACTCCAAAAATGGAAGAAGAACTAGATTTTTTAATAGTTAGTTTAGATAAAGAATATGATGCAGTAATAGATATTGCTTGTAAACTTAGAGAGTATGGAGTAAAAGTTGATGTCTCATATAATGAATATGAAGAGAGACGAGTTAGGGATTTTATTGATAGAATGAATATTCCATATACAATATTTGTTAATAAAAAGGATATTAAAAAAGGAATTGTTACTATCAGAAATTCTATTTCTAAAAATGAGGGTGAAGTTTATTTTGAAGAATTTCTAGAGGAGTTAATAGAAAATAATAGGCATCATCATGATAATTAATTCTCCACAAAATAATTGAGATTTATTTATTTAAAGTATGTCTTACATTTATCATATATATACAAGTTAAGGAGGAACACTTATCGCACCTAATAGCCTTGAAGCGGAGTATATATATGTGTTGAACACTATTAATTTAGGATCCTAATTATATATACAAAACTTAATTTTTAAAAAAGGATAGTTAAACGTCTATTAACTTGAAAAAGGTACAGCTGAGGGAGCTGGCCTTTTTACTGTAAAAAAGTTTTTAACAAAAGTTAGTGAAAATATTTTATATTTTTTTTGTATAAGATATTATATAGATAAGTTAAGGAGGAACACTTATCGCAACAATTCTTTAGAAAGTTAAGGGTATATATGTGTTGAATACTATTAATTTAGGATCCTAATTATATATCAAGAGACTTAATACTTTACTTAAGGATAGTTAAACATCACTTAACTTACATTTTAAGGATAACTAAGTTATCCTTTTTTTATTGTTTAATTTACTTAAGAAATTATATTTTATATAATTTAAATGGTGATAAAAATGAGAAAAGAATTAATTGATAGAATTAACTTTTTAGCTAACAAGAAGAAAACTGTAGGATTAACTGAAGAAGAGTTAAAAGAACAAGAAAAATTAAGAAATGAATATAGGGAAGAATTTAAAAAGAATTTCATTTCTCAAGTTTCTAATTTGAGAGTGGTTCATAGTGTTGAAGAAAACTCAATAAATGAGATTAAAGCTTTAGCAATTGATGAAATTGATAATGCAAATAGTGGTCATCCTGGAATTGTTTTAGGTGCTGCTCCTATTATGTATGCTATCTTTAATAATGAATTAAATGCATATAATAAGGATCCAAATTGGATTAATAGGGATAGATTTGTTTTATCAAGTGGACATGCTTCAAGTTTACTTTATGCTTTCTTACATGTTTGTGATTATGGAGTAACTATGGATGACTTAAGGAATTTTAGAAAATTGGGTTCTCTAACTCCAGGACATCCTGAATATAAACATACATTAGGTGTTGATGCTACAAGTGGCCCATTAGGCCAAGGTATTGCTATGGCTGTTGGAATGGCTTTAGCAGAAAAGAAACTTGCTAATATGTTTAATAAAGATGATATTAAGTTAATAGATCATTATACATATGTTATGTGTGGAGATGGCGATTTACAAGAGGGAATTTCTCAAGAAGCAATTTCTATGGCAGGAAACTTAAATTTAAATAAGCTTATTGTTTTATATGATTCAAATAGCGTTACTTTAGATGGACCATTATCTAATTCAAATGCCGAGAATGCGCTTCTTAGATTTAAAGCAGCAGGATTTAATACTATGGAGTGTGATGATGATTATAACAATATAACTGCATGTATTGAACTTGCTAAAAAGAGTGATAAGCCTACTATAATTGAAGTTAAAACAATTATTGGTAAGGGAAGTGTAAATGAAGGAACATGTAAAGTTCATGGTTCTTGTTTAGATAAAGAAGATATTGCTTCTTTAAAAGAAAAACTTAATGTAAGTAAAGAAGCATTCAATGTTAGTGATATAACTTATAATGACTTTGCTAGTAACTTTATTGCTAGGGGTAAAGTTAAATATGAAGAGTGGCAAACATTATTAAATGAGTATTCTAAGAAATATCCAGAAGAATATAATTTATTTAATAAAGCTCTTAATAGAGAGTTAGATTTAAATAATCTTGAAAATTATAATTGTGAACTTAATGCTAAGTCTGCCACTAGAAATGTTAGTGGTAAATTACTTAACATTGTAACTAAAGATAATCCATTTATTATAGGTGGAAGTGCAGATGTTGCTAGTAGTGTTAAGACTAGTTTATCTCACTCTACTCATATAAATAGAGATAGTTTTGAAGGTCAAACTATTAATTATGGTATAAGAGAGTTTGCAATGGGAGCAATTAATAATGGTATTGCTTTACATGGTGGACTTATAAGTTTTGGTGGTACTTTCTTTGTTTTCTCTGATTATTTAAAGCCAGCACTAAGATTATCTTCACTTATGGGATTAAATAATTTTATGTTATTTTCTCATGACTCAGTTGCAGTAGGAGAAGATGGCCCTACTCATCAACCAATAGAACAACTAGCAGCATTACGTAGTCTACCTAACTATACATGTATTAGACCATGTAATGAAGAGGAAACTAAATATGCATATATGTATACACTAAATGCTACTAATCCAACTTGTATTATTTTAACAAGACAAGATTTACTTACTCTACATAAATCTAAATATGAAGATTTTGCTAAAGGCGCATATTATGTTATTTCTAATGATAATAGTGAATATAGTATTATTGCTACTGGAAGTGAAGTTAATTTAGCAATTGAGGTTGCAAATAAGCTTAAAGAAGACAATATAAGTGTTAATGTTATTTCTATGCCAATGATGGATGTGTTTGATAAACAAGATGAAGAATATAGAAATTATATTTTAAAATCAGGACATGATAGAATTATTACTCTTGAAATGTTATCTACTTATGGATGGGGTAAATATGGTAAATATAATTTTGGTATAGATGAGTTTGGAAAGAGTGGAAAAGCAAGTGCTGTTATAGAATCATTTGGATTTGACACTAACTCTATGTATGAAAAAATAAAAAATATAATTAAATAAGCAAGAAACGACATATTTTTCATTAATTAAGCCTTAAAGTGTTATGGGGTGATAAATAATGAGTAAATATGTTTTTTTGCGCATAAATGATAAATTTAGAGACTTTTTTAAAGGAAATAAAGAAGCTTTTCTAGAGTTATATTATAGAAGGGATGAAAGTGTGTTTTATAAAGAACAATTTAAAATGTTTTTAGAAAAGAATAATAAAAAAGAAATTAAAGATTATTTAATCAAATCTTTAGGAATAAGAGAGGATATATCTTTATTAAATGACAAGATTATATTAGAAAATAAATATGATAATAATGAGGATATATTAGAAACTTATGATAATTATTTGCTAATGAATAGCGTTAGTAAAAATAGTCCATTTAAAAGACATTTATTAGAATATGATAGTAATTTTATCATTATTGATTTAAATAATGCCAAAATAGAAACTTGCTACTTGTAAATTGATGCTTTTTTATATACAATTATCATAGAGAAAAGAGGGATATATATTATGTGGTGGACAAACCTTTTATATGTATTACTTGGTGTACTAATAGGTGCAGTTGCAGGGTTCTTTATTTCTAGAAAACTATTTGCAGATCAATTAAAGAAGAATCCTCCGATCAATGAAAATATGATTAGAGCAATGTATAGACAAATGGGGCAAAAACCATCTGAGAAGCAAATTAGACAAGTAATAAATGCTATGAATAAAAATAGATAAGCACTGCTTATCTTTTTTTTTTTTTTAATGTATAACAAAAAAAGAAGTTCAAACGAACTTCTTTTTAATTTATTAAGCTTCAGATTCTAATTTGTCAGTATAAGTTGCTTTACCAACATATTTACCTTCGATAACTTCACAGAAGATTAAGTAGTTAGTTCCACCATCCATACCATATGCACCTTGAATAGCATCTTTGAATTCGCCATTTTCGATGTAAACAGTAGTAGGAGTAGCAAGTGATGTAATACCTCTATCTGTTTCTATATCGCTTAACAATCTATCTTCCAATTCTGCAGTCATCTTAGTTCTACCTAAGTCAGTAGTATCTCCTGTATCAAAATAGAATATTTCATTTCCTGTAGATTTGATATATGTATTTATTGTCTTGTAGAATTGTTTACAATGGGCACAATCTTGAGAACCAATAAATAATACAAATGTGTCTCCATTTTCAAGTTTGTCTTCTAATTGTCCACTAGTAACAACAGTAGCTCTGTTTTCAATATTATCATCATTACCACAAGAGTCAATTGCCTTAATTATTCCTTGTAATGCCATGATGAATAATACAATAACCATAACTACACCAAGAACAGAAGCCCAAATGTTATCTTTGAAGAATCTAACTGTAACATTGAATGCTTTTTTGATATATATCCATAATTTACTAAAGAAATTTTTCATTTATAATAGTCTCCCCTTTATCTGCAACGACTTAATATTACCATGTTAACTAAAAGTTAACAATATTTGAGACCCTAAAATTCCTCTAAATTTGAAAAGTCAGTCTTAGTATTATTACACCCCATGATAATCCATATATTATCTTTACCTAATATGACTTGTGCATTGCTTACTTTATCATCTATAATTTCTTCTTTTGCCATTTCATAATTGTAGATTTTTCCATCACTCATTTTGAATTCTACTATTCTATCTAATGCATCTTTTTTAATCGCCACAATTTTTTTCATATTAACCTCCTATATTTATAGTTGGCAAAAAAAACAATTTTAAACATAGAATTAGCAATATATTATTTAGTATAATTTGTTAGGGGAATGTTAAATATATTTAACATCCTTTGTTGGATTGACTGCTTATTTAAATAGATAGGAGTGTCATAAATATGTCAAAAAATAAATATCTAAGTTTTATTAACAAAGCAATCATAATGTTTTTATCGGCTGCTGTATATGCCTTCTTTTTTAAGGTAATTGTAGAGGGCAGAGGATTTCTTGCAATGGGTGCAAGTGGGGCAGCTGTAATTGCTTCAAGAGCTTTAGGAATTTCGATTAATAAAGAAACATTAATATCTGTGTTTTATATGATATTTTATTTGTTAATTAATATTCCTATTATCATTTTTGGGTATCAAAGGATATCTAAAAAATTCATTTGGTTAACTTTAATTTATGTTGTGACATTTTCGGTTACAGTTGCAGTAGTTCCAGAAGATTTAGGCGCTAAGTTAGGGTTTAATTTAATTGATAATGCTACTAGTGCAGTACTTATAGGTCTTATATCTGGGGTGTCTTGTGCTATAGCTTTTAGTATGGGCGGTTGCGCTGGAGGTCTTGATATAGTTAGTGCATATTTAAATATTAAAAAAGGTAAATCTGTAGGTAATTATAATTTGGTATTTAATACATTAGTTTTATTTGTGGGGTTATGTGTGTTTAGGGATGTTGCCTCTATTGTATATACTTTAATTTATGCATTTGTGAGTTCTGTTGTATTAGATAGATACTACAATAGAAACAAGAAGGTTTTATTGGAAATAATAACAACTAAAAAAGATGAGGTGTGTTCTTATCTTATGGTAAATGCTCATCATGGTTGTACAATCTTTCCTGCAAAAGGTGCATATACAAATGAAGAAAAGTTTGTTATTCACACTGTTATATCATCATTTCAATTAAGAAGTATGACAAAAGCAATTAAAACTATTGATGAAAAATCATTTATTGTTAATATAGATGTTAACCATGTTCATGGTGAGTTTTATATGCCACCAATAAATTAGTTCTTTATTTTTTTATTTTTGTGTAGTATATTAGGAGGTAAGAGAAAAGTGTTTGATAATGTATATTTGAATTCATTGCTTATAATATTGGCGGTTTTTATATTAACTGGTGGTATCATTTTTTTGTATGATTTTCTTGTAAATAAAAATAAATTGATCAAACCATGGGACATCAATCTAAGAGAATATTCTTTATATATAAAATATAGTTATAAAACAAAAAAATTTACTATTGAAGGGTTTCAAAAACTTGAATTAGAAGGAATTGAAAAACTGAAAGAGTATATTCAAACAGAAGAATTCCACTCTAGTGTTTTAGAGGCTAAAAAGAGTGAACATGGGACTTTTAGATATGCGGTGAAATATAGTCATTATGAAATACAATATATGTTTACAATAAAGGACACAACAAGTTCATCTGTAATTCTTAAGTGTGATGTTTTAAATCAAGATAGAAAAGACAGTATTTATCTTAAAACTCTTGATGATCTAAAAATGGAACATTCAATGGCAAAAAGCAAAAAAGCAGGATTCTTTTATGTGAATATAAAAGACTTTAATGCTCTCAATCAAAGATATGGAAGAGTATATGGAGATTATATTTTGGAAATACTTAGAAACAGGCTGAATTCTATACATAAATATAAGTGTAGTGCAGCATATGTTGGAAGTGCCCAATATGCTGTATATGTTAACAAAAAATTTAGTAAAAGAAGTGCTATAAAATTTGCTAATTATATTGTAAAAGTACTTACTAAGCCTGTAGATGAAAAATATTTGATGTTTGATATTTCTGTTGGTATTGGTGTGTGTATTGGAGAATATACTGATTTTAATGATTTTGTAAAGAATTCATATGTTGCTGGAGATTATGCTAAGCATAGGGCTAACTATAATATAATACTTTACACTAATGCAATGGAAAGCGAAGACAATCTTGTTATTACTTGTCAAAGGGAAGTTGATAAGATTGTTAATCAAGGAAAAATTGAATTTAATTATTGCCCTGTATATAATCCAAAGAAAAATAAATATATTGGATATATAAGTAATCCAATGTTTAAAAATATGCTAATAGACTTAAATAGAGTAAAACAATCGGCAGTTCAAATGGATAAGGCAGATCAATTAATGACTACTATATACAGAAAGCAATTTTTAACATTTATTAAAAGAAGGCCTAGTAAATTATCTAGGTTAGTTATTAATGCTAGATTAGAAGACTTATCTAGTTTAATTGAAGTTTATTTTTCTGAAAGATCATTCCAAGAATGTAAAGTTATATTATGTTTAGATGTAAAAAAAGGATATGAAATGATTAATAAATTTTCTAATATTTCAAGTAATATTAGTAGATTATTAAATGGTGGAGTAGAGCTTGCTACAATTATCAATCATAATAACATGTATGAGTATGATTATGTATTAAGAATATCTGATTATCTAGTACTGGATAGGGAAGTGTTAAATTCTACTAAAAGTAATACTATTGAAGATAGATTGTTGCATATGGTTGAATTAGCAAAGAACTATAATTTATCCTTATTTGCAATTGATGTTGATGAATATTTAGAATTTGAAAAATTATTGAAGTATAAGACAGAATACATTTCTGGTAGATATTTAGGTGATAGCGCTAGTACACCTACAGAAATTGAATATACAAGAACTAGACTTTTATCAAAAATAATAAAGGATGCACAAAAAATAAAAAAATAAAAGTAAAAACCTCCAATTGACGGTATGTAAGTTATTAAGGAGGTTTTTTATATGTTAACATACAAAAATAGCGAAAAGATAATGAGGGAGTATGCAAAAGAGTATAAGAAGTTTAAGATTGTTGACTTGAAAGGGATTGATGTTTTAAAAGGAAGTCTTATAGGGGAAAATGTAAATAATTATATTGATAGTGAAAATAAATATACATACTATTATTCACTCCAGAATAAAATTGAGTCCATTTTGGAACTTTTAGATTGGGAGTGTTCAATGTTTTTAAAAAAAGAATTTTTTGGATTCAATCAAGATAAAACCTGGTGGTTTAATTATTATTCTAGGAGCACATATTATAGGTTAAAAAAGAAATATATGAATGATTTTCTTGGGCTATTTTATGCATAAACTATTCATTATTTTTAGTGTTTTGCTAAATAGTGTTAGCGCCAATTATGTGAATGTTGAGCGAATAGAATGCTACAGTAGCATTGGAGAAAAAATTCAGTTTAGCTTTGATTTTGATAGCGATTATATTAATAGTCATGAACTAAATGTTACTTTTGAAATATATGATAATAATGAAGTGAACTTGATTAATTATAATAATTCTATAAAGGTTATAGGAGAAAAAAATGCAAAAGCAACTTTAGATTATATTTATCAAAATAATATACATGTTTATGTAAGTGTTAATTGGAAAGAAGAGAAGATTGTAAACAGAGTGAGATTTGATCTAAAAGAAAATAATAAGTGTTTTTTAAATGATAGGAAAAGAGAATGTAATGAGTTTTACAAAAGCAGTTATTATAATGGTCGTGTTGTTAATGAATATAGTGAATTTAAAATTCTATATTTACCTACAAATCTTTTCTTGGATTTTAATTATTTAAATATAGAAAATATTCATGTTTATTCAAATTATGATTTAACGAGTGAAGAAATATATTTGGAAATTAAAGAAAATATAAATGGGTATGAATTAATTTATAGTGAAGGTTATAAGATTCTTCTTGGAGTAATAAAAAATAATGATCAATATAGTTTTACTCTTTTAGAAGAACATTATTTAGGGCTACCTGAATTTATATATACAGATGATTATAGTGATAAGTATATAGTTACAAAAATGGTTTATTTTCCTTTTTTAGAGGAATATAGAGAATACACATGTAAAATTGTTATCAAAGGAATAATTGAAATTGATATTGAATTTAATGTATCGACAAGTGATTTACTGTTTGGTGAATGTGAAAATAGTAAATATTGCTTAGAAAGAGAAAGCTATGATTAAAAGATTTATTGTTTATATCATTTGTATAATACTCATGAATTTTGTGGCATTAGAGAAAGAAACTAGCTTGTCTGAGAAAGAATTTAATGAGTTAGAATATTTTATAAAATCGGAATGTTTAGAATATAAAGAAGGAGAAAATATATTAATTGTTTTTGATTATAAAAAAATAGAATTATATATAGAAAAAAAGTATAAAAATATTAGTTTGGAAAAGGTTAGTAGTAGCGAAATTATAATAAAGAAAGAAATAAAAAAAGGAATATTTTTAAAAGAAAAAACTGAAAGAATTTTTATAAGAAAGGGTGATTTTTATGATGGTGGGAATTGAACTTTTAATTGTTTGCATTTTACTTAGTTTATTTTCAAGTGATACACTTTTTTGCACTATTTATTTGCTTTTATCATTGATTGGTGCAGTAAGTTATTATTTTTGTTTTAAAAAAGAATATAAAAAATTAGAGAAAGAAGAAAAAGAAAAACTTAAATCTCAAATAAGCTATAAGTTGATTATTATTTCATTTATGATTATTACAATAAATTTAGTTTATCCATTAGGGAATATAAATTTAATTTTAGGATATTTAGTATTGGTATATTTTGCAATTTCATTTGTATACAGATTATGTAAAAATACAATGCTTTCACATAAGCACTTAATGAATTTTAATCATTTATTTGATGTGTATTCGATTGCTTGTTTGTGTATGATTTTTTGGGATATGATAAGCTATGCCATTTAGAGTGTTTTATCTGTTTGTAGTTATTATAATTGGCGGGTTTATTATATCTAATTATATAATAAAATAACTCAATGTGATATAATCTTTTTGGTGATAATATGATTGTTAAAGAGATTAAAATAAAGAAGAAAAATGTAGAGGTTATTTGTAGTGAAAACATAGTTTTTGAATTGTCTTTAGATACTTACTCTAGTAACTATATCCTTATAGGAGAATCAATAGATCAAAGAAGGATAAACGAATTAAAAAAAAGTGATGAAATATCTAAGATAAAAGCTGAACTAATTAATAAAATTTCTAGGAAAAGACTATCTAAAAAGGAGTGTTTTAATTATTTGTCTTCTTCAAATTTGAAAGATGAAATAGTTAATAAAATAATTTCTGATTTAGAAAAAAGTGGATTTATAAATGATGTGGATTTGGCTGAGTCTATAGTTATCTCTTGCCTTGTAAATAAAAAAGGTGTCACAAAAATGAAAGAAGCATTACTAAAAAGATATGTTAGTGGTAACTATGATGAATATATTGAGAAGTTTAATGATAGGGATAGGTATATTAATAATATCAAATATCTGGTGGATAAATATATTAAACTTGGAAAGAAGAACTCTAATAGTGTAATGAAACAATATGTCATAGCCAAATTAGTTAATAATGGCTACTTAAAAGATGAGGTTTTTTCTTATATTGAGCTACCTCAAAGAGATGAAAAGGCAATTGTTGAAGAAGAAATTGCTAAGTTTTTTAAAACAAAAGATAGAAATGAGCAAAATATTGCCAAAATAACAAGAAAGCTACTTTCTAAAGGCTTTAATTATGCTATAATTAAAAGCGCTATTGAAAGGAGTGTTAATTGTGAAATTAATTAAAGAATTTGTAGAGAATGATAAAATAAGTCAAAATTTCTTGGTAAATAATGTTACTAGAGGAATAACTGCCAAGGGTAGTGGATATTTAAATATTGTTTTACAAGATTCTAGTGGGACAATTGAAGCTAAGAAATGGGAAATAGAAGAATTTGATGAAAAAGTAATTAAGCAAGGTTCAATCATATTTGTTGAAGGCGATGTATTGCTTTACAAAAATGATTTCCAATTGAAAGTCTCTAAAGTTGGACTTGTAAATGATGCTGATCTTGATGTTAGTCAATTTATAGCAAGTGCTCCTGTAAGTAGAAATGATTTACAAAAAGTATTGTTTGAGTATGTAGAAAAAATTACTGATAAAGAAATAAAAAGAGTAGTTGAAGAGGTTATTAAAAATCACTATATTTCTTTATCTAATTATCCTGCTGCAACAAAGAATCATCACGAATATGCTTCAGGATTATTACACCATACAACTTCAATGTTAAAAGTTGGTGAACTATTAAGTACAATTTATACTGTTAATACATCTTTGCTATTTGCAGGAATTATATTACATGACATTGGAAAAACAATTGAACTTAGTGGGCCAATTTTGCCTAAGTATACTACTGCAGGAAAATTGCTTGGTCATATTTCTATTATCAATGCAGAGGTTGCTGAAACATGTAAGAATTTAGGCATTAATGGAGAGACTAGTGTTTTGTTGCAACACATGATTTTATCTCACCATGGTCAATATGATTTTGGTTCACCTGTTCTACCTATGACAAAGGAAGCAGAATTACTTCATTTTATAGATAATATCGATTCTAGAATGACTGCGATTGATAAGGCACTTAATCAAATTGAAGAAGGAGAATTTACTCCTAGACAATTCGCTTTAGAAGATAGAAATTTCTACAAGCCATTTAGTAAAGGAGAATAGGGATGAGTAAAAAATTATGGATTATTTTTGCTGCTATAGGAGGAACTTTGTTTCTTTCATTAGCTGTTACTTTTTTCTTTTTTGATTTAAATATCTCTATTGCTCTAGCAACTGATAATTTACAAAATCCAAACTTATTTTTAAAGACATGTGCAGCAATAGGAGAGTTCCCAATTTATATTGGGCCATTATTATTTGGGCTTGTTTATGGAAGAACTAACAAAACAAAGTTATGGCAACTTATTGCTAACTTTGTGGGATTTTTAGTTGTTTATATAGCAAGTATTAGACTTATAGAGGGAATATTTGAAGAGTTCTTTTCTAGTGAGTTAGGATTAACTCAACAAGTGTTACTGGCTATTAGTAGTTTGTTAGTTTATGTTTTATTTTTCTTATTATTTCAAAAGTTTGATGTTAATAATTTAGAAAAACTTAGAGATGTGTCATTAATTATGCTTATTGTCTCAGTTGCATCTTTTGCTGGTGTGCAAGTTGTAAAGCATGTTATGGGTAGAGCTAGGTTTAGAGCCCTTGATGAAAATTATAGTGAATTCACAAATTTTTTGACTATTAGAGAATTCTTAGGAGGCCTTAATGGGGATAATTATAAATCATTCCCTAGTGGTCATACAGCGAGTGCAGCATGTTTATTAACTACTACTTTAATCCCACTTAAACTTTCAAATAAGAAGTGGTTAGCTCCTCTTACTCTTGCTATTGCATTTGCATATACATTTATGATTGCTCTATCAAGAGTTTGCATTGGAGCTCATTATGCAAGTGATGTACTATTTGGGTTTGGATGTACAACAATATGTTATATAGTTTGTTATATTGTATTTATTAAGAAAGGGTGGTTGAATGTTAGAGGCAATTAACGTTAGTCTTCAATATGGTGGAAGAGTATTATTTAAAGAAGTAAATTTGAAATTTACAAATGGTAACTGTTATGGATTTATTGGAGCTAATGGTGCAGGTAAATCAACTTTTTTAAAAATATTGTCTGGAGAAATTGAGCCAAATAAAGGTGAAGTTATTGTTGGAAAAAACGAAAGAATTTCTGTTTTAAATCAAAATCAAAATGCTTTTGATAATGAAACAGTACTAAGATGTGTTCTTTTGGGAAATAAAAAATTAGTAGAAATAATGGATAAAAAAGAAGCTTTATATGCAAAAGAAGATTTTAGTGAAGAGGATGGAATTTTAGCTAGTGATTTAGAAATGGAATTTGCTAATATGGATGGCTGGAATGCGGAAACTGATGCTAGAATGTTACTTAGTGGATTAGGCATAAGTGAAGATCAAACAGATATGCTTATGCAAGATTTGGATTTTAAAGATAAAGTAAAAGTATTATTGGCACAAGCTTTATTTGGAAATCCAGACGTTCTTATTTTAGATGAGCCTACTAATAACCTTGATATTGAAACTGTAAAATGGTTAGAAGATTTTCTTCTTAATTTTGAGAATACTGTTATAACTGTATCTCATGATAGACACTTTTTAAACAAGGTATGTACTCACATTTGTGATGTTGATTATGGCGAGATTAATATGTATGTTGGTAACTATGACTTCTGGTATGAAACAAGCCAATTAATGCAAAAGCAAGCAAAGGAATTAAATAAAAGAAATGAAGCTAAAGCTAAAGAACTACAAGAGTTTATTGCTAGATTCAGTGCTAATGCTGCAAAGTCTAAGCAAGCAACATCAAGAAAAAAAGAATTAGAAAAGCTAACTATTGAAGAAATTAAAGTTAGCAATAGAAGATATCCATTCATCGACTTTAGATATGATAGAGAAATTGGTAATGATATTTTGATGGTAGAAAATTTAACTAAAGAAGGCTATTTTAAAGATGTGTCTTTTACTGTACATAAAAATGATAAGATAGCGTTTTTATCTTCAAATACACTAAATATTACTATGCTTTTCGATATCTTGGCGGGAAAAGAAACTCCTGATAGTGGAGAAGTAAAATGGGGTAAGACAATTACTACTAGTTATTTAATGAACAATAGTGATGAATATTTTGATGGGTGCCAATTAACCCTTATTGATTGGTTAAGAAGATTTTCTAAGGATCAAACAGAAACATTCCTTAGGGGATGGCTTGGTAGGCTTTTATTTACTAGAGAAGAAGCAACTAAAAAAGCTTCTGTATTATCTGGTGGAGAAAAGGTTAGATGTATGTTAGCTAAAGAAATGTTAAGTAATGCCAATGTGCTTATTATGAATGATCCAAGTAACCATCTTGATCTTGAAACTATAACATCATTAAACAAGGGGATGACTAACTTTAAAGGAAATGTATTATTTTATAGTCACGACCATGAAATCAATAGTACAGTTGCTAATAGAATTATTGTTATAGAAGATAATAAAAAAGTATTCGATAAGTCTTGTACTTATGATGAATATTTAGAGTATGGAGGTAAGTAATGAAACCATTTATTAAAATCGTAGAAAAAAGAGTAGAAGATGCTTTAAAAAAATGTGGCTATGAAGATGAAGTAACATTAAGTGTTTCATCACGTCCTGATTTAGGTCAGTTCCAGTACAATGGAGTTATGGGAATCGCTAAAAGATTGCGTACTAATCCAATTGAAATAGCTAAAAAACTAGTAGAAGAATTAAATCAAGATGAATATTTTACTAATGTTAACATGGCAGGCCCTGGTTTTATTAATTTATCTTTTAATAATGAAAAATTAGTAGAATATGTTAATTTAGTTAAAGATAATTTTGATTTATTAGTAGACAAAAAAGAAACAAAAAATGTAATTGTAGATTATGGGGGAGCTAATGCTGCTAAAGCACTTCACGTTGGACACATGAGAAGTGCAAATATTGGAGAAGCATTAAAAAGATTATATAGGCTTGTTGGACACAAGGTTATTGGAGATGTTCATTTAGGTGATGTTGGTAGACAAGCTGGTATGGTTATATCTGAGCTTAAACTTAGACATCCTGATTGGATTTTCTTTAAAGATAACTATGATGGAAGTAATCCTAAAATTGATATTACTCCAGCTGATTTAGGAGAAATATATCCATGTGCCAGTAATGCTGCTAAAGAAAATGAAGAGAGAATGGAAGAAGTAAGAGAAATTACTGCTCTAATTGACAAAGGATATAAGCCATATGTTGATTTATGGAAACAAATCATTGAAGTATCAAGCGAAGATATTAAACAAGTTTATGATATTTTGAATTGTGATTTTGATTTGTGGGAAGGCGAAATGGATAGTTATAAATATATTGATGATACAATAAAAATTTTAAATCCATATTTGTATGAATCTGAAGGTGCTTTAGTAATGGACGTTGCAAAAGAAGATGACAAAATTGAAATCCCACCACTAATTGTAATTAAAAAAGATGGATCAACAATTTATGCTACTAGAGATTTAGCAACTATTTATTCTAGAATGGAAAGATTTTCTCCAGATGAAATTTGTTATGTTGTAGATAATAGACAAGGGATGTATTTTAAACAAGTATTTAGATCTAGTTATAAGTCAGGATTAGTAAAAGAATCTACAGAACTTAATTTTTATGGATTTGGTACTATGAATGGTAGTGATGGTAAACCATTTAAAACTAGAGATGGTGGAGTTATGGAATTAAGGCAATTAGTTTCTATGGTAGAAGATGTTACATATACTAAATTAAAAGAAACAATTGTTGGAGATGAAAGAAGAGAATTATCAGGAAAACTTGCGATAGCGGTTTTAAAATATGCTGATTTATTGCCACTTAGAAATACAGACTATATTTTCGATGTAGATAAGTTTTCTTCTCTTGAAGGAAAAACAGGACCATATATTTTGTATACTGCAGTAAGAATCAATTCTATCTTTTCTAAATTAGAAAGTAAAAAAGATAAGTATGATATTAAGGGAATCTATAGTGATGAGGAACTAAATATATATCTAAAATTAGTAGAACTAACAAAAACAATAGATGCTGCATTTAATGAAAAAACATTAAGTTATATATGTGACTATTTATTTAATTTAGCTAATTTATATAACAAATTTTATTCTGAACATAACATATTAAATGAAGAAGATGAAAATAAGAAAGAAACTTATTTGGCATTGTCTCAATTAACTTATTCTGTAATTGAAAAATTATTAAATGTATTAGCTATTGATATGATAGATAAAATGTAAAAAAATGGAAAGTGTGTAACTGAAAGGCTAGTTATACACTTTTTTATTTATTAATAAATAAAATACTTTTAACACAATAATGACAATTTTTGTATAGTTTGTTATTATTAGGTTAAATGGGGTGTTTTTATATGAAGAAAAGGTGTTTAAAGGTATTATCTTTATCAATTTTATTATCTACGTTTGCCTTTACGGGTTGTGGAAATCAAATTGAAATTACTTTTGTTGGCGATAATGGGTCGATTACTAGAAAAATTGAAAAAGGTCAAAATATTGATGCTGACAAAATACCTGCAACACCACAAAAGCCTGGCAAATATTGCTTGTGGGATGATGTTGACTTTTCTTCATTAACAGAAGACACAACAATCAATTATACATGCTATGATTCTGTAAAGACACTTACAAGTAATATCAATCATAGTATAGAGGTAGTTGTTTCTAGCGAAGAAGCTAGTTTAGATTATATTTTAAAAGATTTACAAATGACTGCTACACTTGAAGATGGAAATGTAAAAAAACTTTATAAAGGAGATTATAAAGTTAATGAGAATGGATATAGTAAGGACGTTGTAGGAAATTATAGAGTTGGATTGGCTTATAATAATAAGGAAATATTCTTAAGTATTCATGTTACAAAAATTACTGATTATGTTACAGCTGTGTTAAGCAGTGATAGAGGATATCTTAATGAGGGGTTACCAAAAATTACAGCTAATACTGAAGTACCAGGAACTATTAAGTTTGATGATAACCAAACTTTAGTAATTGGGACAAAATCTTATAACTGGACTTTTACTCCATCTGATACTAATAAGTATGCAGTGGTACATGGTAAGAGTGAAGTTAATATTATAAATGCTACATCTATTGTTACTAATAAAGAAAATGAAGTGATGACATTTGATTATGGAACTAGCAAAACAACTATTATAAATGCTATTCAAGAAGGGTTGAAAGTTACTGGTACATTTGGAAATATTTATAGAGAAATAGATCCTCAATTCTATGTGATTGATTCTGAATATAAAGTTGGCCAAGCTGGAGATAATATTCCATTTACTATTGCCTATGATATGAATCTTGTTGCTACTGTTTATGTCAATGTTAGGAAGAATGAAAACTATTCACTTGAGGTTTTTGAAATGGAAAGAGTGGAGATTAATAGCAACACGACATTAGATGATATCTTAGCTGATATTGATGATTATTATGAATCTACTACTCCTGGAACTTTTGAATTTGAAGAAGGAGAAGTATTAAAGGTTGGTAATTATACTTATTCATATGTATTTAAGCCAAGTAATGAGTACTATGAAGTTAGAAGAGGAGAAATTGCTATCAATACTTTTAAAATAGTAGACATTAAAATTGATGATGGTTATCTTCCAAGTTATGATTATAATTCTAAAACTGATTCAGAAATTGCAATTGACATTAAGGCAAATTTATTAGGAAAGCTTATTTATAATGATAACAGTGAAGTTGCTATAGATAAGAACAAGATTGTTATTACAGTTTCTCCATTATATAGAAAGAATGATCCAGGAGCTTATACATATACTGTGACTTATGATGATGTAAGTGTAACAGGTGATTTTAAAGTTAACAAGCGTGTATTGGTTGACGGTGTGGATTTCTCTGTAGATGTAGTAGAGGGTACGTTTGATCCTAGTAATCCTGATGGTATGCCGCAATTTATTTTAAACAATATCAGTAACGATTTTGATGGAACAAAATTCAAAGTTGTACCAGATTTTTCAAAACAACCAGTAAGTATGGGAGCAAATGTATGGCTATATCCAATCATTTTACAACCTGATGAGTCAATGGCAGAAGACTTTGCTGTTTCTGAAGGGGCAGCATTTGCATTCGTACTTAATTAAAATTAATATTTTTTAAAGTTTCTATGATGTCATAGGAACTTTTTAATTTATTTAAAGATTGACTTATATTAATTATGTTGAGATGTTCAAATTCAGAGGTTTCTAGTTTTGGTATATATAAAAGTGAATATAGCCATTCCTTTTCATAGTCATCTAGAATAAAAGAATGAAAGTATTTAACATAGTAATTTTTAATGTCAATATCGTTATTCTCTATAGTAGATAATATGTAAAAAATATCATATACAGGAGAAGAAAGCACGATATTATCTACTCCTATTATCATTCTTTCTTTTAAAAATATATGTTTATAATCAAAATTATTAAAACAATAAGCCATTCTAACATTGCTTTTAGAATAACTTATTTTTTTAAATTTTTCTAATGAACTATTTGCTTCATCAATAGCCTTAACATATAAAGGATAATTTAATAAAAACAACCACTCTGATGGAGACTTATAATCTTTTTTTTCTATAACATTCATATAGTTATTAATTTTTTCTTCTTCTTTATCGATTATACTTCCAATGTATTCATAGGTGTCTTTAAAAAAGGAAGAGTTAACTTTTAAATGATAATAAGTTTTATTGTGTAATGATGCTAATTCACTTAAATAAAATTTTAGTTTGAGATCATTTAAAGAAGTTTTTTCTTCATTTAAATATGGGAAGATAGTAAATGTATAATCATTGCTTTTTGAAACATACTCTCCATACTTATTAGATATAGGTAGTAAAATAGTGTCTATTTTCAATACTTTAATTTTTTCTATTATTGTGTCTAAATTGGCTTTATCTATATATTTGAGTACATAATCATTTTCATCTGATTTAATCCTATATGTTTTATCACTAACTTTAATAAAGGATAAAACATTTATATCATATAAATCATTTATGATGTCTTTCATTTCGTGTTAGGAATAAATATTAATGAACCACTAGTCAACTCTTTGTTTTTGTTATAATTTTTTAAGATATCTATATCTGTATTATATAATTGTGCAATTTCATCATAACTTGTTTCTTCTTTAACTACATGAATAAGATATGCTTTTGTTTTCTTTATACTTCTTTTAAATAATTGATTCATTAGAGTACTATGTTCTTTTAGCTCACTTTCTAAAGTTTCTATGATTTCATCTTCGTGAGGATTATTAATATTTAAATCCTCTATTGGTGAAAGAACAATCTCTTCACTTTCTGGGGCAGGAAATTCATTTTCAATTTCTTTTAACCCCTCTATTTTTAATGATAATTCTATATCAATTAGATTTTCATTGATTACATATTTAAAGTCATCAATTGAAATTGAAGGCGAATCACTTGTTAGTTGCTCTTTACTCAAACTAATATCTAAAGTTAATGGATGATTAAATTCTTTTTTTTCTTTATCAGTTTGTACCTCACCACTTATTCTAATTTCCCCATTAAAGTTAACAAAATCTTCTTCTTTAACAAGAGAAATGTTTTCATCAACATTGATAAGAATTAATTCTTTGATTAGAGAATCTATATTAATACTTTCTTTATAATTTATTTTATTCATTATTATCACTCCTATTTTTAGAATATGATAATGTAAATTAATTTATGAAATAAAAAAACTGATTTGTTACAATCAGTTTAATTAAAAGCTACCGCCACCTCTGTGACCTCCACCACTAGAACCATGGAACCCACCATTAGAGCTTCCACCATTACTATTGCTACTTCTTCTTATATGGCTAGTGTGTGAATGCAACAGTGTGTCAAATTTAGAGGTTAAATTAAGAGTCATATAATCTCTAGGATAAGGAGTAAATTTATATTTGTTTTTGTAATTATTGTAAATGCAAAATCCCGTAACAATTGCTACAATAACTCCAATTACAGTAAATACAAGGAAAGGTTCAATATTAAATTTTACATAAGTACCTTTGTAGGCTGTATTAGTTTTCTTCATAAATTCTTTTACACCTCTAAGGTAGTCATCATCTCTTAATGGTATTGATAATTGCTCTATTATATCATCACTTTCATCACGAGTAATTTCACTATCTATAGCCCCATAAACAAATAAATCATATAATCTTAATTCCATATTTATTATTAGACCTATAACATTATCTGATTCATCATATCCATATGGTTCTAAATAATTTAGAAAAAAATTATTTTGATTATATTCATAATTAGAAGAAACTCTTGTTGTTAAAACAATAAAAATATAGTCATCGGTATTTATTGTATTTGCATAATCATTTAAAATTTTTTCTTCACCATCATTAAAAATATCAGCATCATCAAAAAGTAATAGTTGGGCCGCTTTTGCTTCATTAGGAAATATTATAAAGTAAGATGCTATAGCAATGACTAATATAGCTATGTATTTAGATATTCTTCTTACCATAAAAATCCACCTACCATTCCTATAAGCATTGCAATTACTACAATCATAATTCCTAAGAAAGTTACTTTGAAATAAGAAATAGGATATTCACCATATACTTTTTTTGTGTAACCATTGATTGCAAATGTATATACTTTATCCTTCTTTTTATAAGTTAAAAGATATATAGGAACTAATGCATATGACCATTCCTCATTTAATATAGTGTGCTTGTAATCAATGACTGTAATAGATGAGTAAGGTGAAGCGATTGTAGATAATAGTTTATCTATAGAGTATTGCTTTATTTTACTATGAACATCTCCAGTTAAATCTCCCTTTTCTAAATTTCTTTTTTGGGTAGTAAATCCTGTAAGATAAGAAGAATTGAAATCTTCATATTTATCAAAAGGGTAAGGTAATATGCCTTCAAGCATACTTCTATCTACATTTTTAATGGCACAACTAGATACATCTTCTAGTGTAATTTCTCCCTCTCTTATGTGAGAAAAAACCGATGTTGTAATGTGTTTGTAATCGCCACTTATTCTTGTTTTAACAACTTGACTTTTTAAGTTGGCAGAAACATTTATTTTTGCATCTACTATCCAAAATGGGTAATATATGCCTTGAATATTTTCTATTTGTTCACTTGAAAAGTAATTGTTTGGTATAAATTTGTACCCTTTGACTTTGTTTAAAAAAATATTCTTTGCTTCTTGTTTATCAAAGGCAAATGGAATAATTTTGTTTGGCTTAATATCACCAGATAATTTACCAGTTAGGGTAATACTTGAGTGACAATAAGCACATTTAGTGCTAGCAGTGGTTTCATCCATTAATACTGTTGCACCACAATTTTGGCAACGATATTCATTCATTGAGTTACAATAATTTATATCTTCTTTGGAAGGTTCTTTAGTTTCTAACTCTTCGATTGAAAAAGAACTTTGACAATACTCACAAGTTAGTGATTTGGATGCTGGATCAAACGTTAGTATACCTCCGCAATTTAAACATTTTTTGCTCTCTGTATGGTCCATTATTTTCACTCCTTTAAAAGAAAAAGTAGATTGTCATCTACTTATCTAAATCATCTATTATTTCATTAAGATCAGGTTTGTTTAATTCCGGATGTGTAGTTGAATCATCTACAACATCTATTTTATCTACAGCATTTAAATAAATATCAATACTAGACATTGCATCTTTATCTACAGCATTAACACCCTTCATCTTTTTAATCATATAAGGTCTAAGTTCTTTATTTATATCTCTAAATGAAATAACTTTTTTACCTTTATTCTTTTCTCTTGCTTCAGCTTTAATTTTAGCAATTACAGCATCGGTATCAACTTGTTTAATCTTAGAACGATATCTATCTTTATTTCTTTTTCCTTCATCTTCATATTCATATAATTCTTCAATAACACTGAATTCAGGTTCATCACTTGGAGGAGCTTCTTCAGTAACTATAGGAACAATAGGAGCTTCTTCAACAACTACATTTTCTTCGATTAAATCATAATCTCCATCTTGAATTTGTTGAATTAGTAGCTTTTCATCCTCTAATTCTTGAGCAATAGAAATTTTATAATCGGAAAATGGTAGCTTTACATAGTCGTTATCTTTTTGTTCAAATAAAATCTTTGAAGTTGGATATCTATCTGATTCGATTGATATAAATTGTTCTATTTTTTCTTTTATTTGTAATCCATTTAATTGTATCGGTTCTATTTTTGCATTCATTACTTGTTTGTTTGCCATATCAACTACACCTCTTAAAGAAATTATAGTTTATTTTTTATTCAATAGCAATTAAAAGTAAGATTACTTTTATGTCCAAAAATATAAAAAAATAAATTTTAAGGAACATTTTATTGTTTTGATGGTATGTAAGTTATAAAGGAGGGGAAAATATATGAGTTTCGAAATGGTAGGAGAATCAGAATTATCAAGCATTTGTGGGGGAGAGTATATAAGTGCTGCTACTATTATGGCCCTTATGTCAGTGCTTGCTATATTAGTGGCTTGTTATAAAATGTACAACTCTTCTAAAGGAAAAGCCACATTGGGCCCTAATTATTCTTTTGAGTGGTCATGAGTCTTATAAGAAATATAAATCCATCAGATAGGCCAAGAGAAAAGTTAATAAGGGAAGGTGTAGAGAGTTTAAGTAATGAAGAATTGTTAGCATTATTAATAGGAAGTGGAACAAAAAATAATTCAGCCTTGGATATTTCAAAGGAATTATTAGAAAGGTATGGTGGTTTAAATAACCTATTAAATTGTGATATTTATTCATTAATGAAAATTAAAGGTATAAAAAAGGCAAAAGCTAATCTACTTATTGCTATTTTAGAAATAAGTAAAAGAGCTAGCAAAGAAAAAATAAATTTTATACAAACATTTACTAGTGCAAAAGATATCTATAATCTTACTAGAAATGATTTGGAATTTGAATCACAAGAGAAGTTTATTGTTATTTATTTAAACGTGAAATTACAGATTATAAAAAAAGAAACACTATTTAAAGGAGGAGAAACAAAGGCATTTATAGATATAAACATGATATTTAAGCATGCAATTTTATGTGGTGCTAAAAACATAATATGTGTACATAATCATCCTTCTGGGGATTCAACACCGAGTGAAGAAGACATAAAAATCACTAATGATATTAGGAATTTATCAAAAATAGTAAAAATCCCATTATTAGACCATATCATCATAGGAAAAAAAGAGTATTTTTCATTCAGCCAAATGAATTGTTAATATATTTAGTATTAAGGAAATAATAATACTGCAAATATTGTAATTAAATGGCAAATTTTGTAATATGAATGAAGAGAAAGGATGACATAAAGATGGAAGGATTATTTATTATTTTGGGAATAATTATATTTATTTTCTTAGTAGTATCAGTTAAACAAATTGGAGAATATGAGAGAGGATTAAAATTTACTTTTGGTAAGTTTTCAAAAATTCTAGAACCAGGATGGCATATTGTACTTCCTATATTCCAATCATTTAGAAAAATTGATATTAGAACTAAAGTTGTTGATGTTCCTGAACAAGATACAATCACAAAAGATAACGTTTCTATTAGAATCAATGCTGTTATTTATTTCAGTATTTTTGATGCAAAGAAAGCAATTCTTGCAGTAGAAAACTATGGATATGCAGTATCTCAATTAGCTCAAACAACTATGAGAAATATTGTTGGTAGTGTTACTCTTGATGAATTATTAGTAGAAAGAGAAAAAATCTCTACTGAAATTTGTTCGATTGTAGACAGGGCAACTGACGACTGGGGAATTAAAGTTATTAACGTTGAACTAAAAGACGTTGCTTTACCAGAAGAGATGAAGAGAGTTATTGCTAAAGTTGCTGAAGCTGAAAGAGAAAAAGCTGCAGTTATTACTAAGGCTCAAGGTGAATTAGAGGCATCTAAAAACTTAGCAGAAGCTGCTGTAACTTTATCACAATCTCCAGGAGCTTTACATTTGAGAACTTTATCTACACTTAATGATTTATCTTCAGATCAATCTAATACTATCATCTTTGCAGTACCTATCGAGGTTTTAAGAGCTTTTGAGGGTGCCAATGCAACTGAAGTAGTATCTAAGATTGTTAACAAGAAAGATCAATAATAGCTAAATTAAAGTTATTAATGAAACATGATATCAAATTGGTATCATGTTTTTTTATTTTTACAAATTCCGACATGCTAATTAATTATAATTGATATCAGGAGGTAATGATGGAATATATAAAGATAGTTAATAGTGATGATAAATTAAAAATAATCCTTAATGAGAAATTAGATAATATCGAATGTCTTAGATTAATTAAAGAGAGACTAGAAAAAGTATTTGTTTATTCTAATAAAAGAAAAGAGGTAATATTAGAGGTTTTTTCTAGGAATTTCACTAGTAAAGAAGTGCTTCAATTGTTTGATATTTTTGAGACGTTAGATAATTACTTAATAAGTAAGATTATTTCTAGAAAAAAGATTAAAGAGGAAATAGCAATAATTAAAGGTAATATTAGGAATGGTGAAGTAGGTATTTATGATAAATCTATTTTATTTATAGGGAATATAAATAGAGGAAGTAAAATTATTTGTGCCGGGAATTTATACGTACTTGGAAAGATTAATGGAGAGATAGAAATCATAAATAGTGAAAGAAAGATATATTGTGAAGAAATATCAAATGCATTAGTTAAGATTGGAGGAGTATATCAAATATATACTGATAATTTATATGATCAAATGATATATTTAGAAAATAATAAAATGAAAAATATTGAGTATAGGATAGGAGAAAAAAATAATGGCAAGAGTGATAGTTGTTACATCGGGTAAAGGTGGCGTTGGTAAAAGCAGTTTGTGTGTGAATTTAGCTGGGCAACTTGCAAATATGGGATATAGGGTATGTCTTATAGATGCTGATTTAGGATTGAAAAATTTAGATGTTATGTTAGGGTTAGAGGGGAGAGTAATATTTGATATTCAAGATGTAATAAATGGTAATGTGACTCTTAATAAGGCATTAGTTAGAGATAAGAGGTTAGAGAATTTGTTTTTACTTCCAGCATGTAAATCTATTGATGTAACTAAGGTTAATTATATTTATATGGAAAAAATAATAGTTGAATTAAAAAGGGAATTTGATTTTGTTTTTATTGATTCTCCAGCTGGTATTGAAAGAGGATTTTATAATGCTATAAGGGGAGCAAGTGAGGCTATTGTTGTAGTTAATAATGATGTGACTTCTATTAGAGATGCAGATAAGGTTATTGGTATTTTAAATTCTCAATCAATATTAGATACAAAGTTAGTGATGAATAAGGTGAGTTCAAGAAAAATAGATGAGAAAACATGTATTGGAATAAATGATGTATTAGAGGTGTTAAATATTCCTCTTTTAGGCGTTGTATATGAAGATGAAAGTATAATAAAAGCTAATAACAATGGAACTCCGCTTATTATGGAAAGTAAAAACATAATAAACAAATGCTATTTAAATATAGCAAAGCGACTTAATGGAGAAGAAGTGAGAATGTTTAAGTATAAAAGAAGTATATTAGAAAGAATATTTAGTTAGTTTTTTACATAATTTTATTTAGGTGATAATTATGGATAATATAACTAAGATTAAAAAAAGTTTGAAAAGAAGACATGTAGAATTAAAGGATGAAGCATTAAAAATAAATAAAAGAAGTAATTTATATAAAATATGTATGCTTTTTATGACTGTTTATGCTTTATTTGTAGGGTTTGCTATATATGCTAAAAATGATGTTAATGGGATATATTTAAATTCAGTATTAAAGACAAATTTTAACTTTAAAGAATTTAATGAGACAATTAATGATTTTTTAGATTTAAGAATAATAAAGGATAAAAATAATGGTGATATGGTAGTAAGTGGCTCTACTAATTATATTGACTTAGGGAATGATTATTATATGAGTGATGGTAACTTAGCTATATCATTAGATGATGGTGTGGTAAGTTATGTAAATGGAAAAGATGATAGTTACATGGTTATTATAGAATATGATAATGGGGTAATGGCTACTTATTATGATTTGGTAGAAGTAAATGTTTTTAGTAATGATAGGGTATACTCTAATGATATAATTGGTTCGTATAATGAAAAAGTTAGAATTATATTTATAAAAAATGATATGAAAGTATCATATGAAGATGCTATATCTAATTAGTAAATTAGAGGTGGGAATAAGTATAATTCCGTTTCTTATTCTTATTTTATTAACAGGTAATTATAAATTGTTTTTTACTTATTTTCTAATAACTTTCATCCATGAATTAGGCCATATTATTATGGCTAGTTTATTTAAGGTTAAAGTAGAAAAAATAAAATTAAATATATTTGGATTTAGTGGTCAAATTGATGATTACACTCATCTAGATTCATACAAGCAAATACTTATTTTGCTTGCGGGGCCCTTGACTTATTTTATAAGTAAAATACTTATAAATCAGTTTTATCTTCATGATATAATTTCTTTGATTACTTATCATAAGGCTTTATTAACTAACAAATATATTTTACTTTTTAATATTTTGCCAATATATCCACTTGATGGAGGCAGACTATTAAAGTTGTTTTTAGATAAAATATTCACTTTTAAGTTCTCAAAGATATTGTCAATTAGCATATCTTTTGTATTCATATTATTATTTGTTATTTATACAAGGGAACATAAACAATATTTGATGTATTTATTTACTATAATGAATCTATTAGTTAATGTTTTATTTATTGAAAAAGAATGGAAAGAATTTCTTTTTAAACGGTTATATTTCATTAATAAATATAAAGAAAAAGTGCACAACAAAAAAGATCTATACATTTATAAAAATAACTATGTTATATATGATAAGAAGATATTATCTGAGAAGTCAGTGATCAAAAAATTTCTAAATCATTGATTTCTTTTTATATTAAAAATTATGTTATAAAGATTATCAATTTCTGATTTCAATTCTTGAGATGAGGGCAATTTAGAGGATTGCAATTTGTAATTTTGTGCAGAGGTTGTTAAAATGAATTCACCTAATAATTCAAAGAAGTTACCTATGCTATCTTGTTCTTCAATTGTGGTATTGCTAGTTAGGGCAAAACCTATGATACATGCTAAGATAGATAATTCCTCTCCAAATAATGAAAGTAGCTTATCTATTAATGATGATAAGGATAAATCTTTGAATTTAGAATAGTTTAAATCCATCTTTATTTCACCTATTTAAATATATATAACTATAAAAAAAAGCATGACTTAAGCCATGCTTAAATTTATTTATTATTGTTTTTTATATTAAATGGTTTAGGATCAAAATTGTTATCGCAATTACAATTTTCAGAACTTGCCTTGCTTTTTACTTCTTCATTATTCATTATTTCACCCCCCCCTCTATTATATAGTATGAAATATTATTTTTTTAGGATGTGTTAATAAAGGGATAATGTTATAATGAATGTGTTGAGGTGATTATATGTTTGATAGAACAATGATTAAGCAAATAAAGTCATATATTAAAAAGAATTATGTCAAAGAAAAAACTATGGTATATAGTAAACAAAAGATGTTAAAGGCATCTTTTGATAAGGCTTGCTTTTATGATGTTGAGGAGAGCTTTTTGAATATTAATATAGAAGTTAAAGCAACGTGGCAAGAAGTGGTTTTTTCAATCATTGATGAAAAAGAATATAAGGATCCCGAGGTATATAAAAGAGCTAATTTATCAAAGCAAACTTTTTCTAAAATTAGATGTGATAATAAGTATCAACCAAATAAGGATACTGCAATCCAAATGTGTATTGGATTAAAGTTAAATATAGATGATACATTGGACTTACTAGCTAAAGCAGGGTACACATTAAGTAATTCTATTAAAAGAGATTTAGTTGTAAGATATTTTATTGAGAATGAAATATATAATGTAGATGAGATGAACTTGGTTTTAGATGAATTTAAATTAAAATTATTTCCAATAAATTAAAAGTCGCAGTAGCTGCGACCTTTTCTTTTCTTTAAAAATTTATACTATGGGTGTAAATCAGAAAAGGAGAGATTGATTATGAAAAATGATTTAACAGAATTAGTATTTATTTTAGACAAGAGTGGTTCTATGTCTGGGTTAGAGGGTGATACTATAGGTGGATTTAATTCGCTAATTGAAAAACAAAGAAAGGAAGATGGAAAAGCTAGGGTATCTACAATTTTATTCAATCATGAAGTAGAAGTTATCCATGATAGAGTTGACTTGGAAGGAATAAAACCTTTAACAGATAAAGAATATTGTGTTTCAGGGTGTACAGCTTTGTTAGATGCAATAGGAAATTCAATAAACCATATTTTGAAAGAACACAAAAATTGTAAGCAAGAAGATGTACCAAGTAAGACTATGTTTATTATTACTACTGATGGGTTAGAGAATTCAAGTAGAGAGTATACTTATAAATCCATTAAAAAGATGATAGAAAATGTTAAAGAAAAATATGAATGGGAATTTATTTTTCTAGGAGCTAATATGGATGCTGTTAGTGAAGCAAGCAAAATGGGAATTGATAGTGGTAATGCTGTTAACTACAAATATGATGCTAAGGGTGTTTCTTTAAACTATGACTGCTTATCAACTGCTATTAGCGAAGTGAGAAAAAATAAAAAGATGTCAAAGTCTTGGAGAAGCGCTATAGACAAGGATTTAGAAACTAGAAAAGATGATTAAAGAGTCAAGCGACTCTTTTTTTATTTGATTTAAAGATAAAAACTTAGCATATATTTAACTGGAGGTGCTGAATGAAATATTATTTTATTGGAATTAAAGGCAGTGGGATGTCTTCATTGGCAATTGTCTTAAAGGGTTTAGGACATGAGGTTTTAGGAAGTGATTATGAAGGGTATATATTTACTGAAGACAACTTAAAAAAGCATAATATAGAGATTAGAAGATTTGATTTAAATAATTTGGATGATGTAGATGTAGTAATAGTTGGACACAATTTTATAGATAGTGATAATATTGAACTTTTGGAGGCTAGAAAAAGAAATATTAAGATATTAGAGTACCATGTTGCTTTATCTAAGGTGATAAAAAATTATTATAGTATAGCAGTATCTGGTAGTAATGGAAAGAGTACTACTACTGCTCTTATTTCTAGTGTTTTAAATGAAGTGGAAGATACTTCTTTTTTAATTGGCAGTGGTGAGGGAAAAGGGAGAAATAGTAAATATTTCACTTTTGAGGCATGTGAATACAAAGATCATTTTTTAAAGTATGAGCCTAATGTTGTTTTAGTAAATAATATAGACTATGATCACGTGGATTATTTCAAGGATGAAAAAAGTTATATAAAATCATTTTATAATTTTATTAATAATGCAAAAAATATGGTTATAGTAAATGGCGATGACATAAATTTGAAATGCGTTAATAATGTGATGACTTTTGGATTAAAAGAAAATGTATTGATTAGAGCAAAAAATATTAAATATGATAGTAATGGGATAAGTTATGATTTGTATTGTAAAGGTGAATTTGTTAATCATTTTAATTTGAATTTATATGGTGAGCATATGGTTTATAATACGCTTGCTTGTATAAGCGTGTGTATGTCTTTAGGAATAGATTTAAATGTTATAAAGAGGGGGTTAGAAAACTTTAATGGAGTAAAAAGAAGATTTAAGGAAACAATAATAAATGGCGATGTTTATATAGATGATTATGCTCATCATCCTAGTAAAATAGATGCAATTATAGATGCCGTAAAACAAAAGTATGAAGATAGAGAAATAATTGCGTTCTTTAGGCCTGATAGAGTATCTAGATTAAATCACTTTTCGTCTCGTTTTATATTGAGCCTAAAGAAGGCAAATGAGTTTTATATCTTGCCATTTATTAATTGTGATAAGGTAACTAATGAAAGTTATTTCAATTTTTTAAATAAATATAAAATAGAAGAGTTGAATGAAGAGGTTTATTATAGGATTGCTAAAAAAAAGAATGTTGTCTATTTGATGATGAGTTCTAAAAATATGGGAGAAGTAAAAGAAAATATATTGAAGTACAAAGGATGATTTTATGTGGTGTAAAAAAGTAGTTGGTTGTTTGCTTGTTGTAGGTGCCACTGTAATGGTTTACTCCCTTGTTAAAGGAGATTGCAATATGAATTGCATCAAAAAAAAGGGGAAGCAATTAACTAAAAAAATGGATGATTTTTTTAATAATATTGATGAAAATAGTTTAAAGAAATATAAAGATAATTTAATTAAAGAATATAATAAATTGAAATATAAAATAGATAATCTTACTGTTAAGGATATTAAAGATGCTGGTAGTGAAATGATAGAAAATATCTTAGATAGTTTAGATGAGTTTAAAAGTAACTTGTTAAGTTATAGCTAATGTTTTTATAAACATCGCCATATCAAAAAAATATGTGTTTAGTTGTTTGAGACTGAATTTAAATATATACTAGTAGTAGGTGATAGTTATGAAGATTAATGAACTTGCTACTAAATATTTTTCTTTAAGAGAAGATCTTGAAATGCTAGAGATGGATATGTTTGCTAGCGAAGAGGAAAAGAAGGAGAAAGAAGAAGAGTTTGATGAAGTTAGAGATGAACTCTTGATGTATAATAAATATAAAAAGTTTTATGAAAAGAATGAAAAGCTAGGTATAAATGTTACTTTACTTTATCCATTTAAAGAAGTTCAAGATGAAAAAGGAAATCTTAAATATGTTACAAAAGATAGTGAAGAGTACAAGATGGATGTAGGTATGTATTTGCAAATATTAGAAGATATGTTACATAATAATGAAATAAATAATGATGAATATGAAGAATTAAAAGAAGAAGCTCTTGAAGTTGCAGATAAGCAGATGGATAAAATTGAGGAAGAAGAGAAAGAAAAAGAAGAGGAAATTGATTTAGAAGCTGAATATGAAAATATAATGGATGCTATAAAAGAAACTAGAGACAGTGTTGTTTATAATCAAATTGGAGAAAATTCATATGGAATATTACAAAATCAATATAAATCTATGACTGAGGTAGAAAGAAAAGAAGTACTATTAGGTACACATACAAAGATATGTGTAGAGATGGATATTACTTGTAATATGGACTTCACTAAATATGAATTAAAGACACCTGAATGTGTAAATAGAGAAGGTTATTGTTTAATGACTAAAGATGTAAAGGGAAATGAGTATCCAATGGAAGTAATGTTATTTGAACAAATTTCTAAAATATATATGAAAGAAATTTATAATAAAGAAGGATATACTCCACTTCAAAAAGAGAGATTAGCATTGATGGTTGCTAATAATATTGATAGACAAAAACAAATGATTTTAAATAATTATAAGAAAAGAGAATTAGATATTTATAAGGGTTGATTTATTTTTGTTGTGTGATATACTATTTTCATGCGTTGATTAGAAGAGTAGTTAACATGATTTAACTAGAGAATTAGTGGCTGGTGGAAACTAATAATAGTGTTAATGAAATACACCTATGAGCTGTCTTATGCAAAGTAAGAACGTTAGCTGCGTTAAAGCAATTAAGTGCATAGATATAAGTGTTTATCTATGAATTAGGATGGTACCGCGTAATTTCACGTTCCTATTTTTAGGGACGTTTTTTTATTTTGAAAGGGAGGAAAAAATAAGATGGGAATTTATGAAGAATTAATTGAAAGAGGATTACTTGCTCAAGTAACAGATGAGAGTAAAATTAGAGAATTAGTAAACACAGGAAAGGCAACTTTTTATATTGGATTTGACCCTACTGCGGATAGTTTACATGTAGGTCATTTTATGGCACTTTGTTTGATGAAAAGATTACAAATGGCTGGAAATAAACCAATTGCTTTAGTGGGCGGTGGAACTGCTATGATTGGTGACCCTAGTGGTAGAAGCGATATGAGAAAGATGCTAACTAAAGATGACATTAATCACAATATTGAATGTTTTAAAAAACAAATGTCTAAGTTTATAGATTTCAGCGATAATAAAGCTATATTACTTAATAATGCTGATTGGTTATTAAATCTTAATTATGTGGACTTATTAAGAGAAGTAGGGCCTTGTTTTTCAGTTAATAAGATGCTGGGGGCTGAATGCTATAAACAAAGAATGGAAAAAGGATTATCATTTTTAGAGTTTAACTATATGATTATGCAATCTTATGACTTCTATCACTTGTATCAAAACTATGATTGTAATTTACAATTTGGTGGAGATGATCAATGGTCTAATATGCTAGGTGGAACTGAATTAATAAGAAAGAAATTAGCTAAGGATGCAGAAGCTATGACTATTAACTTATTATTAAAGAGTGATGGTACTAAAATGGGTAAAACTAGTGGTGGAGCTGTATGGTTAGATGAAAATAAAACTTCTCCGTTTGATTTCTATCAATATTGGAGAAATGTTGATGATAGCGATGTATTGAAATGTATAAAAATGTTAACTTTTATCCCACTTGATGAAATTAAGAAAATGGAGTCTTGGGAAGGTGAACAATTAAATAAAGCTAAAGAAATATTAGCATATGAATTAACTAACTTAGTTCATGGTAAAGAAAATGCAGATAAAGCAAGTGAAGCCGCTAAGGCATTATTTAGTGGTAGTGTTAACTTAGATAACGTTCCTACTTACAGCATGAGCAAAGATGATTTAGGAATCAATGTAATGGATTTATGTGTTAAGAGTAATTTCCTTCCTTCTAAAAGTGAGGCAAGAAGACTTATTATGCAAGGTGGATTAAATCTTAATGGAGAAAAAGTAGAGGATATTAATTTAGCAATAGATAATAGTTTCTTTAAAGATGGATATGCTTTGTTAAAGAAAGGTAAGAAGAATTTCTTGAAAGTAGTAGTAGAATAAACTACTACTTTTTTATTAACATATAAATAAAATAAAAAAGGCAGATTTCTCTGCCTTTTTAAATGCTGATTTAATTTTAGATTAGTCTAATCTGTTGTAGTATTCAACGATTAATGACTCATCGATTTCAGGAGATAATTCGCTTCTCTCTGGTAATCTTACATAAGTACCTTCTAATTTTTCGTTATCGAAAGTTACATATGCAGGAACAGTGTGAAGAGTTTCTAGAGATTCCTTAATTACTTTTAAGTTTCTAGAAGTTTCTCTAACTGAAATAACTTGTCCAGGTTTTACTCTATATGATGGGATATCAACTTTGTTTCCATCAACTAGGATGTGACCATGGTTAACTAATTGTCTAGAACCACTTCTTGTTCTAGAAAGACCCATTCTGTATACGATGTTGTCTAATCTTGATTCTAATAAGAATAAGAATGAAGCACCTGTAACTCCATCACATTTTTTAGCTGTTTCGAATGTGTTACGGAATTGTCTTTCATTAACACCATACATGTGTCTTACCTTTTGTTTTTCTTGTAATTGCTTACCATATTCTGATAATTTCTTTTTCTTTAAAGCTCCTTGAGGTCCTGGTGCATATGGTCTTTTTGCTAACTCATCACCAGTTTCAAGAATTGAAAATCCTGTTCTTCTTGAGATTTTCCATCTAGGTCCTGTATAACGTGACATTAATAATTTCCTCCTTTGTCAGTTTCTTTGCAAAACTTACATTAGGGACAAGCTCCTTTTCCAGGGTTGTTATTATAGTTATTTCATCTCTCAGCTAAGACTACTTTAATCCTTTAAGGTAATAACTCCAATACAGAAAGTGATTGTCTGCTGCAAGTACATGCGTGTTTATAATAAAGTGTTTTGGTTTGTTTGTCAACTAAAATTATATTTCTTTAGAAATAATAATGATTTTTTATTTGAATAATAATATTTGTTGTTATTTTATCTAAAAAAAGGGGAGCGATTTTGTTAGAAAAAGATAATGTAATGTTATAATAACATTATGGTAGGTGAAGTTTATGTTATTTTTTGGTAAAGGTAAAGTAAATAAATGGGTTGATGATTTAAATAAGAGGTATAATGCCTTAAAAGATTCAAATTTAGATACTAAAATGGCTAAGTTAAAACTTATTAGCTATAACAATGTAGAATACAAAGAGCTATATACTGCGATTGAGGCAAATTATAATAGCTTGATAAATGATTACTATTTGGATATAGAATCATCTATCACTAGACTTGATGCAATAAAAAACACAACTGATGTTAAGATTTTTAAAGCAGAAGTTAAAAGCGTTAATGATAAATTGGATAAAGCTTTTTATGAGCAAGATCAAATTGTTAAACAAATTTCTACAATGTTTGAACAAGAAAATCAAATAAGAGATGAATTAATGCCTTTAAAAGAAAAATATAGAGATTTTGTTTCTAAGTATAGTGATTGCAAAGATAGTTTAGGTGAATGCGTATGCTTATTTAAGGACGCTCTTACTTCTTTAGATAAAAATCTTAACCAAATAGATGAATGTCTAGGTGCAGGTGATTATAAAGAGGCTAGAGATGTTCTTAATACATTTAAGGCAACATTAGATGAATATTACAATCATGTTATTGAAATGCCTCAAATGGTTAATTTTGCTTTTACTGTATTGCCTGAACGTTATGAAAAAGTATTAACAATGTATGAAACAATGAAGGATGAAGGATATATTTTAACTTTAATTAAAATTAATCCTGCAAAAGAGGAAATCAATGCTTTATTTGAAACAATTAAACAAGCGTTTTATGAACTTAGATATATGGAAGTTAAAGAGGAAATTAAAACTTTAACTTACAAAATAAATGATATTGATGTTTTATTAACTACTGAAAAAGAAGCTAGAGAAGATTTTGAAGAAAATAATGATCGTATATATGCTTTTATTGATGAAGTTAATAAAAAATTCCTTAAAGCAAAGAGAGATTTTTATTCAATTAATGGTGTGTATCTAATTGATAAGAGTAAAGAAGATGAACTTTTATTTATTGAAAATGAACTTGCTAGTTTAAGTAGAGCAAAAATAGAGTTAAATAACTATATTCATGCTCCAACTAAATCACCATATTCTATTTTAAATAATAAGCTTGTTGATGTTACTGATTTCAGTGATTCAATCAATGCTAAAGTGGAAGCATTCCAAAGCTATATTTATTCATTAAAAGATGATAGTAATTATGCATATAAGTATGTAAATGATGCTTCAGTTGCGGTTACTTATTATTATGATTTGATTTTAAGCTTGCATCATCAAGCATTAGAGTCTACTTATAAAGATAGATATGAAGAGGTTGCTTCAATGATTGATAGCATTAATAAATCTCTAACAACTAAACCTATATATGTAGAAAAAATAAATAGTGAATTAAAAGAGTTTAAAGGAAAAGTTACTACATTATTAAAAGATATGAAAGAAAGCGTTAAACTTCATGCTAATGCTAGTAGTATAATTGTTTACACTAATAAATATAGAAGTAGTTTTAGTGCTGTTAATGAAGTATTAAATAGTGCACAAGTTCATTTCGAAAATGGTGAGTTTGAGTTTGCTATTGATAGAGTTAGTGAAATATTACAACAAGTTCATCCTAAAGCATATGAGGATATGATTAAGTATAGGACTGAAGTAAATGAATAATATATATTTGGATTATGCTGCTACAACTCCTGTTAGAAAAGAAATATTAGAGGCATATAAAAAGCTATTAGATATATCTTATGCTAATAGCGATTCTATTCATGCTTTAGGTAGTGAGGCAGGAAAATATTTGACTGCAGCTAGAAAACAGATTGCAAATTTATTAAATGTAAAAGAAAAAGAAATCGTTTTCACTAGTGGATCTACTGAAGCTAATAATCTTGTAATAAAAGGTGTTGCAATGGCTTATAAAGGTAGAGGTAAGCATATTATTACTACCTCTATTGAGCACCCTTCTCTTTTAGATTCTTGTAAATGGTTAGAAGAAAATTTAGATTTTGAAGTAACTTATTTACCTGTTAATAAAGAAGGTAAAATAGAACTTGATGATTTAAAAAAGGCAATAAGAGAAGATACTATATTAGTGAGTATAATGGCTGTTAATAATGAACTTGGATCAATTAATGATATTTATAAATTATCTAAGTACGTAAAAGAAAATTCAATTGCGATGTTCCATACTGATGCAACACAAGCTATGGGAAAAGAAAATATAGATTATTCTTATGTGGATTTATACAATTTTTCAGGACATAAAATATATTCATTAAAGGGTAGTGGCGTGTTAGTTAAAAAAGAAAAAGTTAGAATTGTTCCTCTTATTAGTGGAGGGCAACAAGAGTTTAACTTACGTGGTGGCACTAGCAACTATCATAATCATGTAATGTGCTCTAAAGCCCTAAGAATTGGATTGGAAAATCATCAAAAAGAATATAGACATGTAAAAGAGATAAATAAATATTTAATTACTAAGTTAAATGAAACTTTTGACGATTTAATTATAAATAGTCCTATGGATGCTTCTCCATATATTTTGAATTTTGCTTTCAAAAATAAAAGAGGAGAAGTAATTGTCAATGCATTAAGTAATGCGGGAATATATATTTCTAGTAAAAGCGCATGTAGTTCATATAGTAAAGATTATTCTAAGAGTGTATATGCTGTAACTAGAGATGAGTTTACTAGCAAGAATAGTTTGAGGGTTTCTTTTTCTTATTTGACTAGTAAAGAAGAAATTGATATATTTGTTAAGGAGTTAAAAAGAATTCATGATGAATTAAAAGGGTAACTCCTTTTTAATTATTAAGGAGGTAAATATGGGGAAATTAATTATTGGAAAAATTATTAATACTCGTGGATTGAAGGGTGAAATGAAAGTAGATAATAAATCTAGCTTCATAAAAGATAGGTACAAGAGTGGAAATATTGTCTATTTGAGCAAAGATGAAGAAAATTTTATTGAAAAAACTATAGTTAAGTACTCATTTACCAAGGGATTTATTTATTTAACTTTGGAAGGTATAGATGATATTGATAAAGCAAATGAATATAGAGAATATTACATTTTTTGTGAAGATGAAAAGCTTAATGAAAGTAAGGATGTATACCATTATTTAACTCTAAAAGATATGGATGTTATTTTTAATGATACTGTTATAGGTAAAGTAATTAATATTGAAAGTAATGGAAGACAAGATTTATTAAGAATTGATACAGGTAATAAAACTTTTTTAGTTCCTTTTTTGAATGAGTTTATAGTAAATATAGATAAGGAAAAGAAAACTATTACTTTGACTAATATAGGAGTTTTTTATGAAAATTAAATATTTAACATTATTTGAAAATTACTATAATGAGTTTAAAAACACTTCTATTATAAAAAATGCCATTAGCAAAGGGCTAGTTGATATTGAAGTTATAGATCTAAAAGGAGAAGTAACTGATGGGAGAGTTGATGGTAAAATTGTTGGTGGTGGTAGTGGAAATTTGATTAGATATGATGTAGTTAGTGATGCTTTAAACAGATATAAAAGTAAAAAAAGCAAAGTAATACTAGTTACTCCTAAAGGAAAACTATTTAATCAAGATTTAGCTATTAAGCTTTCTAAAGAAGAAGAACTTATTTTTGTTTGTCCTCATTTTGAGGGGATAGATGAAAGAATTATGGATGAAGTAGATTATGCAATTTCAATTGGTGATTACATTCTTACAGGTGGAGAATTAGCTAGTCAAGTTATAAGTGATTCTATAATTAGACTTATTGATGGGGTTATTAATAAAAGTTCACTAGATACAGAAACTTTTGATAATAACTTATTAGAGTATCCTCAATATACCTTACCTAGAACATATAACAATAAGAGTATTCCAGACATATATTTTAGTGGAAACCATAAAGTCATTAAGGAGTACAATATTAAGCAAAGTTTACTAATTACTAAACAAAATAGACCAGATTTATATAAAAATCATGTTCTAAGTAAAAAGGAAGAAGAAATCCTTGAAAAGTGCGATGAGAATTATATAAATGAGGCAATAAAGAAGTCAAATAAGGACTAGTATACCCGCTCTACAAACTATATTTTAGTTGAATTTGTTGCTTGAAAGTATTAAAATATAGCCGGTGATAAGGATGAAAGAAATAGATATGGAATTAGTTATTTTATCAAGAGTTGCTAGTAAACTTGGTATTAGTATCACAAGGGCTAAAGAATCTATTAGATGTGGATTTTACCATGATGCTATTATAGAAGAATTATTAAAAGAACATGCAAGGGAAAATAAAATTGCTAGTGATTGCTACAAAATGGCACTAAAAGTACCTAGATCAGTCCCTATGCTAACTGAATATAGTAGAGCTAGAAAACGAGTTGAAGCAATAGAAAACTTGATAAGTAAGGCTAATGCAACTAATCTTAAAGTAAAAAAGACAAGTAGATAATATTAATATTATCTACTTTTTTATTTTAAATAATAAAAAAAATGATATAATTTAAAAAGGTGATAAAGATGGAATATAGTAAAGAATTGCCCTCTTATACTAGGGGAGAAGAAAGATTTAGTGGAATAAGCCACATGGCAGGTGGAGGACTTGCTATTGCGGGTTTTGTTATAGGATTAGTAATTGCTTGTATATTTAGTGATGGTTATGGAATTGCTAGCATGCTTGTATATGGTATATCAATGATTATTATGTATAGCATGAGTTCAATTTATCACTTCTTACATACAAATTTAGCTAAGAAGATTTTTAGAATATTTGACCATTGTAGTATTTTCTTTTTAATTGCAGGTACATATACACCATATTGTCTTATAACATTAAGGGAAGTTAATCCATTTACTGGATGGTTATTGTTTTCGATTGTTTGGGGATGTGCAATTCTTGGTGTAGTTGGCAATGCAATAAATATGCATCATCCTGTTATAAAGGTTTTAAGTATGATTGCCTATATTGCAATGGGATGGTGTGTAATATTAGAGATTAATACTTTAATGTCAAATCTAGAAACATGGGGCTTCTTATTGTTACTTTTTGGTGGAATAGCATATACGATTGGAGCTGTATTTTATGGCTTTGGAAAGAAGGCTAAATACATCCATTCAGTATGGCATTTATTTGTACTAGCAGGTACTATCTTGCAATATTTAAGTATCTTGTTTTATGTTATTTTGTAGGATATAAATTATGAAAGAGAAATTAATAAATATACTTATCAGTATTGCTCCAGTAGTGGCATTATTGCTCTATTTTATAAGTGGCTTTGCTTTATATGTTGATGCAAGTAAGTATAATGAAACATTCTTATCTAATGATACTAATGTTTCTTTATATGAAATTTTATATGTTAATCATGGATTACTATTTGCAAAAATAATTGTGATTATTTCTTTGTGTTTGCTACTTGTGTCAATAGTGGGGGTTATATTGTCTTATATATTAAAAGAAAAAAAGCCTTTTTTACTAAAGGCTTCGATGATTGTTTTACTTATATCAATACTTATACTATTATTTACATATATAAACAGATTTACTCCAGTTTCTATTGGAACTATTACAAATTATTATTACTTTAATTTCATGACAATTTGGTATCTTATTTTAGTTTCATATGTATCGATAATGATTTATCTTTCATTTAAGATCAAAAAAGATTAATGATATTAGCAATTATTCCAATGACTATCGAAGAAGCTATTACTATAAAAGGTGATAGCTTTTTCTTTTTTATAAAGTAATATGATAATGTAAGCGCTAGTAAGATAGCAAAGGTAACTATTGTTAGTATATTAAATTTAAAATCGCTTACAATTGTAGTTAAATTTGATATATTGAATAAGTTTTGTAAAGTGATTTTTAATGTGGAAGATAATATTAGTCCAGAGACAATTGGAATTGTAACTTTCATAAATGTTTTAAAGAAATCTGAGTCTCTAATTTTATTAACCAGCATGGCTATTATCATCATGATTATAAATGAAGGTAATACTACCCCAAGAGTAGCTAAAATTGCTCCAAGTATGCCAAAGCTTTCATATCCAATAAATGTTGCAATATTTATAGCAAATGGACCAGGTGTTGATTCAGAAATTGCTATAAAGTTAGATAACTCATCCATCTCTAAACCAAAAGTTGCAGCTTCTTCGCTTATTAGAGGAATCATTGAATATCCTCCACCAAAAGTAAATAATCCTATTTTAAAGAAGGTTAAAAATAAATTAAGCATTGTTTTTTACCTCCTTTTTTCTTTTGTTTATAAAAAGCAAAATAAGAGTATATACGAAAGCAAAAATAATAATATAAATAGCTTTTACTGAGAAAACAAAATTAAGAATAAATGCAGTAATTAATAATGCATAAAATTGAACGTTTTTTTGTGGCGTTTTTACTAAATTTAAGAAAGCTTGTGCCATAAGTATAGTTACGCTAGCTCGTATTGCTTCAAACATTATTGTTACAACTTGGTTATCTTGAAAATAAGTTAAAAATATTGAGATAAGTGTAATTATAATAAATGAGGGTAATACTACTCCAAGTGTAGCCAAGCTACTTCCTAGTGCTTTAGCAACTTTGAACCCAACAAATGTAGCAGCGTTTACTGCGATTGGCCCTGGAGTGGATTCACTAAGTATAACTATTTCTTTCATTTCCTCTTTAGATATAAATTTGTATTTATTTACACATTCATCCTCGATTAAAGAAATCATTGCATATCCTCCACCAAAGGTGAACAAACCAATTTTAAAAAATATGGCAAATAATTTTAATATATTTTTCATTCCCATCTTCCTATCCTTAAATAAATTATAGATAAAATTAACTTTTTTTTAATTAATGGGGAAGTTTTTTTAAAGAAGTTGGTATGTAAGTTATTAGGAGGGGATAGACATGAAAGTTTTTATAGGTATGATTATTTTTTCAATTGTTTATTTAGTAGGGATGGAACTTATTAATAAAAAACTTGAGACAATTAATTTTGAAAGTGAGACTGTAGCAATAGAAAGTGATTCTAGTTTGTATAGTGTTAGTATAACTGGTGCTGTAAATAATCCTGGTACTTACACTGTCTCAAAAGGAGATAAGCTATCGTATTTAATATCACTAGCAGGAGGATTAAGTGAGGGCGCAGATGAAAAGGCATATAATTTAAATGTTCTTTTAGAGAATGGTGTTACCTATTATATTAGTTATGAAAGTAGTGGTGAAGAGAAGGTTTCTATAAATACCGCTACAATTGCATCATTAGATACTCTCCCAGGAATAGGAACAGTTATAGCAAGAAGAATAATAAGCTATAGAAACACTAACGGTAATTTTAAAACTATTGAAGAATTAAAAGACGTAAGTGGTATAGGCGATGCCCTATTTGAGCAGATAAAAGATTTAATATGTTTGTAAAATGATATTTGCTGCATTATCTATAGTTTTTGCTATTTTATTTTTTTGCTATTCAAATTATTTTTATCTTGTCCTTATAGTTGCTTCATTATCTTTATCTTTCAAAAGACACAAAGTAAATGTATTTATAGCATCATGTATAATCTTATTTATTTTTTGTATTTTTAGATTTAATTATTTTAATGAATCAACTTTAAGCAGAGTTACAAATGAATTTAATGTTATAGAAGATTATAATGGATATGTTATTTTAGAAAATTGTGGGCATAAATTTGTATATTATGATGAAAATGATTTAAATAAAGGAAATCATGTAAGCATAAAAGGTGAAATAAAAAAGCTAGATAAAGAAAACGATTTTCACAAATACTTGGCTACTCAAAAAATTTATTATGTAGTTGAAGGCAAGGTTACTTTTAATGACAATCATCTTACTTTTTCATCAAAAATAATAAATCATTTATTAAAAAATAAGGATGAGAATAATAAGAGGATACTTAAGCTAATGTTATTTAATATAAAAGATGAAAGTAATTCGTCTTTTTACAAATATTTTGAAACATTTTCTTTAAATTTTCTGGTTGTTATTTCGGGGTTTCATATTAATCTTTTATTTAAAGTTTTAAAAAAAACTAAAGGAATAAAATATGCGATTATAGGGGGATATTTAATCTTACTAGATTTATCAGTTTCTAGTCTTAAAGCATTTATTTACATAGTGCTAAAAAAAGTTAATAAGTCATTTAAATGGAGATATAATAATTTTGATTTATTGTCCTTTATTCTTATTGCTATGCTTTTTGTTAATCCTAGTTATTGTTTTAATTTGGGGTTTATTTATACTTTTATTTTCTCTTATGCAATAGATCTTATAAATAATATAATTGACTCTAAAAAGCTTGGAGGAAAGTTTCTGGTAAAATTACTTACATTTTTTACTAGTTTGCCATTAATAATTATGTCTAATTATGAAATAAACATAGCTTCATTTTTGATGATATTATTGTTTGAATTTCCTATTTCGGTATTGTTTGTTTTTTCTTTGTTATATTTATTTTTTGATAAATTTTATTTGTTATATAAACTATCTATTTTTATTATTGAATTTATTTTTAAATGGTGCTTAAATTGGAGCTTTAATTTGATTTTTGGAAAGCCAAGTAGTCTTATTATTGTTATGCTTTATTTATCTTTATTTTTAATGCTTTATTTTTATCAAAACAGAATGAGAAAAATTAGTTATTGCTTTTTATTTTTATATGTTTTTATGTTGGGGTTCCAATACTCCATTCCTATTTTAGATAGTAGAGAAATTGTCTATTTTATAGATGTGGGACAGGGTGATTGTATAGGCTTAAAAATCCCTAACTCTAAAACAGTTGTTTTAATAGACACAGGTGGCAATAAATATCGAGATGTAGCATTAAAAGATATAATTCCATTTTTAAAAGAGCGAGGAATAAATTATATTGAAAAGATAGTAATCACTCATGACGACTTTGATCATAGTGGAGGATGTGAAAGTTTAATTAATAATTTTAATGTTGGAAAAATAATTGAAAACTCAAATATAGAAAAAGTTCAAATAGGTGATAAAGAATTTGTTAATCTTAATAAAAAAGAAGGAAGAGAAAATGACGATAGTATAGTTTTATATGGTAGGTGGGGAGACATTAATTATTTATTTACTGGTGACATTTCAAGTGAAGTAGAGAAAGAAATTATAGATAATTATAATCTTTCAATAGATATTTTAAAGGTTAGCCATCATGGATCTAATACGTCTAGTTCCATTGAGTTCATTGAAAAGCTAAAACCCAAAGTAGCCCTTATAGGTGTTGGAAAAAATAACAAATATGGTCATCCTTGCCAAGATGTTATAGATGTTCTTTTATTTTATGGAGTTAAAATATTTAGAAGTGATTATCATGGAAATATAATAATATACAAAAGTTTATTTACTAACTCGATAATTATTGAAAAAGAAAAAGATATGATATAATTCTTTTTAGGTGATAGATAGATGATTTACTTAGTATATGGAGAACAAGAGTTATTAGTTAATAAAATGATTGATAAAATAGCAAAAGACACTTTAAAAGAAATAGATGAGTTTAATTATATTGTTTTGGATGCATATAAACATGATGTTAGTCAAGTTATTGGAGAACTAGAATCTTTTTGCTTTTCTAGTGATAAAAAAGTTGTTAGTTTAACCAATAGTTATTTTTTAACTAATAACAATACTCAAGGGCCATATGAAAGTGAACCTATTGAAGCTTATTTAGAAAATGAAACTGAGGGTACAACTTTTATAATAAGTGTTAATGCTAGTAAACTAGATGAAAAAAGAACTATAGTAAAGTCCTTAAGAAAAATTGCTAAAGTAGTAGAGGTAGATGGGGTAAATAAAAAAGACTTACCAAGAATAGTAAAACAAATGTTTACTAAAAGAAATGTAGAGATTACAGATGATGCCTTGCATGAACTTTTATCAAGAGTAGATGTAGATATGTATCAAATAAGTAATGAAGTAGAAAAACTATCTACTTATTCAAATAAAATATATTTACATGATGTAGAAGCACTAACACCTAAAAAAATGGATGATAATATATTTGATATGATAGATGCAATGTTTAAGAAAAATTCTAACAAGGCATTTAGAATTTATAATGATTTAAAGTCTTTGGGAAATGAGCCAGTTAGTCTTGTGTCTATTATTGCTACGCAAGTTAGATTTTTATATCAAATACTAGTTTTATCTAATAAAGGTTATGGAGAATCAAACATTGCTAATGAGTTATCTGCTCATCCATATAGGGTTAAAATGGGAATGGAAAAAGTAAGAAATTATAGCGAATATGAACTAGAAGATTTACTTGATGAATTATCTAAATTAGATATCCAAATTAAAACAGGCGATATTGATAGATTTGTTGGATTAGAATTATTTATTTTAAAAATGTCTAATTAATATTATTTAATTGGAAACAATAGTTCATGAGGTGGACAAATTGAATAATTGTTTTCGAAGTGATTTAGCAGATGAGTTAATTGAAAAAACTAATAAAGGTGAGTATGAAATAGAAAATAGGAAGTATAAAGATATTTCTATAAGTAAAATTTCCATATTAAAAGAAGATAATAGTTTAAATAAAAGTATAGGCACTTATGTGTCTATCGCTTTTAATAATTTAGAAGAAAAAGAATCTAGGAATGATATAAAAGATGTATTAGTGGAATCATTAAAAAATATGTTAACTAGTATGAAACTAAACAATGAAGATAAAATACTTGTTGTGGGTTTGGGAAATGAAGATTTTAGTGCAGATGCACTAGGGCCGATGGCTTCAAAAGAGGTCATAGTTACAAGTCACTTATTTACAATAGAAGATTTTGATATAAAAGATGGGACTAGGCAAGTTTCATTAATATCACCTGGGGTTATGGGACAAACAGGATTAGAAACAGCAGACATAGTAAAATCTGTTTGTGATTTTTATAAGCCAAAAGTTGTGATTTTTATTGATGCTTTAGCTACAAGAAGTATGAATAGAATAAACAAGGTTATACAAATAACTGACACAGGTATTGCCCCAGGCAGTGGTATAGGAAACAATAGGAAAGCATTAGATAAAGAATATTTAGGGTGTGAATGTATTTGTATAGGGGTGGCTACAGTTGTGGGAATAAGTAGTATTGTTTATGAAACAATAAGTCTTATAGAAAAAATGTATGGAGATTTACCACCAGTATATAGTCCATTAAAAGAAGAAAACAGATATCACATAATTTCTTCTTTGCTTGAAGATAACAATATGGAAATGATAGTTACTCCCAAACAAATAGATGAAGATATAAAAAATATTGCATATATAATAGGTAATTCAATAAATGAGGCTGTTCATAATAATGCTAGTAACTTATAATTTGACATTAATTGATAAATGAAACTAGTAGAATATTCATGGTGAAATAAATGAAAAAATATCTTATACATATTTGTTTGATTTTTTTTCTTGTAGTCATAGGTGTAGGAATAATTAACGATATAAATCAAGTGGATTCAAATAAAGAGTCTGTCTCTTCTTTAGAAGAGAAAATTGAAAACGGAGAAGAAATTAATGATGGGAACTTGGGGAATGTTTTAGTAGAAAAAGAAGATACTTCTAATCTTATTTCTAGAGTGAGTGCATTTTTTGCAAATGTCATTGTTGAAAGTTTAAATTTTAGTTTAAAATTAGTTGTTAATTTAATGAATGGGATAACTAATTAAATGTTGAAATGGTAACATTATTGTGTTAAGATAATCTCAATTGGAGTGATTAAATTGGGAAATTTGCTTGTGAATCGATATCTTGCTATCTATATAATATCTAGTCAAATCAACGATTTAGTTGCTATTGTTGATATGTTTTCTGATAATATTTCAGATTTAGAAGATAATATATATGTTAGACAAAATGATGTTTTAGTTAAAATATTAAAGAATCTTAAAAGTATGAGGAAAAAAGAAGTTTCTTTAAGTTCTATATATAGTGTTATTAGTGATGAAGATATGGAGTTAATTGAAAACTTAGAAATAGATGTTAAGATTGCTCATAATGTTGAATTATCAGATATTTTGGGTGTTGCTTACTTTGATAAAGAAAAATTTATGGAAATCCTTGATGGTGAGATAGAGGAATTCTCTAGTAAATACAATTTGAGAGCTAATGATGATTTTAACAAGATGAAAGAATTTTTAATATCTATAAGAGCTTCATTAAAAGCAAGTGATGATATGTTAGCAACTCTAGCAAATCAATATGAATTCTTTATGTGTCATGGAAAGGATTCGCTTTCTCCTGAATATATTTCGTTATATGGAAGTAAGATGTATAAAGATGATTTGTTAAGGAAAATAATAGATAAATATAATGTTGCTCTAACTAAGAGTAATGAAAATAAAACTAATAAAGGCAAAAAGAGATAAAATATCTCTTTTTTAATTTTATTAAGAAAATATATACTATTGATTTCACTTTGTTATAAACTATAGTGAGGTGATAGTATGAGAAATAATATTAGGATTGTTTATATGGGAACTAGTGATTTTTCTAGTAAAATATTAGAATTTTTACTTGAAAATGGTGTGAATATTGTTGGAGTTGTAAGCCAACCAGATAAACAAGTTGGTAGAAAAAATAAATTGGAAAACACTCCAGTTAAAGAAGTTGCAATGAAATATAATATTGATGTTTTTCAACCAATAAAAATAAGAGAAGATTATAAATTTATTGAGGAAAAAAATCCTGATATTGTCCTTACTTGTGCATATGGTCAAATCGTACCTCAAGGTGTTTTAGATATTCCAAAATACAAATGTATTAATATTCATGGATCATTATTGCCTAAGTATAGAGGAGCTGCTCCAATACAATATGCGATTTTAAATGATGAGAAAGAAACAGGAATTACTTACATGGAAATGATTAAGCAAATGGATGCAGGTATGATGTATCAAAAGGCTTATGTTGATATAAGTAATGAAGATACAGCAAGTGATGTTTTTGATAAATTGCTTGTTAGAGTTAAAGAAACTATCATTCCTTTCTTAGATGATTTTGTGGAGGGAAAGGTTGTTGGAACAAAACAAAATGAAGAAGAAGTAACTTTTTCTAAAATGATTAAAAGAGAAGATGAGCTAATAGATTGGTCGGATACAAAAAGAAATATTCACAATAAAGTTAGAGCTTTTAATCCTAGCCCTATTGCATATACGACTTTAGATGGACTAAATATAAAGATTATTAGTGGAGAAGAAGTTGAAGAAGCAATTGATGGGGAAATAGGAGAAATTGTAAAGGCTAGTAAAGATGGTATTTTTGTAAGATGCTATGATGGACTTTATAAAGTAAAGACATTACAACCGGCTGGAAAAAAAGTGATGGAAGCTAGAGATTATTTAAACGGTAATAAAGATATAGTGGGGAAAAAGTTTTATGTTAGAGAAGTATTATAAAAATGCATTAGAAGATGCTAAAAATTCATTATTGGAAGATGGGGTTATTATTGTTCCTACTGATACTATCTATGGACTAGCTTGCTTGAGTTCTAGTAAAGTTGCTATTGATAGAATTTATGACATGAAGCAAAGAGGGAGAGACAAACCACTACCCCTAATTGTAGATACATATGATAGATTATTAAAAGTGGCTGATGTTGACTTAAATGTAGTAAAAAAATTATCTAAATATTTTCCAGGTCCAGTTACACTAGTTTGTAAAAGAAATCCTGACTTTGATTTTTTTGATGCAGAGACTGTAGCAGTTAGAATGGTTAATATTCCTCTTGTAAATAAAATTATTGAATCAGTAGATGCTCCACTTTGCTTAACAAGTGCTAATTTATCTAATGAAGAAAATATTACTGATCCTATGGAAATTATAGAGTTATTTGATGGATATATTGATTGTGTTTTCTTGGATGGAAAATGTAAAAATAGTGAATCTACGATAGTTAAGATTAATGATGATAATAGTTTAACTTTGCTTAGAGAGGGAAAAGTTAAGTTTGAAAATATTTTAAAGGAGTATGACAATGCCTGAATATGAGCGTGCTAGATATGTTGTCGAGCTACTAAATAAGAAAATTCATGAGAATGAATCTATACTTGATGAGAAGTCTAAAGCTATTATTGAGAGTTTAGATAGTTTTTATAATTCTAAAGGGGAAAGTAAAGACTATGGAGATAAATTAGCTATGATTGATGATATCAATTATTCTAAATATATTTCCTCAATTGCAAATAGACAATTATCTAGATATCTTATGATGATTGATAAACCATATTTTGGAAGGTTAGATTTTAAAAACCACTGGGGAGAAATTCCATATTATTTTGGGATAGAAACTTTAATGGATGAAGAAGAAATTGTTGTATATGATTGGAGAAGTCCAGTAGCAAATTTGTACTATGACTCAATTATGGGAGAAGCTAGTTATGAATCCCCCAATGGATTAGTAAATGGAGAAGTAACTTTAAAAAGGCAATATAAGTTTAAGAATAGAGAATTAGTTTATTATACCGATATGGTTAGCAATATAAGTGATGAATTACTACTAGATACTTTAAAAAATAGTAATGATATGGTTATGAAAAATATAGTTACTACTATTCAAAAAGAGCAAAATAAGGTAATTAGATATTTGGATGATAAAAATGTATTAGTTCTTGGTGTTGCAGGAGGAGGGAAAACCTCTATTGCTTTACATAGGATTGCGTATTTAATGTATAAGAATGCATTAAAATATAGTGCTAATAAAGTATGTTTTATAACTCCTAATAATATTTTCTTTAACTATGTAGATAATGTCTTGCCCGAACTTGGAGAAGATAATGTTATTAATTTGACACTTAATCAAATAGCGCATTTAATGCTTAAAGGTGAACTATATAAATTGAAACTCAAATTAGAAACTAAAGAAGAATACTTTGAAAGAGTAATTGACAATAAACTTACCTTTGATTATGACAAAATGTTTATCGAATTAAATGAATTTTTAAATGATAAATTATCAGAACTATTTGATGCTAGGCTAGGTCTTAAGATAAGAGGATTAACATTTACTAAAGATATATTTAAGGAATTATATTTCAATAAGTTTTCTAGAAGAAATTATTATAAAAGAAAAAAGATGATTAAAGAATTTTTGATGGATAGAGTATCTACTAAAAGTAAATTAACTCAAGATGCTATTAGAAGTATAGATATTTTTATGGATAGATTATTACCAGAAGTAAATTATTTTGATTTATATAATGAATTTATAAATAAATATAATTATGATTCGAATATTATAAGTAAAGGATACTTAAAATATGAAAATGTATATCCGTTAATTTACATTAGATTGTTCTTTAAGGATTGCGCAATTTTTGACAAGTATAATCATCTTCTTGTAGATGAATATCAAGATTTAAATGTCTTTGAAAGAAACGTTGTTTTTAAATTATTTAATTGTTCTAAAACATTTTTAGGAGATAGAAACCAAGGGCTATTTTTACAATCATATAATGATGCTTTTGAGGGGGATATTATAAGATTAAATAACTCATATAGAAGTAGTAAACAAATATTTGATTTCTTAAATAAAATAATAGATAACAAGGGGATTAATACAGTTAATAGAATTGGTAAAGAAGTCGAAACTATTGAGTTTGATTCAGAAAGTGACATGATTCAAAAACTTGTAGATGAAATAAATGCTTACAAAGGGAAGAGCTTAGGAATCATTACTAAAAGTTTTAAAGATAGCAAGAAGCTTTATAATAAACTAAAAGATAAGTGCAATGTTAATATGCTAAATTATAATGGTAAGGATATAAAAAGAGGTATTGTTATTGGGTGTATATTCTTAACAAAAGGATTAGAATTTGAAAAAGTAATTGTAGTAGACACAAGTGAAAACAACTATAATTCTGAGATTGATATTAACTATTTATATATTGCATGTTCTAGAGCTATGCATGAACTTAGTTTATATAGTATAGGACCGATTACTAAATTGATAAAATAATAATAAAAACTCCAAATTTGCAAATAATAAATTTGAAATGAGGAGTTTTTATTATGAATAAATTATCTTATAAAAATGTGGTAAGTAAAGGAAAAGAAAAAAGTAATGGTAAATTAACTAGATTAGTTTTAGCTTTTATGGGAGGAGCTATTATTGCTTTTATTGGACAAGGATTATATGACTTATATCTTTTTGTATTTAATATTAATGAAAAAGATTCTTTGTCTTTAATGCTTGTGACTATAATTTTTATTAGTGCATTACTTACAGGATTTGGTTTATTTGATAAACTAGGGCAAATATTTGGGGCAGGGACCTTTGTTCCTATTTCGGGTTTTTCTAATTCTCTTACTAGTGCAGCATTAGAGAGTAGGGCTGAAGGATTAATATATGGGATAGGAAGTAATATGTTTAAACTTGCTGGAAGTGTTATTACTTATGGAATAGTTAGTGCTTATATATTTGGGTTAATTAGATATTTAATTATGTTTGTTGGAGGTGTTATTTAATGCCTACAATTAAGTTTAATAGTGTATATTTAGATAGTAGTTCAATTGTTGGATCTAAAATGGAAAAGGAAGGACCATTAGCTAACTGTTTTGATATTTTATATGATGATTTATATTGCAATGAAAGAACGTATGAAAAAGGGGAACTTCATTTATTAAAAGATGCATTCTCATTTACTTTTAAAAAAAGTGATTATAAAGAAAAAGATATTGGAATCATGTTTGGAGGAGATTTATTAAATCAAATAACTAGTTCTAGTTATATCTCTTCTTTATATAATATTCCATTTGTAGGAACATTTTCTGCTTGCTCAAGTTTTGCTCTTACTTTAGGACTAGCAGCTAGCTATATAGAATCAAATTATGTTAATAATGCCATTGCATTTACCTCTTCAAGTAATGCTACTGCAGAGAGACAATTTAGATATCCATTAGAATATGGGGTACAAAAAAAAGAAACAACCACATACACAGTAACTGGGGCATCTTGTGCAATTTTAACAAATAGTATAAGAGATATAAAAGTTACTTCTTTTACTATTGGGAGAGTAATAGATAGTGGTTTGAAAGATGCCAGTGATATGGGAAATATTATGGCAATTAGTGCTTATGATACTATTAAAACTCATTTTAAGGATATGAACATTGATCATACATATTATGATTTAATATTAACTGGTGATCTTTCTTATTATGGCAAAAAAACACTTTTGAATTTATTTAAAAGGGATAATATAGAATTAGATAATTATGATGATTGTGGTCTTATTATATATGATAGAGAAAATCAAAAAGTTTTTGCAGGAGGAAGTGGATGCGCTTGTAGTGCATTAGTTACCTTGGGATATGTTAAAGAAAAACTTTTAAAAAGGGAATATAAAAAGGTTTTAATTGTTTCTACAGGTGCTCTTTTGTCTACTACTAGTATAGGACAAAAAGAAACAATTCCTTCAATAGCACATGCTATTTCTTTGGAGGTGTATTGATGAGTTATATTTTATCTATGTTAGTGTGTGGGGGAATTTGTATTGTTGGGCAATTATTATATGATAATACTAAGTTGACTCCTGGACATATTACTTCTTTATTTGTTGTAACTGGAGCATTATTGGATTCATTTGGTATATATGATGTTTTATTAAAAGTATCTAAAGTTGGTGCTAGTTTACCTATCACTAGTTTTGGGCATTCTCTTATGCATGCTGGTATGGAAAGTGTAAGTGAAAAAGGTGTTCTTGGAATTGCAGCTGGTTTATTTAATATGACAAGCATAGGAATTACTAGTGCTATTTTATTTGCTTTTTTGATTGCAATAATATTCAAGCCTAAATCATGAACTTTCTAAATTATTATGATAGTAAATTATATTATTTACTTAATGCTGATACTAATTTTGATGTAGTAAGAAAAGAAATTGGAATAAATAGGAATGCTATAATTTATTTTTTATCATCTTTAGCAGATTCTAAAAGTGTATTTGAACTAACATATTCTTTTATTAATTTGACTCATGATGAATTAGAAAAGCAAATATTAAATGGAAGTATAACACTATGTAATGATATTGATAAAGCATTTATTTCTATAAGTAGTGGTATGAGTGTAATTATTTATTTAAATAATATGTATATTGTAGAGACCAGAAGTTATCCTTCAAGAGGTGTTAGTGAACCAGATACAGAAAGAACTATAAGAGGAAGTAAAGATGGATTTACCGAAAACATTATAGTAAATATTGCTCTTATAAGAAGGCGTATTAAAAGTGAATATTTTTACTCAAAAATTTATAGTGTGGGTGAAAGTAGTAAATGTGATGTGGTTATTTGTGCACTTACTAACAAGGTTAATGAGTCAATGTTAAAAAGAATTGAAAAAGCTATTGAAAACATTAAAGTAGACAATTTAACAATGTCAGATAGAAAACTGGAAGAGACTTTATTTCATCAAGGACTTAATCCGTTTCCCTTAGTTAGATATAGTGAAAGGCCAGATGTAATTAGTGCACAATTATTAAAAGGACATATTGCGATAGTTGTAGATACATCAAGTAGTGTTATCATTGTTCCTACCACTATATTTGAACATACAAAACATATCGAGGAATATAGACAAGTGAGTTTAGTAGGAACTTTTATAAGACTTATAAGATATTTTGCTATATTAATATCTATTTTTTTAGTACCCATTTGGATGCTTACATTAAACAATGATAACTTTATAAGTAACATTTTTGTTAAAATTGATACACCAAATAATATTCCAGTACTTGTTCAAATACTTCTTGTAGAACTAACTATAGAAATATTAAGAATTGCCACCATTCATACACCTAATCAATTAACTAGTGCAATGGGACTTATTGCCACATTAATTTTAGGACAAATGGCGGTGGAAATTGGGTGGTTTGCTAGCGAAGTGCTTTTGTTTTCATCAATCTCATCAATAGGCGGTTTTGCAACTCCTTCTTATGAACTATCACTAGCAAATAAAATGGTGAAAATGTTTTTTATTTTGATGGTAGGGTTATTTGGAGGCAGTGGTTTTATTATTGGACTATATTTACTAGTATTGTATCTAGCAAATATAAAATTATTTGATGTACCATATCTATATCCAGTTTTTCCTTTAGATTGCAAGGAACTATATAAGGTATTATTTAGGGGAATTAGTAAATAAAAAAGAGGCAGATGCCTCTATTTTTCTAATAATTTTTTAAGATCATATTCCCTTGGGGTTTTTTCTAAGTTTTTATAGTTTTCTACAAGAGCTTTTTCATAGTTGCTATTTAAACAAAAATCATAAAATTTTTCATTTCTTAATTGTCTAGGCAAATATCCTAATTTTTTCCATACGTCGCTTCTATCATATGGATAAGATTCATTTTTGTTTTCCGGAGTTAATTGCAGATATTTAGGAACATCTAATGGGTGCTCATTATATTTTGCAATTGCATTATCTATACTTGCTTCTGCACTTTTACTTTTGGGAGATAATGCTAGATCAATAACTGCAAATGCTAAAGGAATTCTAGCTTCAGGGAATCCTACCATTCTAGCTGTTTCAATTGCATGATATGCCCTATCAACTGCATTAGGATTTCCAAAACCAACATCTTCATAAGCTGTAACTAATAATCTTCTTGCGATACTTTCTAAATCTCCAGCCTCTATAAGTCTAGCTAAATAATATAAACTAGCATTTACATCACTACCTCTTATAGATTTTTGAAATGCACTTAATGAGTTATAGTAACCATCTTCGCCTTTATCAAATATTAGGTTTCCTCCATGAACTTTTTCTTTTAAGTCATTTATTGTTATTAGATTATCATTAGAGGTAAGGGCTAAAAGTTCTAAGTTGTTAAGAGCAAATCTTACATCTCCATTGCTTAATTTTGCTAGAGTTTCAATAACTTTATCCTCGCACTTATATACATTATTTAATCCTTTTTCACTACTTAAAGCATTGTAAAGGGCGTTCTCTATATCTTTTGCAGTTAAATCATTTAGTTTTAATATATGACATCTTGATCTAATGGCAGGATTAATAGAGTGATAGGGGTTACTTGTTGTAGCTCCAATTAAAGTAATAAGTCCACTCTCTAAATATGAAAGTAAGAAATCTTGCTTATCTTTGTGTAAGCGATGTACTTCATCTATTATTACTAATAAATGTCCATACATTTTTGCTTCTTCAATTATAATCTCCATATCTTTTTTGTTGCCAGTTGTTGCATTAAGAAATCTATAATGCAAGCCAAGAGAATTAGCGACAACTGTAGCAATTGTTGTTTTACCACAACCAGGATTGCCATAAAGTATCATTGAAAATATAGATTTTGAATCCACACATTTTTTTATAAATCCATTTTCCTTAGTTAAATGATCTTGGCCATACACTTCATCTAGAGTGGTTGGCCTTAATCTATATGCTAAAGGTTCATTATTCATTTAGTATCACTTCCTTTTTACATTATAACTTAGATATGTTAATATTGTAAGAGTTATATAAAAAAAGGAATGATGTAAATGAAAGTTGTTTTACAAGTTGTAGATAATGCAAAGGTAGAAGTTGAGGGAAACTTACACAATGAAATAGGAAAAGGATACCTTTTACTTGTTGGAATAAATAAGGAAGACACACTTGAAAAAGTAAAAGAGATGGCTATAAAGATTTCTAAATTAAGGGTTTTTAAAGATGAAAATGGTAAAACAAATTTAAATATTTATGCAGTTGGTGGAGAAATTTTATCAATATCTCAGTTTACTTTGTGCGCTAATACTGCAGGAACAAATAGGCCAGATTTCTTTCATGCAGCACCTAGAGATATGGCAATAGAACTTTATAACGCATTTAATGAAGAATTAAGGAAATGTGATTTAGTCGTAAAAGATGGAGTATTTGGTGAAGAAATGATAGTTAGTTTAACAAATCATGGCCCATTTACTTTGACTTTAGAGTTATAAAAAATATTTTTTTACATAGATTGTGGAAAAAGTTTGAAATAATTTAATTAAAGAAAAGTCAATATAGAATTGAAAAAAAGGGTTTATTAAAAAGTTTTACACAAAATTAATGTCAGGATTGTGAGTAAAATCAAAAAAAACTTGAAAGTCAGCTTGTTTATTGTTAGAATATAGGTGTCGTATGAGAGGATGTGTTTAAAATGGCTAAGAAGGTTACTAAGAACGAAAAGCGTTCTAATCAAGTCAGCAGAACTAATAGAAAAAGGACAGTAGTAGAAGAAGAGTATCATTCAGAAACAGGGACTATAGGTGTTGCTCCACCACCACAACCAAAAGTTGAAGTGGTATATCCAACACTTAAAAATCCTAGTTTATGGAGTAGAATGGGTGGTTTCTTTAGATCAGGTACTCGAATCGGATTAGGTGCAATTGCTGGTGCAGGTGTTGCTCATGCTCTTGCTACTATTGTTGCAGGAAGTACATTGCCGCTTGCTACAGCACAAGCATTTTCATTTGCTGCAGCTACAATAACAGCTGGTGGTGTTGGTTTAGCAGTTCTTGGTATTGGTGCTGCTACAGCAGGTGTTGCTGCAATTGTTAGAGCAGTTAATCCAAAATATAAGGAATTATTGAATCAAAAGGCACTAGTTAGAAAACTTGCAAAAGAATTAAAGAGAGGTAAGAACCATACTTTAACTCCAGAACAACAACAAACGCTTGCTAAAGCTTTGGATAATCCTAAACTTAAGAAGTTTATTAATAGATTAGGAAAGAAATACAATAAGAATAATAAAGATGAATTAAGAGAACGTTTAGAATTTGCTGCTAAGAACGGTAGAACAAATGTTACTCAACAAGAAAGAACTGGAGTTATTGGTTTCTTTAGAAATATCTTCAGAAGAAGAACTCGAATAGAAGAGGAAGAACACGAAGAAACAATAGAAAATGAGGAAGAAATTACTACTCAAGAAGAAACTCCTGAGCAAACTTACAAGAGAATTATGTCTAAGAGCATCTTTGGTGCAAATTTAAGTGCTAGAGAATGGTTGGCATTACAACAAATTTATAATGCTGAAATGAAAGCATTAAGAGCTGATATTAGAAAGTTGTCTGCTATTGAAAATCCAACTCCAGCTCAACAAAAAGAATTAGCTGAAAAAGTTGCTATGGAAAAGAAAATTACTAATCTAGAAGAAAGAGCATTCAGAGCTGCTAAGAAAGCTGCACAAGCAGAAGCTGCAGATAATAACAATTCTTTAAGCCCAGAAGAAAGAGCAATCTTCCAAGACTTTGCTACAAAGGGAAGAAGATCTACAGAAGCTAAGAAAGTGGTTACTGAAGATGATAGAAAGCGTGCAGTTGAAGGTGTTGCTGCATATACTAGATTAACAGAAGAAGAGCCTAAAAAGACAAAGCCAAAATCAGGCAGTAGATAATACATTTTAAACATTTTAGAGAGGACTTCGGTCCTCTTTTTTTTGCACTTTTAAAATAGTTGCATATAAATATGTTAGGTGATATATAATGGCAAGAGTAAAATATAATTCAAAAGATGTTACAACTTTGGGGCGTCTTATAAAAAGTGAGGCATTAGGAGAAGGAAATACGGGAATGCTTTTGGTGGCAAATACTGGAGTGAATAGAATAGTCTACAAATGTATGCCTTTTAAAAATATTACAAGTGTTAATAAAATGGTATACCAAAAAGGCAATTTTGAAGGTGTAAATACAAAATTATTCAATGCTCCAGTTAATTCAAAAATTAAAGGACTAGCGAAAAAAGGCTTGAATTATTGGAGAGGAAAACCTGCAGTTAATGCCCTATACTTTCAAAATCCAGGAAAGAGTAAAAATTGTAAGAATAGATTTTGGGGTAAATTATCTGGAAGATACAAGAATCATTGTTTTTATAATCCGGATAAACTGATTGGGTGTGGTTTATAAGATGAGTTTACTCATCTTTTTTATTTTTATAAGGACAAATACTTGAAAAAGTATTATTATTTTAATGAGGTGAAGTTATGATTCATATAGTATTATTTCAGCCAGAAAAGCCTATGAACACTGGTAATATTATGAGAACTTGTAAGGCAACTGGGTCCAAATTGCATATAATTGGGCCACTAACATATCAAATTGACGATAAAGGGCTTCAAAGGGCGGGAATGGATTATTTAATAGGTTTTGAATTTTCATACTATGAAAATTATGAAGAATTTTTACAAAAGAATAATAACCCAACAATTCATTTTATTACTAGATATGGCTTTAAAGCACCTAGTGAAGGTGATTTTTCGGATTTTAATAGTGACATATACGTTATGTTTGGAAAAGAGAGTACGGGTATTCCTAAGAAAATTTTGAAAAGTGACTTATCAAGATGCTATCGTTTACCCATGGTAGAAGATGCAAGAAGTTTAAATCTTTCTAATTGTGTTGCTATTGTTACATATGAAATATTGAGACAACAAGATTATATTAGTTTGTCTAGAAAAGAAGTAATTAAGGGTGAAGATTTTTTGCTAAGAGTCAACAATGATGGCTGATAGTTATTGAATATTAATTCAATTAATAGTAAAATTATGGTATATGAGTGGGAGTGTGAGATGTATGCATAAAATTTTTAAGCATATTACGTGGATGCTAACTGTCGCCGTGACTCTTATTACGTGTAGTGGATGTTTTGAGGAAACTGCTGGTGAGGCTGTGCCGCCTGCTGCTATTGTTACTCTAACTACATCCCCAGCTAATGTTACATATAGAGAAATGAGTGAGGAATTATATATTGGATATTTAGGCGCTCAAAGAGACTTTGCTGTTTTGGTTGATAATTTACAGTATAACTATGATCATGATAAGGGTGGTTGCCAAACTAATGAGCAGGTAGGATGTGCTTCTGCAATGGGACAATTACTTATCCAACATGGTTTGAAAGCTACAAATTTCACAGGGGCAGCTAGTGATAAGAATGTCTTGATGTATTACACTTCTGCTTCTGCATTTAAGAATTTTGGAAATGGTGCTGAAGACCCCAACTGGCTTACATTCTTGGCTCCAACAAAAGGGACTGAGCACAGTGATTTTAATGATAGTGAAAATGTTATAAAAAATACTTGTGGTACTGGTAGTGATGTTGAGTTTTGTCAATATGCTAGAGATATTGCAAGTCAAGGATATTCAAGTATGGTTGGAAATGCGATGATGTTATTTTTCCATAATGGAGATTATGCTGGTATGGTATCTGATAGATCTCTTGACCCTACAGGAAAGCTAGACGCAAATAGTAATCACGACCATGATAATGTTATTAAACCTACAATTTCATACGATGAATATTATAGTAATATGGTTAACGCCGTTAAGGAAAGAGTGAGTGTTGCTAATGCGACAGCTGATTCTACAGTTCAAGCAACAAAAAGAACACTAACTCAAATTAATTCTTTGAATGAATTGATTAATTTAGTTGAAGGAAAAGGTATATATTCAGCATTTGATGATTATTTATTATTAATTACTACTGAGGGATTTTTAGAGGAAAAGATAGGTAATAACTATGCTTATGAATCTCCTGAAGATGCTATGAATGGTAATGGCCCAGTTGCAGAAAATCAAGGTGTAACGGGTGCTATTGATAGTGCAATAGAAAATATAATGTTGTTATTTAATACAGCTTCTTCATTTAATGATAACTGTGCTGTGAAAAGTGATGTATTTAAAGCCTTTCTTCAAAAAATGCTAGAAGCATTAATGTCTGTTGCTGCTGGTGCAGCTCTTGGTGCAGCTGTTGGTTCAATGATATTCCCTGGTATAGGAACTGCTGTTGGTGGAATTATTGGAGGTATAATTGGCTTTTTTGCTAATGAAAAAATTGGGGAAAAATTGGAACATGCCAATGGTATTACAGGAGATCAATATTGTGCTATTATGACTTCAGCTTTAAATGATGCAGAAGTTAACGTTCCAATGTTTAGTTATAAAATTAGTTCATTTGCTGATTATGTTGCTTTTAAGCAAGGAACTGTTGATGGAAATTTGAGTAAGTATAAAAAAGGAACATTAGATCCTGTATTAGAAGAATATTATGAAAAAAACTTAGGAAGATGTTTAACTCAAAATTCTCGTATTGCGGTTGCGGATGGATTAGCATCTATTCTTATTGGTGGATTGGCAACTGAATATAACTATGCTGATAAGTGTGAAGTTGCGGTTGTTAGAAATATAGTTGGAGGTTTCTATGGTTCGCCTAGTTTGCTACTATTTGTGGATCGTAACAAAGTAGACGATTTACATGGTAGAGCAACCACACAACTTATAAGAGAAACGTTATTTACTTGGGGATTAACTCAAATTGGTAATATATATAACTTACTTGTAAATAATACTATGGACGGAATAAAAGTGAAGGTTGGTGCAGCGCAATTAATTAATGGATTTAGATATTGCGTATCTACCTCAGATACTCCTTCATGTGATGGACTATCCACACATAGTATTCCTACAAACTCAACGTATGTGGGTGCGCTCAAACCAGAAGATGGTCTTGAAATTGATTTGACGGATGCTTATAAGAGAGGATCGAATGAATTAATAAAGGCCTCGGATTATGGATTTAAGATAGAAGATTTATATAGATACTTTAGAAAAACATCTTCGCCTGGTTGGTCTGATGTTTCTACAAATCCTGAATATATAGGAGATGGATTGACTCTTGAAACTTTGGCGGAAAACATAACTAATTCATTCAATGCAAATGCTGATTCGTGGTATGCTGTAAAATATGGAACACTAACATATCTTGTTTCTGATAATGCAATTATTGGATATGATGACAAAAATGTTGAACCAGGTCATGATTATAGTGTAAAGTATTATTGGGATGGAACTAATGAATACATATTTACTGAAGAAGAATTTTTCGAATCAGATGCAAATGCAGAATATCTAACTAGAGCAAATATGAGTAACCCAGGAAACATTAAAATTTCTGGAGCACACAAAAATTTATATATATACATGCCATATACTACTCTTGATGGTAGTAGTAATGTATATACATACATAGTGTAAATGAAAGGAGTAATGAGCTATGAAAAAGGTAACAGTTGCAAACACAGAAGGAAATGCTAAGGAAGTCAATATTAAAATAAGTTTCGGATACTTATTATTTGGCCCATTTTATTACTTAGCTAAAGGTATGATTGTAAGAGGAATATTATTATTGCTTTTATATGTTTTGGTTTTGTGGTATGGACTATTTGATCTTGTTCATCCATTACTTGCAGGTGCTAATGTCCCAGGCATGTATATAGACTGGATGTTAAAAGTTAAAGATTTATATTGGTGGTTAGTTGGAGTTCTTGCAGTAGTTCATGTATTGCTTGTATTTATTGCTCCAAGAAACTACATTAAAAGATTATTTAAAAAAGGGTACGTTCCATATTGTGAAATTGACACTCAAATGCTAATTAAAGGAAATTTAGCTAAGGTAGGAACTCAATGCTATTTATCTTCATTTAAAGCGATTGATGGTGTTCAAGGAAAGATTAAGATTGGTAATAGTAAGGATCTTCAAAAAGAACTTGATGAATTAAAAGAACTATTAAAAGAAGGTATGATTACTAAAGATGAATATGAAACAAAAAGAGCTATGGCTATTATGAGAAATAGCAATAAAGCTAAGCGTGGAAAATAATATACGATAAATAAAAAAGTATCACATCAAGTGATACTTTTTTTTAACCCATCCATTTGATTTTGTTTTCAGTTCCTTTTTGTAATCTGGTAATATTACTTCTATGTTTTATTACAATAAATACTGCAAGGAATAAAATTAATATAGGATAAAATATATCGAATTTAATTTGTAAGAATGGAGAAGTTCTAAATATCTCAAAGAATGTTATACATCCTGAAATGAAGAATACAGTGATTGAACCAAATGACACATACTTTGTTATTTTTAGTAAAATTGCATAGATTGCTAATGTTATTAGGTACACATAGATATTAGTTATGAATAGTATACCAAATGTACAAGCAACAGCTTTACCACCTTTAAACTTAGCAAATATTGGATAACAATGTCCTAACACTATGCATATAGAAGATAAATAAATTGTAAGATTTACAAAATTTGGATCCATGTGTTTCATTATTAGTGTACCAATTAGAATTGCTATTACAGCTTTTAATTGATCTAGTACCATTACGGCAAATCCAGCACCTTTTCCTAAAACTCTTCCAGTGTTTGTACCACCAAGGTTCCCACTCCCAAAATTACGAATATCCTTTTTAAAGAAAAGTTTACCAACAACTAGAGAAAATGGAATAGAACCCATTAAATAACTGAATAATAAAAGTAGTACAAGCACAAATATTGTTACTCCCATAAATTCACCTCAAAATTTATTATATCTTAAGATATTTTATTTTAAAAGTTATTTTAGTATAATAAATATGTTAATCATGGAAGGAGTTGTGGTTCATGGCAAATAAATATGATGAAAGTAGTATACAAATATTAGAAGGCCTAGAAGCAGTTAGAAAAAGACCAGGTATGTATATTGGTTCTACAGATCATAGAGGATTACATCATCTTATATGGGAAATTGTAGATAATGCAATTGATGAGTCAATGGCTGGTTATGGAAATAAGATTACTGTAACTATATATAAAGATAATTCAGTTTCTGTTTTAGATGAAGGAAGAGGAGTTCCAACAGGAACGCACTCTACTGGTAAATCTACTCCAGAAGTTGTATATACAGTTCTTCATGCTGGTGGAAAATTTGGTCAAGAGGGTGGATATAAAACTAGTAGTGGTCTTCATGGTGTTGGTGCTTCAGTTGTTAATGCTTTGAGTAAATATATGGATGTAACTATATATAGAGACGGAAAGACACATCATATAAGATTTGAAAATGGTGGTAAATTGGTAACTCCACTTGAGGTAATTGGAAATACTTATAGACATGGTACTATGGTTCACTTTTTACCAGATGATAAGATATTTTCTACTACAGAGTTTAATTTTAATACAATAAGTGAAAGATTAAGACAAAATGCATTCTTATTAAAAGGACTAGAATTATGTTTGATTGATTTAAGAAATGATAAGCAAGAAGTATATCATTATGAAAATGGTATGCTTGCTTTTGTCGAGTTTTTAAATGAAACTAAAGATCCTATAACTCAACCAATTAATTTTGAGCAAATTACTAGTGAAGGTATGGGAATTGATGTTGCATTCCAATACTGCGATGCATATGATGAAACAATATTGTCTTTTGTTAATAATGTTAGAACTCAAGATGGTGGTACTCATGAAACTGGTTTTAGAAGTGGATTTACTAAGGCTGTAAATGACTATGCTAGAAATACAGGACTATTAAAAGAAAAAGATAAAAATCTTGATGGTAATGATATAAGGGAAGGATTAACTGCTGTTATTTCAGTTAAAGTTCCTGAAAAATTATTGCAGTTTGAAGGACAAACTAAGTCTAAATTAGGTACAAGTGAAGCTAAAACTGCTGTTGAAAACATGGTTTATGAGAAGTTAACTATTTTCTTGGATGAAAATAAAGAGACTGCACAAAACTTAATTAAAAAAGCAATGAAGGCATATCAAGCAAGAGAAGCCGCAAGAAAAGCAAGAGATGAAGCTAGAGGTATAAAAAAAGCTAAGGTTGAAAGAATTATTAGTGGCAAATTAACTCCTGCTCAAGGTAAAGATAAATTAAAGAATGAATTATTCTTAGTTGAGGGAGACTCTGCTGGAGGTAGTGCTAAGCAAGGAAGAGACAGAAAGTTCCAAGCTATACTTCCTTTAAGAGGTAAAGTTATTAATAGTGAAAAGACTAAGCTTGCTGATTTAATGAAAAATGAAGAAATATCTACAATCATTTATACAATGGGAGCAGGTGTTGGTCAAGACTTCAATATTAAGGATGCTAATTATGGAAAACTAATTATCATGACCGATGCGGATACTGATGGAGCTCATATTCAAGTTTTAATCTTAACATTTATTTATAGATTTATGAGACCGTTAATTGAAAACCATAGAGTGTTTATAGCTTGTCCGCCTTTATACAAGGTGAGTAAGTCTACTGGTAAAAGTGAGAAGTTTAAATATGTATGGAATGATGAAGATTTAGAGACTGCAAAAAAAGAAATTGCTGGCGAAAATGGTAAATGTGAAATTCAAAGGTATAAAGGTCTAGGAGAAATGAACTATACTCAACTTTGGGAAACTACAATGGATCCTAAGACTAGAACTTTGATTGAAGTTACAATTGATGATGCAATGGCAGCAGAGAGAAGAATAAGTGTGTTGATGGGGGATAAGGCTGACATTAGAAGACAATGGATTGAAAATAATGTTAAGTTTACTCTTGAAGATGACTTTAAAGTTGGAGGTGAAAACTAATGGATGAGAGAATTGAAGTTTCACCTTTAGAGGATATTTTTGGAGATAGGTTTGGAAGATATTCTAAATATATTATTCAAGAAAGAGCACTTCCTGATGTAAGGGATGGATTAAAGCCTGTTCAAAGAAGAATACTTGTAGCTATGAATAGTGAAAGAAATACCTTTGATAAGCCACACAGGAAGAGTGCTAAAACTGTTGGTAATGTTATTGGTAATTACCATCCACATGGAGATACTAGTGTATATGATGCAATGGTTAGAATGTCTCAATGGTGGAAACAAAATGAGCCACTTATTGATATGCATGGTAATAATGGTAGTATGGATAATGACCCAGCTGCTGCAATGCGTTATACTGAAGCTAGATTGAGTGAAATATCAAGTGAATTATTAAAGGATTTAGATAAAGAAACGGTGTCTACTGCTCCTAACTTTGATGATACTTTAATGGAACCTACTGTACTTCCTGCTAGATTCCCTAACTTGTTGGTTAATGGTAGTAAGGGTATTGCTGCAGGTTATGCTACAGAGATTCCTCCTCACAATTTGGGAGAAGTAATTGATGCTGCTATTTATAGATTGAAGAATCCTAAATGTAGTTTAGATGATATTTTAGAATTTATAAAAGGACCAGATTTTCCTACTGGTGCTATTATCCAAGGAAAAGAAGGCATTAGACAAGCCTATGAAACTGGCAAGGGTAAATGTGTAGTAAAGAGTAAAACTGAAATAGTTGAACTTAAAAACATGAATCAAATTATAGTTACTGAAATTCCTTTTGAAGTTGTTAAAAGTGATTTAGTAAAAAGTATAGATCAACTTGCTTTTGATAAGAAAGTTGATGGAATTATTGAAGTTAGAGATGAAAGTGATAAAGAGGGACTTAGAATCGCAATTGATTTAAAGAAAGATACTAATCCTAATATCATTTTAAATTATTTATTTAAACAAACAGAACTTCAAATTAATTACAACTTTAATATGGTTGTAATATCTAATAAAAGACCAATACAAATGCCATTACTTGGTATTTTAGATGCATACAATGCACACCAAATTGATGTTGATACAAAAAGAACTGTATTTGAGTTAAATAAAGCTAAAGCTAGACTTCATATTTTAGAGGGGTTAGTAATAGCACTTAATCATATTGATGAAGTTATAAAGATTATTAGAGGAAGTAAGGATAAGTCTGGTTGTAAAGAAAACTTAATTAATAGATTTAATATAAGCGAAAAACAAGCAGAAAGTATTGTTACAATGCAATTATATAGATTATCATCTACTGATATTAATATGGTATTAGATGAAAAATCTAATTTAGAACAATTATGCGTTGAATTGAATTCTTTACTTGAAGATGACAACAAGATGAAAAAACTTGTTATTAAAGAGCTAACTGAGGTTAAAAAGAAATATGCTCATGATAGAGTTAGTGAGATAGTAGATGAAGTAGAAGAGTTAGTAATTGATAAACTTGCTATGGTTAGTAAAGAAGAAGTAATGGTTAGTGTATCTAAAAAAGGATATGCTAAGAGATCTTCACTTAAGAGTTATGGTGCTAGCGATGGTGCTTTACCTGCGATTAAAAGTGGAGACATTCTTGTTGGTATTTGTAAGTGTATGACTACAGATACTTTGCTTGCTTTTACTAGCAAGGGTAATTATTTATATATTCCTGTATATGAGTTGACTGAGAATAAATGGAAAGATGAAGGTGTACATTTAAATAGTATTGTTACCATGAATGGAGACGAATCTATTGTTAAGGTTATTTGTGTTAAGGAATTTAATAAAAATGTAAATATTATTATTGCAACTAAACTGGGTGTAATAAAGAGAACTAGTTTAGAAGAGTTTAAAGTAGAAAGATATACTAAACCAATTAAGTGTATGAGACTTATGAGTGATGATATCGTAATTGGCGCTAGTTATAGTGATGGTGATAGTGAAGTAGTAGTTATTACTGATAAAGGGAATGCTCTACGTTATAGCGAATCAGGCATTAGTTTAGTGGGCATTAAATCTGGTGGAGTTAAAGCAGTAAGTGGTGTTGATAAAACTGGAGAATTAGTGGGTATGGAAGTATTAACTAACGAATCTACTAAGTTAATGTATCTTGTTACTGATAAAGGTGGAAGCAAAGTTATTAATCCTAGAAATATTAATTTAACTTTAAGAACTAATAAGGCTACACCTGTATTTAAGTGCTTTAAATCAGATCCACATCTAGCAGTATCTAGCTTATTTGTAAATGAAGCTAAAAATGCTTATATATTATTAAATAATTCAGAAGTTAGAGAAATAGATGTAAGCGAAAGAGGTCAACCTTTTGATAAGAACATGAAGAATAATCTTGAGTTAAAAGGAAAAGAAAGAATAGTTGCTTCATCTAATTTGGAAATTGATATAATTGATGAAAATATTAAAACATATCAAAATACGACAAATTTTGTGCAAGAAAAGTTAGATACTAAACATGAAGTAAAAGAGAAAGAAGAAGTTGAAACTGAAAACTATGAAAAAATTTCTATCTTAGATTTATTAGGTGATGACTTCTAGAGGATAGTATGAGTATAGTAGTTATGGTAGATAGCGGCGCTAGTTTGCCGCTATATATTTTAAAAAGGAAAGATATACAAGTTATTCCATTAAGCATAGAACTAAGTGAAAATGAAATAATGGAACTAAATGATATTAATTATGAACAAAAAGAAAATTTGATGCCAATTATTCATAAACCTGAAATATCAAAAATTAAAAAAGATATTGATAGATATCTTGAATTAGGAATGGATGTTTTGTTTATTACTATAAGTTCAAAATTATCCAATGAATATTATGACTTGGTAGAAACATTTAAGAACTATGATAGTTCTACAATTAGCATTATTGATAGTTTGAATGTTGGTAGTGGTGAATCCTTGTTAGTGCTTAAAGCATTAGAATTAATAGATTCTGGCTATGGATTAAAGTATATTACTAATTACATAAATAAAATTAAGTATGACATTAAATCTACATATGTTATTGAAAACTTTCCTTTTTTATATGCTCAAAATGTATGTGAAGATTTTGAGTGTAAATATATTAATTTTAAAGATAGATATCCAATATTGAATTTAAGTGATGGTGATGCGAAAGTGTCATTTAATTCTGCTAAATTAGATGCAGCATATCAAATATTTGAAGATAATATTTTTGATAGTTTATCTAACAATGAAATTAATGAAGTAATAATAGGCTATGTTTCAAATAAGGAAGCTATAGAAAAAATAAAACACTCTTTAAAAAGAAGATGTAAGAATATTACAATAACATTAATTAAAAGCAATTTATTTTTAAAACTATGTTTAGGTGACAATGGAGTGTGCTATTCAATAATAAATAAATGATCTTATAGAATATTCTATAAGATTTTTTATTATTTTATTAATTTGTTTTTTTATATCTTGTATAATGTAACAAGGTGATTTGAATGTTTAATAAAAGTATTGAAGAAGTAAGTAAACTATTAGAAACTAGTATAGACAAAGGTTTAACTAGTGAACAAGTTGCTAGCAATCAAGAAAAATATGGAAAAAACTCTCTTAAAGAAGGAAAAAAAGTAAGTCTTTTTGTTAAGTTTTTGCTTCAATTTAAGGACGTATTAATTCTTATTCTTATTGGTGCTGCTCTTATTTCTATTATTATTGATCCACATGAATGGGTGGAGAGTCTTATTATATTCTTAGTTGTATTAATAAATGCAATTTTAGGAGTATTCCAAGAAAATAAAGCAGAGAAATCATTAGAAGCTTTAAAGAAAATGTCTTCTCCAAATTGTAAGGTTATTAGAGATGGTAAAATTACAGTAGTTGCAAGTGAAGATATTACAGTAGGTGATTTACTTGTTCTAGAGGCAGGAGATATTGTTCCTAGCGATTGTAGAATTATTGATTGCAATAATTTAACTGTTGATGAAGCTAGTTTAACTGGAGAAAGTGTACCAGTAGAAAAGAACAATATAGTTATTAATGAAGAAAATGTTCCAATTGGTGATAGACATAATATGTTATTTTCTTCTTGTTACATAACTAATGGTAATGCTAAATGTTTAGTTACTAGCATTGGTATGGATACAGAAATTGGACACATTGCTTCAATGTTATCAAATGCTGAGAGTACTACTACTCCATTACAAGAAAAATTAACACAAGTTGGTAAAACAATTGGTGTTATGTGTATGTTTATTTGTGTTATCGTATTTGCTTTAGAATATATTTCTGGAACTAATATGAAACCATTTGAATCATTTAATACTACAGTTGCTCTTACAGCATTTAAGAGTGCTGTTGCTCTTGCTGTTGCTGCTATTCCTGAAGGTCTTGCTACAGTTGTTACTGTTGTTTTGGCAATGGGTGTAGAGAAGATGGCTAAAAGAAATGCAATTGTTAAAAAACTACCTGCTGTAGAGACTTTAGGATCTACTCAAATTATTTGTAGTGATAAAACAGGTACTTTAACTCAAAATAAAATGACTGTTACTAGATTATATGTAGATGAAGTAAAGAATCCTAGTGATGCAAATGACAAAGAAAAAGAAATGCTAGCTTATTTTGCATTATGTTGTAGTGCTAAAATTGAGGGAGAGAAAAGAATTGGTGACCCTACAGAATTAGCATTATTAGATGTTAATAATGCATATGGTTTAGATATATCTGATATCGAAGAATTAAAAGAATTACCATTCGATAGTGATAGAAAACTAATGAGTGTTTTAGTTAAATATAAAAAGCAAAACCTATTAATTACAAAAGGTGCTTTTGACATTATTCTTGAAAGAAGTACATTAACTAAAAAAGAAAAAGAAAAGTATATTGAAGCAAGTGAAGTTATGGCTAATGAAGCATTGAGAGTACTTGCTATTGGTATTAAAAAATTAGACAAAGTTAGAGATATAACTTTAGAAGATGAAAATGATTTAGATGTAGTTGGATTTGTTGGAATGATCGATCCAAGTAGAGATGAAGTAAAAGATTCTATTAGAATTGCTAAAGGTGCTGGTATTAGAACAATTATGATTACTGGTGACCACAAGACTACTGCTGCTGCTATAGCTAGAGATTTAGGTATTATTTCTAGCGAAGAAGATAAAGTTATTACTTCACTAGAATTAAATGAATTAAGCGAAGAAGAGTTAGATGCTAATATTGAAAAATATTGTGTATATGCTCGTGTTGCTCCAAGCGATAAGGTTAGAATTGTTAAGGCTTGGAAGAAAAAAGGAAAAACAGTTGCAATGACTGGAGATGGAGTGAATGATGCTCCTGCATTAAAACTTGCTGATATTGGATGTGCTATGGGTATTACAGGTACTGATGTAAGTAAAGAAGCAAGTGACATGATCTTAATGGATGATAACTTTAATACTATTGTTGAAGCTGTTAAAGAAGGTAGAGGAATCTATAGCAATGTTAAAAAGTGTGTTAAGTACTTACTATCAAGTAATATTGGTGAAGTAGTAACTATCTTTGTTGCTAGTTTAATTGCTGTAATTAGTACTGCTAATTTAGGATTACCATTACTTCCAATTCACTTATTATGGATTAACTTGATTACTGACAGTTTACCAGCATTTGGACTAGGTATGGAAAAAGCTGATGAAAGTGTAATGAAGGATAAACCAAGAAATAAAGATGAAGGTTTCTTTGCTAATAGACTAGGATTACATATAGCAATTGAAGGTATCTTTATAGGTTCAATTACTCTTGCTAGTTATTTGATTGGTGATTTATTATTAGGTGATGTTCATTTAGGACAAACAATGGCCTTTATGACTTTATCTTCAGCACAATTATTCCATGCATTTAATGTTAAGAGTGATGGAACAATATTCTCTAAAAAGACTTTCAATAATAAAATGTTAAATATAGCATTTATTGTTGGTATGGCTCTTCAATTTATTGTTATATATACTCCTGGATTAAATGATGTATTTAATTTACAAGCATTAACTATAGTTCCATTATTGGTGTCTATGGGATTAGCGGTTTCAATAGTTGCTATAATGGAAATTTATAAGCTAGTAAAAAGATTAATTAATAAATAAAAAAATAGGGTCCTGATGGACCCTTTTTCAATAAAAATACCCCTTGTACAAATTTGTACATTACTAGTATATGTAATTAGTAAAAAAATATTCAAAGATACTTTTTATTTATTTTGGCTTATTCATTCTTTTATATTTAAGATTTTGTTATAATTTTTTTGTATATTAATATTGTTTTAGGAGGTTAGATTATGGGAAGAGGTAGTAGAAGCGGAGGCGGACGTTCTTCATTTGGAGGTGGACGTTCTAGCCGTTCATCATTTGGAGGACCAAGTTATAGTCATAGAGGTGGATTTGGTGGACATAGGCATCATCACACTGTATATATAGGGCCAAGAAGACACCATCATTATTACTATGGTGGTGGAGGAAGTGCTAGTCCATTAAGTGTTCTTGTTATTGTTCTAATTTTCTTTACTTTCTTTTTTGGTTTAATTGGATTTGGTATGAGTGGTAACATTGCTTATGAAGAAGAGAGTGTTCAAATAGCAATCGAAGATTATAATTTCTATCAAAATATGATCGATGATGCTAGAGATGAGGGAAACATTGTAAATGGTATTGTTGTTAATAAATACTATGATTACGAAGTAGAAAAATACTACATTGTATATAGACTTCCTGGATTAAATGAAAATTTTGAAACATTCTCAGTATATTCTTTAGAAGAGGTTTCAAAATACAAAAGTGGTGGAGCTATACCAATTGCTTTAGATAGAAGTACTATAAATTTTGATACAGAATCAATTGATCTTGATTTTGAGAATATCGAATTAGAAGAATTTTCTTTATATGTTATGGCAAATGGTGCATTAAAGAGTGCAAAAACTACAAGAACTGTATGTTTAACTATAGCTGGTGTACTTTTAGTGCTTGTTGTAATAGTAATTGTTAAGAATTCTAAAAAGAGTTCAGCATCTGATACAAGTGGTGCAAGTGGCTCAGTAGGAAGTTCTAGTGCTAGTTCTGTTACATGTAAATATTGTGGAACAGTTCATGAACCAGGAACTAAAAAGTGCAGCAATTGTGGAGCACAATTAAGATAAAATAAAAGAGTTCATATTAATTGAACTCTTTTTTTATTCCTTGATAAGTATTTCTTTTTACCATTTCTTTATCTATATCATTTAAAAGTTGGGTTTTATTAGTATTCCACATTGGAGCGATTAAGTCCTCTACTATAGGGTCAGAAGTTAGTCTTTGAATAACAATTTCTTCTTTTAAGACTTCTAGTTGCTTTATGACAGTATCTATGTAAGTTTCTCTAGAAATTACAGGGAAAGGATTTTTTAAATATTCATTACCCCAAGTTGAATTTTTCACTATATTTAAAGAATGTATTTTTATTCCTTGAATATCTAATTTATTTAATTCTATACAGGTATTAATCATGTCTTGAGGTGTTTCTCCTTTTAGGCCGTTTATGATGTGAACAGTTACATTTATATTGTGCTTTCTAAGTTTATTTACTCTGTCTATAAATAACTTGTTATCATATCCTCTGTTAAAGAGTTTTGCAGTATTTTCATTAAAGGTTTGTAATCCTATTTCAACCCATAATTCTTTCTTTTTATTTAATGAAGATAAATACTCTATTATTGAATCATCTAGACAATCGGCTCTAGTTGCTATAGAGATGGAGACAATATCTTCTCTTTCAAAGAAAGGATCATAGATTTCATGTAATTTATTTAATGGGGCATAAGTATTAGAAAATGCTTGAAAATACGCTATACATTTACCATTTGGCCACTTTAATTGCATTATTTTTTTGATGTTTTCAAATTGCGTATTTAAATCTTCTTTTACATTTCCTCCATTTTCACCTCCACCAAATGTAGAACAAAAAGCACAACCAGAAGTGCCTTTATTGCCATCTCTATTGGGACAAGTAAAACCAGCGTTTAATGATACTTTAAAAACTTTACTTCCATACTTTTGTTTCAAGTAATAGTCATAAGTATGATATCTTTTATTAGTGTTAGAATACTTAAACATTTGCCTCACCTGTGTTTAATCATATCATATTTTATGTTATATTTTAAGTGGGTGAAGACAATGAAATATTTAATTTTGACAGACATTCATGGTAGTAGTAAGTATTTAAAACTTGTTTTAAATAAAGTTAATGATTTTGATAAAATAATTATTTTGGGAGATATTTTATATCATGGTCCAAGAAATAACTTGCCTGATGAATATAATCCTAGTGAAGTGGTTAGTATTTTAAATGAATTAAAAGACCAAATTATTGCAATAAGAGGGAATTGTGATGCAGAGGTTGATCTTATGGTATTAGACTTTTTAATAGAAGAAAATAAATGGATTGATATTAATGGAAATAAACTTTTCTTGACTCATGGACATAAGTATAATAAACAAAACGTAGTTGAATATGATAAAAAATACTATATGATATATGGGCACTATCATATCAATGAGTTTGTTAAAGCAAATCAGGTTGCTTGTATTAATCTGGGGTCTTTATCAATTCCTAAAGATGGTCATCACAGTTATGGCATATTAGATAATGGTTTATATAAAAGTTATGATTTATTTAGTGATACAACAATTATTGAGGTGAATTTAAATGACTAAAAATAAATTTAATTGGCAATTACCTACACATCAAAGCAATTTAACTAACAATGATTATATAAGGTACAATGCTAAATTGCATTGCTATGAAGATAATAAAAGTTTATGTGATAAACATTCTCAAGATACTAGATATTTTGAAGATTATAATATAGATGAATTCTTAAATGAACATGGTGAAGGATATGTATGTAAGAGTTGCTTAACTAGATATAGGAAGCTAATTGAAAATAAAAGCAAGAGTAGATAATTCTATATAATATAAAATTATATAGATATTTGTAATTTTATATGAAAGAGCGTAAAATATTAGAGTTGGAAGGAAGATTATTGTGAATAGATTAATAATTAAAGACTTAGAAGTAAGTGTTGAAGATAAAAAAATATTAAAGGGTATTAATTTAGAAATAAATAAAGGAGAAATCCATGCCCTAATTGGTCCAAATGGTCATGGGAAGTCAACTCTATTAAATGTTATAATGGGACACCCTAGATATATAGTGGATGCAGGTAGTATTACTTATAATGATGAAGATTTATTATCTTTTAGTGTAGATAATAGAAGTAAAAAGGGAATATTTTTAGCAATGCAACATCCACTTGAAATTAGTGGGGTAAAAAATATTGATTTCTTAAAAAGTGCAATTAATTCAAGATTAGATAAGCCAGTTAGTCTCTATAAATTTATAAAAGAAGTTGAAACAGCTAGTGAAGAAGTTGGATTTGATTCTAATTTGATTCATAGAAACTTAAATGAAGGATTCTCTGGGGGAGAAAAAAAGAGAAATGAAATCCTACAAATGAAATTATTAAATCCTTCATTAGCATTAATAGATGAAATTGATTCTGGATTAGACGTAGATGGATTAAATATGGTTTCTAATGCTTTAAATAATTCTAAAAATGAAGAGTTTAGTGCTTTAATTATTTCTCACTATTCTAAATTATATAAGGAAGTAAAGCCTACACATGTTCATATTATCGTTGATGGTAGAATTGTAACTAGTGGAGACTACTCACTTATTGAAAGAGTAGATAAGGAAGGGTATTCATGGGTTGAAAAAGAATATGGGGTAAGCATCAGTAAAAAAGAAGATAAACCTCGTGTTGTATTAGGAACTTGTGCAGTAAAGGAAAGTATTGGCAATGGAAATAATTAATATAGATAAAGATTGTAATCTTGTTTTGCCATTAAAAAAACAAGATATAAAAGTATATATACAAAATGCTAAGGTTTCTATTACTGATACTTGTATTGGAAATAAAGAGATATATGTAAGCAATGGTGAACTTGAATATTGCTTTGTTAAAAATGATGGAGATTCAAGCAATAATATAATTCATGTTTCAAATGGAAAGTGTATAGTGAATATTATTGATTTAGAAAATAATAATGGTAATAATGTTTATACACTTATTACCAGTAATGAATATGATAATATAGAGTTTAATGTTGCAAGTATTTCTAAAAAGAGTTCTGATAAAGAATATCTAATAAAAAGTCAAAATGATGTTAATGATACAAGCATTAAAATAGATTGTTTTGGAATAGTAGAAGATACTTCTAAATTAAAATATGATATTACTTCTTTTATTAAAAATGGTGCTAAAAGAAGTGTTGTTAATCAAAATAGTAAAATATTATTGTTTGATAAAGAAAGTACAGGAATTAATAATCCAATATTAGAAATTGAAGAAAATGATGTTAAAGCTAATCATGGATCTAGCATTGGTATGATTGATGAGGAAACATTGTTTTATTTAACTAGTAGAGGCATAGAAGAAAATGTAGCTAGAAATTTAGTTAGTATGGGTAAAATTAGTTACATGATAGAAAAAATAAAAGATGAAAAAATAAGAAATGAATTATTAGAAAGGATGTGAGAGTATGAAAGATTATAGATTAGATTATCCGTTTTTTAAGAATAATCCTAATACTATATTTTTTGATAATGCAGCGACTGCTTTAAAACCTCAATGTGTTATTGATGCAGTTACGTATTATTATTCTCACCTTTCTTGTAATGCGCATAGAGGAGATTATAACTTGTCTTATTTGGTAGATAAACAAATAGCAGAGGCAAGAAGGGATATTGCTAATTTTATAGGCGCTAATGATAATGAAATTGCTTTTGTTTCTGGAACTACTGAAGGGATGAATATAATTGCTAATGGATTTGTTTCTAAAATTATTAATGAGGGTGATGAAATATTAATTAGTGAATTAGAGCATGCCTCTAATGTATTACCATGGTTTAAGATAGCTCATCAAAAGAAGGCTGAAATAAAGTATGTTAAGCTAGTTAATGGTAAAATTACTCCTGAGTCAGTAAAAGAATCAATTACCTCTAAAACTAAAATTATTTCATTAGCATATATTTCTAACGTTTTAGGATATAAGATAGATGCTAGAGAAATAGCTAAAATAGCTCACGAAAATAACATTATATTTATTTTAGATGGGGCTCAATCAACACCACATATTAAAGTTGATGTTAAAGATATAGATTGTGACTTTTATGTGTTTAGTGCACATAAACTTGGTGGACCTACAGGAATTGGAGCCTTATATGGAAAAGAAGAGCATTTAGCTAATACTGATCCATATAACTTAGGCGGTGGGATGAATAAGAAGTTTGGAAAAGATACAAATTATGACCCTTATAACTCTGTTAGAAAGTTTGAGGCAGGTACACCTAATATAGAAGGTATATTTGGTTTTAAAGCAATAGTTAATTATTTAAGCGAAATTGGAATGGACTATATTGAAGAAAGAGAAAGAATACTTAGGGATAGAGCTTTAGACGGACTTAGAAAATTAGATAATATAATTATTTATAATGATGATCCTGAGGCTTATACGATTTCATTTAATGTAAAGGATGTATTTGCTCAAGATGCTGCTAGCTTATTTGGAAAGTATGATATTTGCTTAAGAGCTGGACAACATTGCGCCAAGTTAATAGATGGTGTTATGGGCACATATGCTTCACTTAGATGTAGTATGTATTTTTATAACACTATAGAAGAAGTAGATGAATTTGTTAAAGTTGCTAGTAAAGGAAGTGATTTCTTAGATGCCTACTTTTAAAGATAACCCTGCATTAATCAGGGAAGTTATAATGGATCACTATGAGTATCCAAGAAATAAGAAATTAAAAAATGATCCTAGTTATACTAAAGTTAATCTTGATAGTGAATCATGTATTGATAATATTGATTTAGAAGTTAAAGTAGAAGATGGGATAATTAAGGATATATGTTTTGATGGAGTAGCATGTACTATATCTACTGCATCAACATCAATAATGTCTGAACTATTAAAAGACAAGAGTGTAGAAGAGGCAAAGGTTATAATAGATAATTACATAGCTATGCTACATGGGGAAGAGTATGATGAAGAATTACTTGAAGAAGCTAATGCTTTTGTAAATACCAGTAAGCAAGCTAATAGGATAAAGTGTGCTACTTTATCTTGGATTGGATTAAAAGATATATTAAATAAGTAAGGAGGGATATTATGGCTGGTGTTAATTCTGGAAAAGGATTAAATGAAGAAGTTATTAAATTTATCTCAAAAAGTAAAAACGAACCAGAATGGATGCTTAATTATAGATTAAAAGCATACAATCATTTTGTTAATGAGCCATTACCTAAATTTGGACCATCCCTAAAAGAAATAGATTTTAATGATTTTACTTATTTTGTTAAAGCTACTGATAAGGTAGAAAACAGTTGGGAAGAAGTTCCTGAAAATATAAAAGATACATTTGATAAATTAGGAATTAAAGAAGCAGAGCAAAAGTTTTTATCTGGTGTTAGTACTCAATATGAAAGTGAAGTTGTCTACCATTCAATGCTTAAAGAGGTTGAAGAAAAAGGTATAATTTTCTTAGACACTGATAGTGCATTAAAACAATATCCAGAAATATTTAAAGAGTATTTTTCTACAGTAGTACCATATACAGATAATAAGTTTGCTGCTTTAAATAGTGCTGTTTGGAGTGGAGGAACATTTATCTATGTTCCTAAAAATACGCATTTAGATAAGCCACTTCAATCTTACTTTAGAATTAATTCTCAATCTATGGGGCAATTTGAAAGAACTTTAATTATAGTGGATGAGGGAAGTGATGTACATTATGTTGAAGGATGTAGTGCACCAATATATTCAAAAGATTCTCTTCATGCTGCAGTAGTTGAAATAATTGTTAAAAAAGGTGCTAAGTGTAGATATTCTACAATTCAAAACTGGTCTACTAATATTATTAACTTAGTTACCAAAAGAGCTATGGTTGAAGAAGAAGGATTAATGGAGTGGATTGATGGAAATATTGGTAGTCACATCAATATGAAATATCCTGCATGTGTTTTGAAAGGAGATAATTCTAAAGGGGTATGTATTTCTATTGCAGTAGCGGGTAAAGATCAAATTCAAGATGCTGGTGCTAAAATGATTCATATAGGAAAAAGAACTAGTTCTACAATCATTTCTAAATCTATTGGTAAGCAAGGTGGAAGTGTAGATTATAGAGGTCTTGTAAAAATTACTAAAGGTGCGACTAATTCTAGAAGTAAGGTTGAATGTGATACTTTACTTATTGATGATATTTCTACAAGTGATACTATTCCTACTAATATAGTTAGTAATAATAGTTCTATTTTAGAGCATGAGGCAAGTGTTAGTAAAATAAGTGATGATGAGCTATTTTACCTGATGTCTAGAGGATTAGATAAAAAGAAAGCGGCACAAATGATAGTAATGGGATTTATTGAACCATTTGCTAAAGAACTTCCAATGGAATATGCAGTAGAATTAAATAATCTTATCAAATTAGAAATGGAGGGAAGCATAGGATGATGACATTAACAAATTTAGAAAACTTAATGGCAGAAATATTTTCTAATGGTTCTCTTTTAAGAATAATATTTTCTTCTCCATATAAGAAAAATAAAGATTCTTTTTCTAAAGTGCAATTATCTCCATTTATTCATGATGATAAAATGGAGTATCAATTTTCTTATTTTTTTGAAAATAGAGTAGTTCATTCTAATTTAAATAAAGACGATGCAATCAATGAAACTACTACTCTTATAACATCAATATTTAAGCAAGCACTTGTTACTTGCAAAGAGCATGAATATCATCTTTTAAGTAATAAGAGTGGCAAAGTTACTATTATTAAAAGAAACGTTGAAAATAAAAAATTATCTAATGTTTCTCATGATAAGGAAAAGCAATATATTATAAAAGACAATACAGTAGTACCTTTTTTAGTGGAACTAGGTGTTATGAATATTGCTGGGAAGGTTTTAAATGATAAATATGATAAATTTAGACAAATAAATAGATTTGTTGAATTTGTTGATGATATAGTGGAGGAATTTGATCCTAAAAAGACTATATCTATTATTGATTTTGGTTGTGGTAAATCTTATCTTACTTTTGCTATTCATTATTATTTAACTGAAGTTAAAAAGTTAAAGGTTAATATTGTAGGATTAGATTTGAAGGAAAATGTTATTAAAGATTGTAATAAGATAGTTGCTAAATATAACATGAAGGGCATAAGATTCCAAGTTGGTGATATTAAAGATTACAAAGAAGAAAAAGTGGATATGGTAGTAACTCTTCATGCTTGTGATACTGCTACTGATTATGCTTTGTATAATGCTATAAGGTGGAATGCTAAAGTTATTCTTTCTGTCCCTTGTTGTCAACATGAATTAAATAAGCAGATTAAGCCTACTACATTATCTGCAATAAATGAGTTTGGAATAGTAAAAGAGAGAATAAGTGCTTTAATGACGGATGTTACTAGGGCTAAATTGCTTCAAATAAATGGTTATAAGACTCAACTATTAGAGTTTATAGATATGGAGCATACTCCAAAAAACATTTTAATAAGAGCTATAAAAAGAAACAAAAATGTGAATGTTAAAAAAGCCATGAATGAATTAGAGGCATTGAAAAATGAGTTTAATTATGAGTTAACCCTAGAAAAATTATTGGCTAATAAGGAGTTATAACTATATGGTTGAGATTGTAAAAAGAAATTGGAAATCTATAGTTATATATGGTAGTTTTTTAACTGTCATTATTATTTGTATGATAATGATGATTACAAAATGTGTTAAGGATAATACACCTAATGGAACTACAGTTATTGATTCTGAGACCTTTATTGATATGGTAGATGATAACAGAGATTTTATAATTGTTTTTGGTCAATATAATTGTAGTGCATGCCAATTATTTAATGATACATTAAGAGATTATACAAGTGATGGAAAAACAGTTTATTATTTATATACTGATAATGATAATGACTTAATGATTAATGAAGCGTTAAAGATGATTAATGATAAACTTAAAGAAATTCCTAAAAGTAGAAATATTAATATTTTAAAAACACCTACTACTGTTTTTGTAGAGGATGGAATATTTAAAGATGGTTATCAAGGGTATGTAGATGTAAAAGATAGAGAAGAATATGAGGAATTTAAAAAGATAGTAAATGGTCATTATGTAAAAAGAAAAATAGTATTAAACTCTAGTGAAATGTTAGATAAAATTAATAGTGGAGATGAGTTTGTTTTTACTATAGGTCAATATGGATGCAGTGCGTGTGAGGCATTTGAGACTACAATTAATAGATATCTTCAAGATGGAAATGATATGTATTATGTGTATGTTAATGATACAAGTGATCCTGATAGAGGTAACTTTATTAACTATGCTTTTTCTAAACTTGCCCTTGAGATACAAGCTGATAGAGAAATAGGAGAGTTTACTCCTACTACTATATATGTTAAAGATGGGGAATTTAAAGATGCATATCAAGGTGTTTTAGATACTTATGATACATATGATTATGAAAAATTCGTTGATATGATGAAGGGTGAATATGAAAATGAAGCATACCCATTCTCATAAAATAAAAAGTTGAAACTAATAGTCTCAACTTTTTTTATATTGTTTATTTATTTTGCTTTTCTTTTTTATAAAACAAATAGTATCTTTATTTTTTTCTCCCTCAGAAAATCGAGTTACTTCTTTATGTTCTAACATGTGTTTTCCTAGTTGTTTAGGTGCATCTTTTATGCTTTTATTAAAACTATAGTTAGCAATTATAATACCATTATCTTTTAGATGTTTTTTATATAATTTATCAATAGTAGCTTCAAATAGCTCTGCTTCTTCTCCCTTATAGTAATCATATATATTAGAAAGGTAGATTAAATCATATTTTTTATTTAAGGCTTTAGGGAAGTCTTGGAAAAGTGATGCTACAAAAGAGATATTTATATCTTCGTTATTTAAAGCTGATTGTAATTTGTTATAGATAGATTTAGAAGTATAAAATAAGCTATGTCTATCTCTATGATCTACAAAAAGCATTTTTTCTTTTATAGTTTTAGCACTAAATTCATAACTATAACTATCTTCATTTATATCTAATATTAAAGTGTCCCAAAACATTTGTACATTTTTACTTAGTAAATGAGAAATTTTTGAATATACCTTCCAACTAAAAAAATCATTTTTTATAAAGACATCAGAAAATGTATCATAATCAAAAGTTTTTATGGCAGCAATCTTGTATTCGATAAATGGTCTAGTAAAAATATTAGCATCAATAATTGTAATATCTTTGCTCCCATTTAGTATACAATTTAGTGCTTGATCTCCACTTGAGCCTACGGTTAAGACACTTTTCCCTTTTAAATCTATATGCTTAAAAACTTCATCTAATTTTTCATTACTAATTGCAAAAGCTTTATCTAAAGTATAGTTATTTTCAATAGAAAAAAATTCAGGCATAAAAAGTTTTTCATATGCTAAGCTGATTTCTAAATTATCATTTAATTCTTTTTTATTACTCATAACTATCCCTTAAAAAGAATATAGTAAAATAATATACTTGTCAACCACGATTAGTGTTTCAAAATATATCGTCTTAACAAAAAAAGAGCTATAATTATTGCCCTTTTTCTAATATTTTATTTGTATTTGCAAAGTGAACTTTAGCTATTTCATTTAATATTTCTTCGCCTTTTTCGTTCACTAATTCTTTGCCAAAAGCATCAACTTCTTTTCCTGCACCTTTAGGCAAATCTTTACCAAGAGTTTCACCAAGAGTTTTCATTTTTTGTAAGAAAGAATATCTAGCAATTATTGAAGCAACGGCAACAGCAGGATATTTACTTTCTGCTTTTATTTCGAATTTTATATGGCCTTCAATATATTGAGAAAATTTTATATATTCATAATATCTAGATTCACTTATGAATTGATCAATTACAGTAAAGGTTACTTTTTTGCCCGTTTTATCACGTAAATTATGTATTACTTGGTTGTGTAACATCGCTTTAATTTTGGCTTGATTATATCCTTGCTTTATTAATGCATTATATTTTTTTGGATCAACACTCATTTGAGAGTAGGGAATTCTTTTAAGTAATTGAGGAGCAATTTTTCTTATTGTGTCATCATTTATCTTTTTTGAATCATCGATACCTAATTTATTTAGAAAGTCTAAATCACTAGCTTTAACATAGGCAGCACATACACACATTGGACCAAAGTAATCGCCAGTGCCAACTTCATCAGTTCCGATGTGTTCGTTGGTATATAGCCAAGCTTTAGGTTCTTTTATTGTGGACTTCTTTTCCTTCTTTTCCTTTTCTTCGGGTTCATTTAGATTAAGTTCACTTAAAAGTGAGTTGTCCCAAATACTTGCTTCATATGTGGCGTTTTCTCCTTGAAAGACAACTTTTTTAGAAGTGTAAATTGTAATAGTGACTTTTTCTTGTTTGAATTGTTTCAAAACATACTCATTTGTATTATCAACTACATAGTCACTATAAAACTCTACTATTTTATTTATAGCAGTATCATCTAAAACTAATGTAATTGTTTTATTTTGCATATTACTCACCACAATTATATTTTATCACAAGTTGCTATTTATAACACACATTTTAATTTTAAAAATTTTTCTCAATTTTATTTTGCCATAATAGGAAATTAATAATTATTTCATTAAAATAATTAATAGGGTATAATAATAAAGCTGTTAGAAGGTGAAATTATGGAAGCTAGTGAAATTTTAGAATTTACTATAATCAAAGAGACTTTAGCAAGCATTGCTAAGATGAAAATTAATAAGGAAAGACTATTAGATTTAAAGATGTCTAATGACAAGGAACATGTCGAGCACATGTTAAAGCAAATTGATGAGGTTAGTACCATATTAATTAAGTATGGAAATATAGAACTTGTTGAATTGGGAGATATTTTTCACAGTGTTGATAGGGCAAGCAAAAAAGCCATTTTAAGTATTAGGGAACTATATAACATTCTTTCATCCTTTAAATTAATTTTAGAACTAGAAAAATATAATTTGAATATTAGTAAGAGTGAGTATGTAGAATACTACAAGATTATTAATAATTTAACTTTTGTAGATAATCTATATAGGGAATTATTAAAATCAATTTCTAATGATATGACAATATTAGATGGTGCCTCAATTAAGTTAAAGAAGATTAGAAATGAGATTAACAATTGTGAGGCAGATATTACTAATAAACTCAAAAAAATTATTGCTAATAATTTAAAAATATTAACTAATACAGATATTATTTATCGTAATGGTAAACAAGTTTTAGCAGTTAATTCTTCATATAAATATAGTTTGGGTGGAATTGTTGTTGATGAGTCTAGCAGTGGAGCCACTAGTTATGTAGAGCCTGAAGAAGTATACAAATTAACTTCTAGAATTAATATTTTAAAGCAAGAAGAACAAGAAGAAATTGAAAGAATATTAACATATCTTAGTCAATATGTAGTTAGTTATAAAGAAGAGATAAATAATAATTTTGCTTCATTACTTGAATTAGATTATTTGTTTGCTAAAGCTAAGTATGGAAATAGGCTAGATGCTAAAAGAGCGACTTTGGGAAATGAAGTTAAGCTAGTTGGTGCTAAGCATCCATTAATTGATAAAAATAAAGTGGTTAGCAATACTTTTATAATGAATGAAAAAACACAAAAAATATTAGTTATCAGTGGTCCTAATACTGGAGGAAAGAGTGTGGCTCTTAAAACATTAGGATTATTAGCATATATGAATCAATGTGGTTTACTAATAAGTGTTGATAGAGAGGCAATTTTGCCAATATTTGATGAAATATATTTAGATCTTGGAGATAATCAATCAATCATATCTTCACTATCTACCTTCTCTAGTCATATATTAAATATTTCTAATATTTTAAATAGTGCTAATAAGAATAGCTTAGTATTATTAGATGAGGTTGGAGCGGGTACTGATCCAAAACAAGGAGAAGCACTAGCGATTTCTTTAATTGAAGAGTTTCATGAGTTGGGGTCATATCTTATGCTAACTACTCACTATGATAATCTTAAAACATATGCTTTAGAAACAGATTATATAAAAGTGTGTGCTATGGATTTTGATAAAGTCACTTTGAAGCCTACATATAAATTAATTGAAAATACAATTGGTAAATCATATGCTTTTGAAATTGCTAAGTTGTATGGAATAAGTGATAAAATCATATCTAGGGCAGATGAATATAAAGAAAAATATTCTAATGTAAATGAAAGAGCGCTAAAAAAACTTGAAGAAGAAATGGATAAATATGAAACTTTAAAAGAAGAAAATGAACTTTTAAAGAGAGATTTAAAACTCCAAATAGAGATGGCTAAACAAAAAGAAGAAAATTTAAATGCTCTTATAAAAGATATAAAAGAAAAAGCTGAAGAAGAAAAAGAAAGACTTATAAAGGAAAGTGTAGAGCAAATTGAAGATATCTTATACGAAATAAGAAATAAAGATAATTTGAAAATGCATGAAGCATTAAAAGCTAAAAAGGAACTTGAAGAGTTAACTCTTAAAGAGGAAGAAGAAAAGTCGAATGCCATCTTTCAAGTTGGAGACTATGTTTATGTGACTAGTTTTAATAGTTATGGAACGATTACTAAAAAGAATAAAGACGTATATAGTGTTAATTTAGGTAAAATGACTATTAATGTTAAAAATAAGGATTTAGAAAAAAAGACTAAGGTAAAAACTAAAGCTAAAGTTGTAGTTAGTAATAAGGTTAAATTATCCAAGATGTCTAATGAGGTAAATCTTATAGGTATGACAAAAGAAGAAGCTTTATATGAAATGAAGCAATTTTTAGATAAAGCTAGAGTAATTAATTTATCTCCAGTTAGAATTATTCATGGTTTTGGAGAGGGAATACTTAGAAAAGCAGTAGATGAATATCTTAAAAAATGTGATTTTGTAGAATCATATACACTTGCTGGTTATGGAAGTGGTAGTGGTGGAGCTACAATGGTTTATTTAAAAAAGAGGACTAATGTATGATAAAAGAAAAGTTACATCTACTGGAGGATAAACCAGGCTGTTATTTGATGTATGATAAAAATGGTGAAATTATCTATGTTGGTAAAGCTAAAAGCTTGAAAAATAGAGTGTCTCAATATTTCTTAAAAGAGCATACAGGGAAAACTGCTTTGATGGTAAGTAATGTAGTTAACTTTGAAACTATTATTACAAGTAGTGAAAAAGAAGCTTTATTATTAGAAAATAATTTAATAAAAAAGCATAATCCTAAGTTTAATATTTTACTTAAAGATGATAAAAGATATCCATATGTTAAACTAATCAAGCATCCATATCCTTATTTAGAAATTGCTAGAAATTTAAAGGATAAGAAAGCTACATATTTTGGGCCATTTTCTGATTCTAGTGCAGCATATAATTCAATTAATATATTGAATCAATTATATGCTTTAAGAAAATGTAGAAATATTCCTAAAAAAGAATGCTTATATTATCATTTAGGAATGTGTTTAGCACCATGTATAAATAAGAATATAACTAATGAAGAAAAAGAAAAGATAATTAAAAACGTCGAAGATTTTTATAATGGTAATGCTTTGAATGTAAAAAAAGAATTAGTTTCTAAAATGAAAGAATATTCAGAGAAATTAGATTTTGAGAATGCCAAGGAATGTAGGGATTTGATTGAATATTTAGATCATATACTTATTAAACAAGATGTGGAATTAAAGAATAATTTGAATTGCGATTTTTTTGCTTTTTCATTTAAAGAGGATTATGTTTCTATGGCTAATTTAATATATAGAAATGGAATACTTATTGCTTTAGATAAAAAAGTAATTGAGTCTTTAAATAATGAAGAGGGATATGAATCATTAATTATCGAGTATTATAATCATCATGTGATTCCTAAACATATTATTGTTCCTAGCTATATTAATGCTTTACTCCTTGAAGAAGTATTAAATACAAAAGTCAGTTATGCATTAAAGGGAAGTAAGAAACATATTTTAGAGATGTCTGCTAAAAATGCTAAGAAAGCAATGGATGAGTATTTTATTAAAGATGGAAATAACAATGCACTACTACTAGAATTACAAGATAAGCTTAATTTAGAAGTATATCCAAAAAGAATAGATTTATTTGATAATTCTCACTTACAAGGAGAAAATGCAATAGGAGTTAAAGTGTGTTTTGAAAATGGGATTCCTAATAAGAAACTTTATCGTAAATATTTGATTCAAGGGGATAATAAAAAAGATGATCTATCTAGTATGAGGGAAGTTTTATATAGAAGATTATTTAAGATTATAAGTGAGAATGATTATCTTCCTGACTTAATAATTTTAGATGGAGGAGAAAACCAACTTCATGTGGCAAAAGAAGTGGCTGATAGTTTAAATATAAAAGTTAATTTATGTGCTTTAGTAAAAGATGATAAACACTCTACTAGAGGGCTTATGAATGCTGACTTTGGTATTGTGGATGTTGATAAACATAGTGACTTATTTTATATGCTAGTTAGAATGCAAGATGAAGTGCACAGGTTTGCTATAACGAGTCATAGAAATAAAAGAAGTAAGTCACTTACATCTTCTTTGCTTGATAGTGTTGAAGGATTAGGTAAAAAAAGAAGAGATGTCTTACTTAGCACATATAGTTCTATTTCAGAGATTAGGGAAGCGAGTGTTGAAGAACTTAGCCAATATGTTCCTAGAAATGTTGCACTTAATATCAAAGAAAAATTTAATAACAATACAGATTAATTTGCATACTATATACTAGCAAGGAGGTTAACTAATGTGCCTATTTTAACTGCTAGAGAAAAACAAATATTTGAATTATTAATTTGTAATAAAACTACTAGTGATATAGCTTCTTTGCTCAACGTTAGTGAAAAGACAATAAGAAATCATATTTCTAATGTTATTCAGAAGTTAGATGTAAGTAGTAGAACTCAAGCAATTATTGAATTAATAAGATTAAAAGAAATAGCCCTGTAAGGCTATTTTTTTTATGCATATATAAAAAGGAGGATAAATATAGTTAACTAGTGAGGGATAATATGAAAAGAATAAAAAATAAATTTATTTATATGTTAGCACTACCATTAGTTATTGTTTTAGGAATAGTTAGTATTAATATTATTAATAATGTAAATGGACTATCATTAGATAGTGAATTTGTCTATGACCTTAGTGAGAAAAATTATAGGAAAGTGTATTTACTTGATGATTCAAATACGCTTGTACCACTAACTATAGAAGTAAATAAAAAAGAATACTTAGTGGATGAAATTTATACAGTTGTTTCTAATTTAAGAGATTTAAAAGTTAAGGGATTTAATAACATTTTAGAAAGTGATATTAAGATAAATAAGATAGAGATAAATGAGGGCATTTTAAATATTGATTTTTCTAAAGAATTTTTAGATTATGATAAAAATATAGAAGAAAAAATTATCGAATCATTAACATGGAGTGTAATGGAGTTTGATGAAATAAAAGGTCTTACTATAAGTGTTGAGGGAGAAACTTTAAAATCTATGCCTTTAAATGGATATTCTTTACCTAAAGTTTTAGATAAAAGTATAGGTATAAATAAATATAGTGAAATGATTAGTAGATGTAATAATTGTAATGATATAGTGTTAGTTTATTCAAAAATTATAGATGATAAAGAGTATTATATTCCAGTGACGCGTTTGGTGGAAAATGATAAATATGATTTTATAAGTGCCTATGATAAGGAAGTTAGTGTTTTATCTGGATTAAATAAAGTTTTAGAAATTGATAGATTAAATAATATAAAAGTTGAAGAAGATAATATGAATATTCATTTAGATGAATCTTATTTGATTGAAGATAATATTGTTAATAGTAGTATTTATGAGTTGCTTTCTGTAATGCTCTATTACAATGACTTTGACTATAAAGTCAATTTTTTTGTAAATGATGAAAGCGTAGAAGTTAATGGATATAGTAATATGGAGGAGTTAAAGGTTAGCTCTATTAGAATAAATGAGATTAAAATATAGGAAGAATGCCTTCCTATATTTTCTTTTTAAAAGAAAATGTAGGTTAATTTTTAAAGTAATGTTAGAATATTTGTGTGGTGATATTGATGGAATTATTAAACAAGTATTATCTAGAAAAAGATGAAAAGTTAAGAAATGAATTGCTTGAAGAAATGCTTGAAAATTATAAGGTGTATTTAGATATGGCTTTATCTAATATTTTGTCACACAAAGAACTTAGAAATAACGCTTATCTTTTAAATGTGTTGTCTAGAAAAAAAAGAGTTTGCGACTATTTAAAAGATAGATTTAAAAGAGTTCATTTTGATGTTCTTGTTAATGATGAAGATAGTAAAACAAGAAAGAACACATATTCCTTTATGGGAAATTTTTTAGATAAAGATTATGTTATAGATTTGATTAAATTATTAAAGAAGGAAGAAACTAATTATTGTATTTCTACTCTTGTGTTGTGTCTTGGTAATTACAATATTAAAAATATAGAAGAAATATTAAATAAGTATATGGAGTATCTTTATAAAAAATATAAAGAGGGAGATTTATTGGAAGTTCATTATAATGAAATATTAACTAGTATAAATAAAGTTCTTAATAAAACTAGTAGCGTTATTAATCATAAGTTTAATAAACTTGATAGAGAAGTTGATATATATTTAACTTGTATGAAACCTTTACTTAATGCTTGTTACACAAAAATTAAATCATTAGTAAATAATGCAAGAAAATTAGAGGATGGAGTTCTAGTAACAAGTGATGAAATGCATAGGATATATAAGATTAGATGCTTTTATGAGGCATTAATTTCTATGAATGGATTTAATGTTAAAAATGAAGATATGCTATCTAATATTAAAAATTTCCTAGATTCAAAGCTTTTAGAAAATTCTCATACAGGTGAAGGTGAATTTACCTATAGAATAGAGTATGTTACTACAAAAAATAAACAAGAAAAAATCAATATGTATAATCTTGTTAATGAGTACATTAAATCTAATTTTGGAGAAAAGTATCTTAACAATGCTTCTGTGTATGAGTTTGAAATAAGGATTATTGATAAGGGAGATAAATGTGATATTTTTTATAAACTATGCACATTTAAAGATTCTAGATATGACTATAGAATTAAAGATTTACCTGCTTCAATTAATCCAAGTAGTGCTAATATGATGCTTGAAGAAATCAAACAATATCTAAAAGAAGGGGCAGAGGTTTTAGATCCTTTTTGTGGAACTTCAACTATGTTAATTGAAAGAAGTTATTTATCTAAATGTAATTTAACAGGTGTAGATATTGACTCTAAAGCAATTGAATATTCTAAAATAAATTCTAGTAAGGCAAATATAAATATCAATTTGGTAAATAAAGATATATTGAATCATGAGGGATTCTATGATGAAATTATTTCTAATATGCCTTATGGTAATCGAGTTTCTAATCATAAAGAAAATGAAATTTTATATAAGGGATTTATTAAGAAAGTTTCTTCTATGTTAAATGATAATGGAGTAGCAATTTTACTTACTACTGAGTTATCTTTATTAAAGAAAGTTATAAAAGATAATAAAAAACTAAAAATAGTAAAGGATATATATACTGAAACAGGTGGTTTGACACCACATTTATTTGTAATTAAAAAGATTTAAAACTCTATTATTAAAGATTGTTTTTAGCTATAATTAATGAGTGAGGAGAGATAGTGATGGAAGATTTGTATGGTTACCTATTGAAGGACAAAAATTTAAAGGGTATGTTTGAAAATTGGAGTTATGATGATAAAGTTATTGTCTCTAGATGTAATGACTTGCTTACTAAAATTAAAAGCTATCTCTATATTTTTGGCTATGAAAGTATTAAAGATGGTGCAGGAAAGGATCCTACTTTTAGTGATGCATGTTTAAATAATATTTTACAAATAAGAAAATTATTAAGCCTACTTCCAGGATCTCATATTAAATTATTGCAAAGCTTAGGAATTATTGTTATTGCTCCTGGGGAAATAAAAAGTAAACCATTTATACCATTTAACGACATTGTTATTAAAAATATGGAAAAAGTTTTCTCTGATATTTTAGGTTATCAAAGTGATATTAAAGAAGATATCTTAGCTAATGCTAAGTTTAAAACTATTATCAGAGGAATTACTTTTAATAGCAGTATATCTCTAGAAACTACTCGAAAGAAACTTAGTGCAAGAGTAGAAGATGGTAATGTTAATATGATTAAAGACATATTAATGCTACTTGATTATGTAGAGAGAATGGATTATCACCTTCAAAGATGTGAAATAGATGAGTTTAGAAAGTTCTGTGCTGATAGAGCTTGTATGGATGCTGTTTCTTATACTCTATTAGAGGCACTTAGATGTATGGAAAAGGCTAGTGCTGATACAAAAGCCTATTATGAAGATTTAGGTATAGACCTACTTAGATTATCTAAAATTCACGTTGCTATAGTTAAAAGAGGTATTACTCAATTTGAATATGTAAGTGAAAGTTATTATACTGAAGAGCTTTGGAGCCAAATCAAAGTAGTTACAGATTCTGCATTTGCTCTTGCTGAAATTGCAATTAAAAAGGAGGAGTAAATATGAAATTAAAAGGAATATTATCTTTAGCACTTGCTTTAATAGTTTGTGGTTGTAGTTGTGGAAGAGTTAATGAGACTACATATAAAAATGCAATAACAAACTTTAACACAACCGATGCTATAGATTTTGAAAGAATAGAAAAAATAACTGCCAATGATGATCCTTCTTCATATACAAAAACAGTTGTTGAAGGAACTTTTGTTTTTGATACAAATAGAAGTGGAGAAGTAATGGAGTCTAGGTATCTTATTAAGGATTATGTGGCTGCTGATAACCGTTCTACTTTAGAATATTACTATAGTTCAATTTCTAATACTTTATATAGAAAGAAAATAATTGCTGGATTAAGTGAAGATAGAATAAAGGAAAGTATGGAATATGATGAATATTTCAATATTCATAACTGTTCTACAACTGCATGTAGAATAGCAATGCCTACTAATATCGCACCAATTATAGATATTGAAGATGTAAATGGATTTGTAATTGAAAAAGTTGAAGATGAAGCTATTGCAACATATACTGCTGCATGTCCAAGCTATGAAAATTGTCAAGGTAATGAGAAAATAGACTATGAACTTATTATTAGTGGTGATGGTAATATTGTAGGTTTATCTTATACAATACCTGGGCAAACTACTACTACAACAATCAGTTATCATTTTAAAAATTATGGTTCTGATAAAGTTGTAATATCTTTTCCAACAGAGCTAGAGAGTTATATAGATGGAAATATTGATTAATTTTACTTGTATTTTGTAAAAAACTTGATATAATAATTCTCGTGTGTCAACGTAGCTCAGTTGGATAGAGCAACGGCCTTCTAAGCCGTAGGTCATGGGTTCGAATCCCTTCGTTGACACCATTTTTATTAAGAAAAAGTTTTTATGGAGGAATTATGGAGTTTGTATTTGATGATAAAATTTTAAATTGCCAAGATGAAAATATTTTACTTGATGAATTTCAAAAGATGTATAACGAACAAAAATATGTTCAATGTGTGTTATATATTGAAAAGAAATTGTCAGCTTTTTCTAGTAAATTTTATGATGTAATGATTATTTATTTGTATTCATTAATAAAGGCTAAAAATAAAGAAAAAGCACTTAAAATAGTTAAAGAAGAATTATCTATGCCATATATTCCTGCATTATATGAAGATAGGTTTAAGGAAATTTATGCAGAACTTGCATATAAGGAAAAAGAAACTAAGGAATTTGTTTTATCTAGAGATAAAATAAGAGAAATTTTAGAAACTAATACTGATAAAAATATTATCATTTTAGCAATTGTAGAAATGTGTAAATTAAATATTAGAGATTTCTTAGATTCTATTCAAATCTTCTTTAAAAGAAAGATTAGAAATATATTTAAAGTTATGCTAATCGATGCTTTAAGAAGTCAAGGTGTAAATAAAGAATTTGAATTAGTAAATGCTGGGAAAAAGATTTATATAAATCCTGTCACTAGTGAAAATGTTTTGGAAAGTGAAGACTATGCTATTTTAAAGAAAATATTAGAAGATAACATAGGAAAACAAAATCCAAATCTAATGAATTTAGCCTCAGAAAATTTAATGTTATATTTAAGTGAAATATATCCGCGTAAAGTTAAAGAAAAAGAATATGGTTTTATTGCATATTGTATACATTTATATTCACTTAAAATGTATGGGGATGAGGATGAAAAATTATCTCTTATCTATAATATAGATAACCATAATCAAGAAGAAATTTTAAATCTATTACAAACTGCTTGTTCAATATAATTGAACTTGCAGTTTTTATTTGCTATAATTAAACAGTATGTGTTGTAAAGGAGAAATATAAAATGGAAACAAACATTCAAACATTAGAAAATTGTAAAACTATTGTTACTTTAAAGGCTAGTAATGAAGAATGGACTAGCAAAATAGAAAAAGCTTATAGCAAGTTAGAAACTAAGGTTAGCTTACCAGGATTTAGAAAAGGTAAAGCTCCTAAAGAAATGCTAAGAAGCAAAATTAAGTTAGAAGATGTATTTAATGAAGCAATCAATTATTTCTTAAATGATAATTATGCTAAGGTTCTTTCTGACAATAATTTAAAACCTATAGTTCAACCAAGAGTTGATATCAAAAAAGTTACTATGGAAGAAGTAGAGTGTGATATCACAGTTGTTGGTGAACCTAAAGTTGAAATTAAAGAATACAAAGGATTAAAAGTAGAAAAAGCAACAATTGCTGTAACTGAAAGCGAAATTGAAACTGAAATTAAAAAATTACAAGAAAGAAATGCTGAAGTTGTAGTTAAAGAAACTGGAAGTGTTGTAAGTGGTGATATCGCTACTATCGATTTTGAAGGTTTCGTTGATGGTGTTGCTTTTGATGGCGGTAAAGGAACTGATTATGATTTAACTATTGGTTCTAATACATTTATTCCTGGATTTGAAGATCAAATTATTGGTATGAATGTTAATGAAACAAAAGACATCAATGTTACTTTCCCTGAAAATTATGTAGAGAATTTAAAAGGAAAAGCTGCAGTATTTAAAGTAACTGTTAAAGCTATTAAAACTAAAGTATTACCTGAAATTAATGATGAATTAGCTCTAGATGCTAATTTAGATAATGTTGAGACTTTAGATCAACTAAAGACTTATTACAAAAATGAGATTCAAACTAGAAAAGAAACTGAAGCTAATAATGAAGCTTATAATAAGTTAGTAGATACTATTATTGAAAGTTCTACTTATGAAATTGCTAATGAATTAGTTGAAGAAGAAGTTCATCATAATATTCATAACATTGAATCTAGATTATCTTCTCAAGGTTTAACTCTAGATAACTATTTAGGTATGCTAAATATGACATATGAAGATTTACATAAGAAATTAGAAGCAGATTGCTTAAAGAATTTGAAATATACATTCACTATGTATGAAATTGCTAGAAAAGAAAATCTAAAAGTTGAAGAAACTGATTTAGAAAATGCTTATAGTGAGATGGCAAGCCAATATGGTATGAGTGTTGAAGATGTTAAAAAAGCATTAGAAAATAGATTAGATGCTTTAGCTAGCGATATCTTAATGAGAAAAGTTAGTGATTTCCTTAAAAAAGAGAATAATATTTAATAGATAAGGAGGGATTTTATGGAGAATAATTTTGATAAAGTTTCATTGCCTTTAATAGCAACTAGGGGCTTTATTATGCTTCCATATAATAGTGCTTCTCTTGATATTGTAAGAGCAGATAGTGCTCATGCAGTAGAAAGTGCCCAAGCAAACCATGATAGTTATATTATTTTATCTTCGCTTATTAATTCAAAAAGTGATGATGTGAGTTTCAATAATATATATAAGATAGGGTGCTTGTGCCAAATAACTTCATATAGAAAGAACCCTGATGGATCTAGTAAGATTACTATCAGGGGTCTTAATAGAGTTATATTAGATTCTGTTATTTCTGATAATGTTGCTGGATTATTTGCCAATGCTACTGTTAGTAATGAAACTAGTAGCGACAAAGTAAAAGAAGCTGCACTAGTTAGAACTTTATGCAATCTAATTCAATCTAATCAATCTACTTTAACTAATATTCCTAGTAGTGTAGTTTCTACTTTTTCAAAAGGAGTTAGTAGTAACTATTTAGTTAATGTTGTTGCTTATTATTTAGATGTTGATAGAAATACAAAACAACATATTTTAGAATGCGATGATATTAATGAAAAAATTGAAATTGTTATTGAAAAAATGACATATGAGAATAGAGTAAAAGAAATAGAAAAAGAAATTGATATTAAGGTTAGAGATAGAATTGAAAAAGGTCAAAAAGAATATATCTTAAAAGAAAAATTAAGAGTTATAAAAGAAGAACTTGGTGATATAGCAGATAAGGATACTGATATTGAAAAGTTAAGAGAAACTTTAAATAATAATCCTTATCCAGAACATATAAAAGAAAAGCTTTTAAATGAGATTAAAAAGTTAGAGTTAACTCCAACTGCTTCACCTGAGTATTCAATGATTAGAACATATATTGATACAATGATTAATACTCCTTGGTTTACTGAAAGTGAAGATGATTTTACAATTCCTCATGTAGAAGAAGTATTAAATGCTGATCACTATGGTTTAGAAAAGCCAAAAAATAGAATTTTAGAGTATTTGTCAGTAAAGAAATATACTGAAAGTGATAAAGCTCCAATTTTATGTTTTGCTGGGCCTCCAGGAGTTGGTAAAACTTCTCTTGCGCTTTCAATTGCTAGAGCCCTAAATAGAAATTTTGTAAAGATGAGTTTAGGTGGAGTTCATGATGAAAGTGAGATAAGAGGACACAGAAGAACTTATATTGGTGCAATGCCTGGTAAGATTATGCAAGGCATGAAAAAAGCTAAGGTAGTTAATCCTGTATTTGTTCTTGATGAAATTGATAAGCTTGGTCAAGATGCATATCATGGTGATCCTTCAAGTGCAATGTTAGAAGTATTAGATCCTGAGCAAAATACAATGTTTGTAGATAACTATATTGAAGAACCATATGATTTATCTAGAGTGTTATTTATTGCTACTGCTAATAACTTATCTAAGATTCCTGGTCCACTAAGAGATAGATTAGAAATTATTCAATTGTCTTCTTATACTGAAGTTGAAAAGCTATATATTGCAAAAGATCATTTAGTTGTCAAACAATTAAAAGCTCATAAATTAGATGGCAAAAAGGTAACATTTAGTGATGAAGCAATCTTACATATGATTAGATATTATACTAGAGAGAGTGGCGTAAGAGAACTTGAAAGACTAATAGCAGAAATTTGTAGAAAAATCATTTCTAATCATATGAAATCTAAAAAGAGAATTGCTACTTTAGTTGATATTAACAAGGTTAAAGAATTCTTAGGTAAAGAGAAATATGATTATATCAAGAAGGAAAAAAATGATGAAGTTGGTCTTGTAAATGGCCTTGCTTATACTGAATTTGGAGGGGACTTAATTCCTATAGAAGTTAATTACTTTGCCGGTAAAGGAAACCTTATTTTAACGGGTAATTTGGGTGATGTAATGAAGGAAAGTGCTAAAATTGCCCTTGATTATGTTAAGGCTAATGCTAAAAAATATAACATTGATGAAACAATGTTTGATAAAATTGATATTCATGTTCATGTTCCTGAGGGAGCAGTTCCTAAGGATGGTCCAAGTGCAGGAGTTACTATGACTACTGCATTAGTAAGTGCTTTAAGTAATACTCCTGTAAGATGCGATGTTGCTATGACTGGAGAGGTAACTTTAAGAGGTAATGTTCTTGCTATTGGGGGTTTAAAGGAAAAATCAATAAGTGCTCATAGAAGTGGTATTAAAACAATTGTAATACCTAAAGAAAATGAGAAAGATTTAGATGAAATACCTGATCTAGTTAAAGATAACGTTAAGATATTATTTGCTAGTAAAGTGGATGATGTTTTAAATGTTGCTCTTATTAAAGAAGGTGCTTTAAGTGCCACTAAATAATGTGACTTTTATACTTAGTGCTCCTAGTAAGAAACAATGGCCTGATGATGATGTAAAAGAAATATGTTTTCTAGGGAAAAGTAACGTAGGTAAATCAAGCTTACTTAATGCTTTAACCAACAACAAAAAAATGGCTAGAGTTTCATCTACTCCTGGTTGTACAAAACTAATTAATTTCTTTGATGTAGATAATAAATTTAGACTTGTTGATGCTCCTGGTTATGGATATCATAAGAATTCAATGGAAGCAGATAGATTGTTTTCTAAGATGATGAATGAATATATCAAAGAAAGAAAAAATGTAGAAGCATTCGTTTTACTTGTTGATTCAAGACATAAGCTTAGTGATGATGATATTGATTGCTTTAATATGCTTATTGAAGCAAATAAAGAAATCATTGTTGTTGCTACAAAAGCGGATAAGCTTAATCAAAAAATGAAAAATGAATATAAAAAGAATATTGTTGATGTATTTAAAGATGTTGGAGATATAAAAATCTTTTTAACTAGTTCTTTAGATAAATCAAATATTGAAGAATTAGTCAACTATATTAACTCATTGATGTGTAGTTAATATTGATTATTAAAGTAAATATGTGTTAATATTTAATTAGCGAGGTGTTAGTTATGAAAAATATATTTAAAATTTTAAGCGTTGCATTAGTTGCTCTTGCTACATTTGTAAGTGCAGGATGTTCATGTGCGCTAAATGACAGAAAGATAGTAGAGACAGTGCGTGCTCTTGAAACTACCACAATTTATCAAAAAGGAACTGATTTACAAAATTTCACAATGACTGTAACTACTCGTTCTCTTAGCGATTCTACAGTTACAGTATACAATTATGACGCTAGTAACTTAGTTGGCACTGGTGCATATATGTTTACTAAAACAGTAAATGATGTTGAAGAACCAGCTCTTACTAAGTATTCAATTGCTGATGATGATGTGTTAAATGAGTTCTATGATGAATTCAAAACACAACCTATTAATGCATATGGTGACATGACTAATGGAAAATATAGCAATTTGATCGGTTTACATAATGCAGCTGATTCATTCTTGAATAAAGAAAATATTTCTATTGAAGCTAGCAAAAAACTTTTCAAAGATGAAATCACATTTGTTATTGAATATAGAGCTGCTTTAGTAGAAAGATATCGTCAAACAATCGTTCTTAATGGAGATAATAAAATTACAAGTGCAAAATTAGAAATGATTGGAACATATGTTATTGATACAAGAGGAAATACTGAGGAAAGAGTAAGTACTCTATGTACTCTAACAATTACGTATAAATAAAAAGGGCATTGCCCTTTTTTTTTGATTAAATATGGACTTTTTTCCTCTACATCAATACAATATATAAATGTAGTTAGAGGTGATTAGATGCACATTATAAAACAACTCTTAAAGAGTGTTAGAGAATATAAAAAGGAATCTATTTTAGCTCCTATATTTATTGTATTTGAGGTAATTATGGAGTGTATTATTCCTTTTATTGTTGCAAAATTTATAAATACATTACAAGATTTTACTTCTAGTAATGCTAATGCTGAAGAATTAATGAAGAAAATCATAATTTATGGAATCTTACTTTTAGTAATGGCTTTTATTTCATTATTTTGTGGGATTATGGCAGCAAGAATGGCTAGTAGGGCAAGTGCAGGGTTTGCTAAGAATTTAAGACATGATTTATATTATAAAGTTCAAGATTATAGCTTTGCTAATATTGATAAGTTCTCTGCTCCTAGTTTAGTTACTAGAATGACTACTGATGTAAGTAACGTAAGGCAATCATATATGATGATTATTAGAACTGCTATTAGAAGTCCTTTGTTGCTTATTTTTTCTATGACTATATCTTTTTCATATCATTCTACTTTACCACTTATTTTCTTGATTATACTTCCAATTTTGGCGGGAGGTTTATATCTTATCTTTATTAAAGCACATCCATTATTTAAAAAAGTATTTAAAAAATATGATAGATTGAATAATACGGTTCAAGAAAATGTTAGGGCAATGAGGGTTGTTAAGGCCTATGTTAGAGAAGACTATGAAATGGAAAAATTTGATTCTGCTAATAGTGAAGTGGCAAATGATTTTACAAAAGCAGAAAAAATCATGAGTATGAATAATCCTTTAATGGTATTTTCTATGTATGCATGTATGATTCTTGTCTCATTTTTTGGGGCAAAAATTATTATTGAAAGTGGAGCAAGTGATTTGAATATAGGTGATTTAACTAGTTTGACTACCTATACAATGCAAATGTTATCATCACTTATGATGTTCTCTTTTGTATTTTTGACTGTTGTAATATCTACTGAGAGTGCAAGTAGAATAGTAGAAATTTTAGATGAAAAACCTACAATTGTTAATCCAGAAAATCCTGTTTATGAGGTTAAAAATGGAGAAATTATTTTCAAGGATGTCTCATTTAAATATGCTAGAAGTGCTCAAAAATATGCTCTAAGTGATATTGATTTAACTATTAAGTCTGGAGAAACTATAGGCATTTTAGGAGGAACAGGTTCTAGTAAGTCAACTTTAATTCAACTTATTTCTAGACTATATGATGTTAGTGAAGGTGAAGTATTAGTTGGTGGAGTTAATGTAAAGGATTATGATTTGACTACTTTAAGAAATCAAGTTGCTGTAGTTCTTCAAAAGAATGTTTTGTTTTCTGGTACTATTAAAGAAAATTTAAGATGGGGAAATAAAGAAGCAAGTGATGAAGAGATGATTGAAGCTTGTAAGCTTGCTCAAGCACATGATTTTGTTTCTCAATTTACAAATGGTTATGATACTTATATTGAACAAGGTGGAACAAATGTTAGTGGAGGTCAAAAACAAAGATTGTGTATTGCTAGAGCCCTATTAAAGAAACCTAAAGTTTTAATTTTAGATGATTCTACCAGTGCTGTTGATACTAAAACTGATGCCCTTATAAGAAAAGGATTGAAAGATTATTTGCCTGAGACAACAAAGATAATTATTGCTCAAAGGGTAGCTTCTATTAAAGATGCTGATAAAATTATTATTATGGAGAATGGAACAATTAATGCAATTGGTACGCATAAAGAACTATTAAAAACAAATGAGATTTATAAAGAAGTATATTACTCTCAAAGTACAAAGAAGAAAAAGGAGAGTGGTGTAAATGAATAAAATGGAAAATAAAAGACCAAAGGCTAAAAAAGGGACATTATTAAGATTATTAAAAATGATATTTGGATTCTACCCTGTATCATGGGTTGTTATATTTGTTTGTCTTGCAATACTAGTTGTTGCTAATGCAAGTGCTTCTATTTTTTTACAACAAACTACAATTATTATTGAAGAAGGATTAATTAGTGGTTTTGAAGCAATTAAATCAAGTTTATTTAATTTATTGTTTGTGATGATTGCGATTAGAATGTCTGCAGTTATTGCTACATTCATCCAAAAATTAATAATGGCTAAAGTGACTCAAGGATCTTTAAAAAAGGTTAGAACAATGATGTTTAATAAAATGCAAAAACTTCCAATAAGTTATTTTGATCAAAATAATAGTGGAGATATTATGTCGCATTATACTAATGATACTGATGCTTTAAGGCAATTAATATCTAACAGTTTAACAGCACTAGTACAATCTGTATTCATGCTTGTTTGTTTATTATCTATAATGCTATTCTTTTCAATTTGGCTATCTATTATTGTTTTTGCAGGCATTATTTCAATGTTTTATGTCACTGCTACTGTTGGAAAAAAATCATCTAAAGGATTTATTATGCAACAAAAGAAAATTGCTGAAACTGAGGGATTTGTAGAGGAAATGCTACATGGTCAAAAAGTTGTACAAGTATTTTCACATGAGCAAGAAGCTAAGAAGAAATTTGATTTAATAAATGAAGAATTATTTAATTCTCAATATTTTGCAGAATCTAATGCCAGTAAGATGGGACCGATAATGATGAATATTGGAAACATCATGTATGTTTCTTTGGCTTTTCTTGGAGGACTTTTACTAGCACTTTCTTTATCAAATATAGAAGTATATAACTTATCTATAACAGGCCTTAAGCAAGTTGAACTAATTACTTTTTTACCAATTGTAATCTCATTTTTAACTTTGGCTAGACAATTTACAAATAATGTAAACCAAGTGGCGCAACAATATAATTCCATTGTAATGGCTCTAGCTGCTACTGATAGAATTTTTACTCTTATTGATCAAAAAGAAGAGGTTGATGAGGGTTATGTAACTCTTGTAAATGCTAAAATTGATGAAAGTGGTAATGTTGTTGAGTGTAAAGAGAGAACTAATGTTTGGGCATGGAAACATCCTCACTCTGATGGTACCATTACATATGAACTTCTAAGAGGAGATATTGTAATGGATGAAGTTGATTTTGGTTATGTTGAAGGAAAAATTGTATTGCATGATGTTAATTTGTATGCAAAGCCAGGGCAAAAGATTGCTTTTGTAGGATCTACAGGGGCAGGAAAGACAACTATTACTAATCTTATAAATAGATTCTATGATATTGCGGATGGAAAAATTAGATATGATGGCATTAACATTAATAAGATTAAAAAGTCTGATTTGAGAAGGTCATTAGGAATAGTGCTTCAAGATACTAACTTATTTACTGGAACAGTAATGGAAAATATCAGATATGGTAAATTAGATGCAACAGATGAAGAGTGTATTGAAGCTGCTAAACTTGCGAATGCTCATGATTTTATCACTAGATTACCTGAAGGATATAATACTATGCTTATAAGTGATGGAGCAAATTTATCTCAAGGACAAAGACAATTATTATCTATTGCAAGAGCAGCTGTTTGTAATGCTCCAGTTATGATTTTAGATGAAGCAACATCTTCGATTGATACAAGAACTGAGTTACTAGTTCAACAAGGAACTGATAAATTAATGCATGGAAGAACTGTATTTGTTATTGCTCATAGATTATCTACAATTCAAAATTCTGATGTAATTATGGTTCTAGAAAAGGGAAGAATAATAGAAAGAGGAAGTCATGAAGATTTAATTGCTAAAAAAGGAAAATATTACGAATTATATACAGGCAAATTTGAATTAGAATAAAAGGCTATTTTATTAGCCTTTTTTTAATATTTATAAGTAAAAAAATGTTAAAATAAATTGAGGATGTGGTAGATATGGATTTAGCATTTGTTAATGGATTACCAGTTGTACTTCAATATTTAGTTTTTATTGCTTCTTTTGCACTAGGAGCTTTTGCTCTTATTGGATTTTGCAATCTTTTTATTGACAATGCCACTCTAATAGCTAGAAAGTTTAAGATTCCTTCATTAATTATTGGGCTTACTATTGTAGCAATGGGAACAAGTATTCCTGAGCTTGCTGTTTCTGTAAGCGATTCAATACAAGAATTAAATAGTGGTGGTATTGCCAATATTGCTGTAGGTAATGTGGTTGGAAGTAATATTTCTAACATATTATTAGTAATATCAATGGGATGCTTTTTTGCTCCTATAATTATAAATAAAGAAAACAAGAAAGAACTATACATATTACTATTTATTACAAGTTTATTTACTGTCTTTGCATTTATGTTTGGCCAAGGTGCAATCTTTTCTAATTTTGCAATTACAAGATGGGAAGCTTTAATTTTAACTATGTTAATAATATTTTACTTATCATATATCATTTTAACTAGTAAGGAAAAAATTAAGAATAGCAAAAAAGAAGAAGAAAAAATTAAGAAGATAAAAATCTTTAAACCATTTGTTTATGTAATATTAGCAATTTGTGGTATTGCTTTTGGAGGAGAATTGGCTGTATATGGAGCAAAAGGAATTGCACTAAATATTGCTTCATCTTTAAATGTTGATTCAAATTTAGCAGAAACTTTAGTTGCTCTTACTATTGTTGCAGTAGGTACATCACTTCCTGAGTTAGTAACCACATTTATTGCAAGTAAAAAAGGTGAAAATGATATTGCATTAGGTAATGTAATTGGTAGCAATATATTTAATATAATATTTGTTTTAGGAATATCTGGAATGGTTATACCACTTGGAGTTTCCTCTACGGTATTAATTGACATCCTTGTAATGCTTGGAGTTACTATATTATTCTTTATCTTATCTATGTTTGGAAAGTTTAATAGGAAGCATAGCTATATATTCATAGGTATATATTTGACATATCTAGTATATCTTATTTTAAGAACGGTACTAATTTGATATGAATAGAAATGTTTTAAAATATATTGCAATTATTGCAATGACTTTGGATCATGTGGCGGCATACTTAGATTTTATAAGTCCAACAATTTACTTGATATTTAGAATGATAGGTAGAATTACTATGCCTATCATGTGTTTCTTTATAGTTGAAGGATTTTTTTATACAAAAAGCAAAAAAAATTATGCTTTGAGACTTTTACTTTTGGCCATTATATCTCAACCTATTTGGTGCTTATTACATAATGATACAATTTTAACATGGGAAATATTTTTAAATCTCAATACTGTATTTAGTTTGTTACTAGGTTTTTTATTGTTATGGATAATAGAGGGAAATCAAAAGTTATATATTAAATCATTATTAATTGTTTTAGTTGTCACTTGTTCTTTTTTATGTGATTATAAGTTAGTTGCCTTGTTATATGTTGTTTTCTTTTATCTAACAAGAGACAATAAATATAAGTTTGCCTATTTACCAATTGTATATATAGTAGGTACAGTGATTTATAGTTATTTAAATGTTGTGGAAGTAAAGCAAACTATAATTAATGCATTTATGAATATAGGTTTATTTTTTACTATCCCATTATTTATAACTTACAACAATAAATCAGGAAGTAATAGTAAGTTTCATAAATATTCTTTTTATGTTTATTATCCAACACATTTAATGATTTTATTCGTTATTAATTATTTTCTGTGTAGGTGAGTTGGTATTTATATATTAAAAAAAGCTATGATTACATAGCTTTTTTATCTAAGTTTATTATTACTTTTGTTGTGATTGTTAATTCTAATCGGTAATGCCTCCATTTTTAAAGGAGCAATATTAGCATAATTATGAACTAATGATTCTACTTCCATTCTAGAATTTAATCTTTCTAACTCTTCCTCATATTTTTGTATATTTTCTTTGCACAGTTTTATTTGTTCTTCAATTTTGCCACTTTTTCCATCTAATTTGAAGAAAACAATATAAGCAGGAATCATAAAAGCAAGCATTAATAAAGATCCTAATACTACAAAAGGATTCATTATGATGTGACCTAAAGTATTAAGCACAAATGAAGTTATCACTCCACCAATAATTGGATATCTAACTCTATCTGTTTTTGCTTCACTTTCTTTTAATTTTTCTTCTAAATCAGTAAGCTTTGCTATCTCGCTATTAAGCTTAATTTTGCAATCATTTAAATCATTCACTAACATATATATCACCTAGCTAAATTATAAATTAGTATATTTGTAGTGTCAAATAGAAAATAAGGAGTGGAAAAACTTAGCATTAATTTGTAAAGGATTAATTTGTATGTTAAACTTTTTATAGTTAGTAGGTGATGGAGATGAAGACAAAAACTGAGTTACATACACATTTGCTGGGTATGCTATCATTTCCTAATCTTATGAGGTTTTTAGATAAATATGGGGTAAAAATACCAATTAATAGAAAAGGTGAAGTAGACTATGAAAATGATGACGTTATCTATTATGCTCCATTAGAATTAATTAATAATAAAAAAATTCAAAGACAGTTTACTATTCCTCATGGAGAACAAGTCCCATACTCTAGTATGGTTACATATTATTCTAATAGAGGTAATGTTATATCAAGTGTTATTTCTAAAATCTGTAAAGATAAAAAAATAGATATAAAAGACTTGGATGGGAAAAATGAAGTTGCTATAGAAGTTTATTCTAAATATTTAGCAATGTCGTTAGAGGAACTTGCTAGTCAAGGAGTAGAATATGTTGAAGTTAGTTTCTCTAATTATAATGTCATAAAAGGGCTTATTTCTAAATTGCCAAAATCTGTTACCGATAAGATAAAATGTAATTTCTTACTATCTACAGACAGGGGAAGAAGTAAAAAGAATTTCAATCAAAGTGCTAAGAATTTAGAAGAATTAATGAGTAAAGGATTGTGTGTTGGATTTGACATTATGGGAGAAGAAACACCAATGTCTGGTAGTGATATTGACCCTCACTCACCAACATCAATGGCTAAAAAATTAGATTCTATAGTAGAGGTTTTGCATAAATCTGAGCATTCAACTTTAAGAATACACTCAGGAGAGAGTAGAGATTCAGAAAATAATACATTACATATGTTAAAGGCAATTAAATATATTGCAAATAAAAAAGGAATTACCATTCCTCCTCCAAGTATAAGAGTAGGCCATGGAGTTCACTTTGTTAAAGATAAGGAGTATATAAAATTATTAAAGGAACTATCTTGTGTAGTAGAGATTAATGCTTCTAGTAACTATGCATTAAGTAATGTAGATAGCTATAGTGAGATACCATACAAATACTATATAGATAATGATATACCAATAGTCTTATCCACTGATGGACATGGATTATATGATACCACTGTTAAAAAAGAACTTGAAATAGCAAAATCAATATTAGGATTAGAAGGAATTTTCTCTATTATTGATACTGATAGAAATATGATAAAAAAGAGGTGATAATTATGATAACAATTAGCGCAAAACAAATTGAAAAAACATTTACTGAGATAGATGATGAATGGAAAAAATTAGATCCAAAAGAATTTGCTCAAAAATTACTTGTTTTAGAAAAGAGTAATAGAGTCTTTTCTGGTGGGAAAATCTCTCAAGAAGCACTTGCAAAAAGGGCTATAATGGGACTTGATTATTACCTTTCTAGATTCGCTAATGAAGAGTATGATTTGGAGACAGTTAGCTACTTAAAATCTAAACTTGATGGGGTGAAAACTAATTTAGTGAAAGCAAGTAGTAATGATATTTATTTGAAAGTTACAAGAAGACAACTTACATATTTACAATTAGCATTACAATTGGATATAAGCTATCCAACAGAGTTAATGGCTTTATATAATGGGGCATTATTGAAGAAGGGAACTTTGACTTTTGAAGATATAACTGCATTTAATAAAGTTGCTACAAGTAGAGTAAAAGCTATGAGGTGATAATATGGATTTAATTGAAAATCTAGAAAAAAGCAGAAATAAAAATAATGTAGAGCTTATTGATGAATTAGTTTATTTTTTAAAAGATGCAAATATAAAAGATTTAAAACAATTAGAAAAGTTTGAGGATCTTACTTTTACTGTCAATGGTAAAAAACTAGATACTAAAAATAGAATTAAATATTATTATGAATCGGTGAAAGATAGTTTTATTGATTATGATGGTTTAGCATTAGAGGAAGTGCTAAAAATCAAAAAATTAAAAGATAGTTTAATTACTAAAATAAATGATAAACAAAAAATAATTAATATAATTTATCTTAATATTTTAACTGGCAGAGAAATAAAATTTTATGTAGAAGCCTATTATTTAGCTACTAAAGGAAAATTATAAAATAGAGTGTGTTAACACTCTTTTTATATTATAAAGGGTGTTGACAAAGATGATTTAATAGATATAATGAAAGTATATAAGGAGAGAAAGTATATGAAAAAATTATTTACGCAACAATATACATATTACTACTACATTGAAAGCTATATGTAGATTTTTTGCGTAAGTATTTAACGTATATATCTGCCATATAGCTATAGTCTATGTGGCAGTTTTTATTTACAAAAATTGCCTAAAATTATATGAAAGGGTGATTTTGTGTTTATCATAATGATTAAAAGATATGCCCCCACTTGGGGCGAATAATTCAATAAATAATTAAATTATAAAAATAAAATAAAGATAGAAAGAGGGATAATATGAAAGAATTTAAAAATAATGCATTTGATATATTGCTTGAAAGAGGATTTGTATTTCAAGCAACACATTTAGAAGAAACTAAAAAATTATTAGAATCAGGACCTATTACATTTTACCTAGGAATTGATCCAACTGCTGATGATTTACATATAGGACATTTCTTTGCTCTACAAATGTTTAAGATTTTACAAGATTGTGGCCATAGAGGTGTACTTTTAGTAGGTGGTGCTACTGCTATGATTGGAGATCCATCATTTAAAAGCGATATGAGAAAACTTTTAACAAGAGAAGAAGTGGATAGAAATGTTAGAGAAATAAATAGCATTTTGCATAGATTTATAGATGTTGATGGTGATAATCCTGCAATTATTGTAAATAATGCGGATTGGATAAGAGAAAAAGGATTTGTTGATTTTATGAGAACTGTAGGTATACATTTCAATGTTGCACAAATGTTAAGTGCAGATGCTTACAAGAAAAGGCTTGAACAAGGAGGATTAACATTCTTTGAAATGAGCTACATGCTTATGCAAGCATTTGATTTTGTTCATTTAAATGATACTTTCGATTGTGTATTAGAAATTGGTGGTAGTGATCAATGGGGTAACATTATTGCAGGAGTTGATTTATCTAGAAAAATGGCAAATAAAGATGGAGAGAATAGGCCCTTGATGATGGGACTAACCTGCCCGTTACTAACAAATGCTAACGGGGTAAAAATGGGTAAAACAGAAAAAGGAACACTATGGGTTAGTAGAGAAAAATCAAGTTCTTTTGAATTCTTCCAACATTTTGTGAATTGTTTAGATGAGGATGTAGAAAGACTACTTAGATTTTTCACTAAATTACCAATAAGTGAGATAGAGACTATGTGTAAGGAGAATATTGTCGAGGCAAAGAAACTAATGGCTTTTGAAGTTACAAAACTTGTACATGGAGAAGAAGAGGCTATTAAAGTATTAAAAACTAGTGAAGAACTATTTACTAATAAAGGACTTAGTGAAACCAATATGCCAAGTATAGAATTAGAAATAGAACAAGAGTCAATTTCTATAATAGATTTACTTACTATTTCAAAACTAACCATTTCGAAAAGTGAAGCTAGAAGACTGGTTGAACAAAATGGTATTGAAGTGAATGGTAGAAGGGCAAAACTAGAAGATTTAATAAACTTAAAAGAAAATAAAGAAATAATTTTAAAGAAAGGAAAGAAAACATTTTTAAAAGTTTTAATAAAATAGAAGGAGGAAGTATTATGAGAAACAATCAGTTAACCAAGAATATTTTAATTAATCAATATGACATTGATTGTTTTGATAATGCTTAATTGTAAATATTTTATAATTAAAGACCTATCATTTAATCAATGATAGGTTTTTTTGTTTTTAAAAGAAAGGATGAGAAATATGATAAATGAAAAAGCTGTAAGAATATTACAAAAATATATACATAATAACTATAAAAATATAAGTTTAGAAAAGGTGAGTTTTGATAATAATGAATTTTATTATGAGTTTAAAATAGATAGTAAAATAAGTGAAAATGAGTTCGATAAAATAGAGAAAAAAATATTTGAAATGGATAATTCTATTTATATTAAATTACTAAGGATTAGTGGTGTTTATCATGAAGGTAAGATGAATAATGAAATGATAGATAGAATTAGTGGTAAAGCATTTAATAGTAAAAAAGAATTGGATGAATATTTATTATTTTTAGAAGAAGCAAAAGAGAGAGATCATAGAAAGATTGGTAAAGATTTAGATTTATTTTGTTTTTCTGAACATGTAGGGCCTGGATTACCACTTTATAGTCCTAGGGGTGTCATAATAAGAGATGAACTTCAAAAAGAGGTAGAAAAAATATGTAAAAGATATGGGTTTGAAAAAGTTAGTTGCCCTTCACTTGCAGATATATCTTTATTTCAAATATCAGGTCATGCTTATAAATTTAATGATGAACTTTTTAGAGTTAATTCTCCTAAAGGGCATGAATTTGTTTTAAAGCCAGTTCAGTGTCCACATCATTGTCAATTGTATGCTTCAAAACTTAGAAGTTATAAGGATTTACCTATTAGATATATGGAATCAGATAAGCAATATAGAGCTGAATTACAAGGTGCAGTAGGCGGTTTATCTAGAGTGTATGCTATAAGTGTAGAGGATGGACATTCATTTTGTAAAAAGGACCAGGTGAAGCAAGAAATTATTAATATGTGTAACATTATTAAAGATTTCTATTCTAGAATGGGATTATGGGATAATCATTGGGTATCGTTATCTTTAAGAGATTATGATCATCCTGAAAAGTATATAGGAAATAAAGAAGATTGGGATGAATGTGAAAGAATTTTAGAAGAAGTATCTAAGGAGTTAGGACTTAATGCGATTAAGTGTGAGGGAGAGGCAGCTTTATATGGCCCAAAACTTGATTTTATGTTTAAAGATGCTTTAGGTAGAGAAATACAAATACCAACAGTTCAATTGGATTTTGCTTCTCCTAAAAGATTTGATTTATTTTATATAAATGAAAAGGGAGAAAAAGAAGTTCCTGTTATGGTACATAGAGCAATTTTAGGATCTTATGAGAGGTTTATGGTACTTTTATTAGAGCAATTTAAAGGAGTATTACCTATTTGGCTATCTCCTGTGCAAGTTAATATTATTCCTGTAAATATTAAATATCATGATGAATATTGTAGGAAAATAAAGGAAGCGCTTATTGAAGAAGACATTAGAGTCAGTTATGATGATAGTGAAGAGAGATTAGCTAAAAAAGTTAGAGAGAGTAATTTAATGAAAAATCCATATATGGTTATAGTTGGAGATTATGAAAGAGATAATAATATGATTAGTTATTCTAAATTTGGTAGTGATGAAAAAGTTAGTATGAAATTGGAAGATTTTATTGAATATATTAAAAAAGAAATTAAGAAAAGATGATAAAGAAAGGATTGATGTAGATGAATAATAATGATTTAGCAAATTTACTATATCCAAATATAACCAAAACCATAGCTGATTTAGAAAAAGAGTTTAAAGATAGAAAATTATGGGATGGTAGCAAAGTTACTAGGTTTGCTCCAAGTCCTACAGGAAGAGTACATATGGGTAATTTATATGCTTCTTTTATTCCAGAAGTCATTGCAAGAGAGAGTAATGGTGTGTTTATACTAAGAATTGAAGATACTGATTCTAAGCGTGCTATAGCAAATGGAGTAGAATTAATTTTAGAGGATTTAAAACATTATGATTATAAAATTGATGAAGATCCAATAAGTGGTGGTAACTATGGTCCATATATACAAACTAAAAGAAAAGAAATATATCATATAGTAGCAAAATATTTAGTATCAATTGGTAGGGCATATCCATGTTTTTGTAAAGAGGATGAACTAGATGAATTAAGGGATAAACAAAAAAGAAGAAAAGAGCGAATAGGATATTATGGTAAATATGCTAAATGCAGAAAGTTAAGTTATGAAGAAATAAAAAATAAAATAGAAAATGGAGAGAGTTGGGTATTAAGACTAAAATCTAATGGTGATTTTAATAAGACTATAATTTTTAATGATTTAGTAAAAGGAAGAATAGAGTTGCCAGAGAATGATATTGATCAAGTATTAGTTAAATCCGATGGAATACCACCATACGCATTGGCTCATGTTTGTGATGATCATTTTATGAGAGTTACTACAGTTACTAGGGATGATTCTTATATATCTTCAGTTCCATTTCATCTAGAATTATGGGATGCATGTGGCTTTAAAGCTCCAGAATTTGCTCATTTGTTACCACTTAATATAAAAGATGGAGAAACTATTAGAAAGATAAGTAAGAGAAAAGATCCAGAAGCAGCAGTGTCTTTTTACCATAAAAGAGGAATTCCTGTTGAAGCTGTTAAGTTATATTTTGCTAGTATTATGAATTCTAATTTTGAAGAATGGTTCTTATTAAATCCAACAAAATCTTATAAAGAATTTCATTTTACTTTTGATAAAATGAGTAAGAGTGGACCAATATTTGATCTAAATAAATTAATTAACATTTCTAAAAATTATTTATCTAGATTAACTGCTAAGGAAGTATATAGTAATTTATTAGAATGGGCAAAAGAGTATGATAAAGACTTTTATGATTTAATATATAAATACAAAGATTACACTATTTCTATTTTAAATATAGAAAGAGAAGTAGAAAAACCTAGAAAAGATTTTTCTTCATATAGTGAAATAAAAGATTATATTTGGTACATGTATGATGAATTATTCTTCGATGAAAACTTCAATGCTAGATATGATTTTATTAGAAATAATGATGACATGAATTTAATAGTAAAGGAATATTTTAATATCTATTATGATATAAATGATGATAAAGATACTTGGTTTGAAAAAATGAAAAAGGCATGTGAAGATTTTGGATATTCTTCATCTGTTAAAGAATATAAAAAAGATCCTAGTAAATATAAAGGAAGCATAATTGATTTTTCTATGGCTATAAGAGTGGGAGTAACTAGTAAAATTGCTACTCCAGATTTATATGAAATTTTAAGATTATTAGGAACAAACAAAATCATTAAAAGAGTAAATTACATAAAATAAAAAAAAGGGAGCAATCCCTTTTTTATTTATAGTTACCTACACAATCTAACATAAGATTTATAATAGATTTTTTTAACTCTTTTCTGTCTAATTTCCATTTCCATCCTTCTTGCTTTAACGCATCTGAAAAATATAATAGTTGAGCAAATTTGTATCCACGATATTTAGCTATGGCACACCAACTAGCACATTCCATCTCTACACTAGCTGCACCTTGAGATACACGCAATTCTAGTTCACTTTGAGTTTCCCTATAAAATGAATCAGTAGTCCACGTTGCAGCCTTGTTATATTTGTAACCGTTTTTATCTAAATAAGTTGCTATATAGTTAGTTAATGTTTCATCTGTATATGCATATAAAGAAGGTTTTAAATAACTATAAGAAGTACCTTCACATCTAATTGCTTTATCTACTAAAACGAAGTGAGAAGATTCCAATTTGTGATCTATTTGTCCTGCACTACCGCATGCAAAGAAATTGGTAATTCCCATGAATCCTAGCTCTTCCATTAGTCCTCCTGCTGCAGGACCACCAAGAGGAGTTATTGCAAGTACAAATTTTTTATCATAGATGTAGCATGGGTTTCTATTACTGCCATTTGTAAATAAATAGAATTCCTCAAGTTTATTAGTATCCACAACAGTAGATATATCTTCTTTTACAAATATAAATAATGCTGTGTTTATTTTATATTTATTTAGTAGTTCTTGTCTTTCAAAATCATGAGAGTTTTGGGTATAACTTTCTTTATTTATTAAACTTTCTTCATCAAAGAAGTCTAGTATAGGTTTATCCATATTTATCATCTCCATATTTGTCATTATAGGTAATTTAATTAATAAAACAAAGTAAAAACATAGGTAAATTACTCTTCAGTGTTATACTTTAGTAAAGAGGTGTGAATTATGGGATTTTTAAAAAATTTATTTTCTGGATTTAAGAAATTAGGTATGGATGAAATTGATGCTGCAGTAGAAGAAATATTTGCAACAAATTATAAGGTGTCTAAAGGTGTAGAAATCAAAAATATTTATCCTGACTATGCTTATAAGCATGGATATGTATGTGATTACGTTATTGGAGATATGTCTGGTAATGTTAGATGGATCATTGTTAAATTGCCACATAATGCTGAAAAATATGATGATTATAAGCAATTAGTTGAACTTTGTAAAAACAAAAGAGTTAAGTTAATCAATTTCTATATGCAATTTCCTAATGAAAAAGAATATGTGCAAAATAGAATAAGAAGAATGATGTAATTGACAAAGATTTATTTTTAATGTATAAAATTATGGAAAGGAAAACGCAAGTTATTGCACCTGCGATGGGAGTAAGCATATACCATTTTATGGTTTTGCAGGTAACCGGTATGTGTTATCTCTTGTATAATTAAGCAATGCTTAATTCAAAGCTATTTTCCTTTCTTTTTTATTGGAGAAAAATATTATGAGTATATTAGATTTAATTAAAGAAAAAAGTGAATGGGAAGCATTTTATAATTATAAGATAGATAAAGGACATTTAAATAAGCGAGAAGAAAAAGAACTAAGAGAGTTTATTGATGAAGAAAAGTATTTAAATATAGCATTAAATATTAATAGTGAAGATTTTAACTTTGCTCCACCAAGTAAGAAACTTATCAATAAAATGGGAAGTGAAAAGAAAAGAATTGTATATTGTTATTCCAGCGAAGAAAGTATGATCCTTAAATTCATTACTTATCATTTACTTAGATATGATCATAAAATGGCTAGTAATTGCTATTCTTTTAGAAGAGTAGTTGGTGTAAAAAAAGCAATAAGTACAATCACTAATGCTCCTAATATAGATAATATGTATGCTTATAAAGTTGATATAAAAAATTATTTTAATAGTATAAATATAGATATGCTATTACCAATATTAGAAAAAGTAGTAGAGGATGTTCCTACTTATAATTTTATAAAGAAACTTTTATTATTAGATAAATCAATTATTGATGGTAAAGTTATTGAAGAAAAAAGGGGTGCAATGGCAGGAGTTAGTTTCGCTCCTTTTCTTGCTAATGTTTATTTGATGGATTTAGATAAGTATTTTGAAGATAATAATATTTTATATGCTAGATATTCAGATGACATCATTGTATTTGCTTCATCCTTAGAAGAATTAGAGTTATATAAAAAATATATTTGTGATGTTATTTCTAGTAAAGCATTATTGATAAATAAGGATAAGGAATATGTATTTAGTAAGGGAGAAGAATGGAACTTTTTAGGTATTAAATATCATAATAAAAAAGTTGATCTTTCAGAAGTTACAGTTAAGAAAATAAAAGGAAAAATTAGAAGAAAAGCTAGAACTATCCATCGTAGAAAACTTAGAAAGAACATGTCTGATATAGATACAATTAAGGCTATGACTAAGTGTTTTAACTACAAGTTTTTTGAAACAAGAAATCCTAATGATTTAACTTGGAGTAGGTGGTTTTTTCCAATTATTAATACAGATAAAGGGCTTAAAACCATTGATGAGTATTTACAAATGTATTTAAGATACTCTGTAACTGGTAAACATAATAAAGCAAATTATAGGATAAAGTATTCTACATTAAAAGAGTGTAATTATAGGAGTTTAGTAAATGAGTTTTATAAAATAAAAGACTCTGGGGAGGAATAAATATGGTAAAAGATTTTGTTATTGAAAATAAAGTTAATGCTAGATTATTTGAGTGTAATGGAGAAATCAAAAATGTTTTAATTGCTATTCATGGATTCACTGGTAGTAAAAAAAGCAGTTCTAATAATATGCTTGGAAAAACTTTGTGTAATGAAGGGTTTGAAGTTATAACTTTTGATTTACCTAGACATGGTGATAATAGCAAAGAGGAACCAATTAGATATGATGAATGCATAGAAACTATTAAGGTGGTAGATAAGTATGTAAAAGAGACGTATAAGAATAAAAAGATATCATATATTGCTACTTCTTATGGGGGATATCTTTTATTGAATTTTTTAAATGATATAAATTATGATTATCATAAAATTATATTAAGGGTACCTGCTATATTTATCGATGAAGTATTTAGTAATGTTATTTTAAAAGATTCAATTCATACTTTAAAAGATGGTAATATTTTAGAGGTTGATGGAATTAAAATTGATGATTGCTATTATAATGAATTATTGAATAATAGATTGATTGATAAATATAACGATTCTAGATTTTTATATGTTATACAGGGTAAATTAGATGATACTGTAGATTATTTAAAGAATGAAATATTTTATGAAAATAAGTGTAAAGGCAATTATAAGATTTATTATTTTGAAGAGTCAGGACATAGTTTTAAAACTGAAAAAGAGCATTTACAATTATTAGAAACAGTAAGAGAAATTTTTGAAAAGTAATATTAGCCATGTGGGGAAAAAGGAGTAATCCTTGACTTTGCATGGCTATATTTATAATATAAAGTTAGTATTAGTAGGTGATAATATGAATAAAACTAGTCAAGAATTGCACTATACTAGAGCAATGAGATTTTTAGACAAATTACATGCTTTTGTTGATGATGGAAACTATGATAAAAAAAGTGAAGAGGAGTTTTTTATAAAGTTGGCAACTTTATGTAGAGAAAATGCTATTACTATGTTTGATTTAAACAACTTTATGCTAGCTTGTTCAATTGGAGTTATAGGACTTAATAAAGAAACTATTGAAAACTCAAGTAGAAATAATAATTATGGCTTTGATATAAAATATTTAGAGCCAAGATTTGTTATTATTAAAAATGCTTATGAAAGATTTAAAAAAGAAAACATTGTACCTACAGGATTAGAGGATTGGTTAAGTGTTACTAGTGTTAGTAGCAATATAGCTCCTGATAATAATTATTTATTTAATGTAAGAAATGCTCTAATGCATTCTGAATACGATTATGAATTTGAAGATGAAGATGCATATATGGCTATATTTTTGAATTTACATAATTCTAATTATACAGGCTTTGAAGGAAAATTATTTTTATCTAATTATTCTGAGTTTGTTAAACAATATTATAGTAATGATGCTTTTTTTGGTTTACAAACTGATTTTTATTTTATGGATGCAGAGGATAAGTCTTGGAATTTAACTAGGGAAAATTTGTTAGAGCAATTAGAACATTTTCACTTGTATAAATTGAAATATCAAAATGATCCTGTATTAAAAAATATGGTAGAAAAAAAGCTTAATAATGATAAAAAGTTTTCAAAATATATGGAAAAACATCCAGATGATAAAGAAGAAATTGTTTTTGATGATAACAAGAAAAAACAAGTAGAAATGATTATTAATCACTATTATGGTGATAAGTTTTATAAAATGAAATTTGAAGATCAAATGAGAGTTATATTACCGTTATATAAATATTTAGTGGATCCTAAAATGGTTATGAGCAATTGGATTATGCACTTTTATAATATGGCCAGAGCTTCAGTTCATTTGCAGGCTGCTGATGAGGATTTTAGAAGTGTCTATGCTGCTGAACCCTCTATTGCAATGCTAAAGTCATATATGGTTATGTATAGATTACAAAATCCTTCATTTAAAGAAGTTGATTATAATTTAATTGATGAGGTTGATTATACTTTTTTAGAAGATGATAGAGATGTCTACGAGAAACAAAAGAATGCATGGTTGAGAAAAAATCCTAGTATGAGTCAAATAGAAATTGATAAGAGATATTTCTGTGAAGTTTTTAGAAATGCTCTAGCACATGGGAAAATCAGGGTTGATATTGTAAATGAAGATGGAAAAGTAAAACAAAATTTAATTTTCGAAGATCTTTACAAAGGAAAAAGAAGAATTATTTCAATTGAACTAGAAGAGTTAAACAAGTTTATTGAATCTAAGGCTTTTAGTGATAGTGAAGCGATAGATAAAAGTAAAGTTCAAAGTAATAAAAGATAGAGCATAATACTTGTATTATGCTTTTTTGTTGTGGAGTAAAAACTTTATTCATTTACTTCTAATTTTAATAATGATATTATGTATCTAGATTGAGGCGATGTTTATGAAGATAGTTATACAAATTAATTTGCCAGAGACTACATCTAAAACTATTTATTTAGATGAGGATGTTTTTTATATTGAAGAAGAAGGTAATAAAGTTAGCTTAAATTCTAGTTATGAAAATAGATTTAATACTTTACTTGGATTATTTAGTTGTAAAAGTACATGGAAAGATATGGATTTAGAAGATTCTATATACAATGTTACTTTTATTGATGAAAAAGAAGAAACTTTTACTTTTAGTAAAGCACCAGGTAATTGGAATATGTTTATGGCCTATATTGATAAGTTAGTAGGTGATTCTCTATGAGTTATGAATCAGAAATATTAGAAATAGAGAATAATAAAGAAATGATAGCTATGGCTATTGCTATGGGAATATTTGATGGAGATGAAAAAAGAGCTAGAGAGCATTATCCTAGATTTTTAGAGGACATAAAAAATACTACTGTTTTCTTTTTGAAAGTTAATAGTTTTGAAACTAGGTATACAATAGAGAGAAAAAAAGTGGTTAAGGAACTTAGTGATTTTGTTGGCTACGACACACTTCCTTATCTTGATAAGCAATGTGCTATGGCTATTAGGCCTTTCTTTAAGGATGTTAGTGATGGGTTTATTGAATTTTATAAGAAGAATTCTAAAAGATATGCCAGATATGGAATTGGATATGAAGCATTAGAAAGACTTTATAAGGAAGAGAAAATTGAAGAATTAAACAAAATAATTGAAAAGATAGATAAATACCAAGCTTTTAAGTTTGTTAGAGAGCAATCTATGAATAGTAAAGAGAGAAAAGAGTTACCAATAATAGGAAAGCAATTTGATGAATTAAAGGCTAAATTCAAATTATCTAATTTAGATGATTTGCTTATTTTAGGAGTAGAAGTTGAATCATTTCTTGTAGATACCTCTAATAAAAGTGAGGCACAAAAAAAGATTATTGAGAGAAATAGAGCACAATTTAGAAAAAGAATTGGAGCAAAAGAAGATTTTGAGTTAACTAAGGAAAATGTTGAATTAATAAAGAATCAAATTAATCAAGTTTATAATTTTAATTTATATAGACAAGCATTAGACAATTCTAATTTAAAAGAGTTTTTCCAAAATAATGGTTTTGAATATAATGGTGAGAATTTAGAACATGTTGTTGGGATGCTAATGAGTGTATTACCTGCTGCAGCAATATGTGGGACACATGAATTTGAAAATGGAAAAACTAAGCATTGTATGTATGGAGCATTCATATTAGATAAAACTATAGTTCATCAAAATATGATAATTACTCATGAATTTATACATGCCCTTGAAAGAGTTAATAAGGATGAAAAACCATTTTGGAGAAGATATTGTTCTATTAATGAGGCGATGACTGAGTATTTTGCTCTTAGAGCACAAAATTATTTAGAGGGAAACGTTTTAAGTTCTCACACTAATAATCCTGATAGCGAATATACTTGTGCCTATACAAATATGTTGCCTTTAGTAGAGGTGTTAGAAAGAAGTCCATATTGGAATGATTTTTTAGATGCTAAGTTTAATGGTAATGTAGATGACTTAGTGAAAAAAATAGGTAAAAATAATATGAGAAAAATAAGAGATATATTTATCTGTTCTAATTGTCTAGAGGCAAATGATATTGATAGTCAAAGATCATATGCAGCAAGTTTAGAAAAACTAATTAATAAGATATATGCTAGAAGAAATAAATAATACCAGCAGTTGCTGGTATTTTTTTATAATGGTCTTAATTGACTTTGAATACTATTTATAATAGTATTAACTTGTTGTGATGATGAAAGAAGGTAGTTTTATGAATTATGATGTAATTATAATAGGAGCTGGACCATCTGGTATATTTTGTGCTCATGAGCTAAAAAAATATAACAAAGATATGAAAGTTTTAATTATTGAAAAAGGAAGATCAATTGAAAAAAGAATGTGTCCTAAAAGAAAGACAAAGAAATGTGTGAATTGCGTTCCTTGTTCTATTACTACAGGTTTTGCTGGTGCTGGTGCATTTAGTGATGGTAAGTTATCATTGTCTCCAGATGTTGGTGGTAATCTTCCTGAAATATTAGGATATGATGAAACAGCTAAATTAATTAAAGAAGTTGACGAAGTATATTTAAGTTTTGGCGCTGATACTAAAATTTATGGTATAGATAAAGAAAAAGAAATTGAAGAAATAAGAAAGAAAGCTATTGGTGCTAATCTTAAACTAATTGAGTGCCCTATTAGACATTTGGGTACTGAAGAAGGATATAAAATATATAGCAAGATTCAAGAACATCTATTAAATGAGGGTGTAGAAATCATTTTTAATACAATGGTAAAAGATATTCTTATTGAAGATGGCGTAGTAAAAGGTGTAGTTACTGATAAAGAAACTTACTATTCAAATGAAGTTGTTAGTGCCGTTGGTAGAGAAGGTGCTGAATGGTTCTATAATAAGTGTTTAGAACACAATATTGAAACTGAACCTGGTACTGTTGATGTTGGTGTAAGAGTTGAAGTTAGAGATGAAATAATGGAAGAATTAAACACTAATTTGTATGAAGCAAAATTGGTGTATCATACTCCTACATTTGATGATAAAGTAAGAACTTTTTGCTCTAACCCATCAGGAGAAGTTGCTAGTGAATATTATGAAAATGGTTTAGCTGTTGTTAATGGTCACGCTTATAAATCTAAAGAGTTCAAAACTCATAATACTAACTTTGCTTTGCTTGTATCTAAAAGATTTACTAAGCCTTTCCATACTCCAATTGAATATGGTAGAAAGATTGCAGAATTAAGTAACTTATTATGTGATGGGAAAATATTAGTACAAAGATTTGGAGATTTTAAAAGAGGTAGAAGAACTACTGATGAAAGATTATGTAGAAACAATATTATTCCTACTTTAAAAGATGCTGTAGCAGGTGACTTATCACTTGTATTCCCTCATAGAATTATGGTGGACATTGTAGAAATGCTTGAAGCTTTAGATAAGGTTAGCCCAGGTATTGCAAGCGATGAAACTTTACTTTATGGGGTAGAAGTTAAATTCTATTCAAATAAGGTACATGTAGATAGAGATTTTGAAACTAGTATAAAAGGGTTAAGAGCTATTGGTGATGGTGCTGCTGCCACTAGAGGATTAATGCAAGCTAGTGCTAATGGAGTAAGTGTAGCTAGAAGTATTATAAAGAGAATAGAAAATAAGTAAGGGTATTTATAAAATACCCTTTTTTATTTATCAATTATTAATTTAATGCTAGAATGATTTTAAGGATGTGATTTGATGAAAGAGAAAACTATTAATTGTCCTTTTTGTGAAACGTCCATGACTGCATATGAGGGAGTAGCAATAGTTTGTCCTCATTGTAAACAAAATGTATTATTAGAGAAAAAGGTTACAAATAATATAGAAGATCAATTATATTTTTTGAAAATAAATTCAAAAGAAAAAGCTGAAGTAATCTATAAAATGGGTAAAGAATATTATGCTTCAAAAGATTTTGAGAGTGCATATAGATATGGGCTTGCTGCTCTAGATCTAAATTCTGAAAGTCCTAGTATAAGTTTTCTTGTATATACTAGTTTAAGTGCTATTGTAACAAGTGAGATTGAAAATAATATCCAAGTTGATGAACTAAAACTAAGAAAAGTTGAAAAATATTATCAAGATACGAAGAAATTATTAAGTGATGAATCATTAAAAGCAGAGTTAAATACAATGCATGATAATTACTTGAAAATAGTTGCTTCATTAAATAAAAAAGGAAAAAAAGAAGAAAGTAAGACTCCGGAGGAGAGTCAACAAAAAGTAAAATCTGCACCAGTAAAACAAAAGGTAGCAAAACCTGCCAAAATAGAGTTCAAAACCAGAAAGGCATGTCTAGATGATCCTGAACCGATTGATTTTCCAGGAATAAGTGAATTCAAGCCAATAAAAATCACCTTTTGGACACTAGTTTGCATTACAGCATTATTCTTATTCTATAGCTACATGGCATTTTTTAACCCTGACTTGCTTGGCAATAAAGAAGCATTTGAATCTAATCCATTAAGTATTTCTATTATAATTGCACTTTTAGGATTTATAGGGGTGGTCTTACTTGGTACATGGATTGGATATTATTTAGCAAGGAAGTTTTATGGTAGTGATTCCTCAGAACCATTTATAATGACACTCATTAGAAGAGTTTCTTTAATAGGTTTACTTGCTTGTGTAGTAACTATGATATGGAATGGTGGATTAGTATTGATGATTAATAGTTTACCAGATTTCTTGTTAGAGGGTATAACAGGAATGTTAGATCCAAGTGAAGAAATACAAGCACTAACTATTAGTTCTATTGTAGCGCTAGGTTTGATTGTATTTTTAAATATATTTCATATTGTAAATCACACAAGATTAATTTGTGAATATAACAAGGCAACTCCAAGATTAATAATAAGTGAGGTAGCAGGAAGACTTGAAATTATTTCAATTAGTATTCTTGCTCTTACAGGTGTATATTATCTTGTTAACTGGTTATGGAAATCTGCAATAGAATTTATTACTTTCGGTAGTTATGATATTGTAGCAAATGTGATGTGGATAGTACTTATTGTATCTGCTTCGGTATTTGGGGTATCAGTGATTTTAGATATTGCTACTACTAATTCCAAAGATAAAAAAGCCTCTTAGTTAAAGCTAAGAGGTTTTTTTTATTTTTGAATTTCTGATAATTTTTGAGTGAAGTTTGTAATTGCTTTTACTTTTTGTTCTTCATCTAAAGGTAACTCTGCTGATCTGGTAATAACTGCTTTTAAATATTTAATTTGCTTTTCTCTAGGTATAAAAAATTCTGCATCACCAGTTTTATCATATATATAAGTAGATAACATGTAATCTGCTTTCAAGTTTCCCATTTCAGAAGCTTTTTCTAATACAAGCACGCCTTCCTTTTCATTCTTTTCTAGATTTTCACCATTTAGAATATAATAACCAAGCAAATAAAGTGCATCCGATGAATTAGCTCTTTCATATACATTAAAGCATTTATGTAATTGCTCGTCTTTATCTTCATAATATGTAGCTAAGTATTTACATGCATCTTTACTTCCATATACAAATGCCTTGTAATATATTTTATAAAGTGAACTCTCATCAGAGTGTTTTATCTCACCATTAGTTACTAGTTCACCAACTTGATACAATGCATCACCATGGTTCATATTAGCGGCTTTAAGTAAGTAATCTATAGCTTTAGTTTTGTTTTTTCTTACACCTTCGCCATTTAGATATTTGTATCCCATTTCATATAGGGCATCTTTATTATTTCCTTCAGCGGCTTGCTTTAATAATTCTAGTGCTTTCTTTTCATCTTTTTGAATGTTAGTTCCTTCTTGTATCATTTTAGAAAGTCTATATTTAGCATCAGGAGAACCAGAATTTGCGGCAATTTGATAAAAACTTATTGCATTATCTATTTCTCCTTTTTTATATGCTAACTCACCTAGAACGTAGTTTGCTTTTAAATCTCCTTCTCCAATAGCTTTTAGGGCATATTCTTCGCTAGTGTAATCAAACAACATATCTATTTCATCTATATAACCTAAAGAATTAAGGGATAAAGAAGCTAATAATGAATGTTTTTTACTTGAACGTCTAGCAACTTCAGATCTAGAAAATCCTCCAGTGGCATAGTTATAGTCGTTATAAGGTGCCAATTTCAAAATTAAGTCTACATTTTCATCATTGGTAGATAAATTATATTTACGCAATAGCGTATCAGCCATATTGTATTCATGTATATCATAATAATATTTAACTATTCTATCTAGTGCTTTAGTATAACCATAATCTATCGCTAGTTTATAGTAGCTTAGTGCTTTTGTTACATCTTTAGGAATCTCAATTCCTTCCATATAGAAATCACCAAGTAAAATTAAACATTCTAGATTTCCAAAGTTGGCAGCATCTACACATGTGTTATATGCCTCAGTGAAATTTTTTTCTACTCCATGACCATATCTAAGTAGCTTAGCAGTTAATGGAGCGGCTAAGGTAGGGTAATCATTAGTTATCTTACTTAAGTGCTCAATTACTTTGTTATATTCACCTTTTTTATAGCATTTTAGTGCATAGAAATAATGTGCTAATGGTAAGTCGTTATCACAAGCCCTATCATAGAATCTTTCTGATTTTTCTTCATCTAATTCTTCATACATTACCGCTAGATACACATCCAACATTTTATATTGGTATGGTTCCTTACTTAACATTTGGTTAAGGTGATATTCTGAACCATGAATATGGTTATATAAATAGTCAATTAGTTCTTTGAAACAATTATATTCATCACTTAGTATTTCAGGAGCAACATCTTTAAAATTTTCACTTTCTTCCATATTTGATAAGCAATAAAAAATACTAGAACAATAAGAACCTGTTAAAGAAAAAATAGTTTTACCTAAATTGTATAATTCATTTAAAAATGCTTCAGTTTCTTCTTTAGAAAAAGAGTCACAAGAGTCTGCTTTATTTTCAAATTCACATTTTAACTTTTCTAATTCTTCATACATGCTAGTGAATTCTGTAATATCAAACTTATTTAAGCCACTAGCAACTTCTTTTATACTATTAAATTCCTCTTCTTTTTTAAAATTAATTTTGCTATCATAAGAAATTTCATCACTGTTTTTACCCCTAACGATTGTATTAAGGTATTTTGTAAATTCTTTTTTTACTTCAACACTATCATCACATGTATCATATAAGTCTAATAGCTCTTTTGCAGTTTTATTTGTCTTTGATATTTTCTTTAATAGTTTACTACCTTTTGTTATATCTTCATTAGTTTTATAACCAGTCATGTAAATAATTGCTAATGCTAATGAAGCAGTTTCAATACCATTATCACTTGCAATAGTAAAATATTTTACAGCATTTGGTATATCTTCTTTCATGTCAATTCTAGATCTACAATACATAATAGCAATATTATAATTAGCTTCCATGTATCCATTTTCAGCAGCCATTAAATAATAATTTAGAGCTTTTTTAAAATCTGCCTTTACTCCATGACCACCTTCATATATTAAACCTGCCCTGAATTGCATTTGAGGATCTCCATTGTCTGCCATTTGAATAATAGCATTAGCACATTCACTATCATCAAAAATTTCAATTTTATCAAAACATGTTTTATCTTTATTATATGAATCTATAGCACTTATGGCTTTTTGATGGCCTTGTTTAGCAGCTTCATTAAACCATTTTACAGCTTCCTCAATATTTCTTTTTACACCTTCAGCTTTTACATATAAACATCCAACCATATATTGAGCTTCTGCAAAACCTAATTTTGCACTTTGTAAATAATAGTCAGCACCTTTAGATAAATCTTGATCCACATGAGTTCCTGTTAGATAAAATCCACCCATTGTAAATAAAGCTTCAGGGAAATTTTGTTTACTGGAAGATTCAATTAATTCGAAAGCTCTTTTGTTGTCTGCTTCACCAGTAGAACTATTTAAATAAATAAGACCCAAATTGTATTGGCAAGAAGCTTCACCTTTTTCAGCTCCTTTTATCCACCAAGTAGCAGCTTCTTTCATATTAGCTTCACACCCAAATCCTACTGCATAATATTCCGCTAACATAGGATATGCTTTAATTTCGCCCTTATCAGCTTGCATTTTCACAACTTTAAATAAAGCTTGCTTTTGCTCTTCATTAAGACTATTTAAATCTTGCCCAGCCATAATCTACCTCCATTTGTATTCATTTAAATGAATACATCACTAATTTCAATATAGCATAAATAAAAAAATATGCTAATTGTTAGCATATTTTATTTTATATCAAATGTTTTTATTTCACCGTTTTTGAAATTTCTTAAATGAAGCGGATTATCATAATCAATTTCAATATTATTAGCAAGTAATTCTAAAATGCTGGCATTGATTGTGTGAGTTACTATCAAAATATTATTTTTATTATATTTTCTTTTGATATCTAAATAAAAATCCACGGTTCTTTTATATACATTTTGATATGACTCTAGTTTTGCTTCAGGAACTCTATTTAATCTCATTTGCTTTTTTTCTTCGCTTAAGGTAGCAAATTTAGTTCTAGTAAATATTCCTTGGTCGATATCAATAAGCCTATCATCTTTAATTATTTTAACATCTTGATATTTATTCATAATATTTGATGTTTGTACACTACGCATAAGAGGCGAAGTGATAATTAAATCTATTTTATTACATTTAAAATCAGCGGCTAATTTATTAGTTAAATCAATGCTCTTTTTACTTAACCTATTATGAGTATGTCCTTGAGTAATACCAAGTTCATTCCATCTTGTAGTGGCATGCCTCATTACATATATTTTCATTAATCTTTAGTAATAATATTTTCTAGAGTAGTACCTTCTAATTTGCTTTTTAGTATTTCAGGTAAGAATCTAGTATTATTTAGTTCATCTAGAGTAAACCATCTGAACTCTAGACGTTTCATTTCTCCTTTATCGTTTTCCATTCTTACATAATCTTCTAGGTTAACTTCATTAATATTTACTGGTTCTACTATGTAGTAATATCCAAGTTCATGGAATTGTCTGCCATCTTTAGCTTTAAAGAAATTTTGAATAATTGATACAAGTCTTACAATCTTAACTTCATATCCAAGCTCTTCTTTCATCTCTCTTAATACTGCAGTATCAGTATCTTCTCCAAGTTCTACATGACCTCCTGGCAAGCAAAAGAAATCGTTGTTTTGAATTTTTACAGTTAGGTATTTATTGTTAACTCTAACAATACCACAAACTCTAAACTTGAATTTTCCTTCTGCACAATCAATTTTTACGTCTACCATCTAGTTATCCCTCCAATTCTAGTAGTATTGTAATATCTTAAAGAGAATATTTAAAGATAAACTTTATTATTAATAAAAAAATTATATATAATCAAGGTAGAGGTGACTTGTATGTATGATATAAGAATTGTATCTTTAAGAGATAAAAGAGAATATAGAGAGTATTTTAATAGTTATTTAGTAGAATTATCTCAATATGACAAAAGTATAGAGTTTGATGAAAAAGGAACCCCTAAGTATAAATATTTTGATTATTATTTTAAAGATGATGATAGATATCCTTATTGGTTATATTTAAACAATGAAATTGCAGGTATTGCAATGATAAGAGAACTTGAAAAGGAAGAATATGAAATTGCTGAATTTTGTGTTTTAGAAGAATATAGAGGTAATAATAATGCTATTTCTTTAGCTTCATTACTTTTAGATAACTTTTCTGGTAACTTTATTTTTTCTACTGATCTTGCAAATGTTAGAGCTGTTAAGTTTTGGGATAAATTTGTAAGTAAATACAAAAATACAAATTATTATGATAAAGATGGAAGAAGAGAATGGAGTATAAAAAGGAAATAATAAAAGAGTGCTATTGCACTCTTGTTTTTTTTGTTTTATTAACTCTATTGTATACTTCGATTAATTCTTCTCTTTCATCCTGTAATTTTTGGATTTTAGAGTCAACCATATCTTTTATATTTTCTTTTAGTACTTCTTCGGTATTTTTACTTATAACAAATTTTCCATCTTCTAATACATATTCAATATTATCTGGACATAAAGATACGATTATACCATCAACATTAATGCTTGGTGATATTTTCTTGAAAGATGAAATTTTTTTGTTTACATATTTATTTAGAGTTTCTAAGTTGAATTCAATACCTTCTTCTTCACAATAGTCCTTGCATGAATTTATCATTCTTTTATTTAATGATATTAGGCTTTGATTATACATTTTATCAAAGTTATAAATCTCTTGTATCTTTTTACTTTCTGGATTTATATAATATTCATCGAAATAATTTAATATCTTTTCTAAACTCAAATCATATTCTTTAAGCAACAATATAGCATCACACCCCTCGCTTCTAGGTGTAGATTCTTGTTTTAAATATTTGTCTAGAAATAATATTTCTAATTCGGGAATTAAAAATGTTTCCCCGTTATATTCTACTTCTTCATATGTAGAATCCATCAAAGAAGGAGGTAATTCATGTAGCCCTTTTGTAGCACTTTTTGGATATATCTCTTGTCCTCCAAAAACATAAGTGAAAGCTTTACTTTCTGGTATTGAATCATAACTAGTATATGGAGCATTATAAATCTCAAAGTCTGAATGGCTTCGATAAGGAAAATTGTTATTATATTTTTTTCTTCCCTTTACTTTACCTCTTAAGGCTAGTTCAACACCTAGCCCTTTCCCTAGTAAATAATCAATCCTACCATCACCATTAATTTGTGGCCATAATTTAATTGCTAACTTGGTCTTAGTATCAAATGATTCAATATCAGGCATTATAATGCCATTTTTACTAGTTCTAGTATGATATTCTTTTAATTCATCTATCTTAGACATATAAATCACCTAATCTTCTAGCAAGTAAACATGAGAAGGATATATAGTTCCTCTATCTGTATACACTAGCCAATCGCTTACATCTTCGATAGTAAAATATGATTCATCTCCAGGTTGCATATTTATATTAGAGTATGGAGATTGTAATAATACTGCTCTAAATCCTTCTTTTTCAAATGATACTAATCTGAAATAAATATGTTCTCTTTGTGCTGAATCAGGAACAGGTAGAGCAATTTTAATTAGTATTTCATTATTTTCGTCTTTTGCTAACTTCTCTAAATAATGGAATCTTTCTCTAGCTATGTTAGTTCTAATATTTGTTTCATCATCGCTAATAAAGAATAAAGGATTTTCACTCCATCTATTGCTATATTCACTTATTTTAGTTAGAACATGAGATTCGGCATCATCTGGGTTTTTATATAGGAAAATAACGTTTCGCTTACTATTATGTTCATCTCTTCTATCTTCAGCATTTCCTAAAGCAAGATTTTCATATTCATTTAAAGCAATAGTCCAAGAAACACTAGTTACTACAAGTGGTTCATTATTGCTAAAATATCCCAAATGCATAGGTTGGAATGATAAATCCATACCTGAATTATCTAGCAAGTAGCTAGCATATGCAGATAAAAGATTGTAGTGAACATTATAATTTTCTCTACTTGTTTGTAGGATATCTAGTTCAGGGATGCCACATCTAGCTAGACCATGAGTGTGTAACCATACTTCACCATTTTCTTCAGATACAGCTTGTATAGTATATAGACTTTCTGCACTAGGAGTTGAAAAAGAGTTAACTGCTATTTTAACCCAATTTCTAGGTAGAAGCTTTTCTGCACTTTCATCAATTAAGCCAATTAAATTAGGCACAATTGCATATATTAATTTCAATTGTAAGTGAAATGATTTTTTAGGATTTTGTCCAAATGCCATGCAGAATGTGATACTTGTTTTAGCATTTTGTAACTTTTCTCCTTCTGCTTGAGTGGGATAATATGGTCCTCTTCCATACATTTCATAAAATGCAAAATTACTAGGATAATAATACATTTCATATTCTTCTCCATAATAAGTAAATCTAATTCCACCTGGAGACTCTTCAGATAGTTCTCTAGTTGCAGTAACTTTTACTTCCTTTACTGTTTCTACTTTTTCAATTATATTTTCTAGTATGCTAGGTGAGAATTCTTCAACAACTGCTTGCATGTAAGAATCTTTTTCCCAATATCCTAAAGGTTGTTCTTCGTATTTGATTTTTTCGTTCATATAATTATTTCTCCTTATAAAACCATTATAGCATCTTTGTTGACTTTACCTAATGTTAAGGTGTTAAAATTAACTTGGTGATAAGAATGGTACAATTAGTAGATGCTCATAAAAAATATTTAAAAGAATATAAAGAAGCTTATGAATTATCTTTATATCATATTGAAAAAGGTAATATTAGAAAGCATGATTTAATGTTTGAAAATATTGATGAAGTAGATGTTATAAAAAAGCATCAAGATAGTAGAGATGAGACTAAATTAAAACCAGGATATGTACCATCATATGATTACTTTTTAGTAGACGATGATAAGTTTTTAGGTGTTATTCACATACGAGTTAGATTAACAGAAAATTTGCTTCGATTTGGTGGGCATATTGGCTATGGCATTAATCCAAAATACTGGAGAAAAGGATATGGTAAGCTGATTTTAAAACTAGGATTAGAAAAAGCAAAGGAATTAGGATTAGAAGAAAGAATTTTAGTTACATGTGATGATGATAATATAGGATCAAGTAAAATTATTGAGTTTAACGGGGGTATACTAGAAAATAAAGTAGAAAACGAAGAGGAAGATGGTATATTTTTGACTCGTAGGTATTGGATAGAAAATAAGTAAAATAAAATCACGCAGTACTTAGCGTGATTTTTTATTTAATAAATTATTTAATTTTAAATTGTATTCATCTTTTACTAGATCTGTATTAAGTTTATTGTTTACATCTAGCAAGTACAATAATCTTTTTTCTAATTTATCAGGATGATGGGCAAGTGAATCACAATATTGAATTTGGAATCTAACAAATGAAGTTTCTTTATCGTTATTAATTTCTTCATCAGTTAATGAATCATCATGCAATAAGATTAGTTTAGATAAATATTCAATTTCATTAATATTGAATTCTAATCTTTTTAAAATATCTAAACTCATTTTATATGACATAAGTGGATGACCTTTAAAATGTCTTACCTCTCCTTCTTGGCAAGAATGAGGTTTACCTATGTCATGCAATAATAATACTAGCCTAATTTCAAAGTCATAAGGTGAATGACTTAGGGCACATAAAGTATGGTTCCATACATCTAAATGGTGATGGGGGTGATTGTGTTCAAATCCTATCATATCTTTGATTTCAGGTATTAAAGAAACTAATTCCTCAAAATTATCATTTATAGAATTCACAACATCTCCACTCATTAATATTTTATTTAATACTTCTTTTTTCATGATTTTTCTCCATTACCTCTACTAATATTGCATTGTAACTTGAAGTGTCTACAATTGGTAGGTTTATGCTATATTTATTCATTAATTTTTTAACTCTATTTAGTTTATCATCAGCATACTCTTTGCCATTTAATAGAGTGTAGTATTCATAAGGAACGCCAATTGCCCTCACCATTTCAAAAGGAATATGATCTTTACACATATATTCACCATTCATATAACTATATAAATTTTTAGTTTCTATATTTTGAATTTTTTCCCAAGTATCATAACTAATATACTTACTAAGATATGCTTCAATAAGTGGCGATACCAATAAGGAAATATTACTTTCTATAAATATATTGTACTCTAAACCATTATCTTTGAATGCAAGTAAAGATACATATTCTCCTTTATTTGCATTGTCTGAATAAGAAAAAGAATTAGGGATATATTTGCTTGCTAATATTTTTTGACTCATAAATATACTTTCTAGTTTTTTCAAGGAATCATCGAATCTTATTCCATGATATAAAAAGCAATTAGGATTATAATTAGGAATTTTCTTGTTTTTTAGGAAGCTAAAAATAGTGCTAGAAAGAGCCATATCCTCTTTTTCTAGCAAAGATATTTCAACAGGAAGTATTTCTTTTTTCTTATTTGCTTCGCTCATTTATATCACCAATGACATTATATCACTACTATTTTTTTATTAAAACAAAAAAATAAAGGTTAGAAAATAGCATAAGAGAAATCCTTAAATTATAATATAGTTAATTTGAGGTGAAAAAATGGAGAAGACTTTAAAATATTATAAGGAAAATGCTGAGTCCTATATAAGTACATCACTTCACTATGATATGAGTACTAATAGGAACTTTTTTGAAAAATATTTAAAGGAGAATTCTCTTATTTTAGATTTGGGGTGCGGATCTGGAAGAGATAGTTTTCATTTTGCAAAAAAGCACAAAGTAATTGCTATAGATCCTATAGAAGAATTTGTTAGTAGTGTAAAAAAGAAGGGAATAGAAGCATATGTTGGAGATGCTGAAACATTATCTTATGAGAACTATTTTGATGGTATATGGGCTTGTGCTTCACTTCTTCATGTTAAAGAAGAAAATCTTGAAAAGTCGTTTTCTAATTGCTATAAAGCTTTAAAAAAGGATGGGGTAATGTTTTGCTCATTTAAATATGGAGATTTTATAGGATATGAAAACGATAGATATTTTATTTATTTAGATGAGCAAAGTTTAAAAAAATATATTGGTGAGTTTAAAATTATAGATGTAATGATAATTCAAGATGAGATTAGAAAAGATGAACTAAATTGGATTAATGTCGTTTTAAAAAAATAGTAAGGAGTATGAGTTATGAAAAAAAAGGAAGCAGAAGTATCTATTTATGATCAAATAAAAGAATTAAAGAAAAATGAATCATGGAATGAAATTGTAGATTTAGTAGATAGAGACATTGACAAGCATAAAGTTGAAAGAGAAATGAATGGTACAATTTGCTATCAATTTTTTGATATATTAGATTATTTATATAATTGTAATTGTCATTTTAATGGGGCTGAAGAACTTCCTAATTGGGCTGGAAATGGTGAAATTATATTGATGAATGAAAAAGCTAATGCTTTAAAGAAGTTATGTAAATATCCTGAAGCAATTAGTCTTATTGATTCTATGATAGAAGTGGCTCCTAATACAGCAAGATTTTATTTAATGAAATCTGAAATTGCTTTAGCTCAAGAAGATGTTATAGAAGCGGAAAATTTATTAAAAGAGGCATATAAATATATATGGAGAAGTAGTGATTTTGCAGTTATGCTGTCACAATTTGCATGTATTTCAATGATAAAAGAAAACTATGATGATGCACTAGCTTATGCAAGTCTTGCATTAACTCATAATAAAAATGATTCGGTTAAAGATTTTGCCAACAATATTTTAAATAAAGTTAAGGTATTAAAAGGCAAGGGGGATTTAACAATCCTTGATAAGTATGATGCTATAGATTCTTTTAGTTCACATGAATTGTTGTTTCCAGTTGATACAAATGAGCATTTTGCTTATGATGCTTATGAATACGTTTTAAGAAATAAAGAGGATATGGGAGAAGGGCAAGTAAAATATACAAGAGACAATTTAATTATGCTTTTGAAAGGGCATAAAATAGCGGCAAAAGTTATTGAAGTTAGTGTTCTTACTGGTAACTATTTATATGCTAGAAATGATTATATGTTTGCTTTCCAAGCCTCTAAAGAATATAGACAAAAAGATACTACAGGAGCTCCTCCAGGAAGGTTTTATGAGCTTAGTGATGGTAAAAATATTGTTTACATTGAAGGAGTAGAAAATATAGATAGTGACGATGAGTATTATTCTGTGGTAGAAAATGTTATAGGAGAACATGTAAATGAAGGTTTTGTTCTTGTAGAAAGAGAAAAACTACATATAAAAGATGAATTATTAGCTGAAAAAGTTATTTTTGATTTGGGTAATGGTTCATATTGTACAATGTATTGGCTAAAGTTTTCTAATAAGCTTGCTGGTAGAGTGTACACTGTTGATACTACACCTCAAAGTGAAGGAGAAAGAGAAATTATTAATATAGTTAGTACTTGGGAATATATGCATTGATAGTGTAAAACTTTAATTTTAGATAGGTATAGTATGGATATTATGGTAGAATTTATAAAAGAGGGTGATTAAATTGAAGTACGATTCAGTGTCTAAAATTGATCTTTTTATCGATACTCGTTTATTCGCCTTTCCTTATATTGATGATGTAAAAGAGGCTCTTGAAGATGGAGAACTCGATGATATTAATGAATATGCAGCAGAATTAAAGGATATATTAAAGACAATTAATCATGGCTTAACAAAAAAAGAAAGAGAAGAACTTAATTTTTATCCTAAAAATATAAAACACATGTTTGATTGTATAATGTTTTATCATTACGATAAGCCTTTCTTTAACTCACTAAATAAGTTGCTATGCAGATATGGTGGGTATGCTAGAGATATGATTGAGGAATTTATTTATAAAAAAGATGCTGATTCTGGATATATTAGATATCAAGCAGAGGGGTATTTAGAAGATTTACACAAAATTTCTAAAATGATTGCATTGAGAAATCAAATGAAAAATCCTAAGAAAAGATAATACTTGTTTTATGTATTATCTTTTTTAGTTATAAAATAAAAATAAGGAGAATTAGTATGAGTGATATTAAAATTGCAATAAAGAATTTAAGGAATGATTATACAATTGTTTTGGTAAAAGATGATGATATTATAACTTCTTCATATAGGGGAGTTAGACCAATGATGGAGTTTATTGAAAGTGGGAAAGATTTACAAGGGTATAGTGTAGCAGATAAAGTAGTTGGTAAGGGTGCTAGTATGCTTTTTGTAATAGCAAAAGTTAAAGAAGTATATGCTAAAGTGATTAGTAAAATAGCATTAGAATATTTAAAACTAAATAATATTAAAGTTTCATATAAAACTTTAGTAGACTATATCGAAAATAGAGATGCTACTGGGATGTGTCCAATTGAAAGTGTAGTTAAGGATATAACTGATATTGATGAGGGATATAAGCTTATAAAGGGTAAGTTAATAGAATTAAACAAAAAAGAAAGAATAAATAAGATTAGGGGATCACTAGTTGGTGGGGCAGTTGGTGATGCTTTAGGATATCAATGTGAATTTATAAAAGGGATAAAAGAAAAAGAGTATGTTAGTTATAATAAAGGAATTATTTCAGATGATACTCAAATGACTTTATTTAGTGCTAATGCTATATTATATCATCAAACTAAAAATGATGGTTCAAGGCTAGTGGATAGTGTATATCTTGCTTATAAAGATTGGTATACGACTCAAGTTCCTACTAGTGATATTGGAGCAAATATAACTTGGATTAAAAATATTGAAGAATTAAATCATCCTAGAGCTCCTGGAAATACATGTATGAGTGCATTAAATAGTAAGGAGATGGGTACAATTAGATATCCTTTAAATAACAGTAAAGGATGTGGAGGAGTTATGAGGGTTGCTCCGTTTGGGTTATATTTTGACTCTTTAACTTCAGGAATGTATGCTGCTGAGGCTGCCGCAATTACGCATGGACATTCTTTGGGAATATTGCCTGCATATATACTATCTACTTGGATTAGTATATTACTAGAGGGAAAACTAAAATTAAAAGAAGCACTTTACAAGGCTATTGAAATATATAAAGAAGATAAAATGATAGGCAGTAAATATGATAATGATTATTTCTTTTCTCTTATAGATAGCGCAATAAATCTTGCTAGTAAAAAAGGAAAAGATATTGAAAATATTAATAAGTTAGGAGAAGGATGGGTTGGTGATGAAGCTTTAGCTATAGCTATTTATGCTTGTCTTAAATATGAAGATAATTTTGAAGATGCAATTGTATGTGCTGTAAATCATGATGGAGATAGTGATTCTACTGGAGCGATTGTAGGCAATGTTATTGGTTGTTATTTGGGATATGATAACATTCCAAAGCATTTTTTAGATAATTTAGAATTAAAAGAAGTGATTTTAGAGATTGCAGATGATTTAGCTATTGGAGTTAATGATAGTGAAGAGTGGAATAATAAGTATGTTTTAATTAAAAAGTAGTAGTATTACAAACAATTTGTTTTGCTTGAATTGTATTATTGGTTGCAAAATGGTAATCTTTGATTAAGGATGTGGTAGTATGAAATTCTTTGATGATAAGATGAAAAACGTTCATTGGTGGAATAAAAACTTGTTCTTTTTAGGCACACTTTTAATTATTGGAGCAAATGTTGCTTTATTCTATTTTTTAGGGCCTGAGTGGAGTAATAAACCTTCACTTGCTAATTGGGGAGATATGTTCAGTTTTAATAATTTAATTAACAACTTCTTAAGTGCCTTTGATCACTTCACCATGGAACATCTAATATTGAACATGATATGTTTCTTTATGGTTGGGGTATATGTAGAGAGAAAAGTTGGAACAGTAAATTTATTGCTTATGACTTTGTTATTTGCTTTCATTGGTGAAAATCTTGTTGGTGCTAATCACTTTGGTGGATGGTCAGTAGGATTCTCTTGTGTTAATTATGCTTTCTATGGGTATATACTTATTGACTTCTTATTTATTTTTAGAAGAGAAACAAAGAGTGTTGCAAATATTATATATGGAATAATTATGATTATATTTATGTATGCTGCAATGTGTTATAAAGCTGGAGGAGTATATCCATTTACATTAGAGCTTAGCTATTATCCAGTTGACTTAATGTATAATATGGGACACTATACTGGATTAGTGGCAGGTGTCATACTAGCACTAGTAATAAAAATTTCTAGATTTGAAGTCTTTTATGGAAGAGATAATTAATTAAATAAAGCCTCAAAACTGAGGCTTTTTTTATTGGATCATATTAATAATAAAAGCGAGTATGTGCTCGCTTTTATCTTTTATTTGATTTTTCTTTTTCCTTAGAAAAATGTTTTATTATAGTTACTAATAATTTAGCTGTTTCTTCCATTTCTTCGATACATGCATATTCATATACACTATGGAAGTTATAGGCTCCAACTCCTAGGTTAGGACATGGTATGCCTTTGTAACTTATTTCAGTACCATCTGTTCCACCTCTTATTGGAGATACATCTGGAGTTATACCTAAACTAAGAATTGCCTCTTTTGTACCCTCGATTAATGCTGGTTCTTTTTCGATTATATTTAACATATTTTTATATGAATCTTTGATGATTAGTTCTACACAATTTCCATACTTTTCATTAATAGAGGAAACAATCTTAGAAATCATTTCTTTTCTTTTTTCAAAATTTGTTTTATCAAAGTCTCTTATTAAATACTTTAAACTAGCTTTACCTACATTTCCCTTTATTTCATCAAGATGGAAAAATCCTTCATAATTCTCCGTGTTTTCAGGAACTTCACTTATAGGAAGTAATGAATTTATAGCCATGGCCAATTTAGAAGCATTAATCATTTTTCCTTTAGCACTGCCACAATGAGTAGATATTCCAGTTATATTTATTATTGCAGTTGCGGCATTAAAGTTTTCATATGAGAACTCACCAAGTGCACCACCATCAACAGTATAGGCAAAATCGACATCAAAATATTCTTTATTAAAGTGTAATGTTCCTAGCCCTATTTCTTCATCAGGGGTAAAACAAACACATATGTCTCCATGATCATCTTTGCTATTAATAAAATATTCAAGCATTGTCATAATTTCAGCGATACCTGCTTTGTTATCTGCTCCTAGTAGGGTATCACCACTTGTTGTGATTAGGCTTTTACCTACATGACTTTTAAGAGATGGATAATCATTAGGACTTAATATCTTTGTCTCATTTAATAAAATATCTTTTCCATCATAGTTTTCTATAACTTTATATTTAATATTATTTCCTGGAGCATCTTCAGATGTGTCCATATGGGAGATAAAACCAATTCGTGGTGAATTTTTATTACCTTTTAGTTTTGCATAAACATAACAATGATCTTTATCATAATGGATTTCTTCAATTCCCAGTTCTTTTAATTCTTTAACTAATAAATCTGCCAAATCTCTTTGAGAAGGTGTGCTAGGTGTCTCTTCCTTACTAGAGTCTGAAGTTGTATCAATTGATATGTATTTTAAAAATTTATCTATTACTTTGCTTGTCATATGTACATCCCCTTTAAAAAAATAATATCATATACTTAAATTTTTTTCTATATATATTTAATGATAGGGCATTATTGTGAAACGTAATAAAAGCTTTATAATAAACAATATTTTTGTGAAACATAACCAGTATGAAACGTATGTGTGAAACATCAAAATGCGATAGATTTAAAAAAACATTGACACGAAATAATATTTTTAATAGACTAAGGTTAAGTTAATGCTTAGTTTCAATGAAATATCGCAAATGATAACTGAGAAATGAGGTGCCTTTATGTTTTTTAAAAGGAAGAAAAAAACTAAAGAAAGAGTGTTCATAAGAGAACTGCGCCCTGAAATGACCCAGTGTAGGATAATTCAAGTAGATAAAAAGAGGAAAACTAATCATGAAAGCGCTAATTAGGTCAATAAATATAGATGGCAAAACTAATTTGAGGACTCTTGAGAGTCCCGTTTTATGTTATATAAAAATTACTTCTTGTTGTATGTTGAAATGTTCATTTTGTTCTCAAAGTGAGCAAGTTAAAGAGACAATGCCTTTAGAGGATGTAAAAATGGTTCTCGATAAATTAAAAAAAGAAGGATTGGCCACTATTATTTATACAGGTGGTGAGCCACTAATGCATAATCATATAGTTGAAATATTAAAATATGGTAAGTCATTAGGATTTGAACAAGTTTTAGTTACTAACTTATTAAATCTAAGAGTTAATGATAATGAGCAAGTGTTAAATTATATTAATTCTTTAGGAGTATCTTTACATGGAGTAAAAGAGGTACATGATAAGCTATCTAATCAAGATGGTGTCTTTGATAAAGTAGTTAGTAACATTGATTATGTTTTAAATAACTATAAAAATGTAAAAGTAAATTTAAATTGTACTTTAACTGATATGAATTCTAATGAAGAAAATATGGAATTTTTATTAGATTTTGCTAAAAAAAGAGATATAGCATTATCTTTGGGAAGATTAAATTATATTGGAGCGGGACTAAAGTACAAATTATTAGATATGTCTAAGTTTCTTCCTCTTGTAGAAAGATTAAAAGAAAAATATAGCAAAATAGATATTAGTAATTGCATAGCTAGATGTGCAGTGAATGAAAAAAATAGATATATGCTTCATGGATGTGGAGTGGGAGTTTCTATGATTTCTATAAATCCTAATTGTGATGTGACAATATGCCCATCATCTTCTAAGGTGTTAGGAAATCTAAAAGAAAAAAAATTTAAAAAAATATGGAATTGCAAATATTTGCAAGAATATAGAGATCTTAAATGGGTGCCAATGATATGTAAACTTTGCAAGGAATTTGAGAGTTGTAAAGGTGGATGTCATAGTGAAGAGAGTCAATGCTTTTGGAAAGATAATTGTGATTCTTTAGTAACACAAAGATTAAACAAAGCATGGCATGAAATAGAAGACAATAAACTAAAATTGCATGTTAGTAATTTTAGAATAGATGGAAATGAATATGTGATTTTAAAATCCAGAGTTAGAAAAACTAATAAGATAGGATTTGAAATATTGAAAAGTGTTGATGGTAGTAAAACCGGAAGAGAACTAGTTAATGGATTTTCTAAAGTGGAAAATATTAAAGAGTTTTTAACTACTGCATATATAGATGGAATTTTGGAGGTGAGAGAATGAAGAAGAGAATGATAAATGATGAGGAATTAATTATTAATTTGAATGACAAGTATTATGTAGTTAATGAGTATACCTATAACTTGTTACAACATTATTACTCATGTAAAGATCTTGAAGAGTTAGCGAAAAAGCTTAATCTTTCATTAAGAAAGACAAGAAAGATTTATACAAATCTTAAAGAGGAAATAGATAACGTTGACTATTATGATAATAATATTGATTTAGATTTCCCTTTAAAACTCCAATGGAAAGTCACAAATAAATGCAATTTAAAATGTGCTCATTGTTATTTAGGTGAGTTAACAAACAAAGAATTGTCTGCTGAGGAATTAATGAAGATTGCTACTAAGATAGCTAATAGCAATATTATGGAAGTTACTATTACAGGAGGAGAAGCATTACTTGTTAAATCCCTTCCAGATATTGTGAAATTGCTTATAGATAGTGAAATAAGTGTTAATATTTTTACTAACGCTGTATTACTAGATAAATTTGAAAAAGAATTAAGTGAAAAAATGGGTTATTCGCCAACTAGTAAACTGAACTTCTTCATTAGTGTAGATGGTTTAGAAGAAACTCATAACAAAATAAGAGGTAATGGTACTTTTGAGAAAACTATGAATAATATTAAACTTGTAGTTTCAAAAGGATATAAGGTAACAACTAATACAGTATTATCTATGATTAATCATTTAGATGTTCCAGCATTATATGAATATCTAAATAATATTGGAGTATATAAGATACAAATATCTAATCTTATTGCTTCAGGAAATGCTTCTAAAGATATGCTTTTAACTAAGGAATTAAAAGATGAGTTCCTAGTTAACCTAAAAGCTGTACTTGCAAGAATGGATAATGGAAGAAAACTATTATATGCAGAGATGCCTGATGATGGATATCAAAGCGATGTATATATAGTAGATAAGGATAATAAAACATATCTTCAAAAAGAGGATTGGAAATGTTCTGCAGGTATTGGAAAAGCAACTATTGATTATAATGGAGAAGTATATTGCTGCCCATTTATGAAAACATTACCTTTAGGTAATCTAGTGAAAAAAGAATTACATGAAGTTTGGGGTTGTAGTAATAGATTTGAGTTTCTTAAAGAAATTGCTATTAACAACAAAAATAGTCGTGTTTGTATAGCTGCCAAAGAATATGGCGAGTTTTAATTAGATTAGCATGAAAGGAGGTGACATTAATGAAAAGATTAGTAAACTTTATCAAAACTAAGTTTTCTAGAAATAAGATGGTAGTTTTATTCCCTGAAAACGAAAAAGGCGTGCTTGCTGAGTGCGGTGGAAACTATTGCTCAGACGTATGTTAAGTAATTAAGGAAAGTGGTGGTATTAAAGTGGCTTCTGTATGGAAAGATAACAAGATTCTAAAAAAATGGTACAAGAAAAGATGTCTTGATTTTTTTGACGGGAATTTCAACTTTAATCTAACGGATTTAATGTCAGATCCTTTATTAGATGCTATATCAAAAGATATTGGTGTAAATAAGGAATACATTTATCTAGGTGCTGGTATTAGTCAATTTATTGGAGTAATACTAAGTATGGATTGTTGGAAGAATATATATATCCCTTCAATAGAGTTTGGATTGTATTTACGTCAAGGAGAAAAACTGGATAAGAAATTAATTAAAGTTCCTTCTTCTTCATTAGAGGAAATTTTAACTAATCTTAAAAAGTATAAAACAAGTGAAAATGATTTACTTTGTGTATCTTCTCCTAGATGGTTTGATGGGGAAATGCTATCTAAAGAACAACTAAATATGTTGCTTGAATCTTTTAAGGGGACTATTGTAATTGATGAGGCATATGTAGATTATTCTTCAAATGAAAAAGGTTTATTAAATGAATGCTTAAATAATGAAAGAATAATTTTACTTAGAAGTTTTTCTAAGAAATATTTTGCTGCGGGATTAAGAGTTGGATATCTTGTTACCACTAAATCTATAGAGGGATTACGAAACACTTTAATACCTCCTCATTCCATCTCAACATTTTCTGCAAATTTAAGTATAAGCTTACTTAATGATAAAGATGTTGTAGAACTTTTTTCTAACACAAGAAATTATGTAAGAAAAAACAGAGATACTCTATATGAGTATTTAAAAAATAATGCTAGATTTGAAGCTAGGGAGTCCCAAGCAAACTTTCTTACGCTTCAATTTTCTAGTAGGGACGAGTTGGAAAAAACATTTAATGATTTAAAAGGTTTACCTGGAATACAAAAATTTGAAATTGATAATACACTTTTTCTTAAGATATGGATAAGTGATGCTAGGTTTTCTAATGTTGTATTAACAAGGATTAATGGGTAAATTTTTATGATATATTTATATTCACTTCCAGGACTTAATTTGACATATCCTGAAATAACAAATCCTATGATTAAGGGGAATTTAAAAATGAATAAAGTTGAGTCAAAACAAGTTGATTTGACTATTGATTTTATTGATTTATTATCCCAAAATAAGGAATTTGCTAATTTGGTGAAAATGTTGAAATCCGAGGATTTATTATTTGAGGATAGGTTGGATTGCAATGAAAAGATAAGGATTTTTATTGGTGATTTTTTAAAACAATATAATTTGGATTATATAAAAAAGAAAATAGTTTTAAAAAAGAATATAAATACTATAGATAAATTACTAGAATTTTTAGCTACATCTAATAAAGAATTAGAGGTTTTTGATTCGATATTTAATATTAATCATTTTAAGGAGAATGATTATTTATATATAAATGTAGCATATGATTTTCAATTTCCGTATGCTCTAAGATTAGCGAGTAAGGTTAAAAAAAGTAAAAATGTAAAGATAATAATGGGTGGAAATTATTTAACACACATAAAGGAAAATATATTGGAATTTATGGAAAAATATGATGATGTAGATGCCATCCATTTTTATGCGAGTTATGATTCATTACTTAATATTATAAATTTTTATGATAATAGTCTTGAATCATGTAATGCTGATTGTTTTTTAAGAGTTAATGATAAGATCGTTAGTTTTAATTCTAAAAGTTTAGCAAATAAAGATATGACAGTTCCAGATTTTTCTGATCTAGCTTTAGAAAAATATTTATCTTATAAAATAGTAGTTCCAATGCTTTTATCAAAGGGATGCTATTATGGTAAGTGTAACTTTTGTGCGCATCATTATTTTTATAGATGTAATGAGCCATTAGATATAAATAAGATTTGTGAGTGTGTTTTAGATTTATATAATAATTATGCTGTTAAAGGTGTTATATTTGTAGATGAATGTATAAATCCTAAAAATATACTACATTTTGCATCTTATCTAATAGAAAAAAACATTAAAATTAATTGGCTTATGGAAACAAGAATATCTGATGATTATTTAAGTGATGAAAATTGTAAATTACTTGAAAAGAGTGGCTGTAAATTAATTACTTTTGGAGTAGAGAGTGCTTCACAAAGAGTATTAAATTTAATGAATAAGGGAATTGAATTTAAAAAAGCAAAAGCAGTATTAAAGAAAGTACATGCATACAATATAATTGTCTCTTCCACATATATGATTGGATATCCAAACGAGAGAAAATATGAGATGTATAAGACTTTAAACTTTTTGAAAAAATGTAAGTATTTAGATGGATTTGGTCTTAGTGTATTTAATTTTGTAAGGAATTCTAAGATTGCTATTAATAGTAATATAGACGGTTCTAAATCACTAGATTTAATTTATTCTTATAAAGGACAAAATGCTCAATACTTACATGAAAAATTAGTGAATTTCTATAGTAATGATAAAGTTAAAAGATATAAAATGTTAAGGGATAAAGTTTTAAATAGAAGTGATTATTTATTTTTAAATAAAAAGGATATAAGTTTAAATAAGATATGTAATAAGGAGGATTAATAATGAGTAATGTTACATTGGAAGAATATTTAGATTTTAAAACTAATTATGTAGATACTTTTTTTCCTAGTAGATTGGATACTTGGTCTAGTAGGGTATTACTTGAGTGTATAGACAATAAAGAACTACTAGAAGAGATGAAAAAGTATTTATCTATCACTAATGAAAATACAACTTCTAGTGAGTTAGATAAAGTTTTATCTGAGTTAAGAGAAAAAACAAATTATTATTTTGATTTAGCTAAAAAAAGTAGTGATTTGAATGAAAGCTTTAATATATCTGCTGTTGCTATGATGTATTTTGGGCTTTTAGAGTCTATTAATGAATTAGGATCATTTGCTGATGATTTAATTGAGAAAATTCAAAAATCATATCCAGATACTTACTTATCTCTTATTCAAAAGATAGATAAATCGTATTTGTCTGTAGATGGAAGAAAAGTTTTAGAAGAAACTGATAAGTTTGATATTAATGATGATTTATTAAGTAAATATTTAGTATTAAAAAAATGGCAAGATGATCAACATACTTATTATTTAAATAATGTTGCTCCTTATATTTATGATTTAGAAGAAAAATATGTTAATGCAAATCCACTACCAATTGAGGGAATTGAGTTTGAATATGCTATTATGCATAGACATTATTTAGCTTTAACAAATAAAACTTTATTAGGTATTGATGAATTATCAAAAGCATATTTAGCAGGTATAAATAAAGAGTTAGTAAAACTTATTGGTGGTAAAGGATATGGTTTAACTGTACTTAGAGCAAGTGGTGCTAATATACCATTAACTTATGTTATTCCTACATGTTCTACTAATTCGACTACTTATGATTGTTCTACTTTAGCTAGTACTATTAACTATTCTGTAAGAAGTAGTGCTGATATTGAAGATGGTAACAATAATTCTTTTGCAGGTATGTTTGATTCATATTTAGATGTTAAATATAGTGAATTAAGTGAATATATTAATAAAGTTGTTGCTAGTAAAAATAATAGCAGATTACAAAAATATATTGAAACTAATGGTCTTGCTCAACCTAACATGGCTGTAGTTATTCAAAGTTTTGTAGAACCTGAATATGCTGGAGTATGGATTGGTAAGACAGGAAGTAGTGGAGTTTTAGAATATGTTAAAGGTAATGGAGAAAAATTAGTTTCTGGTAAAGTTACTCCTGATAGAGAAATTTGGAGAGATAATACTTGTAATACTACTACTTTGAAGTCTGTTGAAGGTGATATTGGAGAGCAATTATTAAATTTACAAAGTATAGTTGCTAAAGAGGGTAATGGATTAGCAGATTTTGAATGGATGATATTAGAGGGTAAACTAGTTATGCTTCAATATAGACCAGTTACCTCAGATATAGATTTAGAGCAAATTGCTAGTGTAAGCGAAGAATTCACTAGTACTGGTAAGCCAATATTTCATGGTATTGCAGCTTCTCCAGGTGTTGTAACTGCTAGAGCTAGATTTGTTAATGCAAGAGAAATTGATAAGGTTACAGATTGGCAAGAAGGAGATATCCTTATGGCTTGGTTTACAGATCCTGAATGGATGAATATTCTTTCTAAATCTTCTGGTATTGTTACAGCTGTTGGTGGCTTTTTGTGTCATAGTGCAATTGTAGCAAGAGAGTTAGGTATACCATGTGTTATTGGTATAGGTTCTAATATGAAGAAATTATGGAGTGAAACAAGTGTTACAATTGATGGTAACAAAGGAATTGTATACGCTAATACAGAAAATAAATAAAAGGTCTCAAATGAGACCTTTTTAAATGTCTTTAAGAATTAATTTATTGTTTATTTTATTCCAAGTTTTATATGAACATTTTCTTTTTAATTTACATTTTTTACAATCATTACATATTATTGGAGTTAATTTTAATGATTTAAGTAATGACTCTATTGGATTATCTAGTTTAACTATGGATTCTAGATAATCTTTTATTTTTTTGTTTTCTATATTTTTAATCGATTCAAAGTCATTATTTTTGATACAAATAATTCCATAAAATAATTCAAAGCTAATATTATTGTATCTAGTATCTAAGTAATTGTTTGAATGAAAGTATTCTCCCATATTCATAAATTTATATTTTTCAGTTTTAATTAGTTTTTCAAAAACATTTTGAATAACATTAAGAGTGTAAGAATCGACATCTTTATTTAGGTTAAAGTATAGAGACTCAATAGAGTTATAGTGAGTTAGCAATAATAAATCTATATCATCGAGTTTATCAATTTCTGATAAAGAGGGAATATATACTCTATATGTATGAAAATCAGTTTTAGAATAATCTTTTAAATAGATATTATTTTTAGAATTTTTTAGTATTTTTAATAAGCTATCATATACTTCTTTATTTGATTTATGTTCATTGAAAACAGTTAATTCTCTATAATCAATATTTTCATTTGATTCGAAAATATATGATGGATGTACTCCATTATTGCTTGAATAACATTTTAACCAGTTTATCCTTTTTTCTTCGATATTTAATTTATCAAAGCTATTGTTATATGGCTTCATTTTATTTAGTAAGTCTTCTTTGGAATTTAACCCTTGGCAAATTTCTGTAATACATCTTTGTATGGCGATATTAATGTTAGTATCACTAGCTAAAGCAAATACGTACTTTTGCTTATCTTCAGTTTGAATAAGAACTCCTAAAACAGGATATGTATTATCTAAACTACAATCTTTTATAGAAATATTTAGCCCTAAATCTTTTATAGCTTGAATCTCTTTTTTACAATCAAGAGTATCGTTTATGGCTATATTCTTTAATGTAGGAGTTTTAGTTAAGATAACCTTATAAGCATATCTTTCTAAAATTTCACATATCCCTTGTGAGATTGCTTCATGATAAGAGTTTCCAGCACACAAACCATTTGAGTGACATACTGCTCCAATTAGTTTACTAGGTAATAGTTCTTTTTTATCAGTGTGTAGATTAGTGAATTCTTCCAGTGAAGTAAAATCAGGTCTATTAGCTAAAAAATCATAGAAATTTTCATCTTTTTCTCCAATATAATAGTTTTCTATTTTTTTGATGTTATTAAGGGTTGTTTTTTCATCAAGCTTATTTATAACTTTATTTAAAAAGTAATTTCTAATTAGCATTCTAGATTGTAATCTTTCCATTAATTCTGCATAAGCACTAGCCATAGCAAACTCTTTGCTAATACCTTTTCCATTACTTCCCATATTGTAAAAACCTTTTATTTCTATTCTTATAGAATAGTAGGAATTACTTATGGATTTAAGAGGATATTCTCTTATTTTGATACCTAGTGATTTTAAAATAGTTTTAATAGTTTTTATTGTCTCAATCGGATTTTTATCTTTTCTATTATATGTGTCCATAATATCACCAATTTTATTTTAACACACTATCTATAATTGCAAAAGAGTAGATATAATAAGGTTAAAATCAATTATAATATAGCTAATATTTATTAGTCTTTATGTTCATAAATGTTATTATAGAACTATAAAAGGAAGTGTGAGAATATGGCTAATGATCAAATAACAAGCAAGTGTCCAAATTGTGGGTCACATTTAGAATATGATACTGAGACTAGAAAACTTAAGTGTGTAAGTTGTAGTTCTCTATTTGAAATTGAATCTTTGGGAAGAGGAGATTTAGATGAGGAAGAACAAGACTATTTTGCAATGGTTAATGAGCTAAGACAAACTAAACTAAAAAAAGAAATGGTTTCTTCCCTAAATTGTAAGAACTGTGGTGCGCATTTAAGACATGATCAAAATACTACCTCTACTGTATGTCCTTTTTGTGGCTCAAGCCATGTAATAGAGACAAATAATGAAGAGGAAGTAATTCCTATTGCAGGAATTGTTCCATTCAAATTAGATATAAATGAGTGTAATCAAAAGTTTCATAAATGGATAAAAGGTAAATTCTTTGCTCCAAGTGCTTTTAAAAGAGCAAAATTTGCACTAGATTTATATCCAATATATTTACCTTATTGGACTTTTGATATGGAATGTTTTACTGATTATAGAGCTGAACGTGGAGATTATTATTATGTTACAGTAGAAAAAAGAGATATAAATGGCGAAGTAAAAAAAGAAAGAGAGAGAAGAACACGTTGGTCATTTAGAAGTGGAGATTGTAGAAATAGTTTTGATGATATAATGATTCTTGGAAGCACAAATCAAAATAACTATTATTACATAAATCGTGTATCTAAATTTGATTTCACTAGTATGGAAAAATTCAACCCTCAATTTTTAGTGGGGTACCAAGGAGAGAAAATCTCTTTACCACTAGAAGAAGGATTTAATAAGGCAAAGCAATCTGTTCAATGGAGAATTAGAAATAGTATTGAATTTGATGTGGGTGGAGATGAAGTTAGAATCCTTCATATGCATACGGTTTATGAAGATGTAACATTCAAACAAGTTTTAGTACCTATCTATAATGGCTTATATAGCTATAATGGTCATCAATATAGATTTGTTATGAATGGGCAAACTGGACAATTCTCTGGTGGAGCTCCTACTTCAGCTGCAAAAGTAGTTGCACTTGTACTTTCAATCATTGGAATAGCAGCTGCTATAATATTTATATTTGTTTTCTTGTTTCTAAGATAGTAAAAATAAAAATAGACCCCACTAGGTGTCTATTTTTTTGTAAATTATCAACAATGGAAATAAAAAAGAACTCTCCTTAATGGAAGAGTTCGTAGTTGTTATGAATGGTGCGACTTCCAATAGTAATAGCGAAATCATGTTATTTAATTGTCATCAATTTGCTTTCTGTGTAGAGTATGCTATATAAAATGGCTAGTTGAGTTAGCATGATTCTTCTAACTTTTTATTTACATCTTCAATAGAAAATAGTTTGGTGTTGTAGTTACAATAAACATTACCTGCATCAAATCCTAGGCTATATTTACAATTTACGCAATCCCTATATAAATTGGCGTAATACTCATTTTCTATATATCTTATTTGCTTTGGGCAGTTTTTGGCATGCGTAATATCATCAATTGAGTAAAGCGGTAATTTTTCAGATGCTTTAATAAATTTTTCATAGTATTTGTTTGCTTTTGGATTATTTAACCATAACTTATTATGTGTTTCATATATAAGTAATTTTTTAAACTCTTCTTCAGAGAGAATACTTTTATTTTGACTTAATTTTATTTCTATTGCTGGAAGATTGGAGTTTTGAATTTTTCTTAATTTATTACTGTCAACTTTGTGTGTGACACATATTTCTATCAATAAAGGGCGGCCGTTAATGTAAGCTATTAAATCAGGAATTATATCGTTAACCTTTTTTTCTGTTTCAATATGATCAATTTTCACGTGAGTTTTATCGATTACAGAAAAAGTATGATTTGAAAATTTAATTGGAAGTGGTACAGATGGCAAAGTTATTTCTTTGCATTCATTTAATATTTTTATTGCAAGAAGATGGATGGATTTTTGGTATCCTAATTCGCAAATGTTTCCAGATAAATGAGCAAAATGAAATTCTCTGCAGGCCCCTTGTTTGGCTATCAGCGGTTCTTTACAATGAGGACAAATGCAACCACAATCTAATCCCTTTTCAACTTCATAAATTGATACCAATTTGCCATTTTTTAATGCGTATTCTAATTTAACATCCTTCATCAATTAATCACCTATTATAATATTATCATATTCTAAATTAGCACAAATGACAATTCTATGATATAGTTGAATTGGTATTTTGCTTTGCTATGGCTGAACTTAAGTATATATTGTCATGGACATATTTTCCAATAATATCCTTATTGCTTTTTTTAACAACAATTTCATAGTATTTAAATATTGATAAATGCTCAACAATGTAGCCCTAAACAGGGCTCGAACCCCACACAGGGAAATAAAAAACCCACCTCTGGGGTGGGGTTACATCACAAATGGTGCAGCTTGCAGGAGTCGAACCCGCAACCTCTAGATTCGTAGTCTAACACTCTATCCAGTTGAGCTAAAGCTGCAAATGGTGTCAACGAAGGGATTCGAACCCATGACCTACGGCTTAGAAGGCCGTTGCTCTATCCAACTGAGCTACGTTGACATGCCTTGATATTATATAATCAAATGAAATTATATTCAAGTGAAAATATAATAAAAAATTAGCACCTAGAAAATCTAGGTGCTTTTATTATAATGCTATTGCGTCTTCTTTTTCTATAAAAGGATTATCTTTGTTGATTCTATCGGTATATAATAAACCATTTAAATGATCTATTTCATGTTGTAATACGATAGATAAGAATCCTTTTGCTTTAATAGTTATAATTTTATCTTCTATTACATCATATGCTCTAACGGTAATTTTTGCATGTCTATATACATATCCAGGTACATCTTCTTTTACAGAAAGACATCCTTCACCATTAGATATATATGATTCTTGAACAGAGTAGGCAGTAATAACTGGATTAACTAAACCATATTTAATTTCATTTCCTTTATCATCAATGATATATACTGCTAGAAATCTTTTATTTATACCAATTTGATTAGCGGCTAAACCAACACCTGGTCTAATATCATACTTTTTAGCAATCTCATCATCTTGAGATTTTTTTAGATAATCTATCATTTTTAGTAGTAAAGTTTTAGTTTCTTCATCAAGTGGCATTTCTACTTCTTGACATCTTTTCTTTAATTCATTTTTATCTGTAACAATTTTAAATAATTCCATATCAATCCCTCGATATCTAGTATAACATAAATATTGGTATTGTTTTCACAAATATTTCTTAAAACATTTATAAATTTTGTCCAATATTGTTATACTTTAAGTAGGTGAGGGTATGCAAAAGTATTATCTAAGAATTTATCAAGTATTTTTAGTAGTATTAGCTGTTGTTACTATTGTTTTCTCATGTGTATTTATTGTTAAAGGAGATGAAATAGTAACTGAAACCATTACCCTTGATTATTTTGAAACATCACTTAATAATTATGATCCTGAAAAATTAAAGGATTTTGTTGCTAATAGTGAAAATGATATTTTATATAAAAATTTAATAAATAATTATTCTAGATATAGAGCAGATGGAATAAGTAACTATGAATTTAAAATTGATAAGTATGAAACTTTTGGTACAGGTAAATATCAATGTTATTTTAATTTAAAAGGTATACCTACTTGTGATTTAGAACATGAAGGTAGATACATGAATTATTTAATTGATACTACTACAACATTTACTAATGCAATTGGTGAGGTGCAAGTAGTAAAAGAAAAAGGAATAGTAGTATTTATTAAAGATGGAAGTAATGGTAATCCATTTGAATGGAAACTTGTAAGATATAATACATATGTTATATAAAAAGGGAGTTATCTCCCTTTTTTACATACAACATCTATTCATGTTACCTATACCATTACCATTAAAACCTAGTCCAATTATTATAAATAAGATAAATATAATTAAAATAATAGACCATAATGAGCTATTGTTATTTGATTGTTGATATACAGGGTATCCCATAGGTGATCCTGGATAACCTCCATTATAGTAATACATCTATTACACCTCCTATCAATATAGTTTATTCATTATCATATTATTTGGTTAATAATCAGTTATTGTGTATTCAATTAATTTCATTTTGCATATATTAAATTGGTGATGTATATGAATAAAAAAGAAGAATTTAAAAGATTTATTAAAGATAAAGAATTTCTTATTGATAAAGTAAATAAAGGTGAAACTAGTTGGCAAAAGTTATACGAAATATATGATTTATATGGAGAGAATGCTTCTATATTTAAAGAGGAAGTAAAGGAAGAAACAAGAGAGAATAAAACTAATAATTTACTAAAAGCTTTTGAGGATATTGATGTAAATAAGATTAATGAAAATTTAGAAGGTGTTAGAAAGATATTAGCTGTATTAGGTGAATTTACTAGAAAGGATGATACTAAGGTGAAAAGAAGCTATAATAAACCCTCTAGTAATTATGATGATTAATGAGAAGTGATATAGTGAGTTTTATAAATAGTAATGAAGATTATTTGAAGTTTTTAAAAGAGAGACCATATTGGTATAAAATATTAAGTATAGAGCCTTATAAGATAAATGAATTTAAAGAAGAATATAAGCTCGTTAGAAGAAAAAGATTTATTGATAAAGTAGAAGATACATCAAATTTATTAACAATAATTCAAGCACTTATGGGAGATTAGAGTATAATAAGATTGGTGATATTATGCTAGATACAAAAATAATAGAGTTAACTTATGATTTAAAAGAACTACTAATTAATAGCGAAGAATATAAAGATGTAAAAGAAAAAGAAAAGTTGATGGAAGAAAATTGTAGTGATTTACTAATAAAATATAATTATTTAGTTAATGAATATAATAATGCTATTAGGTTTGAAAAATATGGTAGTGATGTAAATAAAGCTAGAAAAGAATTAGCGGATTTCAAATTAATATTAGATACAAATGAATATGTTAAAAGCTATAATGAAGCTTATAAAAGAATGAATAAGTTATTAGCTAAATTAGAAGCAATTATTTTTGAGGGGATTAAAGAGGATACAAAAATAAAATTAGATTAAATATTAATAAAGAGAGGAATAACATGGTTATTCTTTTTTTTATAAAATATTTGAATTTAATCTTAGTTGTTTCCATATACATTGAGGCTTGTGACAAGGAAGAAAAGGATGAAAATACTAGAATTATTAAAATTAAAAAAGTCTTTATTAAGGTGGAATATTGGGAATTTAATATTTCTAGAGTAGGCATACTAAATTCAAATAGACCTTTAATAAATGGGAATGGAATCATAATTGTTATTAGGGAGTAAAATGTGATCATTCCTAATATATTAATGATGTTTTGAAAAGAATTTATAATGATTTCTTTTAGAACTAATATGTAATTGAAATTGGAAAAAGAGTTTTTTATTTCATTTACGATAGATTTTCCTATATATTTAGAGTTAGATTCTTTTTTACTTAGAAATAAGATTATTAATAATGGGGTATATAAAGAGATTATAAGCACATAAAAATGTAGTGGTAGAAGCTGAGCCTTTATTATATAAAATATAAATGTAATAGAAGGAATAAAAAATATAGGTGCTATTCTTTTCACTTGATTATAAGTTAAGTCTTTTTCTTTTATCATTATTTCTCCATATATCATACTAGAGGGGAATCCATTTAGTATTGATATAAGTATAAGAGATATTTCTTTAGAATTTATTTTGAAAAATTTATATAAAATAGGTTCTAATAATGATGATATAAAATAAATTATTTTAGTTTTTATTAATAACTGATTTATTATTAAGAAGATTAATAGATATGGAAATAATGTATTAAAAAAGCTAACTAACGTGTAAGAAACTAGTTCAATGCTTTTATTTAAATTCATAATTAAATAAAAGAAAGTAATAGTAATAATAAAATAGATACTGAATTTAATATATTTCATATATTTCACCATTATATTTTATTAACTAGGCTTGTTATTTTATGTTATAATGGAGGCCATTAGGAGTGATTGGATGAAAAGAAATGATGTAGTAGAGGCTACAATTGAAATTCCTTTTAGAAGTAGGAATAAATATGAAATAGATGAAAAAACAAAAAGAGTAAGATTAGATAGAGTACTATATAGTGCGATGGCTTATCCTGCAGAGTATGGATCTTTAGATGAGACATTAGCTCTTGATGGTGACCCTCTTGATATATTAGTTATTGGTACTGAACCAAGTTACCCTGGTTGTTTAATACCTGCTAGAGTACTTGGATATTTAGCTATGATAGATGATGGTTGTGAAGACTATAAACTAATATCTGTAGTAGATTGTGACCCTAGATATGATAATGTTCATGAATTAGAAGATTTAAGTGCTTTCTTGCTTGAAGAAATCCAAGATTTTTTTGCAAGTTATAAGAAACTTCAAAATATAGAAGTTATAGTAGGAGACTATCATTCAAAAGAAGAAGCTCTTGATTTAGTAGAAACTTGTAAGCAAAGATATAAAGAAAAATGCAATGGGTAGTCCATTGCTTTTTTATTAACTTATCACAATTGTTGGTTTAATTGGCTATCAGCATTGAATTTTTAACATTTATTGTGCTATAGTGAGTTTAGAAATAGAGGTGTAGTATATGAAAAAGATAATGTCTAGAATTATAGGATTTGCAGGTTTTGCATTTGTTTATTTATTTGCCTTTTCTAGTAAGGCGTTAGCAGCAGGAATGGCGGATGTTCCTGAAAGCACTATAATAGATCAATTATATGCTCAGTTAATGGCTTCTGAAAACATGCTAATAGTATTAGGTATTGCTGCTGTATTACCTGCGATAATATGTTTGCTTATTGCATATTTTTCTGATAAGAAATCTGATGATGGTGGTAGAAGTATTTTAGGATGGTTTGGAATAACTATAGTTTTAGCTATCCCTCTTGTATCGCTTATTATGTTATTTATTTGGGCTTTTGGAGAAAAAACAAAATCTGATCCTACATTTAGAAACTATGCTAGATTAATTTTACTAACTTACTTATATTTAACTATATTTGTAGTAACTTATATAGCAGGAACAATGCTTTTAGTAGCTTAGTACAAAAATATACCCCAGAAATCCTGGGGTTTTTATTTGAGCCTATACACTTTAGATATATATGCATAAATTAAAGTGAAAGGGGAGAATATAATGAATAATACTAATAGAACATGTGGATGTAATAATCCAACTCCATGTCAACCATTAGAACCTATTGTAATGCCTACAAAAGTATGTAATATAGTAAAGTGCCATCCTATCGAACAGCCAGTTATTTGTCCAAGTCATACTCATGTAATTCATAGATACGTTCCATATAATAGATACTATTATCAATATACTACAGATGAAGAAACTCAATGCCCAGGACAAGCAAATAATGGGAACAATAACAACTTTGGAATGTAATTAAATTGTATAAAACCAGGAAAATAAACTCCTGGTTTTTTAAATAGTAGAGTATAATGTGAGTGGTGATAATATGGATAGTGAGTATATATTTTTATATGATGAGCTAAAAGACATACTGAAGTGTATGAGAGAAGAACTTATGAAAACAAGCTATAAGCCATATTATTATATTTTTAATGATGGTGAACTGGTAAAACTTGTAGAAAATTTACCTATGGATAGGTTGGAATTGCAAGAATGCGGTATTTATGGGAGTAAGTATTACAAATATGGCGATAAAATAATTGAAACTATTAAAAAATTTATTGAACTGCATCAAATAGATGTCAATAATTGGAAGAAACACAAATTTGTAATAAAACAAGGCATGATTAAAAATGGTAAAACGAATTATGTAAATAATAAATTTAAAATTGATGATACTTATATACATGAAGGAATGAAAGCAAAATTCGTAGAAAATAATAATAATATTTTTGATGTAATTATATGTGATATCCATGCTGAACAAGGGGTAAAGTTTTGCTCATTAAAGTATTCTTCTACCAATAATTATTTATTTAAGCACGGACAAAGTGAGCCTAGAGTATGGGTGCTTGATAAATTAATTAATAGTGGAAATTTGATTTTTGACGATAAGTTTTTAAATGCACAAGCAAAACTGGTAGAAGATATAAAAGGAAAAATAAATAATTATAAAATGTTTGTAAACGAACACATTCTTTTTGAAAATGAAAAATTGGTTTTTGATGAGCAACAATGTGCTGCCATTGTATCTAATGACAATTCTATTGTCACAGCAAGAGCAGGAAGTGGCAAAACTCGAACTATAATAGGCAAGATTATATATGAGATAGAAGTTCAAAAAATGAATCAAAAAAATATAATGGCTTTTTGTTTTAATAAAGAGGCGGCCAATGAAATTAATAAAAGAATAAGTGAAAAGTGTCTTATAGATGGTGAACCAAAGTATTTGCATGATAAATTTGCCAGAACGTTTCACTCTTTGGCACATGACATAGTTAATCCGAAAAATGATAATAAAATATTAGAAAATAAGACTAAATTTTTGAAAATAATCTTAAATGAGATGATAAAGAAGGATACTTTATTTAGGGAAGAAGTATATGACTTTTTTTATTCCTCATTAAATTATATTGATAGAAAAACCTTTACTAGTCTAGAGGACTACTACAAATTTAAAAGAAATTCTAGTTATAAAACTTTGAATGGAGAAACTGTGAAATCTTATTCTGAAAAGATAATTGCTGATTATTTATTTGAACATGGTATAGACTATGTGTATGAAAAATCGTTTTTTCCTTACAAAATCGCTCCTAGATGGAATTGTTTAATAGACAGAAATGATTACAAGGAGTTTATGAGATTAGTCGATGGGAAGAAAGAAACCAAACCGGATTTCTATTTAAAAAAATATAATTTTGTATGGGAAAACTGGGGTGTTAATGGAAAGGAAACCCTAAAGGAAATTTTTGATTTTGAATCAAGCGTTGGCAATTATAATTACTATATTAACAATATGAATTGGAAGAAACAATTTTGGAATTTTCCAAATATGAAGCATTTAGTTCATACAAAGTATAATGATACTTTCAATTGTATAAAAGGATTGATAGAAACAAATGCCAAAGAATTTGAAAATATCAGTAGAGAAAAGGCAGAAGCGATAATTGAAGAAAAGCTAAAAGGATATGGTGTATATGATCAAAAACTGCCAGAAGAAGTTTTACAAAGAAAAGTATGGGAAAAAGGGATTGATGGCTTTACAATATTAATGGAGCAATTTATAAATAAATTACAGCAATATTATTATGATGATGTTTCATCACTAACAAATCAATTTGATGCCATATTAGACCCTAAAGTAAAAAGTTTCTATAATTTGGGATATAAAGTATATCTTGAATATATAAAGGAATTGCATGCCGAAATTAAAAGTCCTTCTTTAGAAGAATTTAAGTATTGTAGATTAGATTTTAATGAACTTATGCATAATGCTATAGTTTTAGTTAGAAATGGTAATTATGATCATGTTATAAAAGAGTTGAATTGGGTACTTATTGATGAATATCAAGACTTTTCTCGTTTGTTTGATAATTTGATTAGTGCTATTTTAGAAATAAATTCAAATATCAAAATATTTGCTGTCGGAGATGATTGGCAGGCTATAAACAGATTTGCAGGATCAAATACAAAGTATTTTAATGGATTTTTATCTAATTATGAGAATGCAAAAGAATTTAGCGTTACAAATAATTATAGAAGTTTTAAAAATATTGTTACAACAGCTAATAAGTTCATGATTGATCATAAATATTCTGGTAAACCAGCTGTTTCTGTTTCAATGTATGAGGGAGAAGTTAACGTTTTAGACACAGATAGTATTTTTATGAATAGTGAAGATAAAGTAGATAATTATATAGGTAGACTTACATATGAAAATATGGAAAAGTGGGATTTATCAAGATGCTTTAGAATATGTTATGATATTATTTCTAAAAATCCGAAGTCTAATATTATGATTTTAAATAGAAGTAATAGCATTTTAGGGATTGATTTGCTTGAATTTGAGAGAATGTTAAAGAAAATTGTAAAGAATTGCTCAAAGTATGGGCCAGATATGAACAAAATAAAAATTTCTACGGTTCATGCTTCTAAAGGAGAAGAAGCAGATGTTGTAATTTTATTGAATGTAAATGAAAAGTCTTTTCCTGTTTATAATGTTAATAATGAACTGTTTACGTTATTTGATCAGAATTATATGGATGCAATTGAAGATGAAGAAAAACTATTTTATGTGGCTTTGACAAGAGCAAAAGAAAGCATTTATATACTGCACACAAAAAACAAAACTTCAGACTTTGTTAAGTCAATTTTAGAATCAAATAAAAAGTGACGCCTTTAAATTATGCTAAATTGGTCTAGGTTAAGAAATAAAGGTAAATGTAGATGAAAGTAATATGCTTTGATGATCGTTCAAAAATGTGGTAAAGACAATATTCCATTAACAAAACAAAGAACATCATGATTTTGTACAATAAGTATCTAAATTATGTAAATTGTTAATATTTATTATATATAATTAAATATTATTTTTTTATAAAAACTCCTGCATTGGAGTTCTTTTTATATATTCTATATAGTTTTAAGCGTAAAGAGTGGTTCTCCTCCTTTTGTTTATCATAATATGCCACTCTTTATATTATATAGATAGGATGTGAGAATATGAATAATATATTGATTACTAATAGGACAATATTAGTATATAAAAAAAGGGAACATAACATGTATAAGGGGTATTGGTTATGGGGTAGTAGTTTTAAGGCGTTATTAAGTATTTTATTAAAAGAGATAGAAGAGGATATCGGTGATATTACTAAAGAGTATATGAAGAGTAAAATTAATTCTATTATATCTATTATTGATTTAGAAAGATGGATATATAGTGTAAATCTACTATATAAAGAATGTAACATCAAATATAGATATTATGTTTATTCTAATATAGAAGAGGCAATAGAAAGAGTTAAGAAAAATAAAGGAACAATCTATTTTGATTATAATAAAACATTTAATGGAGATTGTTTAAAAGAAGAATAAATTATAAAATGGAAGTAGGTGAAATTATGAAAAAATGGATGGAAATATTAGTTAATGATTGTAATGAACATAATTTAGATGAAAAAGAAATTAAAGCTATTATTCACTCTATGTTAAGGGATTTTATGATTTCTATATCAGAGTTAAAAGAATTATATGATATTTTTGGATTTTATTGGGATGAAGATTTTATGAGTTTAGGTAGGGCTAAACATATAAATGATATTCGCCATCGTTATATAGACTTTGATAATTATAATCCTGAAAGTGGAAGTTTTACTTATAATTTAGAGATGAGATTTAATAAAAAATATTATTCTTATTTAGTTAAAAGGGCGATGACTTCAAAAGCGTATACAAAAGAGTTGATTTATTATGTTAATGAGATCAAGGATAAAGCATTTACTTATTATTCTCTTGATGATATAAGGATTAGAAAACTATTAGAGTTGTATCCTCATATAGATCAATATGGGGATATTATTGACTACATTGACCGCAGGGAAGAAGTAAAGATAGGAACAATATATGATTTATGGAAAGATGCATATTTACAATATAATGAACCTGGTGGAGATACAGATTCTGAAAATATTTTGAATTATGTATATAAGATATTAATAGAAGTATTTGATTTAAATGTCGATGTAGATGATGGTAGTCCCATTGCAATATTTGTAAATAAGATGGAAGAGTTACTTCTTCCATTTGATAAAAAGATTGCTAATTCTATTAAGATTAACTTTTTGATTTTACAAAGATATTATTTAAGTGATAATGAATATGATATAGAAAAGGGTAAACTTAGAAGTATGATTATGAGTTTATATAAATCTTTAGATCAAGATATGGTTGAGGATTTAATGGCTTTTTATAAAGATAATTTAAAAGATTTACAAGTGTTTTGTAGTGGTTATGTAGGACTTGCTAGTGTCATTTTCAAAGAGGTGATAGTAAGTGAATAAAGAAGAATTAAGAAAAATCATGATAAGATTAGAAAATACGTACTTTAGTGAGGAAGAGGTTATTTTGTATTTTGTAGATTTATATGGATTAAATCCTGAAGATATAGACTTATTAAATGATGTAAATGAGTTGTTTGATGAAAGAGGATACAATTGCTTTTTTTTAATGCCTTCGGCTAAACATAAAAAGTTTGATTTAGATGAGTATTGTGGTTATGCCTCAAAGTTTGTTACCAAGTCTAAAGATAAGACTCTTGCTTTAATTAAATATCTTAAAGAGGTAAATTCACATAGAGTAACAAATACTACACTTCATTTAATAAAAATAAAGTATTTAGTAGATGAGGGATTATTAGATAGTTCTAATTCATATATAAAAAAATGCTATGATGAAAATTCAAATCTTAGAGATACTTTATTTCAAGAGTATATGGGTAAGGATGAAAATATTAAATCTGCAATTAAAGAAATAAAGGAGAATATACTGACAAAGATTGGAGGATATGGGGATGATTATAATAAATATCCTTACTATGAATTTATTGTGGATACAGAGTATCTTTTATATTCAATAAATAACTATAAGTATAGTAATATGATTAAACTTATGTTTTTGATGGTTGAGGAAGAATATTTAAAAAGAACTGGTGGTCAATATTCTGATAAGTTTGAAAATATCGGTAAATATCTTAGTATGATTAAAAAGGCTGATGTTAAGTGGTATTTAGAGAAGCATAATGAGTATATTGGTAGTTATAACCATGATGGGTATGTCCAATTTTATAGACATTTGGAGGTGAAGTAAGTGAATAAACCTGTATGTATTGAATCTTCAGATAAAATGGAGTTATTAAAAGAGATTAAAGAAAATGCATTTTTTTTAAAATTAGTAGAGATGGGATACGATAAATTGATTGGAGCTCATGTTAGTTATAATTGGATTATTAGACCGCTTTTATTGATGCATAAGTGTAATGTTATTAGTGATGAGGAATTAATAAGTAGGTTGTATATAATGAATGCTGATTTTGGAACGAATTTAGATGATTTTGTAAACAAGGAATTAGAACAACAAGAATTAGAAAGGAAAGATGAGTTTAGTCGAATGCCAAATCACTTAGAATATATTGGTTATAAACCTTATAGTGAATTGATACGATTTGGTAGTGTAGGATTAATAGGATATTTTTACTGTGGCTATATTCCATATGCTGATGATAAAATTAATAATAATTATGTAAATGTCGCCTATTATTTGACAGAAAAAGATTATGCTTGAGTGGATCAAGCATTTTTTTATAATATTTTTATACAGTTAATCTTACTATATATTATATATAATATATAGTTAAGATTAAAATATTTGCTATTAGTTATGGTTTTGGAAAAAGTTATCTTTTGTTTTATAGTGTAAGCGTAAGGAGCAGCAAGTAATATTTACTCCTTTTGATAAACCTAATTTCTTTTTCTTTACTACTTGCTGCTTGCTTATAAATTATTCTATATAAGGAGGAAATAAAATGAATGAAAGAATAATGTTAGTAGTAGAAAATGAATCTAGTGAATCTAGTAAATACAATTTGTATAGACTAAATAACACTAGTGAGGTTGATGAGATTGTTAAAGAGTATAGTGGTAATAAGTCAACTAATGGCCTTAATGAAGATGGAATAAAGTTCAGGGTTTTTAAAAATTATGATGATGTGTTTGATACTTATGAAGAAAAACATGATTTTAAAGAGGTAATTGAGCATATTACCACAAATAATCATTGCATAGGGGAAGAAACAATATTTATTTGGAACTATGAAAGTGCATTTATTGCTTCAATCGGGGGATGGTACTGGAGCAATGATATTGATGATATCATAGATTGTTATAAGCATGTAATTCTAAATAGGATATTTGGATTTGTATATGAAGGTGTTATGACAATGAGTGAAAAAGAATTATTTGGAACTAATAGACTTTTACAAGAATTAATCTGGCATGAAGATTTAGAAAAAACTAATAAGTTTGGAATGATAAGAGATCTATTAGGTGAACTTGAAAAAGATAAAACGTTTGAAAAATTTGAATATGTAGTAGATGAAGTTCAAAAGCAATGTGAGTTATTAAAAATTGATTGTGATGTATTTGCTTTAAAGGGATTAAGGAATGCAAAAAGAATTGTTAAGGCTCATGGAAGTCTATATGATGAAAATAATTTATTTAAAACATTTAATGAAGATGTAATAGCGTAAGGAAAGAGGTAAAGGAATATGAAAGTAAGTAAAAATGAAAACGAGATCATTATTAAAATAAAAAAGGAAGATTTAATATTTAATAAACTAAATCAAGTAGAGAATATATATAAATTTATAGAATATTGTATTGATTTAGAAGGTGCTATTAACGGATATGATTCAGGAGAGTTACCTTGTTATGAGTGCTTAGAATTATATAAAGAAAAAAACAAAAATATTACAAAAGAGAAAATAAAACTAGACATAGAAGAATGCCTGAAAATAATTAAAACCTGTTTGAATGATATTCTAGAAGTTGCAGGCAATGAATATGCAAATTCGTTTATGATGGAAGATGGGCATGCTTCAATTGATGATTCAGATAATATCCGTTTAATGTGGCTATTCTTTGAAAGATTGCAATATTTAGTACAATTAAAAGAGGTGATGTAAAATGATGATAAGAGATGAAAGATATGATGCATTTCTAAAGGAAGTATATGACCATAAAGAGTGGTATAATGAAAATGAATTTGGAAATATAGTGTTTAATGAAACTGCTCCAAAAAATGTAGTTGAAAAATATAATAAATTGAATGAGTTATTATCATGCATGTCATGTGGAATTATAGAAATAGATGAATTTGAAGAAAAATGGGAGGAATTATTAAAATGACAATAAAAAAAATTTTAAGTGAAAGTATATTCACAACAACATTAGAGGAACCAACAAGTATATCTAGATTAAAAAATACAGAAGTAACAGAGATAATTATGCTATCGATAAGAGCTGAGAATTGCCTTAAAAGGGCAAATATAATAACAATATATGAACTTATTTCTAAATCAATACCAGATTTATTTGCTATTAGAAATGCAGGCAAAAAAACAGTACAAGAATTGATAGATAAAGTTCATGATTTAGGTCTTAAGTTTAGAGGTGAAGACTGATGACAATGCAAATACCAGATAAAATAGAGTTTAAAAATGAGACCTGGAATATTCTAGAAATAAGTGATGAAAAGGGTATATTGGATATTAAAAAATTAAATTTTTATCCAAAAAGTAATTCTACTGCATGCTATAGAGGATTTACAGTAGATCTAAAATTAAACCAAAAAAAATTAATATTAAATAGAATTAATGTCTATGGTATGATAGATAATTCGCTCAAAATATATGGTGTGGAGTTAAAGGATAATAAATATGAAATTAATCAAGGAATAAATTATACTGGTAGTTTACTAATTGGAAAGAATTATTTTGGCGGTAATTATGCATTTATATGTTCTAGCCCTGAATTCTATGAAATGAGTTATATTTTGTATTTTGAAAATGGGCAGCTAATAAAAGATAGTGTCTTATACGATAATAATACAAAACAAGTATAGAAAAGAAAAAAATATCAATAAAGCATAAATAAATACAATTGATAAAAAAGAAATAGTTAGCGAATAAAAATAAAGGAGGAATAAAGATGAAAGAAAATTATATCTATGCACACGTTGTTCGATATAAAGGAAAGAGAGAATATCTATATTTGTGTGAGGATGAAACAATAAAAGAAGGAGACTTAGTATCACTTAGTGATAAAGATGGACCTGCTAAAGTAGTGAAAATAGAATATGAACCAAAAAGATTACATACTAATCCCCCTTCTTTACCTAAAATAGTTGGAAGATACATGAGTGTAAAAGATAAAAATGATACTATAGATTCTATTGAAATAGAAAAAATATTAAAGGATAATGCAATTTTTTCAATACTATCAAGAAATGTCAATCTTATTGATAGAAGGGATGAGATAGACTTATTAATTGAAAGTTTGCATAAGAAAAGAATGAAAAATTCTATATTAATTGGTAATGCTGGATGTGGTAAAACTGCAATTATAGAACAATTAGCAAAGGAAATATATGATAAATATATTATTCTAGAGCTTAATATGACCGCATGTCTTGCTGGAACTAAATATAGAGGTGAATTCGAAGGAAAACTATATAATGCAATTATAAGTATTATTGAATTTAATAAAAAAAGCAAATCAAAAAAAGTAATTATTTTTATTGATGAAATTCATACTATATATGATGCAGGAGCAGCAGAAGGAGCATTGAGTGCTGGAAATATTTTGAAACCTTTCCTTTCCTCAGGAGAGATTACTATCATTGGCGCAACAACGCCAAATGAGTTTAATAATACAATTAAAAATGATCCAGCACTTACTAGAAGACTATCACCTATATTTATAAGCGAAGTGAGCGATAATACCGTGATTAAAATATTAGATGATTTTTCTGATAGAAAATTAAATAAAAATATCTTGCATTACATTCTTAATGAATCAAAGGATATTACAAATACATCTAACCCTGATATATCAATAGAAATATTGGATAGAGCAATGGCTAGAAGTATAGTGAAAAAAGTTGAAATTAATGAGATTATGATTAATGATATTGTAAGAGTAATGAAATCATCACTAATTAATATTAAAAAAACCTAATGATAAATTTCACTAGGTTTTTAAGTTTATTCTGTTTCTAAATTATTATAAAAGTCAATTACTGATTGAGAAGTTTTTATAACTTTTGCTTCAATAGGCTTATACAAATATAAACCGGATAAACTTTTTATCCTAGATAAAGCAACATATAATTGTCCATTCTCCCATCCGTCAGGATTAAGATTTACCTTTTCATAAGTTTGTCCTTGACTTTTATGTATAGTAATAGCATATGCCAGTTTAATTGGTAATTGGTGAACAACCGTATTTGTTTCCTCCTGAATCACTTCTTTTGTCCCATCAGAATTGACAAATATTTTTAATTCGCCATAACATGGAAACTTATGTTTAGATATTCTAGCACAACCTCCTTCATCTAAGACAATATCGATATAATCATTAGTGCATGTCACAACGGTTCCGCAAGAACCATTTCTGTATGTAATTATTCTGTTGGTTCCAATACCACTATTTCTAGTCATCATAACTCTTGCCCCTGGTTTAAGATGTATTTCATTTTCTATATTTAAATCAGGGGATATTGGATCATTTCCATAGATTTCTGCCTTATATATATATTCCTCACCATTACATTTTGACAAGCCTTGATTATTATATTTACAAACCTCAGCGTTTTTAGAATGTATCTCAATAGCATCTTTATTAGGTTCCTTAGAACATCCGTCATTTATTAATTTTATATATTTGTCTACATCTTTTCCTCTTCTTATTGAGTTTAATGCATCAACAAAGTTATCTTTGTTATCTTTTTGTCTAAATATTTCTTTTAGCCAAATAGCTTTAAAGTTCATCTCATTCCACGTTTTAGATTCAAATGCAAAGCCTTCATTAAATCCTTCAAAAAGTTCTTTTAGTATGCTCCTTTCATTATCAATCACTACAGGAGGCAATTGAAAGAAGTCACCGCAAACTATTACTTGAACTTTATATCCTTTACTATAAGCATTTAGAACCATATTCATCATGTATTCAAACATATCAAGCCTACACATTGATATTTCATCAATAATTAAAACATCACAGGTTTTATATCCAGGTGTTTCATCGTATATAACAGAAGGGTATGGTTTTAATTCAAAAGCACTATGAATAGTTCTACCATTAGGATAGTTACTTGCAGCTATTCCAGTTGGAGCGCATATAATGATGTTTTTTCCAAAGTCATTTAAGTATTTAATATATCTATTTAAGAGATAAGTTTTTCCTGTGCCCGCTTCACCAGTTAAGAAAACATTTTCACCACTCATCAAAATATCTAATCCTTTTTTCTTTTCATCATTCAATTCTTTATAATATTTATCTTTAATATCTACATTTTCTAACTGAATTTCAAAGTAATCTTCTATATTTTGAGCTACGCTTTTTATCTCATTTATTAAACAACTGCTTTGTGGTTGAACCATAAACAATCTTTCTTCGGCTCTAGTTATTGCTACATAGGCTAGCCTTCTTGCTTCTTCGTCTATACCAAATTCTCCTAATGCTTTACCATACACAATTACATTTTTAGCTTCTAAGCCTTTTGAACCATGAGCTGTTAGAATTTTTACACCATTACAACTTTTCTCAGAACTAAATGAATTGTCTAATTTTAATCTATCTATGATTTCCCATAGTGTCATATTTTGATCATCGAGCTTTTTAATATATGATAAAAATTCAGACAGTGGTTGGCCTTCAATCAAAACAAATTCAAATCCGGCCTCTTCAAGTTCGTATCTACTTAATATATTATGGATACCTACAATAGAAGTAATCTTTTCTATAACGGACAATTCTTCATTCAATATTACTTGCTTTGTTGAATAGTTTCGATTTAAAAATGATTCATATTGTTCTTTATTAGACTGCAAGTATTCTTCAATATCGATTTTCATGTTAATTGCATCTTCTATAACAGATTCGCTTATTCCTAACTCTTGATATAAATTAAGTTTTGCTAAATCAAATGGATTTGAATTTTTTGAGAACATTAAACAACTTAAAAGCTCGTCTACCACTGGAGCATTAGTTGTATCTTTATTGATTGATCTTGAATCATTATAAGGAATACCAGATGATTCTAAGAAATTTCTTAATTTTGCTGGTTCATAGTTATTTCTACAAATTAGAAATATGTCTTTATATTCTTGAAATAAATCATCATGTAAATGCTTGATTATTCTTACCACTTCATGCACTATTTCAATTTCTTTAGAAACACACGAATATACAGGTTTAATTCCTTTTTTTGATGTGGCGGAAACGGCTTTTTTTGATTCTGGTCTATTTAGATTATTTTGAATAAGTACATTACTTGCTTCAATAATTTCTTCTGTTGACCTATAGTTATTGTTCATATACAATGTTTTTGCATTACTAAAATCATTAGTAAATTGATTTAGCAATATATCAGGCTCTGCATGTATAAAGCTGTATATTGATTGGTCAACATCACCAACCACAAATAGATTTTTATTATGATTTGAAAGCATTTTTATTAAACTATATGTAATAAAAGATGTATCTTGAAATTCATCTACTAAGATATATTTAAATCTTTCTGATTCTGACTTCAAAGTTTCATTATCATTTTCTAACAAATATATTGCTGCACAAATTAAATCATCAAAAAATAGAGCTTTTCTTTTTTTTGAAATATCAATGATGCGCTTAATTCTTTCGTCATCGACATTAAAATTATCTGTCATGCCTAGAACATAAGGTACATATGTTAAATTATTTATCTTATAATCGCTTAAAATTTTCTTGAACTCACTTAATTTTTTTGCATTGTATTCTAAATCCAAGTTTTTATATGTTGCTTTAATTGATTTGTTAAGAGCGCTTTCGTCTAAAATATCAAAACTATAATTGTATTCATAGTGCTTTTGAAAATAACTTTTTAAAAATCTAGTGCAATATGAATGAATTGTAGATATATTTTGTAAGTCATATTCAGTAGTACTTAGCAATTTTATAATTCTTTCTCTCATCTCATCTGCTGCCTTATTTGTATAAGTAATACAAAGTATATTTTGTGGATCAGTTTTTAAATCATCTACTAGATAAGCAAATCTATGTGTAAGTGCCCTTGTTTTACCACTCCCAGGAGATGCAATAACTCTTACATATCCTTCAGTTGTAAGGACGGATTGTTTTTGTTCTTCGTTTAATGATGATAAATCAACCATAAAACCACCCCTTAATGTTAAAAATATATATATAAATCAAATTTAGTATATCACTAAATAACTGTATAAAAATAGTATAATATTTTTAAATCTATAAACAAAATATTTTAAATTTATTAATGTGTATATCGAGCACATAAATAAGGGTTAAATGTGGTACAAATAAAAAGATGTATAATAGATAATTAAAAAAAGTAATATCTGATAGGTTTTCACATTGTATGATTTGGCTATGTTCGAGATAATAAATATTTTTGGTTAGGAAAAACTATAGTCTTTTTGTAATATCTTAAATTTATATAATAATTTCAGTAATAAGTTCTTTTTAAAAATTAATGGATATTATAAAACATTTATAATATCAAAAAAACATGATAATATTTAAGTAGATGTTTTATGAGGTGATTATTTTGAGTACAGATTTAAGTATATTTACTAATGAAGAAACTCAATGCCCAGGTAGTCAAGGAAATTCAAATACTGGTAATACTAATAGCTTTGGAATGTAATTAAATTTGTTATAGCCAAGAGAAAATAACTCTTGGTTTTTAATTTCCTGGGTGCATATATTAATCAATTTTAGATAATTGACAATATTGATTTTTTATATATAACCATATATGTAGTTTATCTAAGTGAGTACGGGTGAATAGAAAATCCTTGGAACCGGTTGGTATAGGACCAATTATTGGTTAATGATGAAATATGAACAAGCTTGTCAAAGCGAGTTTATATGGCGAAGGTAACATGTGCGATTAGTTCCAAATTGTGATCCGCAAAGGAATTATTATGATTCTGCCCAGAACTTAGTAATTCAAGTATTTGCTATTGTGGCAGTCGAAATGGGTTAAACCATGTACAAGGATGAGACAATAAGAGAAAGGGATAAATCAGACAACGGTATAGGGTTATCGCTAAACTGTAAAAATATTTCACAATCTTAACAGGCTCTATTTCTCTGTAGTAAGAATAAAATTTTTATAGAGATTTCATAAATTACGTGATACTATTGTTCTCTTATAATAATAATGCTAATATGAAGTTTAATTGGAGGAAATAACTGGAAATATGAAAAATGCAAGTGATATTTATGATAAATTTGTTGTTAGTGGAAGGCATTTAATTGGATATAGCATACTTGGCGATGAAAACTATCAACTACAAAACGATGATTTTAATGCAGAATGTCTTAGAACAGTTATTAGAGTTTATGAGATTGAAAATGAAATAGATGTGCTTTTGGATTTTTTGAAAGAAAAAGAAATAAAAGGTAAGCCATATGCTGACATGTTGAAGGAAAAGTGGTCTAAAAAAGAATCAATTGATGGGGATAAGATTACATCGAATTTTTTTAAATCATTAAATACAATTGAAAAGTTAACTATAAAAGCTCTAGAAAGTGCTACTGATGAAGAAAAAGCAAATATAAATTTAGCTTTGACAGAATTAAGAAGATGGAAAGACGAAGGTTTGAAAGTTGCAAATTTGAATAGCATTAATAAGCTAGAACAATTGGAAAAATTTAGATATTCAAAGGTTATTACAAAAAAAGATTATTGGCGATTCATGTTTAAATATGAATCAGTTTACAAAGAAGTCAATAAATTATTAAAACAAATTCCTACCATACTAAAGAATTTGGATGGTGAAAATGGGAAAATCAAAAGTGTTGAAGTACAATATGCACTTAATGAGCAACAGTTTCCATCAAAGGAAGATATTGTTGCTAGACTTTTGAATAAATATGAATATATTAAAAATGGATTTGAATTGTTTTGTGAAAGATTTTACAACACTGTTCCGAATTTTGTGATTGAAAAAATTAAAACATTAACAAGTGGTGTTTTCTCTTTAGATTTGTTAAACAAAATTAAATCTGAATTTCATGAACCATCATCATATATAGATACATATTTGTGTGATTCAAAAAATAATTTTGAGCAAATCGGTTATGAGAACTTTTCAAAAGAGTACATGTCATTTTTTGATTTGATGTGTGATTATGCAGAAGTAAGAGCTGAATATGTGTTATTAAATAATAAAGAAAAACAAAGTTGTGAAGATTCTTCTTACAGTCATAAGAATCTCAAGAATGAGATAGAAGAGATGTTTAAACCAAATGCTTTACCAAGCAAAAATGTTCAAGAAATAGAATTGATGTATAATACAAAACTAAATGATAATAGCTTGATTTCAAAGTTTATATCCAATTTATCTGAAGAGTCAGTATTTTATAAGTCTACATCTAAATTTTTAAGACAGCTTGATTTCGATTCTGTTAAACATTTTAATAATGAATATGGTATTGATGTTGTAAGTATGAAATTGATTCCATTATTTGATATTGCAGATGCTCAATTTATTGTTTACGATTTAAAAGATGGGACTTGGGGTATTTTGCATATAGATGATAAAGAACCTTATTCTAAAAAGAAGACATTATTAGAAGTTTTAAAAGCAAGTGGATTTTAAAATATAATGTTAAAGAAAACATTGGGAATAATATCAACTTTGGAATGTAATTAAATTTGTTATAGCCAAGAAAAAATAACTCTTGGCTTTTTTATATTCATACAGTCTATTATGCATTAATTAAAGTTTTTTAATTAATGAGTTTGAGATAATGACTTTTTTTTGTAAAATCTTATTAAGGAGAGTGAAGATATGAAAAAGGTTATAACAGGTTTGCTTAGCATAGGAATAGTTGCTAGTAGTGCATATTTAGCAGGTTGTTCTTGTTTTGATGGTGGCAATCCTCCAGGAAATCCTCCGGCTGCTGAGGCAGATGGTTATGTTAGTTTAAATATTAATCCTTCAATAGATTTGATAGTAGACCAATATGGAAAAGTAATGAGTGTTAATGCTACTAATGATGATGCTAGAGTTCTTTTATATAATGAGACTGGCGTTATTGGAGCCACAATAGAAGATGCAGTTAAAAAGATCACTACGCTAGCTAAGAATATGGGATATTTGAGTAGTGATGATATTGTAGGAATTGTAAGTGAGGGTATATCTCAAGAGAAGGTTAATGCAATTACTTCTGCTATAACTACTACAGCTCAAAATTTAGGATTGTCAATTACTACTGATTTGACTGGAGGATATTCTCTATATCGTGAACTAGATGAATTTAAGAGTAAATATCCTAATAATACTACAATTCAAAATTTAAATATTTCAAAATTCAAACTTGCTTTAGCTGTTAGTGAAACAAGTAGCACAAGTTTAGAAGTTGCTATAGAATTAGATGATTCAGAACTAATTGATAGACTTAATACAAATATTTCTAAAATAGAACTATTTATGACTGAAGAATTCCAAAATGCTAGAGATATTGCTCACAGTACATTTGAACAAGCTAAAGTATTTGCAGGTGATATTGCTTACATGTATTGGTTTAGTCAAAATATGAGTAATAATCCTAAAGAAAGCTATATCGGCTCTATGTATGTTTTATATCACGCTAGTGCTAAAGGATTAGATTTAATTGCCAATACAATTGAAGATAATACACTTATTAAAAATTATGAATTATCACAAACGCAAATAGATAGTATAAAAACAACATTGAATCTTTCTAGTGAAGATGTATTAAAAGATTCACTTGGTAAGATAACTATAAATAGTGTAGAGAAATATTTAGATACTTACATAAAACAAAATTCTAGTACAGATTTATCTAATGTTAAGACTGAAATAGATACTATTTTGGATGAAGCAGAGATAGAAGCTAATAATTCTATAAAGGTTGCTAGAAATGCTTATTTATCTCAAATTGAAAGTATCTTTAATAAAACTACATTTTCAATTGACTCTCTTGAATCCGCATATGAAATATTAAACGCAAGTGATGATACTAAAGCAGAAGCTTCTATTATAAGCCAACGCTTAGAAGCATATAATAATTTAGTTTCTATACTTAAAACTTTTGTAGATAATGCTGATACTATATTGTCACTAAATGAAATAAAAACAATAAGAGATAATCTTATGAGTGTTGCAAATGAATTAAAAAATACAATTGATGAAAAATTAACTAGTGAACAAAAGGCTCAAATCGAAGTTATAAAGGCAACTTCATTAACTCAATTAAGTTCTGCTGAAAGGGCCTTAGAGGAAGCTTTAGAGAATGCTGAAAATAATGCAAAGATAACAATAATGACATTGAAGTTAGAAAAACTTTATGATTAATGTGAATAAAAACCTCTTGAAATAGAGGTTTTTTATTTAAAAATTAGTACAAAAAAACAGGAATCATAGTTCCTGTTTTTATTGTTATAGAGGTAAATCTTTTTTATTGAATTTATAAATACCTACGGCATATGTTGCAATACCTATTCCTATTAATATTCCTAGCTTCCATAGCCATGCCATTGTACCATTCATAATTGATACAGTATCGAATAAAGTTATTACAGATATGAAGTTGAAGAAGTTCATAACATCAATCTTTAATAATGCAGGCATTACATCAGATCCGAATAATCCAAGGATTGTACATACAATTGAGAAAATAGCGATACCTCCACCAATTGCCATTGCTTGTGTACTTCTGTTGAACCAACAAGAAGATAAGTAACAAATACCAGATATAGCAAATAATGTAACAAATAGGGCAAGGTTAAACTTAAGTAAGTGTCCTATTGTCATCGTTATACCATCAGCACTAGATTTCATAATTGTGAGTGATATAATACTTACAATAGTTGTAGCTACACACATTAAGAATAATGATCCAACTAAGAATAACATTTGTGTAATAGTAACAGTTCTTCTCTTTGTTGGGGTAGATAGTACATAAGCCATACTACCTGTATCAATTTGAGCTGCAACTAAGTTACTAGAACATAGAATTGCATAAATAACAGGTAATAATATACCAGCTATACGATAGAAGATTTCACCAACAACAAGGGCATATACATCAAGTTTTGCTAATTGATCAAGAGCTCCAGTAACATCAGCAGGAAGTTTAGCAACTATACCGCCTTTAATACTTTCTTTGTGATCTTCTTTAAATGTTGCTAATCTATTAGCAATCTCTGCATTCTTTTCTTCAGTTGAAGCAATAGGCATTTCATATTCTACTGCCTTAATAACATCTAATTTTTCTTGGTCATAAGCAGATACATAACCAACGATTGCTGTTTTAGAACTTGTGAAGATTGTTGCTCTATCAGTGTGCTCACTAACTTTATATACAACACCTTCAAATTCTACTTCTGAATTAATTAACATATCTGCAATGTAATTAGGAACAAAGTTCATTGCAAACTCTTTTGGTGTAGTAGGAGTTAATTTGTTTTGTTCTTCATATTCAAGAATAGCATCAGATACAAACTTAGTTGCCATTAACGCTGTTTCTTTATCACTTGTAGCAATTGCTGCAGTATAAACAGTTTCTTTTACTTTAGTTAATACATAATGTTGAATATTGGCTTCACTTTCATTTCCTTCTTCAACATAGTAGAAATCTAGATAGGTTGCTACTGCAAGTTTTAACGTATCTGTAGGATGAGCAGCTTCTACTAGTAATACTGCTTGTTCATGAGTAGAACCGGCAAGTCTTAAAGTATTATAAGAAGCTTGTAGGGCAAGTTTTTCAGCTGCTGGTAAAGTGTCAAGTAGTTCTGTTAAAGCATCATTTGCTGTATCATAAGATGTAATCGCATATTCAGTTTGATCATAAACATCAATTGAATTAACTCCAATTTCTCCATCAATTTTAGAAGCTAGTAACATGTTAGACATTGTGTCTCTCATATTGTTAATGCTAAGGTTTCCTAATACTAGAATAACTACAGCAAGTATACAACATGTAACAAAAGTTATAAGAGACCAAATAACAGCATTAGCTTTACATGATTGTTTTAATAAAGGTATACTAATCATTTTTATTTTCCTCCATAATTATTTTTGTAAAGTGTTTCTCTAGAGTGTATTTTACTTCAGAGAAGAATTTAACATCATATTTTTCTAATTCTTCAAATAAAGTTTGAGTTTGATCTTTTTCAACTCTAACTGTAACTTGATTGTATTGCTCTTGAACTCTTATGATATTAAACTTTGTTTCTCTAAACTTATTGAAATCTTTTTCATTATTGAACTCTACTTTTAAATCTGTACAAGTTCTATTTTTTATTTCATCCATAGATGTAATATTAATTATTTTTCCTTCATCTATTAAGGCAACTCTATCACACACTCTTTCTAGTTCTTCATAAAGGTGAGAACTAATAAGTATTGTTTTTCCTTTTTTCTTTTCATTTTCTATTAATTCTAGGAATCTATCTCTCATTAACGGATCTAGACCAGTAGTAGGTTCATCTAGAAGTAATATTTCAGGGTCATGCATTAAGGCAGCTACAATTGCTGTTTTTTGCTTCATACCCTTACTCATTCTTTTAAGAGTAGCTTTAGGGTCTAATTGAAGTTGTTTTATTATCTCATTTGCATAATCCATGTCTTTTAAATCTATAAACTCGGCTTGAGATTTTAAAAAGTCAATACCAGTTCTTAAATCAGGGAATGCAATTTCTCCAGGAATGTACCCAATATATTTTTTTATTTGAGCACTATTTTTATATGCTTCTAATCCTTTAACTGTAACGCTTCCTGAATCTGGCTTTAAAAATCCCATTATATGTCTAATAGTAGTTGTTTTACCAGCACCATTAGCCCCTACAAATCCTAAAACTTCACCTTTATAAATATTGAATGAAACATCAAATATTCCTTTATTATTTCCATAATCTTTAGTCAGGTTTTGTATTACAATAACTTCTTCCATTATAATACACCTCCAAACTCTTTATTCTCACGGTTATAATATTTCATAAAATACTCTTCCAAAGTTTCTTTTAATTCTTCTATATTTGAAGTTTTATATTTAGCAAGCACTTTAATCAATTTATTAATGCTTTTATCACTTGTAAATACAGTTACATAGTTTTTATCTTTAGCAATTTCAACAGAGAAGTCTTTACTCTTTTTACAATCATTTGTAAATGACTCCTTGCTTTCTTCATTGTCGAAGTATACTCTAAAGCATTTATCTTGACTGTGCTTTAAATCTGCGGCTACAAACTCTGAAACAATAATTCCATCTTTTATAATAGCAATCCTGTCACAAGTTGAATCAATTTCTCCAAATATGTGACTGGATAATAGAATTGTTTTCCCTCTTTTTTTCTCTTCTCTAATGAATTCAATAAATCTTTGTTGCATTTTTAAATCTAATCCACTAGTAGGTTCATCAAGAATTAATATATCTGGGTCATTCATGAAAGCTGTAACAACAGCTAATTTTCTTTTAACACCCAAACTCATTCTTTTTGTATCTCCACTAGGATCTAGTTCAAAATACTCCATTAGATATTTAAGCCATTCTTCATTCACAACATTTTTTAACTTTTTCATCATATCAATGAACTCATGGCCAGTAAGTCCAGCAGGTAGGGCAACTTCTCCAGGTAAATATCCTACGTGTTGCATGAACTTGTCATAATTACAACTATCAATACCTAAGATTTGTGTTTTTCCTGAGTCAGGACTACTAAATCCCATAAGGTGTCTTATAGTAGTAGATTTACCTGCACCATTTGGACCTAGAAAGCCGAATACTTCTCCTTTATTTATTTCAAAGGAAATATCGAAAACTCCTCGACCCGAACCATAATCTTTAGTAAAGTGATCAACAACTATCTCTTTCATAAGTCCTCCTTTTCATTATTAAGCTCATATAAATAATTATAATTTATATATTATTTATTAATCAATTAAACAGGATTAAAAAAGAGACGTTTTTCAATTATATTCATCTTTTTATAGATGTATTAGCAAAATAAAAAGCAGGAAATTTTTTCCTACTTTATTTATTATTAAACTCAATTATTTTTTTAAGTGTTTCATCGCTTAATATATGTTCTATTTTGCAACAATCGAGTTCTGCAATTTCTTCACTAACACCTAGCTTTATTAAAAAGGTTCTAATTTCAATATGTTTTTCATATACTTTTATAGCTAAACTTCTCCCCTTTTCAGTTAGAGATATTTCCCCATAATGATCTTTGCTTATTAATTCTAATTGCTTTAGTTCATTAGTTATTTTAGTTACTGCTGGCTTAGAAACATTTAGTAATTTTGAAATATCAATTGACTTAATCGAAGAAGAATCTTTTTCTAATATATAAATAGCTTCTATATAGTCTTCAATAGCCTTTGTAATTTGCTTGCTCATAATATCACCATATACATATTAACATATAAATTTAAGTATTTAAATTATTTAAAAAAGAATATATTTTCTTTGCTATTTTATTTTATGGGTATATAATTCAAATGGAGTTAACCTTAGTTAACTTGCTGCTTGGAGGGATTTTATGGAACATAAGATTTGTAAGTTAAGTGAACTTAAAAAAGGACAAATTGCCAAGGTTTTAAAATTAAATAATGAGAATTTGGAGCTTAGAAGAAGGCTCTTTGATATGGGAATTACTCGTGGAGTAATTGTTGAAATAAAAAAAGTTGCACCTCTAGGAGATCCTATTGATATTTATTTAAGAGGTTATGAGTTGTGCCTTAGAAAGAAAGATATGGAATGTATTGAAGTAGAGGTGATTGTCTAATGAAAATTGCATTAGTTGGTAATCAAAACAGTGGTAAAACAACACTTTTCAATTTACTTACAGGAAGTAATCAAAAAATAGGAAATTGGCCTGGTGTTACAATAGAGAGAAAAGAAGGAAAGATTAAGGGAACTGATTTTACTTTAGTGGACCTTCCTGGGATATATTCTCTGAGCCCTTATACAAGTGAAGAAAAAATATCTAGAAATTATATTTTAGAGGAAAAGCCGGATTTGATTATTAATATTGTAGATGCAACCTCTATTGAAAGAAGTTTATATCTTACTACTCAATTATTAGAGTTAGATTGTAAAGTAATCATTGCATTAAATATGTGTGATATCTTGGAAAAAAAAGGCTTAGTTGTCCATGAAGATATATTATCTAAGAAGTTACAAACTACAGTGATTAAAATATCTGCTTTAAAAAATATTGGTATTGACCATCTTATTCAACACATTAAAGATAATGAAATTGAAGATAGTGTAGATATAAAAATATTTAGTGATAAGATAGAAAAAGAAATTGAGTTAATAGAAACTAAATTAAATTGCAATAATAAGAGATTTATTGCAATCAAAACATTGGAAAATGATATTAAACAAGAGGAATTAGATTGTAAAGAATCAATAAGTAAGTTAGAAAAAGATTTTGATATGGATATTGAAGAAATATTTGCTAATGGTAGATATGAATTTATAGAAAAAGTAAAAAAAGAATCTGTAATTAATGTCAAGACTAATAAAGAGACTATTAGTGATAAACTGGATAAAGTGTTTTTAAATAAATATGCAGCAATACCAATTTTTGTTTTGATTATGGGATTAGTATATCTATTGGCTGTAGGAGTTGTTGGAACTGCAACAGTAGATTTTATGGATACTTTAATTGCAGATAAACTTTATAATCTTGTTGCTAATTGGTTAACTAATTTAAATGCTTCTCCATGGGCAATTAGTTTAGTATGTGATGGTATTATTGCAGGGGTGGGTGCAGTCTTAAACTTTGTACCCCAACTTATGATTCTATTCTTCTTACTTGCTATTTTAGAAACTACAGGATATATGGCAAGAATAACATTGTTCTTAGATAAACTTTTTAGAAAACTAGGGCTAAGTGGTAAATCACTTATTCCATTTATTGTAGGTAGTGGTTGTTCGGTACCAGGAATTATGTCTTCTAGGACAATAGAAAATGAAAAAGAGAGAGAACTAACTATTTTATTGACACCATTTATTCCATGCAGTGCTAAACTACCGATTATTACTTTATTTGCTAGTGCCTTCTTTGAAAATTATGCTTGGTTAGCGACTATCTCTTTATATTTATTTGCTATAGCTATCATTGTTTTAAGTGCCTATATTATTAATAAATTCTTTATAAAGCAAAAGTTTAATACTTTTATTTTGGAACTTCCAGAATACAAATTACCAAGTATTAAATACGTATTAAAAGATGTGTTTGATAAGACTATATCATTTATTAAAAGAGCAGGAAGTATAATTCTTTTATGTTCTGTAGTAGTATGGTTTTTAGCATCATTTACGATAACTATGAAATATATAGATGGGGAAACTTTGACTATTGAAAGCAGTATGCTTGCTGGTATAGGAAACTTATTTTCTTGGGTATTCTATCCAATGTTAGGAGAGTTGAGTTGGGGTGCTGCTGTTAGTGCAATTCAAGGATTAGTTGCAAAAGAACAAGTAGTTAGCTCTATGGAAGTTATTGCGGGACTTGCTGAAGGAAGTGGGGTTAGCTTATTTAATACAAATATTTTCTCATTCTTTAATTCTGCTAGTGCATATGCATTTATGGTATTTAATTTATTTTCTGCTCCTTGTTTTGGTGCTATCGGTGCCATGAAAAGAGAATTTGGTAGCAGTAAAAAAATGTGGATAGCCATTTTATTTCAAACTGGAACAGCATGGGTATTGGCTTCTTTAGTTTTCTTGATTGGAACTCTGATTGGAGTGATATTTTAATGGCTTTTATTGATTGGGTAATTTTAATTAGCGTAATTATATTTATTTCATTAATTGTTTATTTTAATTTTATAAAAAATAAAGGAAGTAAATGTAATGCTTGTAATTTAAAAAATGATGACTCATTAGTTAAAAAATATTATCAAAAAAAGACAAGAGGTATGTAAAACATACCTTTTTTTGTTCTAAAGTTGAGATTTTTACATATATTTAATAGAATATGTCAAAAAGGGAGGTATTTTAATGGGAAATGATATTTCATTGATCGATGGAGAATTTAAATTAAATACGAGGGTTGCTGTTGTTATAGAAAATAATGGTAGATATCTATTGGAAAAACTTGATGGGTATGACTATTATAATTTGCCTGGAGGAAGAGTAAAACTTGGGGAAACTACACCTAAGGCATTAGTAAGAGAATTAAAAGAAGAACTAGATTTAGATATTTCTTCTTTAAGTTTGAAATTAATTATAATCGCAGAGAATTTATTTTATCATAATGGATTTAATTATCATGAATTTGATTTTGTCTATTATGTAAGCTTGGATGACTCTTATAACATTACTAAGTTAAATAAAATTGATGGTATAGACAATGATAGACAACACCTATATTGGATAAAAAAGGAAAATATCAAAGAATTAAAGTGCTTGCCTCCTTTTATTTATGATATTGATCCTTTAACTCTAAAACATGTAGTTATAGATGAGTTATGATAGATTTAGTAATAAGAAAAGCTAAAGAAGAAGATTGTAAGATACTTTCTATAATTAAACAAAAAGTATGGCTTACTACCTATAGAGGCATATATGATGATAGTGATTTAGATAATTATGATTATTTATATCATGAAAATAAATTTAAAAGTAAATTAGATGAATTATATGTTTTAGAAAACGATAATAAACTTATAGGATATTTTTCTTTTGGAATCCCTAGGCACAAGTATTTGGATTATACACATTGTATAAATTCATTGTATATTTTAAAGGAATATCAAGGAAATGGGATTGGAAGAAAAGTATTTGAATATATAAATAAATATTGTTTAGATAATAAAATTGAAAAATATTTTGTTAATTGCAATAAATATAATGATAAAGCATTAGGATTTTATCTTAAAATGGGTGGAATTATTACAAATCTTGATGATACTAGTGACTCTAAGGCTGCTCATCAATTCTATATAGAATATAAAAGGAGTTAATCTATGATTGACCCCTTTTTATTTATTTAATTCAATTTCTTTATCAATGATATTAGGAATATCTTCAAAATTAATTATTTCAAATTTTTCTTTTACATATTCAGGATAGATAATACAACCAATGTCTACTAAATATGTTTTTATTCCAGCTTGCAAGGCACAAAGTCCATCTTCATGAGCATTGTTTCCAAACATTATTATTTCTTCTGGTAATAGATGTAATTCAGCTAAGATTTCATTAAAGAAATTTGGATTTGGTTTTGTACAATGCAAAGTTTCATATTTACTAATATAATCAAAATCATCACTAGTTAAATCTAAGAAACTAATTCTAGTTTTTACAGCTTCATGTGGCAAAAGAGAGTTAGTTGCTAAAACTACTAGTCCCGCTTTATCTTTTGCATATTTTACTATATCTTTAGCTAACTTATTTTCACCACAAATAGTTTTCAATTCTCTAAACTCATTTTTATAAAATGAATTGTAAAGTTCTGCATCTTCATATACTTTATTTCCATATTCTTTTGTGAACAAATCTAAGAATACTTCTTCGCTAGTTTTACTACCATCATTGGCATACATTAACTTCATTAATTCTTGAATATTAGTAACCATTTTAGAAGGCTCATAACCATGCTTTGCTAATTTAGTAACTAGTAGCTTTACATACAATGCAGAAAATTCACTATCCTTTAAAGGAAGCAAAGTTCCATCTAAATCAAAAAATATAGCTTTAATCATCTATATCACCTCATACAATAAATATTGCTATGACATTATATCAAAAAAATTTATGATAAGAATATCATAACTTAATTAATTGACTAATTTTAAGTGATTATCTAATATTAATAAGCGATAGGAGGTATTTATTATGGATATAGGAATTTATGATATTGATTCAACTGATTTAAGTATTAAAGAAAGATTTGAAATATATAAGGAAGTTGGATTCAATTATGTTGGTTTTTATTTTGATAATGATTATTTAAAAGAGGGAGAAACATATTTAGATTTAATAAATGCCTCTAAAGAAGTTGGATTAAAGCTTTCTCAATTGCATTTAGACTATAAAAAGAGCAATATGCTCTCTTTAAATGAAGATAATGAATTTATTAACTATGTTGAAATGAAAGTAGATGAAGCAATAAATTACAAAATAAGAGATCTTGTTATACATGCTTCAAAAGGAAATGAACCTCCACTTATTTCTTCCTATACTTTAAAAAGGCTTAAGAAGATTTCTAAAAAGTTATTAAAATATAATGTTAGATTATGTTTTGAAAATGTTAGAAATAATACTAATTTAGAGATAGTTATGAAAGAGGGAATAGATAATATTTGTATTTGCTATGATTCAGGTCATGCACATTGTTATTCTGATGAGATAGAATTTTTGAATAAATATAAAGACTTAATTGTTACTACTCATATTCATGATAATTTTAAAGAAGATAGTCATGATATTGTAGGAAGAGGGAATATTGATTGGTATAAGATTGTAAATGCTTTAAATAAGACCAAAAGAGAGATAGATTATTTAGAATGTTTTCCTCCTAGGGGTAAAGTCTTAAATAAAAGTGAGTTTAAAGATTTTATACTTGAAGTATATAAAGGATATGATATTAACTTTTAATATAAATAAAAACAATGCTTGTTGGCATTGCTTTTTTTATAATAATTCTTGCTCATTTATTACAAGTTTGAACTGTATGTTTAATGCTTTAGCAGCATTATTACACATACTCATTCTTTGTAAAAATATTTCAAAGTAGTCCATTATTGGAGTTATTTCAGTATCTAGAGTAAGTCTTAAAGTTAGAGTTCTATTTTCTTTATCAATATCTATTTTATTTTCTTTTACTGCATAATTTACTCTATCATGAATGTCAGTATCCATGTGCTTAGTATTTCTAACTCTACTTCTTCTTACATCTGTTTTATCTGCTAATATAAGTGCAGCAGTAACATTATTAACAGGGAAACCATCGTGTTCATCATGATTACCTATAGCATTTACAACAGTAGCTATATCTTCACTACTAAGTCCTAAATTATCTAAGATTCTAAATGCCATAACTGCTCCTGTTTGAGCATGGTTGTGCCTATTTATAACATTACCAATATCATGCATATAAGCTGCAATTTGTCCTAAATTGATATCTCTAGATGAGTAATCAAATGTTGTTAATATTTGTTTGACTACTTCAGCACATTTAGTTACATGACATGCAGAATGATCTGTATATCCCATAGATTCTAAAGATAAATCTGCCTTTGATATGTAAGTAGCTATCTCTTTGTTTTTTAATATATCTTCATATTTTATTATTACGTTCTTTTCCATTTATATCACCACAAGATTAATTATATGTAAAAAAAGTAATTTAGTTTACTAAAAATTAACTAAATTTATTTATATTAATGTATATTATTAATTAAGGGAGTGATTTATATGCCAGAAATTATAAACGAATTTTTAGTTTTTTTAGAACCATTTTATCCAATAATTAGTTATGCTTTAGTTGGAATTATTTTAATCTTATTATTGAAGTTATTCCATTTTAAAGTAAAAACAATTGTTACAATTTTAATTAATATTATTGTTGGTGGATTAGTATTATTCTTAATTAATTACATACCAGGAGTTAATATTTCAGTTGATATTTGGAAATCATTAGCAGTTGGTGTATTTGGTCTTCCAGCAGTTGTAATAATTTTAGTTTTACATTTCTTTTTATAAAATAAAATAGTGCTTACTCAGCACTATTTTTTATTTCTTTTTTATTTTTAAAATGTTTTATTATAAATGGAAGATACATAAGGAAGAATATTACAAAGGCTATAAGAATGTATGTAAATAAGAAGTGCCCTGGAAGTAATTTAAATGGTAATCCATTTTCTCTAATATACATGAAGTTAGTACCAAATATTGTGTTTCCAAATTCCGCCCAACATGCAAGTATTAACATGAATATAGGTATATAATGGATGTTATAAACAGTAAATTTAAAATCACCTTTAGCAAATGAACTGGTTGCAGTCATGGCTAACATTACATGAAGTATAATACTTTCTATATCATAAAAGTTTAAAACGTTATATGCATAATAGTCTCCAAAAAGAAAAGTCATAGTTCCACCAAGCATTCCATAAAACATTACACAAGGAAATGCTTTTTTCCATTTGGTAAAATAAACTAGTGGAATCACAAATGACATTATATGACATAAGTGAAAAGGTAGAGCTTCTAATGGTTGTTTTAAACCAAAACAAACTTCCATAATCATTCTTATAAATCTAGATATAGGCATTACAATACAACAAATAAGTACAACCTTATCAGCATATTTATTATTCTTTTTAGAATATATGAAATTAAAAATGATAATAGCAAAGAATAGGATTATCAAAATAATATGTAAAATAGAAAAAAGTCCTCCACCAGGAAGGTGGTTTTCTCTATTACCTGTAAACCAATCAATAAAAGCATTAAGCATCATCATAAATATCACCTTTTAATATTATAGGACTTTTAAATATAAAAAAATATAAAATTGTGTTAATATATTTTGTGTTATGGAGGGTTTTTATGGAAAAGGATAATGTGTTATTAGATGTTGGTGCTGCATTAATGCTTTCGTTTGCAATTATTGTTACTATGTTTCATGTTGTAAATAGATTTATGACACCACTTTATTCAGCAATACTTATTATTGCAGGATTAATTACAGCAATTGTATTTTTATTTGTTTGCGAAGATAGTCGTAGAACAATGAGAATAATTAGTATATGTTGTAATAGTATTGCTATTGGAAGTATATTTGGACTACTATTCATGCTACTTGAAATGTCAATAAATATAATTCCATCAGTTATAATGGCAGCAATATTTGCAGGTATCATATTTGTTTTGTATTATTTATTTTATATGTTTGATACAAGGGTTTTACCAGGTATTATAGGCTTCTTACTTATTGTGGTAGGTGGAGCTTTATATTGGATATATTTATTGCCAATGCTTAGTGATGAATTTAACATATTTATTATTATGTTTGGAGTTATTACAATAATTCATTACATAATTGCATTAATTGTAGTTACATCAGATAAAAAGACAATAATTGATGGTATGTCATATGGATACTTTGGTATTACGTTAGCAATACTTGTTGTTGCTGGTATTTTCTTACTTATGGCAAGTGATGGAGACCTTGATATTGATATAGGTGGAGGATCTAGTGGTGGTAGTAGCAGTAGTAGTAAAAGTAGTCCTTCAAGATCATCTGGGAAAGTAAGATCAACAACTAGTAGAGTATTTGATACAGCAGCAGATCTTGGAGATGCTTATGTATACACTGGAACAGATACAGTTACAACTAAGCAAACTTTAATACATCAAAGATATATGCTTCAAGATGCATTCTATATTGCTTATTTAGGAGTAGCTTTAAATAATCTTACGTTAGAGCAAATAGATGAACTTAATGTGTTAGAAAAACAATATTTAAATGGTGTGTATACTGTTGATCAATATAAGAAAAAATTAGATAAATATAAAGCAAAATAGTGGATGAAATTCATCCACTTTTTATTTTTAAAGAATAAATATTTTTTTGAGTAATAGAGTTAACTAGGAGGTATATATGCAAGTTAATTTATTACTTAAAAGTATAGGTATTGATTGTTATGATAGTAGAGAAGTAAAAGGTGTTTGCTTTGATTCTAAAAGAGTAAAAAGTGGTGATATATTTGTTGCTAAAAAGGGTAATAAATATGATGGAAATGAATATATAAAAGAAGCATTTAATAATGGTGCGGTGTGTGTTATTAGCGATAGTATTAATGGTGATAATATATATAAAAGTAATAATATAGATATGGATAGAAATAATTTGGTGAAAAATTTCTATGATTTTTCCAATATTAAAATTATAGGTATAACTGGGACAAATGGTAAAACAAGCACTGCTCATTTAGTGTATGAATCATTAACAAATTTAGGTATGTATTCAACCTATATTGGTACTTTAGGAGTTATTGATAGAGAGTATTATATGGCATTAGATAATACTACTCCTGAAATAGATGTTTTAGCAAATGAAATAGTAAAAGCTAAAAATAGAGGTTGTAAATATATAGTAATGGAAGTTAGTAGTCATTCTCTTAGTTTAGGGAGAGTTGATATATTAGATTTTAATATTTTAGGGTTTACTAATTTAAGCCAAGATCATCTTGATTACTATGATAATATGGAGAAGTATTTCCTAAGCAAAAAGAGTTTTTTTGATAATGCTAAAAAAGAGAGTATAGCAATTGTTAATATGGATGATTTATATGCTAAAAAAATTATAAATGACTACAAGGGAAAAGTAATAGGATTTGGAAAAAAAGATGGCTATAAGATTAACTTAATTAGCAATGATTTAAATGGGTTATGTTTTGAAATAGATGGAAGTATAATTACTTCTAAGTTATTATTTGAAACAAATCTTTATAACTTATCAATGTGTTATTTAATTCTTAAATATTTAGGGATTAACAAAGGTGATATTACTAGAGTTATGAAGAATCTTAATGTAGTAAATGGAAGAGGAGAAGTTTTAGTAAATAAAGATTATCATATCATATTAGATTATGCTCATACTCCTGATGCAATGGAGAGAATTTTATTAGAATCCAATAAAATAAAAGATAATAAGATTGTTACACTTTTTGGCTGTGGCGGTAATAGAGATAAGAAAAAAAGGGCAATCATGGGATATATTGCTTCTTTAAATAGTGATTTAGTATATATTTGCAATGATAATCCTAGAAATGAAAATGAAGATGAAATAATAGGTGATATTACTTCCCTTATAAAAGATAGAGGTAATTATAAAATAATAAAGGATAGAAAAGAGGCAATTAGAAATGCTATTAGTAAATTGGATAAGGGAGATTTGCTATTAATACTTGGTAAAGGGCATGAAGAATATCAAATTATAGGAGATATTAAATATCATTTGAGTGATAGGAAAATAGTAAAAGAATGTCTAGAGAAATAATTTTTATTAGAATTGTTTTTAGCATAATTTTTTCATGTTTTCTATCAGTTGTTTTTACTAAAAGAATAATAAGCAAAGGTAGTAATAGACAAGTAGAAAGAAATTATATCGATACGCATAATGTTAAAAATGGAACTGTAAGTGGAGGAGGAAAGGGTTTCTTTTTATCTACACTCATTGCTTTTTTTACTTCTAGCTTGTTTATGAGTTATGACTATAAAATATTTGCTCTTTTATTTGTGTCTACTATGTTTTTTCTTGTTGGTTATTTTGATGATTATTTCAAAAAAAAGAGCAATTCATATAAGGGACTTAGTGGCAAAATAAGAATTATTTTAGAAATAGCTATAGTAATTTATTTTGTCGTTATTTTAAAAAATAGTGATCTGGATTTACATAGAATTAATATCCCCGTCTTAAATACTTATATAGATATCAAATATTTCTTTTTAGTATTTTTAATCATTGTTTTAGTTGGAAGTAGTAACTCTATTAATTTAACAGATGGCTTAGATGGTCTTGCAGCAGGATTAACAATGATTGCAATTGCTCCTTTTATCTTATTGTCGCTATATAGTAAAGAATATTTGATAGCAATATTTTTATCATCACTTGTAGGATCTCTTATGGGATTTTTATATTTTAATTTTCCTCCTGCAAAAATTTTTATGGGTGATTCAGGGTCTCTATATTTGGGTAGTGTAATCGGAAGTGTGGCTATAATTTTAAAAAGTGAAATAATTTTATTAATAGTTGGCCTTGTTTTTGTTATAGAGGCACTTAGTGTAATAATTCAAGTTATTTCATTTAAGACAACAGGAAAAAGGGTGTTTTTAATGACACCTATCCATCATCATTTTGAAAAGAAGGGTGTAGATGAGGTAAGAGTAGTAATGGGATTTTATCTTGTTGGAATATTTTTGTGTGTATTAGCATTAATAATAGAAACTTTAGGAGGGATATAATTGTATTTAATATTAGGTTTAGGTATTAGTAGTATTGCTGTTATTAATAAACTTAAAGAATTAAATAAGAAGATGATAATAGTAGTAAATAAAGAAGAGATTGATAAAGCTAGAAAATATGATGAATTAGTGGTTGATTATGATAATTTAAGATATTTGAATTTAGATAAAATTAAATATTGTATAAAAAGCCCAGGTATTCCCTATTATCACAAAAGTGTTATTTATCTTAGAAAAAATAATATCAAAGTAATAAATGAGATTGAACTTGCCTATATCTTAGCTAATAAAAAAGGAAAATATATAGGAGTTACTGGTAGTGTAGGTAAAAGTAGTGTTGTAAGTTTGTTATATGAATTAATAAAAGCAAAGCATGATAATGTGATATTGGCTGGAAACATTGGAGTGCCACTTATTAGTAAGATAGATGAAATTAATAATGATACTATAATTATTTTAGAAGTAAGCAGTTTCCAAATAGATGACTTTATTAGTATGAAGTTTCATATTGCTTTGCTTTTAAATATTTATGATAATCATTTGGATTTTTATAAAAGTAAGAAAAAATATTATTTATCAAAATTTAAAATTACTAATAACCAATCTAAAAAAGATTATTTTATTACGCGTTTCGATAATGATATTATCAATGAATATATTGATCTAGATAAGATTAATTCCACTTTAATAGATTATAAAAGTGACTATTCTATTTATTACAATAACTTATACTATAAGTCTCAAAGATTATTTGATATATCTAGTTATAAACTAGAAGGAAAGCATAATTTTGATAATTTGCTTGCATGTATCAGTGTGCTTAATATTTTAAATATTAATGTGAGTGAAGAAGTAATAAATAACTTTCATACCTTAAAATATCATCTGGATAAAAAGATTATTAATAACATAACTTTTATTAATGATTCTAAATCCACATGTACAAGCAGTTTAAAAGGAGCTATAGATACTTATAAGTCTAAGAATCTAATATTACTTTTTGGAGGATATAATAAAAATTTAGATTTTGAATTTTTAAATAATTATAGTTTTAAAAGAATTATATGCTTTGGAAAATTAGCAAGTGAATTAGATGAAAATGTAAATGTTGACTCTAAATTTGAATCTTTAAAGCTAGCTCTTGATTACACACTTATGATAGCTAGACCAAATGATATTGTTTTATTTTCTCCTGGATGTGCTAGTTTTGATGAATTTAAAAACTATATTTCAAGAGGAGAGTTTTTTGATAATTATTTAAGGAATTATTATGCTAAGTAAAGAGGGAAAAAGAATACTTGTTATTACTATTATCTTAACTATTATAGGGTTATATGAAGTGTATAGCTCTTCGAAAATATGGGCTCTATACAGTAAGGGCGATAGTTTATATTATTTTAATAGGCAACTTGTATTTATGATACTTGGATATGTGGCTTTATTTATTTTTAGTAAGATCAATTTAGATGCAATATATAAATATAATAAACTCTTATTAGGATTTAGCTTTTTATTACTTATTTTAGTTTTGATACCGGGTATATCAATTGTAAAAAATGGGAGTAGAAGTTGGTTGGGATTTGGGAGTGCATCTTTTCAACCATCTGAGATTTCTAAATTTGCATTAATACTTTTTACTAGTAAATATTTATCTGATAAGTACAAAGAAAGTGATAAATTTTTTAAAAGTACTTTTGTTGTATTGTTGATGGCAGGATTAACTTTCTTATTTATAATGTTTCAACCAGACTTTGGTAGTGGAATTGTAATTTTGCTTACTATACTCATTATGAGTTTTACTAGCAGAAGTAAAATATCACATTACATATATTTGGGATTAATAGGGGTTTTGGGTCTAGCTTTATTAATATTGGCAGAGCCATATAGGTTGGAGAGAATAACCTCATATATCGACCCATTTACAGATCCTTTAGGGAGTGGCTTTCAAATAATACAATCAATATATTCCTTGTCTCCAGGTGGTCTTCTTGGAGAAGGATTTGATGGAAGTATACAAAAACATTTTTATTTACCAGAACCACAAACCGATTTTATTTTTGCTATTTTATGTGAAGAATGGGGATTTATTGGAGGAGTGATTGTTTTAATTTTATTTTTAAGTTTTATTTTAACGGGTCTTAAGTGTTCTAAAGAAAGTAAAGATTTAAAGAAAAGTTATTTAGGGATAGGAATAGTGGGTGTTATTAGTATTCAAGTAATTATTAATTTATCGGTAGTTGTAGGACTAATTCCAGTAACTGGTATAACACTTCCTTTTATTTCTTATGGAGGGACTTCTCTTATTGTAACCCTTGCTTTAACTGGATTATTAATTAATATTTCAAGAAAGGAGAATAAAAATGAAAGTAATACTAGTGGCAGGAGGTAGTGGAGGACATATTTATCCTTGCTTAGAGTTAGCTAAATATTTTAAAAGCAAGGGTGATGAAGTATTATTAATTGGAGCCACTAATTCGATGGAAGAAAAAATATATATGGATAGTGGTCTTAATTATCTCTTGTTAAATATAAACAAAAAGAAATTAAAAAGTTTGGTTTTTAATTATAAAAAAATAGATCAAATATATAAGGATTATAATCCTGATGCTCTTATATTGTTTGGAAATTATATTAGTTTTAGTTTTGCTCTTGTTGCATTTAAAAATAAGATACCTATCTATTTACATGAGCAAAATATAGTATATGGAAGAGCAAATAAGCTTATTGGATTGATGGCTAAAAGAGTATATTTATCTTTGCCTATAGAAAAAGACATTTATAAGAAGAAGAGTCTATTAGTAGGTAATCCTAAGGCGGATTTAAATGATACAATTAAAGTTAAGCTTGATAAGAAAAGAAAAAATATATTTATTGTTATGGGAAGTTTAGGGAGTGAGAGTGTTAATGCATCACTACTAGAGTTAACTAAAAATTTGAATACTAATTATAACTATCATATAGTTACAGGGAAAAAACACTATGAAAGTTTTAATTCTAAAATACATAAAAAAAGTAACTTATTTGTTTATCCATATTTAAATTCACTTATCTCATATCTTAAAGAGGCGGATTTAGTGATTTCTAGAAGTGGGGCAACAACTTTACTTGAAATAATAAATTATAATATTCCTTCAATTTTAATACCTTCTCCCTATGTTAAAGATAACCATCAATATAAAAATGCTAAATACCTTACAGATCAAAATGGAGCTTTGTTACTAGAGGAAAAGAATCTTAGTGCAAGTTCTTTAAAAAATTCTATTGAAGAACTTTTAAACGATAATAAAAGAATTAAAAAAATAAAAGAAAATTTAAAAAAACTCTCTTATTCTAACAGTAGAGAGTTAATTTATAATGATATTTCAATTTATGAAAAATGATGTTTTCAATGAATTAAAAAGTATTAATGGGATAGAGGTAAAAGAAAATGTCACTATAACTAATACTATGAATATAAAAGCTGTATTTAGGTTTTATGTAAATGTTATGAATTTAAATTCTCTTAGTAGTGTTATGAAACTTATTAAAAAAAATAAGATCAAATACTATATTCTAGGAAATGCCTCAAATGTTTTATTTAAAAAAGATTATTATGATGGAGTAGTAATAAAAGTGAATCCTAATTTTAATAATAATGATAAGCTATCTGGTAATTTGTTATTGTCTCAAATAAATAATGAATACATGAAGCAAGGAATTTCATCATTGCTTTTTTTATCAATGGTACCGGGTAGTTTAGGAGGGGCAATTTGTATGAATGCTGGAGCCTTTTCTAGAGAAATAAAGGAAATTGTTGAATTTGTATATTTTTATGATATTAAAAAAGATAAATTTAGAGTATTTAGTAATAAGGAGTGTAAATTTAAATATAGAGATAGTTATTTTAAACATCATGAAACAATAATTTTGGGAGCAAAAGTAAAACTTGAGTATGCCGATATTAATGACTTGTACATCAAGCACAACAAAATAATGAAAACAAGAAAAGAAAAACTACCATATAAAAAGCCGTCTTTAGGGAGTGTTTTCAAAAATTTTAAGGATCTTAATGCAGGCTTTTTAATTGATAAGGCAGGATTAAAAGGTGTGAGTATAAATGATGCAAAAGTTAGTGAAAAACATGCAAATATTATAGTAAATGAGGGTAGTGCTACAGGAAAAGATGTTATTGATTTAATTAATATAATTAAAAAGAATGTCTGGGATAAATACAAAAGAAATTTAGAATTGGAAATTATTATTTTTGAATAATTGAAATAATATGTAAAAAAATATATTCTTATATATGTGTGAGGTGATAGTAATGAATGAAAAAATTAATACTATGACCTTTTCAATTGAAAAAGAAAGAGAAGAATATCATAAAAGAAAAAGAAAAAGGAAGATTGTAAAGCTATACATATCACTAGTTATATGGGCTATTATAATTGCTTTTTTGTGTTCGCCATTTGCAAGTTATAAGATGATGAATGTTAATGGCAATGTTTATTTAAGCGAAGAAGAAATTATTGAGTATGCAGGAATCAAACATTCATGGTGGTGGATAGTTGATGGGAATAAAGTAAAGGAGAAGTTAGAAGAACATGGTAATATTGACAATGTTAGTGTTTCTTTTGATTGGAGAGGGTTACATATTTCTATACTAGAAAAGTACCCACTTGTTTCACTTGTGATTGATGGAAATAGTTACTATATTACTAATACCAGTTTCGTTCCTGTTTTGCAAAGTGAGTGTAATTTTGGTGAAACACATTTGATTGATATTAGCGAGTTAGATGAATCATTAAGAAATGATTTTGTTAGAAAATATAGTAATGTTCATCTTGATGTTAGAAATACGTTTTACAAACTTGAAACCACTTCAGAAGATGGAGTTGTTATTATGAAGGGTAAATTTAATGATAATGCCTATTTTAATATTGAAATAAAGTTGGAATACTTAGATGTTAAGCTAGAAGAAGAAAAATTCAATAATATTAAAGAGGAAATATTAGGTAAAATTGGGAGTTCTAATGTAAAATATGATATAGATAACCCTGTATCTGTAAAATACAATTTTACGGATACAAGTCGTTATGAAATTAGTTGAGGTGAGTTAGATGACAAGAAATCAAATATTTACAACTTTAGAGTTTGTTAATGATACAATAAGGGTTACAATTGGAGAATATTACAATGATAAATTTTATGTTTATGATGTATTTGAAGAAAGTTGTAATGGATTAAATAATGGCGAGATTGTAGATGATGCTATTGTTTCTTCGACAATTAAGCAAATTAGAGATACTATTAATTTAAAACATGACATTATGATTGAAGAAGTTACATTATCTCTACCTAGTGATAAAGTTGAAGTGCTAGCATTTACTACTTCTTCTCCTGTTACTGGTAGAAATTCTCTTATTTGTGATCATGACATTAAAGAGGCTTACAATGTGGCTTGCAAAGTTAGACATGATGAAGATAAGAAAATTATTAGTGTAGTTCCTGTTGAATATCATTTGGATAATGGTCAAACTATGGATTATGCTCCACTTAGATACAAGTCTACTACATTTAAAACTTTATTTAATGTGCTTTTATTACCTACTTCTATTTTTGAAAGATATTCATCTATAGTTACTAGTTGTAATTTGAGAGTAGGAAATTACTTCTTAGATAGAGAGTGTTTATATAATGGAATAATGGAAGAAAATGATGTTAATTGTGCTATCTTTAATATCAATAAATTTGACTCTAGTGTTACTTTGTTTAAAAGAGGTAAATTCTATACGAGTTATACATATGGAGTAGGAAGTTATTCAATTGAAACTGAGTTAGTAAATAAATATGGAGTTAAGACAAGTGACTTAGATAGAGTGACTTATGTTTTGGGTAATGCTTATTTGAATTCTTCAAATAAGAGACCTGTATATAAAAACGATAGTTATGAAGCTTATAAATATTTAACTCAATATCAAATTGATGAAATAGTTAGTGAAAAATATACTGATATAATCTCTAATTTGTTAGAGTTATGTAAAACAACATTTGATAAAAATACATATGATGTTTATATGAGTGGTAAAGGAAGCTGTGTTAAGAATATTGATAAACTATTCACTAGTATAAGTGAATGTAATGTTACTGTTACTTCACCTTCATATTTATGCCTTAGTAATCCAAGCTATATTCAAACAGTTGGACTTATTAGGCTAAATTACAAAAAACTATTAGAGTCTGTTAGAATTGGTACTGAAGAGGCTGTTTCACTTGATACTATTGAAACAAAATTTGATAAATTTATTCTTGATGAAAATGAATTAAACTAAGGAGGTAATAAGAATGTTAGATGATGAGAACAAGTTTGCTGTAGAAAATGATTCAAATGGGTATGTTAATTTATGCTCAATAAAAGTTATTGGTGTTGGTGGAGCTGGAAATAATGCAGTTGACCACATGATTGAAGTTGGAATTAAAGGAGTTGAATTCTGGGTTGCTAACACAGATGTTCAAATGCTTTCTAAGTCTAAAGCTGTAAATCGTATTATTTTAGGAGAAACAATTACTAAAGGTCTTGGTGCAGGAAGTAATCCAAGTGTTGGTAGAGAAGCTGCAGTTGAGAGTAGTGAAAAAATAAGAGAAGCAATTGAAGGTGCTGATATGGTATTTGTTGCTGCTGGTATGGGTGGAGGAACTGGTACTGGAGCTGCTCCTGTTATTGCTAGAATTGCTAAAGAAACTGGTGCACTTACAATTGGTGTTGTTACTCGTCCATTTAGTTTTGAGGGTAAAACTAGAGGAACTCAAGCAACTGAAGGTGTAGAGGAGTTAAAGAACAATGTTGACTCACTTATCATTGTAAGCAATGATAGACTTCTTCAAATGAAGGGATCTATGCCAATGACTCAATCATTTAAAGAGGCCGATGATGTATTAGGTTCATCTGTTAGAACAATCACTGATCTTATTAGTAGAACAGGTATTATCAATAGAGACTTTGCTGACGTTAGAACTGTTATGGCAAACAAGGGAATTGCAATGATTGGATTTGGTAGTGCTAGTGGACCAAATAAAGTTGCTGAGGCAACTAATAAAGCAATTAATTCTCCATTACTTGAGGCATGTTTTGCTGGTGCTAAACAAGCAATTGTAAATGTAACTGGAGGTAAAGAAGTTTCCTTATTCGATATTAATGATGTAATGGATATCATAAGAGAAGCAAGTGGTAGTGAAATTAATATCCTTCTTGGAACAAGTGAAGATCTTGAAATGGGAGATGATATTAGAGTTAGTGTTATTGCAACAGAGTTTGATGATCAAACTATAGCTCCAGCTGGTGCTAATGCAATTGTAACACCTACTAAAACTACTACTGAAACAACAAATACGGTGGATACTAAATCACATAAGACTGATGATTTATTGCCTGATTTCTTAAAATAAATTTATATTACAATAATTTTAGCAAGTATAATTTATACTTGCTTTTTTATTTGCAAATTTAGACATTTTATTTACTTTGTTTTGCTTATTATTTATATGGGTGATGCGATTGAATGCATATTTAGACTTATCATTTATATATAGTGGCATTATTATTTCCTTATGTATCCCATATTATTTTAAGAGAATGCTAAATTATAAAATGTCTATTTTAGAAATTATTTCATTAATGGTTTTTTATATAATTTTATACTTCAATGTGTTTTTATTTAAAGAAGAAATATATTTGAATTTCTTATTTTTATTTATATATTTTGCACTTATCCATCCAAAAAATATAATTAAAAGTTACTTAGTGTATTTAATTGGATATTATTCTTCATTAAGTTATGGAGTTATAATGAGTAGTGACATTTATATGTATCATGGGCTTGTTTTTATAAATAAAGAGAGTGGATTGTTTTTTGTGGTTAGTGCTTTTATCAATATTGTTATTATCGAAATATTGGGTAGCATGATAAAGAAAATAAAACTATTAGCAAATTATAAAATGAAAGTTAAGCTTGAAATAGATGATTACATTTATGATTTTGACGGGTATATGGATAGTGGTAATACACTTATAAAATATGATAAGCCAGTGATTTTTTTGAGTGAGCAATATTTAAAAAAAGATGATTTAAAAGAGATGATAGTTAGTGGTGTTGGTGTAAAAAGATGTAAGTATACAGAAGGAAATATTACTATAAATGGTACTAATAAAAATGTAATATGTGCTTTTGTAGAGGATATGAGTTTTAAAGGATGTCAGTGTTTATTAAATATTAATTTATTGGAGGAAAAGAAATGATAAAATTAATGGAAAAAATATTGGGATTTTTTATTAAAGATAATGTTTTATATGTTAATGGGAGTGATGTTTTATTGCCTCCTCTTCCATACAAAGAAGAGTGTGAATTTTTAGATAAGGTGAAATTAGGAAGCTTGGAAGCTAGAAATACACTTATTGAACATAACTTGAGACTAGTTGTATATGTTGCTAAAAGATATGAAACTGATACTTTCAACTTAGAAGATCTTGTAAGTATTGGAACTCTTGGATTAATAAAAGCAATTAATACTTTTAAACAAGATAAGAATATAAAACTAGCCACTTATGCTTCTAGATGTATTGAAAATGAAATACTTATGTATTTAAGAAAGAAATCTAGGATGAGAATTGAGGTTTCTTTAGATGAGCCACTTTCTCAAGATGATGAGGGGAATGAATTATTACTTGGAGATGTTTTAAGCAATGATGTGTATGAAGTTAATGACAATTTACTTAAACAAGAAAGACAAGAGAGATTGCTAGAGTCTCTTGCAATTTTAAAAGATCGGGAAAAAGAAATCTTGGAACTTAGATTTGGACTAAATGGTAAAGAGGAATATACTCAAAAAGAAGTTGCTGATATGTTAGGGATATCTCAATCTTATATCTCAAGATTAGAAAAGAAAATTTTAAAGAAACTAAAGAATAAACTTATAAAATAAGCCAATACTCTCCTTAGGGAGTGATATAATGGCTAAACATAAAGTTGATATTGTAGGAATTAATACAAATGATATAAAAATTTTATCGAATGAAGAAATAAGGAAATATATAATTGAGTATAGAAATGGTAATTTAGAATATAAAGAAAAATTAATAATGGGTAATTTAAAACTTATATTATCTGTTATTAAAGGGTTTACTTCTAGATGTGATAATCAAGATGATTTATTCCAAATAGGAGTGATAGGTTTAATAAAGGCGATAGATAATTTTAATCTTGATTATAATTTGCAATTTTCTACCTATGCAGTGCCTATGATAATTGGAGAAATTAAAAGATATCTAAGGGATAACACTCAGGTTAGAATATCTAGGCAAATTAAAGATTTGGCATACAAAGCATTAAAAGAAAAGGAAAAGTATCTTGATGAAACTGGGAATGAAATAGGTGATATTGAACTTGCTAAAAGACTAGGAGTCTCAAATGAAGATTTAAAACTCGCATTAGAATCCACTAGTGTGATTACTTCATTATATGATTCTGTATATAATGAAAATGATGATGAAATATTATTAATAGACCAGTTAAGTGATGAGGTTGTTTTACAAGATAAAATAGTAAATGAGTTAACACTTAAAGAAGCCATAAAGTCACTTAGTGATATTCAAAAGAAAATAATTAATGATAGATTTTATCTATCAAAGACACAATTTGAGATAGCAAACGAGTTTAATATCTCTCAAGCACAAGTATCAAGAATAGAAAAAAGTGCAATTGAAAATATTAGGTCCTTTTTCTATTAAATAAAATAGAAAAATATGTATAATTAAGAAGAGGTGTTGCTTATGGGTTTGTACGATAAAATAAAAAATAAAGTATTTCCAGATGAAAAAGATGTATTGTATTACTCAGATGAGAAAGATAAAACTTCTAGTAAGCAACAAGATACTGGCCATAGTAAGGAGTCGTTTTTTGCTCCAACATCATTTTCTCAAACTAGAATTTTAGCAGATAAACTAAAATCAGGTAAAGATGTGATTATTGATGTTACTAATATGGATAAAAAAGATGCATTAAGAATGATAGACTTCTTGGGTGGAGTAATGTATACACTTAATGGAGATATGAAAAAATTAAATAAAAACGTATTTGAGTTTTCTGTTCCAAATGATGAAAAATAATTTGGAATTTTTTGCTTATAAGGGAGGTGAAATGGATGGCTAAAGAAAAGATTGAACAAATTAAAGATGGCAAAGTTAAACTTAATTATGAAGTTGAAGTTGCTCTTCTAGGAGTTATGATAGTCATTATTTCACTAATTGGATTATTAAATCAGGGATTTGTTGGCTCTCTTATAACATTTAGCCTAGTGTATTTGTTTGGGTGTTGGTATCAAATTCCATTATTTTTGGGATTATTTTTTGGTGGATACTTTTTCATTAAAAGAAAGAAACCTAAAATGATTTCTAACATGAATGTTCTATGCTTTGGATTTTTAGTTGTATTTTTATCTATTGCTTCAAGTAAATATGAAGGTGCTAATTTAGATAATTGTTTTACATTTTATAAGGCTGCTTTTGAAAAATGTCATACAGGAATAAATGTTAATATATTGTCAATTGACCAAGTGGGTGGAGGATTAATTGGATATATTTTGTATGCTCTTATTGTTAGTGTTTTAGGAGAATTTATGACTAGTGTAGCTATTGTTATATTAGTTATGAGTTTTTCTTATTTTGCATTTAAAAATCCTGCTATTCACATTTATAATGCTTTAGTTAATTATTTTGAACGCAAAAAAGATAATAAGAAAAATAAAGTGAAAACAAGGAATAATTCAATGACTAAAAAAGAGGTTAAAACCACAAAAAATAAAGTTCAAGAAGTAGAAACTCATTTTTTGACTTTTGATATTTTTACACAAAAGATTTTTGAAGATGATGAATTAGTTACAAAAGTTGTAATTGAGGAAAAGAGTTTGAAACCGGATTTTGTTTTAGAAGAACCAAAAAATGTTGTAACAAGTTTTGATAGTGTAGAGGAAGAGATAGTAGAAGAGCCTTCAATTGTAGAAGAAAAGGAATTCTATGATCCTAATTATGAGTTTGAAACTCCTGTAGTAGAAGAGGTTATAGTAGAGGCGCCTCTAGAAGAAGAACCTACAATAGTTGAAGATAAATATGAAGAACTTGATGATGAGCTAATGCCTTCATTTATGGCTACAAGTCAACCTAAAGTAAGTGAGCCTCAAATTGTTACAAAGACTGAAATTATTGAAGAAACAGTTCCTAGTACACCATATATGGTAAACGATGCTTACATAGAAGATATTGATATATATTCACTTTTGATGAGTAATACTAGCAATAGTGCAAGTGTTGAATTAAAAGATGAAGTAGAAGCAAATTGTTTGAAAATTAATCAAAAACTTGAAGAGTTAAATATAAAAGCTAGGGTTAGTGATTACATAATTGGTCCATGTGTTACTAGGTATGAAATAGTTCCAGAAATTGGAGTTAAGGTTAGTAGCATTGTAAATATTCAAAACGACTTAAAATTAGCTTTAGCTGCAGTTAATTTAAGAATGGAAGCACCAATTCCTGGAAAGAGTGCTATAGGAATAGAAGTTGCTAACAAAAAAAGATATCCAGTATTTTTAAAAGAAGTTTTGGATAGTAAAAGAGATAGTAATGATAAGTTACTTGTTGCTATAGGAAAAGATTTAGCCAATGAACCTGTTACTATTAGTATAGACAAAATGCCACATCTTCTTATTGCAGGAGCTACAGGTAGTGGTAAGAGTGTATGTATTAATGCTATAATCATGTCTCTTATTTTAAGAGCTACTCCTGAAGAAGTAAAATTAATACTTATTGATCCTAAAAAAGTAGAAATGTTGCCATATGCTAATATGCCACATTTATTATGCCCTGTTGTAATTGATCCTAAAAAAGCTAGTAACGCTTTAAAGAAAGTAGTAGCTGAAATGGATAGAAGATATGAAATGTTTGCTAGTCATTCAGTTAGAAATATTGATGGATATAATAACCTCGATGGGGTAGAAAAAATGTATAAGCTTGTTGTTATTATTGACGAACTTGCTGACTTAATGTTAGCGGCTTCAAAAGAAGTTGAAGAGAGTATTCAAAGAATTACTCAACTTGCTAGAGCTGCAGGTATTTATTTAATTGTAGCTACTCAAAGACCATCAGTAGATGTTATCACAGGAGTTATAAAAGCTAATATTCCTTCTCGTATTGCATTTTCTGTTTCTTCAATGGTTGATTCTAGAACTATATTAGATAGAGCTGGGGCAGAAGATTTACTTGGTAAAGGTGACATGTTAATGGATATTAGTGGCACTAGTGCACTAAACAGGGTTCAAGGAGTTTTAGTAAGTGATGATGAAATTTTTGCGGTAGTTAGAGAAATAAAGAAAAAATATCAAGTTGAATTTGATGAAGAATTTTTAAATCTTGAAGATGATAAAAAAGATGTTATTAATAATCTTAGTGAAGTTGAGAATACTACTAGTGAAGAAACTTTATACAATGATATTAAAGCATTTGTAATAAGGAATCAAAAAGCTTCAACATCTTTGCTTCAAAGATATTTTTCATTAGGATATGCTAGAGCTGCTAGAATGATGGATAGACTTGAAGAAGAAGGTATTGTAAGTGAAGGTAATGGAATTAGACCAAGAGAAGTCTTAATTAAAGAGGTAGATGAAAATGGAGATATTGAATAATTGTATTAATAATACTCAAGTAAAAGTTATAAATACAAATAAATTTAAAACTGTTAATATAGAAATATTTTTTACTAAAGAATTAGATTATAAGGATATTGCTCCTTATAATCTTTTAGTTAATATACTTATTAGTAGGAATGCTAAATATCCTAGTATTAGTTCTTTTGCGACTTATAAAGAGGATAACTATGGATTAAGCGTTAATGGTGGTTATACTTCTAGAGGTAATATTGGAGTAGTGAATTTTAGAGTTAGTGCGATTAACTCTAAGTTTGCTCTAAGTGAAGATTTACTTCATACTCAAATAGATACAATCAAAGAGTGTTTGTATAATCCAATTTTAGATAAAAAAACTTTGAATGAAGTTAAAGATATTTATGTTTCAAGATTAAAGGATAAATTAAATAAAAAGACTTACATTTTAAAGAAGAAAGTGAATGAACTTATGGGAAATGATTCTCCTTATGGAGTAGATATAGAATCTAATATTGAAGATATTTCTAAGGTAACACTTAAAGATTTAAAAAGGGTTTATGATAAATTACTTACTAGTAAATGTTATGTATATGTTATAGGTGAGGTAGATGCAAATAAAGTATATAAAGAACTATCATTTTTATCTGTTAAGGGAAATGATGATAAGCTTGATTATTCATATTTAAAAACAATAGAGAGTTCTAATAATGAATATGAGAGTAAGTTTTTACAATCCGCTATATCTTTAATATATGAGTGTAATATTGTCTATACAGATAAACTATTTTATGCCCTTAAAGTTTTTATTGAAATGTTAAATTATGATTTGTTTAATATAATTAGGGAGAAGCATAACTATTGTTATTATATTTATGCATTATGTAATAATTATCTAAATACAATTGAAATTGTAAGTGAAATAGAAAGTAAGAATTTTAAAGATATAATAAGAATTATTGATGAAATAATTAAAGATTATGAAAATGATAAAAGTAGTGATTTTGAAATTACTAAAAATAAAATTATTAACTTAATAAAAGCTAATCAAGATAATTCTAGAGATATTGCTTTAGTACATTTTGGGTTTGATTTTATTGGAGCAGTTAGTTCAATGGAAGAATTAATGGCTAAATATGAAGAAGTTAGTTATGAAGATGTAAAGGAAGTTAGTAAGATGCTAACTTTAAAAGTTGCTTCTATTTTAAAGGAGGCTAATCATGAATAAGAAATATTATAAAAGTATAGATGAGACACTATATCATGAAATTTTAGATAATGGATTAGATGTTTATATTATAAAAAAAGAAGGTTTTGCTAATAAGTGTGCTTATTTTGCTAGTAAGTTTGGTTCCTTTAATACTGGGGATACTCTTGTTTATAATGGAGTAGAAACCAAAATAATTGGAGGATTAGCTCACTTTTTAGAACATAGAGTTTTTGATTATAAAAAGGGAAATGTTATTGATTTATATTATAAATTAGGAGCTGATTGTAATGCTTTTACTACATATGATAGAACTGTATATTATTTCAATTGTAATGATAAATTTGAAGAATGCTTAGAGTTGTTACTAGATTTCCCTACATCTTTTACAATGACCAAAGAGGCTGTAGAAAATGAAAAGGATATTATAGTTAATGAATTACTTATGTACAAAGATGATCCTGATGATAAATTATTTAAGGGATTAATGGCGTCTTTATATAAAGATCATCCTCTTACTTTAGATGTTGGAGGAGAACCAAATGAAGTTAGAGAAACAACCTATGAATTACTTAAACAAGTTCATGAATCTTTTTATAGCCCTAATAACATGGTTTTAGTTATATGTGGTGATGTAGACGTAGAGAAAACTATGGATTTAGTTAAAAGTAAAGAATTTACTACTAGAGAACTTAACCTGAAAAAGAAAGAAATAGATAAGAGTTTATCTGTAGTATGTGAATCTAAAATTATTGAAGATGATGTAAATAATAAAAAATTATTATTGGGTTATAAGATGAAACCGATGGATGATTTAACAAATGATGATAGATTAAAAGTATTTATAAGTATGGATGTTTTGTCATCTTTACTATTCTCTAATAGTAGTGAATTTTATAATATGATGATAAATGAAAAGTATGTTTCTTCATTAGGAGTAGATATATTTGATTATGAAGATGCATTTGCTTTTATTATTGAATGTGATTTATTAAAAGAAGAAAGCTTAGTAATTAAGAAAATTAATGAAAGAATTGAAAACACATTAAATATTATTAATGATGAGAAATTAGATAGTGTGAAAAGAAAAGAAATATCTTCGATTATTAATGGATGTGATAGCATAAATAGAATTGCTAGAAATTATTTGACTTATGTATTAGATGGAAATGATTTCTTTACTTTAATTGATGTTTTAAAATCTATTACAATGGAAGATTTAAAACGTGCTTATAATGAATACTTAAAAGGTAGTGAATATGCTTATTCATTATTAAGGAGTAAGAGTAATGATTAAAGGTATTGGAGTAGATATAGTTAAAATAGATAGAGTAGATTTTATTATTGCTAAAAAAGTTTTATCTAGTGATGAACTAGAAATATTTAATAATGCTAGTGACATTAGAAAAAGAGAGTTTTTAGCAGGAAGATTTGCTATAAAAGAAGCTATATATAAAGCAGGATTGAAGAAATCTTTTAATGAATTAAATATTAAGTATAATGATGATAATAGCATTTATTTAGAAAATTATAATGATATTAAAATAAGCATATCCCATGAAAAAGATTATGCTATAGGATATGCTATATATGAAATTAGTATTGATAAATAGTGTTTTTAAGTATTAAATCTATATTTAAATTAAATGAGCTAATATTATCTATATTTTTATTTAATCGATAGGCCAGATCATTAAATAAGTATATATCAATGTCTTTATAAAGAGATGTATATGTTTCGTATATATCTTTTTTTATTGTTTCTTTTAGTTTACTTTCTATTTCTTTAATAGTTAAAGAAGAGTGATTATAGTTTATTTTAGTTTTTAGTTTTATGTTTAAATTTAGTGAATCACTTATTTCTATATCCCATTTTACAGTTTCGATTTTTAGATATATAGGATCTATGTCACTACCTATTTCTATATCAAAATATTCTTTTTTATCGGCCCATTTAAAGCCATTTAGTTTGCTAATATCAACATAAGAAAAGTTACCTGCTTTATTTAAAAAGTAAGCTCCATCTACATAATAGGTATTTACATCTACTAACTCTCCATCTTTTTCTTGTTTTACATCACTTGTTTTAATAGAAAGAGAGGGAAGATAAAACATTCTTTTGTTATCTATATAGGCTTTAGAGGTATCTACTAATCTTGATGGTAAAATATAATCTTTTAAATTTTCTTTTTCGGGTCTTATTATGTAGTAATAATAACTATCACTTACTTCGATACTACTAATATTTAAAAGTTCATCTGCTTTATATTTAGAATAATAAATATAGCTATTTGTCCTAAATAAAGGGTTATTAATAATGTGGGATGTAATACTTTGATAATCAAGATCATAATTAGAAAATAAAGAATCATGTAAAATAATAGTTTCTATTTTCATAGCACTAGTAGTACCTTTTGTAGCAATACCAGCCTTTGATATGGCTTCGCTTATAGAGTTTGCTTCAAATTTACTTAAACTATATTTACTAATATCAGTAGAGGTTTCTAATTCTATCTTACTATTTGAAGTGGTTGATACACTCAATAGATATACTTGATACATATTATTTTCTCCTCCAATCATCATAGCCACAGGGAAGATCATTTTAGTAATATCTTTTTCTGTTAAAAAACATCCACTTAGTATTAAGGAAAAAGATAGAATAAGATATTTAATTTTTTTCATTTGATACACCTTTCTTTTTTGCAATATTGCTAGGAATAAAACTTTTAATAAATTCTTTAAAATCAAATGGTGAGTAAGGATGTAAATAAGGGGTATTAATACTGTAATTACTAGATAAATAAATTAAAATGATTAGTATTCCAACACTTAGACCAACAAGTCCAAATCTAATAGTTAAAAATAATAAAAAGTAGCGAAATAAATTGATACTAGTGTTAAAACTAGAATTATTAGAAATAACGTAACTAGTAATAACGCTTGTTGCTGCAATAAATAATGCTTCTTGAGATAATATTCCTGCATCTATTACAACTGTTCCAATAAGGAAACTACCTACTACAAGTAAACTGGAATCTAATCCTTTTGGAAGTCTTGTCCCTGCGATTCTAAATAATTGGAGAAATATCTCTGCGATTATTGTTTCGCTTGTAAAAGAAAATGAAATTCCTTTTCTTGAATTTATTGTGGTAGATATCAAATCTAGTGATAGTAATTCTGGATAGTAATTGATAACCGCTAGAACAAAAGGAGATAAAAATAGAGCAAATAGTAAAGCAATTATAAATAAAGCTCGATCAAAAAAAATAACAAAGAAATTTTCGCTTAATGAATCATGAAACTCTAAAAAGAAGAAAAAGGTAGAAGGAGCAATTAAAGCAAGAGGAATCCCATCGATTAATAGCACTATTTTATTACTTATTAGAGATTCGCTTATAAAGTCACATCTAGCAGTATAAGTGAACAGGGGAATTAAAGACTTTTTATTAGTTAGAATTGACTCTAGTTGCCCTATATTAGTTAGGGATTCTATTTTGGTACTCTTTAAGGTGGTCTCTATCTTGTCTGCAGTGTCTAATGCTTTATTAGTATTTAAATAAAGCATAGATACTTTTGTTTTTGTTATGTTGCCTAGAGTGTAATTTTTAATTATTAAATTTTCTGTTTTGATACGTTTTTGTATTAGGGCAATGTTTCTATCCAAGCTTTCAATTAAAGAATCTTTTGGCCCACTTATAGTTATGTCTACACTAGATTCACTAACACTTCGTGTAGGAACATTATTTAGTTCTAAACTATAATATTCTTTACTTTTATAATCATAAATGATAACTGAAGAATTAAATACTAGTTTTACAATGTCTTCTTTAACCACCTTGATAAGATTTGCAATCACATCTTTATAGTCCTCACTAGTTAAAATAGGAATAATATCTCTTTGAAGTCTAATTGTATCAATCATGGAGTAATCATAAACCAATAATAATTTATTATAGTCATTTATATATAAATTAATTACATAGGGATTATCTTTAAATATTTTAGTAATTTCTTTTTTTATTTTATTCATGTTTTTTCTCCTTTAAAAAGAAAGTAATAACAAAAAGGGTTATTAAAATAAAAGAACAAATATAGAACAATGGCATTATTATTAGAGTGTATAGCTCGAGTTTTCTAACAATTACATACAGGAGTAAAAAGAATACAAAAAAGATTGTAAAAATCCATTTTTTATTAATATCAAAAGTGTCTTTTATTATTAAAAATGTTAATGGGACTCTAGAAAATAAAGACGTTGCTAGAGAAAAAATATAATAGTAATCAATATTATCAAAATTACTTTCAAATGTTATAAGTTTACAACTTTCATAATAGGGAAAGCTTAATGCATTAAGTAAAAGTCCAAATTCACTAACTTCTCTTAAAAGACTATATATAGAAATAAAGGAGATGATTATAACTGAAGGGAAAATTATTTTATGGTTTATTTTTGAGGTGATCATTTTATTTCCTAGAAGTATAACTGGCTCTATTATAAGAGATATGGATAAGACTATTATTTGAATGTAATCTTTTATATATAATGTATTATATAAAGGATATATGTCATAAGTATTTGGATTTAATCCATATAACAATTTAAACCCAATAAATATTAAGCAAATAAAAAAGACTAGAGAGTGATAAATTTTGCTACCCTTAATACAAACATATAAAATTGGTAATAATAAGAAGAAGCAAACTATTAAAGAATTAGTATCTTGGTAATAATAATTATGTATCATAACTGAGGCATAGTTAATAACAATAAGGCTATTTAAAAATAGGTATAAAATAGTTAAAATTTTATATATAAAATCAATTTTGAAATTGAATTTGTAAGATATTTTCTTTGTTACATAGATAAAAAAGATTGGGAATAAAGTATATGCAATAAGAAATGGAATGATAAATTGTAGTCCTATTTTTGAATATAAAATTTGAGTATATACTTGATGAAAGTAAAATGAGTAACCAATAAGATACATTATAATATAGGCATTGACATTATATTTACTATTCATTCTATCACCTCTTTTTAAGTATGGAGCAATATTTATAACTGAAACAAACTTGAGACAAATTTGAGACAAAACTTGTTATAAAATCATTTAAAATAGTTCTAGGAGGAGAAATGAATGGTTAATGAAGTTATACTTGTTGGTGTTATAAAAGAAATAGAAAAATCAGATGAATTTAAAAATAAATTAAAAATTCAAATTGAAAGGCAATATAAAGATGGTTATGAAAGAAAGTTTGATTTAGTTAATTGCATGTATTGGAAGAGTATTTATGAAAAAATAATAAAGAATGTTAATATAGGAGATATGGTTGCTATTAAAGGAAGACTAGAAGAAGAAAATGAGAGTTTTGTAGTAATGATTGAAAACTTTGTCTTGCTTAACAAAACAAAGCATAATGTTTTAAAAGTTCAATAAATTTGCTATAGTATAAGTGGTGATAAATTAATGTTACATATAGGTAAATATTTTGGATATATAGGTCATGGGGCTATTAGAATTTTAGGTTATCTTCCTAAAATTAATGAATACTTAAAAAATAAAGAAGAAACAACTTTGGAAGAAAGATATAATCATGCTCGTTTAAGAATAGATGATGTTTTACATAATATTTTAAGAGTTAAATTACAAGTTACTGGTTTAGAAAAACTGGATGATAAAGAAACATATCTTATTACTCCAAATCATCAAGGTATGCTAGATCCTTTGTGTCTTATAAATTTATTAAAAGATCCAGTAATCATTGTTAGCAAAAAGGAATCAAAAAAATATCCAGTTGTTGGCAAGGTTATTGATATTATTGATGGAATATATTTGGATAGGGAAAGTCCTAGGGATGCTTTGAAAATGGTTAAAGCATGTAATGCACATTTAAAGGAGAAAAGAAATGTAATTATTTTTCCTGAGGGAACAAGAAGCAAAAATGAGACAGTTGATATACAAGAATATAAACCTGGAGCATTTAAGTGTGCCTATAGTACTGGGGCAAAAATTTTACCTGTAGTTTTTGATGAGTCATATTTACCTTTATCAATAACTAAAAAGAATAATAAAGAAAAGGTTATAAAAATAAGTTTTTTAGATCCAATATCAAGTGAAGAGTATGAAACTTATAATACTAATGATCTTGCAAAGCTAGTAGAAACAAGAGCAAAAGAAGAACTAGCTAGAATGAGAAGTAAGTAAAAAAATAAAGAATTATTGCTTATTTGATTAAAATAAATTGACAAAAGAGGGTCATATAGTTATAATTCAAATGTCGCTTAATGAATGACCGATAATTAAATGGATGTATAGGAGGTGTCAATATGGCAGTACCACAAAGAAGAACTTCAAAAACAGTTAAAAGAAAAAGAAGAACACACCAAAAGTTAGTAGCACCTACATTAGTAACTTGCGCTAATTGCGGAGAGAAAATTAAATCTCATATCGTATGCCCTAGTTGTGGATATTATGATGGAAAGAAAGTTATCTAATTTTTAGCTTTTTTTGTCAAACATATTAAGGACCAAAATGGTCCTTTTTTTGTTTATTAATCGGACTTTTGAAGCTTATTTTTTTGTTGACACTAGATAGAGGTTGTATTAAAATTATCTCGAGGTGTTTGAGATGTATAATATCGTTATAAATTCGTTAGAAGACTTTATGAATAAATTAGTAGTTAATACTAAAAATGATAAGATGAGAGATTTTTTAAGATATGTAGATAGTAGGGATACATATTTTACTAGTGATGATTCAATTGAAGAAATTAATAATAGTAAAAATGTATGGGCTGGTTTTGCATATCAAGTGTTTTTAGATAGAATTAATGGTCATGAATTATCTACTAGAGAGGAAACTTTTTTAGATGCATATTTTACTAAATATATATTAACTCAAGATAACTTAACTTTATTAGAAAAGAATCTTAAGGGTTTGTATTTAAAACATAGATTAAGTAGTGATTTTAAATATAATCATGTTTTAGATGAAAATAGAAGTATTGTGCATCCTGAATTTGAAAAAGGATTAAAAGAGTATGTTACTACAATTGAAGGGTTAGTTTCTCTTATTATGGGTGAGGATGTTAAAGTTGATTTAATTGAAACAAATGAAGAACATCCTAATAAAAATATTACATATAATGATAAGACTAAAACTTTCACTTTAGATGAAAAATTTATCAGTGATGTATATTATGATATGCTTACAGAAAATAATACTATTACTACTACATTCGAAAAAGTACACATGATGTGTATTGAAATGGAAATAGCTAAGTTAAATAAAGTGAAAAAAGAAGATATTTCACTTACTGCTCTTGTATATACTTTAGAAGATTATCTTTATAGTAAAGGTACTAAGAATACTAAAGTTGGTAAAGCTTATGCTGAATTATTTGACTCTATCATTGCTAATAAAAGAATTGAATTAGATGCTAAAGAAGAAGCATTTATAAAAGTTGCTTCTGCTAATTGGTTATATAGTGAGTCTGAATATAAAGCTGATAATCTTATTATGAGAAATTATTTAAATGATGTACTTATTCAAAACAATAATGCTCCTCATATAAGAAGAGATGCAAGATATATAAGTGGTATTGAGTATCCTGAGGAAGTATTCGTAACAATGTTTAATATGTATGTTAATGGTTTGAAGGCAATGCCTAAAACTAAGCTTACTAATGTTACTAAATATTTTGCTAGAAATGGTAATGCATTAACAGTATTAGATATGGGTCTTATTTTAAAAGAATATGATGCTAAGATAGCTAAGTTAAATGATGATGAAGAAAAACAAGCTAATTTGGAAAATGAAAAATCTAAAGTTAGAAAAGTTATGAAGTATATTAAAGATACTGTTCCTTCATATCAAATTGAAGAAAAATTATTAAAATATGTTACTCAAGAAATGAGTGAAGAGGAAGCTAAAAAATTAGATGATGAAATAATTAGTCAATGTATTTCTGATTATGGGGCATATCAAGATATGAAATATAGAATAGAGCATATGTACAATCAATTAGATAATTTGGCTAGTAGTAATTCAGTTAGCAAGATAAATTATATTAGATCTAAAGAAAGAGTATTATCAAATATGATTTCTAGATTCTCTCACATTGATAAAGAAATAGAAATATTCTTATCATATTTGGGAAGTGAGTTTGAATTTGAAAGTCCTGAGAAGACTTTAGTAATAACTAAACATGATGATATGAATAAAATATTATCTGCTATACAAGAATTAATGGGTAGAGGTATTGTAACTAGTGAGAAAATGATTAATGATTCTATAGAATATGGTACTCCAGTACTTAGAAATTTAACTCCTGGTTTTAAGAAATTTGCTCAAGATTTACTTGCTGCTAAAGGTGTTAAAGAGTTTAAAAAGGCAAAAAGTATAAAATAATTTTTAATGGATGTCTAGAAATAGGCATCTTTTTTTTAACAAATAAATAAAATTTTTTGCTAAAAGTGTTTACATTATGGTGAAATGAGGGCTAAAATGAAGGTGTAAGTGGTAAATAGTGGTGGAAAGTGGGTGACTTGATATGTTCATGGGTCAATATTTACATAATCTTGATGAAAAGGGACGTATCATCATTCCGACTAAAATTCGCGAGCAACTTACTCCAACCGTTGTGGTTACTATAGGGTTTGATAAATGTATCGCTTTATACTCAATGGAAGGATGGGAGAAGTTTCAAAACTCACTACTTACGTTACCAGCCAATTCGCAGGACGCTCGCAAACATGTTCGTTTAATCGTTGGTAGTGCTTCAACACTTGAGTTTGATAAGCAAGGAAGAGTAAATCTTCCAGCAAATCTATTAGCTCATGCTGGCGCTAGCAAGGAATGCGTTGTTGTTGGTGTATTAGACCATGTTGAGATATGGTCAAAAGAAGTATGGGATAATTACCAAAATGCTGCTATGGATGATATGGAAGAAATAGCAGAAAAATTACTTGTTGCAGGTAATTAATTATGGATGAACATATTTCTGTATTATTAACTGAGTCCATTGATGGGCTTAACATTAAAGAAGATGGTATATATGTTGATGCTACTTTAGGTAGAGCAGGACATAGTAGCCATATATTAAGTAAATTATCAGGTAAAGGCAAATTGTATTGCTTTGATAAAGATAATGACGCTATGGAGGTTTCTAGAAATCGGCTATCGGCTATTTCTCCCCAATTTGAACTAATACATGCTGACTTTAAAAATCTAAAAGAGGAATTGGTTAAGCGTGGAGTTAGCTCGGTCGATGGTATCTTATTTGATCTAGGAGTCTCCTCTCCCCAACTAGATAATGGTGAAAGGGGATTCTCATATAACTATGATGCAAGATTAGATATGAGAATGAATCAAGAGGATAAACTTGATGCCTACACCATCGTAAATACTTATAGTGAAACTGATCTTAGACAACTTATATTTAATTATGGAGAAGAAAGGTATGCTTCTAGTATAGCTAGAAATATCGTAGAAGCTAGAAAAGAAAAACCGATAGTTACTACATTTGAACTAGTAGATATTATCAAAAAAAGTGTACCTGCAAAATATCTTAGGGAAACTCATCCAGCAAAAAGAACATTTCAAGCTATTAGAATTGAAGTTAATGATGAACTAAATGGATTAAAGAAAGCTCTTAAAGGTGCAATGGAATTACTAGCACCAAAGGGAAGACTAGTAGTTATTACTTTCCATTCTTTAGAAGATAGGATTGTTAAAGAAGCATTTAAGGAAGCAAGTGAACCTGAGAAGTGGAATAGATACATGCCAGTAACTTCTGTTACTAGCTCTGTAGAGTTTGCGATCGTTAATAAAAAACCCATAGTTGCTAGTGAAGAAGAATTAAGTATAAATAGAAGATCACATTCGGCAAAATTAAGAATTCTGGAAAAGAATTAAAAGGAGTGTGGAGTTTATGTTGATGAAGAAGAGAATGAAAACGAAGTTTGATTATCAAGCAAGGACTTTTGGCGCCTGCGTGATTTTGATGCTGTCCTTCACATTAATGTTTATTTCACCATCGTTAAATAAAGTCAAAGAAGAGAATACAACAATTCTTGCCTCAATTGAAGAAATAGAGGAGGAGAATGTGGTAGATGAAGGGGTAGAGTCTTTTAATAAAGGATTATCAGACATTAAAGAATAGGTGAAAGCCTATTTTTTTCTTGTTAGTAATATTTTACTATGGTAAAATAATTACTAGGAAGGTGCTTAAAATGACACGCGAAGAAATTAAAAATAATCTTGATTTACTTTTTATGAAAAAAGAAGTAATTGAAATCATAAAAAAGATTAACAATAGCTATTCTACTATGTCTTTTAAAGATAAAAAGAAGATTCTTTTTGACTTTAGCGAATTAGCTGCAGATGCACTTGAATCTTGTGTATATACATGTGTTAATGATTCTCCTGAAGGGGACAATGAGTTTAGTGACGTTGTTTTAAGTAATTATAATGATGGGATAGCTATAAATGGGGTAGATAAAAACCCATATATCTATTTAAAAGATATACTTTTTTATCATCTTGTTGCTAGTGCTGATTTAGAAAATGAAACTATTTATATAGGTGATGTAAACTTTAGCAATGATTATACCAGCATTCAACCATTTATTGCTTCATATAGTCCTACTAATATTATGTATAGAGAACTTATTGTAAATAAGCTAAATAAAGTACTAAAAGATGTAGATAATGCTTATAAAAGAGATTTTGATTTAACTATAGATAGTACTTTAACTCCTGAAATGAAAAAAGAATTTGCAGATGTTTATGCAAGTTTAGATAAATTTAATAAAGAAGATACATATGAAAAGATTTTTGCAATTAGAAAAGTAATTGATGAAAAATTACTTAAAGGTATTGTAAAAGATAAAAAATATTTAGCTATGTTTGGAATAGATAATATTTTAAGAGAATGTATGCAAGGTGGCAAAAAAGAAGATGTAGTAAAAAACTTAGAGTTATATGTAAAAACTTTCTTTCCTGAGTTTGCTCCTTACATTCAAATCGAAGCTATTAAAACTTCAATTAAAATAAACAATATAAAACTAAAAGTAGATGATATGTTTTTAGATTCATTGTTGTTTGCAATTGCTAATTTAGATAAAGAAAAAAATATTATAGACAAGATTATAACTGATAAAGAAGTTTTAGCACTTGAAAAGAAATTATCAAAAAAAGTATCTAAGTTAGAAACCTATTTTTATACTAAACTAAATGACTTAGATAAACTTTTAGAGAATAGGGATTTAGAGATAGTTAATTATGCTAAATATACTGACATTTTAAAATTTGAAGCAGATGAAGATGTATATATTGATAATAACCGTGTATTTGAAGAATTATTTGTTAGTGACGAATTTGTGAGTTTGTGTAATGAAGTAGTAAATTCTAAAAAAGTAGATAAAAAGATGGTTAGCAAATTAGAGAAAATTTTATCTTATATGAATAAGGTATATTATAATGCTGAATTTAAACTAGTTACTAATTTTAATATGAATGTTAATAGTGAACTAGGTAGTAGTAGCGAAGAAAAGATATATTTAAATCTAGGGAATTTAACTAGAGGAATTGATGTACTTAATACTTTCTTTCATGAATACAGACATTTAATTCAATCTAGAGAGTTAAAAGAAAATAATGGAATATATAATGATGTTTTATATGATTATGTAAGAAAACAATGTTTAGAAAGTCCTTTTGGTAGTAGTTATGGGTATTGTACGTATGCAGAAGCGGGATATAGATGTGACATTAACTATGATTTACAACCTATAGAGTTTGATGCAGAAAACTTTGCTAAGTATATGTTAGTTAGTTTGTCTAGAACTGAGGATAGTCCAATTAGAGTTAAGGATAGTTTATTTAATGAAAGATATGCTAAAAAATATAAACATTTTTCAAACAAAAAAATATCTTTAAAATATTATGATTATTATTATGATTTATATAAAGTAGAAGAAACTCTAATAGAAGAAGAAAAATTAAAGAGTGATTTAATTGATAAATTATCTCATATTGAGGATATTGATCCAGAGGATTTATTTACTACATCTAATTTTGATGAATTAGATTTTGTATATAAAAAAGAATTATATAAAAAGATTCTTTTGGATAAAAAAGCTTTAGTATTAAAAGATGAAGATAATATATCAATTAATGGAAAAATTCTTTCGCTAGATGAAATTAGTGAATATGAACTTTTAGAGGAAGTATTATTAAATAATGCTTTATATCTAGCTAAAAGGGGAGAAATCTCAATAAGTGAAATTAATAACTATGTCTATAGAGAATCCTTAAAGTATAAGATTGATACATCTAAACTTGATTGCTACAATCTTTATAGAATCTATATGTATTACAAAACATTTAATAAATATAGGGTAAAATTAAATAAGAAAAACAAAGTTAAGAGTAAGTAATTTATTCTTAACTTTTTTCATATCTTTTAGTGGTGATTTTATTGTATAAGCATACTAAAAGAATTGTAGTATTAGAAATAATATTTTCTCTTTTTATAAGCATTATCGCTTTCAAACTATGTTATTTGCAAATATGTAAGAATAATGTGTATCTAGCAATGGCTAGTGATATGTGGCAACGAAGCTTTCCTCTTTTAGCACCAAGGGGCTATATTTATGATACTAATATGATTACGCTTGCTAGTAATATTCCTACGTTTTCTTTAGCATTTATGCCTTATCAAATAAAAGATAAATATGAGGTGGCAAGTAGGGTTGGAGAAATATTAGGAGTGGATAGGGATGAATTATATAATAAAATTAATAAAAATATTTCTATTGTCAGATTAAATGGAGCAGGAAGGAATATAAATGATGATATTGCTAGAAGAATAAGTTTATTAAATCTAGAGGGTGTTTATTTATTACAGGATTCTAAAAGGTATTATCCATATGATAATATGCTTTCTAATGTACTAGGGTTTAGTGGAGTAGATAATCAAGGACTTGCAGGGATAGAGGCATATTATGATAATTATTTAAAAGGAACAAATGGGAGTTTAAATTATTATATGGATGCTAAAGGTGGGCTATTTTCTAATTTAGAATCTAATATTGTATCGCCAGTAAGTGGCCTTAGTATATCTCTTACTGTAGACTTTAATATTCAAAGTATATTAGAAAGGGAATTAAATAATGCATATGTAAAGTATAATCCTAGCTCTATTATGGGAATGGTTATGAATCCTAATACTGGAGAGATATTAGCGATGAGTAATTATCCTAATTATAATCCAAATAACTATAAGGAGTATGATAGCTATTTATATAATTTTAATTTACCAGTTTGGAAAAGTTATGAGCCTGGCTCTACCTTTAAAGTGTTTTCTTTTGCAGCAGCATTAAATGAAAAGAAGATAAACATGTATAAGGATACTTATTATGATACAGGTAGTGTTAAAGTTGGTGGTGCTACTATTAAGTCATGGAAAAAAGGTGGACATGGACTACAAACATATTTAGAGGTATTACAAAACTCTTCCAATCCGGGATTTGTTTCAATTGCTAGGAAGCTTGGAAAAGATAATTTATTTAATTATATAACTAATTTTGGATTTGGTTCTAAAACAGGAGTAGATATGTATGGGGAGACTAGTGGGATTATGTTTAAGTATGAATCTTATAATGAGCTTGAACAAGCAACTAGTGCTTTTGGTCAAGGAATAAGTGTTAGTATGATTCAAATGATGGCGGCTTATAGTTCGCTTATTAATGGTGGTAACTTAATGAAACCATATATTTTAAAGGATGTAAGAACTACAAATACTAATGATATAGTATATGAAAATAAGCCTGTTTTAGTTAGAAAGGTTATAAGTAAAGAAACAAGTGATTTAATGAGGGATGCGCTTGAACATGTTGCTTCACTTGGTAGTGGTAGAACTGCCTATATTGATGGATATAGAGTAGGTGGTAAAACTGGTACAGCACAAATTGTAAACCCTGAGACTGGGGCATATTATGATAGAGAATACAATTTATCAATGATTGCAAGTGCTCCAATGGATGATCCTAGTGTGGTTGCATATGTAGTAATGGAAAGACCTCATAGTGCAATTCAGTATGGAGGAACAATAGTTGGACCTATCATTAAAAATATTTTAGAAGATGTTCTTCCTTACATGGGAGTTAGTAAAAGAAGTGGTGGTATAGATAAGTCATATACCTGGATGGATACTAAAACTTATATAGTTGATAATTATATCGGTAAGAGTAAAAAAGAAGTTAAGTCTCAATACTTTAAGTTTGAATTTGTTGGAGTTGGAGATAAAGTCATAGATCAACTTCCTAAGATGGGAGAAAAAATAGAAGAAGGAAGTACGATCGTAATAATGTTAGGGTGAAATTTTCATTATATACAATGAAATTTAGAATATAAAAATGATATTTCCTACGTTCCGTAGACTTTAATTTTATTGCCTATGGAACTTTTTAATTTTACGTCTACGACAAGTAGGTTTACTTTTTTTATACGCGTTGTATAATGAAATTGTAAATAGGAGGGATTAATATGAATGAAGAAAAACACAAAATAGGAAATCTTATTGCTAAATTAAGAAAAGATAAAGGTTGGACTCAAAAGGAACTTGCAGATAAACTTAATGTTAGTGACAAAGCAATTTCCAAGTGGGAAACAAATAGTGGGGAACCGGACAAAGAATTTTTTCCATTATTAGCAGAAGTTTTTGGTATATCTATAGATTATTTAATGACTGGCAAGGAGCAAAAAGCAGAAATAATTACAATGAATAAATTTGAACATTGTTGTGCTATTGATGATGTCAAAATATTTAATACAATAGATGGCGAATTATTGGATAGGCCAGATGAAAACGGGAAATATTTCGTTGAATATTTAAAGAAATATGATTGTCCTAATGTATATAATGAATATATTAAAAAAGTAACTGCGAGCGATGGTAATATGCATCATTGGCTTGATTATTATGGTGAGGATGAAACTGTTGGATTGATGCTTAAATACTCTGATATTGAAATGTTAGAGAAAATTAAGTTTTTTGAGTCTCCGTTTGAGAGAAATCATTTTGGCTATATAGAAGGAAACAAATATTCTAATCTTACAATATTTAATCCTCGTATCACAGAAAAAGCATTTTCATTGATTGGTGAGGATAGTGCAATTATGGAAAAATGTCTAAAAATACATGAAAATTATAAAATTAATAGCCCTGTTGATTGGCAACAAGTATATACAACATTTTTGACTTTGGCACTTAAAGAAGAAAAACATAATTTTTTTGACAAACTTTTAAATCTTATCATTAAAATAAATGAAGAAAGGATAGTTGAATTAAATAGATGCATTGAAAAAGAAGATGAACGTTATAGGGAATATAAATTTTCTATTAAGGAAGTAACATCTACTTCTCAAACTTATGAAAAGTCGGTCTATTATTATTCAGTTATTCCTATACCTGTAAGTATAATTGAACATTTCCTTAATTCCCAAAATATTGAAATGGCACAAAAATTAAATGAAATGAATAGGATGATTGATGCTCCAAGGATATCACAAGACAAATTTGAAATAGAAAAGTTGAAACAAAAGGGTAATGTTTCTGAAAGAGACATATTTATATTAAATTGTATGCATTCAGGTATAGTTAGTATTGATGAACTTATAACTTGTAATGATATTTCAATAGTTGAATATGCTTTTGATAATTATTCTATTAGTTTAGATGAGCATTTAAATAAAATGGTTATTAATAAAGATTATAAACAGTTATTTAGATATTCAGTAGATCATGATACTGATTTACATGAGATAGCATATTCAGTAATGAAATTTGATGAAAAAGATGAAAAGCAATTACTAAGTACAATCGAAAAAACTGTGCAAGAAATATATAAAAAGGGATATTTTGACTTTAATAGAAATTACTTCATTAAACCTAAATCTTCTAAGGAAAGATATAGCACAGAGGAAGTAAAAAGCAAAATTTTAAATGAAATGTCATTAAAAATGAAGAAAGAGAGATTCGTCAAAGAATTAAATAAAGAATATTTTGAGTTTTTATTATCTGAACGCATTACAAAGTTATTAGCTGTTGAGTTGTGTAAGTTGCTTGAGACAATATTTAAATATGATTACAATTATGAAGGAACTTTTGAAGAAATGATGGTTGAATTTGAAAGGAAAGATTCTTCTAAGTCAAATTTATTACATAAATTGAGGAAGTTTAGAAACAGTGTGTGCCATCCAGTTGATGAAAAAGTAGAAGAACCAACCATACAGGAATTTGAATCTTTAATTAACTATATTTGTTAATTGAGTGCAAGGAGGGAATAAACTATGGACAAATATCAAAGCTATTTATATGAATATATTTCTATATATCCAAATAGAGATGGTGAAAACAAATTATCGGATTATCAAAAAGAAAAAAATAAAATTATTTTAACTCAAAATGAAAATTACAATATAACAAAATATACAATATATATCGCTTCACTTGCTATTTCTAAAGTTGAATATTTGGTTGGTAAAAAATATATAAAAGCAGAAACTAATAATCCTTATACTTACTCTATTGAATTGGATTTTACAAAAAAATCAAAGCAAATCAAAATTTATTTCAAGTATGATATTGCAGATCCTCTTATAATTCCAATTGAGTATATTGAATCAGATAAAGAGAAGTATGATGCAAAAGTTATTAAAGAATATAAAAACACACTTAAGAAAAAAGCAAATGTTAAAGTTAATACAGGAGATGGAATTATAAATGTTACATTCCAACCAGTAAGCAAAAGCTTTTCTTATAGTAAGGTTGAATTATATACTCAAAATCAATTGATGGCTAAATATAAAACATCAAAAGATGTATATTTCTGTTCTATAACTGGACTTGCATACGGCTATTATGAAATTATATTAATTCAATATGATAAGGCTGGAAAAGAACTTTATAGAAGTGACTATTTATCTGCTGTTTTGACAAAGCCATCATCAAAACCTACTGTTAGACCTTGGTATTAATGTATTTTAAAAAATAATTAGTAAGAAAATGATCGAGTAATAGAGGTATTCCTCTTTCTTGCATCATTTTTTTGATTTCATTAGCTATCCTTTCTGCTTTTTCTTCACCACAATCTAATAATATTTCTACATCTTTTTCTGAGGTTAATTCGCGGCTTAAAATATCATCTTTTGACTCTAACTCAATTGAAAACATCGGTGTATTGAAAGTTTTTACATGGTTTGGTTAAAGTGATTTTAGAGGTATGCGATATAGGACCGCATACCTTTTTTAATTCTTTCAATCGCTTTAACTTGATATATGTATATATGTATATTAGAATGAGATAAAAAGGTGGATATGTAAATGCAAAAGAAAATTGGTAAATTTACTATCTGGAAACTAGCTTTATCTTGTGTATTGTTTTTATTTTTAATATTTTTCACAACAAGAGTAACATTAATAGCTAATAGTCCTGTGGTATATAATAAAAAATATTCTTACAGTGGAATAGAAGGAAATGTAAGTATAAAATTTTATGATGAGGACTTGTGTGTCATAAATATAGATGGAGAAAAAATAGTTTCTACTGTTAGTATGGATAATAATAGAGTATATTTGGATTTCGATAATATAAGACTATTTTCAAATGATGTTGGAAAATTAGAATTGCATAGATCAAATGAGTATAGTAAATTTATTGTTTTAGAATCAAAGGAAGTAAAAATTATGTTTACTTTTGATATCATAATGCTAATTGCGTCGATTGGTTCTTTATTATCTTCATGCCTTTTATTGAAAGATGAATTATTCAAAGAAAAAAGTGAAAATAATGATGACACAAAAAATGCTGACCAATGTTCATAAAAAATTATATGTGGTCGATTTTAACATTGAATTATTAGTAGTTGATATGATATAACCTAGGGGAGAAAAGATTGAAGAAGGAAGTACAATTGTTATAATGTTGAGATAAATATAATTTCAAGCAAGTGATAGAATACATCACTTTTTTTTTATTTGAGTTATATGTGATAGTTAAATATTAAAAATATTTAATTTTTCTCTATTAAAATTTATAATAGAGATAGAGGTGTTAAATATGAATGTTTTTTATAAGAGTTATTGTAGAGTTTATCAATTTATTTTCAAGTGTTCTATACCAGTTTTACCATATAGGAAACCTGAAATTTTAGATGATCAAGATAAGATTGGTGTTAAACTTAATGAACTAAATATCAATAGAGTATTAATTGTTACTGATAAGGGAATTGTTAAAGTTGGGTTATTAGATTATTTACTAAATTGTTTGAAAGAGAAAAGTATTGAAACATATGTTTATGATGGAACAGTACCAAATCCTACTAGTGATAATGTAGAAGAGGCAAGAAATCTTTATTTAGAAAATAATTGTGGTGCTATTATCGCTTTGGGTGGAGGTTCACCAATAGATCTTGCTAAAGCAGTTGGAGCGAGAATAGTTAAACCAAATAAAAGTTTATATAAGATGAAGGGATTATTTAAAGTTTGTAAAAAGTTACCTCCTTTATTTGTTATTCCAACTACAGCTGGAACTGGTAGTGAAACTACAGTTACTAGTGTTATTACTGACTCTAATACACACCATAAATATCTAATTAATGATTTTTCATTAATACCACATTATGCAGTATTGGATTATAAGGTTACTTTGGGGTTACCACCACACATTACATCTACAACAGGAATGGATGCCCTAACTCATGCTATTGAAGCATTTATTGGTAATACAAGAACAAATGAAACTAAGAAAATGTCTATGGAAGCTACAAAGTTAATCGTGTCATCACTTAAAACTTGTTATAGTGATCCAACTAATGCGGAAGCTAGAACTAATATGTTATATGCATCACATTATGCAGGAATTGCATTTACTAAAGCATATGTAGGATATGTACATGCAATAGCACATACTCTAGGTGGTAAATATGGTGTTGCTCATGGCTTAGCTAATTCTGTTATATTGCCTGTAATGCTTGAGGCATATGGAGAAAAAATATATAAAAAATTAGCTGTTTTATCTAGATATAGCGGCTTAGCTAATGAAAAAGATTCTGATGAAATAGCAAGTAAGAACTTTATTAATTGGATTAAAGAGGCCAATAAAGAAATGAATATTCCTTCTGTGATTGAGCAAGTTAAAGCTGAAGATATAGATGAAATGGTAGAGACAGCTTTGAAAGAGGGAAATCCATTATATCCAGTACCAGTATTGATGGGAAAAGAAGAATTTAAAAGGATTTACCTTTCAATAATGAAAGAATAAAAATATAGAAGCGAATTATATGATTAAAGTAGATGAAGAGTGGGAATGGTATATTGGAAAACTATATACTAAGTTGATAAAAGGACATTGCGATTTCAAAATAAACACTGTAGTAGAGTTTGCGCCAGGTTTTAGGCACAAAATAGCAAATGCATTAAAAGATTTAAATTTTGAAGGAACTATATATGTTATTGATTCTAATAAAGAAGCACTAAATTATGTAAAAGAAAAATATAAGATTATTTTGCCTAAAGCTAAAGTTATTTGTATTAATAAAGATATAGAAATGGCAATAGATGATTTGCCTAGAAAAATAGATTTATTTTTAGCTAATCATAGTATTGATGACATGATTATTGAAGAGTATTTAGGAGAAGAAGATAGCAAAATAGCTTTTGATAATACTTCATTATCTAAAGAAAAATTATTAAATAAATGGGATGAACTTGAAAAAGATGTATATATTCAAGAAAAAATAAAGAATATTGTATATCTCAAATGGCTTAAGCTATTTAATAATGTTTCGACTAAATTAATAGTAATGAGTCAATATTTAAGTAATGAGTATTTTTCTAAAAATGATTATTTAGAAAAAATGGTTAAAGAGTTATTTATTAATTTGAAAAGATTTACTAATAGCGATGATGAAAAAATTGCTAATTTGCTTAACTATTACGTAAGAGAAGATGATGATAGATTTAAAGATGAAAAATTATTAAATAATACACAAAATTGTAGTAATTGGATTGTAGGTAAATATACTGCTAAGCCTAAATTTGATCTTCCTTATTCATTGTCATTAATGAAGCCTTCTACTTTTATAAATAGAAAATTATATAATAGAAAAGAAAAATTAAAACCTATTTATATAAATGAAAAATTATATGAAGAAGTATTTAATAAATCTTTTAACTATAAAGAAGCAACTGAGGAGCTTGCTTCATTGTTTTCTATTACTATTGATAAGGATAAATCAAACAATGAAGAAATATATAGTGATGCTTTTATTGATTTTCAAAGTGATGCTAGTGATATAGCATTAAATGGTAATAAGGGGTCAGGTAGAGCGTATTATTTTGGAAATAATTATAATTTTAAGGGTGAATATACTCCATTAGTTACTAGTAAAGATCCAGAGTATAATAATGGAAAATTACCTCTTTCTAGTGCTATACATGAGGCGATGATTAGTAATGTTATTGATTATAATATTAGCCCAGGGTGTTTTAAGACTTTAGCTATTTTTGATACTGGAGAAAAGTTTAAGTTTATTTATGAAAATATGGTTATGAATTGTGGGGTAATGATTAGAGTTATCAAAGACAATGATTTATATAGATTTTCTCATAGATTCGTAAATAAAATACCTTACTCTAGAGAAGAACTTATATGTATTAGTGAATCATTAGGAATAATGGAAGGAAATAAGTTTATCGATAGGCTTTTACATGGAGCTTGGTCATGTGGCAATTTGTCTATTGATACAAACATGATTGATTTTGATACAGCTTTTTTTGGTAATGGTAGACACCCACAATGGTCATTTACCAATAAATATATTACTAACTATTTTGGATATGAGTATTTGGGACAAATAATGATATTAGAATCAATTGTAAATAGTGATTTAAATGTAGATAAGGTTAGTATTGATGAACTAAAAGAATTAGTAATAAATAAAAGAAAAGAACATATAAATAAGAGATTTATTACACTCATGGGATTTGATATGAGTTTATATAGTAAATATAAAAATAAAATTGATAGTATCTCAAATAAATTTGAAAGATTATCAAAAATTTGTTTTGCCAATTATGAACTTTTTGATGTTACCAAATGTAGTAGTGAAAAATGTAATATATTTGATTTTTCTAAGTTCTTTAGATATTTTCCAATACTAAAGAATAAAGAATCACTTATTGCTAATTATTTACTTACTCTTATTAATGGTAAGGCTATTTTAATTGATTCAAAAATAGATGAAAAAATAAAAAATATTATTGATGGATATTTTAATGATATTTTAGTTAAAACCATGGAAGATTACTTAAATGTAATGATGGAAGCTAAAGAGTTTATAGGTGAATATAGTGAATTGTATGATGACATTTTAAATGAAAATAATATTAAAGATGATGAAGTGATATCTAATGCTTTTTTAATAAATACTAGAAAAAGGTATTTGGGATATGAAGAAGCTTTAAGATTTGAATTATTAGAACAATATCAAAATGGTCTTATAAGTAGCAAACAATGTCATGATATTATAAATATTGCAATAGAGTCTGGGTGTAATAGTTATTTGGATTTAATAATATTTGAAGAAGGATATTTTTGTATTGTTATGGAAGAAAATGGTAAGTATCATTATGAATTAAAACTCTATGATAAAGAGTTAGCACATGCGAATCTTTCTTTAAAAGTGGATAGAGAAAATGTAAAGTGTGCATGTTATATGGAAGAAGAATATTTAATATTAAAAAGTAATAGCTACAATTTAAAAGATATTAAAAATTATAATGATATAAAATATGTAAGTTTATATAAGGATGCAATAGATGTTGTATTACATCCATTAGGGTTAGAAACAAAGAAATATTATAAAGAGAGGGAAGAATAATGAAAAATATAGATGTTTTATATATTCATCCTAGCAGAAGTTTAGATAATACTTTGTATGCATTTATGCCTATTGGTATACCAGGATTACTCAATTTATTAAAAGATGAAGGATATAGTGTTTATGGTATTAACTATTCCATTGAAAAATCTTTGGATAATACATATTCTTTAAAAGAGGAATTAGAAAATATTAATTATAAAGTTTTAATGATAGATTTACACTGGTATGAGCACTCTTATGGTGCAATAGAAATAGCAAAAATTTCAAAATTAATCTATCCAAATATTCCGATTATAATTGGTGGACTTACCAGTACTATCTTTGATAAAGAGATATTAGAAAACTTTGATTGTATTGATTATATTTTAAAAGGTGACAGTGAAAAACCATTATTGGATTTAGTTGGTTTTTTATTAAAGGGAAAAGGAAATATTAAGGATATAGAAAATATTTCTTATGTGGATAATGGTAGTATTATTAGTAAAGAATTAACATATTGCTTGAAGGATTTAGATAGTATAAATTATGTTGATCATTCATTTTTAAAAAATGAAAAAATGTATATGTATACTAATACTATAGGAATAGATTTAAAAAGAAATAAAAATGCTTGGATTTATATTGGTAGAGGGTGCAAGCATAATTGTCTTTATTGTGATTCTGCTAGAGAAAATATGGTTACTTTATGGGGTAGAAGTAAAATGACTTATAGGAGTCCTGAAAGGGTAGCTAAAGATATAATTGAATTTGCAAATAATGGAGTGGAAGTTGTAAGGTTTAGTCATGATTTAGAAATGTTTGGTAAAGAATACTATGAAGCTATTTTTAAAATGATTAGAGATAATAATGTTAAAATAGGTTTCAATTATGATTGTTTTCAATTACCTAGTAAGCATTTTATAGATGAACTGGTAAAAACTTTTGATGAAGAAAAAATAATTTTAGATATTACTCTTTTATCGGGAAATGAAGAAATAAGATATAAAATGGGTAAATTATTTACTAATGAAAGATTATTTAACATACTAGATTATTTGAAGAAATTTAAATGTGTTACTAGAGTGTATTATTCGATAAATGTTTTAGATGAGACTCTTCATACTCTAGAAGAAACTATGTCGCAAATATATCATTTAGCCTATAAATATATGAGTGATCAGTTTTTTATTTGCTATCAAAAAGTGGTTATGGATCCAATAGCATTAATGAGAGGATTAAAGGACTCCAATATATATGTAGAACTCAATAGTTTTATGGATTATTATAAATATTGTCAAAATGATAACCATAATTATACTGGATATAAGGATAGTATGAGTGAATTCTTTCAATATAAGATAGATCGATATGAAGAAATAAAAAAGACATTTAAAGAAAAAGGATATACTAATTTATATTAGTCCAGGCTTATATTAATCGGATTATTTATTGTAAATTGATATATTTATTGTATAATATTAATTGTAAAGGGAGTGTGTAGTTATGGGATATACAAGTTCACCAAGTAAACCAACTGGTACTGGAAATCAAGAAATGGATGAATTAATGAAATTAGTTACAAAATTTATGTCACTAACAGCAGAAAGAGCAGAATTAGAGGCTAAACTTGAAAAGACAGATGCTGAATTAGCAAGTGTTGCTACTCAAATTAAACATCATCCTCAAGCAGACAAAATGAAAGATATGCTTGCTGGTATTGGTGTTAAACCAAAAGGAAATAATAGAAGATAATAGAGGTAAGTATGGAATTAGTTAAGACTATAGAACTTAAATGTGGTCAAACTTACTTGTTAAAGTTAAATGATGGTAATGTCTTAGAAGTTGGAGATGTTTTTATGTCTAGAGAAAAGGGGTATGGTACTAGACCATACCATTTTTCTGACTTTGAAAACCCAAGTGATACAGAGAAAAGAGTTATGACTGTATGTACAATGGCTGGTTGTCCATGTGGTTGTAGATTTTGTGCTTCTAGAAAATCTTTTGTGAGGAATTTAACTGCTGATGAAATAGTTGGACAAGTTGAATTTATGATAGAACAAGGTTTAAAAAGAGGTAGAAATGGTGACCCAAATAATTCAAAAGAATTTAGAGTATTATATACAAGAATGGGAGAGCCAATGATTAATATTGATAATGTTATGGAATCTATTAGAATTTTAATAAATAGATATCCTCACATTATTATTGGTATGTCTACCCCTGGATATAGAAGTGCTATGGATAAGATATTAAACGATCCAGAATTAGCTAAGCATTTAGATTTCCAATTCTCACTACATTCTACAAGTGATGAACAAAGAGACTATCTTTTTGATGCTAAACTTGGAGGAGAAAGATTCAACATAGATGAGATTTGTGAGTATGCTGAAAAGTTATATCAAGTAACTAATAAGCAAGTTAGTTTGAATGTTATTTTACTTGAAGGATATGAATATGATTTTTCTAAAATTACCAAAAAAGTGGATCCTAAGCATATTTGGTTAAGGTTATCTCCTTGGAATTTAGTAGAAACTTCAGAAGATGAATATGGATTTAAAGGTTTATTAAAGCTAGAAGACGTGGTTAATAAAAAACCTGTTTCTTCTTCGACTTTAAAAGAAATTATAGATCAAATTGAATCTTTAAAAATTGCATATGCATATGCTCCTGCTATTGATGAAGAGATAAAAAATAATGTTGCATGTGGTCAAGCACTTGAAGCATTTAAAAAAGAAATAGCAAATATTTAATATTAATTAAAGTGTCTTAGTTTTAGGGACACTTTTTTTAAAAAATATATTTATAAAAGGTATTAGAATTTCATGATTCTAGGTATGATAGAAATAGTGCAAGAAAGAATTTGGGTGATGTATGTGAAATATAGAATTATTGAAGTAAAAGAAGATTATTTAGAAGAGGCATTGGATGTTGTTAAGAAAACATTTGATGAATTTGAGGCGCCTGAATATTCTAAAGAGGGAATTGAAAACTTTTATAAGTTTATTGATATTGATAATATAAAGAAGATGTTAAATAATAACTTAAGACTTTTGATGATAGAAAGTTATGATAGAGTTGTGGGTGTTATAGGGTATAGAGACAATTCTCATATTTGTTTGTTATTTGTAGACAAAAAGCATCACCATCAAGGAATAGCAAAGGCTTTATATGAAAAAGTTAGAAAAGAAGTACAAGCATATACAGATAAGATTACTGTAAATTCTTCTCCATATGCATTAGGGTTTTATAAAAAAATAGGATTTATTGAAACAAATGAACTACAAGAAGTAGATGGAATAAAGTTTATTCCAATGGAAATAAGTATAAAATAGGAGTGATATTATGAGTATTAAAAAAGAATTAGCAAAGTTTAAAGAGTTTAGAAATAATTATGATTTTAAATTTATGGAATTAGAAGAAAGAGAAGATGGATTGTATTATAAAGATTATTTAGTAATGAATGATGAGTTTAATCTAAATGAAAGCGAAGACTTTATTAATGCAGGGTATAAACTAAAAGGTCCTTTTTCAAAAACTTTATCTAATTTATATCCATATGAATTTAAATTTAGAGGGAAGAAAGTTGCTAGCATAGAGAGTGTTTTCCAAGGTATTAAATTCAAGGATAAAAAGGCTCAAAATTTAATGTTTAATTATTATGGGTTAGCTTCTAATAATATTAAAGTTGCTACTGATTATGATTGGACTAAAACAGGTATTCTTTATTGGCAAGGTAAGGAAATGAATAGATTTTCTAAAGAATATGATGATTTTTTAGATGAACTTTATGTTAGTGCTATTTCTAATCCATTATATAGAGGAATGTTAAAAAATATAAATAAATATATTTTACATTCAATGGGAAAGAAAAATAAGGAAGAAACAGTATTTACTAGGTATGAGTTTGAAAGAATGTTAAATACTTTAAACGCATATATAAAAGCTAATGACTAAAATTTATTGTTGTAAGTCAAATTTGGCAATGTTATAATCTTATTGGTTATACATGGAGGTAATGATATGAATTTTAATTGGCAAAAATTATGTGAAGAAGATTTTAAGGTTATTGATGCATGGAAATCTAGTGATATTGATGAGTTTGTTACTATTGATGATGCATTTACTATTTCAGAGTTTTTTGAAATGTTTGGAGATAAAGACTTTTCTACTTCATATAAAGCATTAGATGAAAATGGAAATATTATTGGAGTACTTTTATATGATACATATGATTATTTAGAGAGTAATGTAAATCAATTTAATATTCAACTTTTAATTGTAGATCCTAGTCTTACAAGAAAAGGTAATGGAACAAAGATGGTTGAAGATATAATTGAGGCTCATAAAGATAATTATCAAGTATTTAGAATTCAAAGCGAACCTGATAATATTGCATGCCAAAAAGTATGTGCTAAAGCGGGATTTGTAAAAAATAAGAGAAAATCATATAGCACAAATTTCATATCTTATATGTTTAATACTAGAGAAATAGATACTAGTAAAAAAAGAAAATAATTAGGGATACTTATAAGTATCCTTTTTATTTTTATGTATAATTTAATTAAGGGGGATAAAATAATGAGTACAAGATTTATTTTAAATGAGTTTTCTTATTTTGGGAGAGGAAGTAGAGCTGAATTAGTTCCTGAAATAACTAAGCGTGGTTTTAAAAATGTATTTTTAGTAACCGATGCTGCTCTTGTTAAGTGTGGAGTAGTAAATAAGGTTACAAAGTTACTTGATGAAGCCAAAATCAACTATACTATATATAGTGATGTTAAACCTAATCCTACAATTGCTAATGTAATGAATGGATTAAAGGAATGTAAGGATTTCAATACTGATTTAATTCTTACTATCGGTGGTGGTAGTGCCATGGATACAGCAAAGGGTATATCTATATTAATGACTAATCCTGATAGAACAATGGAGTCATTGTGTGGGTTAAGTAATACCGCTAACAAGGGATTACCTATTATTGCAATGCCTACTACTGCAGGTACTGCAAGTGAAGTTACAATTAACTATGTTATTACAAATGAGGCTACACAAGTTAAAATGGTATGTGTAGATCCTAATGATTTGCCAATAGTTGCTATAGTAGATAGTGAATTAATGGAAACTATGCCTGCTTCTTTAGCTGCTGCAACCGGCTTAGATGCATTAACTCATGCAGTAGAGGGATACATTACAAAAGGTGCGAATTTAATGAGTGATATGTTCCATATGGAAGCTATCAAATTAATTTTTGCTAATCTAACTAATGCTGTTAAGGGAGATAAAGCTGCAATTGAAAAGATGAGTTATGCTCAATATATTGCAGGTATGGGATTCTCTAACGTTGGATTAGGAATAGTACACTCTATGGCTCACCAATTAGGTGCTGTATATGATACTCCTCATGGTATTGCTAATGCTATGCTATTGCCAGTAGTTATGGAATTTAATGGTGCAGTATGTGCTAAGAGATTTAAAGAAATTCTAGCTGGTATAGGAGTAGATTCTTCTAAGATGAGTGATGATGAAGCAGTTAAAACATTTGTAAAAGAAATTGAAAAACTAAGTGCTTCAGTAGGCGTTACTCAAACTATAAAAGATTATGGATGTAAAGAGGAAGATATTCCAATGCTTGCCAAAAAAGCTTATGAAGATCCATGTGCTCCAGGTAATCCTAGAGATACTACATTAGCTGAATTTATTGAGTTATATCATATTGCATTAAATAAGTAGTTATCTTAGTAAATAAAAAAAGAGTTATCAATCGATAACTCTTTTTTATTATTCTGCATATATAACAATTTTATTTTCTTTTAGAGATTTTTGTACATCAATTATTCTTTGATTACTACTTCCTCTAAATTTTAATGAAGGGTTATACAGGGCTTGAACAAACTTCCCATCTACCAAGACATCTATGTAAGTTAGAAATTCTTGAGTATAGATATGTTCTTTAGCCATTTTACCTAGTATTTGTTCATCAAATAGGAATCCAGAATATGACCATATTTTTTTATTAGGGTATATTTCTTTAACTTTTCTAACAAGTGGAAGTAGTCCTAATTGATTGGCTAATTCAAATGGCTCTCCTCCAAGAAGTGTTAATCCAGAAATATAATCTGGTGCCAGCATTTCAATTATTTTATCAATCTCTTTTTCAGTAAATTCATTACCATAATTGAAGTCCCAAGCTTCAGGGTTAAAACAACCTTCACATTTATGAGTACAACCACTTACAAATAAACTAACTCTAACACCTTCACCATTAGCTATATCACAATTTTTAATGGATGCAAAATGCATATCTACTCACTCCTTATAAATGTGTAACTCTTGCTTTAATTTCTTTTGTCTTTCCTACGTTCCAGAAGTTTTCACCTAAATAACCACATGTTCTTCTAGTAACATTCATCTTTGTTTTATCTGTATTACCACAGTTTGGACATTCCCATTGGATTTTATCATTTATTTTGATTTCTCCTGAATAACCACAACATTGACAATAATCAGATTTAGTATTAAATTCAGCATATTGAATGTTTTCATAGATGAATTTAACAAGTGATTTTAATACATCTAGGTTATTTTCTACATTTGGAATTTCAACATAAGAGATAGCTCCTCCGGAAGACAAGTTTTGGAATTCACTTTCAAATTTTAACTTAGAGAATGCATCAATTGTTTCTCTTACATCAACGTGATATGAGTTAGTGTAATAACCCTTATCAGTAATATCTTTTACATCGCCAAATTTTTCTTTATCTATTCTAGCAAATCTATAGCATAAACTTTCAGCAGGAGTTCCATATAATGCAAATCCTAATCCAGTATCATGTTTCCATTTATCTGTAGTATTTCTTAATGTAGTCATTAGTTTCAATGCGAAATCGTGACCTTTTTCTCCAGTGTGTGATTCACCAGTCATTAATTTTGTTGTTTCATATATTCCAATATAACCTAAAGATAGAGTTGAATATCCATCTTTTAATAATTTATCAATCTTTTCTCCTGGTTTTAGTCTAGCGATACCACCATATAACCAGTGAATAGGAGAGATATCAGAACTAGTACCTAGTAAAGAATAGTGTCTACACATTAATGCTTCTTTACATAAATCTAGTCTTTCTTCCAATAGACTCCAGAATTTTTCTTCATCACCTTGAGCAGTTAATGCTATTTGAGGCAAGTTAATACTTACAACACCTTGATTAAATCTACCTTCAAATTTATATTCTCCAGTTTTAGGATCTTGCCATGGAGATAAGAAACTTCTACAACCCATAGGAGCAAATACATTACCCTTATAAGCTTCTCTCATTTTCTTAGCACTAATATAGTCAGGGTACATTCTCTTAGAAGAACATTTAACAGCAAGTTCAGTAAGATAATCATATTTACCACCACTTAAGTTATTATGTTCATCAATAACATAAATAAGCTTAGGGAAAGCAGGAGTTATATAAACACCTTGTTCGTTTTTGATACCTTGATATCTTTGCTTTAAGATTTCTTCGATAATCATAGCATTTTCTTCGATATAAGGATCATCTTTATCAAGATTTAAAAATAATGTAACAAATGGTGATTGACCATTTGTAGTCATCAATGTATTTATTTGATATTGAATAGTTTGTACACCACTAGCAAGTTCACCTTGTAATCTCTTCTTAGTAATTCCTTCGATTACATCTTGGCTTAATGTATCACCATACATATCATTTAATTCTTTATAGAATTTGTCATAACTCTTTCTTAAATATTTACCTAAGTGTCTAACATCAATTGATTGTCCTCCATATTGGTTAGAAGCAATTGCAGCAATAATTTGTGTAGTAACTGTACAAGCAACTTGGAAACTCTTAGGAGATTCAATAAGTTTCTTGTTCATTACAGTTCCATTATCAAGCATATCCCCAATATTAACTAAACAACAGTTAAATATAGATTGTAAGAAATAGTCAGCATCGTGGAAGTGTAATACTCCATTTTCATGAGCTTCTGTAATTTTTGGAGGAAGAAGCATTCTCTTAGTTAAGTCTTTACTAACTTCTCCAGCGATTAAGTCTCTTTGAGTTGCTGCAATTACAGCATCTTTGTTAGAATTTTCATTCATTAAATCAGTATTAGTCTTTTTAATTAATCCTAGAATTGATTCATCTGTAGTATTTTTCTTTCTAACTAAAGCACGTGTATATCTATATACAATATATTCTTTAGCAAGTTCATACTTGTTAAGCTCCATTAATTTCTTTTCAATAATGTCTTGAATGTCTTCAACTAACATTCTTTTCTTGTTTAGAGATTCAATGTACTCAATAATAGGCGTAATTTCATCGTCGCTTATTCTCTCCCCAGGAGCAACTTTGCTATTAGCCTTGTGAATAGCTACTCTAATTTTGTTACTGTCATAGTTAACAATTTTTCCGTCGCGTTTTACAATTTTCATATTTATTCTCCCCCTCTATAAACAAGGCCATTATAACCCTAAAAATATTAAAATAATGTGATAAATGTCACAAAATGCACTTTTTTATTCAAAAAATCAAAAAAATTTTATACAATAATTTTAGAGGTGATTTTTCTTAAAATGAAAACAATAAATGACTTGACAAATCTTGCAAATAAGTGTAAAAGAGTTACAAAAATTCGTTACAAAAAAGGTGATATCATATCAAACTTGATCCCAAATAAGAATCATTTCGGTCTTATAATAGAAGGTTGTGCTGATTTAATAAGATATGATATATCGGGAAACAGAAGTATTGTAGAGAGATATTATAAGGGTGATATTTTTGGCGAACTATTATTGTTACCTCATAATGTTAATGAATTATTTGTAGAAGCAAAGACAAGTGTTACCGTTCTTTTCTTTGCTCACGAAAATATTGTAAATAAATGTAATGATAGTTGCCCAATACATGAGGAGCTAAAATCCCATATAATGGATATATTGATTTCTAGAATAGTTAGTCAACATACAAGAATAAGTCTTTTGACTCAAAGAATGATTAGAGATAAAATCCTGGCTTACTTTGATATGCAATCGCTTGGAGGAATGAGAAGAAAATTTAGGCTACACTTCTCGGTTACAGATCTTGCTGACTATTTAAATGTAGATAGAAGCTCTTTGAGTAGAGAAATATCTAATTTAATTGAAGATGGATTTATAAAAAAAGATGGAAGAAATATTACTTTATTGTATTAAAAAAGATTCAGTGTAACCTGAATCTTTTTAATATTACATTTAATAGGTATTATTTTAATATATATAATATACCAATTGTTCCTTTACCACAATGTGAAGAGATTACACAACCAGCAGTAGTTATAGCTACAGTTGCATTAGGAAATTCTTCTTTTAATTTTGCTTGCAACATAACTGCTTCATCATCTGCATAAGTATGAGTTACCATAATATAATCTAAGTCAACTCTATCTTTATTTGCAATGATATCATCTAGCATTACATTTAATGCTTTCTTTTTACCTTTGCACTTAGTTAAAACATCTAATTTACCAGATTGTTGTACTTCAATAACTGGTTTAATTTGTAATAAAGTTCCAAATAATCTAGAAGCTCCACTACATCTTCCACCTTTATGAAGATATTCTAAAGAGTCTACTGCAAATTTAGATCTTACATTAGGAGTTATTTTTTCAATTTCAGCTTTGATTTCTGCTAATGTTTTTCCTTCTTTAGCAAATTTTGCTGCTTTTAATACTTGTAAACCAATACCAGTAGATAGATTAAGGCTATCTATTACTAAAATTTTATTAGCATCTAATTCTTCAGCTGCTACTCTAGCATTGTTAATTGAAGAAGATAAAGTACTACCAATACTAAAGAAAACAACTTCATTTCCTTTATCTAATTCTTGTTTGAATACTTCATAGTAATCTCCCATAGGAGCTGCACTAGTTTTAGGCATTATTCCTTTTTGACTTACTTTCTTATATAAAATGTCAGGATTAATTTCTAACTTATCTTTAAATATTTCTTCACCAAAAGTAACATATAAAGGAATAATACCAATATTATGTTCCATTATTAATTCTTCACTTAAATCGCATGTACTATCTGCATATACTACAACTTTTCCCATTTTTATCACCTGTAGTTATTTTAATTGACTTTTTTGCATATGTCAAAAAAAGCGACAATATATTTAATATTTACTAAGGAAATCTGATACATTTTGGTAAAATGATTAGGGATGTGATTTTGTTAATGAAGCAATTAGTTTTTGTAGATAGCGATGGGACATTAAAAAATAGCAAAGGTGAAATAACAGAAAATACTAAAAGAGTAGTTAGAGAACTACTTAACAAAGATATAGAAGTAATTATAACTACAGGAAGACCTAGATATCATGCTTTAAAAGTTAAAAACTTAGCTAATGCATCTAGATATTTAATCAGTTCTAATGGGTCTGAGGTTTTTGATATTGAAACACAAAGAGTTATTTATTCTAGATATATGACTGCTCCATCTGTTATAGATGTTACATCAATTGCTAATAAGTATAATTGTAGATGTGCTTTTACAGTAAATGAAGTTGAATATGTACAAGATCAAGCCATGAATGTAAATCAAGTTTTACTAGAAACAGATTTAGATAAGTTTTTAGAAACTCATTATGTTAAACAAATTTTTATCCGTGGTGATACAGAAGCAGATATTAATAATACATATATGGATATTATTAAGCTTAATGATGTTAAAGTGGTTAATGAATCATCATATTTTCATACAGGAATTATAGAGAAAAAAGGTTTATGGTTTAGTGTTGGACATGCTGATGTAAATAAAGGAACTGCAATTATCAAATTATGTCAACACCTGGGAGTTGAACTGGCTAACACCTATGGTTTTGGAAATGATTATAATGATATTGAAATGTTTAGTGTTGTTAATCATAGCATAATCATGGAAAATGCTGATGAAGAATTAAAAAAGTTTGCTACCATTACAACTGAGTCTAATGATGAAGAGGGAGTAGCAATGTTACTTGAAGAATTATTTTTGAAAGGATGATAATATGCCAGCTGCATTAACACATTATTTATTTTCTAAAAATTTAGTGAAAAATGATAAATATAAAGACATTTTTTTGCTGGCTTGCCAAGGCCCAGACACTTTGTTTTTTTATGGCTATAATATAAAAAAAAGAGATGATAAAAAAGATATAAATAGCTTTGGTTTTTACTTACACAGTATTAATCCCACTGATTTATATCACAATATGTTAGCTTATGCTTTTAAAAAAGATGGGGAAGAAAAAGAGATTCTAATAGAATTTACAAGAGGATTTGTTTACCACTATCTTTTAGATAGAACCATTCATCCTTATGTTTTTTATAATACTGGATTTCCATATACTAATAAGAAATATAATCTAAATCATGGCTTTTTTGAAGGATCATTAGATACGGCTTTAATGAAAAAAAATAATTGTAATATTTCTAATAGAAAAGCTATAAAAGCCAATAAAAAATATATTAAGTTATGTTCTACAATGATTGCTAGTGTTGCAAATAGTATGATGAAAAAAGAGATTCTTAAAGATGATAGCTATTATAAAGCTTATAAGGATTTTAGGCTTGTAAGACTTATATTAGACTCTAAGTATGGTATAAAAAAGACAATCTTTAACAAGTTTTTTCATAATTCTCCAATGAACACGTTATCTCAGCCAAGAAATATAAAAGATAATATTGATTACTTAAATGATAAAAAATCAGTATGGCTAAATCCAGCTTCTGGTGAAGAGAGTAATTGTAATATTGAGGAGTTATTTAAAAAAGTTGAATTAGATACTAGAATCATAGATAACATTATTTACAATTATAAAGATAATATAGTTACTAGAAAGAAAATTGAAAAGTTAGTAAATAACATTAATCATGATGGTAAACCATTAAATATGAATATGAGATTTTTCTCTAATATATATAGATAGAGAGGATAATGTATGACTAAACTTTATAATAAAAGTGAACTTTGGTTTTCAATTATATGGATAATTATATATGTTATTGGGGCAAGTTTAATGGATGAATTATCTATTCATATAGGAATATCAAAAAGCTTTACATCATTATTTTTGCTTCTTATTTCTTTGATATTTGTAATATGGATATTTAAAAACAAGTTAAATAAGAAATATGGTTTATGTAAGCCAGAATGTAAGCCAAAATACTTTCTTTACTATACTCCATTACTAGTATTAATATCCTTAAATTTATGGTTTGGAATTGTAAATGAATTGAATCTATTAGAATCAATTTTTTATATAATTTCCATGCTTTGTGTAGGATTTGTAGAAGAAATTATCTTTAGAGGATTTTTATTTAAAGCTATGGAAAAAGATAATCTAAAAGCTGCAATAATAGTTTCCAGTCTCACATTTGGAGCAGGTCATATTATAAATATGTTTACTAGTGGCTTTAGTGATATAACTGCTAATTTATGTCAAGTTTGTTATGCAACTGCAGTAGGCTTCTTATTTGTAATATTATTTTTAAAAAGTAAATCTTTATGGCCATGTATAATTACTCATAGCTTAGTTAATGCATTATCTTTATTTTTAAATGAGGCTATCTATTCTGGAACTCTAGAAATTATTGGATCTATTATAACTATAGTTGTATCTGTTGCTTACTCAATTATAATTTTAAAAATAGTTCCAAAAGAAGAGATAATAACAAACGAATAATAAAAAAACCTTATCTTAACTGATAAGGTTTTTTATTTTATTCTTCAGTATTAGTAACTTGTATTCCAAGTAGTGTTAAATCTGCTTCATTTACAAAAGAAGGAGCATCATTCATCATATCTGCTGCACTTTGGATTTTAGGGAAAGCTACAACATCTCTTATATTATCTGTGTTAGCAAGTAACATAATAATTCTTTCTAATCCAAGACCCATACCCATATGAGGAGGAGTACCATATTTTAACGCTTCTACAAAGAAACCAAACTTCTTATTAATATCGTCATCACTCAATCCAAGTCTATCAAATACTTCTCTTTGCATCTTTTGATTGTAAATTCTTCTAGAACCACTACCAAGCTCATAACCATTTAATACAACATCATATGCATCACTTCTAACTTTAGTAGGATCGGTATCTAATAGATGACTATCTTCTTCATTATAGGCCGTAAATGGATGGTGCATTGCTTGTAAACTACCATCATCATTATATTCATACATTGGGAATTCAGTAACCCATAAGAAAGCATACTCATTAGGATTTGCTAAAGATAATTTTTTAGCAACAGCAATTCTAGTGGCACCCATACTTGAAACTACATTTAACCAAGAATCATCAGCTACAAATAGTACTAAGTCTCCATTTTCATAATTTAAGATATTCTTTAATGCCTTAGCTTCTTCTTCATTTATTAATTTTGCGCTAGCACCCTCTAATTTATCTTCATTAACTTTAAACCACATTAAACTCTTAGCTTTGTTTTTCTTTGCATTTTCAGTTAGAGAGTCAATATCTTTTCTAGTGAAAGAACTTGCTGCATTTTTAGCAACAATAGCCTTAACTATTTTCCCATTTAAGAATTCAAAACTAGAATTTGCAAATACACTAGATACATTAATTAATTCCATGTCATATCTGATATCGGGCTTATCACTACCATATCTTTCCATACATTCTTTCCATGTAAGTCTAGGGAAAGTATCTAACTCAATACCTTTTATATCTTTCCATACTTTTTTAAACATTCCTTCGATTACTCCATATAAAGTTTCAAGATCCACAAAAGACATTTCAATATCTATTTGAGTAAACTCAGGTTGTCTATCTGCTCTTAAATCTTCATCTCTAAAACATTTAGCTATTTGATAATATCTCTCTAATCCAGTAATCATAAGCAATTGCTTAAATATTTGTGGTGATTGAGGAAGCGCATAGAATTTGCCATTATGAATTCTAGATGGAACAAGGTAGTCTCTAGCACCTTCAGGAGTTGCTTTTCCTAAAATAGGAGTTTCTACTTCTGTAAAATCTAAATCATCAAAATAATCTCTAACACTTCTAGTTACATTATGTCTTAATTTTAAGATGTCTTGCATAGACTTTCTTCTTAAATCTAGGTATCTATACTTTAATCTTACAAGTTCACTAGTATCGGCATCATCACTTATTATAATAGGTGTAAGTTCTGAATCATTGATGATTTCAAGATTAGTTACTTCAATTTCGATATCACCTGTAGGGATATTTTTGTTTTTACTACTTCTTTCAATAACTTTACCTTTAGCATATAAAACAAATTCTGTTTTAATTTGATCTGTTATCTCAAGTAAAGAATCATTACAAACTAATTGAGTAATACCAGTTTTATCTCTTAAGTCAATAAACACTAATGATCCAAGATTTCTTTTCTTGGCACACCAACCTTTAAGTTCAACTGTTTCACCAACATTTTCTATTCTAAGCTCACCATTATAGTGAGTTCTATTTTTACATAATTTCACAAACATACCTCCAATGTCATATAAATGCCTAAATATAATAACATATTTTTAAAAAAATGATAGTAATAAATAGTTTGTTTTTCTAAAGTCAATTAATAAAAACAATATTGTGGATAGATTGAGATAATTATTGAAAAGACCTTTTAATAATGCTAGAATGTAATTGTAACGGAGGTAGAGGAAAGTTATGAAAAAATTATCAGTATTTATGGGAGGAACATGTGCAGGTTCTACTTGGAGAGATGAACTAGTAGAAAAGTTAGACACAACTAAGGTTGATGCATTCAACCCAGTAGTTGAAGACTGGACACCAGAATGTCAAGCTGTAGAAGATGAGCACAAAGCAAACGACGATGTTGTATTGTTTGTTCTTACACCAGAATCTAAATCTATCTATAGTTGGGTAGAAGTTGCTTTAGCAGCTGCAAGAGACCCTGAGAGAACAGTAATCTGTGTTTTACCAGAAAGAAATGGTCAAGCATATGAAGGACATGAACTTAAGGCTGTAACAAAGGCTGTTAAGGATATCAAAGGTTTAGGTGTTCCTGTATTTGGTAACCTTGGTGAATTATCAAGCTACTTAAATGAAAGAGCACAAAAACAAACTAATAACAACAAAAGATAATTAGTGATAATTATTAAAAAGAAAAGAGCAATTTAATTATTGCTCTTTTTTAGTTTGCTTTGCATTTAATGTATCGTAGATACCTTGAAGTAAAATAAGTTGCTTTTCTTCGATTGAAGGTTCTGCAGCTTTGGCTTTTTCTTCAGCTTCTTTTTTCGCTTTTTCTTCTTTTTCTTTTTCCATTTTTTCAAGGAATGCTTTTTCTTTCTTAGTTAACTTAATTTTGTTTTCTACTTTGAAATTTACAATAGTTTCCATTTTTTGTATTTTCTTTACAGTGTTTGTTACAATAGTAAATATTTTGAAAATTGCAAATAAAATAACAGCAGTTAATAAGAAATCAATTACAGCTTGAATAAATGCTCCCCAATAGATTGCATTAGTTACTACTTCTTCGCCAGTTGTTTCATCGATACTAGTTTTTAGTACAGTAACTAATGATTCACTCAAATCTGTATCACCAAGTAATAATCCAATAATAGGTGATATGATTTTAGTATTGATTGCACTAACTATTGCAGTAAAAGCAGCTCCGATAATTACACCAATAGCAAGTGATAATGCGTTTCCTTTATTGATAAACGCTTTGAATTCAGCAAATAATTTTTTCATTGTTTTACCTCCCCAACAATTAAAGATTTTATCATAATATATTTAATATTAGTAATGATTTTTCTAATATTTCGACATTTATTAAATATTTACTCTAATTATTTGAAAAGTTTGAAATCTATGTGATAATTGATAATGTTTGAAAAGGAGAAAAAAACATGGAATTATTGAAAGATAAAGTAGCCGTTGTAACAGGTGGAACAAGAGGAATTGGATTTTCAATTGTAAAAACTTATTTAGATAATGGGGCTAAAGTTATATTATGTGGTTCAAGAAAGGAATCTGCTGATAAAGCTGTAGCAGAATTAAAAGCAATTAATTCTAATTATGAGGTTGAAGGCATTTACCCTAATTTAGTAAATGCTAAGGAAGTTGAAGAAACAATTAATAGCATTGCTAAAAAATATGGAAAAATAGATATTTTAGTAAATAATGCTGGAGTAAGTGCAATGGATAGCATATATAATTATGATCCAGCTAACTTTGATAAAGTGATGAATATTAATGTTAATGCAGTATTTTATGCAATTAGAGCAGTGGCTCCAATAATGAAAGAAAATGGTGGAGGAGTAATTCTTAATACTTCTTCTATGGTATCTTTATATGGCCAACCTGCAGGTGTAGCTTATCCTACATCTAAATTTGCTCTTAATGGTATGACTAAATCATTAGCACGTGAACTTGCAAAAGATCATATTAGAGTAAACGCAGTAGCCCCTGGTGTTACTGATACTGACATGGTTTCTAATTTACCAGAGCAAGTAAGAGAAGGTATTAAGCAAACTATACCACTAGGAAGAATTGGTACACCTCAAGATGTTGCTAATGCTTTCCTATATTTAGCAAGTGATCAAGCTTCATATGTTACTGGAGAAATCCTATCTGTTGATGGGTGTGCAAGAACATAATATTTAAGGGCGATTAGCCCTTTTTGTATTTTAAGGAGGTTTAATATGCAATATTTTAGTAGTGATATACATTTTGATGATAATGAGACATTAAAAAATGATAATAGGCCATTTAAAAGTCCTAAAGAGTTTGATAAATTTCTTATCAAGCTTTGGAATAAACAAGCAAAAAGAGGCGATGTTATATATGTTGTTGGCGACTTTATTGATTGTGATGGAGAAGGTTTTGATTCATGGAAGAAAACTCTTTTATATGTAAATAAATTGAAGGCTGATGTTGTTTTGATCATGGGTAATAATGAAGATAGAGTTGTAAAGTATTACTTTGATAATGATTTTGAGGCTTTTAGAAAATATTGCATAGATATTGGATTTAAAGAGGTTTATAAAAATTTAGACATAAATATTAATGGGAAAGAGTTTCACTTAACACATAAATTAATCAATACTAAAGAGGGAAAAATCAATTTATTTGGACATAGTCATAGATCGCTTGGTTTATATACTCCAGTAGGATTTAATATCGGTTGTGATTTAAATCATTTTAGGTTATATAGTGAGGAAGATATAGAAAAATTAATATCTATGAAGGAGAAATATTGGGATAAAGATAAGAATCTTAATATGAGATTTTAGACATTTTTTTACAATATATTTACATTTTAGACTTTCATAATTTTTTTAAAGTAGTATTATATAGTTCTACGAATTTTTTTAATGTCTTTATTTGTGTGTGGGGAGATGAAATTATGAGAGTTTTATTGTTAAGCTGCAGTACAGGAGAAGGACACAATAGTGCTGCTAGAGCTCTTAGCGAAGCTTTAAATGATTTGGGAGTAGAAAATGAAATATTAGATCCAATTGGACTTAAAAATAAAAAAGTTAGAGATTTAGTTTCTAACTCTTATAATAAACTTATTCAAAAAGCACCTATAGGATTTGGAATGGTATATAGTATTGGACATGTCTACAGTTCTCTGCCATTACCATCACCTGTATATTATGCTAATACTAAATACGTAGAAGAGTTGTACAGTTATATAAAAGATAATAAATATGATAAGGTTATTTGCACTCATTTATACTGCATGTTAGCTATGACTGAGATCAATAAAAGATATGAAGAAAAAATTCCATGTTATGGGGTATTAACAGATTATACAATAATTCCATTTTTTAAAGATGCTAAATTAGATGGATATTTTGTTCCAACCGAAGAAATAAAAGAGGAATTTATAAATCATGGAATCGATAAAAACTTGGTTCATGTTACAGGAATTCCTGTAAGTAAAAAGTTTAGTTTAGAAATTTCAAAAGATGATGCAAAAAAAGAACTTGGTATACCTAACTATAAAAAAATTGTTACGCTTATGTCAGGTGGGGTTGGTTGTGGCAATATATTAAAGATCTCTCAAATCTTAGAAAAAGAGCTAGATGAATCATATTCGGTATGTGTATTAGTTGGCAAAAACGATAAATTAAAAGCAAAACTAGAAACAGAATTTAGTAATAGTTCCATTGTAAAACCAATAGGATTTACTAGCGAAGTTTATAAGTACTTGAAAAGTAGTGAAGTAGTTCTTTCTAAGCCAGGAGGACTATCAAGTAGTGAAATAGCTGTAAGTAATACACCATTCATTCACTTAAAAGAGATACCAGGGTGTGAAAGTGCTAATATTAAATATTTTACTAGCAAAGGTATTTCTATGCTTGGTAGAAGTAATGATCAAATCATTAAGTCTGTTAAGGTTATTTTAAATGATGATAGTGTTAGAGAGGAAATGATTAAAAATCAGACTAAATATATAAAGAAAGATTCATCTAAACTTATATTAGATGTTGTTTTAGGGTGATATTATGATGTTTTATTATATGATCTTTATAGCAATAGGATTTATTATGGGAAGTATAATGTTTTCTTCATTGTTACCTAAAGTTTTTGCTAATAAAAATATATGTGAAGATTCACTTGATAAAAATCCAGGAGCATTTAATGTTTTTAAAAATTGTGGAGTTAAAATGGGAATGATTTGCTTAGTGTTAGATATGCTAAAAGGAATAATACCAGTTTACATTTCTACTAGATTTTTAGACTATAATAATTTATGGTTTCTTTTAGTTTTAATATCTCCAGTTTTAGGACATGCAATCGGAATGTTTAATGATTTTAAAGGAGGAAAATGTATTTCTACATCATTTGGCGTTCTTTTAGGAATATTTCATATCACTCCAATAGTATTAGTTCTAGCATTTACTTACATATTTTTTGTTATATTATTTATGGGAAAATCAAATTATAAAAAGAGTATTTGGACATATACGTTCTTTGCAATTATTTCTTCATTAATATTATTTTATAATAATCTTAATGTAATCGCTTTAGCATGCATTGATATTGCAATTATAGCTATATATAAACATTACTACGCACAATCCCATATTATTGCAGATAAGGAGATGGTCAATGATGCAAGATAAGAAAAAATTAGTTGTATGTGGTATTGAATTTGTATATCTATATTTATTTGGAATAATTGTAGCATTTATTGGCTGGGTTGCAGAAAATTTTGCAAAACTTGTTACAACAGGAATAATTGATTCGAGATTTCATTTATTACCATTTATCTCCCCATATGCTCTTATACCATTAGCTTTTCATTTATTGCTTAAAGATCCAGATGACATAGAAGTGTTTGGTAAAAAAATATTTAAAGAAAAAAATAAATTAATGTCTAATATAGTATCGTTTATAGCAATTTGTGCTCTTGTTTTCTTAGGAGAACTTGTTGTAGGAAATTTATGGGAAATAATATCTGGAGTAGAGTTATGGAACTACAGTAATATGCCTTGTAGTGTTACTCAATATGCAGGTCTTATACCAACACTTGGATATGGAGGAGGGGCATATTTAATATTTAAATTCATATATGTCCCTTTTCTAAAATTTATAAGAGAAAAAGTGAATTTTAATGTTGCTAAATTAATAACTAGTACACTTGGAGTAATCATTGTTCTAGATACATTATTTATGATGTTTCAAATTATAGAATTTAATGTTGCTCCTGTATACTGGACAATAAAATTTTAAGGAATAGACTTGTCTCTATTCTTTTTTGTTGTTTTAATTGAATATATCATGTAAATGATATAAAATTTTTAACGATAAGAGGTGAAGGATATGGAAAAGAAAATATCTCCAGAGGCATATAAAATACTTAAAAAAATGCAACAAAGCGAAATAACTGAAAGTGTTGTTTATAAAAAAATAGCTAAGTTTGCTAAGGGAGAAGAAAATAAAAAAACATTAGAAAGATTAGCAAGTGAAGAAGAAAATCATGCTAAGATATGGGAAAAGTATACAGGGTTAAAATTAAAGCCAAGTAAATGGAAAATATTTAAATATTCTTTCTTGGCTAGAGTATTTGGATTTACATTTGCAATTAAGCTTATGGAAAGTGGCGAAGAAAATGCTCAAAAAGAATATGATGTTTTAGCTAAGGAAATTGAAGAAAGTACAATTGTAAAACAACAAGAAGAAGAACATGAAAAAGCATTAATAGAGATACTGGATGAAGAAAGACTTAAATATGTTGGTAGTATGGTATTAGGTCTTAATGATGCTTTAGTTGAACTTACTGGTTCTTTAGCCGGTTTTACATTTGCAATGCAAAACACTAAAATTATTGCATTATCTGGATTAATTATTGGTGTGTCAGCAACTTTTTCGATGGCTGCTAGTGAATTTTTATCTGCTAGAAGTGAAGGAAGAAACGATGCATTCAAATCTTGCTTGTATACAGGAATTGCATATTTAGTAGCTGTAGCATTATTAATATTACCTTACTTGTTATTACCTACTAATTCATACATATTGGCACTAATTTGCATGCTAGCAATTGTAATATTAATAATTACGGTATTTACTTATTATACTTCAGTTGCTCAAAGTAAACCTTTCTTGTCTAGATTCTTAGAAATGTCTATCATTAGTGTTACTGTAGCAGTGATTTCTTTTGGTGTAGGCATACTAGCAAAAATACTATTTGGAATTGATATTTAATGTCATAAGGTTTCCCTAAAAGGGAAATCTTTTTTAATTATTAAAAAAATGGTAATAATAAATTCGAAAAAATATTGTTTAACAAGGTGTCAAAAAAAGTCATAACTTGTTATAATTGATATGCATGTAAGGGGGGGCGTGTAATATGTGCGATAATTTTTGGAAAGGTTTTAAGGGAGAAACTTGGAAAAAAGAAATTAATGTTGCAAATTTTATAAAAGAAAACTATACAGAGTATACTGGTGATGATAGCTTTTTAGCGGGAATTAGTACTAAAAGTAAAAAGGTTTGGGATATATGCAGTGATCTTTTTGTTGAAGAAAATAAGAAAGGTGTATTAGATGTAGAACTTGAAACTATATCTGGAATTAATAGTTTTAAGCCAGGATATATTTGCAAAGAAGATGATGTTATTGTAGGTCTTCAAGCAGATAGGCCACTAAAGAGAATTATTAATCCTTATGGTGGAATGAGAATGGTAAAAAGTTCACTTGAAGCATACAATTTAACTTTAAGTGATGAATATACTAGAGCTTTTACAGAGTTTAGAAAAACTCATAATGATGGCGTATATGATGCATATACTCCTAGTATTAGAGCTGCTAGAAGTTCGGGATTAATTACAGGACTTCCAGATAGCTATGGTAGAGGAAGAATTATAGGTGACTATAGAAGAATTGCTCTATATGGTATTGATTATTTAATAGAAGAAAAGAAAAAAGATTTATTAAAAATAGTTGATATAACTGAAGAAAATATTCGTTTAAGAGAAGAAGTTAATGAACAAATTAAAGCGTTAGCTCTAATAAAAGAGATGGCAAATGGTTATGGATTTGATATTTCTAAGCCTGCCTCTAATGCTAAGGAAGCTACTCAATGGGTATATTTTGGCTATCTTGCTGCAGTAAAAGAAAATAATGGGGCTGCGATGAGTTTGGGTAGAACATCAACTTTCCTTGATATTTATATTGAAAGAGACTTAAAAGAAGGAATTATTAATGAACAAGAAGCCCAAGAAATAATAGATCAATTCATTATTAAACTAAGATTAGTTCGTCACCTTAGGACACCTGGATATGATGAAATATTTGCCGGAGATCCAACTTGGGTGACTGAGGCAATTGGTGGTATGTTAAACGATAAACAAAGTCTTGTTACTAAAAACTCATTTAGATATTTACATACACTATATAATTTAAATCCAAGTCCAGAACCTAACTTAACAGTATTATGGTCTAATGGACTACCTGAGAATTTTAAAAAATTCTGTGCGAAGGTATCTATAGATACAAATGCTATTCAATATGAAAATGATGATATTATGAGACCATTATATGGTAATGATTATGCTATAGCATGTTGTGTTTCTGCAATGAAGGTTGGAAAGCAAATGCAATTCTTTGGTGCTAGATGTAATTTAGCTAAAGCACTACTTTATTCAATTAATGGTGGAGTAGATGAAAAAAGTGAGAAACTTGTAGTTGAAGGATTAACAAGAATTGATGATGAAGTATTAGACTACAATAAAGTAAAAGACAGTTTTTATTTGGCTATAGAAAAAGTTGCTAAAACATATGTAGATACTATGAATATAATCCATTATATGCATGATAAATATGCATATGAAAGAGGACAAATGGCTCTACATGATACAAATATTGAGCATTTAATGGCTTTCGGAATTGCTGGTTTATCAGTAGTTACTGATTCCCTTAGTGCTATCAAGCATGCTAAAGTAAGACCTATAAGAAATCAAAATGGCATAGCTGTTGACTTTACAGTTGAAGGGGAATTCCCATGTTTTGGAAATGACGATGATAGTGTAGATTTAATTGCTAAGGAAGTAGTAACTAAATTTATTACTGAATTAGAAAAACATCCATTATATAAAAATGCGAGACATACTCTAAGTATTTTGACTATAACTTCTAATGTTATGTATGGTAAGAAAACTGGATCAACTCCTGATGGAAGAAAATTAGGAGAACCTTTTGCTCCAGGAGCAAACCCAATGCATGGAAGAGATAAAAATGGTGCTTTAGCTTCATTAAACTCTGTTGCTAAAATTCCATATGAAGGTGTATGTGAAGATGGAGTATCTAATACATTCTCTATCATTCCTACAGCTTTAGGGCATACTAGAGAAGATCAAGTAAACAATTTAGTAAGTATCTTAGATGGCTATTTTAAGCAAAAAGCACATCATTTAAATGTTAATGTTTTAAATAGAGAATTATTAATTGATGCAATGAATAATCCATATAAGTATCCTACACTTACTATTAGAGTGTCAGGTTATGCAGTTAACTTTAATAAATTAAGCGACGACCATAAAAGAGATGTAATCGCAAGGACTTTCCATGAATCATTCTAAAGTATATGCAAATGTAGATAGCATAGAAACTATGGGATTAGTTGATGGTCCTGGTATACGTGTTGTTATCTTTTTGCAAGGATGTAATTTAAGATGTCTTTATTGTCATAATCCTGAAACATGGACATGTGAAAAGAAAAATCTAATGACTGTAGAAGGTATTTTAAATAAAGTATTAAAATATAAGAATTATATTATAGATAAAGGTGGAGTTACATTTTCTGGTGGTGAGCCATTACTTCAAAGTGATTTTATTTATGAATGTGCTCTTGCATTAAAAAAAGAAGGATTCCATATATGTATTGATACTTCAGGGGTTGGAAAGGATTATTTAAAGTTAATGGATTTAGTTGATCTATTTATTGTAGATGTAAAATCTTTATATCCTGAAGAATATAAATATATAACTGGTAAAGAAGAATTATCTCAATTTCATAAGTTTATGAGTGAGATAATAGAAAAAAATAAAAAGATTTGGCTAAGACAAGTAATTGTTCCTGGTATAAATGATACTGAAGAGCATATAAAAGAATTAGCTAAATTTGCTAAGAAAATACCTAATGTTGAGAAGGTGGAATTATTGCCTTATCACACATATGGCATGAAGAAATATGAAGAGTTGAATATTAAATATCGATTAAAGGATGTTCCTGCATTAAGCAAAGATAAAGAAGCATATCTTAATGAGATATTAAATAGTAATTTGAAAAAATAAGTTGCTACAGCAACTTGTTTTTTTGTTAGACGTAGCAATATTTTGTCGAATATTTGCAATTGGCCTCGGAAAAGTGTATCCTATGTAAAGGAGGTTATGTTATGAATTTTTTTACAACAAATGATTTACTAGGAAGGGTTGGACCGTTCAATAAATGTATTGATTATACAATTTGGTATATTCTGCTTGCTGTTTTGACTGCTGCTTTTATTTGGTTTTTAAATAAAAATAAAAGGAACCATGTTAACTTGGTTAAGTATAGTTTAATTGCAACTTGGGCAATAGCAGTAACAGTAGATATCATTAAGATCATTGTTTCCGTATCTACAAAAAGTTTTGTATGGAATGGTAGTTTACCACTATATATTTGCTCTATCTTCATGTATGCTATGCCATTTGCTATCTGGGGTAAGAGTAAGTTCAAAGATATTGGATGTACATATGTATGCACTATTGGCTTATTTGGAGCCATTATGAACTATATAATTCCAAGTGTAACTTATGATTATTCATTGCTATCATTTTGGGGTCTTCATACAACTATTTATCATTCTATGCTTCTTGTTGCTCCATTCATTATGTTATGCACAGGTTATACTAGATTGAGTTTTAGAAACATTGGTTGGACATTTTTAGGATTTGTATGTTTAACACTTCCAGTTGTAGCAATCGATTACATTATCCCTGCCGACTATATGTATTTTAGAACAGCAGAGACTACATCAGTTGGTATTGTAATGAATATTGCAAGTGCTACAGGTTATTTCTGGCCAGTATTAATGTATCTTGGATATGCAATTGTTCAAGTTGTCATGACAGGGTTAATTGTGGGTGTTAATGAAGTGTGTGTTTCTATTAACAAAGCAATTAATAATTCTAATGTTGAATTACCAACTACTGAAAGCAATAAAGAAGAAAAAAAAGAGATTATTAAGTAATTATGAATGAAATATTTTCTAAAATATTTAGATATATACCTAAAGAAACATCGTTTAAATTGTTTGGGTTAACATATTTTATCATATTAATTGGCATTATCTTGGCAGTGTTTTTGCTATCCTATTTTTTGAAAAATAAGAGCGATAATGTTAAACAAAAAATACTTAATATAAGTGCTATTACTTTAATTAGTCTCTATATTTTTGATTTTTTTGTTCAACCATTTTGGGCTGGAAGCATGATAGTACACAAATTGCCATTTCATATTTGTACTGCGGTGGGAGTATTAATTCCATTTGTAACTTTCAATAAGAAATTTGATTTTGCAAAGACTGCAGTAACTGTATGGGCTGTTATCTGTCCATTAATTTGGATTGTTTTACCTATGAATGTAGTTAATGGCAATGTAAGACTATATAGTTATCCAATTGTTCAATCATATGCTTATCATGTTATTGAATTATTTTGGGGTGTATTTATGCTTGTTAGTGGTACTACTAAACTTGATTGGAAAAACATATGGCAACCTATAATAGGCCTTTTTCCAATGGCATTATGGGCTACTATCGGCCAAGAACTATATTTTCCCGATTCAATTGGAGAAAATTATATGTTTTTAAGAACTGATACAACAGGTATAGTCCCTCATTGGCTATTCATTGTTGCGCTTTTTCTCGGCGCTTCGCTTGCAATAGCATTAGTATATTTAATATATAATTTAGCTATAAAAAAAATAACAAGAAAAGGTGTTAGAAGTTACTAACATCTTTTTTTCATAAAATAAAAAAAGTTTGACAATATAAAAAAAGAGTGGTATCTTTAAATTGTAGATAGGAGGAATTTATTATGTTTGGTTTAGTAATAAATAATAATAACAATAATAATAAGAACGCATGTGTACTGGGTTCCATTTTTGTTGTTATAAATCAAGCATAATTTAAATTATAAAAGATACAAACAACACTCTCTTGGAATCCTAAGAGGGTGTTTTAATTTAGGTAATCTAAATAGCACCCTTAGATAATAAGAGGTGCTATTTTAGTTTATAAAGGAGTGAGGAAAATGAAAAAGAGTAATGCCGTAGCGGGCGATAATGATAATGATGACAATAATAAGTATTTAAGAATATGTTTTAGATGAATTTTGTGATCCTTAAATACTATATATCAAAACAAAATCATAAAAATAAATATATAGGAAATAAAGGAGAACAATATTATGAAATTTATGAAAGAAACATATATCGATTTAGATATAATAGGAAAACAAAAATATATAAAATTAATTAAAGACAAATTTGAAAGAAAGTTAGCTAAGCAATTAGATTTAACTAGAGTATCAGCACCATTACTTGTAACAAAGGAAAGCGGTTTACAAGATGATTTAAGTGGTGTAGAAAGAAAAGTTGCATTTGATGTATTAAAAGATGGTAAAGAATTAGAGATAGTTCAATCACTTGCTAAATGGAAAAGATTCGCTTTAGATAAATATGGATTTGCTACTCACAAAGGATTATATACAGATATGACTGCCATTAGACGTGACGATAAGATGGATGAAACTCACTCTATATATGTAGATCAATGGGATTGGGAAAAAGTAATTACTAGAAAAGATAGAAGTTTAGATTACTTAAAGTCTACAGTTAGAAAGATAGTCAGTGCTATAAAAGATACAAGTGAACTATTAAAAACTAAAGGATTTGAAGGAGTAGAAATTTGTGAGGATGTATATTTCATTACTAGCCAAGAGTTACTAGATATGTATCCAGGAACTACTGATAAAGAAAGAGAGTATGAAATCACTAAAAAATATAAGACTGTATTTATTATGCAAATAGGTGGCGAGTTAAGTGATGGTAAACCTCATGATACTAGAGCACCAGACTATGATGATTGGAGCTTAGATGGAGATTTATTATTCTATCATGAAGTATTAGATATGGCTTTAGAAATATCTAGTATGGGTATTAGAGTAGATAGTGAAGCTCTTTTAAAACAAATTGAAAAATCAGGACACCAAGATAGATTAAAATTGGATTACCACAAAGCTATTTTAAAAGATGAATTACCTTTATCAATTGGTGGAGGTATTGGACAAAGTAGACTTTGTATGTTACTTCTAGGTAGAGCTCATATTGGTGAGGTACAAGCAAGTTATTGGGATAAAGATACTATTGAATATTGTAAAAAGCAAAAAATAGAGTTACTATAATTTTAAATTATGGTGGTGAGTAGATGATACGATTTAATATTATTTCTGAAAATAGAGAAACCGAATTATTTCATGGGGAAGCTGGGTTATCTATAGTGATTGATGTAGATGATTATAGATTTTTACTAGATACAGGTTATAGCGATTTATATATTATAAATGCAATGAAACTTGGAATAGATCTAGATAAAATAGATACCGCTATTATAACTCATGGTCATGCAGATCATAGTTGGGGAGTTGCATATTTGCCTAAAGGTAAAACTATTATCATGCACCCTTCATGTTTTAAAAAAAGATGGTCTATACGTAGAAAAATACAAATGGGATTTCCATTAGAAAAAGAGGCGCTTTCTAAAGTACATACTCTAATAACTACAACAAAACCATTAGAATTTAAAGAAAATATATTTTTCCTAGGCGAAATTCCAATGATTGTAGAGCATGAAAAAAATGGTAATTTCTCTACTATGCTAGATGAAGACTTAAAAGAAATAGACTATACAGAGGATGACTCTGGAATTGCTATTAAAACAGAAAAGGGACTAGTAATAATTACTGGTTGTGGTCATAGAGGAATTTGTAATACTATTGAACATGCTAAAAAAGCGACAGAGGAAAGTAAAGTCTATGCTGTTTTAGGAGGATTACATTTAAGAAATTTAGATAAGCAAAAAGATACGATAGATAATACCATAAAATATTTTAAGGAAAATGATATTAAAGTATTATACTTAGGTCATTGTGTTAGTGATGAAGTAATAGGATATTTTAAAGAACATTTAAATAATATAGAAATTGTAAGTTTATACTCAGGTGGTATATTTGAACTTAATTAAAAAAGAGAGAACTTATTTCTCTCTTTTTTTGATATCTAGTAATGCACCAATAGTCATTAATATAAAGAATAATATTAGATATGACAATATTGGGAAAACAAATTTTCCTTCTTGTAAACCATTTAGGAAAGGTATAATTCCATGGGCATAGAATGCTGCAAATATCATAAACACACAACAAATACATCCAAATACCGGCAATACTATATTTTTCAACTTATCTTTTTTGCCTTCTTTTATTATAAACATTATAAATATTGGTAAATATACTGCATAAGTTGTAATAATTGGTAGTTCGCTTGAATCGAAATTAAAGAATCCAAATATAGGGTTTTCTACTAAATTAGCACCATAGAAATGAAATAACCAAATAGCACATATTAATACTGCAATTACACCTGAGTTATTAGGCATATTTGTAGTCTTATCGACTTGACTTAAAACTTCTGGCTTAGGGCCACGATTTCTTATTGCAAGCGAATATAATCCTCTTGTAGTAGCTAACATTAATCCATTTAGAGTTCCTAGACAAGAAATCACAATAAATGCATTAAGAATAGTTCCCCCAATATTTCCAAATAAATTAATAAAGGCTTGATTAGATCCTTTTGCCATTAACGTAGCAACATCTGCCCCACCTGTAATTGAAACAAAATAAGTAATGTATATTGCCATTATTATTAAACTTCCTATTATGAGTGCTCTTGGTAAGTTCTTTTTAGCATCTTTTAATTCGGCATTAATAGAAGTTGCTATAATCCAACCTTCATAGGCAAAAGCTGCAGCTACAATTCCTGAAAATATAGAGTCAGCATTTGCTAAACTTGATGAAGATTGAACAAATGTTTCTGTGAAATTACCATTAACTAGTCCCACAATTGATCCAACAATAACCATTATTATTAAAGGAATTAATTTAGTTATTGTTGCAGATATATGAAATTTTCCAGATAATTTAGGAGAAAGCAAATTTAGAGCATATGAAGCAATTAAGTACACTGCAGCTAGTGTCATACATAATCCACCTGTAATATCATTACTTCCAAATAGTACAAGAGTATATCTAGCACTAACCCAAGCAAGTACTGCAGTCATTGCAGGAAAATATATAATAGAAGTAAACCAGCCAACTAAATATCCATATTTAGGACCTACAACGGCTTCAGCATAATCAACAATACCATTTACTTTTTCATATTTAGATGCGAAATTTGCAAATGTTAAGGCACAGACAATCATTACAATACCACCAATAAGCCAAGCTAGGATTCCAAACCAAATGTTTCCTCCAGTATCAATTAATATATCTTGGCCTTTAAAGAATACTCCAGAACCAATAACAATTCCAACAACCATACAAATGGCCATGAAAAGACCATATTTTTTTTCTAACTTATTATCCAAAATTATCACCTCAAGAAATAAATATATTTAGTATTTTATATAAAATAACAATTTTATACAATCTTATTGGCATTTTACAACAAATTAATGTCTCAATTTGCAGTTTGGTTTTATATGTGGTACCATTAAAATAGTAGAAGGTGATAGATATGGTTAAATATGATTCACTAGTTAAACTAGAAAAAGAAATTTCTGATTTAAGAAGTAAGATACGAAGACTTGAAAGTGAAAAGAGCATGCATGAGAGTAATAGAAGTAGTGCTCAAACAAGATCTAATATAGGTCTTACAACTATGCCCATCAATATGAGTTTGGGATTAAGTATGAAAATTATGGCTGATGGGGATGTTAGGAATATAGAATCTAAGATATCTAGTTTATCTTCGCAAATATCTAGTTCTAAGTCAGAACTTAGAAGATTAGAACATGAATTTGATGAAATGGTAAAAACATGGAAAGCAGAAAGAAAAGAAGCACAACTGATTGTTGACCATGATAAACTCTATATTAAAGGCGATAACTCTAAAATGGATATTTTAGCCAATGCCAAAAAATATAGATTAGAGGTAAAAACAAAATTAAATGAATTAGTTAATAATCCTAGAGTTAAAGAGTTGATATCTTCAAAAGAAGAACTTCAACAAGTACTTAGTAAAAGTGATTTTGAAACTAGTAAAGTTTATAGAACTTCTAGTTCAAAACTTTCTGATAAAGTATATATGGTTAGAAACGCTACGGGATTAGATGTTGTTGAAGAAACTTTAGGATATATGCTTCCTGATTCTGAGTTTCCAAGAACTGCTAGAAGAATATTAGAAAGCAAAATTAGGGAAAGAGAAAACGAGATTGAAAAGCAAAAACAATCATATGAAAATCTTCAACCTAGATTTTTAGACAAGATACTTAAATCTAGATTTGAAGCTAAAAGAAACCAAATAAAAATAAGTGCTGATTATAAAATCGCAAAGCTTAAGGCTGAAATTGAAAATTATAAAAATGTTGAAGTGGTAGTAGATGATTTAGAAAAATCATTGGTAGAACCATTTAATCTCACGGTAAAAGATGCTTTATATAGATATAAAAGAGCTGAATCTGATCTAGAGTATCACCATGAAAGTAAAATGATAAGTAGAATTGAGAAACTTAAAGAAGATTTATCAACTTATTCATGTCTTTCAAAATTTGGTAGTGTTCTTTCTAGTGAAGTACAAAAATATTTATTAGATAACAATCTATCTTTATCTACTGAAACTTTAAGAAATGCTGTTAAGAATATGAGTGAACTTGACCCTGAAATTAAAGCAGAACTTAAACCATTTATTGAAAAGAAAACTACATATTCATATGAACCACAAATAAATAGAAGTCGTTATTAAAAAAGAGGATTTTCAAAATCCTCTTTTTATATTAATCAGTAAAGTTATCAAAATATCCTTGAATAAGAACTATTGGAGTACCCTTATCTCCACTACCACTTGTAAGATCACATAGTGAGCCAATTAAATCAGTAAGTTGTCTAGGAGTAGTTCCTTGAGAAGCCATATTATTTACTAAGTTACTATTTTTAGCTTTAATACTTTCTTTTATGGCATCTTTTAATTTATCTCCATTTAAATCTTTAAAATCATTATCAGCTAAATATTTTAATTTTAGTTCATTAGGTGTTCCTTTTAGCCCATCAGTATATGCTGGAGAAACAACTGGGTCAGCTAGTTCCCATATTTTTCCTTGAGGATCCTTAAACGCACCATCACCATATACCATGACTTCAACATTAGCCCCAGTAATGCTGTAAATCTTTTTTTGAATATCTTCTACTAGATATTTACAATCTCTTGGGAATAATTTGATTTTATCTTCAGTTGATTTATTAGAACCAAGAAGTCCCCATTTTTCATTATAACCACTGCCATTAATAGAACTAGTTAAGATATCATCTAATCCTAATACTACTTTGGCACCTGCATTTTTTAGTATTCTTTTTGTTCTAGCACGAGTATGAATATCACAAGTTAATATAGTGTCAGTATAATTTAATATTGTTTTAGCTTGATTAGCAAAGATAATTTCAACTTCAGCTCCAGCTTCGCTAATAATATTAGAGTAGTATGATACATAATCTACTCCAGTAAACTCATGCCTATTTTCACCAAATAGTTCTCTATATTTTTCTAAAGTTAAAACATCTGTATAAGGATTAACTTCTTTTTCATCAATTTGATCATAAGTAAGTAGGGCATTACCTACTTCATCGCTTGGATAACTAAGCATTAAAACAATTTTCTTTGCCGCCTTAGCTATACCTCTTAAACATATAGCAAATCTATTTCTAGATAATATAGGAAATATTACTCCAATAGTATCACTTCCTAGTTTTGCTTTAACATCTGTTGCAATGTCATCTATTGTAGCATAGTTACCTTGAGCTCTAGCCACAATTGATTCAGTAAGCGCGATAACATCTTTATTTCTTAGAGTAAAGTTCTCGCTTGTGCATGCTTCAAGCACGCTATTAACTGTAATATCAGTTAAATTATCTCCTTCTCGAATGATAGGACAACGTATTCCCCTTGATACTGTTCCAACCTTTCTTTCCATAGTTATTTTCCCTCCCCAATAAACTACAAAGTTAGTATACATTCATTTATTTTTAGTATCAATATTTTGATAAGTAATAAAAAATAAAATAAAAAAGTAGGGTTATCTTTTTTGCCCTACTTTGTTTTTACTTAAGTATAGTTTTATTTCTTTTAAAATATCTTCTATTGTTTTATTAGTAATTGTAAATCCCGCTTCTTTTTTGTGACCCCCGCCCCCAAATAAAGTGGCAATTTTATCTGCGTTTTCACTAATATTACTCATACATTTTGCGGTTATTGTATCTTCGTTTTTGATGAATAAAACAAATACATCCAAGCCTTCGATAGTCCTTAAATCCTCAGCAATTTTTTTAACTATTTGATTATGTGTTAAATCAGAAAATACAGGATCTTTTTTATCTACCACAACATAATGAAAGTCATCATATTCTATTTCATTAACTAATTTAGCTAATGCTTTAAACTCATACAAAGTTCTCTCTTTTAGTGTCTTTTGAATTATATGATTATAGTTTATCCCTTTATTTATTAATTCTTGAGCAATAATAAATGTTCTTGGAGATATTCTTCTTGAAAAACAATTAGTATCATTTAATATTCCTGAATATAAGTGTGAGGCGATGTATTCATCTAGATATTCAATATTTATCTCTTCGATTAGTTCATATATCATTTCACAAGTTGAACTCATTTTTGTGTCAGAATAGGTAAAGTTAGATTCATTTTTGTTATCTTGATGATGGTCAATATTGATAGTGAAAGAAGCATTATCAAAGTCTTTTTCATATCTCCCCAGTCTTTTTTTCTCATTAACGTCTAGGGCAATGAAAAGATATTCTCTATCAACAACCATACTTGTGATAAAGGATTTATTGTCATGCCAATTTATTATATCTGTATCATTATTTTCTATTAAAACATGAGCTTTTTTTTCTAATTTTTCTAATAATTTGGCTAGTGCTAAAGATGAACAAATGGAATCTTGATCAGGTTTTATATGGCCACAAATATATATAGGCATATCTGTGTTAGTTATAAATTCAATTATTTCTTTTTTCATAATTTCACCCACTTACAATGAGTATATCACTATATTAATCATTAAGATAGTAAATTTTTTTTAATAAAATTATTTAAAGTCTTAAATAATTGCTTAAATATTTTATAATTATAATTGTAAAGATGGTGATAGTGTGAATTTTATATTGTCTCAAATATTTGTTCTTTTAGGAATAGTATTTATTATTCTTTCATTATGGAGTAGGGATAAGCAAAAGATACTTATATTTTGTTTAATTTCATCTGTAATGTTTGCACTTCAATATTTCTTCTTGAATGCTTTAGAGGGAGTTGTTATTAACGCTTTAGGAATTCTTAGGGCTATATGGTTTTTTATTTATGATAAAAAGGAAAAGCCTATTCCACTATATCCACTTATTATTTTAATTGTGCTATTTGCTATTGCTACAATTTTCACATATGAAAGCATATTCTGCTTAGCACCATTTATAGCGGCATCTGTATTAACTTATTCTGTTTGGGATCATAGAGTATTAATTTATAAGTTTTGTGCAATTCCAATAAGCATATGTTGGATTATATATAATGTATATGTAGGATCTGTATTCGGTTATATTTCTGATTCAGTATTATTAATAATAGAGATATCTGCACTTATAGAGTATATAATAAGAATGAATAGATATAAAAAATTGCATAAATAGAGAAGATATGTTTAACATATTTTCTCTTTTTTTATTTGTGTGATATAGTAGAAAATATGAGGTGTTAATATGATTGGAAATGTTATAGAGACAGATAGATTAATTTTAAGAAAATTTGGTTATGATAAAAATGGTAAAAAACTAAGTGATAATAAACGAAAAGAAGAAGTATTAAGGATTTTTAAAAGCTGGTCAAATCCTCAAAACTATAGGTATAATGAAATTACTTGGGATATTGATGATGTAAATGAAATGTTTGATTATAAGATACCTACTGATTGGGGTATGTATTATATGATTGCTGAACTTAAAGATACAGGAGAAATTGTGGCTACTTGTAGGTTTGGCCAATATTATGATGATGAGACTAATACTGTTTGGGATTTTGGCTATAACGTATTTAGAGGGGATGATAAAGAATCCTATTCTCTTGAAGAGATAAAAAAAGCATTTTCTAATGATGGACTAATCAAAGATGAGAGGTATTGGGGCAAAGGATATGCTAATGAAATTCTAAATTTAATAATGAAATTAGCAAAAAATGAAGGAATGAAAAAGCTTCGTTCAGGGGCAGATATAGATAATTTTGGTTCAATAAAAGCTATGGTTAAAAATGGATTTACTTATAGCTTTATTGATGAAGATGGTGATCCATGTATGGAATATGATTTATCAAAATTTGGAATGGAGATATTAAAGAAAAAAGATATAGATACTGCTTGGAATGAATATTTGAAAATTATTGATAAAGAAAGAAAAAAATTACAAGATAAAATTAATGAGAATTTTTTAGATCAATATTCTAGTGCTTTGGCTTATTATTTTTTGTCATTAAGCGCTAATGGAGAAAAAGAAAAAATTATTTTAGACTTAAAAAAGTTAAGCGAAGATGAAACTAATATCATGATAAATAAGACTAACTTATTAGAATCAAGATGGAAAAAAAGATTAGCTAATGATATAAGCGATGAAAGACTAAAAAGGCATTTGGAATATTGTAAGGAATTAAAACAAATATTTAAAAAGGATTTTAAAAATAAATAGTTTTGTATAAGCAATGATAGATTTTTTTTAACTACTATCATTGCTTTTTTTACTAATTAAATGATACCATGAAATCGATTAGGTTTTATTTATTAATAAATAAAAACTAAATTAGCTAAATATTTGATAGGGAGGATAAGAATATATGGCAACAAGAAGTAATTTAAAAAGGGAAGATATTGGATTAAACAGTCCTAAAATTTATAGTAAGTTAAGATCTACTATTGAATCAGCATTTTATCGTAATAATGTAGTTGAGGTAACTTCATTAAAACAAGCATATGATTTAGCAAAGAATTGTCCTGGTACAATCATAACAGATTTACCAATAGTTAATGCTAAAGAATTAGGTTTAGAAGAAGATTCAAAAGTATTATTATTCAATGATGGTTTTATAACAGGAAGACAAGCAAGACTTAGAAAATTAGTTGATGATACTAATAGAGAAAAATTTGCTGGACAAGTTAGAGAAGTTTTATTCCAAAATTGTCGTAAAACTATGTATCATGCTACAGCATATATTGGGCTTGATAAAGAGTTCATGGTTAAGGCTCATTTATTAATACCTCAAGGTTATGAAAATACTTTGTATTCTTGGTTATTAAATTTCCAAATTGCAGATGAGGAAACAACTAAATTATATAAGGATTCTAAAGTTATTGATGAGGGAGATATCTTTATCTATTCAGATCCTGATTGCTACACTAGTGATTATCCTGATGGACTTGCATTATTTGATTCAGAATATAACTGTGCATGCTTACTAGGTATGAGATATTTTGGGGAACATAAAAAAGGAACTTTAACTCTTAGTTGGTCTATTGCTCAAAGACAAGGATATACTGCTTGCCATGGAGGGCAAAAGAGATTTAACTTTAAAGATGGAAGTAAGAAAGTAATTTCTGTATTTGGTTTATCTGGTAGTGGTAAATCTACTATTACTTTAAGTGATCATAATGGAAAGATGGATACTACAGTATTACATGATGATGCATTTATTATTGATAATTCTAATGGATCATCTATATCTTTGGAGCCATCATATTTTGATAAAACTCAAGATTATCCTTTAACTAGAGATCAATCTAAATATTTCTTAACTATTCAAAACTGTGGTGCAACAGTAGATGAAAATGGACTAGTTGTGCCTGTAACTGAAGATATTTTAAATGGTAATGGTAGAACAGTTAAATCTAAGTTTGCTACTGCTAATAGAGAATATGCTTTTTCTAAATCTACTGATGCAATCTTTTGGATTATGAAAGATAATTCTTTACCTCCAGTTGTTAAAATTAATAACCCTGCATTAGCTTCAGTGATGGGGGCAACTTTAGCCACTAAACGTTCTACTGCAGAGTATATTCCTGGTATGGATCCTAACCAATTAGTTATTGTTCCATATGCAAATCCATTTAGATTATATCCTCTTGTTAAAGACTATGAATCATTCAAATCTTTATTTGATAATTTAAATGTAGATTGCTATATCATTAATACTGGATTCTTTGGAGAAACTAAAGTAACTCCTAGTGTAACTTTAGGATTAATTGAAGATATAGTAACTAATAATGCTAAGTTTGAAAAATTTGGACCTTTCTCTAGCTTAGAATACTATAAGATTCCTGGTTATGAACCTGATTTTTCTAGTGCAGAATATTGTAAAAATGTGAAAGCAAGAATGCAAGATAGATTGGATTTTGTATCTAAACTTGATAATTTAGATAAGCTTCCTGAAGAAGCATTAAATGCAATTAAAGAAACAATTAATGAAATCAAGTAAGGAGAGATAATATGGGAGTTAAGATAGTAGAGACTTCACTAAGAGATGGGCATCAATCATTGTTTGCTACACGTATGACAACAGATGAAATTCTACTTGCCTTAAGTGAACTAGATAAAGCTGGCTACCACGCCATTGAAATATGGGGTGGTGCTACTTTTGATGCATGTTTAAGATTTTTAAATGAAGATCCATGGGAGAGACTAAGAAAAGTAAAAAAGGTTTGTAAGAATACTAAATTACAAATGTTATTTAGAGGGCAAAATATTTTAGGATATCGTCATTATGCTGATGATGTCGTAGAAAAATTTGTAGAAAAGGCAATTAAAAATGGTATTGATATTATTAGAATTTTTGATGCTTTAAATGATATAAGAAATTTAAAATGTGCTGTTGATGCCACTAAAAAGTATGGAGGAGAGTGTCAAATTGCACTAAGTTATACAACTAGCCCAGTTCATACAGTTGATTACTATGTGTCTTTAGCTAAAGAAGTAGAAAAAATGGGAGCTGATTCTTTATGTATTAAAGATATGGCTGGAGTATTACTACCTGAAGATGCATATAATCTTATCAAGAAAATAAAAGAAAATACTAAATTACCTATAGAATTACACTCTCATTGTACAGGTGGACTAATGGAAATGACGTATTTAAGGGCTATTCAAGCTGGTGTTGATATTATCGATACTGCTTTATCTCCATTATCAGGCGGTACTTCTCAACCTTGTACAGAATCTATTAATTATGCTTTAAAAGGGACAGAATATGACCCTATGCTTGATGAAGATATGTTAAATAATGCTGCAAGTAAATTATCAAAAGTAAAAGAAAAATATATTGCTAATGGGTTGTTAAATCCTAAAGTTTTAACTTGCAATCCTAATATTTTAAAATATCAAGTTCCTGGGGGAATGCTATCTAATTTAATTAGCCAATTAACTCAACAAAATGCTTTAGATAAGCTAGATGATGTATTAAAAGAAGTGCCAAATGTAAGAAAAGATTTAGGCTATCCTCCTCTTGTTACTCCTTTATCACAAATGGTAGGAACTCAAGCTGTTTTAAATGTTATTAATGGCGAAAGATATAAGATGGTTCCTAAAGAAATTAATGATTATTTAAAAGGTAAGTATGGTAGGGCGCCTGCTGAAATTGATGAAGAAGTTAGAAGAAAGATTATAGGTGATGAGAAAGTGATTACTCATAGGCCTGCTGATGATATAGCACCTGAGTTTGCCAATTTGAAAAAGCAATATAAAAATCTTATAAGAAATGATGAAGATGTACTTAGTATAGCTCTATTTGGTGATGTGGCCATTAAATTTTTAGAAACAAAAAAAGATGAAAAAGTAGTAGATACTATTCATCTAGATGCATAGGTGGTGAAAAATTATGTATACACCTATGGGAGAAAGTTTTGGAATTATCGATTCCTTATTAGTTACGCTTATTGCGGTAATTATTGTTTTTGCAGTGCTAACAGTAATTATATTAGTTACAAGTGCATCATCTAAAGTTATAGGTATAATGGATAGGAAATCAAATATTAATCCTAGAAAGGAAAATTCTATTTTAAAAGATGATGAAGATGCAGTTGTTGCTTCCCTTGTTGCTACTATAGATTTTTATAAAGAAACAAAACAAAATGCTCGTCTTGTAAGTATTAAGAAAATAGAGGAGGATATCGAATGAAAACTTATAAAGTAAAAGTTAATGGTAAAAGTTATATAGTTGAACTAGAGTCAGTTGAAGAAACTAGTCAAACTATAGCAAAAAAAGAAACAAAAAAAGAAGAAAAAGTAAAAAGTGAAACTACAGCAATAACAGGAGCAAAAGAAGTATTGTCTCCTATTCAAGGTAATGTAATTGATGTTTTAGTTAAAGTTGGACAAAAAGTAAAAAAAGGCGATGTTCTTTTATTAATTGAGGCAATGAAACTAGAAAATGAAGTTAATGCTCATATTGATGGGGAAATAGTAGAAATTCTAGTTAGCAAGGGACAAAACGTTGCTAATAATGAAGTTTTAATTAAAATTAAATAGGTAATTAGTATGGAGAAATTTATTGAGATAATATTAGGATTTATAAATTCTACTGGGATAGCAATGTTTTTTGTTGAAGGTGGATGGAAAAATCTTATTATGATAATTTTAGCATGTATTTTGATGTATCTTGCTATAAAAAAGAAATTTGAGCCTTACTTATTGCTTCCAATTTCTTTTGCTATGCTGCTTATAAATTTACCAGGAGCAAAAGATGAATTGTTTGTGAAAACTTTGGTTGAGGGAACAGGCACCGAAGGAGTAGCTGCTGAATATACTTATTCAGGATTATTTGGATATTTATATTATGGAGTAAAGTTTGGAATATATCCTTGCTTAATTTTCTTATGTATTGGTGCCACAACGGATTTTGGACCACTTATTGCAAATAAGAAAACAATGCTATTAGGGGCAGCTTCTCAGATTGGAATTTTTATTACTTTTATTGGTGCTATTGCTTTAGGGTTTAATGCACTTGAAGCATCTTCGATTGGAATAATTGGAGGAGCAGATGGACCTACCGCTATACTTGTAACTTCTAAAATGGCACCTGAACTATTAGGGTCTATTTCTATTGCGGCATATTCATATATGGCTTTAGTGCCTGTAATTTTGCCTCCAGTTATTAAACTTCTAACTACAAAAAAAGAAAGACAAATTAAAATGGAACAAGTGAGAGAAGTATCTAAAACTGAAAGAATACTTTTTCCAATAATAGTATCAATTGTAGTAATTCTTATAATACCTTCATGTGCTCCACTTATAGGATGTTTAATGCTAGGCAATTTAATTAAAGAAACTGGAATAGTTCCTAAAATTTGTGAAACTTTGTCTAATTCACTATTATATATTGTTACAATTTTACTTGGTTTAAGTGTAGGAGCTACTGCTACTGCTGAGACTTTTTTGACACTTGATACACTTATGATATTCGGGTTAGGTATATTTGCATTTGCAATTGCTGCTGCTTGTGGTGTGTTAGTAGGAAAATTAATGTGTGTATGTACTAAAGGAAAAATTAATCCAATGATTGGCGCAGCTGGAGTTTCTGCTGTTCCAATGGCTGCAAGAGTTGTGCAACAAGTTGGAAAAGAAGAAGATCCAAATAACTTCTTATTAATGCATGCAATGGGACCTAATGTTGCTGGAGTAATTGGTTCTGCTATAGCTGCAGGTATATTGATGCTTCTATTTTTATAAAATAAAACTCTGTTTTGCACAGAGTTTTTAATTAAAGGAGAAAGGTTATGTCTAAATATATTCATATAAGGGAAATAGACTCTACTTCTACATATCTTAAATGCAATTATAAAGATTATGATAATTTCACCTTTCTTTCATGCGATTATCAAAGTGATGGACATGGAAGAAATAATAAAAAATGGTTTAGTAATAAAAAAGAAAATTTATTGTTTTCTATTCTAATTAAGGATGAAAAAGTGATTAATAATTATGCCTCTCTCTCATTAGTAAGTGCCAAAGCAATAATTGATATTTTAGTGGAAATAGGGATAAATAATATCAGTTATAAATGGCCTAATGATGTATATGTTAATGATAAAAAAATATCTGGTGTTTTACTTGAGGGAGTATCTTTTAATGGAATAATTGAAGCTATTATAATTGGAGTTGGAATTAATGTTAATTCAAGTGAGATGGATATAGAAATAAAGGACAAAGCAACTTCTATATATTTAGAAAGTAATAAATTATTTGATATTGAGATATTAAAAAATAAATTTTATAAGTCATTTGAGTCTAATATTGAAAATATAAATGATAAGAAATATCTTTCTTATTTAAGAAATAATAATTATTTATTAAATAGAAAGGTATATGTTTTAAAAGATGGTAAAAAGGTAGTTGCTAAGGTTATTGATATCAATGATGATAATTCATTAAAAGTAAATACTGAAGGGGAAATATTAGATGTTTACTCGGGTGAAGTAACTATTATAAATGATTGAAAAATAAGAGATTAAGAGGCTAAAAAATATGGCCTCTTTTTTTTGTAAGCTATCACGTATAAAAAAATCCTAGAAATGATAGATTGTATATGTTAACATATACACGAAGGTGAGACAAATGAGTGCATTCACATTTCTAAAAGAGTCGCAAGCGGCAGGTGTAAATAAAATTGAAATATTTAATAAAATAACTAGCAAGGCTGCTATTAGTGATTTTGCTATTCTTTTAGGTGGAAATGTATCAGAAACTTATCATTCTTATCAGGGTAATAACCTTTATAATAGAACGGGCTCATATTGGCTAATAGGAATAGAAATAAACAAAGAAGTAAGGGTAATTCACGAAAGCGGATTTAGTGATTTAACTTCATCAGAAAATAATAAAGTAGGTGTAAGGCCAATATTTAAATATAATTCAAAAATGAAATTATCATATTCAAGTGATGAAGTAAAAGAATTTAATTTTGGGGAATATCCTCAAGTAATTGCAAGTGATGATGTTTCAAGACAATTAGAAGATATTTATAAATCTAAAGAATTGGGAAAAGTATCTAAAACATTATTTAAAACCGGTAGAGGTTATACTATTTCTGATAGCGAAAGACTTGAAGAATACGAATATGAAGGAAAGTATTATGTAAGGGTTATCTCTAAAAATGATTGTCTTTTATCTAATGGTAAAAAAGCCACGAAGGGAAAAGCATATTGGATAGAAGTTAAACCTATTTTATGGATAATAGATGGAGATTTAGCTATTTGTAAAAACATAATAGCAAGTGGAATGAATTATCATTATGCCAAGGATAAATTTATTAATAAATATTTAGCAAGTGAAATGACAGGAAGGAGGATTACTATGCCAAAAATAAATAATGATGGAACTCACATAGCAAGAAAAAAGAACCCATATGGATTTATTTTAGATGAAGTAAGTGAAGAAGACATTATAAAAAAAGCAATAGAGAGCGATGTACCAGTATTTTTACATGGACGTTCTAGTGAGGGAAAAAGTGCTAGAGTTAAAGATATAGACCCTGATTGCATAATCTTGTATTTAAGAAATGCAACTCCAGATAGTTTGAATGGTAAAAGTGTTTATAATGCCAATACTGGTAATATGATAGATCTACCTCCAACTTGGTATAAAAAGTTAGTAGAAAAATGTGAGGCTGAACCTGATAAGTTGCATATTTTATTCTTTGATGAACTAACTAATGCACTACCAAGTATTCAAGGTATGGCATTTAATATAATTTTAGATAAAGAAGTTAATGGACTTTGGAAACTTCCAAATAATTGTAGGGTAGTAGCGGCAGGAAATGAGTTAAAAGATAGTTTGGCTGCTAATTTAATGGCCGAACCATTATTTAATAGATTTGCTCATGTATACATAGAAACGACAGTAGATAAATGGTTAATATGGGCAAAAGAGCATAATATTCATCCTGCAATTCAGGCATTTATTACTTATAAATCATATTTGGGAGATGAAGTGTTACGTAGTGAATTCAATGGTGTCAAACCCAATGCTGATCCTAGAAAATGGGAGATGGCTTCTAAAGTATTAAGGGAAACACAAAGTGTTGGAGCATTAAGATCTTTAATTGGAGAAGATATTTGTAAAGACTTTATGGAATTTTGTAGGCAAGAGGTTATTACTGTAAATGATGTTATAAGTAAAAATTATACTAATGAAGATTTAAAAATGAATGTATCAGAAAAGTTTGCTACAGCAGTAGGATTATCTAGTGTTAGTGAAGGAAATGTAAAAGTGGTAAGAGATTTTGTTTCACTTCTAGGTAAGGAAGTATTAGCAATGTTTGATACTTTGTGGGTTGGCAATGACAATAAAAGAATGGAATTAATAGCAGGCTTTAAATTAGAAGAAAATAATAAAAAGGGGAGATAAATATGATAGTTGATATTAGTCAGATTAAAAGAAACTTATTAATTGGTTATCCTTTATTTGGTACACTAATATCAAATATCACTTTTGTCTCTTCAAGTGAAGTTGAAACAGCAGCAACAGATGGTAAATATATTTTTTATAATGAAAATTATTTTAAAACATTAAGCAAATCAGAACAAACCTTTTTATTTGCTCATGAAATATGTCATATAGCATTTAAACATATGCAAAGAAAAAGTGATAGAAACTTAGAGGCATGGAATATTGCAACTGACGCTATAATAAATGCACTATTAGTTAATGATGGGTTATCTATGCCAAAAGGTATGATTTATATTGAAGATGCAATTAACTATAATTGCGAAGAATTATATGAAATGTTATTAAAAGATAATATGGATAAGGAAATGAATCCTAATAACCATAATTTATGGAAAAAAGAAAATATTGGTAATGAAAAAATTGATGAAATCGAAGAATTTAAAAAGAATGTGTCACTAAGAAATAAAATCATTGAAGAATTAAAAAAAGAATTAATAAATGATTCTTTAGGTAAAGGAAAAGAATCTTCTAGTGAGTTTAGAAAGATTAGTGAAGTTAATGTTAGTAAGCCAATAATTGATTGGAGAAAAATATTAAAAGAAACAATAGGTTATGAGGTGGATTGGTCATATAAGGATGCTACAATTGAAGAAGGAGTAGTATGTCCTCATCTAGTAGATATACAAACCCCACTTACTGAAATATTATTAGATGTTAGTGGTTCAGTGGATGATGAATTATTAAAAAGTTTTTTAAGGGAATGTAAAAATATTATGAAAACATCAAAATTGAAAATTGGATGTTTTGATACTGTTTTTTATGGATTTATAGATATCCATGATGAAAATGAAATAGATCGATTATCTTTTCCAGGCGGAGGGGGAACTGATTTTGAGGTTGCAATAAATGCTTTTTCTAGACGTGCAGATAATAAAATAATATTTACAGATGGTAAAGGAAGCATGCCTTATTCTAATGATATTATCTGGATGATATATAATAATCAAGTGGATGATATAAAAGGAAGAAAAATCATACATGTAAGTGAACTAAAAAGTATTAATAAAAATAAAAAAGGAATCTAAGCATTCCTTTTTATATTTCATTATTTATAACTTTGTAAGCTAATTTTTTAATGTTATTAGCGTTATCTACATAGAAGGCATTAATTCCAAGGCGAATAGCAGGAGTTAAATCAGATTCTACGCTATCTCCAAAAACGTATACATTGTATGGCTTAGCCTCTTCTTTTTCTAATATTTCTCTGTAGTAGTGTTGTTTGCTTGGATCTTCTTTTTTGAATTCATTTCCTATAACTGCTTTAAATAAATGAGTATCTACATTTAACTTCTCCATATAATAATAGATGTGTTTTAGTGATGAATTACTTACAACATAAACTGAATATTCATTACATAATTTTTTCATAAATTCACTATCTACAATTTGATTTTCATCAATAACTATGTCATATATAAAATCATTTTGCCAATTATAGAAATCCTCAATTGTAATATCCCAATCTTCATATTTTTTCATTAATCTAATCAAGCATCTTACTATATCGTTTCCAGTAACAGCCTTTTCCCATCTAGGGTTTTCTTTACAAATAATTTGGTATTGTTCATCATTTAATTTAGATAAAAATTTTCTTCTGTTTTCTACAATGTTTTGCTCTACATTATCAAATTTATGTTCTCCTGAATAAAATGTCCCATCAAAATCAAAAATAAATACTTTTTTCATATTTTCCTCTTTTCATTAATTACATACTAAATTAGATTTTAATAATAATAATTTTAAAAGTCAACTTAATGAAAATTTAACTGATTATTGTGGGTAAATATGGCAAAAACTTTGATTTTGACATAGAAGGATTTATAATATAAGTAGAGAGTGAGGTAGTTTAAAATGTTTGATTATAATATATTTGACAATATTGGTATAGCTATGCACAAAGCTAAATCTTATTCTAGAATTAAAAAAGAATTAAAGAAGTCAGATTTGACACTTGAAGACAAAATTCAATTATGCCAAGAGCGTAAAGAAAAATTAAGTGCTTCTATTTCATCATTAGAAGATAGTGTGATGGACGCTAAAGAAATTAGAGATGATGCAGTTGATGCTTGGATAGATGAATACGGCACTGGTGATGAGAAAAATGATTTCTTTGATGCAATGGATGAATGTCATGAAGAGGATAAAGCTTTTGAAGACGCATTAGATAGATTATTAGAATGCGAAGGTGCGATTAAAGCTTATGAAAAAGCTATCAATGTAATGAATAAAGAAATGAGCAAAAATGCTACTAAAGCAGCTAGTAGAAGATAATATAGAGGTGATTTAAAATGCTTATATCAAATAAAACTTTTGAAAATTTTAGACATTATATGAGTAATGGAAGAAAATATATTATTCCTGAAAGAGCTACTGAATGGGATGATTTGTGTTTTTATTGCTTAGGTAATGGACCAGCTAGATTTGCTATGCAAGAGTACATTTATAGAATTATTAAAGTTTTAGACTGTACTGAAGGACCAATTGATGATAAGTTAATGGCAATGTTTGATGATGGTGTTTTGCCAGATAGAGAATGGGAAGTTGTTGCTTTAGAGGTTGCTAAGTATTCTACTAGAGGAGAAGAATTCTTAAAAGCATGTAAAAGACCACTATCTGCTAAAGCTCAAAAGGAAGCTGAAGAAATTATTAAAGAAAATAATAGTTTTCCTAGTCAATCAGGGCATATTAAAATGAGTGCTAGAAAAGCAGGAAAATAATAGAGGCTATAGGCCTCTTTTTTTTTGCTAGAATATTTTTATCTTGTAGTAGGCATATGGCGATGTTATAATGGATGCGGATTAGGAGATGTAAAATATGTTAGAATATAATTTTAATGAAATAGATAATGACTTTATAACTTGTTGGTGTAAATATTTACTTACAGGAGATAAAAAGATGATAATGAAAGATCTTGAGGCTTTGGCTGAATTAGGTCAAATTAATGCAATTCAAAACTGGTACTTATTTAATAAAGTTGGAGATAATCCTTACATTGATAAAATAGTGGGGGAATTAGGCGATAGTTATAATGAAAATTTTGTTAAAGCTAGAATTGGAGCAAAAGAGTTAGAACAAATAGAAGAACAAAATAGGTTACTTGCATACGTAAATGAAGAAGAGTGGGTAAGTGGCTTTAGAACTGGATATTATGAACTAACTGAGAGAGCTAGGGAATGTAGAAAAAAGGTTACTGACCTTCCATATATTGATTTGTATTATCGCGCTGTTAATAGAGCTTTTCAAATTGGAAATAGAACTAATGATATTCTTGTTTTAGAGGCTGCTAATGAAATGTATTCAGAACTTGCTGATATAATTGGTATAGAAACTTATGAAAATGACATTTATAAAAGAGTTAGAAAAAATAATGCTAAAATATGTGATGAAATATTAAAATCATTTAAAAAAGAGAAAAAAGAGAATTCATCATTTAATCCACTTGAAAAACCAAGAACTTGTTTTGTGTTTTTAAAAGCTATATTGCTTTATAATAAAAAGCACAAACAAAAAGATAATGCAATCGAGATGCTAAAGAGTTTAGCAAATAGGGAATATTCAACTAAATTTGCTAGCTATCTAACTACAAATAAAAGATAGGGGGGTTACTACCCCTTTTTTAATTATCAACATATATTAAGTATTAAAGTATAAAACTTTTTAAAAACCTGTAAAAATGATATAATATGTTCGGTGATGGTAAGGTGTTTGGCAATAAAAAGCAACTAGAAGAATTATTGAATTCATTAGCAGTAATTGACAAAATGATGGATGCAGTCCAAGAAAGAAGAAATGAAACTGTTGCATCGGATAAAGATACTGATAAACAACTAAAAAGAATTTTTGATGAGTTAAAAGAATTAAAATCAGAAGTAGAAAAGTTAGTTTCTCAATTTGATAGTGAACTTGTAGAGGAAGTTAAATCATATCTTGGAAAGGATATTGATAGGCTTATAAATGAACAAAATAATTTATATGCTACAATAGAGACTCATATTAAAAATAGTTTCTTGCTATTAGAGGCTAGATTTGGCGATTTGGACAAAAGAGTAGATTCTATTTATGAAGAAATGAAAGAAGTTGGAATAAATATTGTAAAGGACGTTGTTCCAGGACTAATTGAATCAAAAATACAAGAAGAGATATATAAAGTTATTAGAGCATATTTAGAAATAAATATTTTTAATAAAGCTAAAAATGATTTTGATAAGAAACTTAGAGAGCAAGGTAAGACACTATCTGATAGGGAAAAAGAAGTTTATTATGAGGAAATCAAAAAGAACGTAGTAAATGTCGTAAATATAATAATGAATGAAATTGAACTTAAAAATTCAAAAAGAGAAGAAGAAAAGAAAAAAGAAAGAATTATAAAGCCATTTGATAGAGATGCTGAATTAGTTCATGAGAATTTTGATAAGCTTAGAACATGCGTTGAAGCTGGAATTATTCCAATGCTTGTAGGACCAGCAGGAACAGGTAAATCTACTGCAGTAGAACAAGTTGCTAGAGCAATGGGATTACCTTTTTATACAATGAATAGAATTCAAAACTCATTTGATTTAACAGGTTATAATGATGCTAATGGTAGATATGTTTCTACTCAATTTTATGAGGCATATACAAAGGGT